>NZ_JAIQDG010000001.1 GCF_020037125.1 Myxococcus sp. RHSTA-1-4
CCGCCCCAACCACCGACGCACCTCACGCAGCCTGCTCGGTCTCCCCGTTCACCCCTCGGGGCCCTGACGCAGTAGTGTTAACTCCCCCGGAGCGGGCGGGCAACCGCCCCCAGGGGCTTCCGGCCGCGCGCGCGCACGGCCGTCTTCCCGGCGTCAGTCGAGCAGACTGCGTGCGTACTCCGCGCGCAGCCGGTCGTCTCCCAGCGCCTGCGCCGCCTCGGAGAGCACGCTGCGGATCTGCTGCGCACGGTGCTGGAGCGCCGGGTCCGGATGTCCCGCGAAGCGCAGCGGATGGAACTCCGCGGCCAGCAGCTCGTACGCGCGCTTGACCTCCTCGCTCCCCGCCGTGCGGGCGAGCCCGAGCACGGTGAAGTAGTCGGCGTCCTGGATCTCCTCGTACTTCGCCTCCAGGCGGCGCACGTCCAGCTCCGGCGGCAGCTCCCCGGCGTCCTCCTCGTTGGCCGGCTGGAGCGTGATGAGCCCGAGCGTCCGCGCCACCGCGAGCGCCTTGAGGGCGGAGTCCTGCGGCAGCCCCGCGCCCAGCAGCAGGGCCTCCAGCGTGTGCTCGCCATCCACCTGCGACAGGAGCTGCAGGTCGCGCTGGGACAGGCCGAAGTCGTCGGGGCCCATCTGGATGTCGCCCCGGGTGACACGCGCGCGCAGGCTGCCGGCCGCCTCCAGCAGGGACTCGGCGGTGAGCGTGTTGCGCAGGGCCTCGGCCAGCAGGTGCAGCGGCGGACGCGTGGCGGCGGCGAGCGCCACCTCGTGCGGCGCCGGCTCCACCACCAGCCGGTACAGCGTGGAGGGCTCCGCGAGCGCGTCGAGGAAGACCTGCTCGGTGTAGCGCTGCACGAGCGGCACGGCCTCGGACTCGCGCAGGTAGCCACGGCCGCGCAGCGCGTCCAGCAGCGCGCTCGTGGTGGCGCTGCGCACCAGGCGCAGCTCGCCCTCCTGGCGCGCGTCGATGAGGCCATCCGCGCGGGCCCGGTCGATGAGCGACTCGCCGGACGCCGAGGAGACGGCGCCCACGAGCGCACCGTCCCGCAGCCAGAGGACGCGCAGGGCGTTCATCACCTTCAGCTCCAGGCGCACCTCCATGCGCGCCTCGCAGAGCCGGAGCACCAGCTTCGCCAGCCCGTCCTGGGTGACGCTGCCGCTGCGGGCCACCGCGAGCTCCGGACGGCCGGGCGGAGTCTCCAGCGGGAGCAGCGAGGCACGGGCCTGCGCGGCGGCCTCCTCGGCCTCGCGGCGCCCGCGCTCCTCCAGCTCCAGGCGCTCGCGCTCGGCACGGGCGCGCTGCTCGGCGGACTCGGTCTCCAGTTGCGCCTTCTCCGCGCGCAGCGCTTCCAGGGCCTTCTCGACGGCCTCCCTCGCCTCGCGCTCGCGGGCGAGCTCCTCGCGCACCTGCTGGATTTCACCTTCGAGGGAGGTGAGCCGGGCCTCGGCGGCGCTCCGGGCGCGGGACTCCTCCTCGTTCCGGGTCTCCGCGGCGGTGCGCTGCCGGGACTCGGCCTCCAGGCGGACCTCCAGCGCGGTGCGGTGGCGGCCCTCGGCCTTGGCACGGGCGGCGGCTTCGGCCTGGGCCTGCGCGGCCTCCTGCGCGCGAGCCTCTGCTTCCGCGCGGGCCTTGGCCTCGGCCTCCGCGCGGGCCTCGGCCTCCGCCCGGCGCTTCGCTTCCGCTTCAGCGCGAGCTTCCGCCTCGGCACGCTGCTTCGCCTCGGCCGCCAGGCGCGACTCCGCCTCGGCACGCTGCTTCGCTTCGGCCTCGGCGCGGGCTTCCACCTCGGCGCGCTGCTTCGCTTCGGCCTCGGCGCGGGCTTCCACCTCGGCGCGCTGCTTCGCTTCGGCCTCGGCGCGAGCCTCGGCTACGGCGCGCTGGCTGGCCTCTTGTTCGGCTCGGGCCTCGGCCTCGGCACGCTGGGTGGCTTCCGCTTCGACGCGGGCTTCGGCCTCCGCACGCTGCTTCGCCTCGGCTTCGACGCGGGCCTCGGCCTCCGCACGCTGCTGCGCTTCGGATTCCGCTCGGGCCTCCGCCTCGGCACGCTGGGTGGCTTCCGCTTCGGCGCGGGCCTCCGCCTCGGCGCTGGACGTGACGCCAGCCTCGGCGCGCGCTTCGGATTCGGCGCGTGCCCGAGCTTCGGCCTCGGCTCGCGCTTCCGCTTCCAGGCGCCGCCGTGCTTCCGCTTCGGCACGGGCCTCCGCCTCGGCCCTCAGCGTGGCTTCCTTTTCGGCGCGAGCCTCCGCCTCTACACGCCGCTGCTCCTCGGCGTCGGCACGGGCTTCGGCTTCCGCGCGCTGCTTCGCTTCGGCCTCGGCACGGGCTCCCGCCTCCTCGCTCCACTTCGCCGCCGCATTGGCGCGAGCCTCGTCCTCGGCACGCATCTCCGCCTCGGCCTCGATGAGCGCTTCGGCCCTGGCGCGCTGCTTCGCCTCGGCCGCCAGGCGCGACTCCGCCTCGGCACGCCGCTTCGCTTCCGCCTTGGCGCGAGCCTCCGCCTCCTTCCGCGCCTTCGCCTCGGCCTCCGCGCGCTCCTCCGCCTGGGCCTGGGCCTGGGCCGCCAGCTCCGCTCGGGCTTCCGCTTCCGCGCGCGCGCTGGCCTCGGAGGCCGCGCGGGTCTCCGCCTCGAGCCGAGCCTCGGCTTCCGCTTCCGCTCGGGCCTCCGCCGCTTCCCGGGCGCGAATCTCCGCTTCCGCCCGGTCCTCCGCCGAGGACGTCGCCGTCTCCGCCGACTCGGCACGGGTGTCCGCGTCGCGCCGGGCCCTGGCCTCCGCCTCGGCGCGAGCCTCGGCCTCGACGCGGCCGGCGGCCTCGGACTCCAGCCGCGCCTCGACCTCCTTCAGCGCCTGCATGGCCGCCTTGGCGCGCGTCTCCGCCGCCGCGCGGGCCTTCGTCTCTTCCCGGAGCCGCGCCTCGAGCTTCTCGATGCGCACCTGCAGCTCGCCGCGAGCCAGCGCCTCCGCGTCGGAGCGCACCTGCGCCTCGTCGCGCGAGGCCAGGACATCCCGCGCCCGGTCCTCCGCCTCGGCGCGGAGGCGCGCCTGCTCCTCGAGCTCCGCCGTCAGCGCGTCGAGCCGCGCGCGAAGCTCGGTGAACTCATGCTCCCGCTCCTCGAAGCGTCCCAGCGCCGCCTTCGCCGCGGCGTCCACGGTGGCACGCTCGCGGGCCGCCGTCCCCACGCGGGTCTCCGCCTCATTCAACCGCGCCTGGAGCTCCCGTACCTGGCGCTCCGCTTCGAGCCGCAGCTCCGCCTCGCGCGAGCGCTCCTCGTCCAGCACCTGCTCCCGCTCGCGAGCCGCCTGCGCGAGCTGCTCGGCCACGTGCCGGAGCGAGGCTTCCTGCTCTCGCGCGGCCTCGGCTTCGACTCGCAGCGCGGCCTCGCGGTCCAGGATGCCGCGCAGCGAATCGCCCAGCTCGCGAGCCTCGGCGACCTGCCGCTCGAGTTCGCCGCGGAGCGCGACTTCCTTCTCCAGCTCGGCTCGCGCCGTGAGCACGCGCTCGTGGGCTTCCGCGAGCTGGCGCTCCGATTCCTCCTGCTGGGCCTGCCACTGCGCGAGCAGGGCGGGCGTCGCGCCGCCGCCGGCAACGGCGAGGCCCCCTTCCGGTGCCGCGACAGGCGCCACCTCGTGGGTGAGCGGGTCGCCCTCGTCCGCCCCGCTTGACGGAAGCGTCGAGGACTTCTGCACCAACCCGGGAGGCGCGAACTCCAGCAGCGTCGGCGCGGATGCAACGGCGGGGGTAACCGGCTCCGTATCCGTGTCCGAGTCGAACCAGTCCGCGCCCGCGCTCGTCCCCGGAGTCACGGTGTTCACCGGAGCCTGGCCGCCGCTCCAGCCCGCGTCAGCGCCCACGTCCGGGGCCGAGGCGTCGGCCGTATCCGAGACGCCGCCCCAATCCGCGTCCGCGCCCACGTCCGGGGCCGAGGCGTCGGCCGTATCCGAGACGCCGCTCCAATCCGCGTCCGCGCCCACGTCCGGGGCCGAGGCGCTGTCCGTACCCGAGACGCCGCTCCAATCCGCGTCCGCGCCCACGTCCGGAGCCGCGGCGCTGTCCGTACCCGAGACGCCGCTCCAGTCCGCGTCCGCGCCCACGTCCGGGGCCGCGGCGCCGTCCGCACCCGATACACCGCTCCAGTCCGCGTCCGCGCCCACGTCCGGGGCCGCGGTGCCATCCGCACCCGATACACCGTTCCAGTCCGCGTCCGCATCCGGAGCCGCGATGCTGGCGGCAGCCGGCTCGCCGTCCTCTGGAGCCGCGCCGGCGGCAGCACCGGACTCGTGCCCGTCCCCGCTCGCGCCCGCGTCCTCGACCGGAGCGCGCTCACCCTCCCCGCTCGCCGCGGCCTCCTCCCCCTCGCGAGCGCGCACCGCGGCCTGCAGCTCCGCCTCGAGGATGTCCCAGGCCGACGGCACGGCCTCGTCCGAGGCGGGCTCGCCCGAGTCCTCCGGTGCGGCGCTGTCCTCGGAGGACGCGCCGGCAGAGGCCCCCAGGTCCGCCCCGGCCGGGCCGTCCTCTCCCAGCTCGGCCTCCGTTCCCCACTCCGAGTCCTGCGCGGAAGACGCATCCGGCGCCCAGGACTCGCTCTCTGCCCCAACCGGAGCAACCTCGGACGCCGGAGCCGGCTCGGACCAGCCCTCCGCCATCCGAGCGGTGTTCTCCATCTCGGGGTCCGGGGGCAGCTCCATCCACCCCGGAGTCTCGGCCGCGGCCCCCGCGAAGGACGTCTCGGCCCCCACCGCCGTCTCCCCCGGGACGTCGAAGAAGCCCTCGTCTCCCAGTTGCGGCCCCGAGGCCGCCGGACGCGTCACGGGCTGCGAGACGGGCTCCTCCGTCCACGCGAGCTGTCCGACCGGTGGCGAGGCCTCCGCCGCCAGCTCCGCCTGCTCTCGCGCCAGGGCCGCTTCGATTTCGAGCTGCGCCAGGCGCTCGGCCTCCGCGCGGGCCTCCGCCTCCACATCACCCGTCCCCGCCGGAACCTCCGCACCCACGGAGTCCGCCAAAGCCCCGGGCTCCGCCTCGGCCCCACCGTCACCCACGGCCGCGGCCCAGTCGTCGGCCGCGGCCGGCGGCGTCCCCTCGCCCCAGGCCTCCTCCGTCCCGCCCGAGGCGAGCACCGAGTCGATGGAGGCCATTGCCTGCGCCTCGACCTCCTGGTGCGCCTGCTCCATGGCGGTCTGCATGTCGAGGGACGTCTGGTGCGCGGTGCGCTCCTCCTGCGTCATCGCCGCCAGCTCCCAGTCCGCCTGGTGCAGCGGTGCCAGGTCGCCGAAGAGCGCATTGGCCAGCGCGGGGTCTCCCGCCACCGGAGACGGCGGCGAGGTGGCGTGCCAGGCCTCGGCCTCGGTCCCCGCCGGTGCGTCCGCATTGGGGCCGGACGCGGGCAGGGTGCGGTTCTCCACCACGTGCCAGGCATCCGCCTCGGAGGGCGCGCGGATGATGGAGTCCACCAGCACCATGAAGCTGGTGCCATCCAGGGGCAGCGGCGTCACCGGGGCGCTGAAGCCGGCAATGGGCTCGCCCAGCAGCAGCACGCGGGCCTTCTTCCCGTCCGGGTGCTGGAGCAGCTCCTCCAGCACCAGCCGGCCGCGCCCGCTCTCCACGGCGGGGGCGAGCACGATGAGCACGGGCTGGTAGTGCCCGAAGCCGATGACCGCATCCGCGACGGAGGTGGCGAGGATGACCTCGTACCCCTCACGCGTGAGGAGGCGTCGCACGGCGGCGATGGTGGCGATGTCGTCGTGGACGAGGAGAACCGGTGCGCCCATGGGGGGCAACCAGTCTACAGCATGGCCCCCGGATCCACGTCGATGACGACCTTCACCGCGTTGGGCACGTCAGCCAGGGCCGCCTCCACCCTGGCGAGCAGCGGGGCGAGCGCCGTATGTGTCGGCCCCTTCACGAGCAGTTGCCACCGCGTCTTTCCCCGGATGCGGGAGATGGGCGCCAGGGCCGGCCCCAGCAGGCGCACCCCCGCCGACGCGGGCGGCATGTGCCGCGAGACGAGGTTGCCCAGGTGGCGCGCCACGCTGGCCACCTGCTCGGGGTGCTCCCCCTCCAGGCGGACGGCGGCCATGCGCGAATAGGGAGGGTACGCCAGCGCCTTGCGCCACTCCAATTCCTGCCGCGCGAAGCCATCGAAATCATGGGCCAGCACGCGCTTCACCGGCTCGGCGTCCGGGTTGTACGTCTGCACCAGCACGCGCCCCGGGTCCTTGCCCCGTCCGGCGCGTCCGGACACCTGGGTGAGCAGGTGGAAGGTGCGCTCCGCCGCGCGGAAGTCCGGAATGGCCAGCGACGTGTCCGCCATGACGACGCACACCAGCGTCACGCCCGGAAAGTCGTGCCCCTTGGCCACCATCTGCGTGCCCACCAGCACGTCCAGCTCCCTGCGGGCGAACGAGGCCAGCATCTCCGTCAGCCGCTCCGCGCTGGTGGCCGAGTCCCTGTCCAGCCGCGCCACGCGGGCGGTGGGGATGCGCTCCAGCACCTCCGCTTCCACCTTCTCCGTGCCGATGCCCAGCTGCAGCATGGGGCCCGTGCACTCCGCGCACCGGTCCGGCACCGGCATGGCCAGGCCGCAGTAGTGGCACACCACCCGGTTCTGCGAGCGGTGGTGCGTGAGGCACACGTCGCACTCGCTGCACTTGAGCGACAGGCCGCACACCTCGCACAGCAGCACGGTGCTGTGGCCCCGGCGGTTGAGGAAGAGGATGACCTGCTGCCCGCGGCCAATCGTCTCCTCCATGGCCGCCAGGAGCGGCGGGCTGAGGATGGGCGCCTCCTCCGTCACCACGCCCTCGCGGGGGCGCTCCACGCGCAGGTCCACCAGCTCGATGCTCGGCATGGGCCGGTCATCCACCCGGTTCTTCAGCTCCAGCAGCCGGTAGCGCCCGCGCCGCACGTTCTCCAGCGTCTCCAGCGCCGGAGTCGCCGAGCCCAGCACCACCACCGCCCCCGCCTGCTTGCCGCGCACCACGGCCAAATCACGGGCCTGGTAGCGCAGCTTGTCCTCCTGCTTGAAGGACGGGTCGTGCTCCTCGTCCACGACGATGAGGCCCAGGTTGTCCACCGGGGCGAACACCGCCGAGCGCACGCCCACGGCAATCTTCACGTCTCCGCGGCGCAGCGCCTGCCAGTGGAAGAGGCGCTCGCGGTCCTTCAGCGCCGAGTGCAGCACCGCCACGTCCGAGCCGAAGCGGCTGCGGAAGCGGCCCACGAGCTGCGGCGTCAGCGCGATTTCCGGCACCAGGATGAGGCTGCCCTTGCCAAGCGACAGCGCATGCTCCGCCGCGCGCAGGTACACCTCCGTCTTCCCGCTCCCGGTGACACCGTGAAGGAGGAAGGGCTGGAAGTCGCCCACGTCCAGGGCCTTGCGCAGCTCCTGCACGGCCGTGTCCTGCTCGGGGGTGAGGCGCTCGGGACGGCCCTGGATGAGGCCCTCCTTCACCCCGGCCTCCAGCTTCTTCTCCTCGATGCGCGCCAGGCCGCGCGCGGCGAGCTTCTTCAGCGTCTCTCGCGCGCCCGGAATCGCGTGGGACACCTCCTCCAGCGGAGCGCGCCCTCCTACGGCCAGCAGGTAGGCGAGCGCGGCGGACTGGGCGGGCGCGCGGTGCAATTCCGCGGGCACCTCGTTGACGAGCGCCACCGCGAAGTGCTGCACGTCCGGCTTCGCCTCCTTCTCGTCCACCGCCTTGGACAGCCCGGGGGGCAGCGCGCCTCGGATGACCTCGCCCAGCGGGTAGCGGTAGTGCACGGCCGCGAAGCGCAGGAGGGCGATGAGGTCCGGCGGCAGCGACGGCGAGTCCTCCAGCACGCGCTGAATCGGCTTGAGCTTCACCCCCTCCTCGGCGGGCGGGGAGGCGGGCCCCAGGTAGAAGCCCAGCGCCGTGCCGCGGCCGAAGGGCACCAGCACGCGCTGGCCCGGCGCCAGGTGGCCGGCGAGCTCATTCGGGACGGAGTAGGTGAACTCGCCCCGGACGGGGCGGCCCACGGCGATGGAGGCCAGGACGGGAGGACTCACTGCGGGGCCCACTGTAGCGGCGCCTTCGGGCTCGGACAGTTCCCGGCGGCTCCTCGCACCGGAGGTACGCACGGACATGGAACCCCGCGTGGAGGGGTTCTCCACCGGCTCCTGGCGCGTGTCGTCCCACAAGGAATGCTGTTCCATGTCGCTCCCTTCAACCGCCGCCCCTGCCCCATCCGTCCTGCTCCCGGGGTACACAGTGCAGGACGGGTCTGACATGCCCTCCCGGGTCCTCACCCGTGGGCACGGCTGGCGAAGGCGGTGGAGCGGGCACGGGGCCCCATTCGAGGGGCCCCGGCCAGGGAGCACCGGTGCCGCGAACTACTTGCCGGCGACCTTCTTCCACGACGGGCGGGCGCCGACGCGCTCCCACCAGCCGGCCACGTTCTTGTACTTGCCGACGAGCTCGCCGCCGCCGGACGCGATGAAGAACTCCATGTACGGCATCCAGCACACCTCGGCGAGCGAGAAACTGTCACCCGCGAGGTACTGCTGCTTGCCCAGCACCGGGTCGACGATACCGAAGACCTTCTCCACGCCCTGGAGGCCCTCCGCCACGCGGGCCTCGTCCGCCGCGCCGCCGCCCATGTACGGCTTGAAGAACCGCTCCCAGATGACCTTCATCGCCGCCGGGCCGAAGTAGGAGCTCTCCACGCTGATGTACTGCTCCATCCGCGCGTACGCGCGCGCGTCCGCCGGCGTGAGCGAGGGGCCCGTCAGCTTGCGGTCCAGATAGCGGAAGATGGCGCTCGCCTCGTACAGCATGAAGCCGTCGTCGTCCTCGAACGCGGGGACGACACCGAACGGATGGCGGGCCACGTGCGCGGGCTGCTTGTGCTCACCCTTCCCCAGGTCCACGAGGACGAACTGGGCCTCGTGCCCCTTCTCCGCCAGGGTGGTGAGAACCTTGCGCGTATAGGTGCTCATCGGGTGGCCGTACACCTTCATGTGCGTCTCCTCTTTCTTCGTCGAGGGCCGGGTGGAGCCCCGGCCGTGCGGGCCGGACTCTTCATCGGCGGCCCGCGCGTCGCAAGGGCTACGGAGGTGGGAGCCCGGCGGAGCGAAGCGACGGCTACGGCGCGAAGAGCTTGTCCGGGATGGCCGCCCGGTTGTCCCCCTTGAGCGCGGTGAAGCGCAGGGTGCGCTGCCCACCGCGCCAGACCTCGATGGTGCGCGGCATCCACTCGCCCGTGGCGGGCGACGTGTAGTCCAGGAAGCGCACGTCCCAGGCGTTGTTGGCGCTGTCCGTGTAGCGCAGCCGCGCCGGCCGGAAGGAGTCCTTGTAGACCCAGAACTGCGGGCGGCCCTCGGCCATCTCGCCAATCACATAGGCCACCTCGCCGCCGAAGCGCGCCAGCCCGGTGCGGCCCGTCTCCACGCCCAGCGACTGGAGGTACTGCATCAGCGACTCCTTGAGGTCCTGCACGTCGCCGCCCCCCGCCGCGAGGATGGGGCACACCTGCGCGACGAGCACCGACATGGAAGGCACCTCGGTGCCCTCCGCGCGGCGGCGGCCACCCGCCTGCACCGAGGCGGCACGGGCGTTGCCGTCGGGCACGGCGGCCTCGAAGCGGCAGCGTCCCGGCACGCGGATGTACAGCGTGCCGTCGCCCTGAATCTCGGGACGGTCCGTGGGAGTGCCCAGCGCGGCGCCGGCCTCCTTCACCGCCGGGCCGCTGAAGCTGACCGAGCCTTCCACGCGGAGAGAGGACAGCTTGAGCTCGCTGCGCTCGGCCACCATGCGGCGGAGGATGGAGCTCCCGGGCAACACGTAGGCACCCGCGGCGAAGGAGACCAGGACTGCGAGGAGTGCGGCAATGCGCTTCACGGCTTCTCCGTCTCGATGACCTCGCGCAAGGAATTCGAGCAATCCAGGCGCTCGAGCGCGGAGGCGATATTGGCCTTGAGGGGGGCCGCCTTGTCACCCGCGACGTAGCGTGGGCCCGTGAACGTGTAGTCTGGTGGACCGAGCGAGGGGGCTGGCGGACATGCGGGCCGGGAATCTATTGATGGCCTCCGACCCCTTCAAGCTCGATAGGATGCGAACGCCATGCCGCTCCGCCCCACAGTCCTGCTGTTCGCCCTGTGTGTGTCCACCGCCGCCCTGGCCCAGCCCTCCGAGGACCTGAGAGACGTCATGAGCGCCCGGGCCTACGGCATGGGCGGAGCGTACCGGGCCCTGGGCCTGGGCTCCGAGGCCGTGCTGGGCAACCCCGCCGCCATGGCCCTCTACCCGTCCTACCGGGTGGAGGGCACGGGCGCGTGGGACGTCGAACAGAAGGAGGGCCTGCTGGGCATCTCCATCGTCGACGCCGCCACCAGCAAGCTCGCCATGGGCGTGGACTACCACTGGGTGAGCCTGGGGCGCGGCGGCGCCCGCTCCAGCGCGCACCTCAGCTCCCTGGGCGTGGGGTTGCCGCTGAGCCAGATGTTGATGATTGGCGCCACGGCGCGCTACCTGCGCCTGAGCGGCCAGTCGCGGTACGTGAACTCCGTCACCGTGGACACGGGGCTGCTGCTGCGGCTGTCCAACTCGTTCGTGGCGGGCGTCTCGGCGCACAACCTCATCGACACGGGTGACGAGGAGCTGACGCGCTACTACTCGGCGCACGTGGGCGTGCTGACGGGGATGCTGACGGTGGCCGGCGACGTGCGCGCGGACTTCACGACGAACAACGAGAACACGTTCACGTACAGCGGCGGCCTGGAGTACCTCCTCGGGCAGGTGCTGCCGGTGCGGGCGGGCTACACGTATGACGGCTTCCTGCGCACGTCGCAGCTCAGCACGGGCATCGGCTTCATGACGGAGAGCGGCGGCGGGCTGGACATCGGCTACCGCCACGACCTGGGCGGCCCGAAGGGGCGCCTGCTGGCGCTCACCTTCAAGATGCAGATGCGGTGAGTCAGCGCGGCGCGCGCAGCTCGAGGTAGCGCTCGGACGCGGCGAAGCGCAGCAGCTCCACCAGCTCCGCGTCCGGGTTGTGGCGCGCGCGCAGGACGGCCAGGGCGGGGCCCACGCTCCCACAGGCGACGAGCCCCGCGCGGTTGGCCGAGTCCCGTGCCGCGTCCGCGAGCGCGGAGGCATTGAAGTCACGGGTGCCGGGCTCCACCAGGGCGACGGCGCGCTCCAGGGCTCGGGGCGAGAGGGACTCGCGCACCACGCGGGCCTCGGGGCCGGAGGCGCGCGGGTCCTTCAGGATGGTGGTGAGGAGGGCCAGGGCGCGCAGGAGCTGGCCGCCCTTGAGGGCGCGCAGGGCCAGCAGGTCCGGGGACAGTGACAGCAGCGCGCGGCCGGCGTGGAAGCGGAGCTCGGCGGCGGGCAGCGGCTGGCGAAGCGCGAGCCGCCCCACGAGCAGGCGCGGGCTGCCGGTGTGGACGGCGGTGAAGGGCGGGCCGTCGTCCTCGGCGAGCACCAGTTCCGGCAGGTGGACGCCCAGCAGGCGCGCGGAGGTGTGGAGCGCGTCGAGGACGGCGGGAGCACCAGGGCCCGCGGAGGCGCGCAGGGGCTCCGACGTGCCGGCGGCGCGGCCCTGGGCGGGGAACAGGCGGCAGAGGGCGATGCCGGTGCAGGCGAGCAGCTCGCCCGAGGGCGTGCGCAGGCCGGGGTGGCGCAGGCCGGCGCGCTCGTCGGACGTGAGCGGAGGACGCTGGTGGCGGGGGGTTGGCGTCTCGCGCCCTTCGAGGGCGTCGGCGATTTCCCGCATCAGCGTGGCCCGGGCGGCGTCGCCGCGTTCGTCGAAGTAGCCGGCGAGCTCGCGGTAGGGCTTCGCGTCGAGCGGGCGCTCGCGGAGGTGGCGGAAGGCGTTGGGCTCGGTGTCCGGGGACGGCTCGACGACGACGGGGGCCTCGCGCGTCTCCGCGGCCCCGGGCCCCACCCTGGCGGGAGGCTCGCGCGTCTCGGGAGGAGGCGGAGGCTTCGCGGCGGCGGGGCGGCCTGGCGCGGGCAGGGAGACGGTGCCCTCCGGACGCGAGCGGACGATGCGGCGCACCGGGTCCATGCGGCCGGGAGGGGCTTCCCAGGAGATGACGCGCGTCTCCGGCACGGGCGCGGAGCCGAGGTCCAGGGCCTCGCCGGCCATGAGGTCCGTGGCCTGTGCGCCCCGGGAGGGCGAGTCGGTGTCACCGGCGGCGGACCGCCCTTGCTGACCGTGGACGCGGGTGCTGGCGCCCAGGGCCCGCGTGGCCGCGACGGAGGGCTCGCCGTCGCTCACGGCCGGAGGGGCGGAGTGCTTCTCTCCCCGTGGGGCCGCGCCTCGCGGCGGAGCGGGTGACTTCGAAGCTGGGGCAGCTCCACCTGAAGCGGAGGCGCGCGGCTCGGCCCGGCCCGAGGGTGCGGCGGGCGAACCGGCGGGGGGCGCCGCGACGGATGCCCGGTCAGCGCGGCGCGACCCGGCTCCGGCGCCCACCAAGGTGGAAGGAACGTTCGTTCCACCTGCAGCGGGGGCCCGGTCCGCGCGGCGCGACCCGGTTCCGGCGCCCACCGGCGTGGAAGGAACGTTCGTTCCGCCTGACGCGGGGGCGCGTTCGGCGCGGCGCGACCCGGCTCCGGCGCCCACCGGCGTGGAAGGAACGTTCGTTCCACCCGACGCGGGCGCGCGTTCGGCGCGGGACGCCCCGTCACCGGCGCCCTCCGCGGTGGAAGGAACGTTCGTTCCACCCGACGCGCGAGCAGGCCCGGCGGGGCGCCCAGGACCTTCACCGGCAGGAGCCGCATCGCCCGCGGCCGAAGCGGGTGCTCGGGAGGATTCAGGTCCAGCCTTCGCTGGCGGTGCACTGGCGCCAC
Organism: Myxococcus sp. RHSTA-1-4; assembly: GCF_020037125.1. GTDB lineage: Bacteria > Myxococcota > Myxococcia > Myxococcales > Myxococcaceae > Myxococcus. Next base: position 12,805 of record NZ_JAIQDG010000001.1, read on the forward strand.
CCGCCTTGGACGCACGCTTCCCACGGCGAGCCGGCGACGCCGGAGCAGGCTCCTCTGGTGGCGCCTCCGAGGACTGCACGGCCTTGCCGGTCGGAGCCGCGGACGTACGCTCGGCCCGCTCTCCCGGAGGCCCGGAGACCGCTGACGCCCCTCCCGGAGCAGCCCTGTCGCGCGCGCCGGGGGACGACGCGCCCCCCCCGCGAGCACGTGCCCCCTCATTGCCGGAGACGGGTTCGCCCACCGCCGCGGGCGGAGCGTCAGGGTCGGTGGTGGAGGTGACCTCGTTGGCCAGTGCCGCGATGCCCGAAGGCGTGAGGGACACCGTGGGGGGAGCCGGGACGAGCGGCGACCTGGGGCCGCTCGGCTCGCGCCGGGGCGTGGCGCTGCGTGGGGGCTCGGGAGGAGGCATCTCGCGCTCCTCGCGGGCCAGCCGCAGCCCCTCCGCGCGACGTGCGAAGACCTGTGCGCGCTCGGGATTGCGCAGCACGTCCGTCCAGAGCCGAGCGAGCCGCTCCCAGGTGCGCTCGCGCTCCAGTTCGTCCTCCGTGGCGGTGGCGGCGTGCTCCAGCGCCCACGCCGCCTCGCCCATGTTCCCGCGCGCGATGAGCCGGTCCACCAGGAGCAGCCACGCCTCCTTGTGGCCGGGCTCGTAGCGCACCGCCTGACGCAGCTCGTGCAGCGCGGCCTCCGCGTCGCCCAGGGCCTCCAACGTGGACACGAGCTCCAGGCGGGCCTGGCGGGCGGAAGGACCTCGGGACTCCCGGGCAAGCTGCGCGCGGAGGAGGTGGCCGAGCGCCTTCGGGTCTCCCAACCTCCGCGCGAGCGCCACGAGCCGCTCTCGGGCAAGCTCGCTATCGGGGCTCTCCGCGAGCACCTCGGTCCAGGCCCACTGCGCCATGCGAAGGTCGACCAGGGACTCCTCGGCCGCCTGGGCGAGCAGGCGCAGCGCTTCGAGCCGGTCGGGCGCGCGGCGAGGCGCGGCCGCCAGCGCGAGACGGAGCCGCTCGGCGGCGGCTGGACGCTCCGCGTCGGTGACACAGCGGAGCAGCCCGGCGAGCACGGGCAGCAGCCCCGGCGCGAGCGCATCCGCTGCCTCGAAGTCCTCGCGGGCCTTGAGCGGCTCGCCCATGTGAAGCCAGCGCTCGCCCCGCGTGAGGAGGGCCCCGGCACGAGCCCGGTCCGAGCGAGCCCGCTGGATGGCCTCGTCGAGCGCACGCCGCACGAGGGATGCATCTCCACGCGAGGATAGGAGCCGCACCTGCTCACGGAGCGCGGCGCGGTCTCCGGTCAGGTCGACAATCTCGCGGTACATGCGCGCGGCGCCCGCGGGGTCCTGGAGCTCGGTCTCCATCACCTCCGCGAGGCGGGTCAGCGCTTCCGCGCGCACCGCCGCATCCTTCGCCCGGTCGGCGCGCTTCAGGTAGAGCTGGGCCAGCTCGCGCCAGGCCTGCCGTGCGATGAGCTGGGCCTCCAGCTTCTGTGAGCGTGCCAGTTCCTCCGCATCCTCGGCTCGGGAGGCAGCTCCCGGACGCGCGGGCCCGGCGCCAGCGGCTGGCACGGCGGCGCCCGGCGAATGCGCGGCTCCAAGCGCGGCCTCCAGGTCCGCCATGGAGACTTCCTGCGTCTCCCACGGAGAGGCCTCGGCGGCGGGCCGGTCCTTCACGGGTCCCGCTGCGGCCTGGGTAGCGGGTGGAGCCTCCGTTCGCTCCGCACGCACGGGTGATGGAGGCTCGGAGCGAGGAGCGCCTTCCCCCAGTGGCTTCGACCGCCGTGGCGCTCCCGGTGACAGGCCGAACGCCGGAAGCTCCACCTCCGTCTTCGTTCGAGACTCCGCGCCCGGCCCCCCCAGGTTCAACGCGGGGAGCTCCACCTCGGTCTTCGTACGAAGCTCGGTCCGTGATGCGCCCGATGACAGGTCCACCGCCGGAAGTTCCAGCTCCGTCTTGGAGCGGCAGCCGGAGTCCTCCTCCCAGATGGCGGGGACCTGGACCCCGGCCTTCCGGGCCGGCAGCTTCGACAGCACGCCACTGGAGGCCGGCTCACCCTCCAGCCGAGCCCGGAGCACCTCGAGTCCCCACCGTGCCCGCCGGTCCTCGGGGTACTCCGTGAGGATGGCCTCCAGCGAGGCGATGGCGCGAGGGAGCTGCCCCACCCGCCGCAGCACCCGCGCGAGCTGCCGGCGCGCCGCGAGGCGGACGGCGGGAGTCGGGCCCGTCGCGGCCTCCAGGAGGGTGATGGCGGCGGCCTCGGTGCCCGCCAGCAGGGCGAAACGCACGAGGGCGGCGGCCAGGCGCGGCGTCATGGGCGCGGTGCGGCTGGCGCGGGCCAGCTCGCCGAAGGCCCGGGGCGCGGAGCCCTCGCGCAACAGGCCCAAGGCGGACCGGAGGTGCCGGTCCACCGCGTCTCGCGTTTCCTCCGCCGGCCCGACGTCGGGCGCGCCGGCTCGCAGCGCGTCCTGTCGGGCGGCCGCGGGCTCCGGCGTGCCGGCGCTCTTGCCGTTTCTCACGCCACCCATGGGTGGGGCAGTCTACACAACGATGCCCGTCCCGGCTGTCACCGTCCTTCTCCCCGCCCGAAATGCGGAGACCACCGTGGCCCGGGCCGTGGAAAGCCTCCTGGAGGGCACCTTCGGGGACCTCCGCGTGCTCTCGGTGGATGACGGTTCCACGGACGGTACGCGGGCGGTGCTGGAGGGGCTCGCGGCGAGGGACACCCGGGTGGAGGTCCTCGACGGTGGAGGCCGGGGGCTGGTGGCGGCGCTGAACCTGGCGCTCGGGAAGGCCACCTCGCCCTATGTGGCCCGGATGGACGCGGACGACGAGGCACTGCCCCGCCGGCTGGAGGCGAGCGTGGCCGCGCTGGAGGCCGAGCCGGAGCTGGCCGGGGTGGGCACGGGCGTGGAGCTGTTCCGCGAGGACCAGCCCGTGAGCCCCTCCTTCCAGGCCTACGCGGCATGGCTCAACGGGCTGACCTCGGCCGAGCGCCTCTACCGCGAGCGCTTCATCGAGAGCCCGGTGTGCCACCCCTCGGTGTGCCTGCGCCGGGAGGCCGTGGTGGCCGCGGGCGGCTGGAAGCACGGGGACTTCCCGGAGGACTACGCCCTGTGGCTGGAGTTGATGGACCGGGGCCACGGCATGAGGAACGTCGCGGAGGTGCTGCTGCGCTGGAGGGACAGCGACCAGCGGCTGACGTGGACGGACCCGCGCTATGCGGTGCGGCGCTTCACGTGGACGAAGGCGCACTACCTGGTGCGTGGACGCGGGCCCCTGGCGGACGGGCGTCCCTGCACGGTGTGGGGCGCGGGCCCGAGCGGCAAGACACTGGCCCGCTTCCTGCGCGAGGAGGGCGCCGCGGTGGAGCGCTTCGTGGATGTCCACCCGCGCAAGGTGGGCACGTGCATCCAGGGCATCCCCGTGGTGTCACCGGAGAAGCTTGGCCCGCCGGAGCGTGAGCGGGGCCACCTGCTGGTCTGCGTGGGCGTGCGCTGGGCGCGGGAGGAAATCCGCGCCGACCTGACGGCACGCGGCTGGGTGGAGGGGCGCGACTTCACCTGCGCGGCGTGATGCGGCTCGTGTAGTAGGGTCGGTGCTGGGCGGGTAGACGCAGCGTTGCCGGTGGGAGGTATGAGTGATGCGGTGGCATCCGACGCGAACCATCATTGGCGTGCTCCTGGGCTCTGGACTCGCGCTCTCAGCAGGAGTTTCGGCATCCAGGGCTGGCGGCACTCCGCTTCCAGAGGGGGTCCGCGGCGTCTTCCACCTCCGCAAAGGGCCGGATGCGCTCAACCTTCAGCTCGATGACTCAGGCTGGCGCTGGACATTGAATGGCTGCGATAGCTGGGGCGAGGAGAAGGGCCGCTGGGAGCTGAACGGCACCACCCTGGTTCTGTTGCCGGAGCAGGGCAAGCAGCGCTTCAAGTGGATGGGGGTCATGGGGTGGTATCCCGGCCCCGAGCGCCTGGAACTGAGCCGTGAGCCTGACGGCAACCTCCGCGTACGTGGCAGAACCTCGAAGGAGCCGGTGGACCAGGTCCTCCAGCCGGGACGCCTCTGTGCGGTTTGCGCCGGAGATGCGGATGCCCCTGCCGAGCCCCCGACAGCGGAGGGCACCAACTCAATCCAGCTTGCGCCTGTCCGCCTCAAGTCCTGCGAGGGGCCGCTTCCCGCTGGCTCGCCATGGGACGAGTAGGCGGCCGCATCACCCCTCCTCGCCAGTCACGACTCGCTCGCCTCGCGACTCCGCGATGACGCCCTGGGGAGGAGGAATCCCCGCCGCGGTGAAGAACCGCATCAGGTCCTCCGGCACCGGCGCCTCCACGCGCAGCACCTTGCCCGTGCGCGGGTGTCCCAGCTCCAGCGCCTGCGCATGCAGCAGGCACCGCGGCGCCTCCACCCCACCCGCCTTCGCCGCGCCGCCATAACGCGCATCCCCGAGAATCGGCGCCCCGAGCGCCGTCAGGTGCGCGCGGAGCTGGTGCGTGCGTCCCGTCTGGGGCAGCAGCTCCACCACGCAGAACTCCGGCCCCGCGTAGAGCGTGCGGAAGTCCGTCAGCGCGGGCACCCCGTTGGCCGCGCGAGTCGCCCGCCAGCGTCCGGGACGTGACGGGTCCTTCGACAGCGGCAGGTCCACCGTCCCCGAGGGCGGCAGCCCCGGCCCCGTCGCCGCCACGTACCGCTTGCGCGCCCGTCCCTCGCGGAACTCCTCGGCCAGCGCCGACGTGGCCCGCGCCGTCTTCCCGAACACCGTCACCCCGGAGGTCTCCCGGTCCAGCCGGTGCACCAGCCCCGCCTCGCGTCCCAGGTGCGCGCCCACCAGGTCCACCAGACTCCCGCCCACGCGCCCCTCCGTGGGCTGCGCCGTCAGTCCCGCCGGCTTGTCCACGGCGATGACCTCCGCGTCCTCGTACAACACGCGCAGCGCCGGGGGCGGTGGCGCTTCGGCCAGCGGGCTCTCACCGCCCTCCTCCAGCACCACCATCACCACCTGCCCCGCCGTCAGCCGCGCCCGGGCGTCCCGGCTCCGCCGCCCGCCCACGTACACCGCGCCCACGTCCACCAGCCGACGCGCCTCCGCCGCCGGCAGCCCCAGCTCGGAGGCCACCGCGTCCGCCACGCCCCGCCCCACCAGTGCGCCCTCCGCGCGGAACGTCCGTCGCTTCACGGCTCCACCTCGCGCGCAGCCACGTCCACGGGGTGGCCTCCATGAGGAGGGGCACGCCTGCCCCCACCGCTCCTGGCGTTGGTCCCCCCACGGAGTGCCGCCAGCCCGACGCCCCAGGGCCCCGATGCCCGCCGGGCACCCGTCAGCCGGATGCCGCGCGGCGCCTGTCCATCGAGGGAGGCCTGCGCCCGAGCATGCCCCCCCACCCCATCCCGCTGCCGCTCGCGGAGCGCAGCCCCCATCCATGTGTCAGACGCAGCTGTCATGCGGCGGCACTCTACGCCCGCATCGCCCTTCCGCGCCGCCCGCTTCCTGTTACCTTCCGCGCCCTCTATGGACCGTCCCCTGCACTCCGTACGTACGCGGCTGGACGACTTCCTCGCCGAGCTCGCCACGCTCCACTACCGGCATGGCGCCGGCCTGGCGCCGGAACTCCCCGTCTCCCGCCTCCACGCGTCCTTCCCCGAGCTGTCCTCCCCGGACACCTTCGCCGCCGCCAACGAGGCCCTCTCCAAGGCCCGCACCCGGGACGAGCCCCTGGCCGTCCGCCGCATCCAGCTCCTGCGCGAGCTGGTCGCCACCCAGGTGGAGGAGGCGCTCGCCGCCCGTCCCGCCGAGGCCGTGGCCACCCTGGAAGCCCAGGCGCGCCTGCCCGTCGACGACCAGTCCCTCTCCTTCGGCGAGGTGCTGGCCCGGATTCCCCGCGAGCCCGCCCGGGGCCGCCGCACCCTGCTGGAGCGCGCCGCCGGCAACTTCCTCTGGGAGCACCGCGGCCCGTACGGCGACCGGCGCGAGGCCGCCCTCCACGCCGTGGAGCGGCTGGGCGCCAAGGACTACCCCGCCCTGCGCGAGGACGTCACCGGCATCCCCTTCGCGAAGCTGGCGGAGTCCGCCGAGGAGACGCTCCGCCGCACCGAGGACGCCTACCGCGACGTGCTCGCGTACGTCCTCAAGAAGCTGGACCCGCTGCTGCGCCCGCTGCCCGGCGGCGACGCGCGCCGGCATGACCTCCAGGCCGCGCTCCAGGCGCCGTGGATGGACCCCTTCTTCCGCCGCGAGGACGCCTTCCCCGCCGTGGTGCGCTGGCTGGGCGAGTGGGGCCTCACGCCCCACGCCGACGGCCGCATCCGCATCGACGACGAGGCCCGCCCCGGCAAGGCCTCCCGGCCCTTCGTCGCCGTGGTGCGCGTGCCCGGGGAAGTGCGCCTCGTCCTCCAGCCGCGCGGCGGCCTGGACGCGCTGGGCAGCCTCCTCCACGAGATGGGCCACGCGCAGCACCGCGCCCACGTGCCGGAGACGCTGCCCGTGGAGCTGCGCCGGCTGGGCGACGCCTCGGTGACGGAGGCCTACGCGTCCGTCTTCGAGCGGCTGCTGCTGTCCCAGGGCTGGCTCAAGCGCTACCTGGACCTGCCCTCCATGCCCGCGCGCGACGCGGTGCGGCTGGCCGCCTTCCAGGCCCTCACCGTGCTGCGCCGCCACTGCGCGAAGCTGTCCTACGAGCTGTCCCTCGGCACGCGAGGCCCCTCCACGGACCGCGCGGACGAGTACGCGGACGGCCAGCGGAATGCGCTCTTCGTCGAGCCGCACCCGGGCTTCTTCCTCCACGACGTGGACCCGCAGCTCTACGTGGCGAACTACCTGCGGGCCTGGGCCCTGGAGACCCGGCTCACCGCGCGCCTCACGGAGCGCTTCAACGAGGATTTCTGGAGGAACCCCGCCGCCGCGAACTGGCTGAAGGGGCTGTTCGCGCGGGGAGGCGCGGACGACGCGGAAGGACTGGCCACGGAGGTCTCGGGCACGCCGCTGGCATTGCCCGAGGCGGGGGAGCGCCTCGTGGCCATCCTCAACCGCTAGGGGGTACTCCGCGTACGACTACTTCTTCTTGCGGAGTGCCCGGACGATCTTGTCCTTCGTCGGGTTGCCGGCAGCCGCCTTCACCGGCGCCGGCGCGGGGGCCATGACGTGCTTGTTGTTCGCGCTGGCCACCGGCTTGCCACCGGCGCGGGCGCGCATGGCCTTCAGCAGCTGCATCTCGATGACGAGCAGCTCGTCGCCCAGCTCCTGGTTGTCACCGGCGGCGCGGGGGAGGGGAGCACGGGTGCTGGAAGCGCCTGCGCCGTGGCGCATGCGCAGAACCTTCTCCTCCTCGGCCGTCAGCGTGCGCGTCTTCTCCAGCGCAGCCTTGACCTCCTTGGCCGTCACCGTGCTACTTCCGACCTTGCGCTCCATCACCGCTCCCTTGCTGTGAGGCCCGCTGAACGCCCGTACATGTCGGACGCGTCCGAGCCGCAACCGGTGAGGATTGTAGAGGACGCAAGAGTGAGCGCAAATTTTCTTCCAACAGGCCGGTGCCGGGCTGTAGCGGAAGGGTCCGGGCGCTACAGACGGAAGCCCAGCCCCAGATACCCTGAGGTCATAGATTGCCGTTCACCCGAGAACGGATCCCCATCCGCGGAGAAGTTCTGGTAGCGGGCCTCGGCGGAGAGGAAGAGCTGACGCCCCAGCTCCACCCCCACCCCGCCGCATAGCTCCGCGCCCACCTGGAGCGTGCGCGAGGCGGCGGCGTCCTGCTTCTCGTGGGCCAACAGCAGGCTGGCCCCCGCGCCCAGGTAGGGCCGGATGCGCCGGGGGCCCGCCGGGGTGATGCGGATGGACATGGGGGTGGCCTCGGTGCGCAGGCGGCTGGACGCCATGTGCCCGCCCACCTCCACCACGGAGAGCTCCCTGCGGTAGCCCCAGGCCACGCCCGCGCTGTAGCCCGACTCGCGCGTCCCATCGGTGTCCTTCAGGACGTACGCCCCCACCGGCGCGACGGTGACGCCCAGGTCGCGCAGGGGCGGCTCGGCGTGCGCCACGGAGGCGGACAGGGCGGTGAGGAGGGGGGCGAATACGGTGAGGCGCGGCATGGCCCCCGCTTGAGCAAGGGGCACGCCACGCAGGAAAAGCCAGGAACATCCAGGACTTGCGGGCGACGTCCGGGCACCCTGTCCCGGGCGCCCGGGCGGGGCCGTCAGGGCAGGCGAGCGGCCCGGGGCGCCTTCGGGCCGGCCTCCCTGACACGCGGGCCAGGGGCGCGGCGCACCCGGTGGCCCGGCCTGCCGTGGCTCAGTTGCCCTCTTCGTCCTCGGGCTCGGGGGGCGCGTCCCCGCCGGCCTTGTCCTTGTCGGCGCCCTCGGGCTTCTTGCGCTCGATGCCGAAGGCGTCCAGCGCGTCCGCGATGCCCTGGGGCTTGTCGGCGTCGGGGAGGAAGCTCTCCGGCGGCTGGAGCTTCGGGTCCTGCCCCAGCTCGGTGAGGGCGGATTCCAGCGTCAGGCGCAGCTCGGCGGCCTCGGGCGTCTTCTCCGCGGGCACGCCGATGCGGCCATCCAGCCGGGCCTTGAGGACCACGGAGGTGGCGGCGTCCACCAGCACCTCGCCGTCCAGCGAGCGCGGCACGCGGTGGGCGAAGAAGTTGGCGCGGCGGCGGGTCGTCTCGTCGGCGCCGCCCTTCGGCTCGATGAGCCTGGGCAGCGCGCGGGTGGAGGCGTTCTCCAGCGCGGGGCCGAGCGTCACGGCGTAGCGCCAGGCGGTGCGGCCCTCGTGGGTGACGGTGCCCTGGGGGGTGAGCTTGATGCGTCCCTGGAAGAGGGCGTCGAAGTCGCGGATGGCGCCGGTCAGCTCCGTGCGGGTGCGCTCGGCCATGCCACGGTCGCGGAGGCGCTGGCGGAAGGGGCCGTAGCGGTTGCGGGCGAACACCTGGCCGCCCACGCGCATGACCTCCAGGCCCTGGTCCCTCGAGTTCTCCAGCACGCCGTGGAAGTCACCGCTGACGCCGCCGGGGCCGGCGCGGAAGGTGCGCGTCTCGGTGAGCTTCACGGGGTTGGCGTCCGCGGAGGTCCACTCATAGGAGAGGGTGGACTGGAAGCGGTGGGGCCCCAGCCGCTCGGTCACCTCGGCGGCGTCCATGCCCAGGATGCGGCGGGCCACCTGGGGGTTGTCCGCCACGTCCTCGGGGGGCAGCTTCTCCTTGGCGGACGCCACCACCTTGGGCGGGTCCTCGGGCGAGAAGATGCGTGCCTTGGCCGCCTTGTCGACCGGGTCGGAGCAGCCCGCGGCGGCGAGTGCCAGGGCCAGGGTGACGGCGGACTTCTTCATACGGCTCACGCTTCCTCCAGGACGGTACGGCGGGGCCGGCAAGTTACGTGGGCCATACAGGTGCGGCAAGCTGCGGCTTGCGTGCGGCCGTGCAAGGGATAGAACGCCCAACTCATGCAGAACCTGCGCGACAAGTTGTTGAAGGCGGGCCTCGTCACCGAGGAACAGGCCAAGAAGGTGGAGACGAAGGCCAGCCAGGCGGAAGCCCGGCGCCCCGCTCCACAGGAGGGCGGCCGTCCAGGCGGAAACCGTTCCGCCCCTTCCCGTGACGAGAACCGGACACAAGGGGGCCCGCCGCACCGCGAGGGCGGCGGCCGTGAAGGCGGACGGCGTGACGGCGGTGGCCGTCCCGGCGGCCCGGGCGGTGGTGGACGCTTCGGCCCGGGCGGCGGTGGCCGTCCGGGTGGCGGCGCGCCGCGCTATGGCGGGGGTCCCCAGCAGGGACGCCCGGCCGCGCCCGAGCGGTCCATTCCCAAGCTGCCGCCCCTGCCGGGCTCCAAGGCGTACCAGCGCGCGGAGTCCAAGAAGCAGGTGGAGCTGGACCGGGCCCTGCGGGAGCTGGTGCTCGGCGCCCAGGTGCCCGTCGAGCCGGGTGAGACGGCGTTCTACTTCATGACCCGCAAGGGCAAGCTGCGGCGGCTGGAGCTGAGCCCGGCGCAGGCGAAGCAGCTCGAGGACGGCGAGCTCGGCGTGGTGGAGCGGCCGGAGCCCGCGCAGATTGAGCACTCGCTGGTGCCCGCGGCGGCGGCGGAGCAGATGTACGCGCTGTCGAAGAAGGCGGTGCGCTTCCTCAACCGCAAGGAGAACCCCGTCGGCTTCATGAACGACGAGGAGCTCAAGGCGCAGCAGGCGGCGGAGGCCGCCGGCACCGCGCCGGAGCTGCCCGACGAGCCCGAGGCCGAGGAGGGCTCCGCTGAGGGCGAGGGCGCCGCGGAAGCCGCGCCCTCCGAGGACACCTCCGGGCAGACGCCCGAGGGTGGCGGCTCCAGCGTCGGAAACGGCTGACCCGTGCGCCGCCACCCTCCCCCGCCGGATGGAGGAGGGTGACGGCCTCAGCCGCCCCGCGCCTCCCCTCCCCTGCCCGCATCGGGGAGGGAGCTGCCCCCGGTCCTTCTGATACCTGGCGTGAGGGGCTCCGGAGGGGGCCCGCAACCCTTCGCCGAAGCGGGGGTTGCATCGGCGGGCGCGTCCGTCCCTCCGAGCCCCCCGCCACGCTGGCGCCCACCTCCTGAGGGCCTTCTCGGCGCGAGCCGGCGTTGATGCCGAAATCAATCGCTGACGCTACGCTCGCGCCCATGACGACGACCCAGAAGTCGGTGGTGGTGACGGGCGCGAGCCGGGGTATCGGCCGCGCCGTGGCGCTGTCCTTCGCCCGCGAGGGCTACAACGTCTGGGCGCTGGCGCGCTCAACGGAGGCGCTGGAGTCGCTCCGGAGCGAGGGCGGCGAGCGCATCCGCCCCCACGCGGTGGACGTGGCGGACGAGGCGGCCCTGCTGTCCGTCTGTAGAACCATCCTCGCGGACGGTGCGCCGCGCGTGCTGGTGAACAACGCGGGCATCACCGTCTCCGCGCCGCTGAACAAGACGCGCACGGAGGACCTGGCGCGGGTGATGGCCGTCAACGTGACGGCGCCCTTCATCCTCTGCCGCGAGCTGATGCCCGCCATGGCCCAGGCCGGCGGCGGCCGAGTCATCAACATCGGCTCCATGGCCGCGGTGCGCGGGGTGAAGTACACGTCGGCGTACTGCGCGTCCAAGCACGCGCTGCTGGGACTGACGCGTGCACTGGCGGCGGAGTACGCGAAGAAGAACATCACGGTGAACATCGTGAACCCGGGCTGGGTGGAGACGGACATGTTCACCGGGGCGACGTCCGCCATCTCCAAGTCCACGGGCCGCACCGAGGAGCAGGCGCGCGAGGCGCTCGCGTCCATGAACGCCATGGGCCGCATCATCCAGCCGGAGGAAGTGGCCGCGCTGTGCGTCTTCCTCGCGTCGGACGCCGCGGGAGGCATCACCGGCTCCGCCTACGCCATCGACGGCGGCGAGCTGGGCTGAGCCTCACTCCATTGGCCGCCCTGCCCGTGTCCACGGCGGGGCGTGTGGCACTCCGGGATTCGCATCACCGCGCTCCCAGCCGTGAGCCGCTCCGCCCTCCCCCACGCCGCTCAGAGCCGGTAGCGGTCGACGATGGAGATCAGCTCCTGCGAGGCGGTGGAGAGCTGGATGGCGGCCTGGTCGCTGGCGGCCATGCGGTCCACAATCTGGTCCGCCAGGTCGGCCATGGAGCTGAGCGCGGCGAACAGCTCCGCGATGCCGGCGTCCTGCTGGCTGACGGCGTCGGAGATGGCGCGCACCGTCTGGCCATTGGTCTGGATGATGGCGGCCAGCGAGCGCAGGCTCTCCCCCGCGGCGCGCACCTGCTCCAGCCCGCCCTCCACCTCGCGCGCACCGCCCTCGCTGGTGCGCACCACGTCGGAGATGGCCCGGCTGATGTCGCCCAGAATCGACTGCACCCGCGTGGTGGCACCCGCGGACTGGTCCGCCAGCGAGCGCATCTCCCGCGCCACCACCGCGAAGGAACGGCCCGCGTCGCCGCTGCGGGCCGCCTCGATGGAGGCGTTGAGGGCCAGCACGTTGGACTGGTCCGCCAGGTCCTTCACCGTGCGGGTGATGTCACCCACCTGCCGCGTGCGGTGGTGCAGCTCGGAGATGGTGCGGCCAATCTGCTCCACGTGCGAGCGGATGTGGGTGAGCCCGCCCACGCTGCCGGACACCGCGGCCTCGCCCGCCTGACCGAACGCGCTGGCGCGCTCCGCCTCGCGCTGGATGGCCTCCACCCGCTTCGCCGCCGCCCGGGACGCCTCCTGGAGCTGCTGCGCCGCGAGCTGCGTCTCGTGCAGCGCCACCGCCTGCTGGGACACCGCCTCGTTCTGCACCGACGCGGACTCGGTGAGCTGCGTGGACGCGGACTCGAGCTGCTCGGCCGAGTGGCGCAGCGCCATCAGCGTCGAGCGAAGCTGGAACACCAGCTCCGAGAAGGTGGCGGCGAGCTGGCCAATCTCGTCCTGCGAGCGCAGCGCCGAGCCCGCCTCCAGCGCGCCCCGGAAGTCGCCCTCGGCCACCATGCGGGCCGTCGCGGCGGTGAGCTGGCGCAAAGGCGACGTCAGCCGGCGCACCATCAGGAAGACGACGGCCCCCGCTCCCAGCGCGAGCACGCTGTTCAGGAGCACCACCCACATCACGGAACGGAACGTGACTGACTCCGACCCGGAGCCGAACACGACGCCCGTGAGGGTGGCGCTCACGGCGGTGAGGACGAGGATGACCAGGGTGGTGGCCGCGGACAAGCGCGCGGCAAGGCTGTGCGTCATTCGCTGCGAAGCCGGACGAGATGGGTGGGGGGACCCCAGGGGATTCCCAGACTACTCCGATAACAGCGTCATGTAGAGAGGAGAACGTGGATCATCTCCCTCGCGGAAAGTGGTGCGCGGGGTGGCGGAAATGACTCGTGAGACGCGGAGCGACTCGTGGAGTCGCCCGCCCGCACACGAGGTGCCAGGGTGGCTCGGACGCGGGGGCTCCGCCGCTTTCGCCATGCGCGCGACAGTGCGCGGGCCGGCGCCTTGACGGCCCCGGAGCCGCCGCGCTTCGGTTCCACCCATGCGCCCGTCCTCCGCCCTCGCTTCCGTGCTGGCCGTGCTCGCCCTCGCGCCCACCGCGTCGCGGGCCGAGGAGGCGGTGGGTGAGGCCCGGGCAACGTCGGAGGTCCCCTTCACGACGCGCAACTTCGGCAACCTGCGGGTGGGAGGCTCCACGGCCAACGGCAACGGCCGGCCGGAGCTGTGCCTGGAGTTGTCGCCGGTGTCCTTCCTCTCCTTGGAGGGCTGCGGCACGGGCAGCGGCCTCCTCCATGGGGACCCGGAGCCGGAGGTGGCGCACTTCCGGACGAAGCTGCGGCTGGTGTCCTTCGACAAGGAGGGCTGGGGCACCCTCCAGCCCTTCCTGGCCGCGGGGTTCGCCGAGGCACAGGTGGGCAGGGATGACCCGGGCTTCCAGTTCACCGGCACGGACGCGCGGCGCGTGGCCACGACGGGGCCGGAGATGGGGCTGGGGCTTCGCTTCCTGCGGCCCCTGGCCTCCGGCTTCGAGCTGGTGGGCGACCTCAACCTGGGGATGGCGTGGCTGCCATATGGACCGGACCTGGTGGAGCCCGTGGACACGTGGCTGCCCTCGGCCAGCCTCTCCTTCGGCGTGGGCTTCTAGGCCTCACGCCTCCGGCGGGACGCGCAGCACCACCGCGGTGATGTTGTCCTTGCCACCGGCCTCGTACGCATCCGCGACGAGCGCGTCGCAGGCCTCGCGCGCGCTGGACAGCGTCAGGCGCCGCATCAGCCCCTCGTGGCCCAGCGGCTCATAGAGCCCGTCCGAGCACAGCAGGAACACGTCTCCGGGCTCCGTGCGCAGCCGCTGCACGGTGGGCTCCGCGTTGTCGGTGCCCAGCGCGCGGGTGATGAGGTGCCGCCAGCTCCCCGCCCCGCCCGGCGGCGTCATGCCGGCGTCACGCAGCTCCTCGATGAGCGAGTGGTCCCTCGTCAGCGGCTCCAGCTTCCCCGCGCGCAGCCGGTACAGCCGGCTGTCCCCCACGTGGGCCACGGCGGCGCCGTGCTCGCTCACCGCGAGGGCCACCACCGTGGACGCCATCTCCTTCAAGCGCCCCACGCGCTGCGCCTGCAGGTTGCGCTGCGCCAGCGCCGAGCACGCGGACAGCAGGTTCTCCTCACGGCTGCGCGCCGGGTCCGGCACCGTGGGCCACGTCGAGTCCCGGTCCTGTTCCAGCCTCAGGCCGAAGCCCGCGAAGGTGTCCACCACACAACGGCTGGCGACCTCTCCACCCTCTTGTCCGCCCAGCCCATCCGCCACGACGAACAGCCCCAGTTCCGGCAGGACGCAGAACGCGTCCTCGTTGTGCTGCCGCCGGCCGATGTGACTCTGTCCCGCGCTGTCCAATCTCATTGACTGCCTCCTCGGGCCTCTCCCCAGCAAGCGTGAGGCCAGCGCCCTCTCCCCCGGTGGGCACAGGGAACGGATACTCCCGTTCGGGGGCTCCCTGGAGTGTGAGTGCCACAGGACCCCGACATCCGCGCCCCACCCCGTCCGGTGGCCGACGCTGCGAGCGCGCTCCATCCACCAACGCACCCCTCAAACGTGGGGTAGCCACCACACACGCTGTGACTCCGGGGGCCTCCAGTCCCCGGAAAACGTGTACGCGCACCTCGGTGGGGACCGGGCGCGGGAGGCTCATGCCCACACGGGGAGGGGACGCGGCGGAGGCGCCCTCGCAACTTTTCCGGTGACGGAGCGACAATCCCGATGCGGCCACCCGTGTGTGCCGCACGGGGTGCTCATGTCCTCCATCCGCCGCATCATCTCAGGCCTCTCCAGCTCCATCTCCCGCGCACGGCTCGACGTGGAAGCGGAGCCCGTGACGCCGCTCACCCCGCGCGAGCCGCTGCAGCCCATCGCGCCGGTGCGGCGCGGCTTCGCGGACCAGAGTGACTTCCAGGCGGAGGTGGACGACCTGGACACCTCGCTCGCCGCGCACGCGCCCCACCTGGAGGGGATGTCCGCGCCGGGCGAGGCGGCGGGAGCGCCCGCGCCCGAGCAGCTCCGCGTGTTCTCCGGTGAGAGCTCGTTCGAGAGCGCCTTCGAGTCCTCGAGGCCGCGCTACGCGCAGCTCCTGGGCTCGCAGCTTCCGTCGTCGCTGGGCGCGCCCTCGGAGTCCGCGGGCGGCGTGGGCGCGCTCTCCGGGCGCCGTGGCGCGGGTGGCGTCCAGGGCATGGACGACCTGCTCTCCGCCGAGACGGCGGCGTGGGAGCTTCAGAACCTGGACACCTCCACGGCCAGCGTGGTGGAGCCGGAGGACCTGCTCTTCATGCTGGACCCGCCCGGCTCCGCGGCCGCGTCCGCGCCCGTGGTGGAGCTGGGACTCGAGGACGTCTTCGAGGTGGACGGCCACGGCGCGCCCGCCCTGGACTCGCCCGAGCTGCTGGACCCGGCCGTGAGGCCCGCGGGCCCGGACGAGTTCCTCGCGGACACGGACGACCTGGGCTCGCTGGTGCCGGAGGAGCCCTCCACGGGTGACGCGGCCCTGACCGGCGTGGAGGCGGACCTCCAGGCCCAGCCCTCCGTGATTGTGGACCTGGGAGCGGCGGCCCCGGGCGAGCCCGTGGCGAAGCCCCCCTCGGACACGTTCGAGGGCTGAGCCCCGCGGCCTACGGCTTCTTCTCCTCGGCGGCGATGGCGTCGAGCTGCGCCTGGGCCTCGTCGACGTCGGCGGTGAGCTGCCGCTGGTAGCGCGAGCGCTCCTCGCTCTGCCACTCCGCGGAGGAGAAGACGGAGGCCGCGTACTCGTTCGTGGTGTGGACGTAGCCGCGCAGGCTGGCCATCAGCTCGCGGTCGGGGTCTCCCTGCTCCTTGAGGAGGAAGCCCTCCACGTCACGCAGCTTCAGCGGGAAGGTGGGCACCTCGTCCACGATGAGCTTGCCGAAGATGGTGAGCTTCACCTCTTGCGGGCCCTCCTTCAGCTCCTCGTTGAAGGACACGTGCGCGAAGGGCACGCCGCTCTCGTCGTCCACGCGGCCCGCCACCACATAGCGGCCCGCCTTCCGGACGAGGACTCCGAGGTAGAGCTGGAGCGAGCCCGCCTCCAGCACCTCGCGCACCCTGCCGGTGAACAGCGCCGGAGGTGACGGGGTGTAGAGGATGTCGAAGAAGGCGGAGCCCTCCGCCTTGCCCGAGCGCACGCGCAGGCTCACCCGCAGCGTGCCGGAGGACATCGGGAAGCCCTGCTTCGACGGCTGGAAGCGCCCCGTATAGGTGCCGTCGCCCGCCTGCGCATCACCCTCCGCGCCGGTGTCCATGAAGCTCAGCGGCGCCGGGGACTCCGCCTTGCCGCCCGTCATGTACTCCGCCTCGTGCGCGGAGGCGGTCATCACCTCGCAGGGCCTCGGCATGCGCTGCGCGTCCTCGCAGCTCACGAAGAAGTGCACCGTCTCGTCACCCACGACGAAGACGCGGTCCTGCTTCAGCCGCAGCTGCACGTCCGGGTTGTCCCGGCTCAGCGGGCGCGTGCGCTCCGGCTCGGCCATGTCCATCTGGTCCGGCTGCTCGCGGCTGGGGCGCGACTCGGGCGGGTAGCGCGTGGCGGCAAGGTAGTTGTCCAGCGTGCGCTTCGCCCGCTCCAGACGCTGCTCCCACAACCTGCGCCGGGCCTCGCGCTCCAGCTCCTGGGGCGTGCGCGCGGGCACCGGCCCGGTGGCCGCCAGCACGGCGCCCGGCCCGGGCGACGCCCCACCCGGCTCACCCCGGCCCTTGCCGGGTGCTTCTCCTACTGGCGCTCCGGTCCGCGCCAGCTCCAACGTGGAGGACGGCGCGGAGCCCTCCAGGCCGGCGCCGCCCTCTCCTCCCCACCACCATCCCAACAGGCCCAGGGCCGGAAGCAGGAGCGCGACGGCCCACCAGGCGCGGTGGGAGCGGGAGACGGAGGGAGGGACGGGACCGGTCGGAGTCATGGCGCTTCAGGGGGGCGAGGCTCAGTAGGCGTAGTTCACCACGTCCGCGCGGACCGGGGCGACGATGCCGCCCCAGTTACCGTTGGCGTAGTGATTGTACGACTCGCCGTCATCGCGAAGCTGCACGGTGTGGTAGCTCCACTTCGCGCGGCCGTCGCTGCACGCGGCGGTGCCGGTGTTGAGGGTGCCGCCGCAGAACCAGTCACCCGGGTTGCACTGCGAGCTGCCCGAGCTGCCCGACACGCCACCGGTGGAGTGGTACGACACCGCCTCGTCGTCCTGGCCCGGGAGGATGCCCGAGTACACCGTGCCGCTGGCACCGGCGAACATGTAGAACCAGACGTTGCGGGTGGTGTTGTGGTTGTACAGGGCGCGCGCGTTGGTGGTGACCAGGTCCGTCACCAGCGGCTCGCTCACCGCCCACTCGCCCACGTCGGCCAGCTCGCTGCCGCCGCCCGCGCCGGACGCCACGTCCACCCACTTGATGTTCCAGCCCACCTGCGTGGTGCCGTCCGTGTTGCCACACACGCCGCTGGAGTTGGGCACCGCGTTCTTCTTGTAACGCGCCGTGCCGCCGTACAGCGACAGCGCGTAGCCAATCTGCAGGTTGCCCGCGCTGTGCGCGGCGATGTAGCACCAGTTGTTGCCGGTGCAGAAACAGTCCAGCGCGTCACGGATGCGGTAGTTCTGCCCGCCGATGCGCTGCGTCCCGTTCCAGTTGACGGCCTTCTTGTTGACTCCGGCAGCGGTGCTGGAGGGCCCCCAGTAGCTGAAGTCGTTGTAGTTGCCGGCCTGCGTCGAACCACCGTTACGTCCGTGGATCCACAGCGTGTAGTTGGTCGCGGCAGCTTCCGTGCCCGCCAGCAACGTGGCGGCGGCAACCGCCATACCCAGCAGCTTCTTCATGTGAGCGCCTCCGGCTCCAAGGTGAGGGAATCCCCCGCTCGGAGGGGGACCGGGCAGGGAGGCCCACACTTTAGAGGCCAGGGATGTAAAAGGTCGAGATCACGGAAATCTGGAAGTGGGAGAAAGAACTGACGCAGCGCGTCGCACTCTCGACGCCGGCCGTCGCTGTCAGCGCGTCGCGTTGACGTAGCGCTCCAGGCGACTCAGCGCGTCGGGGAGGTTGGCGCGACCCAGCCCCAGGCGGAAGTGGTTGCCGGGGAAGTCGTAGACGTCGCCGGGCAGGAGCAACACGCCTTCGCGCTCGACCAGGTCCTGGGTGAAGCGGGCCACGGGCGTGTCACGCAACAGGCGCGGGAAGGCCACGCTGCCGGCGCGCGGGCGCACCCAGCGGAAGGTGTCCGCGTGGCGCGCGAAGAAGGCGTCCAGCAGCGCGAGGTTGGAGGCGAGCAGCTCGCGGCTGCGCGCCAGCACCCGCTCCTTCGCGCGCAGGGCGATGAGCGCGAGCACCTCGCTGGGGGCGCTGTTGCAGATGGTGGTGTAGTCCTTGAAGGCCATGCAGCGGCGCAGCACCTCCGCGTCGCGGCAGGCGAGCCACCCCACGCGCAGCCCGGCGAGGCCGAACGCCTTGGACATGACGCCCAGGCTGATGCCGCGAGGGAAGCGCTCGGCGGCGGCGGGCAGCGTGTCACGCGCGTCGTACTCCAGCAGCCGGTATACCTCGTCGGACAGCAGGTGGATGCCGCGCTCCTCGGCCAGGGCGCACAGCGCGTCGAAGGTGGCCCGGTCCGGCAGCGCGCCGGTGGGGTTGTGGGGGAAGTTCACCACGAGCAGGCGGGTGTCCGGCCGCAGCGCGCGGCGCAGGGCGTCCATGTCCAACGCCCAGCCGTCCTCCTCGCGCAGCTCGAGCCGCGTCACGTCCGCGCCCGTGGCGCGCGCCACCTCGTGCAGGGACTGGTAGCCCGGCCATGTGACGATGGCGTGGTCCCCTGGCCCCAGCAGGACGTTCATCAGCACGAAGACGGCCTCCTCGGCGCCCGCGAAGGTGAGCACGTCGTCCTCGGACAGGCCCGGGTAGAGGGCGGCAATCTCCTGTCGCAGGGCGGGCAGGCCCGGCGACTCGGTGTACCCGAGCGTCAGCCCCTCCCAGCGGGCCCGGGCGTCCGGGCCGGCGAGCGCCAGCAGCTCCGCCATCCGCCAGCCCTCGATGTCGGACGAGCACAGCAGGTAGGGCGCGGCGAACTCCCAGCGCGCGAAGTACCGCTCCAGCTTGAAGTCGGGGATGCGCATGCCCCGCCTCTCTGCCTGCTCTGGCGGCGGGCGTCCAGCACCCCATCCAACACTTGCGTGCCCGCGCCGTCCGGGCAGGCGGGCGGCCCCGGGGGACTCGCGGGGGGAGGACGGCGCCGGCCGATGCATAGCTTGAGTCGCGTCCTCCTGAAGCCCACTCGTGGGAGCACGCATGCCGACGCTCGACATCCCCATCAAACTGCTGGACCCGACGGGCGGCTGGGTCAACACCCCGGTCCACGTCTCGGAGCTGGATGAGCTGCCCGTCCTCCTCCACTTCTTCTCCATGAAAGAAGTCCACGCCACCGCGGACTTCGACGACCTCAAGCGCTTCATCGCGGAGTACGGGCCCCGCGGCCTGAAGGTCATCAGCGTGGACGTCACGCACTCCGAGAAGGAGCTGCGCGACACCAACGCGGTGGAGTCCTTCGCGCGCAAGCACGACCTGCGCCACCCCATCGCCGTGGACGACGGCTCCATGGCCCAGGCGTACGGCGTGACGCAGACGCCCGCGTGGCTGGTGTTCGACGCGGACGCCGGCCGGCTGCGCCACCACTTCACCGGCCGCAACGGCGCGCACCACGTGCGGCAGGTGCTGGACCGCTACACCCGGTACGACACCTCCGCCGCGGCCCCGTCGCCCTGAGCACCGGGTTCCAGGTACCGAGCACCGGGGCCCACGGGCCCCGACACACGGAGAGCACCGCATGGCAAATCGCCGCAAGGACAAGAACGCTTCCCGCTTCTCACTCGGGACGCTGGCGGCGGCCGGCGTCGGCGCGGCGCTGGGGCTGCGCAAGGCGCTCCGCTCCCGCTTCCAGTTCTCGGGCCGCACGGTGCTCATCACCGGCGGCTCGCGGGGCCTGGGGCTGGTGATGGCGCGCCTGATGCTGAAGGAAGGGGCGCGGGTCGCCATCTGCGGCCGGGACGAGGCCACGCTGGAGCGGGCGCGCGAGGAGCTGGAGCGCGGCGGTGGCGAGGTGCTGGCCATCCCCTGCGACGTGCGCGAGCAGGTGCAGGTGGAGGCGCTGGTGGCCGCCGTGCACGAGCGCTGGGGCGCGGTGGACGTCCTCATCAACAACGCGGGCGTCATCCAGGTGGGCCCGCTGGAGTCGATGACGCTGGAGGACTTCCGCGAGTCGGTGGACACGCACCTGTGGGCGCCGCTGTACACCACGCTGGCGGTGCTGCCGGAGATGAAGCGGCGCGGTCAGGGCCGCATCGTCAACATCGCCTCCGTGGGCGGCAAGGTGAGCATTCCGCACCTGCTGCCGTACGCGGCGAGCAAGTTCGCGCTGGTGGGGCTGTCGGACGGGATGCGCGCCGAGCTGCGGCAGGACGGCATCCTGGTGACGACGGTGTGCCCGGGGCTGATGCGCACGGGCAGCCCGCGCAACGCGTACTTCAAGGGCAACCACGAGGCGGAGTACGCGTGGTTCTCCGTGGGCGACTCGCTGCCCCTGATGTCGATGAACGCCGAGGTGGCGGCGCGGAAGATTCTCGACGCCTGCCGGCGCGGGGACGCGGAGGCGCTGGTGGGGCTGCCCGCGAAGCTGGCCGCGGTGGGCCGGGCGCTGGCGCCCAACCTGATGGCGGGCCTCACCGCCTTCGTCAACCGCAACCTGCCCCAGGACAGCAGCCCGGACCGCGCCCGGGGCAGCGAGAGCGAGACGCCGCTCTCCCAGTCGTGGCTGACGGAGCTGACCCGCCGCGCCGCCGAGCGCAACAACGAGAACGAGGTGCCCATCCACTGACACCCCGGGCCCGGCTCACCCCTTCTCGGCCATCTCCGCCCGCTCCATGGCCCAGTGGCCGCGGTGCTCGTAGGCCAGGGCCAGCTGCTCGCGCAGGGCGGCAATCATCTGCGTGTTGCCGTCCTGCTCGTAGCCCTTGAGCGCCTCCTGGCAGCGGGGCACGCGCTGGAGGAACTCCTTCAGCGCGTCCACGGACAGCTCCTTCACGTACATCCCGTACCCCAGCTTCTCCAGGTACAGGGCGTTGATGATCTGCTCGAACTGGCCCACCAGCGGCACGCTCAGCATCGGCTTGCGCAGGTACACCGCCTCGCTCATCAGCGTGTAGCCGCCGCTGGCCACCACGCCGCGCGCGGTGCGCAAATCGTCGATGAAGCCCTTCTCGCTGAAGGGCCGGTACGTGAGGTTGCCGTCCACCAGGTCCTCGGTGAGGTCCCGGCGCAGCCCGTACACGCGGCAGGGAATGCCCGCGGCCTTGAGGATGTCCGGCAGCGCGGTGTTCGTCGTGGACGTCTGGTACACGAGCAGGTGCTCGCCCGGCTCCGGCTTCGCCTCCAGGATTTCCGGCCGCAGAATCGACGGCGCCAGCGTGGTGCGCCGCTTGCGCACCGGCGGGTAGAAGAACGTGGTGATGAGGTAGTGGAAGGCCCCCGGCAGCTTCGCCTTCACAATCGCCCGCGACGTCTCGAAGCTGTCCTCGTACCCGGCCAGCAACTCCGGCGCGTGCTGGCAGCGGTTGATGATCTGCATGTTGTCCACGCTGATGACCGGCAGCCGGTGGTTCTTCGCGAACAGGTAGCTGAACGTCTCGAAGTCGCTGACCACCACGTCCGGGCGGAACTCGTCCACCAGGTCGAAGTACTGGCGGACGTTCTGCGGCCAGCCCTTCACGGCGCCCGAGAGGTTCTGGAGCACCGTCTGCCACTTCTTCACCGAGTTGCCCTCGTACGCCAGCGTCAGGCCCCAGATGCCGTGCACGTTCTGGAAGCGCTTCTTGAGGTAGTCCTGGGCCCGCCCGGAGACGACGATGTGGACCTCGTGCTCCTTCGTCAGTTCCTCGAGCAGCACGCGCGAGCGCGTCGCATGGCCCATGCCTTCACCGACGACACCGTAGAGGATTCTCATGGCCCGGGAGCATACGCGCCCCCGCCCGCCCCGTTGAGCCCACCGGCCCCCACGGCTATACCGCGCCCATGTCCTCCGCCCCGGAGCCCCGCCCCACCCGGCGCCCGTCCCTCGGCCGCTCCGCCGCGCTGGGGCTGTGCGGTGGCCTGCTCCTGGGCGGGCTCGGCCTGCTGGCCGCCGGCCTGCGCTCCCTCTTCGGCGCGGTGGACTGCGCCGGCCTCTCCGGCCCCGAGTGCGAACTGCTCCAGACGGCCACCCGCGAGGTGGGCCGCATGCAGACGCTCAGCGGAGGGGCCCTCACCGCCCTCGGCGCCGCCCTCTTCGTCCTCCTCCGCCCGAAGGCCCCCGCGCCACCCGAGGACCCGGGCGCTCCCTCCGCCAGCCCCTGATGACGCGGGGCGCGGGAATCCCCTCCCCGCTCCGCTGAACGGCCGGGCAGACCCCGGGGGGGTAAGGTCATTTCGCGGCGCGAGGTAGGTGAGCTAATTAACTCTGGCCTAATCGTTGGGTTTGGGGGTAGGAGACGGCCTTATGCAGCTCGAATCCTTGAAGATGTTTTGCGACGTCGTGGAGACGGGTTCGTTCTCCAGGGCGGCTCAGCTCAATCACGTCACCCAGTCCGCGGTGAGCCAGCAGATTCGCGCACTGGAGAACCGGTACGAGCAGAAGCTCTTGTCCCGCAGCGCGCGGCAGGTGACGCCGACGCCCGCGGGCGAGCGGCTGTTCCGTGGGTGCAAGGAAATCCTCGCCCGCTTCGCGGAGGTGGAGCAGGAGATTCGCGAGCAGGCCGCGGAGGTGGCCGGCACCAGCACGGTGTCCACCATCTACTCGGTGGGTCTGCACGAGCTGAACACCGTGCAGAAGCAGCTCCTGAAGACGCACCCCAAGGTGAACATGCGCCTGAACTACCGGCGCAACGACCAGGTGTACGACGACGTGATTCTCGGCGCGGCGGAGATTGGCATCGTCGCCTACCCGCAGCCGCGCGCGGGCGTGGACATCCTCCCGTTCCGCGACGACAAGCTGGCCGTCGTCTGCGCGCCCAACCACCCCTTCGCCACCAAGCAGAAGGTGAGCCTCACCGCGCTGTCCGGCGTGCCCTTCATCGCCTTCGACCGCGAGGCGCCCACGCGCAAGGCGCTGGACAGGCTCTTCCGCGAGAAGAACATCGACATCAACCCGGTGATGGAGATGGACAACGTGGAGACCATCAAGCGGGCGGTGGAGATGGGCCTGGGCGTGGCCATCCTCCCCATGGCCACGGCGCAGGGCGAGGTGAAGGGCGGCTCGCTGGTGGCCAAGCCCTTCGCGGAAGGGCCCGTGTCGCGTCCCATCGGCCTGCTCATCCGCAAGGGCAAGTACCTGGACCGCGCGTCCGCCGCGGTGCTGGAGGCCTTCAAGGCCGCCGCCGCCCAGCCGGTAACCGACGAAGGCTGAGCGAGCGGCACCCGGGCGTCAGTAGAGCTTCCGGAGGCGCGCGGCGAAGAACCCGTCGAAGCCCTCCGGACCCGGCAGCGTGCGCAGGTACGCCTGGGTCAGCGGCAGCTTGAGCCCCGGGAGCACCGGGGGCTCCGCCGTCCACTCCGGGTGGCTTCGCAGGAACATCTCCACCTGGTCCTGCGCCTCCTGCGGCTCCACCGTGCACACCGCGTACACCAGCAGCCCGCCGGCGGGCACCGCCTCCTGGCAGTTCTCCAGAATCCGCCGCTGCAGCAGCGCCAGCCGGGAGAGGTCCTCCTCCTTGCGGCGGTAGCGCAGCTCCGGGTGGCGGCGCAGCGTGCCCAGCCCGGAGCACGGCGCGTCCACCAGGATGGCGTGGAACTCGCCCCAGGCCTCCGGGAAGGGCTCCGCGGCGTCGTGCGCGTACGCCTTCAGCCGCCCGGAGAGGCCCAGGCGCTTCGCCTCGGACTCGATTTTGCGAATCTTGTTGGCGTGGAGGTCCACCGCCACCACGTCGTGCTCCTGCGCCAGGTGGCAGGCCTTGCCGCCCGGGGCGGCGCACGCGTCCAACACGCGCGCCGTCTCCGGAATGGCGCCGTAGACGCCCACGAGCTGGGCGGCCTCGTCCTGCACCTGCCACAGCCCCTCCGCGTACCCGTAGACGTCCTCCACCCGGCCCACGGACGGCAGGATGATGCCCACGGGGGACACCGGCGTGGCCTTCGCGTCCACGCCCGCTTCCTGGAGCTGGGTGAGCAGCGCGTCGCGCGTCACCTTCGCGGTGTTGGCGCGAATCACCACCGCCGGGGCCTGGTTGTCCGCCGCCAGCATGGCCTCGGCGCGCTCGCGGCCGAACTGGCGCAGCCAGCGCTCCACCAGCCAGCGCGGGTGGCTCTCACGCACGGACAGGTGCTCCACCACGTCCGAGGCCGGAGGCAGCGGCGGCGCGGGCAGGTCCGCCAGCTTGCGGAGGATGGCGTTGGTGAAGCCGGCCGCGCGGGCCAGCCCCACCTCCTTCAGCGCCTGCACCGTCTCCGCCACCGCCGCGCGCGCGGGCACGCGGGTGTGGAAGATTTGATAGGCGCCGATGCGCAGCGCGGCCAGCACCTTGTCTTCCAGCGAGTCCAGCTTGCGGTCCGCGAAGCGGGAGATGGCGTAGTCCAGCGCGAGCTGCCGGCGCGTGGCGCCGTAGGCCAGCTCGGTGACGAGCGCCGCGTCGCGCGAGTCCTTCGGCGGAGACTCGGACAGGAGCGTGTCCAGCACCACGTTGAGGTACGCGTCCGTGGCTCGGACACGCGAGAGGACCTGGATGGCGAGTGCGCGCGCGTTCATTCGTCCAGCCGGGTCAGCATGTCCACGAGCTGCTCATCCGAGAGCCGCGACGCGGGAAGGGTGGAGAGGGTGAGTCCCTGGAGGCTCTCCTCCAGCAGCTCGCGGTGGCCGCTCTCCGCGGGAGCGCCGCGCTGCACGGCCTGCCACTGCGTGCGTGCCCAGGCGGCCAGCTCGGCCGGGGTCATCTTCCCGGACAGCCGGTCGGAAATCTTGCGCCGCACCACCGCGCGCGTCAGCAGGTCCGCCGCGGGCGTGAGCGACCTCGAGCCCCGGCCCAGCGTCTTCCCGGAGCGGGCCTCGGGGGCCGCTTCCTTCGAGGCCGCCGCCTTGCGGCCCAGCGTCTTCGTGGAGCCACCGGCCTCCGCGGCGCGGGCCAGGGACTTCGCGGGCGAGGACTTCACCAGCGACAGGGTGGGCGCCGAGGGCTCCTCCTTCCCACGGCCCAGGGACTTCGCGGGCGCGGGCTTGGAGGCGGAGCGCGACTTCTTCGGCCCCGCCGGCTCCGGCGTGAAGACACCGCTGGCGAAGGTCTCCAGCGCCTGGAGGTACGGCTCGAAGCCGCCATGGGTGCCGTGCACCTGGAGGACGCACGCCTCGCCCACCACGGACTCGCGGGCCGGCGGCTTGAGAAGGACTTCAATGGCGGGCAGCCCCACCGCCTCCAGCGCCTCCTTGAGGGGGTACGAGGCGAAGAGCCCCGCGGGGTTGATGAGGATTCCGTCCACCGCCTCGCGCTCGGCGGCGAGCGTGTCCAGCAGCACGCCCTCGTGGTTGGACTGCACCACCTTCAGCTCCAGCCCCAGCTCCTCCGCCCGCTCGTTCAGCGCGGCGTCCAGGTCCGACAGCCTTCCCCCGGAGGTGCCCTCTCGCACGCCCAGCAGGTTGAGGTTCGGCCCGTGCAGCACCAGCAGTTTCATGCCCATCCCGATTCCACTCCCATCAATCCAACAACGCCCGCCCTACTGGCTCGCGCCGAAAGGCTGGCTGCCCGGCGCCAGCTTGTGGCCCGCCAGGAAATCCGTCGCGCTCATCACCCGCTTGCCCTCCGGCTGGAGCTCCAGCAACACGAGCGAGCCCTCGCCGCATGCCACCTCGATGCCGTCGCCACCGGCGGCCAGCACCGTGCCCGGCGCGCCCCTCCCCTGCCCCACCCTCACGCGGTGCACCTTCAGCAGCTTGCCACCCAGCGTGGTGAAGGCCCCGGGCCACGGGGTGAAGGCGCGCAGGCGCCGCTCCAGCACCACCGCGGGCCTCGTGAAGTCCAGCCGCCCCTCGTCCTTCTCGATGATGGGCGCCAGCACCACGCCCTCGGACGGCTGCGGCACGGGCTTCAGCTCCCCGCTGAGGTACTTCGGCAGGGACTCGCGCAGCACCTCGCCCCCGAGCGCGGCCAGCTTCACGTGCAGCGAGGCGCTCGTCTCGTCCGGGGCGATGGGCAGCCGCTTCATGGCCAGCACGGGGCCGGTGTCCAGGCCCTCGTCCATCACCATCAGCGACACCCCCGTCTCCGCGTCACCGTGGGCAATGGCCCACTGAATCGGCGCGGCGCCCCGGAAGCGCGGCAGCAGCGAGGCGTGTACGTTGACGCAGCCCTTCGGCGGCAGCTCCAGGATGTCCTTGGGGAGGATGCGCCCGTACGCCGTCACCACGCAGATGTCCGGGGCGAAGCGGCGCAGCTCCTCGGAGAACGGCGGCGTCTTCAGCTTCACGGGCTGAAGCACGGGCACGCCGCGCGACAGGGCCAGCTCCTTCACCGGCGGCGCGGCCAGCGCGTTGCCACGGCCCTTGGGCTTGTCCGGCTGGGTGACGACGGCCACGACTTCGCCGAGGTCGAAGCAGGCGGCGAGCGAGGACACGGCGAACTCCGGCGTGCCCATGAAGATGATGCGAGGTCGGCTCATAGGGATAGCGCTTCTCCTGCTCCGGGCGGCTCAGGCCACCGACTTGAAGGTGCCGCCGGTGGGGTTGTCCACCGCCTGACGCTTGCGGGTGTACAGGGCGGACAGCGTCTCCAGCGCGGCGCGAGACTCCGGGGTGGTGGCCACGGGCTTCAGGGCCGCCATCGCGGACTCCAGGGCGTGGGCCTCGTCCGCCTCGCGCTGGCGGATGCGGTCGAACGCCTCGCTGAAGCGCTCGAAGAAGCGCTTCAGCTCGTCCCCTTTGCGGAGGGGGCGCAGCCGCGGGTAGCGCCCGGCCGCCAGCGCCGCGACGTAGAGACTCATGACGTGGACGGGCCCGGCGACACGGTGCGTGAAGAGGAGGCCGAACAGGCCCAGCGCCACGGCCGCGCCCGCCGTGCCCAGGCCGGTGAGCCACAGCAGCGTCTCGCCGCCGTCCACCCCCGAGGCCACCGCGGTCACGTGGACGCGGTGCGCCAGGACTCCGAACAGCCCGATGCTGCCCGCGCCGATGCCGGCCAGCAGCAGGATGTATTTGAGCTGGAACTCCCGGTCGAGGATGTAGGTCCGGCGGGTGTGGGCGGGACGTGTTGCCTTCTGAACGTCTTCGGACATGGGCATGTCGTTGACCAGCGTACCCCAGGTGACCTGGGTGGTTTGCTTCCTTCGTCACGAGAGGTTTACACGGAAGACAGGACAACCCCGCAGACGCCAAGGAGACCGCATGTCCCGCTCTCTCGTAGCGTTGTGTGCCGCACTCATGTTGCTGTCGCAGGCCGGGTGTAAGGGTGATTCGACGACGCCGGAGTACTGGGAGTCGAGCATCCAGCAGTCTCGCCGGGCGGAGGACCGGGTCCGCATGGTGGAGGCGCTGCGGACGTCGGGGAAGATGAACGCATCCTTCCTGCCGATGCTGCACGAGAAGCTCGCCTCCGAGAAGAAGCCGGAGGTACGGGCGGCGCTGGCCCGGGCGCTGGGAGATTTGAAGCACCCCTCCTCGGTGGAGCCGCTGAAGGCGGCGCTGGACCCGGCCGCCGGGGACATGTCCTCGCAGCTCGCCAACAAGGCGATGGTGACGACGCTGGGGGCCATCGGGGACGTGAGCGCGGTGCCGGCGCTGGTCCCGCTGCTGCGCGCGAAGGACAACTACACGCGCATCGAGGCCGTCCAGGTGCTGGGGGCGATGAAGGCGAAGGAGGCGGTGGAGCCGCTCATCGCGCTGGCCACGGACGAGAGCGTGGAGCCCTTCCTCAACAAGAAGGCCATCGAGGCGCTGGGCCATATCGGCGACCCGCGCGCGGCGCCGGCGCTCGTGCGGATGCTGACGAAGGAGCGCAAGGGCAAGTCGTTCTACGTGGAGAGCTCGTTCGCGCTGTTCCAATTGGGCCAGCCCGCGGCGGACGCGCTGCTGCCCGCGCTGGAGGGCAAGGACCAGGAGCTGCTGAAGTGGGCGCAGGCCAACGGCGTCAACCCCGCCAGCTACGCGATGAAGGCGGCGACGGTGCTGGGCGACCTGCGCGAGAAGCGCGCGGTGGGGGCGCTCTTGAAGCAGCTCTCCTTCACGCACTCGGACCCGCAGATTCAGGCGCTGGTGAGGATGCAGGCCGCGGACGCGCTGGCGCGCATGCGGGCGACGGAGGCGGTGAAGCCGCTGGCGGGGCTGGTGGCGGAGACGGACCCCACGGTGCGCGACGCGTACGTGCGCGCCCTGTCGCGGCTGGGCGGGCGTGACGCGCTGCCGGCGCTGGAGAAGGCCGCGGCCACGGGCGACTGGTACTCGCGCGAGCTGGCGGTGAAGGGCCTGGCCATGCTGGGCGACGCGCGCGAGGCGCCGCTGATGCAGAAGCTGGCGGCGGCCGAGCCGGCGAAGACGGCGGCCGACTGCAAGGCCACGGGCGAGGAGGGCTGCGAGGACGTGGCGAAGCTGGGCAAGCAGCGGGCGGAGGAGATTGCGAAGTACGCGAAGCTGCTGGAGGCGGCGCAGGCGTGCACGGGCAACGCGGGCTGCTGGGTGCAGCGGATGGAGAAGGCGGACCCGCTGCTCCTGGAGCGGGCGGCGCTGGAGGTGGGGCGCTCGGGCTCGGCGGAGCACGCGGCGGCGCTGGCCGCGCGGATGGGCGAGCGGAACACCGATGCGCGCATGGCAATCATCCTCGGCGTGGGCTGGCTGCTGGAGGACTCGCGGGACGCCGCGAAGAAGGTGAAGGAAGCGTCGCTGCCCGCGCTCCGGAAGCAGCTCCAGGAGGAGCAGGGAATGACCCAGTTCGCCAGCGTGAACGAGGACCTGCGCCGGCTGGTGATGCGCATCGACCGGACTTGAGCGCGGATGACGGACGCTCCGCCGGAGGGGCCGGTCCGGCGGGGCCCGAAGCGAGCAGCCTGGGCGGCGGGAGCTTCGGCCCCGCGGCCCCAGCCTGGCGTGTCACGCCGTATCATCGGGCGGTGGAGTCACCCGTCCATTCGAGGACCCCGGGCCCGGCGGCGGCCCGGAAGCAGTCGGAGAACCAGGCCGCCGCCATGCGAGCGGCCGCCGCGAGGGGCCCGTCTTCGGGGAAGCCCCGCGTCGCCCCCTCGACGAGCTGGAGGGCCTTGCGAGGCTTCAGCGCATCGAGGACGCGGCGGTTGAGCGCGACACGGTCGGCGTCCTCCGCCGCGGCGAGGAGTAGCGTGGGGGCTCGCACTTCGCCGAGGAACTCGCCGGCCATGTCGGGCCGCCCGCCCAGGGTGACGACGGCCTGGACACCACAAGGCTGATGCGCGGCGGCCACGAGCACGGCGGCGGCTCCCAGACCGGAGCCGAGATAGCCCAGGGGTAGCAGCGACAGGGACTCATCGCGCTGGAGCCAGTCGCGGGCCACCTCCAGCCGGTGGGCGACGAGCTCCACGTTGGAGCCCTCGCGCAGCGTCCACTCCTGGGCCAGTTCCTCTTCCGCCGTGCGCAGCCCCAGCTTCAACGTGGCCAGCCCCGCGGCATGGAAGACCCGGGTGACCTGCCCGCTCCGGCGCACATCCTGTCCCGCGCCGTCCGTGGCGAGCACCACGAGGCCCGCGGCCCGCTCGGGCACCGTGAGTTGCCCCCCCAGCAACCGTCCGGCGACACCGATTTCCACGTCACGGTCGTGTACGCGCATCGACACTCCTCCCGACGCGGGCACCGCGTGTGCCCGGGCCCTGTCCCGTAAAGCTGGTGTTCACGGGCGCTTCCGGCCGGGCCGTCTCCCCGGGTGCAAGGGGAGCGTGCGGCCGTGCGCCACGGCGGGCTCCTGCTTCAGATTCTCCGAGGTGCCAACGCCCGGAGGTGCGGGCCGACATGCGAGCGAAGGCCGGGGCGGCGGAATCCAGACGTGAGGACAGGTGCTCGGGCCCGCCGCCGTGCTCATTGGCTTGGATAGGGCCCTCTCCAGGTGAACCGCACATGCTCTCCCGGGAGTGGCTGGCGGAGCGGCGCCACACGGCGCGTATCCAGTACGCCACATGCGGCGTCAGGGCTGCTCCAGGGGCACGGGGTTCGCGGGCGGAGAGGAGCTCAGCGCTCCGAGGGAGAACACGCCATCGGAATGCGGAGCCCCCTCGCCCAGGTGGATGACGCGCGCGGGAAGGCGGCGGCGGGCGTACTCAGTTCCATCGGGCCGCGGGTGCCCGCGCGGTTCCACACGCTGCCGCCCGCGTGCTGGATGAGCAGGGACGTCGTCGGCATACCGGCCTGCTGGAGAATGTCGCCCAGCGCGCCCAGCGCATTCTTGCGCGTGTGGTAGCTGCCGGAGCGCCCTGAGCCGCCACGGTACGCGCGCCCTCACGGGCACGCTCCGAGACCCCGCCTCACCCCA
Source organism: Myxococcus sp. RHSTA-1-4 (assembly GCF_020037125.1). Lineage (GTDB taxonomy): Bacteria > Myxococcota > Myxococcia > Myxococcales > Myxococcaceae > Myxococcus. Next base: position 43,241 of record NZ_JAIQDG010000001.1, read on the forward strand.
CCTCGCGCTCCGGGACGAACTCCTCAAGGTCGTTCTCCGCCTCGGCGGCCTCTTCATCCTGGAACGAGCTGGGCAGCAGACTGAACGGCAGCACCTTGGCCAGCGCCGCCAGCAGGAGGATGCCTCCGGGGGCCGCGAAGATGGCGAGCGCCGGAATCGCCTTCGCCACGTCGATGAGCTGCGCCTTCATGCGCTTGCGCTCCTCGCCCTCGAGCTTCTGGCCCCGCGCCACCTTCGACAGCAGCACCGCCAAATCCCCAGTCTCGCGGACCTCCTGCATGAGCCGCTGGAAGTTCTTCTCCAGCGTCTCCTGCATCCCCGCCACCATGTCCTCGCCCATGGCGCTCGCCGCGGCCGACACGGTGAAGACATCCACGATGGAGCGGTGCCGCGCGTAGAACTCGGCCATCTCCAGCTCCAGCCGGGCCAGCTCCTCGCCAGGCACATGGAGCGCGTCCGCCAGCTCGCCGATGAACACCCGCTCGCGGCGCGTGCGCCGGCCGTCCACCAGGGCCGCCAGCAGCGTCTGCTCCAGCAGGAAGTGCCGCATGTCCACGCTGCGCACCTGCCGCACCACGTCCCGCACGGAGCGCCGCCGCTCGAAGGACTGCTTCACCGCCGCCTTCAGCTCCGCCTCCATGGCGTCCGGCAGCCGCAAGTCCTCCACCTGCTTCAGGATGGCCCGGCGCGCGGGCGGCCCCGGCAGCCGGTCCACGCAGGCCAGCCCCGTCAGCACGTCCACCAGCAGCGCCTTCTGCTTCGCCGCGAAGTCCAGCCGCCGCTGCGCCTGCTCGCGCTGGAACCGCCCGCTGGCGAAGTAGTCGATGGCCTGCCGGCAGAAGAGCTGCGCGTCCGCGTACTGCGCGCCGTTGTGCAGCACCAGCCCGTACACCGGGTCGCCCGCCAGCGTCGGCTCCCGCTTGCGCAGCGCGGCCTCCACCTTCCCCACCAGCCGCTTCGGAATCTCGCCGCCCGCCGCCAACCGTGTCCCCAGCGCATCCGCCAGGTCCAGCTCCCCGGCGAGCACCGCGAACAGCAGCAGGAGCTGCTCCCGGCGGGGCCCTTCCGGCGCCCCCACCAGGCGCGCCAGGTCCAGCGCGAGCCGCGCCAACGTCTTCACCACCGCGCGGAAGAGCTGCTCCTCCAGCGCCCGCGTCTCCAGCTCCGTGGGAGGCGCCGTATCCGCCGAGGTGGGCACGTCCGCCGGGGTGCCGTACAGCAGCCCGCTGGCGCGCAGCGTGCGGCGCAGGTACGCGCGCGCCCGGGCGCGGCCGGACGCCAGCGTCCCGGCGGACGGCTCCGGCGAGGGCGAGCCCGCGGAGGCAATCGCCTCGTCCAGGAGGGGGACGAGCCATCCCGCCTTGCTGAAGTCCAACACCGGAACACCCCCGGACCCGCCGCCGGCACGCCCGGAGCAGTGAGCCCGGATGTAACCCAGCCGCCCTCCGGTTTCCACCCGGCCTGGGACGGGGCCCGCGCCCCCGGGCCGGCGGCCCCCAACCGGTGCTTCCCCCCGGCTCGGGAGCCCGCCGACCTGGGGAAAAGGACTACAGGGCGGTGGCCTTCCCAGCCTCCAGGTCCATCACCTTCGCCGGGCCGCGCAGCTTCTTCAGCTCACCCCGCAGTGCGTCGGGGTTGCCCTGGAGCAGCGGGAAGGTGCCGTAGTGCATGGGGACCACGGTCTGCACCTTCAGCACCCGCGCGGCCTGAGCAGCCTCCGCCGGCCCCATGGTGAAGTGCCCGCCAATGGGCAGCATGGCCACCGTGGGCTTGAACTGGGTGGCGATGAGCGCCATGGACTCGAAGGCCGCGGTGTCGCCCGCGTGGTACAGGGTGGGGCCGTTGTCGATGGCCACCACGTACCCCAGCGGGGCGCCCGCGTACTGGGCCGGGGCCTTGGGGTCCGCGGCGTAGCTGCTGGAATGCACCGCCTCCACCAGGTGGATGGTGGCGTCCTTCACCTTGAAGGTGCCGCCCGTGTTGGCGCCCACGGCCTGGGCCTCCGGCAGCCCCAGCAGGTTGATGAGCTCGAAGGAGCCGAACACCTTCGCGCCCGTCTTCTGGGCCAGGGCCTTGGCCTCACCCACATGGTCGAAGTGGCCATGGGTGAGGAGGATGGCGTCCAGCGCCTCCGGCTGGGCGACGCCCTGGGGAGCCTTCGGGTTGGTGAGCCACGGGTCGATGGCAATCACCGCCCCGCCCGGGGTGCGCACCACGAAGGCCGCGTGCCCCCACCACGTCACCTCCGTCTTCCCCTTCGCCGCCGCCGGGGCCTTCGCGCCCGCCGCGGCCTTCCCCGGGGCCGCCGCCGAGTTGCCCTGCGCCCCCGCCGTCCCGGCGATGGCCACCAGCGCGCCCACCACCACTGCCACGAGCTTCGTCCGCATACGTGTCGCTCCTGTGCTCGATATCGACTGCCGCCGTGGTGCCCGAGGGCACCCCACGGCCGGGCCGCCGCTTGTCATTCCCCGGGCGGCCATTCAAGGGCCTGGAGCACCTGCCTGCTCCGCGCCGGACAGATGCCCCGGCTGGCGGAGCGCCTCAAGCTCGATTCGACCGTCGATACGACGGGCATCCGGGCGGCCGGAGGGACTCCCGGGCGGGCCCAGGTTCCTTCCCCGCCAGGGGCGGGCGCTGGGCTAACGTCCCCACCGCCGTGGACCACCGATTCCAAGTCAGCCTCCGCGGGGTCATCGACCTCCTGTCGCACCACCTGTACAGCTCGCCGGGGGTGTACGTGCGCGAGCTGCTCCAGAACGCCACGGACGCCATCCGCGCGCGCCAGCTCCTGGAGCCCGGGCACGCGGGCACCGTGCGGCTGGAGCTGATGGAGAAGCAGGATGGCAGCCCGCCCACCCTCCTCTTCAGCGACGACGGCGTGGGGCTGACGGAGGAGGAAATCCACCGCTTCCTGGCCACCATCGGCGAGTCCTCCAAGCGCGAGGCCCTGGCCGCCCGCCGCAACGACTTCATCGGCCAGTTCGGCATCGGCCTCCTGTCCTGCTTCATGGTGTGCGACGAACTGCTGGTGGTGACACGCTCGGCGCGCGGGGACGGACGGACGCTGGAGTGGCGCGGCCGGCACGACGGCACCTACGCCGTGCGCGAGTCCGAGCATCCGCTCGAGCGGCCGGGTACCCAGGTGTTCCTGGTGGCCCGCCCGGACATGACGGAGTGGTTCTCCGCCGAGCGCCTGCGGAGCCTGGCCCGGCACTACGGCGGCCTGCTCCCCTTCCCCATCCAGCTCACCGCGGGCGGCCGCACCGAGCGCCTCAACCCGGACGGCCCGCCCTGGCGCCGCGACTACGAGAGCGCCTCCGAGCGGCGCAAGGCGCTGCTGGCGTACGGGCGCGACGTGTTCGGCACGGACTTCATCGACTGCATCCCCCTGCGCTCGACGGCGGGGGACGTGGACGGGGTGGCCTTCGTGCTGCCGGCGTCGCCGCACTTCAACGCGCGGCAGAAGCACCGGGTGTACCTCAAGCACATGCTGCTGTCGGAGAGCGCGGAGAATCTGTTGCCGGAGTGGGCCTTCTTCGTGAAGTGCGTGGTGAACGCCAACGCGCTGCGCCCCACCGCCAGCCGCGAGTCCTTCTACGAGGACGAGCCCCTGGCCCTGGCCCGCGAGGCGCTGGGGCAGTGCCTGCGCACGTACCTGGTGGAGCTGGCGCACGAGGACCCGCGCGCCTTGCAGCGGCTGATTGCCCTGCACGGGCTGAGCGTGAAGGCGCTGGCGCTGGACGACGACGACTTCTACCGGCTCGTCGTCAACTGGCTCCCCTTCGAGACGTCGCTGGGGGTGATGACGCTGGCGGACTACCGGCGCGCGCACCCGGTGGTGCGCTACACGCCCACGCTGGACGGCTTCCGGCAGGTGGCGCGGGTGGCGGGGGCGCAGGGGCTGTGCATCATCAACGCGGCGTACACGCACGACGCGGCGCTCCTGGAGAAGCTGCCGCACGTGGTGCCGGACGCGCAGGTGGAGCGCTTCTCCGCGGCGGACCTGCCGCAGAGCTTCGAGGAGCTGACGCTGGACGAGCGCGAGGCCGTCTTCCCGCTCGTGCGCATGGCGGAGCGGGTGCTGGCGCCGTTCCGCTGCGGGGTGGTGGTGAAGAAGTTCTTCCCCGCGGAGGTGCCCACGCTCTACGGCTCGGACGCGGAGGGCGCCTTCCGGCGCGACGCGGAGCGGGCGCGGGACGAGTCCGACGACCTCTACGCCGGGGTGCTGGAGGGGGTCATGGCGTCGGCGGGCGGAGAGCCGGCGCAGCTCTGCTTCAACCTGCACAACCCGGTGGTGCGCCGGCTGGCGGCGGTGACGGACCGGGAGCTGCTGAAGCTGTCGGTGGAGATGCTCTACGTGCAGGCGCTGCTGCTGGGCCACCATCCGCTGAACGCGCAGGAGATGGCGCTCTTGAATCAGGGCCTGCTGGGCCTCATCTCCGCGCAGCTCGGTGAAGGCGGCGGCGATGAGGGTGGCAACGGCGGCCCGGGCCCGAGGGGGTTCCACTGATGTCCGGCGACTGGCGCGAACAGGCGCAGGGGCTCTGGGAGCAGGCGGACGGGCTGGAGCCGGGCGAGGGCAAGGTGCGGCTGCTGGAGGAGGCGGTGCGGCTGGCGGACGCGCACTCGGACACGGGAATGGGCTACATGCTGCGCGACGCGCTCATCGACGCGGCGACGTTCGGCGGCTTCCCGGACAAGGCGCTGGTGGCCTTCGCGTGGTGCCGGGGGCAGCAGAAGAAGGACCCGAAGCGCTTCGACCCGGAGGGGATGCTCTGGAAGCAGAAGTGGGTGGTGGGCCGCATCAAGGAGTTCCCGCACATCACCCGCAAGCAGATCGCCGACGCGCTGGACGACATGGAGCAGTGCTTCGCGACGGCGGATGCGGGGAAGCGCTCGGTGCTGAAGCTGCGCTACTTCGCGGCGCGGGAGATGGGGGACACGGCCGAGGCGGAGCGCCTGTGGGCCGCGTGGCTCGCCGCTCCGAGGGACCACCTCACGGACTGCCGGGCCTGCGAGCTGGATGACGAGCTGGACCACCACGTCGACAAGGGCGAGTGGGAGCTGGCGCTGCGCAAGGCGCGGCCGATTCTGGAGGGCCGGCAGGGCTGCGCGGAGATTCCGCACCTCACCTACGGCACGCTGCTGTATCCGCTCTTCAAGCTGGGCGACCTGGAGCGGGCCAGGGAGCTCCACCGGCGCGGCTACCCGATGGTGGCGAAGAACCGCGAGTTCCTGGCCACGGTGGGCGAGCACCTGGAGTTCCTCGCGTTGACGGACAACCTGTCGCGCGGGCTGACGCTGCTGGAGAAGCACCTGGGCTGGGCGCTGGACCACCCGAGCCACCGGGACAGGTTCACCTTCTACGCGGCCGCCGCGTTCCTACTGGAGCGGATGCTGGCGGAGGGAAGCCGGGACGTGGTCAGCCTGCGGCTGCCGAAGAGCTTCCCCGGCCACCGCGCGGACAGCGGCTACGAGGTGAAGGCGCTGCACGCGTGGGTGCACGGGCAGGCGCGGGACATCGCGGCCCGGTTCGACACGCGCAACGGCACGGACCGCTTCTCGCGGCTGCTGGCGCGAGGACAAATCCTCTCCAAAGAAATCCGCCCTTTCCAGATAGACTAACCCCCCCCCATCCAGCCCCAACCATAATGACCACACCACTGTCAGCCCCTCCGCCCTCACCACAAAGCCCCGACTACGCAACCGTCGCAATCAGATTCCTTGACAGCCTCAACAGTCTTCGAAAGTGCGCCACAAGCTACCTTCCGCTAATCGCCAAAATCGAAGGCAAACGGCTCGCACACATCGCCAAGGAGTCGGACGAAATTGCCGAATTAATCAAAACAGAATCACAAGAGAAAACACAAGAAGGAATCCGAAAGTTCAAGCAAATAGAGACCGACATACGAGAATTACAGGCAACAAGCCCCCTTCAAATTCTCGTAAGAAGTCTGTTTTTGGCGGTATTCAGCTACTTTGACGCATTCACGGGCGACCTGCTCAACGCACTGTACCATCAAAAACCAGAACTGCTGGACTCCATAGACAAGTCCATCACCCTCAGGGAAATACTGCGTTCCAGGAGCATCAACGACATAAAAGAACAGGCAATCTCACGAGATATCGAACAGATCCGACGAGACAGCTATTCAGAACAATTCAAGACACTCGAATCTCGATTCGGGATAAAGACGCTCCGCGAATTCAAGAACTGGTCAAAATTCATTGAATGCTCCCAGCGCAGAAACCTCTTCACCCATTGCGATGGAATCACATCAGACCAATACATTCAGGTATGCAAGCGAGAGGGCTATAGCTTCTCAACTGAACCTCCAATAGGCGAACGCCTTGAACTTCGCCGAGACTATTTCATGGACGCAATTGACATCGTCTATGAAGTCGGACTCAAGCTTGGTCAAACGCTATGGAGACAAGCGCTCCCGAATCAACTGGAGGCACTTGACACCTTCCTCATCGCGCAGGCCTACTCCCTGCTTCAACAAGAGCGCTGGAAACTCGCCGAAGTCATTGGCGATTTTGGACTATCTCAGAAGAAGCACTCATCCGACGCGAACCGCAGGATTCTCCGCATCAACTACGCCCAGGCAATCAAATGGAGCGGAGATAACACACGGGCCAAGGATATTATCAACAGAGAGGACTGGTCGTCTTGCGCCGACGACTTCCAACTGTGCGCTGCGGTCCTGAATGACGATATCAAGAAAGCCGTCGCGCTCATGAGGAAAATTGGGAAATCCGGCGCATATGTAAACCAACTAAACTACAGCGAATGGCCAATTTTTCGCGAGCTTAGACACACAGAGGAATTCAAGGAGGCATACAGGTCGATTTACAATGAGGCACTTGAGACCACCATTCAGCGAACAGCCAGCACCGAACTCCTAAAAATGGAGAGCAGCGCACCACAACTCTCCACGACAATTTCGCGCGATCAAAACCAGAGCGGAGATGCCGCAACGCATTCTCTATCGAGCGCCATAGCTCAAACTGAACATGAGATTCCGAAGCCGAGTCTCGAATGATAAGACACGGTTAGGGCTTCCTTAAATTGCGGAACGGGTTGTTGAACGGCTCGGCGCTCTTCTTTTCGCTGAAGCCGGAGCCCCCTGGCCCCGCAGTGGGCTTGCCTCCTGGACTCGAAGCGCCAGCGCCCGAAGAAGGCCTGCCTCCTAAGCCACCGGAGGGCCGAGCGCCCTGCCGGGGCCCGCCGCCGCTCCGCTCCGTCATCCGCCCCGGCCCCGACGCTCCGCCCACGGCGGGCCGGCTCGAACCCGGCTGCGGCGCCCCACCCTCCTGCACGGCGCGCACGGAGAGCGCCAGGCGCTTCCGGGCCAGGTCCACGGTGAGCACGCGCACCGTCAGCCTGTCACCGACCTTCACCACCTCGGACGGGTCCTTCACGAACTTCGTGGAGAGCTGCGACACATGCACCAGGCCGTCCTGGTGCACGCCCACATCCACGAAGGCGCCGAACGCGGTGACGTTGGTCACCACGCCCTGGAGCACCATGCCCTCCTTCACGTCCTCCAGCGTGCGCAGGTCCTCGCGCAGCTGCGGCGCCGTGAAGTCACCACGCGGGTCTCTGCTGGGCTTCTCCAGCTCGGCGAGGATGTCCTTCAGCGTCATCTCTCCCAGGTCCGGGCCCAGGTAGCGCTTCGCATCAATCTTCCGCACCAGCGCCGCGTTGCCCACCAGCGCGCCCACCTCCACGCCCAGGTCCTTCGCCATGCGCTCCACCACCGGGTAGCGCTCCGGGTGCACCGCGCTCGCGTCCAGCGGCTCCGGTCCGCGCACGCGCAGGAAGCCCGCCGCCTGCTCGAACGTCTTGGGCCCCAGGCCGCTCACCTTCAGCAGCTCGCGCCGCGTGGTGAAGCGCCCCTTCGACGCCCGGTGCGCCACCAGCTTCTTCGCCAGCGACGGGCCCACGCCCGACACGTGCTCCAGGAGCTGCGGCGACGCGGTATTCACGTCCACGCCCACCGCGTTGACGCACGAGTCCACCACCTCGCCCAGCTTCTTCTTCAGGAGCCCCTGGTCCACGTCGTGCTGGTACTGCCCCACGCCGATGCTCTTCGGGTCGAGCTTCACCAGCTCCGCCAGCGGGTCCTGCAGGCGCCGGCCGATGGACACCGCGCCGCGCAGGCTCACGTCCAGGTCCGGGAACTCGTCGCGCGCCACCTCGGACGCCGAGTACACCGACGCGCCCTGCTCGCTCACCGACACCACCGGGAGCTGCGAGCCCATGGCCTTCAGCGTGTCACGCACGAAGCCTTCCGCCTCGCGGCTGCCGGTACCGTTGCCCACGGCGATGAGCTCCGGCTTGTGCTTCTTCACCACCGCTTCCAGCAGCTTCGCCGCCTTCGCGCGCTCGTCCGCGCTGCGCTCCGTGTAGAGCGTCAGCGTCTCCACCACCTTGCCGGTGACGTCCATCATCGCCAGCTTGATGCCCGTGCGCAGGCCCGGGTCCAGCGCCAGCACCGCCCGCGCTCCCGCCGGCGGCGCGAGCAGCAGGTGGCGCAGATTCTCTCCGAACACGCCGATGGCCTGCTTGTCCGCGCGCTCCTTCAGCTCGGCGCGCAGCTCCGACTCCAGCGACGGCCCCATCAGCCGCTCCCACCCGTCCTCCACGGCGGCGCGCAGCTCCTGCGCGAAGAGGGACTGCGGCTTCGTCACCACCCGCGACGCGAGCAGCGCCTTCACCTCGTCGTCCGGCATGCCGAGCTTCACCTTCAGCACGCCCTCCTCCTCGCCACGCAAGAGCGCCAGCACGCGGTGGGACGGGGCCTGGGACAGCGGCTCCTCGTGGCCGTAGTAGTTCTCGAACTTGGTGGGCTCGCCCTTCTTCGAGGCCACCACGTCCGAGCGCACCGTGCCCCGCCTCGTGCAGACCTCGCGGGCCTCGCGGCGCAGGCCGGCGTCCTCGGCCATGCGCTCGGCGCAGATGTCGCGCGCACCCGCGAGCGCCGCCTCCAGGTCCGGAACCTCCTTCTCCGGATTGACGAACGGCCGCACCTTGCCGTCCCGGTCCTCGCCGCGCTTGCCCTCCTGCTTCCACAGCAGGTCCGCCAACGGCTCCAGCCCTCGCTCGCGGGCAATGGCGGCACGCGTGCGGCGCTTGGGCTTGTACGGGAGGTAGAGGTCCTCCAGCTCGGTGCGCGTCTTCGCGGCCTTGAGCGCCTTCTCCAGCGCCGGGGTCAGCTTCCCCTGCTCTTCAATGGAGCGGAGGATGGTGTCGCGGCGGGAGTCCAGCTCGGCGCGCTCCTCCGCCCGGTCGAGGATGGCTTGAATCTGGACCTCGTCCAGTCCTCCCGTCGCTTCCTTGCGGTAGCGCGCGATGAAGGGAACGGTGGCGCCTTCGGCGTTCAGCGCGAGGGTCCTGTCCACCTGCTCGGGCTTGAGGCCCAGCTCCTGGGAAATCTCAGCGGCGTAGGCGTGCATGGCCCCGCTTCTATAACCCGGCCCCCACGCGCCTCCCAGCGTCCTGCCGCCCCAGGCGGCCGGTGGCGGTGGCCCCACGACACCGCTTCTGCTCGGAGAAGAACAGCGCTTCGCCAGCGGTGCGTCTCACCCGCGCCGCCGGGCCTCCCACTCCGGCCGGAGCAGTCCCCAGAGCTGCTGGTCCCTGCGCTGGCCCAGGAACATGCAGTGACCGCGCATCGTGCCCTCCTGCGTGAAGCCCAGCTTGCGCGCCACCGACTGCGAGGCGAGGTTCTCCGCCAGCGTCGTCAGCCACAGCCGCTGGAGGAAGGGCAGCGTGAAGAGCTGCTCCAGCATCATCCCCACCGCGCGCGTGCCCAGCCCCCGGCCGTGGTACGCGTCGGACAGCATGTAGCCGAGCTGCGCCCGGCCGTGCGTCCGCGAGATGTCCCTCGCGGACACCGTGCCGATGAGCCGCCCGTCGTACTCCACGAACCACCGGAAGCCCTTCGCGCGCGTGTCGCCCCACGTGCCCGCCTCCGCGATGCGCTTCAGCAACTGCTCGCGCGAGTCGTCCTCCGTGTCCACGAAGCGCCGCGCGCCGGGCTCGGAGCGCAGCACCATCCAGAAGTCCACGTGCTCCGGACGGGCGGGCACGAGTCGAACGTCGGAAGAACCCATGCCCGGCACTCTACTCCCCGGGAAACGGCGGGCCCCCTGAAACGGCCGAGGGCCGCGGCCGGAAGCACGAGGCTCCCGGCGCGGCCCTCTTCCCCACCACGAGGGCGGGATGCTGTCGCTCAGATGGCGGTGATTTCGTCGTTCTTGATGCGGAACTGCTTCGTCGCGAACTTCCCGCTCAGCTCCTCATCGGTGCGCAGCGAGTAGTCCTTGGTGATTTCCGAGCTGGGGATGAGGTGGAACGTGGCGAGCGCCTCGTCCGCCTTCACCTCCATCATCACGAAGCCGTGGGCGTCGCCGTCCGCGAACCGCATGCCCCGGTGGGCCGCCTTCATCGTGTCCTCCAGCTCCTTGACGATGTAGCGGTACACCGTGCTGCCGGAGCCGTAGCCCGCGCCCAGCAGCGCCAGTCCCGCCAGCTCCTTGATGGAGCCGGAGGAGATGGCCGGCGCCGTCAGCGTGGGCACGCCGCCCTCCACCGACGCGAAGGACGCGTGGATGTCACCGGAGATGAACAGCGCGTTCTGCACGCCGCTCGCCTTGAGGGTGCCCAGCAGCGCCGCCTTCTCCGTGGGGAAGCCGTCCCACTGGTCCACGTTGAAGTAGAACGTCTGGCGCAGCGTGGGGTCCGGGATGTCCGTCTTGCCGCTCAGGTCGAACACCATGGACGTCAGCGACACGGAGGAGACGATGATCTTCCACGTGTTGGTCGCCTGCACCGACTGCAGGAACCACTCGCGCTGCTCGGTGCCCAGCGCGTTCTGCGTGTTCTTCGGGGGATTGGCCAGCCGGCCCAGCTGGTACTTCACGCCCGCGAACAGGTCGAAGGCGGGCTTGACGACGATGTAGCGCGAGCCCTGGATGCCGAACAGCCCGGGCTTGCCCATGTGCACGAAGGCCAGGCCGTGCAGCACGCCCTCGCCCGCCGTGGGGAAGCGCGGGAGGGCCGGAGCGCCGGCCGCCCGGCGGGCCTCGTTGACCGCGTCCAGCACCTGGTTGGCGTAGTACACCGAGATGCCGCCCTTCACCGTCCCGGCGGCCTTGGCGGCGGCCTGCTCCTGGGTGAGGCCCGCCTGCATGGCCTGCTGCACGTACGCGCCCTGCAGGGCCAGCTTGTGGTTGCTGTACACCTCCGCGTCGATGTCCACGTACGCGAACGTGCCGGAGGCGAGCATTCCCTGCACCTGCGCCTGCACGGCCTCGGGCAGCGCGGGCAGCGCCGCGCGCAGCTCCTGCTCGGTCAGCGCCACCGTGCCGGGGTACGCGTCCTCGGGGATGAGGTGGTCCGGGCGATGGGTGCGGAAGTCCGTCACCACCAGCTTCAGGTTCCGGCCGAACTCGAAGTCCCGGTAGATGCGCGTGTCCGGGAAGCGCGGCGCCGCGGTGGGGTCGATGGCGCCCGCGTTCGCGTTGGTGTTGTCCAGCGGGATGTACTCGAAGAAGGCCTGCTCCGCGTTGCGGCGGCGCTCCACCTGCTCCTCGTTCGTCAGGCCGTCCGTGTACGTGGCGGTGGCGCCGTGGCAGTCGTCGGAGAACTCGTGGTCGTCCCACATGACGATGAACGGGTAGCGCTCATGCACCCGCTGGATGACCTTGTCCGTGCGCAGGTTCTTGTAGAGGTCGCGGTAGTTGGACAGCGCGTTGGCCGCATAGAACGCCGCCAGGCCCTTGCCCTGCCGCAGCGCCTTCTCCGGCTCGCTGAAGAACACGGAGCGCTGGCCATTGGAGGACTGGAAGGACGCGTCGCCCGTCGTCTCGTAGATGTAGTCACCGAGGAAGACGATGAAGTCCAGGTCCGGGTTGAGCTGGAGCAGCCGCTGCCACGCGTTGAAGTAGCGGCCGATGTAGTCCTGGCAGCTCGCGAAGGCGAACTTCACCGGAACGTCGTCGCCGGCGGCCGGCGCGGTGCGGGTGCGGCCCGTCGCGGTGGTGAACTTCTGGCCGTCCTTCTCGAAGGTGAAGCGGTAGTAGTACGTGGTGCGGGGCGACAGGTTGGTGACCTTCACCTTGAGGGCGTGGTCGTTCTGCGCCAGCGCGGAGAACTGCTCGTTCAGCACCAGGGTGCCAAAGTCCTCGCTGGTGGACACCTCCAGCCGCAACCGCGCGTCGGCGCTGGCGTTGTCCGGGTCCACCGCGCGAACCCACAGCACCACGCTGTCGGCGCGCGGGTCACCCGAGGCCACCGACTGCGGGAAGTACTTCGCACGGTCATCCGACGGCGGCGCGCCGTTCTCATCATCCGAGCACCCGAACGCGGTGCTCGCCGCGACGGCGACGACGGCCTGAAGGAAACTGCGACGCTTGAATTTGTCGAACAAGGCAGGACTCCGGAAGCGCGGGGTTGGGAAGTAGAGCGCGGAGTCTAAGTCGCTCGTCTACCCGTCAGGAAACATCCCGGCTCGCTTCACGCGACAACGCGGCGTGTCATCCACCAGCGGTGCGTGCACACGGAGCCAGCGCGAGAAAAGAGAGAGGGCCAGCCCCCTTTCGGCGGTCGGCCCTCGCGCTCACGCGGCATGGACGGGAGTGGCCGTGGGCCCGGAGTGCCCACGACCCACTACCCGGCCCGGCTCACTTCACGGCCTTCACGCGGGCGCGCTTCTCGCTGGCACCCTCGGCGGCCTCCTCGGCGGCGGGCGCGGCGGCGACCGGCGCCTTGGTGATGCCGTACTTCTCCAGCACGCGGCCCTCGATGTCCTTGGCCACCTCCGGGTGCTCCTTGAGGTAGTCCTTGGCATTCTCGCGGCCCTGGCCGATGCGCTCTCCGTTGAAGGAGAACCAGCTTCCGCTCTTCTCCACGATGTTCTCGTTGGAGGCCAGGTCGATGAGGTCGCCCTCACGGGAGATGCCCGTGCCGTACATGATGTCGAACTCGACCTCCTTGAACGGGGGGGCCACCTTGTTCTTCACCACCTTCACGCGGGTGCGGCTGCCCACCACCGACTCGCCGTTCTTGATGGCGCCGATGCGGCGGATGTCCAGGCGCTGCGACGCGTAGAACTTCAGCGCGTTACCGCCCGTCGTCGTCTCGGGGTTGCCGAACATCACGCCAATCTTCATGCGAATCTGGTTGATGAAGATGACGCACGTCTGGCTCTTGGCGATGGTGCCCGTCAGCTTGCGGAGGGCCTGGCTCATGAGGCGGGCCTGCACGCCCATGTGCGCGTCGCCCATCTCACCCTCGAGCTCCGCCTTCGGCACGAGCGCGGCGACCGAGTCCACCACCAGCACGTCGATGGCGCCCGAGCGCACCAGCATCTCCGCGATTTCCAGCGCCTGCTCACCGGTGTCCGGCTGGCTCAAGAGCAGGTCATCGGTGCGCACGCCCAGCTTGCGGGCGTAGCCCACGTCGAGCGCGTGCTCCGCGTCCACGTAGCCGCAGATGCCGCCACGCTTCTGCGCCTCGGCGACGATGTGGAGACACAGCGTCGTCTTGCCGGAGGACTCCGGCCCGAAGATTTCGATGATGCGGCCCTTGGGAACGCCACCCACGCCCAGCGCGATATCGAGTGAAATCGAGCCCGTCGAAATGGCCTGGACATCCCGCATCAGCGGCTCGTCCTTGCCGAGCCGCATGATGGACCCCTTGCCGAACTGGCGCTCCACCGCGGACATCGCCAGTTCGATTGCCTTTTCCTTCTCCTGATTCACGGCCATTTCTCGTCGCTCCTTGTATTGGCGGACCACCCCGGTCCACCTGAACGCGCTTTTAGTACGCGATGGGTAGACCCTAGTCCACCCCTCTGACATCCGTACTGCATCCTGCTTCTCAGCTCTCGCGGAGGGCAGCCAGGAAGACGGCCACCAGCCCGGCCACTCCAGCCCACATCCCCGCCGGGGTGTCCACCACGAGGGGAAGCCCCAGGGCGAGGGCGGAGACGAGGGCCAGCAGCGCGAGGCCCAAGCGGTATACGGGGGAGCGCGGCGGAGCAAGCCACAAGGCCATCAGGGCCAGCACCGCCAGACCTACCTGGGTGGTGACCAGGCTGTCGGGCCCGCCCGGCCTCGTCAGCTCCTGGACGATTTGCGCGCCCAGGCCCGCGAGCAGCACCCCGGAGGGGATGAGGGGGCCCCGGAGCCCCGTGCGCGGCAGGCCCCGGCCGGCGGAGCGCAGGTGCTCCAGGTCCTCCGGCCGCACCTCCAGCGCATAGGGGTAGCCCAGGGACAGCAGCGCCTCCACCGCCACCGCGCGGCAGGAGCGGCCCCGGGCATCCACCAGCCCCTCCAGCTTCCCGGTCTCCAGCAGCCGGTGGAAGGTGTCCGCCACGTGGCGGTCCCCGGCCCCCTCCGCCATCTGCTCCAGGAGGGCATTCAGCCGCGACGCCAGCTCCGGGCGCTCCGCCTCCGGCACGCGCCGGGCCTGCTCCGTCAGCACCAGCACCGGCAGCGGCAGGTCCAGCGGAGGGGTGGGCCTGCCCGTCAGCGGGGGCTGGGGCCGCGTCCGGAGGGCCTCGGCCTCCGGAGGGCTCCAGGGGGCCACGTCCGGGAATCGTGTCTCTCCGGCCTCCTCGTCGAGCCTCGGCGTGGGCGGATGTGGGCGGGTGGAGTCCGGCACGGAGGAAACTGTACCCACGGCCCCCTTCGGGGTTCAAAGCGGCGGTGGCCCGCAACTTCCGGCGGGCAACGGGGTTGATGTCGGACGTGGACGTGGATTCGGACGCGCAGGCGATGCTGAAGGTGGCCGCGGGAGACCGGCAGGCGTTTGCCTGGCTGTTCGACCGCTACCACGGGAGCGTGGCGCGCTTCGCGTTCCGCTTCGTGGGGGACCGGGAGCGGGCGGAGGAGCTGACGCAGGACATCTTCGTGAAGCTCTACCGGAACGCGAAGGCCTACAAGCCGACGGCCCGGTTCAAGACCTTCCTCTTCCGGGTGGCCACCAACCACTGCCTCAACGAGGTGAGGCGGGGCGAGTACCGGGTGTCCCACACGTCCTCGGAGACGCCGGAGGGGGAGGAGACAGGAGCGGTGGAGATGGCCGGACCGGACGGAGACATGCCGGACCAGGCGCTGGCGGGACGGGAGCTGGAGCGGGCGGTGGGCGAGGCGCTGCGGAACATGAGCGACCGCGAGCGCGCGGCCTTCACCATGTGCCGCTTCGAGGGCATGGCATACCGGGACATCGCGGAGGCGCTCGAGGCGAGCGAGGCCGCCGTGAAGAGCCTCATCCACCGCGCCACGCTGGCGGTGGCGCGAAGGATTGAAGAGCTGCAGGCGGGCACCGCGCCCGCGAGGAGCAGGGCATGAGCTGTTTTTTCGAAGAGGACCTGACGGCGTACGTGGACGGGGAGCTCCCCCCGGCCCGGCGCGCGCAGGTGGAGGCCCACCTGGGCACCTGCGCCGGCTGCCGCGCCACGCACGCGCTCCTGAGCAACGCGGTGACGCGGCTGACGGAGCTGCCGGCCTTCGAGCCCTCCCCGGCCACCCGCCGCGCGGTGCTGGCGAAGCTGGACGCGCTGCCGGAGCCCTGGTGGGAGCGGCTGAAGCGGCTGCTGCGCCCGTCGGTGCTGGTGCCGTCGGTGGGCCTGGCCGCGGCGGTGGCCGTGGCGCTGCTGGTGGTGAGCCCCGGCCCCGACGCTCCGCCCGAGCTGGCGGACCCGGCGGTGATGGAGCTGGCCGCCAACCTGGAAGTGGCCGAGGACTACGAGCTGCTGGGGCTCGACAGCGCAGAGGATTTGGAGGTCGTCGCGAACCTCCACGAGCTGGAGGTGGCGCAATGAGACGCGTGGGCCTGATGGCGCTGGCGCTGGGGATGACGCTGCTGGTGGGCGTCCCCGCGCGCGCGGAGACCGGACAGCCCCGCACGGCGGCCGAGCGCTTCGAGCGGATGACGCCGGAGCAGAAGGAGGCGCTGCGCGCGAAGCTGCGCGAGTTCAAGGCGCTGCCCAGGGACGAGCAGGAGCGCATCCGCGCCAACCTGGAGCGCTGGCGCCAGCTCCCGCCCGAGGAGCGCGAGCGCGTCCGCGCCAACCTGCGCGAGCTGAAGCGGCTCACCCCCGCCGAGCGCCAGGCGCTGCGCGAGCGGGCCCGCGAGCTGAGGAAGCTGGACCCCGAGCGGCGCGCGGAGATGCGCCAGCGCATGCGGCAGTACCTGCGTGAGAACCCCGACAAGCGCGAGCAGATTCTGGAGAACATGCGCCGCTGGCGGCAGATGACACCCGAGCAGCGCCAGGAGGTGCGCGAGCGCCTGCGCGAGAGGCGGCGCCGGTGAGCCGCGCCCTGCCCCTGCTCCTGCTCGCCTCGGTGACGCTGGCCGCGCTCCCCGCCGCCGCGCAGGAGCCCCCGGCACCACCGCCCTCCTCCGTCCCGGCGGAACCTCCCCCCGCGCGCGAAGTGCCCCGCGCCCAGCCCTCGCTGTCCGAGGAGGACCTCGAGGTGGTGCAGAACCTGGAGCTGCTGGAGAGCCTGGACGCAACCGAGGACCTGGAGCTCCTCATCGAGCTGAGCCAGGAGGAATGAGCCGCCCACCTTCACCGTCCACGCCAACTGGAAACCTGTAACTGAATTGCGCGCGGTGATGGCCGGCGGCCCCGGCGCGCATTCTGGAGGGGCCCGTGGCGTGTGACGCGGGGGCTCGCGCGGTACACTGCGGCCATGCACGTCGCGGTCCCCCGTCCCGTCGAGGTGCCGTCCCGCCGCTTCGGCCGCTACCTGCTGCGCACGCGCCTCGGCTCGGGAGGCATGGCGGAGGTGTTCCTCGCGGACGCGGTGGACCTGCGAGGCCAGCCCTTCAGCGTGGCGCTCAAGCTGATGCGCAAGGACGTGCCCGCGGAGGTCTTCGCCGACGAGGCGGACCTGATGGGCCTGTTGGAGCACCCCAACCTCGTGCAGCTGCTGGAGGTGGGCGAGGCCTTCGGGCGGCCCTTCATCGCCATGGAGCTGCTGGTGGGCGGGGACCTGGGCGGGCTGATGCGCGCGCTATGCGAGCAGCGCCGGCCCTTCCCGCCCGACATGGCCGTGCACGTCTGCCTCGAGGTCCTTCGTGGACTGGCCTACTTCCACCGGGCGCGCACGCGCAGCGGCCGGCCGCTGGGGCTGGTGCACGGCGACGTCAACCCCGCCAACGTCTTCTTCTCCGGCGGCGGCGAGGTGAAGCTCGGCGACTTCGGCGTGGCCCGGGCGCGCAGCGTGGACATCGGCCCGGCGGATGGCGTGGCCGCGGGCAAGCTGCACTACCTCTCCCCGGAGCAGACGCGCGGCGAGCCCCTCACGCCCGCCTCGGACGTGTTCGCCGTGGGCATCGTGCTCCACGAGCTGCTCCTGGGCCGGCACCCCTTCCGGCGCGAGGAGACGGACCCGGACGTGGTGATGACCGCCATCCGCGGCGCGCGGCTCAGCCTGCCGGACACGCTGGACCGGACGCTGGCCGCCATCCTCCGCAGGGCCCTGGCACCGGACGTGGTCAGCCGCTACCACACCGCGGGCGAGCTGGCCGGCGCGCTCCTCACCTGGTCCCTCGACACCGGAAACAGCCCCACGCGGGAGGACGTGCGGCACTGGCTGGCGGACGTGCTGGGCCTCATCGGCTGAGCTGGAACGAAGAAGCCCGGGCCTCCCATGAAAGGGAACCCGGGCTCCAGGCACTCCGCGCGAAGCGGCCGGCGGCTACTCCACCGTCACGCTCTTGGCGAGGTTGCGCGGCTGGTCCACGTCATTCCCGCGCATCTCCGCCACGTGGTAGGCGAGCAGCTGCAGCGGAATCGTGGCCACCACCGGCGCCAGCAGCGCGCTGGCGGCGGGAATCCGGATGACGTGGTCGGCGAGGCCCGCCACGTGCGCGTCGTCCTCGTCGATGACGGCGATGACCTTGCCGCCGCGCGCGCGGACCTCCTCGATGTTGCCGATGATTTTCTCGTAGGCCACGTGCGGCTGCTTCGGGGCAATCACCACCACCGGCATCTTCTCGTCGATGAGGGCGATGGGGCCGTGCTTCATCTCACCGCCCGCGTAGCCCTCCGCGTGGATGTACGAGATTTCCTTCAGCTTGAGCGCGCCCTCCAGCGCCACCGGGTGCATGGGGCCGCGTCCGAGGAAGAGGAAGTCCTGCGCGCTCATGAACTCACGCGCGACCTTCTTCACCTGCGGCTCGCACTTGAGCACGTCCTCAATCATCTTCGGAATCTGCGCCAGGTGCGTCAGGTGCTCCTGCGCCGCCTGCACCGTGAGGGTGCCGCGCATCCGGCCCAGCTTCACCGCCAGCAGGTACAGGGCGACGAGCTGCGTGGTGAACGCCTTGGTGGACGCCACGCCAATCTCCGGGCCCGCGTTGGTGAGCACGGAGAACTCGGCCTCGCGAGTCATCGCGCTGCCGATGACGTTGCAGATGGCCATGGCCGTGGCGCCGCGCGCCTTGGCCTCCTTGAAGGCCGCCAGCGTGTCCGCCGTCTCACCGGACTGGCTGATGGCGATGGCCAGGTGCGTCCCGTCGACGATGGGGTCGCGGTAGCGGAACTCGCTCGCCAGCTCCACCTCCACCGGCAGGCGCGCCAGCGACTCAATCATGTGCTTGCCGGCGATGCCGGAGTGCCACGACGTGCCGCACGCCAGGATGGTGATTTTCGTCAGCGAGCGCACCTTCTCCGGGGTCAGGTTCCAGCCCTCGAAGTGGACGTCGCCCTCGGACAGGAGCATCCGGCCGCGCAGCGTGTCGCCGACGGCGCGAGGCTGCTCCCATATCTCCTTGTGCATGAAGTGCTTGTGGCCGCCCTTCTCCGCCATCATCGGCGTCCAGTCGATGCGGCGGGTGGGCCGGTTCACCCGCTGGCCCTGGCGGTTGAAGATGTCGACCTTCGAGGCGGTGACGACGGCGAGGTCACCCTCCTCCATGTAGACGATGTCGCGGGTGTGCTCGAGCACCGCCGGCACGTCGCTGGCGATGAAGTTCTGCCCCTGGCCCAGCCCCAGCACCATGGGCGAGGCGTTCTTGGTGCAGACGATGCGGTTCGGGTCGTTGGCCGTCACCACCGCCAGCGCGTAGGTGCCCTGCACCTGGTTGATGGCCGCGCGCACCGCGTCCGGCAGCTCCAGGCCGCGCTCCAGCTCGTCCGAGATGAGGTGCGCGAACACCTCCGTGTCCGTCTCCGAGGAGAAGACGTGCCCGCGCGCGCGCAGCTGCTCCTTGAGCTTCAGGTGGTTCTCGATGATGCCGTTGTGGACCACCGCCACGTTCTTGTACGTGTGCGGGTGGGCGTTCTCGTCCGAGGGACGCCCGTGCGTCGCCCAGCGCGTGTGGCCGATGCCGATGGTGCCCTGCGGCTGGTCCGCCACCACCCGGTTCTCCAGGTTGCGCAGCTTGCCCGTGGCACGCACCACGTTGAGCTGGTTGCGGCTCACCACCGCCACGCCCGCCGAGTCGTAGCCCCGGTACTCGAGCTTCTTCAGCCCGGACACCAGGATGGGGGCAGATTCCTTGTCACCGACATAACCAACGATTCCGCACATATTGCGACCTCTCTCTCACGCCCACGCCCGCCAGAGCAATCCGGGCCATTCCCCTACAGTCAGCGAGGGCAGTCGTCCGACTGCCCCCCAAGCAAGAGCCGCGCCGGCTACCCCGCCTGGGTCTTCCCCGCTCTGCGCGCCTTCTTCGCGGCCACCCAGCCCTCCTTGGTGGTCTGTGGCGTCCGTGACACAGCGAGGCTGCCAGGAGGCACATTTTTCGTCACCGTGGTGCCCGCGCCGACATACGCGCCGTCCCCCACCTTCACAGGCGCCACGAGCTGGGTGTCCGAGCCGATGAAGACGCCATCCCCCAGCTCCGTGACGTGCTTGTTCACCCCGTCATAGTTACAGGTGATGGTGCCCGCCCCCACGTTGCACCCGGCGCCGATGTTCGCGTCGCCCAGGTACGTCAGGTGGTTGGCCTTGGAGCCCTTGCCGATTCTCGCCTTCTTCGTTTCCACGAAGTTGCCCAGATGCACGTCCTCTGCCAGCTCCGTGCCTGGACGCAGGCGGGAGAACGGGCCGATGACGTTCCGCTCGCCCACCTTCGCCTCCTCCAGCACGGAGTAGGGCTTGATGACGGTGCCGTCCGCCACGGTGGAGGCCGTCAGCACGCTGCCCTGGCCGAGGGTGACGCCCCTGCCCACCACGGTGCCCGCGGCCAGCGTCACCATGGGGCCCACCTCGGTGTCCGGGCCGATGACGACGCCTTCCTCGATGTAGGCGGTGGCCGGGTCCTGGATGGACACACCCGCGCGCATGTGCGCCTCGTTGATGCGCTGCTGGAGCACCCGGGCCCGCGCCGCCAGCTCCACCCGGTCATTCACCCCGGCCGTCTCCGTGGCGTCCGCCTCCACCGTGCCCACCGGGCCCAGCTTCGCGGCCATCTCCACCAGGTCCGTGAGGTAGTACTCGCCCTGCGCGTTCTGCGGCTTGATTCCGGCCAGCGCCTTCCAGAGGAAGGCCGCGTCCACCGAGTAGATGCCGGCGTTGCTCTCGCGCACCGCGCGCTGCTCCGGGGTGCAGTCCTTGTGCTCCACGATGCGCGCCACCCTGCCGCCCTCGCGGATGACACGGCCGTAGCCCGTGGGGTCCTCCAGCGTGGTGGACACCAGCGCCAGGGGCCCGCCCGTCCTGTCGTGCTCGGCGAGCAGCGCCTCCAGCGTCTCGCGGCGCAGGAGCGGCACGTCGCCATAGAGGATGAGGACGCGGCCGGAGTACCCCTTCAGGGCCTCCTCCGCCGAGCGCACCGCGTCCGCGGTGCCGCGCTGCTCACGCTGCACGGCGAAGCGCAGCGGGGCGTCCGGGAAGAGGGCGCGCACCGTCTTCTCCACCGCCTCCGCCTGATGCCCCACCACCGGCACCACATGGGAGGCGCCCAGTTCGAGGGCCCGCTTGAGGGGATACGCGCAGAGGGGCCGCCCGAGGATGGGGTGAAGGACCTTGGCCTTCTCCGACTTCATCCGCGTGCCCTTGCCCGCACACAGCACCACCGCCGCCAGAGCTGTCATGCGGCGGAGAATTAGGGACAGGGAATCGACTCGTCAACCGCGCGAGGCGACGAAGGCTCCCGGCTGTCCACCGGTTGTGCGCCCGCGCTGACGGCCACCCCCAGGGTGTTTCTCTGGATGGTGATGCCGAAGCAGGGCTTCAGGAAGACCGTCACCTGGCCCGCGGGCGGCACGGACCCGGGCGGTGTCTTTTTCTCGGGCGTAGCAGGCGTGCTCATACGCTTCCCCGATTCCGACTCAAGATGAGCCAAAGGATGCACGCTCTCCACTAACAATCCAAGAGGAAAAATGCTGCTCTGCTGAAATCCTGGTTATGGGAGGACAGTTCGTGCATACCGGGAGTCCTGTAGTCCGTCAGGCGCTCCGGAGTCCCGACCCTGAAGGGTGGGTGTTCTGTCCCCTGGGTAACACATCACCCGGGACAGAGACCAGGGCAGGGAAACTAATGGGCGCGAGGAGGCTGGACCGGTGAAGGACACGAGCTCCAGGAGTGAAGCGTCGCGCCGGAGCACGCGCATGGGCGCGGCGGCGGTGCGGGGTCTGGCGGTGGTGGCGCTGCTGCTGGCGTGCGTGGCCCACGCGGCGCGCCCCTACCGCGGCGGCGCGGTGGCCACGGCCTACCCGCAGGCGAGCGCCGCGGCGCTGGAGATGCTGGAGAAGGGCGGCAACGCGACGGACGCGGCGGTGGCGGCGGCCTTCGTGGCGGGGGTGGTGGGCCCCTACCACTCGGGCATCGGCGGCGGCGGCTTCGCGCTGGTGCACGACGGCGGGAGCGGCGAGACGAAGGTGCTGGACTTCCGCGAGGTGGCGCCGAAGGCGGCCACTCGGGACATGTACGTGAAGGACGGCAAGGTGGTGCCGGGCCTGTCCACGGACGGCCCGCTGGCGGTGGCGGTGCCGGGCGCGGTGGCGGGCTACCTGCAGCTGCTCAAGGAGCACGGGAAGCTGCCGCCCTCGGTGGTGCTGGCCCCGGCCATCTCCGCGGCGCGCAAGGGCATCTGGGTGACGCCGCGCTACCACACCATGGCCAACGGGCGGCTGGAGTGCCTGCGCCGGGACGAGGAGGCCTCGCGCATCTTCCTGGTGAAGAGCGCGGAGGGCACGCTGGAGCTGCCCCCGGTGGGGCACGTGCTGAAGCAGCCGGACCTGGCGCGCACGCTGGAGGGGCTGGCGAAGGGCGGCGCCCGGGCCTTCTATTCGGGCCGGGTGGCGAAGGCCATCGCCGGCACGGTGCGGGCGGGCGGCGGCGTGCTGACGGTGGAGGACCTGGCCTCGTACAAGACGCGCCCCCGGCAGCCGCTGGAGGGCAGCTACCGCGGCCACCGCATCCTCACCATGCCGCCGCCGAGCGCGGGCGGCGTGGCCGTGCTCCAGGTGCTTGGCACCCTGGAGAAGCTGCGCCCGCAAGGCTTCACCTTCAAGGACCCGGAGGCGCTGCACCTCTACGTGGAGGCGGTGCGCAGGGCGTACGTGGACCGGGCGAAGTACCTGGGTGACCCGGACTTCTCGGACGTGCCCACGGCGCGGCTGGTGTCCTCCGGCCACCTCGCGGACCTGGCCGGCTCCATCGACCCGAAGAAGGCCACCCTCAGCACCTCGCTGCTGCCGCAGGCGGCGGGCGTCCAGGGCTCCACGCTGACGGACAAGCCCGCGGTGCTGACGCCGGAGCCGGAGCGGAAGAACACCACGCACATCTCCGTCATCGACAAGGACGGCAACGCGGTGGCCCTGACGACGACGGTGAACTACGGCTTCGGCTCGTGCGTGGTGGCGAAGGGCACGGGCGTGCTGCTCAACGACGAGATGGACGACTTCGCGGCCCAGCCCGGCGTGCCCAACGCGTACGGCCTCGTCACGGGCGAGCCCAACGCGATTCAGCCCGGCAAGGTGCCCCAGTCCTCCATGTCCCCCACGCTGGTGTTCAGCAGGGAGGACCCGAAGCGCGTCATGCTGGCGGTGGGCAGCCCCGGCGGCTCCACCATCCCCACCACCGTCATCCAGGTCATCAGCCACGTGGTGGACAGCGGCATGGACGTGGCGCGCGCGGTGAACGAGGGCCGCGTGCACCACCAGTACCTGCCGGACGAGCTGTGGGTGGACAGGTGGGGCCTGGAGCCGGCCACGCTGACCGCCCTGGAGGCCAGGGGACACAAGATTCGCCGGGTGGAACAGTGGGGTGACGCGGAGGCGGTGTTCGTCGACCCGAAGACGGGCCTGCGCTACTCCGCGAGCGACCCACGCAACGAGGGCATGGCCCTGGGGCAGGATTGAGCGGTGCCCGAACCCGTTCCCATCTTCGACGCGCACCTGCACCCCGAGGGCCTGAGCGACCAGGACCTGGAGTCCATGCGCTTCTTCGGGGTGGAGCGGGTGCTGGTGGTGGCGCACCACTTCCCGGAGCCCACGCCCAAGGCGCTGCTGCGCCACTTCGATGACCTGGTGGAACGCCAGCTCCCCCGGTTCGAGAAGGTGGGCATCCACGCGTACGCCGCGCTGGGCGTGCACCCGCGCTGCATCCCCCGGCGCGGGCTGTCCGAGGTGCTGTCCGCCCTGCCGGACTACTTCCAGGGCGGCCGCGTGGTGGCCCTGGGCGAGACGGGGCTGCACGCAGGCGGCGAGGAGGAGGAGGAGGCCTTCCTGGAGCAGCTCGCGCTGGCCCGGAGCCTCAAGCTGCGGGTGGTGGTGCACACGCCCACCGTCGACAAGGAGCGCCACACGCGGCGCATCCTCACGCTGCTGCGGCAGTCCGGCGTGCTGCCCTCGCGCGTGCTGGTGGACCACGCCAACGCGCGCACGGTGCGCACCATCCTCGAGGTGGGCCACTGGGCGGGGCTGACGCTGCACCCGGAGGCGCTCAAGGCCGAGCGAGCGGTGGCGCTGGTGCGGCGGCTGGGCAGCGAGCGGCTGGTGCTGAACTCGGACGCGGGTGATGGCGCGGGCGACATCCTCGGGCTGGCACGCATGGCCAACCTCCTGGCCAAGGCCAACCTCTCCGAGCGCATCGTCCGCCGCATCGCCCGGGAGAACGCCGCCCGCTTCTTCCAGGTGGGCTGAAGCCGCGCGGCTCCACCTTCTCACACCCGGAGAGCCGACCCGGGTCCCCGGGTGCCCAACGCACATTCTTGCGACGAAACGGCGCGCTCGCCGTCATCTCAGGAAGGAGCACGCAGCGGAAGGAGGCCGGCCCGCCGCTCGTTGCCCCACACCCCGCTCGAGGGAGGGCACTTGCACCGCACGCTCGCCATCATCGTCACCTGCGCCCTGGCGGGGTGCGCCGGCCCCTCCCCCCTCCCCGCCTCCCCGCCCGGCGGTGCCGCGCGGCTGGAGCCCGACGCGGGGCGCCACCTCGCCACCACGCCCGAGCGCTTCCTGACGGCCTGCCTGGAGGACCTCCAGCGGGCGCGCACGCGGGTGGCGTGGCTGGTGGCCCCGCGCGCACCGGGGGACACCGAGGCGGCCCTCACCCTGTATGACGACGCGATTGCCCTGCTGGACGACGCCGTCGGGCGCGCGGGCATCGCCGCCAACGGACACCCGAGCGTGGCCTTCCGCGCGGCGGCGAGCACGTGCGAGCAGCAGGCGGAGGCGGCGCGCACGGACATCGCCCTGGACCCGCGGGTGTACACGGCGCTGGCCTCGCTGAAGCTGGAGGACCAGGACGCGGCCACCCGGCGCTGGGTGGCGCGGGTGCTGCGCGACTTCCGCCGGGCCGGCGTGGACCGGGACACGGCCACGCGAGAGCGGGTGCGGCACCTGCACGAGCAGCTCACCCGGCTGGGCCAGGAGTTCGGCCGCCACATCCACGAGGACGTGCGCTCCGTGGCGCTGGCGCCGGAGGAGCTGGAGGGCCTGCCGGAGGACTACGTGCGAGCCCATCCGCCCGGGCCGGATGGACGGGTGAGCATCACCACCGAGACGCCGGACTACCTGCCCTTCATGGCCTACGCGCGAAGCGGCCGGGCCCGCGAGGACCTCTGGCGCGCCAACCGGCGGCGGGGCCACCCGGCCAACCTGGACACGCTGGCGCGGCTGCTCCAGGCACGCCATGAGCTGGCCACGCTGCTGGGCTACCCGAGCTGGGCCGCCTACACCGCCGAGGACAAGATGGTCCGCCACCCGCGGACCGCCGCGGACTTCATCGAGCGGCTGGCGGATGCCACCGCCGGCCGTGCGCACGACGACTACGGCGCGCTGCTGGAGCGCAAGCGGCGGGACACGCCGGACGCCACCCGCGTGGACCCGTGGGAGCAGGCCTTCCTGGAGGACCGCGTGCGCGCCGAGCAGTACCGCTTCGACTCGCGCGAGGTGCGGCCCTACTTCGAGTACACCCGCGTGAAGCAGGGGCTCCTCGACATCACCTCGCGCCTCTTCGGACTCACCTACCGCCGCGTCCCGGACGCCCCCGTGTGGCACCCGGAGGTGGAGGCCTGGGACGTGTACGAGGGCGGCACGCGCCTGGGGCGTTTCTACCTGGACATGCACCCGCGCCCGCACAAGCTCACGCACTCCGCGCAGTGGGACCTGGCCACCGGCCGCGCCGGGAAGGTGCTCCCGGAGGGCGTGCTGATGTGCAACTTCCCCCGGCCCGGCGCCCACCGCCCCGCCCTGCTGCTGCACAGCGAGGTGCGCGCCTTCTTCCACGAGTTCGGCCACCTGCTGCACCACATCCTCGGCGGCCGCGTGCGCTGGGCGGGCCTGTCCGGCTCCCGCACCGAGCGCGACTTCGTGGAGGCCCCCGCCCAGGTGATGGAGGAGTGGGCCTGGCGCCCCGAGTCCCTGCGGCTCTTCGCCCGCCACCTGTACACCGGCGAGCCCCTGCCCGAGGACACCATCGCCCGCATGCGGCGCGCGGACGCCTTCAGCAAGGGGCTATGGCTGCGCCAGCAACTCTTCTACGCCGCCGTCAGCCTCCAGCTCCACTCGGGCGACCCGGCGGGCCTGGACACCACGCCCCGGGTGAAGGCGCTCCAGGAGCGGTACCTGCCCTTCCGCGCCGAGGAGGGCAGCTACGTCCACCTCTCCTTCACCCAGCTCGACGGCTACTACTCGTCCTCGTACTACGCGTACCTCTGGTCGCTCGTCATCGCGCGGGATTTGCTCACGCCCTTCCACCAGCACGGCCTCATGGACCCCGCCACCGCGCGGCGCTACCGCGACGCCGTGCTGGCTCCTGGCGGCTCCAAGGACGCGGCCGACCTGGTGAGGGACTTCCTCGGCCGCGACTACGGCCTCGGCGCCTACACCCGCTGGCTCGAGGGCGCCTGACGCTCCACGCCAGGGGCTGTAAAAGCCTGGGGCCCCGCGATGTGAATCGCGAGGCCCCAGATGTTGTGAATCCGTCAATCCCAGCTCACCCCGCGAACGCGGAGTGCGGGACTAGTGCACCGCCGGTGAGGCCACGGGGGACTCGGGCTGCAGGGTGATGCCCTGCGCCTCGGGGTCCAGCCGGACCTGAACGGGCACGCCCCGGAGCCGGTACTGGGCCAGGGAATCCGCCGCCTCGTCGAGCAGCTGCTGGTAGCGCTCCTCCAGCTCCACCGCGATGAGCAGCATCGTCTCGCCCGCGTCCTCGACGCCCGGGCGGTACACCTGGCACCGCTGGAACCGCGCCCAGCGACCGTTCTGCATCTTCACCAGCTCGCCGTCGTAAGCCATGCGCAGCTCCTCTGCCGCAAATCAGACGTTCGCAATGTAGGGCCGGATTAACTCCGTGTCATCCCCCCTCTTGAAAATTCGTCAATCCCTTGGGAATCCCGTTGGTTACAGGACGCATCAGGGGGGAGCCGGGGGGAAGGCCGGCGACGAGTGCTCAAAAGTGTAAATTTTCCGGCCTGTCAATGCGGTCAAGCGGCCTCCCGGGTCGTCCGGTGGATCATTCCCGGGGTGACGGTGGCGGTCGCCGGGGCGTGGAGCGGCGTGGCGGGGGGCGCCCGGAGGCCGGTGGCGTGGGGGCGGCGTGTCCCCTAGATTGGCTGGGATGAAGTTGCCCGGGCTGTTCCGCAGAGAGCGAACCACCATCCAGGGCGCGGATGCCCAGGACCATGCCGAGCGGCTGCTGGCCGAGTCCCTCCGCATGCTGGGCCAGGTGTGCTCGAAGGTCGCGGATGCCATCGAGGCGCAGCGGCTGGCGCGCCAGGGGTACTCGCACAACACATACCTCCGGCGGATGGACGGCGAGGCAGAGGACGGCGGCGGGAAGAAGGAGTAAGCGTCCTTCCCGTGATGCTTCCTCCTTCCGAAGCCCCCGAGGACGTCCCCGCGCCCTGCCTGGCCTCTTCCCGCACGTGGCGCGACGCCGGCATCTCCATGCCCATGCCCGCGCTCGGGGACGAGGAGGGCCTCCGCCTGCCCAGGGGGCTGCCGCCCGTGGTGGACGCGCACGTGCACCTCTTCCCGGACCGCGTCTTCGAGGCGGTGTGGCGCTGGTTCGACCAGTACGGCTGGCCCATCCGCTACAAGCTGCACACGCCCGAGGTGGTGTCCTTCCTCCTCTCACGAGGGGTGAGCCGGGTGGTGGCGCTCCACTACGCCCACCGGCCGGGCATGGCCCGCGCGCTCAACGCCTACGTGGCCGAGGTGGCCCGCGCCGAGCCCCGCGTGCTGGGGCTCGCCACCGTGCTGCCGGGCGAGGAAGGGGCCACCCAGATTCTGGAAGAGGCCTTCGCCCTGGGGCTGCGTGGCGTGAAGCTGCACTGCCATGTGCAGTGCTTCTCGCCGGACGCGCCGCAGCTCCACGAGGTGTACGCCGCCTGCGCGAAGGCGGGACGGCCGCTCGTCATGCATGCCGGCCGGGAGCCCGCGAGCCCGGAGTACCACTGCGACCCGTACGAAATCTGCGGCGCCGAGCGCGTGGAGCGCGTGCTGAAGGACCACCCCACGCTGAAGCTGTGCGTGCCCCACCTGGGGGCGGACGAGTTCGACGCGTACTCGCGCCTGCTCGAGCGCCACGACAACCTCTGGATGGACACCACCATGACGGTGGCCGGCTACTTCCCCGTCCCCCTGCCCCGCAGGGCACTGCAGGTGCGGCCCGAGCGCATCCTCTACGGGACGGACTTCCCCAACATCCCCTACGCGTGGGACCGCGAGCTCAAGACGCTGCTCGGCCTGAAGCTGGGTGACGAGGCGCTGGCGGGCGTGCTGGGTCAGAACGCACTCCGCCTCTATGGAGAATGAGGGGGAGCCGAGGGGCTGTCAGGCCCCGGAGCAAGTCTTCCGCGCGCCAGCCGTTGGCTGGTGAAAAGTGGCGGGGCCCCTTCCGGAATGGAAGAGGAGTTCCCATCTTGCCCCCCATAGAATTTCGCGGACCGAGAAGCCGCCGCACCCCTTGAGGCCCTGCCATGTCCCACATCCTGGTCGTCGATGACGACGCGAGTCACCGCACGCTCATCTGCGATGCCCTCGAGGAGATGGGCTACCGAACAGTCCAGGCGGCCAACGGCCGCGAGGCGCTGGACCTGCTCGAGGGCGACATGCCCTCCGCGGTGCTGCTGGACCTCCGGATGCCCGTCATGAGCGGCTGGGGGCTGCTGGACGCGCTGAAGAAGATGCCGCGCGCGCGCGGCCTGCCCATCATCATCATCTCCGGCTACGGCTTCGAGTGGGAGGCGGAGCTGGTGGGCGCGGCCGGCTACATCTCCAAGCCGGTGGACCTGGACAAGGTGCGGATGACGGTGCAGCAGATCGCCGGCCCGCCGGAGATGGCCTTCGTCCACTGACGGGCTTCGAGGCATCCCCCCATTGTCCGATGGGGGCTGTACCGGGGGGCCGGGCTCGGGTGTGATGGTGGGCACTCTCCATGACGCCCCCTCCTTCCGATGACCTGGCCGTCGACGCTCGCGGGCTGCTCAAGCGCTTTGGCGGCTTCACCGCGCTCAACGGGCTGGACCTCCAGATTCCTCGCGGCGCCTTCTACGCGTACCTGGGGCCCAACGGGGCCGGCAAGTCCACCAGCATCGCGCTGCTGACGGGGGTGTACGGCCCGGACGCGGGCACCATCCGCATGCTGGGCGTGGACGCGGTGGCGAAGCCCATGGAGGTGAAGCGGCGCGTGGGCGTGGTGCCGGAGGAGCTGAGCCTCTTCGAGCGGCTCACCGGCCGGCAGTACCTCACCTTCTGCGCGCGCATGTACGGGCTGGACGGCGACGAGGCCGCGTCCCGGGCCACGGAGCTGCTGGAGCTGACGGAGCTCACGTACAAGGCGGGCTCGCTGGTGGCGGAGTACTCCAAGGGCATGCGGCGGCGGCTGGCCATCGCCGCGGCGCTCATCCACGCGCCGGAGCTGGTGCTGCTGGACGAGCCCTTCGAGGGCATCGACGTGCTGGCGGCGGGCGTCATCCGCGAGCTGTTGCGCGAGCTGAGCCGGCGCGGGGTGACGCTGCTCTTGACGACGCACGTGCTGGAAATCGCGGAGCGGCTGGCCACGCACGCGGGCATCATCCGCGGCGGGCGGATGCTGGACCAGGGCCCGGTGGGGACGCTGCTGGAGCGGTACGACTGCCCCTCGCTGGAGGCGGTGTTCGAGAAGCTCATCGCCGTGCCGGCCTCGCGCAACGCGCGCCTGTCCTTCTACGGGGACGCGCCCGCGCCGGCGGCGGCGCTGCGCCGGGAGTCCGCATGAGCCGCCCCGCCGTGCCCGGCTTCCTGCGGCACCTGTGGCTGCTGTGGGGGCTGCGCTTCGACATCGGACTCAACCGGGGGCCGGGCAGAAGCCGGCTGCTGGCGGTGGGCGCGTTCCTGGCGTCGAGCGCGCCGGGCTTCTTCCTGGGGCTGTTCTTCTTCGCGTTGATGCGGCTGCGCCCCGTCGCGGAGAGCGACGTGTGGCCGTACTTCATCCTCAACCTGCTGTGCTTCGTCACCTTCTCGGTGTGGGTGACGTGGCCGCTGTTGTCGGCGGGCGTGGATGACCACTCGGAGCTGAGCCGGTACGCGGCGTTTCCGATTTCGCCCTGGCGGCTGCTCATCGCCTCCACGGTGGCGAGCCTCTTCGAGCCTCGCGCGCTGGTGTTCTACGCGCCGCTCACGGGGGCGGCGCTGGGGTACGCGTCGGTGTACCGGCTGACGGCGCCATGGCTGGCGGTGGTGCTGTACGTGCTGTTCGCGCTCTTGTGCGCGGCGTGGAGCCGGGTGGCGCTGTACGCGGTCATCAACGTGCTGCGGGAGAAGCGCAGCGCGGAAATCATGGGCGGGGGGCTCGTGGCGTTCCTGGTGGCCGCGTCGTTCATCCCGCCCATCGACACGTCGTGGCTGACGGCGGTGGGCGAGGCGGGGGTGGGCGCGCTGGACATGTCGCTCATCATCAACGCGGCGGTGGCGCTGGGGCGGGTGCCGCCGGGCTTCTTCGGCGACGGGCTGGGGCAGCTCGCATGGGGGCGCCCGAGGGTGGCGCTAGTGGAGGCGGCGGGCCTCTTCTTCTTCGCGGCGGTGGGCATGGCGGTGGCGTACGCGCTGCTCTTGCGCTTCCACCGGCAGGCGGGGCGCGCGGGCTCGCAGGGGAAGGACTCCGGGGACGCCAACCCCTTCGCGCGGACGCGGACGCGGTTCTCCACGCTGGTGACGCGTGAGGCGCTGGACTTGTGGCGAAACCCGCGCGCGCGGCTGCTGGCGTCGGTGCCCTTCATCCTGGCGATTCTCTTGAAGCTGCTGTCCGGGAGGGACCTCTTCGTCTACCTGCTGGGGCACAGCGCGGACGCGTGGCTGATGGGCGGCCTGTGCATCTACGGCGCGGTGGTGATTGCGTCGACGTTCTCCCAGAACACGTTCGGGTACGACGGGCAGGGCTTCGCGGTGTTCCTGGCGGCGCCCATGGACCTGGCGGACGTGCTGCGGGCGAAGAACCGGGTGCAGGCCGGCGGGGCGCTCGGCATGGCGGTGCTGGTGGGGCTCTTCTACCGGGTGTACTTCGGCTTCGGGACGGAGGTGGACCTGCTGTGCGCCATGGCGGCGGTGGTGGCGCTGCTGCCGGTGCTGCTGGCGGCGGGCAACTTCCTGTCGCTGTACTTTCCGGTGAAGTTCCACGCGAGCCTGAAGCGGCGCGACAAGGTGCCGCTGACGGCGTCGATGCTCGGCATCCTCGCGGCCAGCGCCGGGTGCATGCCGTTCGGCTGGGCGCTGAAACTGGCCGGGAAGGAAGGGCCCACGTGGCAGACGGCGGCGATGATTGCCCTGTGCGCCGGGCTCAACGTGGCGCTGTACCGCGGGCTGCTGCCCCTGGCGCTGCGGCTGCTGGAGCAGCGCCGGGAAGTGGTGCTGCAGGCGGTGACGCGAGAGTGACGAAAAACCGCGCCCCCGTGCTCTCGGGACCGCGGCCTCTCGATTCACCCGAATGCGGAACGGACGCTCCACTCCAAACACCGGCGGCCGGGGGCTGACATGGCGGGAAGCGGTGGCCTGGGAAGCGGGGCCAGGGGCTTCGCGGGCCCTCTGGCCCCGGGCAATCCGAACACGCCCGAGCTACCGTTCCTGCTACCGCGTGGTCGAGGTGGCTCCGCGGTAGGACGCATCCCCATCCTTCATCAGTACGTGAGGCCGTACCTGGCGGCCTGGGCCTTCACCCCCTTCATCACGTTGGCGTCGAAGGCGTCCTCCTTCTCCGACACATTCTTCGAGAGCCATGCGTCGCGGTCCGCGGCGAGCTTCGCGGCCTTCACCTCCAGCGCCTTCTTCTCCTCGGCGAGCTGCTTCACCTTCGCGGCCTGCGCCTCCTTGTCGAGGCCCTTCAGCTCCGTCGGCAGCTCCTCGTCCTTCACGCTCGCCAGTGCCGCGGGGGCATCCACGAGGTCCACCGCTCCGCCCACCGCGGCCGGGGCGCTGCTCTCCATGGCGGGCGCGGCGGCCCCCGCGGGCTTCTTCGCCGCGCGCGTCTTCTTCATGAAGCTGATGCGCTCGGCCGCCGCCTCGGGAGCAAGGCTCGCCATGGCGTCTGCCCGGGCCCGGTTCGCCGCCTGCACCTCGGCGCGGCCGGTGTAGAGCGTCTTCGACGCCAGCTCCGCGTTCACCTTCGCCAGCTCCGCGTCGTACGGCGTCGCCACGGCCACCATGCCACCCGACTGGTCGATGGTGTCGAACGTGCCGTCCGTCAGCTTCGCCGCGTAGCGCCAGGCCGTCTCCGTCTCGGGGTCCCCGCCGCAGCGCACCGTGTTCACCACGATGTGCTTGTCCCGTGCCCGCTTCGCCCAGTGCTTGTAGTTCCAGTCGTCCTGCCGCTCCGCCGGGGGCGCGTCGCCCACCAGGAAGATGACCTTCATCACCTCGCGGTTCTGGCTCCAGGAGAGCTTGGACACGGCCTCGCCGAGGCCGCGGCCCACGTGCTCGGGCGTGTCACCGCCACCGCCCGCCTGGAACTTGCGCAGGTTGGCGAAGACGGTGTCCAGGTCGTCGCTCAGGTCGAAGCGCTTCGTCACGTAGTCATCGCCCACGTCGCGGTACGCCACCAGACCGACCTTGAGGTGCGGCGTCGGCCGGCCCTGCGCGATGCGAGAGGCGATGGAGTAGATCTTCCGCTTCGCGCCCTCCAGCAGGCCGCCCATGGAGCCGGTGGTGTCGAGCACGAAGACCACCTCGATTTCCGGCCGCTGGCCCTGGGCCTGGTTCGGCGCCACCTGGGTCTGCTGGGGCGGAGGCGCGGGCTTCGTGGCCTCGGCGGGCTTCGTCGCGGCGGGCTTCGTCGTCGGGGTGGCGGTCGGGGCCGCGACGCGGTCCTCGGCCAGGGCCGGGGAAGCGGACAGGGTGGTGGCGAGCGCGGCCGAGAGGACGGCCCGCGACAGGGACTTGAGGTCCATGGCGTTCTCCAAGGGGGTCGGAAACAGCGGTTTCGGATGGGTCCTGCGCGCGCTTTCGACTCTTCAACGGACGGCCCGTCCGGAAGGTCTACGCCCCTGGTTTCGCGTGCTCTCCGCGCGCGGCCTCACGCCGGAAGGGGGCGGCACACTAGATTCCCTGGAGGTCTGCCCCCACCCATGCGCGCCTTCTACGTAGCCATGGCGGTGTTCCGCTGAGCACGCCCACGAGCGGGACGCCTTGCCCGCACGGCGGGGTGGACCCATGCTGGCCTCTTCTCAGGAGACCCACGACCATGATGTCCACCCTCCGCCAGAGCCTCTTCCTCCTCGGCTGCGTGTTCGCCGCCGCCTGCACCACGGACGCGCCCTACTATCAAATCGCCGTGGACGCCCCTGACACCGTCACCCTCGCGCCCGGCGAGTCCGTGCCCGTGGAAATCACGCTGGCCCGCCTGAGCAACGAGACTCCCGGCGAGGTCCGCCTCAGCCTGCAGAACGCCCCCGCGGGAGTCACCCTCGCGCCCGACGTCGTCCTGCCCGCGGGCGAGGAGAGCGTCACCGCCACCCCCACCCTCGCGGTGGACGCGAACACGACGCAGACGGGCGTCAACTCGACGCTGCTGCTGGCGGAGGATGCCGCCAAGGACTTCGCCTCGGGCGCCAGGTTCTACGTCGTCATCCTCCCGCCGCCCGCGGCCCAGCCGGACTTCTCCATCTCCGTGGAGCCCCGCCAGGTGGACATCTTCGCGGGGCAGAGCACCCAGGTGATGGTGAAGCTGACACGCGCGGAGGGCTTCACCGGCGAGGTGACGCTCACCCTCCAGTCGCCCACCAACCGCATCACCGCGGACTCCATCACCTTCACTTCCGAGCAGACCTCCCGGCTGCTCTTCATCTACTCGGACCGCGCCGCCACGCGCATCCCCGTGACCACCACCCTCGTCGCCACCAGCGCCGACAGCCGGATTGCCACCACCGGCCTCACCGTCAACCTGCAGTAGTCCCTCCCGCGCGCGGCCAGGGCCGTGGACTCGCGGGAGGGCCCACCGTGAATCACGCCGCCTTCTCAGCGGCGGCGGCCACGGCCTGCACGTCGATGGAGATGTCCACGCGCTCACCCACGAGCACGCCGCCCGTCTCCAGCGCCTGGTTCCACACGAGCCCGAAGTCCTTGCGGTCGATGCTCGTGGTGGCCTGGAAGGCGAGGCGCTCGTTGCCCCACGGGTCCTTCATCCGCCCCAGCAGCTCCGCGTCCAGCACCACCTCGCGCGTCACGTCGCGGATGGTCAGGTCGCCCGTCACGAGGTACCGGCCCTTGCCCGACGCCGTCACCTTCCTGCTGCGGAAGATGAGCTTGGGGAACGCCGCCACGTCGAAGAAGTCAGGCGAGCGCAGGTGGTTGTCACGCTGCTCCACGCCCGTGTCGAGGCTCGCCGCTTCCATCTTCACCTCCGCCGAGCCCCGCGTGAGGTCCTCTCCGTCCAGCACCAGCTTCCCCTCGAAGCGGGTGAAGCGGCCGTGCACCTTCGCCACCACCATGTGGCGAACCGTGAAGCCGATGCTGGAGTGGGTCGTGTCGAGCTGCCAGGTCTGGATGGCCATTGTCTTCTCTCCTGTGTCTACCGCGTATGAGCCTTCCCAGAGCAACGACCGGGCCATGACACAACCAACTGAAATCACTCAGGAATCCTACCTGGACACTCCGACATGGAATCAAATTGATAGACTCACCACCTCATTTGGAGAGCCCTGCTCCGGCGCCCGGCTCCCGGGCGGGGTGCCGGGAGGTACGCGTGGAGGACCTCCGCACGAGGGCGCTGCACGGGAGCGCCCGCGAGGGATAGGTTGAGAGATGCCATGAGCACCTCGCCCGCACGTCGACAGGCCGCACTCGCCGCACTCGCGCTGGATGACGAGGCGCTGCTGAACGCCTGCGAGGTGGACTACTTCATCGCCTCCGGTCCGGGCGGCCAGCACCGCAACACCACCGCCAGCGGCGTGCGCCTCACCCACCCGCCCACGGAGCTGTCCGTCACCGCCACCGAGCGCCGCAGCCAGACGCAGAACAAGGGCGTCGCCCTCGAGCGGCTGCGCGAGGGACTCAAGGCCCTCACCTTCGTTCCCAAGGTGCGCAGGGCCACCAAGCCCAGCGCGGGCTCGAAGCGGCGGCGCCTCGAGGGCAAGAAGCGCACGTCCGAGAAGAAGTCCCTGCGCAGCAGCAAGTCCTTCTGGTGACGCGTTGGCGCGCCAATGCCGGGCTGTCCCCGGGGCGCTCTCGCGATTCCAGCCAGCACGTCCAGGGACAGCGCGGCTGCTCGTAAAGTTTGCGAGCTCGCAGAGGTTGCACACCCCACAATCTGCGGGGTATCCGGGCTTCGCGTCGCATCCTCAATGATGACGCGGGGTTGGCTCATCGGAAGCAGAGGCACACGGTGTGCACATGCACCCAGCGTGTCTCAGTCGCCCCACCCCTAGGGCGATGTTTACCGCAGGACATCCCCCCATGCCCTTGCTCGAGAACCCAGCCTCCCCCTCCCCTCCGGCACGCCTCAGGCGCCCGCGCCGATGGCTGTGGGCGCCCCTGCTGCTGGCCCTGGCGGCGCCCGCCACGCTGGCGCAGCCCACCCCGCCGCCCGAGCCGGACTTCGCGAAGGAGGCGGAGCGCGCGGAGTCCTCCGGCCGGGTCCTTCGCGTGGCGCCCGAGCACCAGACGCACCTGACGGTGCGTGGCGCCGAGCGGGTGAGGGTGGACGCCCCCGACGTGGCGCAGGTGTCGCTGGGTGAGCCGGACCAGGTGATGGTGCAGGGCCTGCGGCAGGGCAGCGCGGAGCTGCTGGTGTGGCGCAAGGGCGCGCGGCCCCTGCGCCTGCGCGTGGAGGTGGCGAAGTGAGCCGCCGCGCGCAGCGTGGCCTGACGGTGCTGGAGCTGTCCGTCGTCCTGGCCATCATCGGCGTCCTCGCGGGGCTGTCGTGGGCCGGCTACGAGCAGCTCAGCGCGCGCACCGGCCCCCAGAACGCGGCGGCGGACCTGTCCAGCGCGCTGTCCGAGGCGCGCGCCCGGGCGGTGGACCGCCACGCGGACGTGTGGCTCATCATCTACCCGGACATCAACACCGCGGGCCTGCCCGGACAGGGCTCCGGTGCGTGGTTCCTGGTGGAGGACCGGAAGCTCGACTTCAACGCCCCTGGCGCGGTGCCGCCCGGCCACCTGCGCTACGCCACCTTCGTGCCTCCCGGCCAGGTCGAGCTCGCGCCGGAGCAGGGCTCGCGGTTGGAGTCCGTCTACCTGGACTCCTACTCGAAGCGGAGCGTGCGCTTCGGCACCAGCGGCACGCTCGCGTGGGACGGCGTCTTCACGGGCCTGGCCCCTTCCGCGTGCAGCTTCTGCACCGGCACCCCGCGTCGCGGCGCCATCATCTTCCGCGAGGACGGCTCGGCGCGCTTCGTCGACGGCGCGGGCGCCCCCGTCCTGCCGGCGGGCGCCGGCGCGCTCCAGCGCGCGGTGACGCTGGGGCTGCTGTCCTCCGACAACCAGAGCGAGTTCCTGTTCGCCGTTTCCGGCCCGGTTGGGTTCGTCGACTCGAGGTCCCGCTGATGAAGCCCACGAATGCAGCCTCCTTCCGCCGCGCGGCCCAGCGCGGCGCCACCCTCATCGAAGGCATGGCCGCCGCGGCCGTGCTCGCGCTCGGCATCAGCGGCGCCTTCGGCGGGCTCATCCTGGCCAGCCAGCAGAACGCGGACGCCCGCCGCCTGTCCCACGCGAGCGCCATCGCGACGCAGGTGCGCGCCGGCATCCAGGCCCAGGGCCGTGCCCGCCTCCTCGCGGCGACGGGGCCGCTGAGCGCCACGTCCTGCACCCGGACCGACGCGAACGTGCTCGCGCTGGCCGGCGGCCTGGAGACCTTCGTCGGCCCCAGCACCTGCGTGGTGGACCTGGACGCCTTCGAGGACGCCGCGGGCCCCGAGCTCGACCTCGTCCCGGGCTACTCCCCGGAGGACCGGGACAGCTTCCGCCGCGCCCTGGTCTGGCAGCACGAGGACACCATCGACACGGTGGCGGTGGTGGTGTCCTTCAGCAGCGCGGGCCAGCGCCGCTTCATCAAGCAGCACGTCGCCCTCTATGACCCGAGCAAGAACGGCGCGGGGGTGGAGCTGTGAGGGCGCTCGCGCGACAGCGGCGGGAAGGCTTCACGCTGCTCGAAGTGCTGATTGGCACCACCATCTCCTCGGTGGTGCTGCTGGCGGTGGCCGCCACCATCATCGGCGTCAACAACGTCTTCCAGGCCAACACCCTCTCCAAGCAGACGGTGGAGGGCAGCCGGGTGGGCCTGGACTACGTGAGGCGCACGGTGCGGCTGGCGGGCTACGGGCTGGACCCGGCTCTGGCCTTCGACTTCAGGACCGCCGGGCTGCCGGCGAACACGAAGGACAACCACTCCGTGGACCTGACGACGTGGGGCACCTTCGTCACCGACGACCTGGCCTTCCGCTACCGGGACCCCATGTACGTGCGCCGCGGCCAGCTCGGCAGCGGAGGCCCGCCGTACACGCTCAACCTGGCGGGCGGCACCACCTTCGGGCAGCCGCTGCGCCAGGGGCAGACGCTGCTGGTGGCCTGCCCGGGCGGCCTGGACTTCTTCATGGGCCAGCTCGCCGCCGGCGCGCTCGCCACCGCGGGCACCACCACCCTCAATGCCGACCCGCTGCTCCCCGCGGGCGCCATTCCGGAGTGCCTGCGTGACGCCAACCGTCCTCCCTTCGTCATGCTCGTGCAGGAGAAGCGGCTGCGCGTGGAGGCGTTCGGCGGCCGGCCGTACCTGGTGGTGCGGCACGGCTGGCACGCGGACGCGGACTTCGACCCGCTCGTCGCGGACGTCGAGTCCTTCCAGGTCGCCTACCAGATGAACCGCCCGCCGGCGGACTCCGGGTGCTGCGCGGCGCAGGTGGCCCCGGACGGGACGGCCAGCACCGGCGCGAGCTGGCTGCTCGGCGACGAGTCCCCCCTGGTGCATCCGACAACCGGCTCGACGCCTCCGAAGTACGAGACGCCGTACGACGCGGCCGAGCGCTACAACGGGCACCCGGCCAACATCCGCGCCGTGCACGTGGGGCTCACCGTGCGCTCGACGCGGCAGCAGCCCTCGGAGTCCCTCGACGCGCCTCGCCGGCTCTTCAACGCGCCCCCGCCGCCGGCCGCGGAGGACGCCTTCCTCCGCACCACGGTGGAGACCTCCATCCGCGTGCCCAACATGACCTCCCGCAGCTTCTTCACCCCCGAGTACCGAGACCCGGCCATCGCGCGGGACCTCCGCAACGTCGGAGGAGGATGAAATCCATGAACCGCTTCCCATCCCCCCGGGGCAGCGCCCTGGTCATCACCCTCATCGCCCTGGCCGTCCTGCTGCTGATGGTGGTGGGCACCATCACCTTCACCGGCCGCAACCGGACCGCCGCCGTGGCCAACATCCGCAACGAGCGCGTCGAGGCCTGCGCCGAGACGGCCCGGCGCTACCTGCTGTCCCGCATGCAGGTCTACGGCGCCTTCGCCGCCCCCATCCAGGACCTCAAGCTGGAGCAGGTGCTGATGGACGACGCGGAGCCGGCGGACCGCTCCACCATGCGCACCGGCCACTTCGGCGCCAACCCCGCGGACGCCGGAACGACGGCCGTCCTGTCCTCCTCCAGCTTCGGCAGCGCCAAGGAGCAGGTGAGCGACGCGGCCAACACCCTGCGCGAGGGCATGGGCGGTGGTGGCTACTACCGCGTCGTCGTCATGTGTGACGAGCCGAGCGGCCGTCAGGCCGAGACCGAGTTCGTCTTCCGCTTCGGTATCTGATTCCCCCGACCCAGCCCCTCCCGGAGTCCCCCATGAAGGTCCTCCTCACATCCCTGCCGGTGCTGGTGGTGCTGCTGGCCGCGCCGCGCGCCCACGCGCTGGACGCCGCCGCCTGCACCCTGCAGTCCACCTCGCGCCTGGACGCCATGCTCAACCCCGCGCGGGGCAGCGACGAGCGCTTCTTCACCAACCCCAGCGGCCCGCCCAACATCCTCATCATCCTGGACACGTCGGGCTCCATGGCGTGGTGGCCCATGGCGTGGAGCAACAACGACTCCCACAGCTATGACGAGGACGCCTCGGGCGCCGACCCGGGCTGCCGCCAGGGCAACATCAACGCGCTCAACTACGACCCGAACGTCACCTACCCGCGCCTGTGGCTGTCGCTGACGAACCAGAACTCCCCCTGGTTCGACCCGGCGAAGTTCTACCGCTTCGACGGCTACGGCTCCGGCACCCAGGTGAGCTTCGGCATGAACAACAACCCCGTGCGCTTCGACCTGGACCCGCCCGGCACCATCATCACCACCTCCGAGAGCGCCGCGTGCACCAACCTCGTCGGCACCAATGCGAGCGACGCCGCCGCCCGGGCCGCCTGCCAGAGCTGCCTGCAGCGCAAGGGCTACTTCCAGTGGAAGGCCGACCGCCGCGTGGCGGCGGGCAACTTCCTCAACTTCTACTCCCCACGCGGCCACTCCGCCGTCAACGTCATCACCCAGGTCATCCGCGATTCGGCGAAGACGCGCTTCGGCATCATGACGTTCTCCGCGGGCAGCGGGGCGACGGGCACGGTGAAGTGGGACGGCGAGGACGTGGTGCGCTTCGCGCCCTTCGGGCCCGCGTGCTCCGACGCCAACGACGCGGCCGCGCGCAACACCCACCGCGACAACCTGCTGGTGAAGATGAAGAGCGGCCTGCGGTTCAACACCGGCACGCCGCTGACGCAGGTGCTGTGGGGCTCCAGCTACTACTTCCGGGCCAGCACCGCCGCGGACGACCCGTTTCCCGGCTGGTTCGGCGCCAGCTACCTGTCCGACCCGGACTTCAACGACGAGGCCTCTCCGGGCCGGGCCTCCGCGTGCTTCACGTGCAGCTTCAACTCGATGATTCTCCTGACGGACGGCGAGCCCAACGAGCCGGGCGACAGCGACTCCCAGATTCCCCAGGCCGTCCGGGACTTGAACGTCCCGTGTGACAACTGCGCCGCGGCCGGCCAGGGCGAGGAGAGCGGCGGCGACGAGAGCCACATCCACCGCATCGCCAAATGGATGTGGACCCACGACATGCGGCCGGAGCTGACCGGCACGCAGGGGGTGGCCACCTATACCGTGGGCTTCGCGCTGACGAACACGCCGGCCCTCAACCTGCTGCGCACCACCGCGGAGGTGGGCGGCGGCCGCTTCTTCGCGGCCACCAACTCCAGCCAGCTCAAGACGGCGCTGCAGTCCATCGTCGACGACGTGCAGAGCCGCAACATCGCCTTCGCCGCGGCGGCCATCTCCTCGTTCCAGACGGGCAGCTCCACGCTCAGCGCGCTGATGCCGCGCCTGTCGCCCGCGGCCACCGGCAGCGCCTGGCGCGGAGACCTGTGGCGCTTCAACCAGTTCAACGAGTTCGTCCAGAACAGCGACAAGAACGGCGACGGCGACGTGGCCGACATCTTCGTGGTGGACCAGGACAACGACATCGTCGTCGAGGACTCGACCGGCAACTTCGTGAAGGACGGCACGGCCACCCCGGCACGGCAGTTCTGGGAGGCGCGCCGGGCCCTGCTGACGCGCGCCCTGAACACGCGCAAAATCTACACGGTGACGGACTCCAGCGCGGACGGCCGGCTGGGCGCCGCGGACGACGTCATCGAGTTCACCGTCGCCAACCGCCACCTCCTGAAGGACTACCTGGGCGTGGTCGGCACCCCGGCCTGCCCGAAGCTGGAGTCGCTCGCGCCGCTGGCCGTGGACCCGGGCAGCCTCTTGACGGGCCTGAAGCTGACGCCGCTCCAGGCGGCCACTGCCATGGGCATGCCGGCCCCGGCCTGGGTGGACCTGGTGACGGGCCAGCAGTGGCTGGACGACCTGTGCCTGCGCACGCTCATCCAGTACGTGCGCGGCCAGGACCTGGCGGACGAGGACGGCAACGGCAACCGCACGGAGGTCCGCCGCTCCGTGCTGGGCGACATCTTCCACTCCTCGCCGGTGCTGGTGGACCCGCCCATGGACAAGTTCCTGTGCAACCTGGGCATGAGCACCCAGTGCGCCCGCACGCTCTACAGCGACACGCTGGGCGTGACGCCCACGCCGCTGGCGCGGGAGGACATCGTCCGCTGCGGCCACAACGTCAACGTGGACGCGTACGAGGCGTACCTGCACCGCTTCCGCAAGCGCGACAAGCTGGTGCTGGTGGGCGCCAACGACGGCATGGTGCACGCCTTCCGCGACAGCACCGCCACGGAGACGTGCACCGGCGGGCTGCCCTTCATCACCTACACCCCCAGCACGGGCGAGGAGGAGTGGGCCTTCATCCCTCCGGACCTGCTGTCGCGGCTGCACGAGCTGGCGTCCGGCCACCAGTACTTCGTGGACGGCGACATCATGGTGCGCGACATCTGGGCGGACGGCTCGGGCGGCACCGCGGCGGACGAGAAGAAGCAGTCCACGGAGTACAAGACGCTGGCGGTGGTGTCCGAGGGCCGCGGCGGCGTGCACTACCTGGCGCTGGAGCTGGAGGCCGACGAGACGAGCGGCCGCTTCCTGCCGCCGAAGCTGCGGTGGATGTTCCCCCAGCCGGACTCCGAGGAGGCCGCCCTCTTCGGCAAGACGCTGTTCTCGCTCAGCCCCAAGGCGCCCCCCATCGGCCCGCTGCTGGTCAAGGCCCCGCCGGCCGCGACGGACCCGGTGTCGCGCTACGGCGTGGACACGCAGGAGCGGTGGATGGTGGCCCTGTCCGGCGGCTGGTCCCCCGGCATGGAGAAGGGCCGCGGCGT
Organism: Myxococcus sp. RHSTA-1-4; assembly: GCF_020037125.1. Taxonomy (GTDB): domain Bacteria; phylum Myxococcota; class Myxococcia; order Myxococcales; family Myxococcaceae; genus Myxococcus. Next base: position 84,910 of record NZ_JAIQDG010000001.1, read on the forward strand.
GTACCTGGTGGACGCGTGGAACCCCGAGGTGAACGGCCGCGGTGACAACCTGTGGTGGAAGTTCGAATACAACCCGAACGCCACCGAGGAGAACGACCGGCCGGCCCGGCACCTCACGCACAGCGTGGCAGCGCCGGTGGCGCTGGTGGACTACAGCGTCGCCGGGGCGGTGAAGCAGGACGGCTTCTTCGACACGGCCGTCTTCGGCGACATGCGCGGCCAGCTCTGGGTGGCGCGGATGTCCGTGCCGGGCGAGGTGGACTCCACCACGAAGCTCATCAAGAACTGGGGTGCGGCGCGCGCCTTCCAGATGGACCGGGACGCCAGCAGCTCGGCCGGCGTCGGCCAGGCCGTGAGCCGCACGTGGCCCTTCTATTACGTGCCCTCCATCGGCATCCAGCCGAACTCGGGCGCGCTGCGGGCCCTCATCGGCACGGGAGACCGGTACGCGCTGCTGGACGACAAGGCCGGCATCTGCCGCTTCGACAACCCGCAGGCCTGCGCGAAGTACGGCTGCGGCGAGGTGGAGGTGGACTACCGGGTGGACCGCGTGGGCCGCAACGTCACCCTGGCGCGGCAGTACTGGAAGCCGGGGGAAATCTTCCAGACGCAGCTGACGACGACCCCCTCCACGCAGACGGCGTGCGGCAACCCGGGCGACACGGTGGTGACGGCGGAGTTCGAACGGTACGACGTGAAGTCCTGCCCCGGCGCCCCCCAGGACTACACCAAGCTGAGCGCGGCGCGCGTGGAGTGCGGCCAGGACGCCGCCGGCAACTTCCGCTGCCTCAACGTCAGCACCACGGCCTCCAACTTCGCGGACCTGGAGCTCACCCGCGACGAGAGCACGCTGGGGAAGAACCGCTTCTTCGGCATCCGCGTGTATGGCGGCCCCGGACAGACGTTCGAGGAGGGGCGCGCCACGCCCGCGCCGGGCGTGAAGACGGCCCGGGAGTTCGACGACGAGCGCCTGACGGACCGGACCGCCACCCACCCTGACAGCGGAGACCTGGTGGATGTGACGAACATCACCTGCACCGCGCCCGGCAACTGCACCGCGCCGGGGGCGCCGGCGAACGGGGCGGGCTGGCTGGTGGAGTACTCGGGCATGGACCACAAGACGGCCGGTGGCGCGTCCACTGTGGCGAGCTGCGCGCTGTGGAACGTGCTCTACCCGGCGACGAGCGGCACGGCGTGTGACAGCACCTCCGCCAAGGCCCGCTTCTTCCAGGGGCACTACCTCACCGGCCTGCCCACCTGCGCCGAGTCGCTGGAGAACCAGCGCTTCCAGGAGCGCGCGGTGCTGGCGCCACCGCCGGAGCCGGCCACCGCCGTCATGGTCTCCTCCACCGGCAAGGTGAAGTACAGCACCGTGCTGCAGGAGCCCGGGAAGCGGCAGGCCACCTCGGTGGACGTCGCGGAGCTGAGCGACGTGCTGCAGAACGTGTACGAGCTGCCCCTGAGCAACGAGCAACACCAGTGCCGGCACGTGGACCCGGCCCGCTGCGTGGCCTCGCCCTGAGCCGTGCGCCCACGCCCTCCCCCACTCGCGCGGGGAGGGCGTGTCCGGCTACAAGGTGGCGATGGCGGCCCCACGCGCCGTCGAGAACCCGGGCCGCCTTCTCCCGGAGGCCCTCATGTCCACGCTCGAAGACGCCATCTCCCTCGCGGTGGAGGCGCACCGCGGCCAGCGCGACAAGGCCGGCCGGCCCTACATCCTCCACCCGCTGCGGGTGATGATGCGGCTGGAGACGGACGAGGAGCGCACCGTGGCCATCCTCCATGACGTGGTGGAGGACACGCCCTGGACGCTGGAGCGGCTGCGCGAGCGGGGCTACCCGGCCCCGGTGCTGTCCGCGCTGGACGCCCTCACCAAACGCGAGGGTGAGACGTACGAGGCCTTCGTCGAGCGGCTGAGGCCGGACGCGCTCGCCCGGCGGGTGAAGCTGGCGGACCTGGAGGACAACATGGACGTGCGCCGGCTGGAGGCGGTGACGCCGAAGGACGCCGAGCGGCTGGCCCGCTACCGCGCCGCCTGGGCCCGCCTGCGCGAGCCCTGAAACACCACGGCCCGGCAGGCGCCACGAGGGCACCTGACGGGCCGAGGTGAGACTCAGCGGCCGAGGCCTCAGGCCTTGGCGAGCTGACGCAGCACGAACTGCAGGATGCCGCCGTGGCGGTAGTAGTCGAGTTCGTTCGGCGTGTCGATGCGGCACAGCACGGTGAATTCCTTGGTGCCGCCCTCACCCGTGGCCTTCACGGTGAGCTTCTTCTGCGGCGCCAGGTTCTCCGCGATGCCCGTAATCTCGAACTTCTCGTGGCCGGTGAGGCCCAGCGACTGCGCGTCCTGGCCCGCCTCGAACTGGAGCGGGAGCACGCCCATGCCCACGAGGTTGGAGCGGTGGATGCGCTCGAAGCTCTTGGCGATGACGGCCTTCACGCCGAGCAGCTGCGTGCCCTTGGCGGCCCAGTCACGGCTGGAGCCGGTGCCGTACTCCGCGCCGGCCAGCACCACCAGCGGCGTGCCCTCCGCCTGGTACTTCATGGAGGCGTCGTAGATGCTCATCCGCTCGCGGGTGGGGATGTGGACGGTGACGCCACCCTCCACGCCGGGAACCAGCAGGTTCTTCAGGCGGATGTTGGCGAAGGTGCCGCGCACCATCACCTCGTGGTTGCCGCGCCGGGCGCCGTAGGAGTTGAAGTCCTTCGGCTCCACGCCCTCGGCCATGAGGTACTTCGCCGCGGGGCTCGTCTTGGCGATGTTGCCCGCCGGGGAGATGTGGTCCGTGGTGACGGAGTCACCCAGCAGCGCCAGCACGTGCGCGCCCTTGATGTCCTGCGTCGGCTTCGGCTCCTTGGGCAGGTTCTCGAAGAAGGGCGGCTTGCGCACGTAGGTGGACTTCGGGTCCCACTGGAAGGTGGAGCCCTTGCTCACCTGGAGCTGCTGCCAGAGCGCGTCGCCCTCCATGGCGTTGGCGTACTGGCTGCGGAACTGCTCCGGCTTCACGGAGGCGCGGATGGTGGCCTGGATTTCCTCGGCCGTGGGCCAGATGTCCTTGAGGAACACCGGGCGGCCGTTGGGGTCGATGCCCAGCGGCTCCTTGTCCAAATCCAACCCCACCTCACCGGCCAGCGCATAGGCCACCACCAGCGGCGGGCTGGCCAGGTAGTTCATGCGCACGTGCGGGTTGATGCGGCCCTCGAAGTTGCGGTTGCCGGACAGCACCGCGGCCACCACCAGGTCGCCCTCGGTGACGGCGTTGGCCACCGGGTCCGGCAGCGGGCCGGAGTTGCCGATGCAGGTGGTGCAGCCGTAGCCCACCACGTGGAAGCCCACGGCCTCCAGGTAGGGCAGCAGGCCCGCCTCGCGCAGGTACTCGGTGACGACGCGGCTGCCCGGAGCCAGGCTCGTCTTCACCCACGGCTTCGGGTTGAGGCCGCGCTCCACCGCCTTCTTGGCGAGGATGCCCGCGCCCACCAGCACCGCCGGGTTGGAGGTGTTGGTGCAGGACGTAATCGACGCAATCACCACCGCGCCGTGGCCGAGCTGGTAGCTGGAGCGGCCGGACTTCACGGTGACAGCCTGGGCCAGGCGCTCGGCGGACACCTCGGCCGCGGGGGCCTTGCCCTTGGCGCCGCCCTCTTCGTCCTCGCCCTTGCTCTTGCCGGCGGCGAGCATCTCCACCAGCGACTTCTCGTAGGAGGGCTTCATGTCCTTGAGGGGGACACGGTCCTGCGGGCGCTTGGGGCCGGCGAGGCTGGGCACCACGGTGGCCAGGTCCAGCTCCAGCGTGTCGCTGAAGACGGGGTCCTCGGCGCCGTCCTTGCGCCACAGGCCCTGCTCCTTCGCGTACGCCTCGGTGAGGGCCACGGCGTCATCCGGGCGGCCGGTGAAGCGCAGGTAGTTGAGGCTCTCCTCGTCCACCGGGAAGAAGCCGATGGTGGCACCGTACTCGGGCGCCATGTTGGCGATGGTGGCGCGGTCCGGCAGGGTCAGGTTCTTCAGGCCGCTGCCGAAGAACTCCACGAACTTGCCCACCACGCCCTTCTTGCGAAGCATCTGCGTGACGGTGAGCACCAGGTCCGTGGCGGTGGCGCCCGCGGGGAGCTGCCCCGTGAGCTTGAAGCCCACCACCTGGGGAATGAGCATGGTAATCGGCTGGCCGAGCAGCGCGGCCTCGGCCTCGATGCCGCCCACGCCCCAGCCCACCACGCCCAGGCCGTTGATCATCGTGGTGTGGCTGTCGGTGCCCACCAGCGTGTCCGGGTAGACGGTGGTGCCCTCGCGGAACGTCACGCGGGCGAGGAACTCCAGGTTCACCTGGTGGCAGATGCCGATGTCCGGCGGGACGACGCCAAAGCCCTTGAAGGCGCCCTGGCCCCAGCGCAGGAAGGCGTAGCGCTCGCGGTTGCGCTCGAACTCCAGCTCCGCGTTCTCCGCCATGGCCGCGGTGGTGGCGAAGGCGTCAATCTGGACCGAGTGGTCGATGACGAGGTCGGCGGGGTTGCGCGGGTTGATTTTCGCCGGGTCACCGCCCATGGCGGCGAGCGCCTCGCGCATGGCGGCCATGTCCACCACGGCGGGCACGCCGGTGAAGTCCTGGAGGAGCACGCGGGCGGGGTGGAAGGAGATTTCCACGTCCGGGGTGGCCTTGGGGTCCCAGGCAATCATCTTCTCCACGTGCTCGCGCTTGACGACGCGGCCGTCCTCGTTGCGGAGCAGGTTCTCCAGCAACACCTTGAGGGAGACGGGGAGGCGGTTCACCTGGGGGTGCGCCTTGGCCAGCTTGCTCAGGCTGAAATAGTCGTAGGTGGCGGAGCCCACCTTGAGCTGGGACTTCGTCCCAAAACTGTCGGTCATGTGCGTTGCCGTCCTTCCGTGCGCGGGATGCGCCGACTTGTAGGCCCCCCTTTGACGCGTTGCAAAGGGTTCCTGCGCGGTCATCCAGGGGCGGACGGTTCCGTCGGCAGGGTCCAGTCCCGCTCATCGGAGCCATGCGTCCGGCTGGGGGTTCGGGGAGCTACATCCGCGTAGTAACGGCCCCACCCCCGGCGGGCTACGGGAGGGACCCGCCCGGCGGCCCGCCCGCGGGCGCGTCAGAGAACCTTGCGGCAGGCGTACAGCACCCGCTCCAGCCCCTTCTGCCAGAGGGGCCGGCGGCGGAACCCGGCCAGCGTCACCTCGCGGCAGTGGCCGCAGTCGGCGCGGAACGAGTCCTCGAGCTGCCGGCCCAGCCGGGGGTCGGCGAAGACGGCGTTCACCTCGTGGTTGAAGGCCAGACTGAGCCGCTCCAGGTTGAACGAGCCGATGGTGCCCCACACCCCGTCCACCACCGCCGTCTTGGCGTGCAGCACGCCTCGCTGCCACTCGAAGATGCGGATGCCCGCCCCCAGCAGCTTCTCGTAGAAGGCCCGGGTGGCGAACTCCAGGAGGGGGTGGTCGCTGCGGGCGTTGAGCAAGAGGTGCACCTCCACCCCGCGCCTCGCCGCCTCGCGCAGCGCCGCCACCATGCGTCGGTCCGGAATGAAATACGCCGCGGCGATGAGCACGCTGCTGCGCGCCCGCTGAATCGCGTGCAGGTACGCCCGGTGGATGCTCCGCCGGCTGGACAGCACCGCCAGCCCCACCTGCCCCCGCCGGGGCGCCCGGCGCTTCCAGTGGCGCAGCCCCGTGGCCAGCCGGTGGAATCGGTCCTGGAACATCATCCGCCACGTGGCCAGGAAGCGCCGCTCCAGCTCGTGCACCGCCGGCCCTTCGATTCGCAGCACGTCGTCGCGCCACGGCGCCCCCCGCCCCTCCGGCGCCCAGTGCGCGGCGATGTTCACCCCGCCCGTGAAGGCCACCTCACCGTCCACCACCAGAATCTTCCGGTGGTCCCGGCGCAGCAGGTGGCGCAGCCCGCGGGACAGGCTGAAGGGCTTGAAGGCCCGGATGTCCACCCCGCGGCGGCGCAGCGACTCGAAGAAGCCGCGGCGGCTCGTCCACGAGCCCACCGCGTCGTAGAGCACCTTCACGTGCACGCCGCGCTCGGCCGCCTCCGCCAGCGCCTCGCCGAACAACTCACCGACGGCGTCGGTGATGAACATGTACGTCTCCAGCCGGATGTAGCGGCGCGCCCGGCGGATGGCCTCCAGCATCGCCGGGTAGGCCTCCACGCCGTCGCGGAGCAACTGGCACGCGTTGCCCTGCACCACCGCGTGCCCCCGGGGCAGGTAGAAGCGCGACAGCAGCAGCCCGGAGACCTGGGGGCTCCACACGGGCCCGTGCTCCGGCACGGCCCCCGAGGCTCGCGCGAGTCCGCGCTCCCTGTCGCCCACGACACCTGACTGCTCGCTCACCACCTCCGGGTCACGCATGGCCTCCGTACGGTGAGGACGCCCCCGCGACCCGGCAACCCGAGGCCCCTACGCCCGCATGCCCCGCGGGCGACAACGTCCGGTGCCGGACGGAGCAAGCCCCCGTCCCAACGGACCATGACGGCGGGCCCGGGCCTAGAGGCCGTACTCCGCGCGCTTGTTCTCCGCGCGCGTGGCGCACGGCTGGTCGTACTCGGGGAAGTACTGCTTCACGTGGTCCAGCGTGGCGGCGGCGCTCTTGTAGTTGCCCTGGTTGTAGTAGCCCTCGACCTCCAGCAGCAGCTTGGCGCAGGTGCGGTCCAGCGCCTGCTGCGCCACCTTCATGCGCTCCTGCGCGTCGAAGTAGAGGTCCGGCCGGGGCTCCGGGTGGGCCTCCAGCATCAGCCACGCCTCGCGGAAGGACTTCCACGCCTCGTAGCCGTTGCGCGCGCCGACGGCCGCCATCTCGAAGCTCTTCTGGCCGCGCTTGAAGGACTCGCGAGCCTGCCGCTCCAGCTCCTCCGGCGGAAGGTCCGGCAGGAGCGCCCGCTCCACCCACACGTTCCAGATGCGCCAGGGCTCCTCGCCGGGCGGGTTCTTCACGTTGTCGAAGATGATGCGGTTGGGCTCGCCCTTCTTGAGGTTCGCGGCCGGAATCATCAACTCCACCGCGCGGTCCTGGCTGGCCAGCGTGTCCGCGGGCACCTTGCCCACGTCCACGCCGTTGACGCTCACCACCACCTCGTCCTTGGAGATGCCCTGCGCCTGGTAGTGGAGGATGACCACCGCTCGTGTGGCGGCGGTGTACTCCCACTGGAAGATCTTCATGTCCGGGCGCTCCCACGTCACGTCCGGCCCCAGGCCGAACGAGTCCCGGATGGGCTGGGAGCTCAGCATGGCGGGCTCCTCGCCCGTGGGCCCCGTCTCGCCCTGGCTCAGCACCAGCCAGTACAGGAGCGCGAAGAAGCCGAGCACCAGCGCCACGCCTCCGCCAATGACGCCGCTGCGCACGGCCGGGGTCGCATCCGCCCAGAAGAGCTTCGCGCTGGCGACCAGCCCGGGGGACTCGCGCCGGATGCGGGCGCGCTCGGCCGCGGACAGGCCGCCCCCCGCCGCCTGGGAGCCTGTCGCCCGCGGGCGGGCCGGCACCGACGACGCGGGCGGAGGACGCCGCGTGGGAGGCGACGTCGGGGCCGCGCGCTCAATCGCCGCCTTCGACCCGGACGGGCGCGAACCGCCCTGCGACGGCGCCACGGGCCGCAGCGACCGGAGGTTGTGCCGGGTGGCGCCCTGGCGCAGCTCCTCCAGCTCCTCCTCGTCCGCCCCTTCCGGAGCCAGTGCCATGCCCTTGTTGCGCTGCCGCTGCTGCTTCAGGGCGTCCAGGGAGACGATGCGGGTGCTGTTCGCCGCCTCCTGCTGCGCACCCTCGGGAATCTCCTCCTCGCCCGTGGAGGCCTCCATGATGGCGAAGACGAACGTCACCGGGCCCAGCGTCAGCTTGTCGCCGTCCTCCAGCGCCTGCGTGGACACGGGCGTGCCGTTGACGAGCGTACCGTTGGCGCTGCCCTGGTCCTCGACGGCGTACACCTCGCCGTCGAGGAAGATGCGGCAGTGCTTGCGGGAGACGCCCGGGTCGAACAGGGCGACATCGCAGTCCGTCGACCGGCCGATGAGAACGGAGTCCTGGTCGAAGACGAACTCCTTGCCGGCTTCTCTACCCTCGGAGATCGTCAGCTGGAAAGGCATGGGGGGCTACAATCCTACAGAGGCCCGCGCCGCCCGGGCAACGGCGGCTCGCGCGCTTTCGGGTTCCACCACCTGCGCCTCGCCGCCGAAGGACAGCACCCACTGTGTCAGCCAGCGCTCGCTGTCGCCGGCCACCAGCACCTCGACGCCCCCGTCCGCGAGCGGGCGGGCATCCCGGCCGAAGCGCTCCTTCACGTACGGAGCGGCCACCGGGGAGAAGCGCACGCGGACGGACACCTCCGTGCGGCTGCGGGCCGGGTTGGGCACGTCCGCCCGCGCGTCCGGCGGCGGGAGGAAGGGCGTGTCCGTGACGGTGATGTCCTCCATCCGGTCCAGCCGGAACAGGCGCGCGTCCTGGCGCATGTGGTCGAAGCCCTGGAGGTACCACTGGCCGCGGTGGCTGAGCAGCTCGTACGGGCGCACGCGGCGGGGCTCGGGCGGGCCACCCGGCCGGGCGTAATTGAAGGTCACCTCCAGCCGCTCGATGATGGAGCGGGTGAGGGGCGCCAGCGCCTGCGGGGCCTCCGTGGAGGCGTCGATCTTCCGGTACATCTCCCGGTAGCGCTCGCGGGTGGAGGGCGGGAGGATGCGCTCCAGCTTCTGGAGGGCGCTCTGCAAGGCGTCCCCCGCGGCCGGGCGCAACAGCTCCGCCGAGGCGGCCAGGGCCGCGGCCTCACCCGCCGTCAGCCGGGGCGGGGCGAACAGGCGCTGATCCAGGTCCACGTAGACGCGGTCATTGTCCACGTAGATGTCGATGTAGTCGTCCGGGTTGAAGGGCGGCCGGCCCACGCACGTGAGCAGGTCCAGCTCCTCCAGCAGGTCCTCGTGGCTGATGTTGAGGGCGCGCGCGAGCGCCTCCACCGTGACGCCGGGGTGCTTGGACACGTAGGGGACGAGGAACAGCAGGCGGCGGAGCCGCTCGTGGACGTTGCTCATGCGCTCACCTTCTCGTGCGGATCCGCGTGGCGCTCCAGGATGCGGGTCGCCATCTCCTTCAGCCGCGCCTGGGCGCTCTGTGGCCCTTCCACCCGGCAGTCCGGCCCGAGCTGCAGGCAGAAGCGCACCAGGCCGTCCAGGAACGACACCCTCATGCGGGCGCGCACGACGCCCTCCTCCACCGGCTCCAGCGTGGCGCCGGGCAGGAGGCTCGCGGCGCGCGAGGCCAGCGCGCCCGACAGGCGCAGCACCACCTCCACCGGCTCGTGGAAGCGGTGCTGCCACGGGAAGTACGCCACGTGGGCATCCAGCTCGAAGCCGGCCGGCACCTGGAAGTCCGGCGTGCGCGGGCGGGCGGTGTTCACCTTCAGCTCGCGGATGCGGTGCACGTGGAAGGTGCGCAGGCCGCCGCGCAGGTGGCAGTGGCCCACCAGCGTCCACGCGCCACGGCGCAGCGCCAGGCCGTACGGGTCCACCCTGCGCTGCGTGGTGCCGGGGTGCTTGGGGCTGGCGTAGGTCAGCTCCACCCACTTGCGCGCGGCGCACGCGTCCCAGAGCTGCTCCAGGCGGGCGGAGACCTCCTTCTCCTCGCCCTCCTGCACGGAGCCCAGCTCCATGCGCACGCGGGGCGTGGGCAGCGACTCGCCGGCGAAGAAGCCAATCTTGCGCAGCGCGTGCGCCAGGTCGTCCCGCCCCGGGAAGGCGCCGGAGGCCAGCGCGGCGGAGCCGGCGGCGTACAGCACGGCCAGCTCCTCCTTGGAGAGGTCCGCCTCCGGCAGGTAGTACGCGTCGCGGTCGACGATGTAGCCGTCACGGCGCTCGTCGTCGCCCTGCACGTACGTCAGCGGAAAGCCCAGCTCCACCAGCTCCGCCTTGTCGCGCTCGAACTTGCGCTCGGCGGCGTCGTCGGAACCACCGTAGTCGGCGGGGAAATGCTCGCGCAGCTCGGCCCAGGAGATGGGCTCGCGCGCGTCGAGCAGGAGGGCCACGAGGTCGAGGATGCGTTCGGTGCGTTCCATTCGGGAAGTCGGCGACGATGCCGGGCGGACCCCGGGGGGTCAAGGCGGTGGGACGTGACGATGGGAAACAGGCGGCGCGCCCGCCCACGTCCGATCCGATATCCGGACTGGACTGAACAGACAAGCAGGTAATCGCCTGTGCGCACGTATCTCTACAGGTTGGTAGCAAACAACCCACCCACGGGGCTCGCACTCGGCGCGCGACTGGGATATTCCTAGAACGTCTAGATGAGTGTGAAGCGCCGGTGGCGGGCCGTGCCCGGCCGGACGCTGAGCGGCCGGCTCAGCGAGGGTGCTTCGAAGGGACTCACCATGAGCCGCACCTCCCTCGTCCGAAACATGGTTGCCGGGCTGGCGCTGCTCGTGGGGCTGTCCTCCGCCGTGACGCCCGCCGCCGCCAGGGCGGAGCCGCTCTACTTCGCGGTGGAGGTCCGCCGTGAGGGACGCATCGTGGCCCAGCCCAAGCTGCTGGGCGAGACGGGCCGCACCCTGAGGGCCGAGCGCCGCCGTCCGGGCGCTCCCCATGCCGACTACCGGCTGATCCTCACCCCGAAGGCCACCGGCGACTCCTTCCTCCTCCAGCTCGACTTGCTGCTCCCCGAGGCAAAGGGGCACTCCGAGCTGGCGCTGCTCCACGGGCAGCAGCGCAAGCTGCAGCTCGGCCGGGTGCCGGGGGAGCTGGAGGTGTCTCTGCTCCTGATGAAGGTGGACTCGCCGGAGTTCCGCGCGCTGATGCAGCTCAGCGAGGACAAGGGCCAGGGCTCCTCCACCTCCTCCATCTAGGAGCGTGGAGGTCCCTCCCCTGCCCCACGGGCCCCTACAGCACCGCCAGGTCGTCGCGGTGCACCGCCTCGTCCAGGTAGCGGTAGCCCAGCACCGCCTCGATGTCCGCCGTGCGCCTGCCGGCGATGCGCCGCAACTCCGTGGCGTCATAGGCGGCGAGCCCCCGGGCGAACACGGCGCCGGACTCGTCCGCCAGGTCCACCGGGTCTCCGCGTCCGAAGTCGCCCTCCACGCCGCGCACGCCGCTGGGCAGCAGGCTGCGCTTGCCGGTGACGATGGCCTCGCGCGCCCCCGCGTCCACGGTGAGCTTCCCGCGCGGGCGCAGGGCGTGGGCAATCCACGCGGCCCGGGCGCTGCGGCGGCTGCCGGTAGGCTCGAAGAGGGTGCCCACGGGCTCGCCCTCCAGCACGGCCCGCAGGCGGCCGGGCACGGCGCCGGAGGTAATCACGCAGCGGATGCCCAGCTCCGTGGCCCGCGCGGCGGCGCGCACCTTGGTGGCCATGCCGCCGGTGCCCACGCCGCTGGAGGTGCCGCCGGCCAGGGCCAGCACCTCCGGCGTCACCCGCTCCACGGCCAGCATCAATTCCGCGTCCGCGTCCCGGCGCGGGTCGCCCGTGTAGAGGCCCTCCACGTCCGAGAGGAGGACGAGCGCCTCGGCCTCCACCACGCCCGCCACCAGCCCGGCCAGCGTGTCGTTGTCGCCGAACTTCAGCTCATCCACGGAGACGGTGTCGTTCTCGTTGATGACGGGCACCACGCCCGCGGCCAGCAGCCGCTCCAGGGCGTGCTTCACGTTGAGGTAGCGCCGCCGGTCCTGCACGTCCTCGTGGGTGAGGAGCACCTGCGCCACCGCCCGGCCCGCGCTGCTGAAGGCCTCCTCATAGGCCTGCATCAGCCGGCTCTGGCCCACCGCCGCGCAGGCCTGCTTGCCGGGAATATCCTTGGGGCGCCCCGGCAGGCCGAGCCGCTCCACGCCCAGGGCGATGGCGCCGCTGGACACCACCACCAGCTCGCGGCCCTGGGCGGCCCACAACAAATCCCGGCCCAGCGCATCGAAATGGTCGCGGTTGAAACGCCCGGTGGCGTTCGTCAGCGCGTTGGTGCCGATCTTCACCACCACGCGGCGGGCGGCGCGCAGTGCGGTGCGGCCAGCGGAAATCGTGCTCACGGGCATCAGCGTAGGTCAGAAACGGAAAGAGGGCGCGTCAACCGTGTGTTCAACCCTGTCACGGCCTCCGGAACGGGCCGCGACATGAAACCCACCCCGCCGGTGGCCATATAGAGTTGCTAGGGACGGAGAGACAGATTGAAGGAAATCTACGGCAACACCCTGGGCCTGAAGTCGAGCGAGCAGCACCGGCTGCGGAACACCTACCGGCGGCGCGTGTCGCCGCACGAAATCGTTTCGCCCGAGCTCGCCCGCCACCTCACCGAGCTGTCGCGTGAGACGAACCGGCAGGTGGGTGTGCTCATCAACCGCAAGGGCGACATCGAGCACGTGGTGGTGGGCAACGCCCACAAGCTGGAGCTGCCGGACATCGGCCGCGCCCGCGCGGGCCAGGTGCGTCTGCGCGGCCTGAGGCTGGTCCACACCCACCTCAAGAGCGAGCCGCTGACGAAGGACGACCTGACGGACCTCGCGCTGCTGCGGCTGGACTGCGTGGCCGCCATCGGCGTGGGCAACGAGGGCCTTCCCGGCGTGCTCCACTACGCGTACCTCGTGCCGGAGAACGGCACCGGGGAGTTCTGGCACGTCAGCACGCTGCCCTCCGTCCACGGGGAGCAGCCGGACCTGATGGACACGCTGGACGCGCTGGAAGAGGAGTTCAGCCGCAAGGCGGCCGCCCGCACCGTCGGGGGCCGGGAGAAGGCCATCCTCGTCGCGGTGTGCCTCAACGGCGACCGCGGACAGGCGGAGGCCAGCCTCGCGGAGCTGAAGGAGCTGGCGCGCACCGCGGGCGTGGAGGTCATCGACAGCGTGCTCCAGGTGCGCCGCGAGGCGGACCCGCGCTACCTCATCGGCCGCGGCAAGCTGGAGGACCTCAACCTGCGCTCCATGCAGTCCATGGTGGACCTGCTCATCTTCGACAAGGACCTCACCCCGTCTCAGGGGCGCCACATCGGCGAGGCCACCAGCCTCAAGGTGCTGGACCGCTCGCAGCTCATCCTCGACATCTTCGCGCAGCGCGCGCAGAGCGCCGAGGGCAAGCTCCAGGTGGAGCTGGCCCAGCTCAAGTACCGGCTGCCCCGGCTGGTGCAGAGCGATGACTCGCTCAGCCGGCTCGCGGGTGGCATCGGCGGACGAGGCCCTGGCGAGACGAAGCTGGAAATCGACCGTCGCCGGGTGCGTGAGCGGATTACCCACCTGGAGAAGCGCATCGACGCCATCAGCCGCGAGCGCAGCGTGCGGCGGGCGCAACGCAACCGGCGCGAGCTGCCGGTCATCTCCATCGTCGGCTACACCAACGCGGGCAAGTCCACGCTGCTCAACGCGATTACCAACGCGGACGTGCTGGCGGAGAACAAGCTGTTCGCCACGCTGGACCCCACCAGCCGGCGGCTGCGCTTCCCGCAGGAGCGGGAGGTCATCATCACCGACACGGTGGGCTTCATCCGGGATTTGCCCAAGGACCTGGTCGCGGCCTTCCGCGCCACGCTGGAGGAGCTGTACGACGCCAGCCTGCTCCTGCACGTCGTGGACGCGGCGGACCCCGCGCGCGACGAGCAGGTGGAGGCGGTGGAGAACATCCTCGAGTCGCTGGGGCTGATGGAGAAGCCGCGCCTCATGGTGTGGAACAAGGCGGACCGGATGGCGCCCGAGGACATCGAGGCGCTGCTGCGCAGCCGGGGCGGCGTGGCCATCAGCGCCACGACGCGCGAGGGACTCGCCTCGCTGCTGGCCAAGGCGGACACCACGCTGTTCGCCGAGGGCGCCACGGAGGCCATCGGCGCGGTGTAGTCAGGGCCACACGCCTTGTCCGCCCGGTTGCGGGCAAGGCGTGGCTTTTCCTAGAGTCCGGGCCGTGGCAATGACTTCCCCCCAGATGCTCCTGATGAATGGACTGCTGGCGCAGGCCGCGCCGGACTACGCGAAGCCCGTCTCCTCCCTGTCACCCGGCTACTTCGAGGTGCTGGAGCAGAACAGCCACATCGTCTATCCGGCGCTGGCGGTGCTGACGCTCGTCATCATCGCCGCGGGCATCCTCCAGGCCTGGAGGACGCAGGACCTGGATGGCCTCCAGAAGAACGAGTTCAAGCGGGCCATCGTCAACGAGCTGCGCCGCAACATCAGCGGCATGCCCGGTGACATGCTGGCCAAGGCCGTGGGGCTGGACCGGCTCAAGACGAACCGCCTGCTGGAGCAGATGCAGCAGGAGGGCATGGTGGTGAGCCACACCAACTCCCAGCGGCTCACCGTGTGGCGAGTCCGAGGCGCGCTGCCCGACCCGAACGTGCGGCGGTACTGAGAGCGCCCGGCGCTAACCCGCACGTTCCAGACAGTTCCTCAAGAGTGACGCCAGCCGCTCCACGTGTGGAGCGCGCAGGATGGAGTAGTGGTCGCCGTCGAGCTCGTGGACCTCGAGCGCGCCGGTGGCCACCGCTTCCCAGCCATGCACGCGGGTGGTGCCCTTCGCCTGGAGGGAAACCACGGGCCCGGAGTACGGCGGGGGCACATAGCGCCACGCCGCCAGGAGGTTGAGCTCGAAGACCCCGCGCAGGGCTCGCAGCGGCTGGGTGCCGGTCGCGAGCGACTGGCCGGCCTCCTCCAGGGTGCGCAGCAGCGCCTCCGGGGCCATCCGTGAGAGCGCCTCATCCTCCAGCGGCAGGGCATGTCCCGCCGCTCGCAGCAGGTCCTTGTAGAACAGCGCGCCCAGCCGCGCGGCCTCGTCGTGGCCGGGTGGCGATCCGTCCCCGTCGAAGGGACGCACGAAGCCGTCGATGAGCGCGAGCACCTCCACGCGCTCTTCCCGCGTCTGGAGCTGACAGGCCATCTCCCATGCGATGCTGGCCCCCATGGACCAGCCCCCCAGCAGGTACGGCCCACGCGGCTGCACGGACTGGAGCGCGGCGACGTAGAGGGCGGCCATCTCGGGGAGGGTCTCGCATGGCGGCGCATCCCCTTCGAGGCCCCGAGCCTGCAAACCGTAGAAGGGCTGCTCCGGCCCGAGCAGGCGCGCGAGCTCCGTGTAGCTCAGGACGGTGCCGCCCACGGGGTGGACACAGAAGAAGGGCCTCCGGCCCCGGCCTTCCTTCAGCCGCACCAGGGGAGACCACGGCTCGGCGTCCTCGCGCAGCAGGGCCGCCAGGTGGGCCACCGTCGCCTGCTGGAACAGCGCCGACACGGGAAGGGCACGGCCCAGGCTGCTCCGGATGCGCGCCAGCAGGCGGATGGCCAGCAGCGAGTGGCCGCCCAGCGAGAAGAAGTCATCCCTCACGCCAACGGGGCGTACGCCCAGCACCTCCTCCCAGACGCCCACCAACTGGCGCTCCAGCTCATCACGAGGCGCCTCGTAGGTGCTCGCGAGCTCCTGTCGCTGGGTGTCCGGCGCCGGCAGCGCCTTGCGGTCCACCTTGCCGCTGGGCGTCAGCGGCAGCGCCTCCAGCCGCACCAGCACCGAGGGCACCATGTACTCGGGCACCCGGCGCCCGAGCTGTCTCTTCAGCGCCTCCGCGTCCCACGCCTCCTCCGCGCCCCGCACCACGTAGCCCACCAGCCGCTTCACTCCGCCGTCTTCCCGGACCACCGCCGCCGCATCCTTCACACCGGACAGCCCCCGCAGCGCCACCTCCACCTCGCCCAGTTCCACCCGGAAGCCGCGTACCTTCACCTGTCCGTCCAGCCGGCCCAGGAACTCCAGGTTGCCATCCGCCAGCCAGCGGGCCTTGTCGCCCGTCCGGTACAGCCGGCCTCCGGGTTGCCCGCTCAGCGCGTCCGGCAGGAAGCGCTCCGCCGTCAGCTCCGGCCTGCCGTGGTACCCGTGCGCGACGCTCGCGCCACCGACGTACACCTCTCCGGCGACGCCGACAGGGCACGGCGCTCCCCGCTCGTCCAGCACGTACACCTGCACGTTGTGGATGGGCGCTCCCACCGGAGGGAGCGCGGGCCACCGGGACGGCGCGCCCCGAGCCCGCCACGCCGTCACCACGTGCGCCTCCGAGGGTCCGTACTGGTTCTCCAGCACGCACCCCGGTAGCCGCTCGAAGAAGGCCACCAGCGCCGGAGTCACCTGAAGCTGCTCCCCTGCCGTCACCACTTCGTTCAGCGGTGGGAGTCGCGGCTCCAGCTGCGCCACCTCGCACAGCGCCTGCAACGCCACGAAGGGCAGATAGAGCCGTCCCACTTCGTGCTCCACCATCAGCCGGAGAAGCCGCACCGGGTCCCTGCGCTGCACCTCGCTCACGAGCAGCACCTTGCCACCCAGGCACCAGGTGCCGAACAGCTCCTGGAACGACACGTCGAAGTTCAGCGATGCGAACTGAAGCGTCGTCGCGGCCGGGTCCACCGTGCGTTCCAGCAACCAGCGCAGCATGTTGCCCACCGCCCGATGCGACATGACGATGCCCTTCGGCCGGCCCGTGCTCCCCGACGTGTAGACGAAGTAACAGGGAGTCTCCGATGACAGTGGCACCGCGGGCGCGAAGGTGGGCCTCGCGTCAATCGCTTCCGCCTCCTGCTCCAGCCGCACCAGCCGTGCTTCGAGCCCTCTCGGCAGCGCCTCTTCCAGACGGCCCTGGACCAGCACCACCGGCGCACCCGTGTCCTCCAGCATCTGCGCCAGCCGCTCGACCGGATAGCTCGGGTCCAACGGGAGGAAGGCCGCTCCCGCCTTGAGCGTCGCCAGCACCGCCACCGGCATCCGCGGGCTGCCGCGCTCCACGCACAGCCCCACCGTCCCGCCCGGCTTCACGCCCAGCGCCACGAGGTGGTGCGCGAGCTGATTGGCCTGTGCCTCCAGCCGCGCGTACGTCAGCTCCTCCCGGCCGTCCGTTACCGCGACCGCATCGGGCGTGCGCGCCACCTGCGCTTCCACCCACTCGTGCATCAGCTCCGGCGCGTACTCGGCGTCCACGCGCCCGCTCCACTCCTCCACCAGGCGTCGGCGTTCCTCCTCGCCCAGCAACGGCAGCTCACCGACGAGGGCTTCCGGGTCCGCCACCGCCGCCTCGAGCAACCGCACGTAGGAGTCCGCCAACCGCCGCACCGTCGCTTCGTCGAAGAGCGTCGTGCTGTACTCCCAGACGCACAGCCATCCCTCCGCCGTCTCCCGCATGAACAGCGTCAGGTCGAACTTCGCCATGCCGGCGTCGAAGGCGACCTCACTCGCGTCCAGCCCGGGCAGTGACGGCAGTGGGCGGACACCTTGCAGCACGAACATCACCTGGAACAGCGGCGAGCGGCTCAGGTCGCGCACCGGCTGCAGCGCGTCCACCAGCATCTCGAAGGGCACGTCCTGGTGCGCGTACGCCCCCAGGCACGCCTCACGGACGCGGCGCAACAGGCCCCGGAAGCGCTCCTCTCCGTCCACGTCCATGCGCAGGGCCAGCGTGTTGACGAAGAAGCCGATGAGCCCCTCCACCTCGCGCCGGTTGCGTCCGGAAATCGGCGTGCCCACCACCACGTCCCGCTGGCCGCTATAGCGCGACAGCAGTGCCTGGTAGCCCGCCAGCAGCAGCATGAAGGGCGTCACACCCTCGCGCCGCCCCAGCTCCTTCACCGCGGAGGACAGGGACGGCGACAGGGGCACCGTCAGGCTGGTGCCGATGAAGGACTGCACTGGCGGCCTCGGCCGGTCCAGGGGCAGCTCCAGCGCGGGAGATGCCCCCGCGAGGTGGGCCTTCCACCATGCGAGCTGCTCCTCCAGCACCTCGTCCTTCAGCCATGCCCGCTGCCATAGCGTGTAGTCCGCGTACTGCACCGGCAGCGCAGGCAGCGCCGGAGCCGCGCCCGTACTGAAGGCCGCGTAGAGCACGCGCAGCTCCCGCTCCAGCAGCTCCAGCGACCACCCGTCACACGCGATGTGGTGCAGCATCAGGAGGAGCACGTGCTCCTCGGGCGCCAACCGCAGCAGCCTGGCTCGCAGCAGCGGGCCCTTCTCCAGGTCGAACGGCCGCCGCGCTTCCTCCTCCGCGCGCCGCACCACCTCCCGCTCCAGCTCCTCCAGCGTCTCCACCGGCAGCGGCGCCTCCGCTTCCGCGGGCCGCATCTCATCTCGCGTCCGTGCTTCCCACGACTCGGCCGGCAGCGGCACCTCCGCTTCCGCGCGCCGCACCACCACTTCCCATGCCCGTGCCTCCAGCGTCTCCACCGGCAGCGGCACCACGGCCTCCGGTGCAATCCGCTGCACCGGCTGCCCTCCTTCCTCTCCGAACGTGGTGCGCAGCGCTTCATGCCGGAGCACCAACTCCGTCAGCGCACGCTCCAGCGCCGCCACGTCCAGCGGCCCTCTCAGCCGCGAGAAGAAGGGCACGTTGTAGGAGAAGCCCCCCGCGTCCACCTGCGCCAGGAACCACAGCCGCTGCTGGGCGAAGGACAGCGGCAAGGCCCCTTCCCTCGGCACGGGCGCCAACGGTGGCGGCCTGCGGCTCCGGGAGCCCCCTGGCTTCGGCGCGTGCGCGTCCATCACGCCACCGGTAGCGGGCGGCCCTGCTCGCGGAGCTGTTCCTCGCAGGCCGCGACGACGTGCTCCAGCGTGTTGAACAGGTCCACCATGGAGAGCTGGACACCCAGCTCCTCCTCGATGCGGTTGGCGAGCATCGTCGCCATCAGCGAGTTGCCCCCCACTTCCAGGAAGTGGTCCTCCGGCCGGAGTGCGTCCACTCCGAGCAGCTCGCGCCAGTAGCCGGACAGCCGCTGCATCAGGGTGCTGGTGTCGTCGGTGCTCACTTCAGGCGCTCCCGCAGCAGGTACTTCCGAATCTTCCCCGAGGGCGTCTTCGGCATCTCCTCGACGACCTCCAGGCGGTCCGGCCAGTACTGGTTGGACATGCCCTGTGCCTTCAAATGGGCCCGCAGCTCGTCCAGCGTGGGGACCTCGTCGCGAGCCACCACCACCGCGCACACCCGCTCGCCGCCGATGCGGTCGTCCGAGTGGCCGACGACGGCGACCTCCTTCACCTTCGGATGCGAGTAGAGCGCCGACTCCACCTCGACGACGGGGACCTTCTGGCCGTACCGGAAGATGACGTCCTTCAGCCGCCCGACGATGCGGATGCCGCCCCGCCCGTCATCCCGCGCGAGGTCTCCCGTGTCGAACCAGCCCTCCGCGTCCACACAGGCCGCGTACAGGTCCTCCCGCTTGAAGTAGCCCAGGCACTGGCTGGCGCCACGCACCAGCAGCCGCCCCGTCCCCTCCGGGTAGGGCGTCCCGTCCTCGGCCAGCGCGGGGACGATTCTCACCTCCATCCACTCCACGGGCCGCCCGTCGCTGCTCGCGGGCCACTCCGGCGGGTCCTCGCGGCGCGTCATCGTCACCGCGCCGTTCTCCGTCATCCCCCAGAGTGTATGTAATTGAACACCGAAGACCTCTCGCACCGAGGCGATGAGGTGCGGCGGAACGGGAATGGAGCCCGTGGCCAGCCGCCGGAGCGACGACGTATCGCGCCCGTGCTTCCGCTTCGCCGCAATCACATTCATGAGGTACGTGGGAATCCCGTACATGAACGTGACGCGGTGCTCCTCGATGAGCCGCAGCGTCAGCTCCGGGTCCCCCACGTCCATGTAGACGGCGGTGGCCCCCAGGAGGACGGGCATCAAATAGAGGTAGGTGAACCCGCTGGACGCCGTGAGCAGCGACGGCAGCGACACCACATCATCCGCGCCCAGCCCCATCGTGTCGCTGAGCGCCCGGGTGATGCCGTAGTTGGTGTTGTGGGAGTGGACGACGCCCTTGGGCTCTCCCGTCGTCCCCGACGTGTAGAGGATGTTGCAGACGTCGTCCGCGCGCGCCGACAGCTCGTCGAGGACGCTCGCCGGGCGCTCGTCCTCCCAGCGCCGCTCGACGAAGTGCGCGTCGAAGTCCAGCTCGCCGTCCTCCCGCGCCGCCTGCGCCCCCAGGCCCACGAGCACCCGGTGCTTCAGCGACGGCAACACCCGCGCCAGTTCCCGGGCCATGTCCCGGTGAGAGTGTCCGCTCCAGCTCGCCGGCCCGACGTAGACGGAGGCCTCCGTCCTCCCGAGGATGAACTCCACCTCGCGGCGCCGGTAGTCCGGGGGAATGGGGGCAATGACGGCGCCGATGCGCGCGCACGCCAGCGCCAACGCGGTGAACTGCCACCAGTTGGGGAGCTGCACCGCCACCGGCACTCCCCGGCGTACGCCCAACTCCAGCAACGCCACCGCGAACCGGTCCGTGTATCGGCCCAGCTCCGCATATGTCAGCTTGATGACATCCTTCGCGAAGTAGCGGGCCGCGACGATGGCTGTTTTATTCGGATGGGCCTGGATGGCGCGGCGCAGGTCGTCGAGCACCGTCTCGTCCCGCCACCAGCCCCGGCTCCGGTACAGCGCGGCCTTCTCCTGCTCCAGCCCCCTGCCGAAACCTCCCGCCATTCGCGCACGCTCCTGGAAAGGGTGACCACTCTCGGCCGCGCGCGACCATAACTTTCACATGAATTGCGCTCAAGACGGTGATTTCGGACATCTCCGGCCTTGTGCCTCAATGGCATACATTGACTTGCGCGCACCAGATTACCTAGCTTCAGCAGCAAAGCCCGGAATCTGCGACAAAGACGATGACGTCCGAATTTTCCGGACGGATGACCCCCATGGCCCTGGTACCCCTCGAGGAACGCGCCAGACGCATCCGCCGGACCATCGTCCGGCTCGCCGCGTCGCCCACCGGCTGTCACCTCGGCGGCTCACTCTCCGTGGTGGAGGTCCTCGTCGCACTGCTCGGGCGGGTGATGAAGGTGGACCCGAAGGAGCCTCGCGCCGAGGTGAGAGACCACCTCATCCTCTCCAAGGGCCACGCGGCGGCCGGGCTCTACGCGGCGCTGGCGGAGTTCGGCTTCATCGACGCTGAAGAATTGGTCCGGCGATACAACGCGAAGGGCAGCGACTTCACCGGCCACGTGAGCGCGAAGGTGCCGGGTGTCGACTTCCCGACAGGCAGCCTCGGACATGGCGTGGGATTGGGCGTGGGGCTCTCGCTGGGACACCGGCTGCGCCAGCGCCCCAACCGCGTCTACGTCGTCTGTGGCGACGGGGAGATGGGCGAGGGCTCCAACTGGGAGGCGCTCCAGGTCGCGGCCCACCACCGGCTGGCGAACCTCACCGTCATCGTCGACCGCAACGGCGGGCAGAACGACGGGCCCACCGAGTCCATCCTCTCGCAGAAGGCCCTGGGGGAGCGGCTGCGCGCCTTCGGGCTCCAGACGGCGGAGGTGGACGGCCACGACCTGGACGCGCTGTGCGCCGCGCTGGAGTCCCCCTCCGAGGCGCCGCGCGCCATCGTCGCGAACACGCAGAAGGGCGCGGGCGTGCCCATGCTGCGAGGCAAGGGCCCGCACTACGCCGTCTTCAGCGCGGACCACCTGCGGCGCGCGCTCGCTTCCCTGGGGGAGGTGGCGCCGTGACGGCCCCCGTGCAGGGCGGCGCGGACCTGGCCGTGGCACCGGAGGCGTGGCTGGGGGAGAACCCCACCCTGTCCAACCGGCAGGTGTTCCGGCACGCGCTCGCGCGCTTCGCGGACGAGGACCCGCGCGTGGTGCTGCTGGAGGCGGACCTGGCCGGCGGCGGGGACCCCTTCGAGGCGCGCCACCCCGGCCGCTTCATCAACCTGGGCATCTGCGAGGCGACGATGCTCGACGTGGCGTGCGGCATGGCCGCCACCGGGCAGGTCGTCTTCGCCCACACCTTCGCCGCCTTCGGGGCGATGCGCGCGTGCGAGCAGGTGCGGCTCGGCATGGCCTACGGGCGCGCCAACGTGAAGCTCGTCTGTGACTACGGCGGGCTGTCGGGCGCGTTCTTCGGCCCCACGCACCATGCCATCGAGGACCTGGCCATCCTCCGCGCCATGCCGGGGATGACGGTGGTGTCCCCCGCGGATGCCCTGGAGACGGTGCAGGCCCTCCGCGCGCTCATCGACCTGGACGGCCCGGTGTACCTGCGGCTCGGCCGCAACCGCGTGAGCCGGCGTGAGACCTCCTGGCCCGCGTTCGAGCTCGGCCGCGCCATGTGCCTGCGCGAGGGGGACGACGTCGGCCTCATCGCCCACGGCGACGTCGGCGTGGCCGTCGCGCTGGAAGCGGCCGGGCGGCTCGAGGCGCAGGGCGTCTCCGCGCGCGTGATGAACATGCACACGCTCAAGCCGCTCGACGAGGCGGCCCTCCAGGAGACGGCGGAGCGCACGAAGCTGCTCGTCACCGTGGAGGAACACTCCGTGCTGGGAGGGCTCGGCGGCGCGGTATGCGAGAGCGTCTGCTCGCTCGGGCTGGGCGTGCGAGTGGTCCGCACCGGCATCCAGGACCGCTACGACGCCACGGCCGGCTCGCACGAGGAGTTGCTCCAGCGCCACGGGCTCGACGGCGCCGCCCTGGCCGAAAGGATTCTGCACGCCCTGCCGCGCCCGCGCCGGGCGGCGCTCGTACCTGCCCTGAGGAGGGGATGAATGCACCCGCAGAAGCAGCTCGACACCGTCGGAGTCAACGAGTGCCCCACCTGCGCCGCGCCCATGGATGGGACGAACCTCATGGAGGGAGAAGTCGTCACGTGCAAGGGCTGCTCGGCGGAGCTGGAGGTCGTCAGCCTGACCCCCCTGCGCTTCGAGGAGGCGCCGGAGGTCGAAGAGGACTGGGGCGAGTGAGCCCGGGATGAAGAAGGTCGACCTCGTCTATACCCGCCTGCGCACCGAGGAGCGGATGATCGCCGACGCGCTGCGCGGGCGGGGCTGCGCCGTGGAGCTGCACGCGGACTCGGGCCTCGTCCTCTCCCTGGACCGGGAGCGCTGGAGGGACGGCGCGCCCGTGCTGATGCGGAGCATGTCCTTCACACGCGCGCGCTACCTGGCCTCCATCCTGGAGGTGAAGGGCTCGCGCGTGCTCAACAGCGCGCACGCCATCTCCACCTGCGGGGACAAGGCGCTCACCACGCTCGCGCTCGCCGCCCGGGACATCCCCATGCCCTGGGCCTTCCTGGGCTTCGAGGAGGAGTCCTGCGTGGCGGAAATCGACCGCCGGGGCTACCCCTCCGTGACGAAGCCCGTGCTCGGCTCGTGGGGCCGCATGGTGGCGCGCATGGACGGACGCAGCGCCGCCGAGGGCCTCATGTCGATGCGCTTCGAGATGGGCGGCGCGCAGGACCACGTCGCGCTCGTGCAGCAATACATCGACAAGCCGGGCTACGACCTGCGGGTGTACGTCATGGGCAGGGCCGTGGGCGGCATCCGCCGGCGGTCCGAGCACTGGATTACCAACACGGCCCGCGGCGCCATCCCCGAGCGATACGAGGTGCCCGCCTCCCACGCGAGGCTCGCCGAGCGCGCGGCGGAGGCCGTGGGCGGGGACATCCTCGCGGTGGACCTGCTCGAGACGCGGGACGGCCGGGTGCTGGTCAACGAAATCAACCACTGCGTGGAGTTCGCGCGGAGCATCGAGGTCTCCGGCATTCCCCTGCCGGAGCTGATGGCGGACTACGTCCTCGGGGTGCTGCCATGACTCGCGTCGCGGTGCTGGGAGCCAGCGGCTACACGGGTGGAGAGGTGCTGCGGCTCCTGCTGGCCCATCCGGCGGTGGAGGTGACCCAGGCCACCTCCGACCAGTACGCCGGCAAGCGGCTGGACTTCCCCCACCCCCACCTCCGGGGCCTCGGCACCCCGCGCTTCGTCCCCCATGAGGCGCTGGGCCCCTGCGACGTGCTGCTGAGCTGCCTGCCGCAGGGCGGGCTGCTCCAGCGCTGGGCCCGCGTGACGGAGCTGGCGGGCCGCATCATCGACCTCAGCGCGGACTTCCGGCTGGAGCCCGCCGAGCACGAGCGCTGGTACCGCAAGCACCCGCGCCCCGCCTCCACGCCGGAGTTCGTCTACGGGTTGCCGGAGTGGGCCGCCGAGCGGCTACCGGACGCGCGCTTCGTCGCGGTGCCCGGCTGCATGGCGCACGCGGCGCTGCTGGCGCTGCTCCCGCTGGTGCGCGCGAGGCTGGTGAAGCCGGACGTCATCGTCGACGCGAAGACGGGCTCCTCCGGCGGCGGCGCCACGCCGGACCGCGCCTCCCACCACCCGGAGCGCGCCTCCGCGCTGCGCTGCTACAAGCCGGTGGGCCACCGGCACACGGGCGAAATCGAGGGCGTCACGGAGCGCCTCACGGGCCAGCGCCCCACCGTGCACTTCAGCGCCACGGCCGTGCCCGCTGTGCGCGGCGTGCTGGCCACGGTGCACACCTTCGCCGCGCGCCCCTTCGACGAGGCCGAGCCCCTGCGCGCCCTGGCCAGCACCTACCGGGACAAGCCCTTCGTCCACGTGGTGCGGCCCAACGCGAGCGCGTCCCCCTTCCCCGAGCCGGGGCCGCTCTCTGGCACCAACCACTGCGACCTGGCCGTGGACGTGGACCCGGAGCGCGGCCGCATCGTCGTCAACGCGGCGCTGGACAACCTGGTGAAGGGCGCCGCCGGCACCGCGGTGCATGTCCTCAACCTGATGCTTGGCAGACCCGAGACGGAAGGCCTCGGCTTCCGCGGCCTCCACCCCCTCTGACGCGAGAGCGAAAGGCAGACCATGAGCACGCAATCCCCCGCGGAGCCCGCCCCCCAGTCTCCCGGAGCCGTCTTCGCCGCCGCCGTGGCGGCCCAGGGCACGAAGGCGCGCGTCCAGTTCTCCACCACCATCACCGAGGACTTCCCGGGCTTCAAGCGCCGTCCCCGCGTGGCCGTGCGCGCCCTCTTCAAGGTGAAGACGTCCGACAAGCCCCAGGCCCGCTACTGGTACGAGACGCACCCCACCACCGCGCCCGGCGCCCACGTCCAGGACGTGTCGCTGCGCCCGGAAGCGGCGTTCGAGTTCCACTTCGACCAGCAGCCTCTGCGGCCCACGACGGGCTGGGTGCAGCTTCCCCCCAACCTGCTGGACGACCCGGAGGCGCTCGCGCAGTTCATCGACTTCCGCCTGCTCGTCCGGCTGTGCACGGCGGAAAACCAGGCGCTCACGATTGGGAAGGGCGGAGAGCGCGTGCGCGGCCTGCTGGAGACGCCGGGCGTCACCCGGCTGCCCGCGCGCAAGGACCCCGTCACCTCGCTGCTCGCCGCGTGCGCCGAGGTGGAACAGATGGGCGGCTCGGCGGACGGCATCCTCATCAACTCGGTGGACTACTACCAGCACCTCCTCGGGCAGCACGGACTGCTGGGGGAGCTGGCGAGCATGGGCATCCGCATCTGCCGCACGCGCATGGTGACCCAGGGCACCGTCGTCGTCGGTGACTTCACCGCGGGCGCCACCCTCTTCGACTCCGGCCGCTCGGAAATCCGCTTCGCGGAGCCGCCCCCCGGCATCTTCCCGCGCGAGGGGCTGGCCATCCGCGGCGAGATTCACGAGGCGCTCGCCATCCACCTGCCCACGCACTTCTTCGTCGCGAAGCTCTGACCATGAGCCCGCTCACCGTCCTCTACGTCACCGGCTGGTGCCGCAGCGGCAGCACCATCATCGGCAACGTCCTCAACGAGGTGGAGGGGTGCTTCCACACCGGGGAGCTGAGCTTCCTGTGGAAGAACGCCTACGGGAATGGCTCCAACACGCTGTGCGGCTGCGGCGCGCAGCTGGTGGACTGCACGCTCTGGTCCAGGGTGCTCCAGCAGGGCGTGGCCCCGGGGGAGTCGCCCCAGGCCCATGCCGCGAGGGTGGTGCTGAGGCAGCAGGCCACCGTCCGGACGCGGCACACGCCGCGCGTGCTGTGGCGCGGATTGTCCGCGCTGCCCCTGCGCGAGCACGCCGGCCTGCTGGCGAGGACGTACCGCACCATCGCGGACGTCACCGGCTCGCGCATCATCGTGGACAGCGGCAAGTTCCCCTCCGAGGCGGCGCTGCTGCCGCACGTGAAGGGCGTCACTCCCTGTTACCTGCACCTGGTGAGGGACCCGCGCGCCGTCGCGCACTCGTGGACGAAGACGAAGCAGTACGTCGTCCCCATGTCCGCGGCGCGCAGCACCGCCTACTGGCTGGGGTTCAACGCCGGCTCCGAGCTGGTCACCCGGCGCTACCCGGAGCGCTCGCTCTTCCTGCGCTACGAGGACTTCATCGCCGAGCCCGCCGCCACGGTGGACAGGCTGCTCCGGCTCATCGGGGTGGACCGCTCGGCGAACCCGGTGCACCGGCGCACCGTCCACCTCGGAGGCAACCACACCGTCACCGGCAACCCGGACCGCTTCCTCAGCGGCCCCACGCTGCTGCGGGCCGGAGACGACTCGTGGCGCAAGGAGCTGTCCACGCGGGCGAAGGCCGTGGCGTCCGCGCTGGCGTGGCCGCTGATGGGGCGCTACCGCTATGGCCGCGCGCCGCCCTCATCCCTGCACGTCGTACGCCCCGAGCCGTCAGTGGACGCCGGAGACTCCAGGAGGGACACCTTTGGAACTGGGACTGGCCAATAAAGTCGCACTCATCGCCGGCGGCTCCAGCGGACTGGGGCTGGCCGTGGCGGAGGAGCTGGTGAAGGAAGGGGCGCACGTCGCCATCGGCGCGCGGGACGCGGAGAAGCTCGCCCGGGCCGAGAAGGAGCTGAGGGCGCTCTCGCGCGGCGGGAAGGTGCTCGCCACCGCCGTGGACCTGAGAGACCACGGCGCCGCGAAGGCGTGGGTCGAGGACGTCGCCGGGAAGCTGGGCGGCCCCCACATCGTCGTGACGAACAGCGCCGGGCCGCCGCCGGGGCCGGCGACGCACTTCGGCATCGAGGCCTACCAGGAGGCCCTGAATGGGGTGCTCCTGCCGGCCATCAACCTCGCGCTGGCGGCGCTGCCGTACATGAAGGCGGCGCACTGGGGACGCCTGCTCCTCATCACCTCCGAGACGGTGGTGCGCCCCGTCGCCCGCTTCGCCCTGTCCGGGACGGCGCGTCTGGGACTCGTGGGCTTCGCCTCCGCGCTGGTGCAGGAGTTGGGGGACTGCGGCGTCACCGTCAACGTGCTGGCGCCGGGCTACACCCGCACGCCTCCCGTGGAGCGCGCCGCCGGAGCCGACGTGGAGGCCGGTCTGCGTGCCATGGCCGCGCACATTCCCCTGCGCCGCGTGGGCCGCGCGGAGGAGTTCGCGGCCGCCGCGGCCTTCCTCGCCAGCGAGCGCGCCTCGTTCATCACCGGCACGGTGCAGCTCGTGGACGGCGGCGCGAGTGTCATCGGATGAGCGCCGCCACCTCACAGGACCGGGGCGCCCGCCCGCCGCTGGTGGTGAAGATTGGCGGGGCCGCGGGCGTGGACCTCGACAACGTCTGCTTGGACGTCGCGGAGCTGACGCGGCGTGGCGAGCACGTCGTGGTGGTGAACGGAGGCTCGGACGCGGGCGACGGGCTGCTCAAGGCCCTGTCCATGGAGCGCACCGAGGCGATGACGGCTTCCGGCAACGTCGTGCGCCTCACGAACGCGGCCACGCTGCGCGTGCTGACCATGGCGTGGGTGGGTGACGTGAACAAGCGCGTCGTCATCTCGCTGCTGGCCCAGAACGTGTCCGGCCTCGGGCTCTGCGGCGCGGACGGGCGCCTGCTGCTGGCGCGGCGGCGCCCCCCGCTGAAGGTCCAGGAGGCCGGACGCACGCGCATCGAGCGGGAGCACGTGGCCGGCGAAATCACCGAGGTGAACACCCGGCTGCTGGGCCTGCTGCTGGAGCAGGGCCACGTCCCCGTCGTCTGCCCGCCGGCCGTGACGGTGGATGGTGTCCTGGTGAATGTCGACGCGGACCAGGCCGCCGCGGCCATCGCCACCGCGCTCGGGGCCCGGGCGCTGGTGATGCTCTCCAACGTGCCGGGGTTGCTGGAGGACCCGAAGAACCCGGCGACGCTCGTGCGCTGGAGCGACGACCTCCCGCGCGCCATGGAGCTGGCCACCGGGCGCATGCGCTACAAGCTGGAGGCGGCACGGCGCGCGCTCACGGGTGGTGTCCCGGTGGTGCACGTGAGCGGAGCGGGTGTCCCCCGGCCGGTGCTCTCCGCGCTGACGTGCGAGGCCGGCACGAAGCTCACCCTTTCGCGGACGGTGGTTGATGCGGACGCGTGAGCAGAGCCCGGAGCTGCTCCGGTGGATGGTGGAGCAGTACAGCCCCAGCCACCACGAGCAGGCCTTCTCCCGCGCGCTGGCGGAGCGCCTGGAGCAGCGCGGCTGGCATGCCCACGTGGACGAGGTGGGCAACACCGTGGCCAGCCTCGGCGACGGGGACACCTGCGTCGCGCTGCTCGGCCACATCGACACCGTGCCCGGCGAGGTGCCCGTGCGGCTGGAGGGCTCGCGCCTCTTCGGCCGCGGCGCCGTGGACGCGAAGGGGGCGCTCGCCGCCTTCATCGAGGCCGTGGAGCTGCTGGAGGACGCGGAGCGCGCCGGCAAGCGCTTCCTCCTGCTGGGCTGCGTGGAGGAGGAGGTAGCCATCACCCGCGGAGCGCTCCACGTGCGCGAGCGCTACCGGCCGGACTTCGTCGTCAACGGCGAGCCCAGCGGCGCCCACGCCGTCACGGTGGGCTACAAGGGCCTCGTGCGCCTGGAGCTGGAGTACCGCGCGAGCCGGCGCCACACGGCGAGCCGCGACTACCGGGCCCCCGCCGAGCACGTCATCGAGGCGTGGAACGCGCTGCGCCGCCACTGCGACGGGTGGAACGAGGGGCGTACGCTCTTCGAGCAGGACCTGCCCTCGCTGACCGACTTCCACACGGGCGCGGAGGAAGCGGAGGAGTGGGCCCGGGCCAACGTGAGCATCCGCACCGGGCCGTCGAGCGAGACGGACGCGCTCCTCGCGAGCCTGGGCGGGGTTCCGGGCGTGAGCATGAAGACCGTGTCCCGCAAGGATGCCGTCAGCGCGGGAGGAAACGATGCCCTCACCCGCGCCTTCAAGCAGGCCCTGCGCGAGCGCGGCGTGCGCCCCACCCTGCGCCTGAAGACGGGGACGTCCGACTGGAACACGGTGGCGTCCGCCTGGGCCGTCCCCACCGTCGCCTACGGCCCCGGGGACTCCTCGCTGGACCACACCCCGCACGAGCACATCGACCTGGCGGAGTACGAGGAGGGTGTCTCCGTGCTCGCGCGCGTGCTCGCCCTGCTGCCGGCGAAGTCCGGGACGGGCTGAGGCCGCGACCTGGAGGCTCAGGCCTCCGGGACACCGGGCCCTGCTACCAGCGAGTGTCCGGGCGGGCGAGCCGGACTGAATCAGCGTCCCGGAGGCTCACGTCTCCGGGAGAGCCACCTCGCGCGGCCGCCGCGTGCGCAACCCCACCGCGACCAGCAGGAACAGCGCCGCGGCGCTCGCGGTGACGAGCCGCACCCCCAGCCGGTCCATGAGCGCCCCTTGCAGCCACGTGCCCAGCGAGTACCCGGCGTTGAGCAGCACGATGCCGAGGCTGCTCACCCGCGCCTGCATCTCGCGCGGGGCGCGCTCCTGGCAGCGGGTGCTCAGCCCGGTGACGGCCACCATGTACACCGCGCCCAGCACCAGCATGGCCGCCATCGCCACGTGCAGCGTGGGGGACAGCCAGTAGAAGAGGGCCGCCGGCCCCAGCGCCAGCAGGCTCGCCTCCAGCAACCGCTGACGCCCCCAGCGCTCCACCAGCGAGCCCACCGTCACCGAGGCCACGAGTGCGCCCACGCCCTGGATGGAGACGAGCACCGACGCCGCCGAGGCGCCCTGGCCGAACACCTTCATCACGAACACGGGGACGAGGATGATGAAGGGCGTCACCAGCACCGCCATGGTGAACAGGCCCACCAGGGCAAGCCAGATGGCCGCGTCCTGGCGCGCCACCCTCGCCCCCTGCGCGATGTCCGCCCACAGCCCCCGGGGCGGCGCGGCGGAGGCGGAGCGGCGCTGGGGGCCCACCGACATGACGGCCGCGAGCACCGCCAGGAAGGACACGGCGTTGAGCAGGAACACCCAGCCCACGCCGGCCGCGGCCATGAGCGGCGCCGCCAGCACCGGCCCGAGGATGCGCCCGAGGTTGAACTGGGTGGCGGTGAGGCTCATCGCGCTGTGCAGGTCCTCCGGCGGCACCAGCCCGGCGGTGAGCGCCGTGTAGGCGGGCATGGCCAGCACGTGGACGCACCCGTTGAGGAAGGAGATGGCGGCCACCGCCTGCACGGTGAGGTTCCCGGTGAGGGCGAGCGCCGCCAGCACCCCGGCCAGCACCGCCTGCGCCAGCGTGCACGCCGCGATGAAGAACCGCCGGTCGAAGCGGTCCGCCAGCGCGCCCCCCAGCGGAGAGAGCACCACGGACGGCAGGTACGTCAGCGCGGCGATGCCGCCCGTCCACTCGGCCCTTCCCGTCTCCGCCGTCACGTAGACGCCGAGCGCGAGCACCTCCATCCACGTGCCGAGGTTGGAGACGAGCGCTCCACACCACACCGCGACGAAGTCACGGCGCCCGAAGGCGCGGAACGACGGCAGGCTCGACAGGCGGAGGGCAGGCACGCAAAGCGCGTTTTACCAGCAATCACTGCCCTTTCGGAATGCGCGGTCCGTCAGACGCCGGCCAGCTCGGACTTCGGCTGGCGCGTCATCAGGTCCACCACGGCGCTCTTGGCGCTCTTGCCCTCGTAGGCAATCAGGTAGACCTGATGGCAGATGGGCAGCTCCACGCCCGTCTTGATTTCCAAATCCCTGGCGCTGCGGGCCGTCTTCACGCCCTCGGCGACTTCCTTCATCTCCGCGAGGATGTCCGGCAGCTTGCGGCCCTTGCCCAGCTCCACGCCCACGTGCCGGTTGCGGCTCAGCTCGCCCGTGCACGTCAGCACCAGGTCGCCCATGCCGGACAGGCCGGAGAGCGTCAGCGGGTTGGCGCCCTTGCGCACGGCCAGGCGCGTAATCTCCGCCAGCCCGCGGGTGATGATGGCCGCGCGCGCGTTGTGGCCCATGCCCAGCCCGTCCGCCATGCCCGCGGCAATGGCAATCACGTTCTTCAGCGCGCCGCCGTACTGCACGCCCACCACGTCCGTGGACGTGTAGCTGCGGAACGTCTCCGTCTGCAGCGCCTTCTGGACGCGCAGCGCCACCTTGTCCCAGTGGGACGCAATCGTCACCACCGTGGGCATGCGCCGGGCCAGCTCCTTCGCGAAGCTGGGCCCGGACAGCACCGCGATGTACGGATGGAACTCCTCGGGCAGACAGTCCTCCAGGAGCTCCGTCATCGTCAGCAGCGTCTCGTTCTCAATCCCCTTGGCCACCGTGACGATGGGCACGTGGCGCGGCAGGTACGGCTTCGCCTTGGCCACCACCTCGCGCGTGGCGTGGCTGGGCGTGGCCAGCACCACCATCTCCGCGCCGGCGAGCGCCTCCTCCAGGCTCGACGTGGCGCGCACGCGCTCGGAGATGGGGATGCCCTTCAGGTAGGTGGTGTTCTCGTGGGCGGTGTTGATGGCCTCCACCACGGAGGGCTCACGGGCCCACAGCCGCACCTCCTCACAGTTCACCGCCAGCACGTTCGCCAGGGCCGTACCGAAGGAGCCGGCGCCGATGACACAGCCACGCATGCAGGACCTCGCTGGAAGGAGGGGCGGCTTTCAGCGCCCCTAGAGACCGGTAACGATGCCGACGGAGAGGACCGGCATGAAGTCCGCGTCCTCGGGGCGGGTCCGCACATCCCCGCCCACCGTCACAGAGTAGGACGTTTTCTCGCTGAGGGGCATTTCGGCGCCCACGCGCAGCGGGAAGGCACTGCCCGTCACCACCGCGGGCGGCAGCCCGCCCAGCGGCGTGCGCTGGATGGGCTCCGTGTCGAAGGAGAGGTGGTAGCGCACGTCGAAGAAGAGGCGCGGGGCGCGGGCCCCCTTGAGCTGGACGTTGCCGACGATGCCGGGCTGCACGTTCCAGTTGCGCCGGCCGCTGAGGTAGCGCGCGCCCTTGTCCTCCACGCTCGCCGGCCGGAGGAAGAAGGCATGCCCGCCCTCCACCGCCAGTCCCAGGCTCCAGCGCGGGCCGCCGTCCAGCATCATCCACCGCGCGCCGGCACGCAGCTCGGTCATCATCCCGTAGAGGCTGTCCACGCCCACCAGCGCATCCACCCGGGGCAGCACGCCCACCGCCGCCCGCGCGGACAGCAGGGGGAAGCCGAGCGAGAACCCCGCGGCGAATCCCCCGGTCCCCATCGTGCGCGCCCCCAGCAGGCTCACCCGGTTGGGCACCGGGGGCGGCCCCTCGGGCTGGCGCGGCCTGCGCGCGGGCGTGGGGGAAGGGGGCAGCGCCACGTCGTCCACGGGGACCAGGGGCGGCACCTCCGGAAGCTGGGGCAGCGCCGCCGCGTCCTTCCCCTCCGGCACCGATGTGGCCCCCGGGAAGGACTCCCAGGAGGCATCATCCGGGGAGCTGTTGCGCCGGGGGGCCTCCACCTCGCCGGGGCCCTGCCAGGACTCGTCCGGAGCGGGGTTTCGCGCCGCGGTTGCTTCGGACGGGCGCGCCTGCCAGGAAGCCCCCACCCCGCCCGGGCCCTGCGAGGACTTGTCCGGGGCGGAACCGAGCGTGGAGGGCGCCTGGGCGGACCGCGCCAGCGCGGGCACGCCAGGAGCGAGGAGCAGCAGGGAGAGGAGACGGGCGGAGGCCATGGAAGCGGGCGGCAGCTTAGTCCACGGCGAGGGGGGGACACGAGGGAAGCCCGCCCCCTCCCCGTCCCGGCGGGGGAGCCCGTCCGGAAGCGAGCACCCGCGAACGGGAAACGTGACCGCGAGGGGTGTCCGCCGGTCTACCATCCGCGCCGCGCCACGGTGCGCCAGGGAGAGACCACGGGATGAGGGCAGGAGGGCGCGCGGCACTGGTATTGGCACTGGCGGCCCTGGGGGCGTGCAGCACTCGCACGGCGGACTCCGCGGGGACGGACGCGGGCACCGTGCTGCGGCCTCGCGGCGTCGGCGACGTGAGCCTCCCGGGCTGTGACGTGTTGCTCCCCACGGACGTGCGCGAGCTGACGCTGCCCGGCTTCTCGATGAAGGAGGAGCGCGCCTGCCCCACGTGCGGGCCGCTGTGCGCCCTCCGCTCGGAGACGGAGAAGGACGTCACCGTCTCCGTGATGTGGGACTGCAACCAGCGCTACACGGACGCGGACGTGCGCGCGCTGCTGGCGCCCACCCTGCGGGCCGGTGGCCTGGAGGTGCCCGCGCTGGGCCGCGCCGCCGCCCGCCGCGCTCCCGCCCAGGGCATGTTGCAGGTGCTGACGTGGGACGACGACACGCCCTGCGCGCTCGTCGTCACCTGGCTGGGCGGAGACCCGGAGCGGGCCCTGGACGTGGCGCGCTCCGCCCTCACCGCCACCACCCCCGCCGTGCTCGCCCCGCCTCCACCGCTTGAGGACGCCGGTTTGCCCTGAACTCGAGTAGGGGCAGAGGGCGTAGCGCTACTCCGGGTCCAGGGCCCAGGTGCCCTCTTCCCAGCGTCTCAATGCCTGCCCTGCTTTGAAGGGTACGAACCCCTCCCCCTTGGCCGCTTCCTGCAAGACAGCAGTGGCTTCCTTCGTCCGATAGCGAAGCAGGTGGGCAGCAGCCATGACGCGGACATCCATCCTCGGGTGACTGAACAGCGCCGTCAGCGCCTCGCGTCCAGCATCACCATGCGCGCGGAGCTTGTCGAATGCGGAGATATACCTTCTTGCATGCTTGTTTCCGGCCTTGGCATCTCCACGCCAGATCGCATCAGTCTGCGCGGCCACGTTTTCCGCGAACTGCTCTACAAGCGCATCCAGGCTCATCGCCAGATACCTGTTCGGACCTTCTCAATCGCGAGCAGACCAAAGTCTCGTTGAGCCTGATACGACTGCGTGCTCAGCCACTGACGCACGGTAAGGCTCGACGTACCGACAACGTCGGGCTGCTTCGAGGAGTAGAAAGCGCTCACGCGCGTATGTAATGCCTCCTCCAGGGGGATGACGTTCTCGGTATTGTGCAGCGCTTCGGGCCCTCGCGCGCTACAGCGTGCGCAGGTACTCCACCAGGTCGTCGATTTCCGCGTCGCTGAGCTGCGACGTGGCGCCGTGCTTGTTGGACTGGCGGCTCTGCACGAAGCGGTCCTTCAGCGACGTGGCGCTGCCGTCGTGCAGGTAGGGCGCCGTGCGGGCCAGGCCCAGCAGCGAGGGCGTGTTCAGGCCCACCTTCCGCACATTCGCGTCGTCCTGGATGGGGCCGGAGATGATGAAGGTGCCGACGTCGGCCTGCTTGTTGTTGGTGAGCGTCTCGCCCTCGTGGCAGCTGTCGCACGCGGCCTTCTTGAAGACCTGGGCGCCTCGGGCCTGGGCCTCGGTGAGCACGTCGCGCTTGTGCGGGTTGTCCGGCGCGGGGATGACGTCGATGAAGGAGGAGAGCTGCGACACCATGACGGTGTCCAGCGCCGAGCCGCCCATGCGCTTGCGCACCGTGGCGTCCAGGAAGTCGCGCAGCGTGGGGAACTCGCCGCTCCAGTGGAACGGGCCCGTCTTCGTCACCTGGCGGCCCGCCAGGCTGGGCGTCTGACGCGGGCCGTCCGGGAAGCCCCACACGTGGCCGTCATCCCGGCCGTCCAGGTGGCAGGACGCGCAGGACGCGCCCACCGAGGTGCTCGTCATGCGCGTGTCCAGCGCGGAGAAGAAGAGCTTGCGCCCCGCCACCGCCTGCGGCTCCAGCACGTCTCCGGCCAGCCGCAGCGGCGCGCCCTCCGCGCGCACGTTGGCCACCGCGCCGGAGCCGTCGCTCACCAGCGTCGTCACCGAGTGGTCGAACGCGTTGTGCACGTACGCCTTGCGCCCATCCCGTGTCATCGCGATGCCGCTGGGCCCGGAGCCGACGCGCACGAGCTGGCGGACGCTGCTGCGGGTGTCGTTCACGATGTCCGGCCCCGAGCGGCGGTCCGTGGGGATGATGGCCACGTTGTCCGTCTCGCGGTTCACCACGAAAATCCACAGGCC
Source organism: Myxococcus sp. RHSTA-1-4 (assembly GCF_020037125.1). Taxonomy (GTDB): domain Bacteria; phylum Myxococcota; class Myxococcia; order Myxococcales; family Myxococcaceae; genus Myxococcus. The sequence continues at coordinate 119,756 of NZ_JAIQDG010000001.1, forward strand.
GGACGGGTCCACCACCGCCGCCACCGGCCCCTGGATGGCATGCGTGGACTCCGGGCTGACGATGGTGGACGGCGGGAAGTCGGGAGTGTGCTCCGGCGGCGGGCGGCACTGGTCCAGGTCGTCCACCAGCGGCGTCCCGTCCTCCGTGTCGAAGGAGAGGAGGCCGGGGGCCACCACGCCTCCGGTGCGGCACGGGCTTCCGCCTCCGCCGTACAGCGCGTCCCCCCCCGACGGCATGTTCGGGTCGGAACCGCCGAGCGGGTCCTCGCGCGCCCACAGCACCGGCGCGAAGGCGCGCTCGCCGTTGGGCGTCACCACCACGTCCGCCATGCCCCGGGGCCGGAACGAGATTTCCGTATCCGCCATGGGCATGGGCGACGTGTCGCTGCTCGCGGAGGTCCGGACGTTGGCGCGCGAGTACAGGTCCGTGCGCTCCCGCGACACGCGGGGCCGGTTCGAGTCCGCCAGGTCCACCGTCACCAGGTCGCTGTGACGGAAGAGGCTGATGAGCGCGCGCCGGCCGCCGTCCACCAGGGCGATGCCGCGCGGCTCCTCGCCCACCGGCAGCTCCCAGCGGACCGTCAGCGAGCGCGTGTCCACGGCCATCAGCGTGCCGTGCTCGGCGCTGTCCAGCGCGGTGCTGTTCACCACGTACAGCGTGTCGCCGCCCGGGGACACCGCCAGCCCCATGGGCTCCACGCCCACGGAGATACGCGCCGACTCGTTCCAGTCACCCCGGCGGATGACGGACACGCTGCGCTCGGCCCGGTTGGAGACGTAGACGGTGTCGTCCGGGCCCACCACCACGCGCTCGGGCGCGCGGCCCACCTTCACCTCACCCACCTTCTCCCCACGCGCGGTGTCCACCACCGACAGGACACCGTTGTCGGCGTCCACGGCGTACAGGAAGGCGTCGTCGCGGCTGAGCGCCACCGAGCCCGACGCGTTGGACCACGTCGCCTCGGCCTGGCGGTCACCACACCCCGCCAGTCCCAGCGCGGAAGCCAACACCGCGGCCAGTACGTGCCGTCTCATGGAATGTCCTCCTCGGTCGGCGGCCGGCCCTGCTTGCTCGCATCCCCCCGGAAGCCTCCATGCTTGCACCAGAAGACCCCGGAAGTCGATGACTTCCCCTCCCGGAGTACGGGTGGCGGACAGTCCCCGGCCAGTGTCCGGAGTGAAACGCCACGAGCGTGTGGCGCCGGGTGGGAGTAAAGGAGAGGGGCCGTGTCGCGCTCCCCCCCTGTCATCCTCAACTTCCGGCGCACGTTCGCCCTGCTCATCGTCCTGGTGGTGGTGCCCTCCGCCGGCCTGTCCGGCTTCGGCGTGGTGGCCATCATCAACGAGCGCGCCGCGGTGGAGAAACGGCTGGAGTCCGCCTGGCGCGGGACGCTGGAGTCGCTGTCCGGCGAGCTGCCCCGGGCGCTGGCATCGGCGCGCCTGGAGGAGGAGGGAGGCGCGCTGCGCCTGGTGATGCCGGACGGGCGGGTGGTGTCCGAGCCGGAGGGCACCTTCCAGGTGGAGGGTGGACGCGTCCACACCAGCGACCCGCAGCTCGCCGAGGCGCTCACGGCCGTGCTGCCGGAGGCCGGCTCGCTCCCCACGGAGCCCACCGTGTTCTCCCTGGCCACGGGAAGCCGCGCGCTCATGGTGGCCGCCGAGCGCCGGGGCGACGTGGTGCGCGGGGTGCGGCTGTCGGTGCGGGCGCTGGAAATGCTGATGGCGGAGCGAGTGGACCCGCGCGCCGTGTCCGGAGAGCCGGTGCTCTTCTCCCTGCAGCCCATCCCACGAGAGGTCAACGAGGGCGGGCTGATGGGCAAGCTGGTGTCGGAGGTGGCGCAGGCCCGCGCCAGCGCGCTGGGCCCGGTGGGCCTGGCCGAGCGCGTGTTGTCCCCGCCCCTCCAGGACTTCCGGCTGGTGGTGCTGCCCACCGGCGAGGACCCGGTGGCGCGCGCCTCCACGCGCAACCGCGTGCTGTATGGCGTGCTGCTGGGCCTGTTCTACCTGACGCTCACCTTCGGCGTCGTCTACACGGGCCGCGCCCTCTACCGCGAGGCGCAGCTCTCCAAGATGAAGACGGACTTCGTGTCGCTGGTGAGCCATGAGCTGCGCACGCCGCTCACCTCCATCCGCATGTTCATCGAGACGCTCGCCCTGGGCCGGCTGAAGGACCCGGCGCAGATGCAGGAGGTGCTCACGCTGCTGATGCGCGAGACGGAGCGCCTGTCCATCTTCATCGAGCGCGTGCTGGACTGGGCGCGCATCGAGGGCGGGCGCAAGGTGTACCAGCGCGCGCCGCTGCCGGTGACGGACGTGGTGGAGGCGGCCGTGGCGGCCTTCCGCGCGCAGCGCCTGGAGGGCGGCGTGGAGCTGAAGGTGGAGGTGCAGGAGGGGCTGCCGAAGCTGGACCTGGACAAGGACGCGGTGGCCGGGGCCCTGCTCAACCTGCTGCAGAATGCCTACAAGTACAGCGGGCCCGAGGACCGGCGCATCACCCTCACCGCGCGAAGGGACGGCAAGTTCGTGGACCTGTCGGTGGAGGACAATGGCGTGGGCATCGCCCCGAAAGAGCGCAAGCGCATCTTCGAGCGCTTCTACCGCGTGGATAACCTGCTGACACGGCGGACGGAGGGCAGTGGGTTGGGGCTGGCCATCGCCCGGCGCATCGTGGAGGCTCACGGCGGACGCATCGGCGTGCACAGCGAGCCCGGCAGGGGCAGCCGGTTCACCATCCACCTGCCGGTGGGGAAGGCATGACGGAGAAGACGCGGCGCATCCTGGTGGTGGAAGACGACCTGTCCATCCTCACCGGCCTGTCCATGAACCTGCGCTTCGAGGGCTATGAGGTGCTCCAGGCCCAGGACGGGCGCACGGGGCTGGCGCGCGCGCTGGACGACGCGCCGGACCTGATGGTGCTGGACCTCATGCTGCCGGAGATGAACGGCTACGAGGTCCTCAAGGAGCTGCGCCAGCGCGGCCGGGACACCCCCGTGGTGGTGCTGTCCGCCAAGGGGATGGAGACGGACAAGATTCTGGGCCTCAACCTGGGCGCGGACGACTACGTGGTGAAGCCGTTCGGCCTCCAGGAGCTGCTGGCGCGCATCAAGGCCGTGCTGCGCCGGCGCTACCCCACCGCGGGCGCGGCGGCGGCGCCGGTGACGTTCGGCGACGTGAGCGTGGACATGGCGGCACGCACGGTGTCGCGCGACGGGAAGCCGGTGGAGTTGACGGCGCAGGAATTCAAGCTGCTGGCGCACTTCCTCGCGCACCCGGGACGCACCTTCACCCGCGAGGAACTGCTGTCCGGCGCGTGGGGCTACCACTACGAGGGCAGCGCGCGCACCGTGGACAACTTCATGCGCCAGCTCCGGCTGAAGTTCGAGCCGGACCCGGAGGAGCCCCGCCACTTCCTCACCGTGCGCGGGCTGGGCTACCGCTTCGAGCGCTGAGGCGCCGCCGGCTCACGGCGCGGCGACGCCGATGTGGCGCGAGTCCTCCAAATCGAAGGGCTTGCCGTCGAAGCGGCCGTAGCGCTCGCGCGGGACGAGGCCGGCGGCGGTGAGGGCCGCGTCCAGTTCCTCCGGGGAGAAGTGCCGCAGCTTGAGGCGGCGGATGGGGCTGGGGGCTCCGGGCTGCTTCCGCTCGCGCAGGTGCAGGGCGAACAGCGGGCGGCGCGGCTCCAGTCCGGCGCCGGGCTCCTCGTCGTCGCGCGGGAGCACCGGCTCCCGGGGCGTGTTGAGCACGTCGTAGACGAAGGTGCCCCCGGGGGCGAGGTGGTATCTCACCGTGGCCAGGAAGGCCTCCAGGTCGTCATTGCCCGGCATCAGCCCCAGCGCATGCTGCGGGGCCAGCACCAGCGGGAAGCGGTCCGGCAGGCGCAGCGAGCGCAGGTCCGCCACCAGGAAGCGGGCGCGGTTGGACACCTCCGGGGACTCCGACGCGCGGCGTTCCTCGGCGGAGCGAATCATCACCTCGGACGGGTCCACGCCCACGGTGGTGTAGCCGTGCTCGGCCAGCGCCCAGACCACTCGGCCGTTGGCGGCGCCCAGTACCAGCACCGGCTGTCCATGCTCGCCCGCCTGGCGTGTGTAGAAGAGAAGGTCCGGCTCCTGCCCCACCAGTGAAAGCGGCGTCCGGCCTCGCGCGTCGTTTCCACCCATTGTGCAGGGACCTAGCACGATTCCGGGCCTGTCCGGGACAGCCACGTGCACAGAGAGAGAACACCCCTGCCCACCCCCTGTCCGGGAGCGGACGCTGACACCCCTCTTCCGGACATACGCGGGTGGCATCCGCCTTGCCAGACAGAGACGTGGGCACGGCTGCCCGCATCGGGCCAGCCGGATGGTCTTTTTTCAGGATGGTGGCGATGACGCGCGGATGGCGTTGGGCGGGCGCGCTCTTGATGGCGGGCGCGATGTGGACGGTGGGCTGCACCTCCGAGGGCAGCGACGAGTCGGAGCGGGGCAACCCGGGGATGGACGACCCCGGCCCCCAGGACGAGCGGCCGGGCGACCCGCCGCCAACCCCGGACCCGCTTCCGGATGCGGGAGGCGTGCCGGACGGAGGCCCGGGCGAGGAACCCGACTCGGGCACGCAGCCTCCGGACGGAGGGACGCAGGTGCCTCCCGACGGGGGCACGCAGACACCTCCTCCGGGAGGGAGCGTGGAGATTCCGCCCCTGCCCTCGGCACCGGGCTGGACGTTCTACGGCGTGGAGCAGGGCGGCCCGGAGCGGGTGTACGGGGTGACGGCGGACGAGGGCGGCAACCTCTGGGTGGCCGGCGGCGTGCAGGGCCTCTTCCTGCTGCGGCCCGGCGCGGAGAAGCTGGAGCGCTTCGGCCTGGAGCACGGCCTGCGGCCCTACGGCTACCTGCCGGATGGCAGCGCGCCTCCGGGGCCGAAGTACCTCAAGGTCATCTCCGTGTCCGGAGGCCCCGCGGGCACCGTGTTCGTGGGCTACGAGGGCATGCCCGGCAATGGCACGGACCACTGCGAGAGCAACTGGGACGGCCCCACTCCGGACGCGGCGCGCTACAAGAGCGGCGACGCGGACAAGGTGACGCTGCTGAAGGACGGCTCGCTGAGCGTCGTCCACTACGACATCTTCTCCGGCCCCGGCGTGGTGCGGGACGAGCTGCGGGGGCGGGAGAAGCTCTGCAGCATCCTCCGCATCCGCTACGACAAGAGTACGAAGAGCGTCTGGTTCGGAGGCAACCACGGCTTCGCGCGCGGCGAGGCCGAGTTCAAGGGCGCGCCCATGTGCAACGGGCAGCTCGGCTGCTCCGGCGTGCTGGAGCACGTACACCCGCACATCAACGCGCTGAACGCCGCGGGTGACGTGATTCTGCTGACGGACGCGTACTACGGCGTGGGGCTCGCGGAGAACGGCGACGTCTGGTTCGGCGGCTCGGACCGCTCCACGCGCTTCCTCTACGGCACGCACGGCGGCAACTTCTGGCGCGCGCAGGCGGGCACGGAGAACAACGCCTCCAACAAGCTGGACCTCTGGCCGGACGCGAAGCCCGAGTACTCCAAGCCGGGCGAGCGCGTGCCGGACCACGTCTCCGGCGTGGCGGTGGCGCGGGACGGCTCGGTGTGGGTGAGCTCGTTCAGCAACGGCCTGGCGCACCTGGACGCGAGCGGCAACGTCACGCGCCGCATGGACCAGAGGTCGGGCCTGGTCGACAAGCACCTCTCCGCCATCGCCCTGGACCCGGCGGACGGCAGCATCTGGACGGGCGGAAGCTGGGGCGGCGGCCTCTCCCGCGTGAAGGGCGGGGCCGTCACCAACTACAGCCTGACGGTGTTCGACCGGAAGTACGTCATGTCGCGCATCAGCGACATCCAGGCGGACACCTCTGGCGGGAAGCGCCGCATGCTGGTGGCCTTCATGGGCCACGACGACCCCGTCACCAGGCGGTGGGTGACGGGCGGCATCGGCGTCTACACGGGTGACTGAGCACCCCCTCCCGGCGTGAAGGCACGGCGGCCGGCCTCCTCGTGGGGCGGCCGCCGTTGCGATTCCGCCCTTTGAGCTTCCGCGCATTGCTAGGATGGCCCACGCAAATCATCCTGGGGGTTCTCCTGGTAATGGGTTGGCTCATGCGTTTTGCGGTCCTGAATGCGGTCCTGCTGCTCCTGGTCTCTGGCAATGCCCACGCACAAGAGGATTCGGGCTCCTCCAGGGGCACCTCCGCCCTCCGCCAGCCGGGCGGGCTCTTCGACACGAGCAGCACCGAGCGAGGCCCGACGCTGTCGTTCTTCGGCATCCTGCCGTGGTGGTACGGATTCGGCGCCGGCGCCGGGGCGCGTTACACGCTGCCCATCGTCAAGGATGGGTTCATCTCCAACTTGAATGACTCCGTCGAGCTGGAGTTCGGAGGCGACTTCTGGTTCGCCAACTACGGGGCGCTCGGCGCGGACTACGGCTACACGGGGCTGGCGATTCCCGCCGAGGGGCGCTGGACGTTCCACATCACGCCGAAGTTCTCGGCCTACGGCAAGGTGGCCCTCGGGTACGCGTTCCACTTCTGGTCGGACGACGTTGGTGACGACTTCGACACGGGCCACGTGTACTGGGACGCCACCTCGGGCGTCCTGTACCAGCTCAGCGACTCCATGTGGCTGCGTGGCGAAGTGGGCTATGCCGGCCTCAAGGCCGGCATCGGCCTGAAGTTCTGAGGTCCCGGGCCCAGCCCGGGTGTCCTACTCCGGCAGCGCCCTGTCCTTCTGGAACAGGGCCTGCTGGCGGCTGGTGAGAGGCAGCAGGGAGCGGTGACGCAGTGGGCCGACCGACCTGGCAGGTCCCCTTCCCGCCCGGAAACGCCCGCCCGCCCGCCTGGCGGGCGTCGGCCCGGGGTACAGGAAGTCACCACACGGCGTGAAGCCGTCTAGAATCCCCGCCCGTCATGCCCGCCCTTCCGCCAGATCCCATTCCCACGCACACCGTCGTCGGCGCTCGGGCGCAAGGAGAGCGACTCTCCGCGCAACGGTTCCACCTCGTGCTGCTCGACACCGAGCGCGCCGGTACCGTCTTCCCCCTGGCCAACGAGGCCCTCAGCGTGGGGAAGGCGCCGGACAACGACGTCGTCATCGACCACCCCACGGTGAGCCGCAACCACCTGGTGGTGCGCCGCCAGGGCGACCGCTTCCTCGTGCAGGACCTGGGCTCCACCAACGGCACCTTCCTGGACGGCGCCCAGGTGCGCGAGGCGTACCTGCGCCCCGGTGCCCTGCTGGAGGTGGGCGACGTGCGCCTGCGCTTCAGCCCGCAGGTGTCCCCCGTCCAGGTGGAGCCCACCACCGAGGACCGGCTGGGCGACCTCGTGGGGCGCAGCCTGCCCATGCGGCAGATTTTCGCCCTGCTCCAGCGCATCGCCCCCACCGACTCCACCGTGCTGCTGGTGGGCGAGACGGGCTCCGGCAAGGGCGCCGCCGCCAAGGCCATCCACAAGCTCAGCCCGCGCGCCCCCGGGCCGCTCGTCGTCTTCGACTGCGCCAGCGTGTCCGACTCCCTCATCGAGAGCGAGCTGTTCGGCCACGAGAAGGGCGCCTTCACCGGCGCGGTGGGCCAGCGCATCGGCTGTCTGGAGCGCGCCAACGGCGGCACCCTCTTCCTGGACGAAATCGACGACCTCGCGCTGGACCTCCAGCCCAAGCTGCTGCGCGCCATCGAGGACCGGGAGTTCCGCCGGCTGGGCTCGTCGTCGCCCATCTCCTTCAACGCGCGCATCGTCGTGGCCAGCAAGAAGGACCTGTGGGCGGAGACCCAGGCCGGCCGCTTCCGCGAGGACCTCTACTTCCGCCTCTCCGTCTTCACCTTCAGCCTGCCCGCGCTGAGAGACCGCAAGGAGGACATCCCCCTGCTGGTGGACGCCTTCGCGGGCGAGGGCCTGTGGGCGCGGCTGCCGGAGAAGATTCGCGAGCAGTTCACCGGGCACACCTGGCCGGGCAACGTGCGCGAGCTGCGCAACGCGCTGGAGCGCGCGCGGCACATGGTGGACATCCCGGAGCTGGCCGGGGACACGCTGCTGCGCGAGTTCACCCGCGAGGCCCCCGCCGCCGCCGGAGACTTCCTCCCCGTGGAGTTCACCGGCCCCTTCAAGGTCTGCAAGGACGAGCTCATCCGCGCCTTCGAGCGCGAGTACCTCACCCGGCTGCTGGGCCGCGCCAAGGGCAACATCGCCCGCGCCGCCCGCGAGGCCGAGCTGGACCGCAAGCACCTCTACTCGCTGCTGCACAAGTACGGGCTGGTACAGAGCGAGGGAGACTGACGCCCGGCCGTCAGCGCGGCGCGCACGCCGGGTCCAGCAGCTCCGGCCGGTATTCGAAGTGCATCGTGTCGTAGTGGTACCAGCGGCCTCCCCAGATGAAGCCCTCCGCCTCGAAGGCGTCCACGATGGCCTGGGGCACGGTGTTGGCCCAGCGCAACGGCTGGTGCTTCGGCTGCCACTCCCAGTAGTGCGCGCGTGACGGATTGAGGTCGATGGACACGCCGTAGGAGTGCGCGCTCTGCCGGTTCGTGTTGGCGATCTTCCGCCAGTGGAACGTGCCGCCCAGGTTCGTGAGGAAGGGCTTCAGCGACGCATCCTTCGCGAGCAGCGCCTCCAGCCGCGCGGCCACGCGCCGGAACGCGGGCGCCACCTTGCGATGCACCTTCAAGCGCTGGCCGAGGAAGCGGATGGGCACCACGTCCACCCGGTCCTCGGACGCGCCGTAGGCCGCGTGGAAGAGCGGGTCGAAGCGGATGCGGCCGGGGTCCTCGTCCTCGCGAGTCACCGGCGCCAGCGGGCCCGTGCGGTACGGAATGGACAGCGTGTCCTCCAGGTCCGGTGACTCCAGCTTCTCCTCGAAGGACTTCGCGCGCCCGTCGTTGAACGGGTATGTGCGCCCGTCCGGGAGCCGGAAGCCCCAGCCCGACTCCAGGCGCACCGGGCTCAGCACGGGGTACCACTTCGCCAGGCAGGCCAGGGGCGCGGGAGGTACGTCCACCGAAGGGACTCCGGCGTCGGTGGCCGGAGCAGCGCACGGCGCGAGCAGCAGTCCGCCCACCAGCAGGAGCGAGGAACGCGAGTTCATGCCCCACCCCCGCCGCCAGTCGCGGGGAATTGCCGACCAGCGGACGTCACCACGAACGGGCGGTGACAGCGGCAGTGCCCGTGGCATGGTCTCACCGCACTCGCAGTCATGCCGCCCTCCGAGGAGGATCCATGATGAAGCGTCCGTCCCCCTGGCTCGCCGTGCTGTGCGCGGGTTTCATTTCCATGCATGCCACCGGTTGCTTCGGCCAGTTCAAGCTCACGCAGGCCATCTGGAAATTCAACAAGAACATCTCGGGCGAGAAGTTCGTGCAGTGGTTGATGTTCCTCGTGCTCGTCATCGTCCCTGTCTACGAGATTGGCGCGCTCATCGACGCGCTCATCATCAACAGCATCGAGTTCTGGAGCGGCAGCAACCCCGTGTCGAGCAGCGTGGACGGCACGGACGATGGCACCCGCGTCGTCAAGCTCGGCCCCACGGACACGCTGCGCCTGTCCCGTGACGCGGAGAGCGGCGTGATGCGCCTGGAGCTGGACCGCGAGGGCCAGGAACCCATCGTGCGCTACTTCGAGCCGCTGGAGGACGGCATGGTCGTCCGCGACGAGGCCGGCGCCCTGCTCGTCCAGGCCCGCGAGGCGGCCGACGGCGCGGTGGCGGTGACGGACGCGGCCGGCACCACCCTGACGGTGCACTCGAGCGAGGCGCTCGCGGTCGCCCGCCGCGTGTACGAGGAGGGCGGCGCCGCGGCGCTCGCGAAGCACACCGTGGCGCGGACGGCCGTGTCCCATGGCCTCGCGCTCAGCGCCTGTGTGACTCCGTAGCCACGCCGGAAGCACCCGGTTCGTCAGAGGCCGGAGCGCTTCGCGCCTCGGACGCTCCGGCGGCGCCGACGGGTGGCGCGCCCGGCCCATCCCCTCGGGGGCCCGGTTTCCTCCGGGCCCAGGCCCCCTGCTACCGTGCATTGCCATGTCGGCGCTGGTGCTCGGTGGTTCGGCGGTCGTCCCGTCGCTGTTGCTCTTCTGGTACGTCTACGCGCGGGACAAGCGGCCGGAGCCCCATGGCCTGCTGCTCCGCACGTTCCTCCTCGGCGCCGTCATCTGCATCCCCGTGGTGCCCACGGCCATGGCGCTCCAGTCGCTCGGCGAGCCCTTCGCCATGGGCATCTGGGGCTCCGCGCTGGTGCGGGCCTACCTCGGCGCCGCCATTCCCGAGGAGGTCTTCAAGTTCCTCGTCCTCTACGGCTACGTCTGGCGCAAGCCCGCCTTCGACGAGCCGCTGGACGGCGTGGTGTACGGCGCCACCGCCTCGCTCGGCTTCGCGACGCTGGAGAACATCCTCTACGTCGGTGAGCATGGCTTCGAGGTGGCCATCCTGCGCGCCCTCACCGCCGTGCCGGGCCATGCCTTCACCGGCGTGGTGATGGGCGCCTTCGTCGGCCGCGCGAAGCTCGCCGCGCCGGAGCAGCGCTTCGGCCTGCTCGCCGCCGGGCTCGGCTGGGCCACGCTGCTGCACGGCGCCTACGACACCTTCCTGATGACGAATACCGGGTACGCCGTGCTCGCGTTCGGCGTGCTCCTCATCGAGGTGCAGTGGGGCCGCAAGCTCTACCGCAAGCTCCAGTCCGAGCAGCTCGCGCACATGGCCGCGCCCGTCCTCGTGTCCGAGAGTGTCCTCGTCGCCCGGGAGGCGATGGTGATGCGCGGCCCGGGTGTCCAGGTGGCCACCGCGAGCGCCGTCCTGGTGGGCACGGAGCGGTGGGAGACTCCGCCACCGCCCCGCTCCCTCGGAGCGCCCCGCCGCACGGCGGGCGCCTGGGTGAAGCTCGTCATCGGCGGACTGGGGCTGACGGCCTGCGGCCTCTGGTGGCTCGGCATCTACTCCGTCCTGTCCGGGTACTCATTCCGTGAGCCGGCGGAGTACGCCGCCTGGGGACTGATGTTCGCCTTCTCCCTCGGCTTCACGTTCCTGTTCTTCTGGCTGTTCCGCTCGGGACTGCGAGGGCCCATGGCCCTCCCCGAGCGGTGACAGCCCGCGGGCGCCTACGGAGGAGGTACGCCCGCGTCCAGCAGCTCTCCCGGCTCAGGACCGAAGCTCGCGTCCAGCGCCGTCGCGGCGAAGGTGCCCTCCAGGTTGCGGCCGGCGCCGTAGCCCTCGCCCTTGCGGAAGGACATGGAGAAGTTCCCCCGCGTGTTCTCCCCCGGGTTGCCGCCCTCCTCCAGCTCCAGGTCGCCCTTCTCCACCGGAGCGAAGACGCGCGCCGGCTCACCCGCGTTGAGGTGCACCACCGAGGCCCGCGCCTGCCCCGACGGCGTGGTGCCCGCCAGGTCCACCTTCGCGCCGGGCCGCAGCTCCAGCCCCTCGGTGGCCACCGTGAGCCGCGCCACCAAGTCCACGTCGAGCTGGTTGTTCCGGTAGTAGCTCACCTGCAGCGCCTCGGCGTTGCGGAGCACCTCCACGCGGGAGATGTCCCCCAGCGGGAAGAGCTCCGACACGCTGCCGGCCAGCTCATTGTCCGACAGCCCGCACGCCGTCAGGCCCGCGCCGAGCGCCAGGCCCGCCAGCCCCACCGCCGCCAGTGCACGGACGGCCCGGCTCATTTCTCCACCGCGAGCTTCAGGGCGCCGTTGTCCGGCGCCACCACGGGCGCCCGGTACAGGACGACGCGCTTGCCGGTGGACAGGTACGCCAGCTTCGGAGACCAGCCGCCGCCGGCGTCCACCAGCGTCTCCCGCCAGATGCCGGCGATGCGCGTGGACACCACCAGCTCGTCGTCACCCGGGTTGCAGGACGTGTCGTTGCGGCCCGACTCCAGCGCGCAGACGTAGTAGGCGATGGACGGCTCGTGGTTCACCGGGTCGAACGCCAGCGACGGGTACCAGCCGCCGGTGCCGGAGTTGTACACCGGGTCCGGCGTGGACCAGTCCGCGGCCGCGGTGCACTTCGTCGCCGAGCTCTCGTCGCACTCGATATACGTGAGCTTGTCTCCAATCTTGTCCAGCACCGCGATGCCGAAGCCCACCGTGGCGTCGTACGCCATCGAGGGACCGAGCTGCGCGTTGGCCACCTGCTGCACCCGCACCGGTGTGCTCCAGGTGGTGCCGTCCGTGTTGCGCCGCTGGAAGACGACGTCCGACCCGCTGGCCAGCGCGGCCTCGGGAACCAGGTCGTGGACCAGCGCCGGCTGCGCCCCCGCCATGATGAGCGAGAGGTGGCCGCCGTAGCCCTGCTTGTCGTTGCCGCCCGCCGTCACCACGCGGGTCTGCCACGCCGTGGGGCCGCCAATGGCCATCTCCAGGTCGCTCGCCTCCCAGTCCTGGCGCCCGAAGTTGCCCTGGTGTCCGTCCCGGTACGCGACGAGCGCCTGGCTGCCGGAGAAGACGATGGAGGCATTGAGGCCCACCAGGAAGCCGCTGTCGCTCACCGGGTTGCCCGCCACCGCCTGGTCGGAGCGTGTCACCGCGATGCGCTCCGTCCACGTGCCATCGGCATTCCGGTACGACACCGCCAGGTCGCTCTGGTACCAGAACGTCGAGTCGTCACGGCCACCGCCCAGGTACGCAATCGCCGGCTGCCCGTTGGGCCCGAAGGCCAGGGACAGGCCGTACACGCGCTGCACCTTCGCCACCACCGTCTCCACCGGCTTCAGCGAGCCGCCTTCGAACTCGTGGTAGCGCAACGCGAAGTCGGGCGCGTTGTTCGTCTGGGTGCCCAGCTTGACGTAGTACGCCATGCCGATGCGGTCCTGCGGGCCCACCGCCAGCGCGATGGAGGAAATCTGGTGGAACTCGCTGGGGCTCGTGTCCACCACCAGCCGGGTGAAGTTCGAGTTCTGGTTGGGGTCATCCGGCGGCTTGGTGCCCGCGTCCGGGTTGGTCGGGCTGTCCTTGCCGCATCCCACCGCGAGCGCCAGGCCCAGTGCCCAGGCGTGCCGTTTCATGTGCATCTCCTTGCGTTGTCGGCCCTGCACGTCGTCGTGTCCATCCTACGCCAGCGAACCGTCATGGCGAGCAGCCGAGCAGGTTTCATCTTCAGCGCGATGCACGCCCCGCTGCGCTAGGCTTCCCGCCCATGCCACGCACACGTTCCCCCCGCGGCCGCCTGTCCCGGCGCTCCTTCATCCAGCGGGCCTCCTTCCTCGGTGGAGGCGTGGTGCTGCTCGGCCCCGCCGCCTGCAAGCGCTCGGAAGAGAAGCCCAAGCCGCCACCCACCGACACGGGCCCCCTGGGCGCCACCGCCGGCGGACAGGCGCTGCGCACCTTCTCAACCTTCGAGTACGCCGTGGTGGCCGCCGCCACCGAGCGCATCCTCCCCCGTGACGAGGACCCGGGCGCGCTGGACGCGGACGTGCCCGTCTACATCGACCGCATCCTCCAGACACCGGAGATGGAGCCCGTGCGGGACGACTTCATGGGGGGCGTGGCCGCGCTGGAGCGCCGCGCGCAGCGCACGTTCCAGAAGGGCTTCGCCGCCCTCACCCCCGCCCAGCAGGACGAGCTGCTCACCCTCTTCAAGGACAGCCCGCCCCGCAGCGGCGAGGCGCACTTCTTCGAGCTGCTCACGGTGATGACGCTGGAGGGCTTCCTCGGGGACCCGTCCTACGGCGGCAACCAGGGGAAGGTGGGCTGGCGGCTGATGGGGTTCGACACCGTGGGCACCGTGGCCATGGCGCCCCCGGAAGGCCATGACGGGCCGAAGTGCCTGCGCACGTGCGGAGTCCACAAGTGAGCCTGCCCGAGGTCGACGTCTGCATCATCGGAAGCGGCGCGGGCGGCGCGCCCATGGCGCTGGAGCTGGGCCGCGCCGGCTTCAAGGTGGTGGTGCTGGAGAAGGGCCGGCACTACCGCCCCCAGGACTTCATCCACGACGAAATCCTGAACAGCCGCCGCAACTTCTTCATGCCGCTGCCCTGGGATGAGCCGCACCTGGTGCGCCAGGGCGCGAAGGGCCGCTACGAGCGCTCCACCGCCGCGTGGACGGCCAACTGCGTGGGCGGCGGCACGGTGCACATGAGCGGCTTCTTCTACCGGCTCAAGCCGGTGGACTTCCGGCTGCGCTCCACGCTGGGCGCGGTGCCCGGCAGCACCGTGGCGGACTGGCCCATCTCCTACGAGGAGCTGGCGCCCTTCTACGACAGGGCCGAGGCCGAGCTGGGCGTGTCCGGCGAGGCCGTGCCCCACCCCTTCGCCGAGCCCCGCGCCGCCCCCTACCCGCTGCCCGCGCTGGACGTGCACCCGGTGGCGGGCGAAATCGACAAGGCCTGCAAGGCCATGGGCTGGCACTCGCTGCCCACCGCGCGCGGCATCATCAGCCGGCCCTACCGCGGGCGCGCGCCGTGCTCGTACTGCGCGCTGTGCGGAAGCTACGGCTGCGAGACGGGCGCCAAGAGCGGCACCGACGCCAGCCTCATCCCCGCCGCGCTGGCCACCGGCAACGTGGAGCTGCGCCCCGGCTGCATGGCGCGCACCGTGGAGGTGGACAAGCAGGGGCGCGCGAAGAGCGTCGTCTACCTGGACGACAAGGGCGTGGCACGGGAGCAGCCCGCGAAGGTGGTGGTGGTGTCCTGCACCGCCGTGGAGAGCGCGCGCCTGTTGCTCAACTCCACCTCCGGCCGCTTCCCACGAGGGCTGGCCAACGGCAGCGGGCTGGTGGGCAGGAATCTCATCTTCAGCTCCTTCGGCGAGTCGCAGGCCACCTTCCGCGTGTCGAAGCACGGCGAGGCGCGCCCGTGGCTGAAGGACCCGGCGCCCTTCGTCAACCGCAGCGTCCAGGACTTCTACCTCCTGCCCGACGCCCGGTACGGCTTCCGCAAGGGCGGCACGCTGGGCTTCATGTGGACGCACCCCAACCCCATCCACGCGGCGGTGGGGCTCGCGGGCAAGGGCGCCACGGCCGTCTTCGGCAAGGCGCTGAAGGACAAGATGCGGGACTACCGCGACTCGCGCATCCTCCAGTTCGAGGTGTACGCCGAGTACCTCCCCACGCCCGGCAGCTACGTGAGCGTGTCGGACCAGGTGAAGGACAAATACGGCATCCCCGTGGCGGCCATCACCGTGGAGCGGCACCCCATGGACCTGGCCGCCACGCGCTTCCTCGTGGAGCGCGGCGAGGAAATCCTCCTGCGGCTGGACCCGGACGACGTGCGCCGCGGAACCACCAGCGGCGAGACGACCATCCTCCAGCACGGCACCTGCCGCTTCGGCAATGACCCGGCCGCGTCGGTGCTGGACAAGCACTGCCGGGCACACGAGGTGCCCAACCTCTACGTGGTGGACGGCAGCTTCATGCCCACTGGTGGCAGCGTGCCGTCCACGCTCACCATCGCCGCGAACAGCTTCCGCGTGGCGCACCACCTGGTGCGCGCGCTCAAGGGCTGACGGGCCGCGTGGAAGGCGGCGCTACTGGGTGCGAAGGGGCGACACGTCCACCTTCACCACGTAGCGCGCCTGCATGTCGGACTCGAACTCGATGAGGTGGTCGCCCACGCCGGTGACGTCCGCCTCGCGGGTGAACTCGCCGGCCTTCTCCATCATGTCGAGCACCGTGCGCCCGTCCGCCGCCTCGCGCGTGCGCGCTCGGCAGCCCTCCTCGTGGAAGAGGACCACCGTCTCCTCGCCCGCGGCGGACACCTCCTCCAGGTAGAAGCTCACCTTGATGGTGGAGGCCTCCGGCACCTGGACGATGAACTGGCCCCGGCCCGGGAAGCGGCCCTCGGCATAACTTTCCGTGCCGAGAATGCAGCCGGCCACGCGGCTGCACACGGGCCAGGCCGCGTCACACGCGTCCTTCACACGCGGGCCGATGAAGTCATCGCGCGAGTCGCCACACGCCACCGCGAGCACCGTGAAGAGCAGCACCGCGGCCCTCTGTGCGGAGCGGTGAAACACTGTTACAAACGACATCATCATCTGACCCTCAATCCGAGGAGTGGACGTCCATGCGACTGCGTAACCGGTGGCTCCCCATCATCTTCTTCGCCCTGGCTGGCTGTGGGAACGAGACCGAGATTCCCAAGGAGCCCCAGCTCTTCACGGACCGCGACGAGATGGCCTTCAACCGCGAGTTCAACAGCGGCACCTACGTCGGGCAGGTGGGCTACAACTCGCTCATGTTGGAGAACCGCGGCGAGGGCACGCTGCAAATCACCGACATCACCCTGGCCGGCCCCTCGCAGTTCAAGCTGGTGCTCCCCGAGGGCTTCACCCCCGGCACCCCGCTCCCGCTGGAGACGTACAAGCGCGCCTTCGTGACGGTGGAGTTCCGGCCCACGGACGACGTGGCGTACCAGGGCACGCTGACCATCAAGTCCAACGCGGCCAACACGCCGGAGAAGACCATCACCCTCAACGGCATGGGTGTGAATCCCTGAGCCGGCGAAGGTCCTGAGTGCAACGGGCGGGAGCCGCGGCTCCCGCCGTACCGCCGCCGCGCTCATGGCTGGCGGGTGAAGTTGCAGCCTCCGACCCACGTCCCGCCGTCCTGCACCGGCGCCGGGCACGACACGCTGGCCCCGCCGTCCACCGTGTAGCTGGTGGGGTAGACCGCGTAGCCGGTGCGCAGGGTGTAGTTGACGCGCTCGTAGTCGGTGCGGCTCTCCGCGGACACGTCCACCCGCATGGTGCCGCCGCGGATGAAGCGCCGCTCCAGGCAGCCGCACGCGTACGGCGCCACGGTGACGACGGTGGAACCCGGCCGCTCCTCCCGCGTGTACAGCGGCTGGAGGCTGCTGAACGACGCGCCGCTCGGCGTATGCCAGGCACGCAGCGAGTCCGAACGGTAGCCCATCGTCAACGGGAGGCTCCGGCTGCCCGTCGTCACCGGCGTGCACGTGCCGCCGTCCGTCACGTCTCCTTCGCAGAAGGTGAAAGCCAGCGAGATGCCGTGCGGCGTGCCGCCGTCCGCCAGCTTGTCCACCTCCCACTGCACCAGCCACGCCTTGTCCTCCGGGGCCGTCGCGGGGGGAAGCTGGAACTGGTACGAGTCAATGTCCGAGGGCACCGCGTCGTAGTCCCAGGGTCCACGCACGCCCATCCCGGTGGTGCGGTCATCGTTGTCGGAGCGAAGCCGGCCGTGGCCGTGGGAGAGCTGGCCCGTCACGGAGAAGTTGGTGTCACCGTATGGAGGGGCGGGGAAGCTGGGGCTGGCCTGCAGCGTGCGCGGCACCGGCTGCTCCGAGCCGGTCGATTGCCGGTTCCGCTCGTCCAGGTCCTCCTCCTCCCAGCTCACCTCCAGCCGGTAGTCGCGGTCATCCGCCCAGTTGGAGCCGTCGTCCTGGACGAGGAAGTAGTACTGCACGGCGGTCGTGTGCGGCGGCAACGGGATGACGCCGTGGAAGTTGCTCAGCGCGGTGAAGCGCGGGTTCTCCACCACCTCCTCGCGGTAGGAGTGCAGGCACATGGGCGCCGGCAGGTCCGTGCGGGTGCAGTAGCCCTCCGCCAGGGTCTTCGCGGGCTGGTTCTCCACGAAGTCGCGGGGACAGGCGCTGGCGTCGTTGAGGCAGTTGGTGCGCCACTCGGCCAGGTTGGCGCCCTTGGACACCAGGGTGAACACCTGCACCGTCCGGTCCGGCGTGTCCGGCAGCGCCGGGAAGCGTCCGCCCGAGCCCAGCGGCACCAGGCGGTAGCGCAGCAGCGTGGGCACGCCGGAGACCGGCAGCCGCACCGAGTACCAGTCCCGGTCCGGCACGTAGCCCAGGCGGCCGGTGAAGGACGCCGACGCCTGCGGGGTGCCGGGCGAGGCCGTATCGAAGTTGCGCGCCGTGGCGTCCTGCACCCGGTCATTGCCGTTGCCCGTGCTGTCCTGTGCGTCCGCCTCGTCCAGGGCGCGCACCTCCACCTCGTAGCGCTGGCGCAAATCCCCCAGGGCGGTGTCCTTGTCGTTGATGCCCCGGTAGCCCTTCACCACCAGCATCCACGTGCCCGTCTGCTTCACCTTGCGCGCCGTGGCCAGCTCGGAGCCCCTGAAGCCGGGCGGTGACTGGCCCTCGTCCTCCTTCTCCGCGAAGCCCGGGCGCCGCAGCTCGTAGGACAGGCGCCAGTTGGGGACGAACTGCTGGTCGGGCGCGTGGACGCGCACGTAGGCCACCTTCCCCGCTTCCAGGTTGAAGGTGTAGTGGTCCACGTCGTTGTCCGTGGCGAGGTAGCCCGTGGCGGTGCCCACCTGCTGCCCGTTGCCGGGGGCGAGCGTCAGCGGGGTGGCCGTGGCGTAGGTGTCGTTGGGCTCCTGCGAGTCCGGGTTCTGCGCAAGCTGCACCGTCAGCCGGTACTTGTTCTTCGCGTCGAAGTTGGGCCGGTTCACCACGGCGGGCGCGTCCTGCACCAGCACCAGCAGCGTCTGGCTCTTCAGGTCGTCGCGCAGCGGCAGCACCATGTCCACCGGCTTCGGCGCTCCCTGGCCGTGCTGGTCCTCCTTCTTGGCCAGCGCCCCCTCGCCCCCGGTGGGAAGGGGCCCCAGCACGGTGATGGACAGGTTCACCGCGGTGCTGGCCGCCAGGTAGGCGCCGTTGACGTTGAGCAGCGTGCGCGGGCTGGTGTCGGCGGGCAGGACGATGCGGTACCAGTCCTGGTCACCCGCCTTCACCTCGCCCTCCAGCACCAGGAAGCGCTCCAGCGGCTCGCCGGGCTTCAGCTCGCACTCGGGCAGCGACAGCGCCTCCTCGCGGCTGTTGCAGAGGTCCTCCACCGGGTTGGTGCCCGCGTCCGTGTCGCCGCCTCCTCCGGATTTGCAGGCGGCGAGGGCGAGCAGCGCGAGCGGCAGCAGTCGGGCTTGGATGGACATGACGTGGGTTCTCAAGGCGTCTGGGACGGTGCGTTGACGCGGCCGGGGCAACCGTCGATGAACTGCTCGGGCTCCACGCGGATGATGCCGTCGGCGGGCGACTTGATGCCGCCCACCGGGTAGCGGACGGTGTCCACGCGGACGGTGCGCACCAGCGTGCGCGCGGTGGGGTCGTCCGCGGGCACCATGGCCACGGACAGGGACAAGTCATTGAAGCCCGCCCCACGCAGCACCACGCCCGCGTCGTCCGGGTGGGCGGCGGTGGGCGCCAGCAGGATGTTGTCGACGCGGAGCTTGTAGCACTGGCGGCCCAGCGCGTCCGGCGCGCCGTCCGCCTCGAAGGAGTAACGGTAGCCGTCCACGGACAGGTTGGCGGTGTCTACCTCCAGCGGGCGGGTGTGCAGGCGCAGCTCCTGGCGGCTCGTCAGCCCGTCGTTGTCCGGGTCCTCGTCCAGATCGTCACTGGAGCCCTGGGTGCCGCCGCGCCACTCCACGCCGTCCGGCACGCCGTCACGGTCGCTGTCCGCGAGGTTGGCGTTGGTGCCGATGAACTGCTCGTCGCAGTCCAGCAGCCGGTCGCAGTCCGAGTCCTCGGCGCGCAGCAGCGGAGGGCAACCCTTGTCCAGTCCCCCCCCGTCCGGCAACGCCACCTGCGTGGGATTGAAGTCCACGCCGCGCTCGCGGAAGTACACCTCCACGCCGTCGCTGAAGCCGTCCCCGTCCGTGTCCATGAGGTTGGGGTCGGTGCCCACCTCCGCCTCGCGCGCGTCCGCCAGGCCGTCGCCGTCCGTGTCCGCCTCGTCCTGCGGGCTGCCCGGCGGCGCGGAGAAGTTGGTGGCGATGACCTCCTTCACGATGAAGGAGCGGCGCACCTGGCCGAAGGTGAAGTCCAGGAAGTTGATGGGCTCGTTGTTGCGGAAGTCGCGGAAGTTGCCGCCGCCCAGCCTCGCCATCTGCTCCAGCCGGTCCGCGTTGGCGTTGATGATGAGCAGCGGGCAGCCACCGTCCCCCTCGATGTCGCACGACGACACCGGCTGCGTGGGCAGGAAGACGTGCACGGTGTTGACGCGCACCTCCTCCACCAGGTCCCGGAGCTGGCGGATGCGCACCACGGCGTCACCGTCGATGAGCTCGTCGTCCTGGTCGGTGGTGGGCTTGCCGTCCGACAGGAAGATGACCGAGTAGCGCGCCTGCGCCAGCGCCTGGGCGCCGCCCGGCTCCAGCCGGCTGCGCGCGATGTCCGTGTTGATGAGCGAGTAGATGTCCGACAGCGGCTTGACGAAGTCCGTCGAGTCCCGGTTCGGGGAGTTGTCCGGGTTGCGGAAGGTGAGGAGCTGCTCGGTGAGCCGGCGCCGGGCGGCCTCGTCCATGCTGGACACCTGCACGAAGCCGTCCTGCGGCGGGTTGCCCGGCGCCTGGGTGAGGAAGGCCGTGGTGCTGCCCGCGAAGAGCATCACCGCGATGTAGACCTCGGGGTCCCTGGGCAGGTTGTCGATGAGCTCCACCAGCGCGGTGGCGCGCGTGCCGTCCGGGTCGCTCACGCGCATGGACTGCGACGCGTCCATGGCGACGACCAGCTTGATGGGCCGCACCACCTCGTTGGAGCCCACCGTGCAGAACCGGCCCTCGAAGGCCATGGCCCGGTCCACGGGCACTTCCGTGTCGCGGCGCGGGTCATAGAGATAGGAGTCGGTGCAGGCCACCACCACGGCGAGCGCGGTCAGCAGGCCCGCCAGGACTCGGCTGGCGCGGCTCATGGATTGGCCCCCGGACCGGAGGGCGGGGTCCCCACACAGTCGTTCTGGTTGTTCCACGGGTTGCTGAGCTGGTCGGGCCGGCGGAAGTCGGCATCCGTCAGGGCGAGCTCGGGTCCAGCCGGCACGCGCACGCTGGGCGGCGCGTACTGGGCCCAGGCGCAGGCGGTGCGCCAGACGCCGTAGTCGGAGGAGACGCCGCTCTCCGGCGCCTCGGCGAACCACACCTTGAAGAGGTTGTGGCCCTGCTTCACGCCCGCGCGGTCCGGCGGGGTGACGAGCTGGATGTTGGACACGGTGAAGTCGTAGCAGACGCTGCCGTCCGCGCGGACCTCGGCGACGCGCGTCTCGTACTGGTAGCCATTGCGCTCATAGAAGGCGCGGTCCCTGCGCGTCGGGTTGCTCCCCGCGCGCAGCTCCGCGTCGTCCGGCAGCCCGTCCCCGTCCGTGTCCAGGCCCGCCACGTTCGGCTCCAGGGGGGGCAGGCCCCAGCGCGCCTCCATGCTGTCCGGAGCGCCGTCGCCGTCGCTGTCCACGATGCCGGTACGCGTGCCCAGGAAGGCCTCGGCGAACTGCGACAGGCCGTCGCCGTCCGTGTCCCGGCACACGCAGTTGCGCGTCAGCGGGGACTGCGGGTCACACCCGCGCGCGTCCAGATCGTTGGCCGCCCGGAAGCCCTGGTCCTCGCGGCGGTCCTCGAAGCCGTCGTCCAGGCAGTCTCCGTCGCTGTCACCCAGGAAGGTGTTGGTGTTCAGCGTGAAGGCGTTGTCCCGCGCGTCCGGCACCCCGTCACCATCGCTGTCCAGCACGCGACCTTCCTCGCCAGGAGCGGAGCTGAGCGCCTCCACCACCAGCGACTTCATCACGTTGCGCGAGGCGAAGGACGAGTAGTCCAGCGCGCCCAGGCCCAGGTTGGAGATTTCGGCCGTGTCGTTGAACTCCTGGTACACGCCGTTGCCCATGTCCGCGAAGCGCCGCAGCAGCCAGGAGGCAATCGACTTCGCGGCCTCCGGATATTGCGCGGGGTCCACGCCCGGGTAGATGCCGTAGATTTCCTGGCAGATGGGGCCGCAGGCGCGCACCGCCTCCTGGTTGAAGAGCAGCACCGTGTGCATGCGCACGTCGCCCACGTTGTACTGGTCCTTCAGCTCCATCAGCCGCCGCACGTAGCTGAAGAGCTGGTAGTTCTGGTTGCGGTCCGTCCCGATTTCGAAGCCGTCAATCACGTCCGTGGTGTTGGTGGCGTTGCAGAAGCCGACGATGGAGTCCGCCCACGTCAGGTCCGGGCTGGACGGGCTGGCGTACACGCTGAGGTTGTCGGTGGCGGAGCAGCGCGGGTACGGCGTGCCGTCGGTGAGGAAGACGACGACGTAGCGGGTGCGCGGCAGAAGCTCCGGGTTGGACTGCGCCACCGCGTTGATGTCGCTGGAGATGATGCTGTACGCGTAGGACAGGGCGCCCTGGTAGTCGGTGCCCTTGCCGAGCTGGCTCTGCAGGCCGTCGATGTAGCTGTCGATGTTGTTGTCCGGCCGCGCGAAGCGGCTGCCCACGGTGGTGGGCGGCCACACGTTGCGCACGTTCGTCTCGAAGGGGGCGACGGAGACCTGCACGTTGCCGCCCTGCGCGTTGACCTGGCGGAACTGGGCCACCAGCCGCTTGAGGGCGCGCACGCGCGCGGGCTCGGTGACGCCGGGAGGGATGATGGCCTGCACCTCGGCGCGCTGGCAGAAGCCGCTGTCGAGCTGCGCGCCCGGCGGGTCCGAGATGCACATGCTGCCGGACTCGTCGATGACGACGACCACCTTCACCGGGAAGCCGGACGGGTTGGGCGGACGCGTGCACACCCGCCCCTGCAGCGTCAGCCGGTCGTCGAGCTGGGACTGCTCCTGGGCCCGGGGCTCGAGCATCGAGTCGGTACAGGACAGCAGGCCCAGGGCCAGGAGGCCCGCCGCGAGCAGCGGGGTACGAATGAAGCGGCGCATGCGGAAGGGACCTCCTGGCGGGGGGACGGCGATGTTACTCCTGACGGCGACGGCGGCGCATCAGCACGCTGAGCAGCGCGGCGCCGAGCGCGGCGGCGCTGAAGCCCGCGGGCACCGAGCTGCAGTTGGTGCCGCCCGAGCCCTTGCCCACCTGCACGATGACACTGGAAGTGGAGACGCGCTGGTCCGGGAAGACGCGGTCGGCGAAGGCCAGGCGCGCCGTCACCTGCAGCTCGTACTCACCCTCCTCGTCCGGGACGAAGGTGGGCACGCTGCCGTCCACGTAGGTGTACTGCCAGTCACGGCTGAGCGTCACCGCGCCCTGCGGGTTCTCCACCACCGCGTTGGAGCCCGAGGGGCGCTTGACCACCGTCCACTTGTACTCCATGGCCGCGCCGTTGCGGTTGGCGAACAGGGCCGGGCGGAGGACCGTGCCGGCCTCGTCCACCTGCACGAAGCCGCCGCCGCTGACGGTGAAGGGCGCCTTCGGGTCCAGGCAGTCCTCCGGGCGGGACGGGTCCAGCACGAGGCAGTAGCGCGTGTCGCAGGCGTCACCGCGGCCGTCGCGGTCGTCGTCGAGCTGCTCGCGGTTGGCGTTGGCCGGGCAGTTGTCCGCGGCGTTGGGGACGCTGTCGTCGTCGATGTCCGGGTCGCACGCGTTGCCCTGGCCGTCCGCGTCCGCGTCCGCCTGGTCCGGGTTGGCCAGACCGGGGCAGTTGTCGCCGTTGTCGGAGATGTTGTCGCCGTCCGCGTCCACGCGGCACTGGCTGCCGTCGGTGGGCATCACCTGGCTGGGGTTGGCCACGCGCGGGCAGTTGTCCTGGCCGTCGTTGACGCCGTCGTTGTCGTCGTCCAGGTCGCAGACGTCGCCGGCGCCGTCACGGTCCAGGTCGCTCTGGTCCGCGTTGGGCACCAGCGCGCAGTTGTCCGCGGCGTTGAGGTCGCCGTCGTTGTCCTGGTCCTCGTCGCAGTCGTCACCCTTGCCGTCACCGTCCGCGTCGCGCTGCTGGAAGTTGGAGAGGGCCGAGCAGTTGTCGCAGGCGTTGCCCACGTTGTCGCCGTCCTCGTCCGTCTGGTCGCGGTTGGAGACGAAGGGGCAGTTGTCGCGGTCGTCCGCGCGGCCGTCGCTGTCCGCGTCGTCGGTGTAGGCCAGCGTGTCGCCGTCGTCCGTGTAGTTCACCCACACGGAGCCGCCACACCCGCAGCCGCAGCCACCGCCCTCCTCCCGCGGCGCGCCGCAGCTGTCACCGAGGCACTCCGGGTTGTCCGGGTTGTTGTTGGACTGCGCCTGCGCCACCGAAGGACTGAGGAAGAGAAAGGCCCCCAGGGTGAGGACCGAGGCAATACGCGTGACTGTCATGGCGACTCCTTTCAGCCACTGGCCCCTAGCAAGGAACGATCCGTACCGGACAAATGCGTGGAACCCAGGAGTTTCAAGGACTTGGGCACGGGTCGGGGTGAGGCGGGCTGGGGGGTGTGGGGGGCACTCCCCATGACGGGCGAGGGGCAGACCCCACACCCATGGGTGGATCAGGTACCGAGGATGAACTCGCTGGGGTCGAGGGAGATGACGCCGGCGGGCTCGCGGCCGGAGTCCTCGCTGTACTGGATGGGCTGGATGAGGAGCGAGCCGATGCCGGCACCGCGAGGGTCATTGTCCCGGCCGGCCTGGAGGTAGAGGTAGACCTCGTTGGTGCCCGCGGGGATGACCTCGCCCGGGATGAAGGGGTGGGGCCGCGCGCGGGTGGGGACGACGGTGATGTTCTCCGCGCGGGCGGCGTAGCAGGTGCGGCCGTCGGCGGTGGGCTCGGACTCGACGAGGTTGTAGCCGTAGCCGCGCTCCCGGTGGAAGTCGAGGTCGGCGCTGAGCGGGTCGCCATGGGCCTCCACCTCGGAGACGTTGGAGAGGCCATCACGGTCCGAGTCCAGCAGGTCCTCGGGCACGAGCGGATTCGTCATGGACAGCGTCTCCACCAGGTCCGGCACCGCGTCCCCGTCCGTGTCGCCGATGCACGGGTCGGTGCCCAGCACGCGCTCCTCGCAGGTGTTGAGCCGGTCGCCGTCCTCGTCCAGGGACACGTTGCAGCCGTTGATGGTGTCGAGCTGGAGCGGGTCCAACCCCATGCGGACCTCCAGGCCGTCCATCAGCCCGTCCTGGTCCGTGTCGAGCTGGAGCGCGTCGGTGCCGAGCGCGTCCTCGTCCACGTCGGGCAGGCCGTCGCCGTCGCTGTCGGGGAGCGACTGGCCGGCGCGGACCGCCACGTTGCGGTTGAAGGCGATGAAGCGCTTGAGCTTGAGGGTGTTCTGGCGCGCGGCGTACTTGATGTTGGTAAGGGCGCCGGGCAGACCCGCGAAGTCCACCTCGAGGGGCTCGGTGCCACCGGCGGCGGCGATGGCGGCCACGGCCTGGCGCGTATAGACGTCCGCGGTGGTGCCGCGCACGTAGATGGGCTGGACGACCACCTCGCCCGCGCCGAACTGCTCGGCCAGGGCCTTGATTTCGCCGGTGACGGCCGTCAGCTCACACTCGCCGCACGCGGCATCACAGGCGGTCTGGGCGCCCGTGTTCGCGTTGCAGCCCGTCGCCGAGGAGAGCGCCACGCACCGCGAGTCCAGTCCCGAGCGGAAGTCGTCACTCCCCCGGGCGCGGGCACACGTGGTGTCACGGTTGCGGACGATGACCACCACCATGTAGCGCGTGCGGGCCACCTCGCCGCGGCAGGACGTCTGCATGTCGCCGGACAGCAGCGTCTTGGCCAGCCGCAGGGCGGAGCGCACGCTGACGGGGCCCGACTCCTGGTAGGAGGCGTAGCGCGGCAGCGTGGCCTGGAACTCGGACGCGTCGGAGAAGCTGCCCAGGAGGCCGGTGGCGACGGTGTGGTACGCCACGAGGCCGAACTGGACGAAGGGGCCGGAGAAGCGGCTGGTGAGGGTGGAGAGGCCGTCGGTGGCATAACCGACCATCTCCGCCTCCACGCCGTCTCCCCCCTCGATGGCGAAGAGCACCTTGGTGGGGAAGGCCTCGCCGCCCGCCAGGGGGACGCACACATTGCCGGAGAAGCTGGCGCGGTCCTTCCCGCCAGGGCCTCGCCCGTCGAGGGCGTAAAGGCCCGCGTCGGAGCACGACATGAGCAGCACGGGAACGAGGAGCCAGGCACAACGCGAAAGAGCGCGCATCGGCCGGATTCTACACCTCAGCCCCCCGAGGTGACGCAAGCGACAGCATGGGTACATCTCGGATTCGGCGCGGATGCGGCACAACTGGAGCCGAGATTTCAGCCCGCCGTGGAACAGTCTCGCCGGGCCGGCTGCCCTCCTGGCACCCCGGATGGATGGACGCGAGCGCGCGGTGACTCACCCGTGCCCGGACCGGTACCGCGCCAGCGCTTCGCGTCCGGCGGCGCGATACAGCTCCTCCCACCGGCGCAGCTCATCGAGCGCGACGCCGTGCTCCGCGGCGAGGTCCTCCGGCACGCGCTGGCCGGTGAGCAGCGCGAGGATGGCCGCCTCCATCCCCTCCTCCGGCGCCATGGCACGCGGCGCGGGTGCACACGGGGGCGCTCCTCCGAAGCGAGGCCCCAGCAGCGCCCGCATCGCCACGCGCCCGTCCGTGGCGGGGGCGGACTCACGGGCGGAGGCCAGCGGCAGGCGGACGGCGGGGTCGCCCAGGAGGATGTAGTTGGCCAGGTCCTGGCGCAGCATCCACAGCCGGGCGCGCTCCACGCCGTCAATGGAGGACGGGCTCCCGTGCGCGCGCTCCAGCTCCTCCTGGTTGTAGAGCGACGTCAGCTCGCTGCTCGTCTCGTTGAGGACCTGTATCAGTGAGTGCAGTGCGACGCCCGCGCGGCTGCCCCGGGCCAGCTCCTTCAGCAGCTCGATGAAGCGCGAGGGCGTGCCACGGCCCCGGTCGCTGAAGCTGTGGGACCAGGCGAGGTCCACGTGTCCCATCACCGCCAGCGGCCCCTCGGGGTTGGCCAGCGCGGCCTGGGGCAGCGCGGCGATGAAGGGAGGCTCCCCGGCCTGGGGCGCCGCCTCCAGTCCCCTCCTCGCGTTCGGGTCGCTCTCCGGGAGCTTGCGCAGCCAGTGCGCGTAGCTGCTGCGCGCCGGAGTCCCCGCGCCGAAGCACGCGAAGCTGAACCAGATGCCGCCCGGCAGGAAGGGACGTGACGCAAGCGCCGCCGCCGGAAGGAAGCGCCCGTCCGGCAGCTTCAGCTCTCCCTGGTGCTCCCGCCGGGCCTCGGGCCGCTCCCAGCCCCCGGGGGGCCGCCCCCTGCCATGGCTCAACGTGAAGAGCACACCCGGCCCGGGCCGCGTCGCATGGTCCAGCAGGTGCTCGATGGGCACCGCCCCGCTGGCGCCCAGCTCGAGGATGTCCGCCGGAGGGAAGCCCGCCTCCTCCTGGCGCTCGCGGCAGGCCGTGACGCTGGGTGTGATGAGCGCGCGGTGTCCCAGCTCCGTCGCGGCGGAGCCGTCGCGCGCGGTGTAGAAGAGCATCCGCGCCCGCGTCTGGCTCGCGGCCGCGCGCTCCCAGCGCAGCACCTTCTCGGCATAGGCCTCGTAGCCCGCGTCGGAGGCGAAGGCCAGCCGCCCCACGAAGGCATCGGTGGACAGCGACTGCTGCAGCTCCAGCGGGACTTCGTGCAGGTCCCCCAGCAGCAGCAGGTAGCGCGGCCTGTCCTTCTCCGAGGTGCCCTCGTGCCGGAAGACCTCCTTCTTCCAGCGCATGGCATACGGCCCGTCCATGACGGACGGGACGCGGTGGACGATGACGGGCGCGCCGCCCTGCCCCTCCTGACGCCACCGCCGCAGTGGCTCGACGAGCGCCAGCAACCGGTCGCCCCGAGGCCCTCGGGGCGCCACCAACCCCCAGCGCTGGCGGCCCAGGTCGTTCGGGTCTCCCGTCGCATCCCACAGCGCGTCGGGCTCCTCGACGGGCTCGGGCCGCGGAGCGCTCCGGAACGACTCCAGGGGAAGCCCGCGACGGGGCACGGCCCCGACCTCAACGGCGTGGGCCAGCAGCAGCTCGACGGTCATCGGGCTTCCCCCGCGCTCCGGGTTCAAGGTGGTTCCTCCTGCCTCCACGCCACCCCGCTAGAAGGCGGAGGCCGCCGCCTGGTTGTCGGAGAAGGCGCTCTCGGTGACGCGCACGAGCGGGGTGACCTGGGACAGGGTGATGGAGAAGTCGCGCCTGAGGTACTCGAGGTAGTCCCGCAGGTACGACTCCGAGGGCTGCTCGGGGTACTCGACGGAGGCCCGGGCCAGCGTCATCCGGTCGGCGAAGCTCCCGAGGTCGGCCATGTTGCCCCGGGCCGCGAACACGAACAGGGGCCCCGGCGAGCTGCACACGCCGAAGGCGAAGAACTCGTTGTCGTTCGGTTTCATGACGACGACCTTCCGGGTGGTCTCCGAGGGCCACCCCACGTTCTCGGTGGTGATGGACCTCGTCAGCGAATACTCCTCGGTCGCCCCCCCTCCGTAGCCCATGAGGCCGTTGATGGGCGGAGGCTTGGGCCCGTCGGTCTCCCCACTCTCGTACGGCTCGTCGGAGGTGTAACGCTTCACCAGGGGCCACGGCAGCGGCGGCCGGGCGTACAGCTCCACGGTGGCGCCAGCCTGGGCCATCCGGGCGGTGAACTCGCCCAGGTGCTCGAGCGCCCGGCCCCGGGCCACGAAGTGCACCGTCGACGATGGGCCCACCACGCCGAAGGCCAGGAACTCGGCGGGGTTGGGCAGCGGCATGAGAAAGGTGCGCCGCGCGGCGTCCCCGGCTCCGTTCCAGAATGGGGCATCCCCGAAGAACTCCAGGTTGTAGAAGGCTGGCTCCTGCTGGCTCATGACTTCGCGTCCCCCTGTGCTGGGTAGAGGAGATTTGCCCTACCCACTCCATAGGACGCAGCCACCGCGCTTTATTACTTCGCGAGATTCATTTCTTTTTCGCGCTTCACTCGAACAGCAGGACGCTTTCGAGCCACGCCGCCCCCTGCTTCTGCCCCAGCCACCGCACGCGCTCGTCGCGGAGCGCGATGGCCGGAGGCGCCCCGGAGCGGATGCGCTCACGGACCGCGTTGAAGAAGGACTCTGCCTCCAGGTCGGGAATCTCCACCGTCGCCGCGAGCACTCCACGCGCGCCCGCCTCGATGAAGGAGACAGGAAGACTGAAGGGCGAGTCGAACGAGTAGGCCGTGTGGGCCGCGTGGCAGGCCGCGAGCACCACGAAGGGAGCGCCGCGCAGCGAGGCGCCGCGCACCTGTGGAACGCGCAGCTCCGCGCCCTCCGGCCCGGGAGCCAGCAGCAGGAATGAAGTGTTGGCGTGGCCGCTGATGATGCCATGGGTCACCAGGTCGATTTCGGTCGCGTCCTTCATGGCGGCGAGAACGCGGTGGGGCGTCGCCTCGGTCCCGGACAAGGTGACGCGCTGCTCATCGGGGCCGAAGCCGGGGGTCCATGCATTGAGCCGCTTGAGGGGACTGTCCGGCGACAACTCCACGGCCACGTCGGAGACGACGAGGTGGACCGCGGGCCCCGTGCGCTGCGCGGGAGGCGGAGTGGTGCGTGTCAGGTAGCTCCAGGCCAGCTCCGGAGGGAGCAGCCCCGCCCGGCCATGCAGGGGAGGCCGGGCCAGGACCTCCACCCGCGAGCACCCGCGCAGGACGGCCAGCAACTTCTCCGGCACCACGCCGTCCAGTCGCTCGGGCAGGGGATGACGCCGGGACTCATCAAAATGGCCGAGCAGCTCTCCGGAAGGACTCAACGCCAGGAGGAGGGTCCGCTCGGAGTCCGCGCTGATGGCCAGCAGGCACTGGCCAGGCGGCTTCAGCCCGCGCTCACGCGAGAACAACTCCAGCGCTTCCTTGAAGTCGCCGCGCCGGCCCGCGTCATGGAGGAGCGAGGTGTAGCTGTAAGCACGAGCACGCCGTGCCAACGAGTCTTCCTCCAGCCCCGGGACCTCCGCCTCCTGGATGGCACGCCAGAGCAGGTCGCGCCCGCGCCCGGCGTCCTGCTCGATGTAGAACCGCCCCAGGATGTGCGTGGCGACCGCGCGCCCGCCCGCGCTGAGCGAGGGACGGGCCGCATCCAGCGCGCGTTTCAGGTGTGCCTCGTCCCCTGGCGCGCGCTTCAACCGGGAGATGTCCGCCAGGACAAGGGCCCCAGCGGACGTCAGCGGCAGGCCCGTGGCCAGCGCGGCGTCCATCTCCCTCCGGGCTTCGTCCACACGCAGTTCCTGGAACGCCATGCTCGCGAGGTGCTGGTGGACGCGGTGCTCATCGACGGGATTCCCCCGGCCGCGCTCGAGGTACTCGCCCAGGTAGGCGCGCGTCAGGGACGCGTCGTTCACGATGCGGGAGACCTGCGAGAGCATCCACAGCAGGTCACCCTCCAGGTTCCACTCGTTGGCGGCGCGCGCGTCGCTCCAGCCCTTCTTCGCGTGGGCGAGCGCGGCCTCCGCCATGTAGCGCTGGTTGTAGAGATGGGACAGGTCCCGCTCCAGGAAGAGGCAGCGGTATTCCATTCCGCGCGCCGGGCAGAGCTTGCGTGCGTCGAGCAGCGTCCGGATGGCTCGCTCCGTGTCTCCCGCGGCGAGCTCGGCCTTCGCCCGCTCCTGCGCCGCGTGGAGCTGGAACCAGAGGTCCCCGGTGGCCGCGGCCTTCGCCGTGTAGAGCTCCAGGTGGCGGGTCGAGGCGTCCCAGGTGGCGAGCGAGCCCAGGAGGATGTCGTCCTCGCGGGACTGGAGCAGCGCCTTGATGATGCGCTCCTGCTCCTCGCGCGGGGGATGCTCCCGGACGTGGGCCGCGTAGTGCCTCGCGAGCGGGGCGCGGCGGGAGAAGTCCGCCTCGGCGACACGGCGGACATAACCCTCCAGCACGCCGTTGCCCGCGCGAGCGTCCAGTTCCCGCGCCAGGGGCAGCAGTTCCAGCACGCGCTCGCGGTTCGGCGCGGCGCGGATGGCGTTGTAGAAGAAGAGGCGCGCAATCGGGAGCTGGCTGAAGCCCTCGGGGAGGATGGCCGGCGGCGCCTCGAGCAGGGCCAGGCCCGACTGGAACGCCGCCATCCACCGGTCCCTCCGCTCGAACGTGGTGCGCCGGAGGGCCTCGGCCTTCTGACGGGCTTCCTCGGACCAGCCGGGCTCGCGCAGGGCGGTGACCTCGGAGAAGGTGCGGGCCGCCATCAGCGACAGGCCCAGCTCGCGCAGCGCCAGCGCCCGGTTCCACAGGGCCTGTGCGTGGCGCGGGTGCTCCCGCAGCACGGCGTCCAGCAGCCTCAGCGCCTCGTCCGGCCTGCCCTTGAGCAGCAGCGCCACCGCGCGGTCGTTGTCCAGCTCCGGCGAGCGCCGCAGCTTCTCCAGCTTGCGGAGCGCCTGGTCCGCCAGGCCCGGGTCGTCGCGAACGAGAAAGGCCGCCGCCAGGCCGTGGGCGTCCTCGCGCTCCAGCCAGGCGAGCGCATCGAACGGAAGGTCCTCGAGAGGGCCGCCACCGCCCATCATCTTCGCGGCCAGGGGACGGTGGATGTCCGCGCCCGGGTGCCCGAGGCGTGCCTCCAGCAGGCGCTGGGGGCGCTGCGCCAGCCACACGTCGTGACTCGGCGCGGAGGGCCGCAGCAGTCTCACCCCGACCATGACCAGGAGGGCCGCGGCGAGGGCGGCCACCCCCAGCATGAAGGGGCGCCTCCGGAAGAGGGGAACGGGCGCGCGCGGGGGCTCGGCTTCCGCGAACTCGGCGTGGCGCCGGGACAGCAGCCTGAGCTGCATCAGGTCCGCGACCTCGCGCTGGCAGCGCATGCAGTCCGGCAGGTGCTGCCGGAAGGACTCCGCGTCCTCGGGAGCGAGCTCCCCGTCCACGAACAGCTCGACGTTCTCACAGGGGCTGGCCATCAGTGCTCTCCGGAATCATCATCAGTGGGGGCCAGGAACTCGCGCAGCCGGTGGCGCGCGTCGTGGATGCGCTTGCCGACGGTGCCCAGCTTCACGCCGAGGATGCGGGCA
Organism: Myxococcus sp. RHSTA-1-4; assembly: GCF_020037125.1. Classification (GTDB taxonomy): domain Bacteria; phylum Myxococcota; class Myxococcia; order Myxococcales; family Myxococcaceae; genus Myxococcus. Next base: position 151,285 of record NZ_JAIQDG010000001.1, read on the forward strand.
ATCTCCTTGTACTTCTTCCCCGCCGTGAGCAGCTCATAGGTCTCCCGCTCCTTCTTGCTCAGCGTCCGCATGGCCGCGGAGAAGCGCTCGTCGGTGATGGACTCGAGGGCCGAGGGCGTGTGGTGCTCGTGCGCCTCCACGACCTCGTTCTGGAGGTGCGGGTCCTTCGCGTTCTGCTCCTGCACGCGCCGCCGGCGGCACTGGTCATAGAAGAGATGGGTTGCGGTGCTGACCAGCCACGTCTGGCAGACGCGCTCGTTGGGGCGTGTCTCCATCGAGCGGAAGGTCTGGAGGAACCGGAACAGGGCTTCCTGCACCAGGTCCTCCGCGTCGGTGGCGTTGCGGCAGACCTGGGTCATCTGGACGAGCAGCCACCGCCGCTCGCGCGCGACGAAGGCACTGGTCCAGTGCTCATCGCTTCCGTTGTCCATTGGCACGGAGGGCCCCCCGCGTTCCGCGTGCGATTGCCGGGAACGAACGGGCAACCTTATGACACGGGCACTACCCCGCGGGGAGGGGTCCGCACCGGCGGACTGCCCTCGCGGGTGAGGGGATTCCGAGGGTCGGTCCCCACCCAGCTGGAGAGGCACCTCTGGCGGTGGCTCTTCGCGAGCCTCGCCATCACATGGCAGCAGCGGTTCCTGGCCATCCATCCATCGCCTCGTGTCAGGGAGCCACGGAGAGCAGCGTGGGTGCTCCTCGATACGAGAGGACGGCATGCGAGGAATTAGTTACCCGCGGCAAGGTTCCCGGGCGCGTGCGCAAGAAATCCGCCCTTCAGCGTCGTGTTGTAAGGAGCGGGTAGGGTCGGCGCACGGGTCCGCTCTCGCGGAGTGGAGGGGAGGCCTCATGGGAACGGTGCGCCTGATGACGGTGAGCCCGTGGTCCGCATGCGGTGAAGGTGAGGGTGAGAAGCCGGAAGTCAGTGTGGAGGCCAATCCCTACGAGGTCGTGCTGGAGCTGGCGCGGGCGCAAAACGCGGGGGACCCCTACGGCTTCCATGACGTGAAGCCCCAGGAGTACCGGCTGCGGGTGGGCGAGGGAGGCCTCCGGTGCGCGACCTTCCCCTGGAGCGAGCGCGTGCTGGCGGACCTGGAGGCGCTGGCGGGACGGGTGCCGGACGCAGTGGCGGCGCGGCGGCTGGGCGAGGACATCCGCGGCTTCCTGGACGCGCTGGACTGGGGCGGGCACGAGGAGACGCTGGAGCGGCACGCGCGAAGCGGCCGGGCGGTGAGGCTGGTGCTGCGCTCTTCCGCGGCGGAGCTGTATTCGCTGCCGTGGGAGCTGGTGACGCTGAAGGACAGTGGGCAGCACCTGGCGGACATCCCCGGCTTCTCGCTGCGCTACGAGTGGCCGAGAGAGCATCTGGAGGTCGCATCCCTGGGCGAGGTGCGGGAGGGACGGGTGCTGATGGCCTGGTCCGAGGCGGGCGGCGCGGTGCCGGACGAGCGGCACCAGGAGGCACTGCTGAAGGCCAGCCTGGAGGGAGGCTTCGGCTTCGACCCGCGGCGCGACGTGCTGCCGAGAGTGTCTCTGGAGGGCCTGGAGCGGACGCTGAGCGCGGCCCGCGAGGCGCGGGAGCCGGTGTCCGTGCTGCACCTGCTCTGCCACGGGACCCTCGTGGAGACGCCGACCTCCAGCCACTTCGGGCTGGCGTGGAACGCGCCGGGGGACTCTGGCGGCAAGCAGTGGGTGGACGCGGGGGCACTGGCCGCGGCGCTGGCACCGTACCGGGGCACACTCCGGCTGGTGGTGCTGTGCGCGTGTCATGGCGGGGACGGCGGCAGGCTGGCCAGCCACCTGGGCAGCATGGCGCAGGAGCTTCACCGGGCGGGCATCGAGATGGTGGTGGCCTCGCGGCTGCCCATGACGGCCGAGGGCTCGGTGCTGCTGGCGCGGACGCTGTACGAAAAGCTGCTGGTGGACTCCCGCTCGCTGGAGGAGGCCCTGGCGGCGGCGCGGCGCAGGCTGAGGGTGGAGGCGAAGGGCTTCGACTGGGCTTCGCTGCAGCTCTACGCGCGCGGCACGGGCGAGGCGGACCTGAGGCCGGTGGTGCTGCGGCCCTACCGGGGGCTGCTGCCCTTCGGGCCGAAGAACCGGCGCTTCTTCTTCGGCCGGAGCCGCCTGGAGGCGGAGCTGCTGGCGCGGGTGGACGAGGCGGGACGGGAGAAGCGGCCCCGCTTCCAGGTGGTGGCGGGCGCGTCCGGCGCGGGGAAGTCCTCGGTGGTGATGGCGGGGCTGGTGCCCCGGCTCCCGGCGGAGACGTGGGACGTGGTGACGGTGCGGCCCACGGAGCTGGGGCGTCCCCAGCCGAAGGCGGCGGGCGTGCGCTCCGAGCCCCTGCGGGAGCTGCGGCAACGGCTGCACCGTGTCTGGGATTCGGAGCCGCTGCCGGACGGCGAAGGGGCCCAGCAGCAGGACGTGGTGGCGGAGGCGCGCCGGCTGAGGCAGGCGCGTCCGGACCACAAGCTGCTGCTGGTGGTGGACCAGCTCGAGGAGGTGTTCACGCACCTGGAGGGCGCCGAGCGCCAGGCGCTGATGCGGGCGCTCTGGGCCCTGACCCGGACGCCTGAGCTGGAGTGCGTGGTGGTGGCCACGCTGCGGGTGGACGCCTTCGAGCGCTGCGGAGAGGTGGCGCTGGACGACGGCACGCGGCTGGACGCCGTCGTGTACTCCGAGGCCCACCGGGTGTTCGTGGCGCAGCTCGGCCCGGAGGAGCTGGTCGAGGCCATCGAGAAGCCGGCGCGCCGGGTGGGGCTGGAGCTGGAAGCGGGGCTGGTGGACCGGCTGTGCCGCGACGTGGGGCAGGAACCGGGAGCGCTGCCGCTGCTGGAGCATGCGCTGGACCTGTTGTGGCAGGGGCGCGATGGCAACCGGCTGACGCACCGGATGTACGCGCAGATGGAGGGTGTCGCGGGCGCGCTGACGCGGACGGCGGAGCGGCTGTACGACACGCTGGCGGAGGACGAGCGCCAGCAGGCCCGGCGCCTGCGCGAGGAGCTGATTGCCCTGGGGGATGAGTCCACGCCCGACAGCCGGCGGCGGGTGTGGCTGGAGGACATCCGGCCCGAGGAGCCTGACGCCCGGGCCGCCTTCGACCGCATGCTGGAGAAGATGGTGACGGCGCGGCTGCTGATTCGAGGCAGCGAGACGGAGGGAGCCGGCCGCGTCTGGTTGGAAGTAGCGCACGAGGCGCTCATCCGCCGGTGGCAGCGCCTGCGGGGCTGGCTGCGGGAGAACCGCAAGCGGCTGCTCCGCTGGCGCGAGCTGCAAGCCATGGCGGAGACGTGGCACGCGCACCGTCGAGACCCGGACGGAGGCGTGTCCTACCTGGCCACCGGAGCGCGGCTGCGCTTCGCGCGCCTCATCCGCGACGAGCACCAGCGGCTGCTGACGGCGCCGGTGCGGGACTTCCTGGTGGCCTGCGAGGCCCGGGAGTACCGGAGGGGGTTGCGCCGGTGGCTGACGCGGGCGGGGACGCTGGTGGGCATGGCCCTCTGCGTGGCGGTGGCCCTCAGCGAGCATCACCAGCGCGCCGAGCTGGAGCGCCGCCTGTCCGGAGTCGTCGACGTGGTCCGGCGGCTCCACTTCAAGACCGAGAAGCTGGCCGCCATCGCCGGCACGGCCGAGGTGCGCGAGGACATCGGCCAGGAGGTGGAGCGGCTCCTGACGAGCCTGGGCGCGACCCAGGAGCCCGGCATCCTGATTGGCCGAATCATCACCCACATGACGAGTGGCGACGCGGCCCTCATGAACAAGGACCTGGCAAGAGCGCGCGCGGAATACAGTCAGGCGCTCGAGCTCGCGACGCGCCTGCGCCAGTCCGACCCGGACCGCCAGTTCTTCACGGGCATCCTCATCACCATCCACTCCATGCTGGAGAAGATTGCCCATGAGCAGGGCCAGCTCGCGGAGGCCCACGAGCACCACCGGGTCCACGACGAGCTGGCCGAGGAGCTGCTGCGGGCGGACCCGGCGAACGCCGCCCTCCTGCGCGACCTGGCCCCGCATCCACGGGCGGATGAAGCCCCCGCCCCCGGAGCGAACGAGTAACAATCCCTCTCAGGCTCGTCCCTCAAGGTGCAACCACTCACAATGGAGGCACACAATGAAGGGCTGTCAATCCGTGCTGTATTCGCTGTTCTCGCTCATGCTCCTATCCGCCACCCCGGCCATGGCTGACAATGATTCACCGAGAGGCGTCGACCCGCGGACGGCCTCCCAGCTGCTGCACCAGCTCGAGTCGTACGCCGAGGCCCTCATCCAGCGCGACTCCCAGGCGGCCACCAGGCTCATGTCCGGAAGCAAGCAGGAGCGCATCCAGCGCAAGCATCCCACCCGCGCGATGGCCCGCTTCATCGACCAGGACCGCGCCAACCTCATCGACGCGCTCGGGGGCGAGGTGGACTCCGTCCGAGGCCGCTTCTCGGTGCTGAAGGCCGAGTCCCGCCCCCAGGCCATCCTCCTCTACGTGGCCTTCGATGGGCGCCCCCTGGGCAAGCCGCTCTCCTTCGTCCTGGAGGGAGGCCAGTACAAGTTCGATGGCGGCAACATCCAGTCCCTGAGCGGCGACACCTATGCCATCAAGAGCTACTCGGACCTCTCCCAGTCGATCGAGTGCATCTATGACAACAAGATCGACGTGAAGCCCTGGGAGGAGCGGGGCCTCTGGTGCGCCGACGAATACGACATCTGCGATGGGAGCGGCACCCTGTTCAAGTACCACGAGCGCAATCACTACTGCGACTGGAACACCTGGGGCATCGACTTCTACATCAACCCCGACGGCAGCGGTCAGTGCAACGACCGCTGCTGACCCGGCGAGCTTCCGCGGTACGTTCCGGGAGGCATGAGCTCGCGGGGTGATGGGCCCGGAACCCGATACGAGGGTTCCGGGCCCAGGCCATTCGAGCAGTCCCATCCAGGTCCGGCCGTCTACAGCGTCAGCAGGAACGCGAGCAGGTCATCGCGTTCCTCCGCCGTGAGCGCCTGCGCGTTGCCGTGCTTCGGCCCCGAGGTCTCCAGCACCGCGCGCAGCGGGAAGCGCGTGTCCACCACCAGCCGCCCGTCCTTCACCGCGTAGCCCGCCGTGGCGCTCGTCAAGAGGGGCCACACGTCCCAGGTGCCCACCAGCGACGGCGGCGCCGCGCCCACCACCAGGTCCTGCAGCTCCAGCCGCAGCGGCAGCGCCACCGGCGTGCCCACGTCCAGGTACTGCCCGCGCGTGGCCGCGTCCTGGTCCAGCGTGTAGAGCGGCGCGGGGTGGCACTCCACGCAGCGGCCCTTCCCCTCGAACAGCTCGCGCCCGCGCGCCGGCCGCCCCACCCTTCCGTCCGGCAGCTCCACCGTCTCCAGCGGCGCGCCGGCCGCGCCCCGGAAGGGGTTGGGCGGCGTGGGCATCAGCGCCGTGAAGAGGGAGAGCGCCTCCACCTCCTCGGGGGACGGGTCCGGGTTGTGGAAGCGGTTGCGCCCGCCCACGAAGCTCACCGTGTCCGCGAGGCTGTGGTGGCTGGCGGGTGTGAAGTACGGCGGCGTGTCCCGGCTGCCCAGCGCGGTGGTGGAGCGGTAGACGCGGTTGTTGGGCCGCATCTTCTCGTAGAAGACGCCCCCCGTGTGGCCCTCGATGTGGCAGCCGTCGCACGTAAGCCCCGTGCGCCCCAGGTCCACGTAGTAGAGGACCTGCCCCAGGCGGCGCTTGGCCTGCGCGCGGCCCTGCACCACCGGGAGCTGGCGCACCACGCGGGCCTTGCCCGCGCGCGCCTCGCGCACGTCCACCAGCGCCACCGTACGCGTGAAGCGGTTGAGCACGTAGAGCGTGGCCCCGTCCGGCGACAGCGCCAGCGCGCGCGGCCCGGAGTGCAGCTCCTCTCCCGCACGGTCCTTCGCCGTGAAGTCCGCGGCAGGGCGGATGCGCGGCGTGCCCTCGGGGGGCGTCAGCGCCACCTCCTGCAGCACCGCGCCGCGCGCCGCCTTCTCGGCGCCCACCAGCGCGCGCGCGTCCAGCACCCGCACCCGGCCGAGGCCCACGTCCGCCGCGTAGAGCAGCCCCGCGGCGTCGTCCAGCGCCAGCCCCTCCGTCACGCCCGCGCCGAAGCCGCGGTGCCGCACGTAGGCGCCGCCCGCCGGGTCCACCACCGCCACGCCGCTGTTGGCGCTCACCTCCATGCGCCTCGGATTGGGGCCCACGTTCGGCCCCAGGCTCGCCATGAAGAGGCGCCCCAGCCGCTCGCTCGCCACCAGCGCCCGGGGCGCCTTGCCCCCCATCACCTGCTCGCGGAAGGGCTCCGTGTGGCCCCCCAGAATCGACACACCCGGCCCCGGCACCACCGTGGCCACCGGCGCGCCGTCCGCCTGGCGCAGCAGCTCCAACTGCCCCGTCTGGAGACTGCCCACCGCCAGCAGGTCCTTCCACCGCGCCAGCGCGCGGGGGTTGGGGTCCACCGCCGCGGACCACTTCACCGCCCCGTCGGCGAGCGACAGCGCGTGGACCCTGTCCCGCACGTGCTCCGCCACGAAGGCCACGCCGCTGACGCCATCCACTTCCAGCCCGTGCGCGCCCACCGGCGCGGGCAGCACCCTGGGCGCGCTCCCCGGCGCGTCGAGCGCGTACAGGCGCAGCTCCGGCTGGTACCGGTGCACCACGCCCAGCCACGGCCGGCCCTCCGCGTCCTTCCAGGTGGCCAAAGCGGACGGCCCGTCCCCCACCGCCAGCCGCTCCACGCGGCCCGACTCCACGTCCAGCGCGAACACCGTGTCCGTGGGCGGCGAGGCCATGAACAGCGTGCGCCCATCCGGGGACAGCGCCAGCCCCGTCAGGTCCGGGAAGGCCGTGTCGTTCACCACCGTCAGGCGCGCGGAGCCCTCGCCCTCCGGCGACAGCCGCGCCTCCACCACCGCCTGCGGAGAGTCCTCCGGCAGCGCCAGGCCGGCAGGCAGGCGGGCGTACGCGTGGCCCGCGTCCACCACCACCAGCGGCAGCTCGCGCGACAGCGGCGGCCCCAGCACCAGCTTCAGGCCCGGCACCAGCCGCTCGCCGTACACCGAGAGCGGCTGCGACGTCTCGTTGCTGGTGAGCTTCGGGCCCACGGACACGAGCTTCGGCCGCGAGGTGGACTCCACGGGAGTCGTGGGTCCGGCCGGCTCGGGCGTGGGTGCGCCCCGGCGCAGCACCACCACTCCCGCGGCGGCCAGCATCACTCCCAGCGCCGCGACCACTCCCCACTTGTGTGCCGTGCGTGTCACGTCGGGTCCGAGACCTCCTCGCCGCAGCATCCTTCAAGCACCGCCGCGCCGCGATGATCTCGAGCCTCTGCCTGCTCGGCAGCACTGCGGCTGCGGGAGCGGCACGGCACGCCATCCCACGCCATCTTTCCAGCGCTCCGGCAAAGCGCGGGCCGATCCGTGGAGGACGCGCCCCACATGGGGTGGAGTGCCCACCACACCTGTGTGTCGAGGCGTGCGAAATGACCCTGGAGTGTGCGTTGACAGCTCGGTACACGCATCGCTTAACCTGTTGATGATGCGACGCTTCCTCCTCTGCATTGCCGTCGCCCAGCTCCTCGGAATCAGCACGCTGCTCATCCCGAGTGACACCTGGGCCCAGGGCCGCCGTTCAACGCGCGCGGCGAAGGCCAAGGCCGGCAAGAAGGCCTCTTCCAAGGCTCCGCCGAAGATTGAGACGAAGAGCCCCGCCGTGGCGGATCCGGTGACGGGCGAGCCCGACGCCGCCGCCTCCGCGGCCCCGCCGCAGCGCGGCCCGGCCCGCATCGACTTCGATGACCGGCTCATCCAGGGACAGACGAACAAGTCCGGGGCCGTCTATCTCTATGACCGCAAGGAACTGAAGACGCGGTCGATGATCCGCGAACGCGAGAGCTTCCGCGCCGAGACGCTCTCCACGGTGTACGACCAGTAGGGAAGCACCGCCCACCAGCCCTCGAAGGGAGCGTCACCGTTGAGCGGTCAGCCCAGCGTCCTGCAAGTTGTCATCCTCCGCGACGGTCTGCTCGTCGGGACGGAGGTGTTCGTCCCCGGCACGTACTCGCTCGGGTCCGACCCCGCGTCCGACCTGCGGCTGGATGACCCGTCCGTGGAGCCGCGCCACGCGCTGCTCTACTTCCAGAACGGGCGCGCGGCCGTCCAGGACGCGGGCTCCACCACGGGCCTGTTCGTCAACGGCCATCGCGTCTCCGCGTGTGAAATCCGCTCCATGGACGAGGTGCTCTGCGGCCCATTCGTCCTGAAGACCCGCGTGCTGGCGCAGAGGCCACAGGAGGCCAAGCCGCAGCCGCCTCCGGAAGTGGCCGCGCTGCTCGGCGCCGCCCAGCCGCCTCCGCCCGTGGCCCCCGCGCCCATGCCGCAGCAGTCCGCGTCCGTGCGGCAGCTCCGCCCGGCGGCGCCGGCCGCTCCTCCGGCCCAGCCGCTCGCCGCCACCGTCCCCGCGGTGCGCGCCGTGCCGCAGACTCCGGCGCCGGCCGCCGTGCGCGGCTCCAACGCGGTGACGCAGGCCGCCTACGCGCCGCCCGCGGCCCCGCAGGCCGTCGCTCCCGCCGTCATCCCCATGCCCGCGCCGCAGCCGCAGGCCGTCCCGCCCGTGGCCGCGCCGGGCACGCACGCGCAGTGGCCCTCGCAGCAGCAGGCCTCCGCACCCGCTCCGGGCACGCACGCGCAGTGGCCCTCGCAGCAGCAGCAGGCGCCCGCGCCCGTGCCGGCCAGCACCCTTCCCTCGGTGCGCCGCCGTGCCGCGCAGGAGCCGAAGCCCGCCGCCAACCCGGGCGTGATGCTCGCGGACGACCTGATGGCGGACCTCGCGCTGGAGCCGCTTCCGGAGCCGGGGGGCCCGCTGCTCCAGGAGCAGCGCGTGGCCACGCGCCCCACGCACGCGCCGCGCATCGCACCGGGCAAGGGCACAGCGCAGCTCTACCTGGAGCTGTACTGGGGCGCCATCCGCCGTGACGCGCGCCGCTTCGCGCCGGACAAGAAGAAGCCCGTGCAGGCCTCGCTGGACCTCCCCGGCGCCATGCCCCTGTGGGGCTTCACGCTGCCGGAGACGGGCGCGCCCTTCACCCTCGCCGAGTCCCTCAACGGCGCCTTCCGCCTCTTCGTGCCCCCGGGCACCGAGGTGGAGAAGAGCGGCAACGACGGCCGCTTCGCCCCCGTCACCGGCGCGGCGCTGGAGTCCGACGGCAGCCGCCGCTTCATCACCCTGCGCGAGGGCACCGCCGCGCGCCTGACGCAGGGACAGATGTCGCTGGTGGCCTACGCGGCCCCCAAGCCCGAGCGCGTCTTCGTCAACCCGCTCAGCGGCCTGCCCTGGCTGGCGCTGGCGTGCTTCGCCCTCTTCGGCGCCGCCTTCGCGTCCTTCATCGTCATGAAGCCGGAGACGCCGGAGACGGCGGACTTCACGCAGAAGAACCTGCCCCCCGTGGCCCTGCGCCTCATCGCCCCCGAGCCGAAGAAGAAGGAGGAGGCGAAGAAGAAGCTGGAGGCCCTGAAGGAGAAGGCGCCCAAGCCCATCAAGGAGAAGGTGGCGGAGAAGGCCCCGCCCAAGCCGGTGGACAAGACGCCGCCTCCGCCTTCCAAGGCCGTGGCCGCCGCGCCGGAGAGCAAGGCGCTCAAGGCGCTGGCGAAGCTGTCCGCCGCCGGCCCCGCCACCAATGACCTGCTGGCCGCGGTGGACAAGCTGGGCAGCGGCCCCGGCAGCAAGAACGTGAAGAGCTCCAACTACAAGCTGTCCGGCCTCATCGGGAAGGCGCCCATCGCCAACGCGGGGCTGGGCACCTTCGGCCTGGGCGGCGGCGGCAAGGGCGGCGGCGCCACGCTGGGCGCGGAAATCCTGCGCGGCAAGGGCGGCGGCGGCATCGGCGCGCTGGGCGTGGGCGGCGTGGGCAAGGGCAAGGTGGGTGGCACCGTCACCCGCGCCACGGCCCGCAGCATCGCCTCCACCCAGGGCACCGTGGACCGCGAGGCGGTGGCCCGCGTCATCAACAGCCACCTCAACGAGGTGCACGGCTGCTACGAGCGCGCCCTGCTCAAGGACCCGGGCCTGGCCGGCAAGGTGGTGCTGGAGTGGACCATCGGCGCCGCCGGCCGCGTCGTCGCCGCCAAGACGAAGTCCTCCACGCTGCGCAATGCCTCCGTCGAGGCCTGCATCCTCTCCAATCTGAAGTCCTGGACCTTCCCCGCCCCCAAGGGCGGCGTGGTCATCATCACCTACCCGTTCCTCTTCAACTCGGTCGGCTACTGAGCCAACCCCCTCCAGGAAGCCCCCCACCGTGCGATACGCCCTGCTCATCCTCTTGTTCCTGGTGCCCGGCCTTGCCCGCGCGCAGGCCGAGGCGCTGGAGAACCCCGGCGCCGTCTCCGCCATCCAGGAGCGCCGGTACCGGATGCACCATGAGCTGCTGCTCGGAGTCGGCGTGCTGCCGGATGACGCCTTCTACAAGGGCCTCATCGGCACCGTGGCCTACACGTACCACTTCAGCGACACCTTCGGCTGGCAGGTGGGCCGCGGCACCTACAGCTACAACATCCAGACGAGCCTGCGCACCCAGCTCGAGCGCGACTTCGACGTGGCCCCCACCGCCTCCGCCTACGAGGACCAGGTGCAGTGGATGGTGGGCTCGGACCTCGTCTGGAGCCCGCTCTACGGCAAGGCGGCCGTCCTCAACAGCCAGGTGCTCCACTTCGAGGCCTTCCTGCTGGGTGGCGGCACGGTGGTGAAGATCAACCGCGCGGACGGCTTCCGGCCCGCGGTCAACCTGGGCCTCGGCCTGCGGCTGTTCTCCGGCCAGACGCTCTCCTTCCGTCTGGACGTGACGAACAACGTCGTCTTCGCCGGCGCGTCCAACATCAACAACGTCCTCTCGGTCCAGCTCGGCACCGCGTTCAACTTCGGCGCCACGGAATGACTCCCCGCTCACTCATCGCCGCGCTCGCCAGCGCCGCGCTCCTCGTGTCCCCAAGGCCCGCCACGGCGCAGTCCGGTGGCGGCGCCCTGCCCATGCCTCCGCCGCCCTCCGGTGCCCAGCGCCCGGCGGGTGCCGCGCCCTCCACGCCCGCCCCCGCGGCCAGCGGCACGCCCGCTCCCGCCGAGGCCGGCAAGCCCGCTCCGGAAGGTGGCGCCGCTCCGGCGAAGCCCGCCGAGGCCGCGGAGGCCGCCCCGCCCGCGCCGAAGAAGGTGGACCCCGGCGTCTTCGACGAGGCGCTCCAGGACTACTTCGACGGCGACCCGCGCGCCGCCGCCGGCCCGCTGTACGCGTGGCTGCAGCAGGCGCCGAAGACGGACGAGAACTACGCCTGGGGGCAGTACTTCCTCGCCCGGAGCCTCATCGACCTGGGCCTGACGCACGCGGGCGCCTCGTACCTGGCCCGCATCGCCCGCGAGCGCTCCAACCCCAACGTGCTGCCCCGCGCGCTGGACGCGCTCAAGCAGCTCACCGACCGCCCGCACGACGAGGTGATGATCGACGAGCAGGTCTTCGGCGCGTTGGACCTCGGCTTCCTCCCGGAGGAGACCGGCGCGTACGCCCACTACCAGCAGGGCCTGGTGGACCTGCGCGTGGGCAACGAGCGCTGGGCCAACACCCACTTCGCCAAGCTGTCGGAGACGAGCCCCGAGGCCAGCCACGCCCGGTTCGCGCTGCTCGTCACGCGGCTCAAGTCGGTGAAGGAGCCGTCGGACGAGCTCATCTCCGACTTCCTCGCCCTGTCCCAGGACGAGAAGCTCACCCGCGAGGCGCGCAACGAGGCGGCGCTCGCGGTGGCCCGCCTGCGCTACGAGCGCAAGGACTACAAGGGCGCGCTGGAGGCGTACAACCTCGTCAAGCTGCCGGAGCTGGACCCGGGCCGCGCCAGCCTCTACCTGGAGGAGGCGTGGACCCGGTACAAGCTGGGCGAGCTGCGCGCCTCGCTGGGCATCCTCACCACGCTGGACGCGCCCTCCTTCCGGGACGAGTTCCTCCCGGACAAGTACCTCCTGCGCGCCCTCATCTACCGCGACCTCTGCCACTACCTGCCCGCCAAGCGCGCCGCCAAGGAGCTGACGCGCCGCTTCGCGGACTCGCTGGAGGCGGTGCGCAACCGCGAGGACCTCACGCAGGACGTGCGCCTGCGCCGCGCGGCCAACGCCCATGGCGGCACGAAGCGCGCCGCGCGCTTCGTGGAGGTGCTGGATTTGGAGGGCGAGCGGCTGGGCCGGTACGCCGGCAGCTTCGGCGACCAGCTCTTCTCGCACCTCACCAAGCTGTATGACCTTTCCCGCGCCGAGGCGGTCCGCGTCCATGACGCGCGGCTGGCCGAGGCCGTGCGCCAGGAGGCGGACACGCTCCTGCGCGCCGCCGAGCAGGTGCGCCTCATGGAGTACGAAGTGGGCCTGAAGCTGTACGAACGCGTGAAGAAGGGCGCGAAGGTGGTGGCGCCGGAGGACGAGCAGGAGATGTCCCCCGCCCAGGTCGCCTTCCGCTTCGACGGAGAGTACTGGAACGACGAGCTGAAGTCGTACCGGGTCCGCATCGAGAGCCGCTGCATCGAGGAGACCCCATGACCGGCCACCTGACCGGCCTGATTGCCGCCGCCCTGCTGGCGGCCGCCCCTGGAGCGCCCGGACGTGCCGGACCGGGCCCCAATCCCATCGTCTCCAAGGCGAAGGAGCGCGAGGAGCTCATCGCCAAGCTCAAGCGCGACATCTTCAAGGTGGACCGCTCCATCGGCGAGACGGAGAAGCTCATCTCCAAGAGCCGCAACGCGCCGTACCTGCCGGACCTCCAGTTCCGGCTCGCCGAGCTGTACGTGGAGAAGAGCCGCTACGTGTACTACCTCCAGGCCGAGTCCCGGCCGGAGGGGGCCACCGGCGCCATCGTCTCCCCCGAGACGCGGCTGATGAAGCAGAAGGCCGTGCAGATGTACTACCGGCTGCTGCGCGAGTTCCCGGACTTCAAGGACAGCGACCAGGTGACGTTCTACCTGGCGCACGAGCAGCGCGAGCTCGGCCAGTTCGACGAGATGCTCAAGACGCTCGGCGACCTGACGCGCAAGTACCCCAACAGCCCGCTGCGGCTGGAGGCGGAGCAGATTCTGGGCGACCACTTCTTCGACAAGGCGGACCTCGTCCAGGCGGAGAAGCACTACCAGGCGATTCTCGAGGCACCGCCCTCGCCGGTGCACGACCTGGCCCGCTACAAGATGGGCTGGATTCGGGTGAACCAGGCCAAGCACGCCGAGGCCGTCACCTTCTTCGAGGCCGCCGCCGCCAGCGCTCCGCTGCCGGGCATGGACGTGAAGAAGGCGCTCAACGTCAAGCGCGAGGCGCTGCTGGACCTGGTCTACAGCTACACCGAGGCGAAGCCCCCCAAGGGCGCGCTCAACTACTTCGAGAAGCTCAGCGACAGCCGCGCCACCTACGCGCTCGCGCTGGACAAGCTGGGCAACCGCTACTTCATCAAGCAGCAGTACGAGTGGGCCATCCCCGCGCTGCGCAAGCTGATGGAAATCCAGTTCGACCCGGAGCTGGACCTGGAGCGCGGCCAGAAGCTCTATGACGCCCTCAAGGCGTCCAAGGGCAAGGTGCAGCCGGAGCCGGAGGACATCCGCTTCCTGGTGCGCGCGGCGGTGCAGAGCAAGACGGACCCGGAGCTGCCGGAGGTGGAGCGCAAGAAGCACCTGGCCGAGCTGGAGGAGATGGCGCGCGACCTCGGCACCCAGCTGCACCTGGCGGCGCAGAAGAAGGAGGACAAGGACCTCTACCTGCGCACGGCCGCGGCCTACGAGGCGTACCTGAGCCTCTTCCGCCCGGACCAGTACGTGCGGCCCATCATGAAGAACCGCGCGGACGCGCTGTTCGCCGCCAACGCCTTCCCGGAGGCCGCGCGCCAGTTCGAGGAGCTGGCCCGCTACGAGGCCCGCGCGAAGGACGCCAAGGGTGAGGAGGAGGCCCTCAACGCGGCGCTGCTCGCGCACTTCTCCACGCTCAAGCCGGAGGAGGCGCAGAAGCGCAACGCCTTCGAGGTGGCGGACGCGCGCCAGGCGATGAAGCTCCTGGGCGCCGAGTTCGTGTCGCGCTACCCGAAGAGCGAGAACGCCCTCAACGTGAAGTTCAACATCGCCCGCGCCTACTACGAGGACGGCGAGTACCCGAAGGCGGCGGAGCTGTTCACCGCCTTCGCGCTGAGCCACCCGCAGCACAAGGAGGCCACCGTCGCCGGCAACCTGGCGCTGGACAGCCTGCGGCAGCTCAACGACTTCAAGGGCCTGGACGAGACGGGCAAGAAGTTCCTCTCCTCGCCGCTGCCGGCCAACTTCCGCGCGGAGGTGCAGAAGATTCTCACCCAGAGCCGCGCCGAGGCGCTGGACGAGCTCGCCCTGGCGAGCGCCCAGGAGACGGGCGACGTCATCCAGGGCCTCGTCAAGGTGGCGGACGAGAACAAGAACACCGACATCGGCGAGAAGGCGCTGTACGGCGCCTTCACCGCGGCGCGCGAGAAGCGCGACATGCAGGCCGAGCGCGAGCTGGGCGCGAAGCTGGCGCAGGACTACCCGAAGAGCCAGTACCTGTCGGACGTGCTGCTGACGCTGGGCCGGCACGCGGCGGAGGCCGCGGCGTTCGGCGAGGCGGCGGGCTGGTTCGAGCAGGTGGGCCAGAAGCTGGGTGGCGACTTCGCCGCGGTGGACGGCTGGCTGGCCGGCGCCCGGCTGCGCATGGCCCTGGGCGAGTACAAGGAGGCGGCGCGCAACCTGGAGGCCGCGTCCGAGGTCGCCGGCGCGCGCAAGGGCGAGGTGCTGGTGCTGCTGGCGGAGGCCCGGCTGAAGCAGAAGGACTACTCGCGCGCGAAGCTCGCGGCGGAGTCCGCGCTGAAGCTGGACCCGCGCAGCGCGGGCGCCGCGGCGGTGCTGGCGGAGGTGCAGGCCACCACCGCGCCCACCGCGCCCGCCGACGCGCTCATCTCCACCCTCACCACCGCGGTGCAGGGCCCCAACGGGCAGACGGAGGAGGCGGCCAGGGGCCTGTGGTACCTGGGCGAAATCCTCTACCGCGGCTACCGGGATTTGCCGGCGGACAAGGTGGAGGAGAAGGTCGCCGCCCTGCAGAGCCTGGAGGGCATCTACACGCAGGCCGCGCAGCTCGGCTATCCGGAGTGGGCGGTGGCCTCGCTGTGGAAGCTGGCGCTGGCGTACGGCCACATCGCGGACGTGGTGGAGCAGACGCCGGTGCCCGCGGGCCTGTCCGCCGCGGAGTCGCAGCAGTTCCGGGCCGCGGTGAAGGAGCAGGTGACGCCGCTGAAGCAGCGCTCGGAGGAGGCCTTCAAGGCGTGCCTGTCCCGCGCCGAGTCGCTGGAGGTCTTCAACGCCGCGGTGCTGGGCTGCCGCACGCGCACCGAGACGGCGGCGCTGCCGGTGCCCCAGCCGGGCGCGCCCACGCAGCCGGCCTCCCTGGACGAGCTGCGAAAGAAGGCCGAGCGCGCGCTCAGCGCGGACTCGCTGGAGGCGCTGGGCCTGGCGTACCTGGAGGCGCGCCAGTACGGCATGGCGCAGCTCACCCTGGGCCGCGTCACGGAGCTGCAGGACACGCGGGCCTCGGCGCACTCCGCGCTGGGCTGGGCGCTGCTCAACATGGGTGACGCCATGGGCGCGCGCGCCGCGTACGCCAAGGCCATGGACTCGGACCCCACCTACGACAAGGCCCGCCTCAACCTGGCCGCGCTGCGCTGCCGCTTCGGCGACGTGGACGGGGCCCGCCGCGAGCTGGCCGTCCTCAAGGACGTGAACACGCTCACCGGCGCCGACGTGGACGGAGGGTGGAAGGCATGCAAGTAAGCCCCCTCCTCCCACGGCGCTCCCGCGCCGCCGTGCTGTCCGCGGCGCTCGCGGGCCTCGGCGCCTGCGCGCCCGAAGGCACCCGGCTGGAGGGCAGCGTGTCCGAGCTGGTGGACCTGCGCTACGAGCGGGCCGAGGCCCAGTGGTCCCCGGGTGAGCTCTCCATCAACTTCGTCACCCCGCAGGGCACGGGGGTGAACACCATCCTCAAGGTGAGCGCCCAGGTGGGGGACATGATTCCGGAGGGCTACACGGGCCCGCTGGTCATCGACCTCGCGGAGGTCCTGGAGGGCGGCGCGCAGCGCGGCGCCATCGGCCGCAGCGTGCTGGACGAGCCGGCGAGGACCTTCCCCCCGCTCGCGCGCGGCAAGCTGACGGTGGGCGGCACGCCCGTCGAGCCCGGCAGCCGCATCACCGGCGACTTCCACGTCACCTTCGACAACGGCACCAACGTCTATTCCGGCCGCACCGTTTTCGGCAGCTTCGAGGCCACGGTCCAACAATGAAGCGCATCGTCCTGCTCACCCTCCCCCTCCTGGCCGCCTGCGGCCCGCGCTACGGCATGCGCGTGCCCGACTCCCTGGAGAAGAAGCTCCCCTACGAGGCGCGCATCGAGCTGCTGGAGGCGGAGAACGACTTGGCGCTCGCCATCGACAAGGTGGACGAGGCCGACAACGAGATTGGCCGCGCCCGCGACAACATCCGCCGCGCCCGCTCCCGCCAGGAGGCGGCGGAGGACGAGGTGGACCGCGCCACGGACGAGGTGTCCCGCGAGGTGGCGAAGCTGGCCATTGAAGAGGCCGAGGCCCGCGTGGAGTACCTGCGCGCCCGCCAGCGCCTCAGCGTGGGGCTGCGCGACGTGGAGCAGCTGGCCCTGCGCTGTGCCTTCGCGAAGTTCGAGCTGGCCCGGCTGATGGTGGCCCGCAAGGCGAAGGTCGAGGGCAGCGAGCGGCTGGAGCCGAAGGAGTTCGAGGAGCAGGTGTCCGAGTGCGAGGCGGAGGTGAAGGAGGAGCGCGCCGACCTCGCCGAGGACGAGAAGGAGGAGAAGGCGGCGCGGGAGGCATGGGAGGCGAAGAAGTCGGCGCTCGCGAAGAAGACCTTCGACGCGCGCGCGAGTCCCTACGTGGAGAACCTCTAAATGACGACGACAGGCGGTTTCCTCGTCCTCCAGCTCCTCACCGCGCAGGCCCCCGGGCCGGACGCCGCGGCCCTCGAGCGCACCGCCGCCGTGGAGAGCGCGCGGCTGGAGGCGTCCCCGGACGACGCGGACGCGCTGTACCGGCTGGGCACGGCCTTCCTCGCGCTCAACAAGCCGAAGAAGGCGGTGGAGCCGCTGACGAAGCTGGTGGAGGTGGCGCCGGACCTCGTCCCGCCCAAGCTGGCGCTGGCCCGCGCGCTGCGCCTGTCCGGTGACGCGGAGAAGGCGCGCACGGTGCTGGACACCGCCATCGCCGCCTTCCCGGAGGACTCCACGCTCCGGGCGGAGCGAGGCCTGCTGGCGCGCGTGCTGGACGAGACGGACGTGGCCATCAGCCAGTACTCGGTGGCCGTGGAGCTGTCTGCCCAGGACGCGGAGCTGCGCTTCAACCTGGGCGAGGCGCTGCAGCGCGCCGGCCGCACGGACGACGCCATCGAGTCCTACCGCGAGGCGCTGAAGCTGGACTCCAAGCTCAACGTCGCCCGCGTCAACCTGGGCAAGGCGCTGGCGGAGAAGGGCCTCAACGGAGAGGCCAAGGAGACGCTGCGCGAGGCCACACGCGAGAAGCTGGGCGACACGGAGGCGCACTACAACCTGGGCGTCCTCCTCATGCGGGAGAACGACCTGGACGGCGCCATCGCCGAGTACCAGCGCACGCTTGCCGCCGAGCCGAAGCACGCCCGCGCGCACAACAACCTGGGCGTGGCGCTGCAGGAGAAGGGCGACCCGCGCAAGGCCACCGAGGCCTTCCTCAAGGCCATTGCCGCGGACCCGAAGTACGCGGAGGCGCACTTCAACCTGGGCCTGGCGTACTTCCAGCTCGGCGACAACGTGCGGGCCACCAAGTCCTTCGAGAAGGCGCTGGTGCTGGAGCCGCGCCGCGCCAGCGGGCCGTACACCCAGCTCGGCCACCTGTACCTCGTGCAGGGCAAGAAGAAGCAGGCCGTGGAGGCCTTCAAGAAGGCGATTGAGAAGAGCACCGAGGACGGCCGGAAGACGACGGAGGCCTACCAGGGCCTCGCGCGGGCGTACCTCGGGCTGGGCAAGGCCGACGAGGCGGTGGCCACGCTGAAGACGGCGGTGGAGGCCTTCCCGAAGGACGCCAGCGCGCGGGCCGCCTATGGCGACGCGCTGAAGGCCAAGGGAGACCTGGACGGAGCCATTGCCCAGTACGAGGAGGGCGTGGCGCTGTCGCCCACCCCGGAGAACCGGCTGGCGCTGGCGGACACGTACGCGAAGAAGCGGGTGGGCGCGAAGGCGCGGCCCCTGTACGAGGCGCTGCTGAAGGACGACCCGGGCAACCGCGCGGCGAAGCTGGCGCTGGCGGACCTGCTGATGGCCATGGGCGACTACGTGACGGCGGAGGGCCTGCTGAAGCCGAAGGAGGGCGAAGAGGCCGACACGGCGGCGCTGGCCAGGCTGGGCATCATCCACTCGCGGCGCGGACGGCCAGACCTGGCGGTGGCGGAGCTGGAGGAAGTGGTGGAGAAGGACCCGGCGCAGCTCGAGGCGCGGGCCGAGCTGGGCTTCCTCTACCTGCGCGGCGGTGACGGCGCGAAGGCGAAGAAGGTGCTGACGTCCGTGCTGGCGGTGGAGCCTCGCAACGCGCTGGGGCTGCTGTACCTGGGCCACGCGCTGTACCAGCAGGGCAACACCAAGGACGCGGAGAAGTCCTTCCGGGGCGCCGCCCAGGTGGACCCGAACTTCGCCGAGCCGCACAACGCGCTGGGGCAGTTGCTGGAAGCCGCGAAGCGCGTGGACGAGGCGAAGCAGGCCTACGAGACGGCGCTGAAGCTCCAGCCCGACCACGAGGACGCGAAGGCCGCCCTGAAGCGGCTGACGGCGTCGGCGCCGACGCCGTAGTGCATTCCGCGCGCTGGCGGCGTCATGCGCCGCCGCGCCACCTCGGTGCCGAGGCCGGGCCCCACTCCGGGCGCGCACCGCCCCGCCCGGAAGACGTGGTCCGCCTCAGGGCGCCGTTCCTCCACCCTCACTGCCCTGCGTCCCGGGTTCCTCGCCCAGCATGAGCGCACCTGGCAACACGGGGCCGGAGGGCATGGGGCGCGGCTCGGCGGTGGGCTCGCGGCCAAAGGAGTAGCGCGCCTCCGCGTGGGCGCCGAACGACGCGCCCTCCGCATGGGCCACCAGCACCAGGTCACCGGAGGGCAGTGCCCCGGCCTCGAAGGCGACGACGTACGACACGGCACGGACATCCCCACCCGGGCCCTCGGGCACGGTGAAGCGCGCCGGCCCTTCGAGGAGCGACGCCTCGCGTGGCAGGGAAAGGCGCACCTCCACCGGAGCACCGAAGCCCAGCCGCCGCTCCACCTCCGCCACGAGCCGCACGCGCCCGGCGGACGACTCCACCACCGTCCAGCCCACGTGCATTGGCGCGGGGATGCGCGTGGTGAGCCCCGGCACCGGCCCCTCATGCCCAGGGGGCCCGGGCGCCTCCGGCCGCGCGGCCGTCTCATGCGACGCCACCTCCCCGGGAGCTCCTCCGGCCACCGGCCTCGCCTCAACCTCGGTGACCCGCCCTCCCCCCGTCTCCGACGACAGGTCCGGGGCGGACACCTCGGCCACGACAGCCCCGTCCACGGCCGGCGGCTTCGTGGCCTCCGGGCGAGTTCCACACGCGAGAGCGCTCTCTTCCCGCGCCTTGTTCCGCTGTGAGAACGGCGGCGGCGGCTCCGGCCGCTTGCGCACCCTGCCCCGGGCGCGCTCCACGCTGGAGGCCACTCCCGCGGAGAGCGCTCCCGCCAGGGCGAGGGCCAGCGCGACTCCGACGAGCCGCCGTCGCGTCAGCGGCAAGAGACCTCCCACGAGGAGCGCGGCTTCATCCCGGGCATCGGGCACTCACCGGCACAGGGGCTCATGGCTGGGATACGGGTACGCCACGGCGGGCTCGGTGGCCGCGTCCATCACCGAGCGGGGAAAGCCCCCGCACATCAACGCGTCCAGGAAGTCCGCGAGACACGGCGCGGGGTCCTCCGTCTGCCGCACGTCCACCACCTTGCCGTCCTCCAGCCGCCACCGGTGCCGCAGGTAGCCGCGGGCCCACGGTGAGGCCTTCATCGCCGGCGCGGCGAGCGCCTCGTACAGCGGCTGCCGGGACAGCGTGCCCCGGCCGAGCTTGTAGAGGATGGCGGACACCTCGCTCTCCTCGATGCGCTGGAGCAGCCCGTCCCAGGGCTTGGGGCGCGTCCACGTGCCCACCGCGGGCACGCGCGACTCCAGGTCCATCCAGAACATCGTCCCGCCCTGCCGGTCGTAGTACCGCGAGCTGCTCCGCGCGTCCGCGCTGAACCACGTGGCCCAGCCCTCGCTCCACGCCTGTCCGGGGAAGGTCGGCACACCGATGAAGTGCGGGCCGCCCTCCTCCGGGCTGGTGCCATGGCTGGCCATCACCCAGTGCCCCAGCTCGTGCAGCACCATGGCCTCGGACCACCACGCCGCGTCGGCGTCACCGGGCAGCCACACCTGCGCCGCCCACTTCCGCCCCGCCGCCGTCACCGGCGCCGCGGAGAAGCAGGCGCCACAGGACCACGTGGTGCCGAAGCCGAGCCACGCCACCACCGGCAGGCCGGTGCGCCCGTAGCGCTCCCGCGAGCGGTGCCACGCCAGGCGCAGCGCATCGAAGACGGCCGCGGCGCCCGAGCCCTCCGACTCGTGGATGGTGAACACCGGCCGCTCGGCCAGCGACCGCCGGGAGCGGGACCAGCTCCAGATGCGCGCCGACGCGCCGGGCACCGCCGGCACGCGCTGAGCGCCGGACAGCGCGGGGTCCGCCACCGCGTACTCCACCGCGCCGGTGCTCCCTCGTCCGGCCGCGTAGACCACGATGCGGTCCTCGTCCTCCCTCCTGGCCGGCACGCGCACCGTGAACCGCCCGTCGGCGTCCGTCACGCCCAGGTCCAGCAGCCACTCGCCCCGGAAGGAGGCGACGAGGAAGCCCCTCGCCGGCACCAGCTCCGCCTCCGGCGTCCAGCCCTGGTACGCGGCATCGGGCCCGCGGCGCGCGTAGCGCACGCTGCCGCTCAACGTCGTCCCCGGCCCGCCACACCAGCCGCGTTGCCCTTCCTCCACGCAGCCCGCCTCGCACTCGCGCGGACGCCAGCGTCCATCCGTGCACACCTCCAGGAGCGAGCCCGAGCAGCGCGTGACGCCGTCCACGCAGGCCGCGCCCTCCACGCAGCGCGCCGCACCGTCCTCCTCCACGCACGACTCCCCCACGCCGCAGTCCTCGCGCAGGAGCACGTCGAGCACGCACCGCTCCACCACGCGCGTGCCCAGACACCGGCCGCCTTCGGGCAGCGAGGAGCAGTCGAGCGCGGCGCGCATCAGCTCGTTCGTGGCGCCGGCACAGACCCGCTCGCGACAGGCGTCATCGTCCTTCACACACGCGGCATCACACGGCGCGTCCCCCTGCCCGCATGCCACCAGCAGCAGGCCCAGGCACAGCCATGACACATTGAAACGCAACGTCGTGGGCCCCTCCGGCCACCGCCGCGCCCGCGACGGATTCCGGGCAGGACAGCATGCGTCACGTGCCGGACCGCAGGAGCGGGGAGCCCACGGGTCCCCTGCCCGCTTGCTGGGTATTCAGAACCACGGACCTCCCCAGACCCGGGGGGCTGGGGCCCTCTGTCAGCCAGGGATGACAGGCTGCATGAGTCCCGCGCGGTCCAGTAGCTCGTGAACCCGCTTGCCCAGCGCCACGTGCGCGGGGTTGCTCGCTGTGATGCGTTCGGGGGTGAGGACCACCAGCGTCCCCCGCTCCTCTACGGGCTCGATGCGCGCGGGCGCGGGTAGAGGAGGCACCACCCCCCGCCGCCGCGACAGGTACGTCACCCAGCCTACGAATGTGCCGGTATCGCCCTCCCCTGAAAGCAGGTCCCGGTGATCGCGTGACGTCGCCATGGCCCAATCAGGCTCCCAGGCCAGGGCCATGCCGCGCACCACATGGGCCAGTACGGTCGCGGTGAGTACCCGGTCCGCGTTCGGCCCGCCCCAGGGCAGGGTCAATACGCAGTGATTCGGGCTGCTGCCCGCGTAATCACCACAGGTGATTCGCAGGGCCGCACGATCCCTATCGGGCCCGCCGTTGTCGAACCAGAAGGTGAAACCCAAGTCTTCAAAGACGGGCCCTCCCTTCTCGCGGTTGACGCCGCGTCGGAACAGTTCGGTGAGAGTGGGCAGGTCGGGCGGCATGAGCGAGTGCTTGCGCGCATCCTTCTGGGACCTGGTGGGCTTGTACCACTGAGCCAGGAAGGGGTCGGCCGGAGCCAACAGGGTGAGAAAGTGCGCCGTGCGCTGGGCGCATTCCTCAGCCGACTCCTTGCGCGGCCCCCAATAAGCACCCGCGTAGTAGGTTTCCGGGTAGGGCTTGGAACTCACGCCGTGCGCTCCTTATTTCGCGGGGGTGTGGACGACCTTGAATTCCCCCAACCTGGCTCCTGTCAAGAGCTTCTCAATCGCCTTCGCTGCATCGGCTTCGGCCACATGCCACTCGATGCGGAGCCCCATGCCCCGAACCCTCTCGGACTGCCGCCTCGCCTGTTCAATGAGCGCCTTGGCTCCCGAGTTCTGGAACCACCTCTTGGGTTCCAAGCCGTCAAAGAACTTCGCATAGCCGGGGCCCTTGGCCTTCAGTAGGACGCCGTCCTTGAAGCCGTCGAACTTCACACCGCCGGCCTGCGTGCTCATGCCTCCAACCCAGTAGGCTTCATCGGCCGGGTGCCCCGAAATCTGCTCCTGGTAGCGCCGGGCACGTGGCTTCAAGGATTCCTTCGCCGGTCCCCACTGGCCCGGGCCGTTGGAGGGCGCGGAGCCCTGGGTTGCCGTGTTGGCGCGGTGGAGAATGACGGCGGCTCCCGGCCCGCCGCCCAGCACCGCCGCCGCCCGGCCCACGGGCACCGCGACGCGCTCCAGCACCAGTGCGCCTTCCGCCGAGAGTGACAGCACCGGCACGGTGGCCTCCGCGCCCGCCAGGGCCCCCGTCAGCGTGCGCGTGGTGGCCGAAGCGGCGCCCCAGGTAGCAATGAGGTTTGTCAGCAGGCGGGAGACTTCCCTCACCTGCTCGCCCTCCGTCATGTACCGGAAGCGCTCCAGGTACTCGGGCGAGGAGGCCACCAGGGCGGCCAGTCCCGAGGGCAACTGGCGCAACGCGGCCCAGGTGTCAGCAGGGTGCGTGGTGAGAAGCTGGCCCACGGCCAGCCCCACGAATGCCTCCTCGGCACCGTCCAGCGTGCGGCTGATGACGTCCGCGTCATCGTAGACCTCCGCCAACAAGCGCCCGTCAGATTCCCGCAGCCCGTCATCCAGCAGGCGGAAGGCCCCGCCCTGGCCGGAGTAGAAGCGACCCATCTCGAAGGGGCCGGCGCGCAGGGCGCCCTCCTTCCACTCCACCGGTCCGACGCGCTGCTGCTGGGTGCGCCCGCTGCGCGTCCAGGCAAGGCAGCCATCCGGGCGCAGCACGGCCACCAGCGAGAAGCGCTCCACCCGGCGCAGGAGTTCCCCGCGTGAGGCCGCGCCGCCCTCCAGCACCTCTCGCAAGAGGTGCCCGGCGGCCATGCGCGGCGGGAAGGTGCCCAGCGTCACCGGGCGTTGCGCCAGCAGCCGCCCCGCATCCCCGGGCGTCAGGGGCTCGTCTCGCGGCGGCAGTGCTTCCGTGTCCTCCAGGCCCGCGCGCACCAGCAACGCCTCGAAGGCGTCCATGTCCAGCAGGCCCAGCTCCACCGCGCGCCGTGTCCGCTCCTCCGCACGGAAGGTGAGCACCACCGTGCTGGGCAGGCGGGAGGCCCTTCGGTGGCGGCTGCGCGCCTTTTCACCTGTCACCGCGCTGGCCTGTGATGAAGCGGGCGCGGGGTGTCCATTCTCCGCCAGCCCCGGCGAGGCGGCGCGCTGGTGCAGAATCAGCGTTCCAGCAGGGAGTGAAGGCGCGTGCAGCGAAGCGCATCCAGTGGCCAGGAGCACCACACCCAACAGCAGGGCCTCAGCGCGCATCGTCCAGCCCCAGGCCAAACGGCGGAGAGGGAAACCGTGTAGCGCTGGCGTTGGCGGGGTCGGCCGAAAAGGGCGTGCTCCACGTCCACCTCCACCTCGGCGCCCATGAGGCGCGCGCCCAGCACGTCCGAGGTGAAGGCTTCCACATAGAAGGGTGCCGCCCAGCCGGTGAGGAAGGCGCCCGCCGGGTGGTAATCGGGATTCATCCGGTTGGAGTAGCGGCGCACCAGGTGCGCGGAGAGGAGGCTGTAGCGCTCCAATGCACCCACCCAGACGCCCAGCGGCGCGTGGTCGGAGCCCAGCTTGAGAGCACGCACCACCTGCCCGAAGTCCGAGAGGCTGTCCCAGTCCTCCCGCCGCACCCAGCCGCCGTTACCGCCCCACAGCCGCAAGCGCAGCGGCGCGCCCACGTTGACACCGAAGTCCTCGTCCCGCTCCACCACCAGCAGGGGCGCCACCTGCAAGTACCCGGCGTCTTCGCCCGAGCCCCGCCGGGGCAGCAGTGCCAGCGTGCTGGCCTCCAGTCGCATCAAGTGGCCCCACCGGGGAGTGGGCGCAGAGACAAGCAGGGGCGTCGCGGCGCCAGACGGCGCGGTCTCGACCGGTCCACTCGTACTCCCGTCCTGGAGCAGCACGCTCGCCGCTGCTCGGCCCGGTTGCAGCAAGAATGGCAACCCCAGCAGCACGGCCCCACAACGCTTCATGCGCATACACGTCCCCTGGGCAAGCCCCCGAGCAGGGAGAAGAGGACGGATGCTCCCCCGCCGGTCCGACGCCAAGGCACCGAGGGCGGGGGCGTTGCCCCCTTCCAGCTCGCGCGCTGCCGCCTACGGCGCGGGCCCGGCCAGGGCGTGACGGGCGGACGGTGCTACCGCGGTCGCGGCGGGCGCCGGGGTTGGAGCCTCACGCCCGCTGCTTCCCGGGGGCCTTTGAGGGCGCCGTTACGCCTCACAGCTTCCGGGGGAAGGCTCGGTGGAAATGTCGTCCGGATGCAGGACACGCCGCGCGCCGTACTCCTCGGCGGCCAACGCTTCTCCGGCTTCCTCCAGCGCCGCTTGCAGCTCCGCCGCCGCTCTTGCGTGGCCGTAATCGTCGCGCTCGTGCAGCAGCTTGCGCATCCGGTCCTCCGCTTCCGCTGCGGAAGCGAAGCGCTCTGCGGGGTTGCGACGTAGCAGCTTGAGAAAGAGGGCCCGCACCGGCTCGGACAGGTTCTCGGCTGCCTTGGCCACGTCCGCGGGCGTGAAGGTGGCGGCCCGCAGCACGATTTCGCCCATGTCGGGTTCTGCCCAGACATCTTGCGCCCGCCCGATGGCATGCCCAAGTCGCTCCCGTTCCGCTTCCGGAAGGCGCGCCCACACCTCGCGCGGTAGCAGGTCCGGTGGATTGAGCAGGTGGCGGCCGGTGGCGAACTCCAGCAGCACCAACCCCAACACGAACAAGTCGGAGCGCGCGTCCTCGGGCTCTCCCAGCAGTGCTTCCGGGGACGTGTAATAGGCGTCCCCTCTGGGACGCGGCACGCGCACGGTGCGCCGCCCCGGAAGGTGCGCGGAGGCCAACCCGAAGTCCATCAGCTTCGCCTTGCCGCTGAGCTTCACGCGGATGCGGGTGGGGTCGATGGCCCGGTGGACGATGTGCAGCGGCTGGCCCTTCGTGTCTCGGCGGCCATGCGCGTGGGCCAGCGCGCTCGCCACCTGCGCGCCCACATGGAGCATGAAGGATTCCGAGAAGTAGCGCCCGCGCCCATGCGCCAGGGTGAGAAGACTTTCCAGGGAGCGACCGCTGACGGCCTCCATGATGACGTGCAGGGCCCCTCTGACCTCGTGCAGTCCGTGGACGCGGGCGATATTCGGATGCTGGAGGAAGGTGGCCAACTGCACTTCCTCCTCGAGCCGCTTCCGCGCCTCCTGCGTGGCGCGGGTGAGAACCGGGAGCGCCAGCGTCTTGACAATGACCCGGCCCAGGTCCTTCCCGCTCCTGTCACGTTTCAGGGCCAGGACGATGCGCTCGCCATGGCTGCCCGGCCCCAGGTCTTGAACCAGCTCGTAGGCGATGCCATCACGGCGAAAAAGGACATTGCCCGGCGGGAACGCCGGGGGGCGCGAGAACACCATTCGGGAAGCCTCCACCTTGCGCGCGGGAGCGGGGCACCGCGTGACAATGACGGAAAAGGTAGCGCGGGGTTGGGTCGCGAATGAAGGACGTTCAAGGTCAGATGCCGAGCCTGTTGCAACAAGACTGCAAGAAGCCCCATGGCCTACCTTGATGGTGGGTTTTGCAAAGCGCCTTTACGTGAAGTGCACATGCTCACCGCATGAAGTCACGCTGGCTTGAATCGCTTGGCGACACGAGGCGCCATGGCGCACAGGGACGAACGACCCATGGGACTCCGGCTGCCGCACGTACCACCCCAACAAGCGGCGCGCGTGAGTTGAACAGGGCCGCCGCTCCGGGTGCGGCGGAAGCACGCTCGTGGCGGGCGCCGTCTGGTACGGTCCAACACAGGAGGTCATCCCCGAGTGTCACAACTTCCCGGGCTGGGTCTGGCGCTGCTATCCCTCGTGGCGTGGACTGCGGCGGCGCAGCCGCCTTCCGAGCGCACGGTACGTGTGCGCCGTGTCCCGCTGACCGGAGCGCCCGTTGACGTGCGCGTGGCTCCCGGCATCCCCACCACGCTCAACTTCGACGCGGACATCAACCCGGGGACGGTGGAGCTGGGCGACTCGGGGCATGTGAGAGTGCTCGACGTGGGCGCGAGGTCCATCACGCTGACTCCCGGGACCGAGCTGGGCGAAGCGGTGGCGTTGCGCGTGCGCTTCGCGGACGCCTGCCTCCCCCTGGAGCCCGTCCTCTCGCTGCGCGCGGACGCGGCGGAGGTGGACGCGCAGGTCACGGCCTACCGGGACGCACGCGCCCCGGAATGGCTGCGCGCGCAAGTGGCCGAATTGGAAGCGCGCAATGCCACATGTCAGGCGGAACTGGCCGCCCTGCGCGAGCGCGGCAGGGCCACCAGCCCGGCCGCCCTGGTGCTTTCGGGCCAGCTCGAGAAAGGTGTCCAGGTGGACCGGCCGAGGTGCGAGCCGGCCATCCTCGAGGGCGGGTTGGCGTGCGACACGGAGCGGCGCCACCTCGCGGCGACGTGGGTGGTGGTGTCCGTGCGGCTGCGAAACCCGCCGGGGCAGCCGGTGTGGCGGCCCGGCGCGGCGTGGCTGGTGAGCGAATCCACCCGGGAGCGTTTCCCGGCGCGAATGGTGGCCCTGGAGCCCGAGGCGCCGGCGCCGGGCACGGAGGGAACGGTCGCGCTTGAATTCGCGCGCCCGCCCCGGCGCCCCGGGGAAGTCTTCCGGGTGGAAGCGCGGGAGGCGGAAGGCACCCGGCACCTGTCCGTCAGGGGCGTGAAGGTGCAAGATGCGGACCGGCCCGCACCGAAGAAGGACGAACCATGACTGCGGCGCAACCCTTCGGCTTCCTCAAACCCGGCGCACGCATTGACTCGTTCCGTGTCGTCAAGGCGCTCGGGGAGGGCGCGAACGGGTTGGTGCTGCTGGTGAAGCGGCGCGGCCGGCAATTCGCCCTCAAGCTGGCCCGGCACCGGGAGGTCAGCGACGACGCCGCGAAGACCAGCCAGCGCATGACGCGGGAACTGGGCTGCCTCATCCATCTGGAGCACCCCAACATCATCCGCGCCCGGGCCTGGGGCCGCTTCCCCGACCTGATTGGGGATTACTCCTACCTCGTGCTGGACTACGTGGACGGCTGGACGCTGGCCGAGTGGCTGGAGAAGACACGGCCCACCTTCAAGCAGGTGGCGCGCGTGTTCATGAAGCTGGCGGACGCGCTGGACTACATGCACCGCCAGGGCGTATTCCACCGGGACATCTCCCTGTCCAACGTCCTCATCCGCAAGGACGACGGGGAGCCCTTCATCGTGGACTTCGGCGCGGGCGACTTCGCCAACGCGCGGGATTTGACCGAGGGGCCCCTGCCCCCGGGCACCAACCGCTTCCGCGCACCCGAGGCCGTGACTTTCTGGAACGACCACCGGCTGGACTTCAGCGCGCGCTACCCCTTCCAAGCGAAGGATGACCAATACGCGCTCGCGGTGTGTCTGTACGACGCGCTGACGGACGCGGAAGCAGCGAAGGAGCCGGAGCAGCGCGCCGCGCGGCGCATCACCATCAACAGCCCCGCCATGGGCCCACCTCCCGCGCCCCGGGCGGTGAACCCGCGCGTCCCCGAAGCCCTCAGCGCCCTGGTGAGCCGGGCGGTGGAGCACGACACCGCGAAGCGGCTGCCCACGCTGGAATCCCTGCGCAGCGGGCTGGAAGCCATGGCCGACAACGGAGGTGAGGAATGGGAGGCGCCGGTCTTCGCGCCCGCTATACCGGCGCCAAGCGCACCCCCGGAGGATGAGGGCGCACGAGCGAGGGCCCGGAGGCAGCGTGCGGTAGCGGCGGCGGGCGCGGTGGTGGTGGGGGCCGCCGCGACACTCGCATGGCTGCGTGACGCACCCACGCCGCGTGAAGCGTCCGCGCCCGGCCTCTTGGTGCCCGCTGGCGGTCCTCCCGCGCGAGCGCCCGACGCGCCACCTCCTTTCCCCGCTGCGCCGCCCGCTGGTGAAGTACCGTCGTCGGCCCCCGTGGCCCCTGCAAAGAAGGAAGCTCCCACCGTGAGTGTTCCCAAGCCGCCTCCGCGTCCGCCCGCCCCGAAGCAGTCCAAGCCCGCTCCCCGCCCCACCTTCACTCCCGAGTTCCTGGCCAAGTGCGCCGGACTCGGACTGGCAGCCAAGATGCAGTTGGGTTGCCCGGCGGCCCAGGTGCAGCCGGAGCGGGAGCGTTGCCCCCAGGAAGCTCGGGAGTGGATGGCCAAGATGGGGGCGGACCATGACCTCGGCTTCGACCTGGCGCCCGACGTGAACCAGCCCGGGACGAGCAGCGGGCGGGGCGTGTACCGCACCGGGAGATACGTGGGCCGATTCATGGAGGACGTGGGCGACTTCAAGGAGGGGTGGCAGGTCGAGGGGTACATCTGGACGGAGGGAGAGAGGGTGGTTGGCCGGTACACCACGGTGTTTCCTCCGGACGGAGCCAGGGCTGGCACCGGCGACCTGTTGCCGCGCGAGGTTCCCGTCTGCATCGTCCCTGGCAACCGATACGACTACGGCTGGGAGAAGAGTGAGGGGTCCAAACCCGGGGCCGTGGTGCTCCGGACCACGGACGCGGCCCGGTTCATCTGGGATGAGTGGCCACAGCCCTGACGGAAGCAGGAGAGGGAGGCGCCACGCGATGCGAGGCGGTCTGCCCGCTCTTCGTGCGTCCCACGGCATGGGCCGACCTCTCACTCCGGTCATCCGCCGTGCTCCAGGCGAGCATTACCGGCCGGGCCCCTGTCCCCTTCGCGGGCTTGCCGTGGCTGTGCTCCAGGCCCGCTGGCCCGTGCCCCGGTGCGAATGCCCGCGTGCATGGAAGGCAGCAGCGCGGGCGCGACATGTGGTGGGGCAAGTGGCCCGGTCTCAAGACGACGACAGCTTTCCTGGCCCGCCGCGTGAACACCGTGCTGACGACTTGCAGGGTTGTGCGGTCCTGCTGGAGCCAATACGTTGCACGGGATGGGAGACTCCTTTCAGATCATCGTCGACAAGGACGTGTCCGCGGAGGACGCGCCGCGCCTCGCGGGGCAGGTGCGCGAGTGGCTTGTCGCGCGGCGCATCATCGAGCCCGAGCTGACGGACTCCGCGTTGGGGAGCCCAGGCCATCGGCCGGGGGCCGCTCACACGGAAGCGTTGAAGACGCCCGACTCCAGCGCATTCCTGGGCCTGGCGACGAATGGCCTCGCAATCGACGTGGGACGGACCGTCTTCTTCACCATCGGTGGTGAGCTGACATGCCGGGCCTGCGGGGCACAAGTAGAGCCCGAGGACGAGTGGACCGAGGCAGTGGACGCCTGGTACGAGGGTGATGACGGCGTGATGTTCGCCTGCCCTGAATGTCGGCAGCCTGAGCGATTGACGGAATGGAGCGGAAGATTCCCATGGGGCTTCGGCAAGCTGGGATTCAAGTTCTGGAACTGGCCGCCGCTGTCAGAGCGCTTCGTTCAAGAAGTCGCGGAGAAGCTGGGGCACCGGATTGTCGTGGTGCGCGGAAAGCTGTGAGCGGCGCGGCGAAATGCCCCGACGCGACGGGCCGCCCGGGTACTGTCGCGGAGCAGGACTGAAGTCGCTGCGGGTCCGCTGCATGCGCTCCGAGCGGGTGTCACGGCTCGGGGCGCCGACGGGCGCGCAAGCGGGCTCCTGGCGAACGCAACGGCGCGGGCTGCTCTCCGCGCGCCGGACGGCCCCACGCGGTGCCGCCGCACTCCGGGCGAGCGCACCACTGGCTGGTGCGGCCTGGGGTGTTCTTCACCCGACATGGGTCACTCAGCCGCGCCTGATTGCCTGCCCATGCAGGCACCCGTTCGAGACGCAACGACGACGCGAAGAGTCAATGTCTGGCAGCCAGTGAAAGCCCTGGGGTGCATTCGCGAGGACCCGCCTGGTTGCTACAGTCGGCGGGCTTCTCTCCGGGCAGGCAGGAGCCCATCCATGACCAGGACCGACACGAATGCCTCGCGGGTGGACCCGAGGCTGGACCTCCCGAGTCTCGCGGTGCACGCGCTATGGGCCGCGTGGCTGGTAGCCACCGTCGTGCTCTGGGGCGGTGCGTCCGTGCCGGCGCGCGTGGGGGCCATGGCGCTCGGCTGGGCGGTGATGTTCTGGAACTACGCCGTGCTCCACAACCACATGCATGTGCCCATCGCGAAGCCGAAGGCGCTCAAGTGGCTGGTGTCCCGCACGCTGGGGCTGGCGTGTGGCTTCGCGTACCGCGGCTACTACCTCCACCACTTCAACCACCACCGCTACAACGACGGCGAGGGTGACTGGGGACGGCGCCACCCGG
Source organism: Myxococcus sp. RHSTA-1-4 (assembly GCF_020037125.1). Lineage (GTDB taxonomy): Bacteria > Myxococcota > Myxococcia > Myxococcales > Myxococcaceae > Myxococcus. The sequence continues at coordinate 182,230 of NZ_JAIQDG010000001.1, forward strand.
GCGAGGGGGCGCTGCGCTACTGCGTGCGCTGGGCCCTCACCCCGTGGCTCTGGCCCTTCGACACCGTCGTCAAGGTGTGGAGCGCGTGCAAGACGCGCGGGCAGAAGGTGGAGCTGCTCCTCGACTTCGCCGTGGTGGACGGCACGCTGCTGGCGCTGACGCTCTGGCAGCCGTCGCTCGGCCTGTCGCTGCTGGGCACGCTCATCGTCACCCAGGCCTGCATCCACTACCTCAACCTCGCGGCGCACCTGGGCTCGGACGCGCGGGAGCGCTCGCGGCTCGCGGTGACGTCCACCTCGCGCTTCTACAATCGCTGGTTCTTCAACGCCGGCTACCACCAGGCCCACCACCTGAAGCCGCAGACGCCGTGGCGCGCGCTGCCCGAGGTCACCGCGGCGCTCGACGGCCAGGGACAGCTCCCCGCCGAGCTCCAGACGGACGTGTCGCCCATCAGCCCCGTGTGGGCCGCCCAGGTGGTCTCCCGCATGGGCGCCGCGCCCCGGCCCAGCCCCGGGGCGGGCGCGTAGCCAGCGGCCCTATCGCTTCACCCGCGCGAGGAACGCCGCGAGCAGCTCGCGCCGCTCCGCCTCGTCCGTCACGCGGTCGAGCGTGGGGAAGAGGTACGTCTCCTCCCGCAGTTCGTGGTGGTGGGAGAGGTGCTTGAACGTGGTCTCCGCGTCCAGCAGCCGCAGCACTCCGCGACGGAGCCCCGTGGAGCCCGGCTGGAGTGAGGCGAGCTCCGAGCGGAAGCGCGCGAGGAACTCCAGCAGCCGCTGATGCTCACTGGTGAAGAGGTCCGGGGAGGCGCCGCGGATGCGCTCCGCCCGCGAGAAGACAGGGAGCAGGAGCGCCTCCTCCGCCTCCAGGTGGAGGCGCTGCGCCGCCTCGAAGCGGTCGAGCCGCTCCGCCGCCAGCGGCAGCTCGAGGTCGAGCAGCGCGTCCTGGTGCTGGAGGAACAGCTCCTCCAATTCGCGGTGGAGTGCGGCCAGGCTGGCGAAGTCGGAGAAGGGCGGGCTCATGGGGGAACCACGCCGCACCTTCGCCGGAGGCTCGCGGCGCCGCAACCCCGGCGGCTCCGCCGACCGCCAGCCCGGCGCACAGCGTGGAGAACCCGTGCTCATGCCTGGAGGAACAGCAGGGACGCATCCTGGCGTACCGCGCGCTGCCTCCCCGCCATCAGGTGCCACGCCGTGAGGGCCACCACGCCCGTGGCGAAGAGGCCCAGGTACAGGCTGCCCAGGAGCGGGTAGCTGGCCGTGGTGAAGTTGGCGATCTGCTTCGTCCCCAGCAGCACGGGCATGAAGGGCTCCACCTTCACGGGCGCCGTCGGCGACAACTCATGTCCGAAGACGTAGAGCTTGTAGGCGAAGCGCCCCAGCCCGAAGAGGGACACGTAGGCGGTGAGGACGGCCAGGTCCATCAGCGAGCGCACGTTGCCGAGCGCCGCCACGCGCAGCGCCAGCAGCACCAGGCCCCCCACCGCGAAGGGAAGCCAGTCCAGGTCTGACAGCGCCGCGCGGTCGATGGGGCGCATGCCGATGTAGTGGTTGAGGGTGTTGATTTCCTGGATGTGCTGCCCGTCCCCGCCGCCCTCCAGCTTGTAGGACCAGATGTCCATGAAGAGCCCATCCGGGTACTGCGGGGCGCTCAGGTCGATTCTCCACAGCGGCGCCGTGAAGGTGAGCAGCAGCGGGACGACGAGCAGCGCGAGCGCCACCCGGGCCCGGGGGAAGAGCGGCTGGTCGAGGAAGGCGTAGAACTTCCTGAGAGGTTGTCGCATCGCGTTCTCCTCACCACGGGTCATACGAGGTCACTCCGCTGGAAGCGGCGCAGCGCATGGGCCCAGGCCCCGAGCCCCACCGCCACGGGCCAGAGCGTCCCCACCGCGAAGAGCCCCGCGCCGCCCAGGCGGTGGGCGAGGAAGAAGCCCACCGGCCCGAGCACCGCCAGGTCCGGCGTCACGCCCGACAGCAGCGCCATGCGCGCCGCCTGCACCGGGTTGAGGGCGGCCAGCAGGAACACCGTCCGGGGGTCCAGCCGCCACTGGAGCATCAGCCCCACCAGCCCGAAGTCGATGAGCGCCACGCCCAGGGCCCACAGCGTGAGCAGCCATATCATCGCCCGCGCCTGACTTCGCACCAGCGTGCTCACCGCGATGCCCAGCCCCACGAAGGCCAGCAGCAGCGCGGCGCTCACCGCCACCGCCCTCAACAGGAAGCCCCAAGGCACCTCCTGCCCGAAGGCGAGCCGGCCCAGCACGGCCATGCCCAGCATCAGCACCACCAGCGGCACCACCAGCGCCGCGTAGCGCACCGCGCTCACCGCGATGAAGAAGGCCCCACGGCGCACGGGCAGGCTGAAGAGGAGCTCCAGCGTGCCGTCCTCGCGTGCCCGGTTCACCACCTGCCCCGTCGCGGTGAGCGCCAGCAGCGGCAGCAACAGCACCAGCGCGTGACAGAAGGACAGCAGCACCCGCCCCATGCCGGAGAAGCCCAGGAGCGACGACTCCCTCAGTCCCACCAGCACGAAGGCCCCGGCCAGCAGCGCGTACACCGCGCCGCAGAACACCATCCACCGCGAGCGCAGCACCTCCGCCAGGTCCAGCCGGGCCACCGAGGCCACCTCTCGCGCGAGTGAAGTCATGGCGTGCCCTCCCGCCCTTCCCGCATGCCGGTCATTCCAGCCAGCACCTCGGCGGGAGCACGAGCCCCCGGCGCCCCCGCCTCCACCGCGCCCACCCCGTAACCCATGGGCGTGGGGCTCACCTGCACGAAGGCCACCCGCGCGCCCGGAATCCACCGGTCCTCCCGCACGTGGCGGAACCAGGCCGCGTGCACCGCCGGCCGGGCCTCCGCCTCGTAGCGCAGCAGGCACCCCGGGTCGTCGAAGTTCAGCACCCGTCCGTCCGCGAGCTGGAGCTGGGCCGCGAAGGCCGGCTCGCCCACGTGCATCCGGCAGTGCGCGCAGGCCTCGCGGTCCCACGCCACGGGCACCGGCCCCTCGGGCAGCCGCTCCGTCCAGGCGAGCGCGAGCCCCAGCCCGCCCCCGGCCCCCAACACCACCGCCCCGCGCGCCAGCCACCGCCACGGGCTCCTAGTTGCCGCCATGGGGCACCTCCACCGTCTCCAAATCACGCACCAGCAGGTCGCTCATCCGGGGCCCCAGCTCGCGCGCCAGCTCGGGGACCAGCTCCCGCTTCTCCGCCTGCGACAGGGTGCGCACCCACCAGCCGCGCAGGCCCGTGCGGAAGCCGCGCGCCTGGAGCCAGCCCGCGGCCTCCAGGGACGTGGTGGCCACCTCCACCACCGCCAGCCCCCGCCCCCCGAGGAAGTCGCCCGCGGGCCCGTCGTACGTGACGCGTCCTTCCTCGAGCGACACCACGTGGCCGGCCAGGTGCCGCAGCTCCTCCAGCCGGTGTGAGCACAGGACGAGCGTCCTGCCCGGAGCCAGCTCGTCGCACAGCGCGAAGAAGCGCTCACGCGCCCTCGCGTCGAGGCTGGCCGTGGGCTCGTCCATCACCAGCAGGCTGGCGTCCGCCGCGAGCGCGAGGGCGATGAGGAGCTTCTGCTTCATGCCCCCCGACAGCGCGCGGAAGGGACGGCCCCGCAGCGCCTCCACGTCCAGGTCCAGCCGCTCGGCGAGGCGGACGATGGCCGCGGGGGCCAGCTCCCGCGTCCGCGCCACCAGGGACACCACGTCCTCCACCGAGGCACCGAGCTGCGGCGCCACCTGCGGCACGTAGGCCAGCCGGCGGGCCACCTCGCGGCGGTCGTCGAAGGGCGAGCGTCCGTCGAGCCGCACCTCGCCCTCGCACTCCACCAGTCCCAGCAGCGAGCGCAACAGGGTGGACTTCCCGCTGCCGTTGGGTCCGATGAGGGCCACGCGCCGCCCGGCCGGCACCGACAGGTCGATGCCCTTGAGCACCTCCGCCGCGCCGAAGCGCTTGCGCACCGCTCTCAGCTCAATCCGCATGACCCGGCTCCAATTCGAGAGGCGCCATGCGCGGCGCCGCGTCCCGCATCACCGGCTTCGGCGAGAAGAGGGGCAGCAACTCGCCCGCGGCACGCACCAGCGACAGCGTGGGCGAGCCCCGGAAGAAGGCGAGGTCCGGGTAGCGGGCCACCAGGTCGCCGGACAGGCTGCGCAGCTCGTAGGGCACGTCCCCCACGCCGTCGGCGTCCAGGTCGTAGCCCGCGTAGTCGTCGAAGTCGTTTCCGCGCCACTCCACCGCCAGCGCGTCGCCGCCGCCCTCCACCTGCACCTGCGCGTGGTTGTCCCGGAAGCTGTTGGCGCTGAAGGTGTTGCGCCGCTCGCTGCTGTGGAACACCACGCCCACGTCACCCAGGCGGAAGTGGTTGCCCTCGAAGAGGTTGGTGTCGCCCTCCTGCAGCGGCGACGTGTCCAGGTAGAGGCCCACCGTGTTGTGGACCAGGAGGTTGTCCACCGCGGTGACGTTGCCGCTCTCCTTCAGGCCCAGGCCGATGCCGGCCGCGCCCGTGGCCCCCGCGAGGACGTTGCGCCGCAGGGCGATGCCGCGGCTGTACATGACGAAGATGCCCACCTCGTTTCCGGCGTAGCGGTTGTCCTCCACCACGTTGTCGTGGCTGTACATGAAGTGGGTGCCGTACCGGCCGCCGGTGACGGTGTTGCGGCGCACGGCATTGTGGCTGGAGTACCAGACCACCACGTCGCGCCCGGCCTCCACGAGGTTGTCCTCGACGCGGGAGTGCTTCGTCTCCCACAGCCGGATGGCATCCCCGCGCATGCCCAGGGCCGCCCCGCCCGAGCCCACGACGTGGTTGCCTCGCACGGTGACGCCTTCCGTCCGCTCCACCAGGATGCCGAACACCGCGTTGCGCACCGTGACGCCCTCCACCAACGCGCCGTGCCCGCGCACGTGGACGGCGGCGTCCAGCGTGTCGAACCGGCCGCCGCTGCCGTCCACGGTGAGCCCGAGCAGCCGCGCGCCCTCCCCCTCCACGCGCACCGTGGTGCCCTCGCCGGAGGAGCGCACCACCGCCCCGCGCGGCCCCCACAGGGTGACGTGCGGGGGAAGGCGCAGCGGGCCCGGATACGTGCCCGGCGCGAGGCAGAGCGCATCCCCCGCTCGCGCCGTGTCGAGCAGGGGCTGCACGGCGGTGCCCGCCTCCACCGGCCGGCACCCGGTGGGGCGCGCGGGCGTCGCGAGGACGGTGCCCTGACGCTCCCCTCTCGCGGGAGCGGGCCGGGCACAGCCGGCGAGGGTGAGTCCAACCGCGAGGACGGCACCGGCGGGAATGTGGGGAAGGAAGGCCATGGCGTGGGGTGTGGGAAGAAGTTGGCGCCCGGGACGGGGGGTGGTTCGTCCCGGGCGCCGGGAGGGTCACTTCGGCTCAACGAGGAAGTAACCCGCCATCTCGAGGTGCAGCGCCGAGCAGAACTCCGTGCAGTACATGGGGTACACGCCCGGCCTGTCGGCCACGAAGGTGACGTTGGCGTGTTTGCCCGGCTCCAGGCTCAGGTGGATGTTCTGCGAGCCGATGGTGAAGCCGTGCGTGGCGTCCTTCGCCTGCTCGATGTTGGTGATGTGCAGGTGGACCGTGTCCCCCTCCTTCACGCGGACGATGTCGGGCGTGAAGTGGCTGCGCACCGCCGTCATGTAGACGTGGACACCGTCCGCCGCGCGCACGATGCGCTCCTTGCCCCCCTCCACCGCGTGCTCGTCCTTCTGGTGGGTCAGGGCATTCGTCCCGGCGGGCTTGTAGATGTCGACGGCCTTGATTTTGTCGGCCTTGATCATCTGCGCGTAGTGAGGCTCGCCCAGGGGAATGGGGCTGTCGTAGAGGAGCTGCATCTTCTGCCCGGTGGTGTCCACGAGCTGGAAGTTCTGCGGCAGCAGCGGGCCCACCGGCGCGAAGCGGTCGATGGCCCACTTGTTCATCGCCACCAGGAACTTCCCGTCGGGCGAGACGGTGTCTCCCTCGGCCGCCGCCAGGTGGCCGATGTTGTAGTGCGTGGGCAGCTTGTCCACGAGCTTCAGGTCCTTGAGCGACCACTTCGCGACCTTCGACTCGATGAAGACGGACGTGTACGCGTAGCCCTCGTTGTCGAACTGCGTGTGCAGGGGCCCCAGGCCGATTTCACACTGGCCGCGGATGGCGTCCTGGAACGGGAGGATGGGCACGCCGTACGGGTCCTTCCCCGCCACCGTCCCGGCGGAGATGAGGGCCTTTATCTTGTCGATGCTGAAGACGGTGGCGTGTGTGTCCAGCTTGCCGCCGACGATGATGTCCTTGCCGTCCGGGGTGACGTCCACGCCGTGCGGGCTCTTGGGCTCGGGCACGAAGTAGAGCAGCCCCTCCGCCACCGCCGTCTCCAGGGGAATCACGCGCATGCCGGCCACCGTCTCCGTCTTGCCGGCCTTCACCACCGCCTCCGCCTTCCGCCAGGGGATGACGTGGAGGTAGTCCATGTCGTTCTGGGATACGCCGGACTCCAGCGGCGGGTTGCCCTCCAGGTTGCCGCCGTACGCGCGCTCGGTGTTGATGGAGTTGATGAAGATGTAGCCGTCGCTGGCCAGCTTCCCCGCGTCCGCCAGGTCCTGCATGTACGGCGGCAGCTCCATGGCCCACGACTCCTCGGGGACGATGCGGCCCTTCGCGCGGTCGAACTTCCAGAAGATGACCGCGCCCCGGTACTCGTCGTTGAACTGCTTCACGTCCGCGAACCGGCCCCCCAGCGGCGTGGGGTACTGGCTCGTCTCGATGACGTACTCGGTGTCGGGGGTGACGAACGTGGCGCCGTGCTCGCTCTCGATGAGCTCGCTGGCGACAATCTGCGTGGTGGTGAAGTCCTTCAGGGACACCACGGCGATGCGCGGGTTGGCCTTGTCGTTGACGAAGATGTACTCACCGTCGTAGTCGCCCTTCGTCTCGGAGAGCGCCGGGTGGTGCATGTCCCCCCAGGTGAGCATCTTCCCGTCGCGGCTGCCCTGCTTCAGCAGCGCGTTGGTCTGGTCTCCATAGCCGTAGCCCTGCCAGGGCTCGGGCGTGAAGACGCCGATGTACTTGAGGATGCGCATGCTCGGCACCCCCATGACGATGAGGTTGCCCCCGTGCCCGCCCGAGGCGAAGAGGTAGTACTCGTCGTGCTTGCCCGTGGGCGTGTACGTCTTGAGCGCGGCCACCACGTCCGCCTCGGACAGCCCGCGCTTCTCCATCATGTCCCGCAGCCCGCCGCTCCCCAGGCTCGCGGACGCCGTGCCCGGCGGGCTCGCGCCGCCGCCGTTGGAGCCATTGCAGCCCAGTGCCAGCAGCACCGCGGCTCCGCACATCCACTTCGCTCTCCCGCTCTTCATGGCCGTGCCCTCGCTCCCGCTCACGTGCCCGCGGCTACTTCGCCGCGAGCCCTCGGATGTGCTCGCGCAGCCCGCGCACCACGGGCTTGTCCGCCAGGTCCGGGTTGGGTGGCATCGCCGGGCTGCGGCCGACCGCGCCTCCGCCGTACGCGATGATTTTCTCGATGTGCTCGTCACTCACCGCCGTCTGCCAGGACGTGTCCTGGAAGTTGCGCGGCGGCGGCGTGAGGCCCGCGGAGGCCGCTCCGTCTCCCGCGCCCCGAGGCCCGTGACACACCGCGCAGCGCGAGTTGAAGACCTCCTCCGCCTCCTTGAGCACGGCGGGCGAGAGCGCCTCACCGCCCTTCGCCGGCGCGGCCGCCACCGCCGTCCCCGAACCCGGCGGCGCAGCGCCCTTCTCGTTACACGCCATGCCGCTCCATGCGGCGCCCACCACGAGCACCGCGGCCCCAAGCTGCCTTCGTAAGGCGTTGCCCCACATCACGGACCTCCCGTTCCAAGCTGACCGACGAGGGCCCCTGCTGCGACAGACGTGCCAGGACACCTCGCCGCCTCGCGCCACTCGGTGAGGAAACGGGAACGGGCTAAAACAAGCATTCTAGATGCATCTTTTGCGCGCTCCGGGGGCCGGGAACGCACGGACTGCGGCCCGCGCGGCGGGGAGCGCGGGTGCACCGGGAGGAAGCGCGCGTGGAACGCCCCTTGCTCAAGGGGTGGCCAGAAGCCTCACCGCCACACCCCCTTTGCTGGAGCCGCTTCCATGAAACACAAGAAGCTGTGGGCGCTACTGGGCGCCGTCATGCTCGTATCCTTCTTCGTCCTCGGCCGGGAGGGCGTGCACATCTCCCGGACGCTGCCGCCCATCCCCGAGCGGGTGACGACGCCGGACGGCACCCTGCTCCTCGAGGGTGCGGCCATCCAGCGCGGACAGAACGTGTGGCAGTCCATCGGTGGGCAGCAGGTGGGCTCCATCTGGGGCCACGGCGCCTACGTGGCGCCGGACTGGAGCGCGGACTGGCTGCACCGCGAGAGCCTCTTCATCCTGGACGCGTGGGCCCGCGCGGAGGGCCTGGCTGGCTACGAGGCGGCCCCGGCGGAGCGGCAGGCGGCCCTGCGCACGCGGCTCCAGGGGGTGATGCGCACCAACACCCATGACGCGGCCACGGGCACGGTGACGGTGGACCCGCTGCGCGCCGAGGCCTACCGCGCCAACGCCGCGCACTACACGGACGTCTTCTCCAAGGGACGGCAAGCCTACGCCATCCCCGAGGGCGCGCTGACAAACGCCGCGAAGCTGGAGGACCTCAACGCCTTCTTCTGGTGGACGAGCTGGGTGGCGTCCACGAACCGGCCCGGCGACACGGTGAGCTACACGCAGAACTGGCCGCACGAGCCGCTGGTGGGCAACGTCCCCACGGCGGCCGCGTATATGTGGACGTTCATCTCCGTGGTGCTGCTGCTGGCGGCGGTGGGCGCGCTCGTCTGGTACGTGAGCCGCAAGGCCGAGGAGCCCGAGGAGACGCCGCCCGCGAAGGACCCGTTCCTGGGCATGGTGCTGACGCCGAGCCAGCGCGCCACGGGCAAGTACTTCCTGGTGGTGGTGGCGTTGATGCTGGTGCAGGTGGTGCTGGGAGGCGTCACGGCGCACTTCGGCGTGGAGGGTGACGGCTTCTATGGTGTGCCGCTGGCGAAGTACCTGCCCTACGCGGTGACGCGGAGCTGGCACACGCAGCTCGGCATCTTCTGGATTGCCACCGCGTGGCTGGCCACCGGCCTGTTCGTGGGCCCGGCGGTGAGCGGGGTGGAGCCGCGCTTCCAGCGCTTCGGCGTCAACTTCCTCTTCGTGTGCCTGGTCATCATCGTCGCGGGCGCCATGGTGGGCCAGTGGGCCAGCGTGCAGCAGCGGCTGGGCGGGGACCTCTGGTTCTGGTTCGGCCACCAGGGCTACGAGTACGTGGACCTGGGCCGCTTCTGGCAGCTCTTCCTCTTCGTGGGCCTCTTCGTCTGGCTGTTCCTCACCGCGCGCTCCATCTGGCCCGCGCTGAAGAAGCCGTCGGAGAACCGGCCCCTCATCCTGCTGTTCGTCCTGTCCTCGCTGGCCATCGCTTCCTTCTACGGCGCGGGGCTGATGTACGGGCAGCGCAGCCACCTGGGCATGGTGGAGTACTGGCGCTGGTGGGTGGTGCACCTGTGGGTGGAGGGCTTCTTCGAGGTGTTCGCCACGGTGGTGATGGCGTTCCTCTTCGTGCGGCTGGGCGTGCTGTCCGCGAAGGTGGCCACGCCGGTGGTGCTCTTCTCCACCATCATCTTCCTGGCGGGCGGCATCATCGGCACGTTCCACCACCTGTACTTCTCCGGCACGCCGTCGTCGGCGCTGGGGCTGGGCGCCACGTTCAGCGCGCTGGAGGTGGTGCCGCTGGTGCTGGTGGGCCGCGAGGTGTGGAGCCACCTGCGCCTGTCGAAGCTGGGGGGATGGATGGAGCGCTACCGCTGGCCCATCCTCTACTTCGTGGCGGTGGCCTTCTGGAACCTGGTGGGCGCGGGCGTGTTCGGCTTCCTCATCAACCCGCCGGTGGCGCTCTACTTCATGCAGGGCCTCAACCTGACGCCGGTCCACGGCCACACGGCGCTGTTCGGCGTGTACGGCATGCTGGGCATCGCGCTGATGCTCTTCACGCTGCGGATGGCGCGGCCGGAGGCGCGGTGGCGCACGCGCACGCTGGCCTGGAGCTTCTGGTGCCTCAACGGAGGCTTGGTGCTGATGGTGGTGCTGTCCATGCTGCCCATCGGCATCCTCCAGACGCAGGCGGCCATCGAGCAGGGCACGTGGTGGGCGCGCAGCGCGGAGTTCCTCCAGACGCCGCTGATGGACACGCTGCGCTGGCTGCGCGCGCCGGGTGACACCATCTTCGCCCTGGGCGTGGGCTTCCTGGCCTGGTTCGTGGTGGGGCTGAAGACGGGCTGGTCGCTGGAGCCCGCCGCCACGTTCCACCCGGAGCCCCTCCCGTCCGAGGCCACGCCCCCGCTGGGCATCGCCGCGCCCACCGCGCTGCGCCGGCGGTGAGGAGGCACGCGCTCTCAGCGCGAAAGGGGCGCCCGTCCCGCGGGGAGGAATCGCGGCGCTTCTCAGTGGACCTTCACGCGGGCGGAGGACTCGCGCGCGATGCGGGGCTTGGGCGTCACCATGCGGGCGATGCCGTAGAAGAGCTGGTCCTCGGTGTAGACCTTGCGCACGCGGCGGTGGGTGCCGGGGACGTAGGCATGGCCGGGGCGCTCCAGCCACTGGAGGACGCGTACCTCGCCGGAGTAGGCGAGGGCGGCCAGCAGCTCCGGCGGGCACAGCTTGAGGTAGCGGCGCACCAGCGGCCGCAGCTTGCGGGAGAAGGACTTGCCCAGCACCGCGTGGCGCCGGCCGGAGTGCAGCGTCCCGTCGAAGCGGCGCGACAGGTGGAAGAGCTCGTGCAGCACCGTCTCCACGCGGGCTCGGGCGGTGGAGCCCCGGAAGAAGAGCGGGCGCAGGGTGATGGCGTAGAGCATCCGCTTGCCGCGGATGCGGATGACGGGCTTGCGGCGGCCGGTGCGGTCCGTGCTCTTGCCGCCCCGGAAGCACAGCGGCTTCACCGTGCCCCGCGAGGCCCGCCGTGCTTCCCCGGCGACGACCAGGATGCGGCCCGACTTCACATGGGCGAACTCCGGCATCTTCTCGGAGATGTCCCGGATGAGGGCGCGAACCGTCTTGTTGAAGTTGGGGCGGCGTGGGACCACGAGTGGTGGACAGTCTAGCGGAAAAGTCCTTGGGGCGGCCCCGGTGCTGGCGACAATGTCCATCGTGATGCGCTCGACCTCGCCCTTGTTCCGTCTGGCCGCCCTGCTCGCCCTCGGCCTGGGGTGCGCCTCGGCCCCCACGAAGCCCTCCGGCCCCGCCGTCCTCACGTCCCAGGACACCACCGTGGTGTCCCAGGGACTCACCGAGGCCACCTTGCGCTACCGCGCCCAGGTGGCCAGCCCCGCCCCCGCAGTCCTGGAGCGGGCCGACTACGAGCTGGTCTCCGATGGGCAGGTGCTGAAGACGGGCACCGCGAAGCTGGACGTCCCGCTGGAGCCCGGCGTCCCGGCGGACTTCTCCTTCGAGGAGCACGCTCCCTATGTGAAGAGCGAGGAGGACCTGGCGCGACTCAGCGCCCAGGGCGGCACCCTGCTGCTGGCGCTGCGCGGCACCCTGGTGGTCCGCTCGGGAGACCAGGAGGAGAAGCTCCCCTTCGCCGCCAGCCGCGCGGCCCGCGTGCCCCGGCTTCCCAAGGTGGTGGTGGCGGAGCTGGACGGGGCCCGCTACTCCCCCGAGGAGGTCCAGCTCAACCTCCGGCTGGGTGTGCAGAACCCCAACCCCTTCCCGCTGAAGCTGGACAAGCTGACGTGGCAGGTCTCCGTGGCGGGGAAGACGCTGGACAGCGGCACGCTGGCCCAGGCGGACAGCGTGGATGCGTCCGCCACGGGCGTGTACCCGGTGGAGGTGGCGGTGACGAAGGACACCTGGGGGCCGGACGTGAATGAGCTCATCTCCAAGGGCGTCCTGCCGTACGGGGTGACGGGCGAGCTGACGGGCCTCCTGCTGCGCGTCCCCTACTCGCTGTCTGGAGAGGTGAAGCTGAACGTGTCCCGGTAGAGTGGTGTCTCGTGCCCATCTACCTATTGAGTGACGAGCACCCGGAGCTGTTTCCTCCTCCGGAGCGTGCGGACAAGAGCGGCGTGCTCGCGGTGGGAGGAGACCTGCGGCCGGAGCGGCTCCTGGCCGCGTACTCGCGTGGCATCTTCCCCTGGTACAGCGAGGGGGACCCCATCCTCTGGCACTCGCCGGACCCACGCTTCGTGCTGGAGCCGGACAAGCTGCACGTGGGCCGCTCGCTGCGCAAGACGATGGCCCGCGGCGCCTACGAGGTGCGCTACGACACGGCCTTCGCGCGAGTCATCACCGAGTGCGGCCGCGTGCCACGTCCCGGCCAGTCCGGCACGTGGATTACCGACGAGATGCTGCAGGCCTACGTCACGCTGCACGAGCTGGGCTTCGCGCACTCGGTGGAGGCCTGGGCGGAGGGCGAGCTGAAGGGAGGCCTCTACGGCGTGTCGCTGGGCGCGGCCTTCTTCGGTGAGAGCATGTTCGCCCTGGCGCCGGACGCGTCGAAGGTGGCCTTCGTCACCGCGGTGGAGCGCTTCAAGACGTGGGGCTTCCAGCTCATCGACTGCCAGGTGGAGACCGAGCACCTGGCGCGCTTCGGCGCGGAGTCCTGGCCGCGCAAGCGCTTCCTGACGGCGCTCGCCAAGGCGCTGAAGGAGCCCACCCGCCGCGGAAAGTGGACGGAGGCGGCGTCCCCCACGGCGTGAGGGCACGCGCAGCTCACGGGCCGAGAAAGTCGCGAGGCTTCAGTGCCCGGACGCGACGGAGGCGGTGGTGAACTCCTCGGTCATCTGCCAGGTGAAGGCGAAAGCGGACCGGGGGCGCGCTGAAGCGAGCGCCTTCGCCTGGGGCCTGCACGCCTGAGCGGCCCTCCAGCCGAGCACGCCCAGGGATGCGAGCCCCAGGAGCGTGGGCCCGAGAGCGAGCGCTCGCACGCGGCGGGGCCTCGGCGCGACGAGGCCATAGGAGGACACCACCAGAAGGACGGGAACAGCGCGCGGGCTCGAGCCGAGCCAGGAACGCAGCTTCGCGGGGAGGGAGAGGGGGCTCATGGCCTTCAACGGTAGGGCACGCGCACGCGCCCGGCGGATGGCCGTGCATGCCCGCCGGTGGGGCGTGCTGGAGGACGGGCCCGGGCCTTCAAGTCCCGAGAGACCGCCTGCCTCAGCGCTTCTTGCACGGAGACAGCGTGCGCTTCGCGGTCAGCAGGTCCTCTTCCGTGGGGCTGGCGTAGCGGATGGCCTTGGGCGCCGCATTGGGCTTCGCCACGTCATGGGCGTAGAGCACGCCCAGGTGGCGGCTGAGCACCGTGCGTGGGCCGCTGGCGTCATAGAGGGTGCCGAAGTAGGAGCCACCGCCCTTCAGCGGCGCCGGGGCCAGCGCTCCGGGCGGGCGCAGCAGCAACAGGGTGAGGTCCTCCGTGGCCCAGTCGCACGGGTCCTTCTTCCCCTTGCGCTCCATCCACGACACCGTGAGGTCATGGACCGCGCTCCCGTCGGTCCACTGGCTGCTGAAGCGCTCCCACAGGCGCACGCACTCGGGCGCCTCGCACTCACGCACGGGCACGAAGTCCACCAACTCCAGCGGCAGGCCCATGCCCGCCTTGCCCGTGCTGTTGTCGTTGGCGCGGCGCAGCTTGCACCCGGTGGGCGCGTCCTTCTGGCGCACCGCCACCGGTGTGCCGGACAGGCGGCCCGGAGGCAGCACGTCGCACTCCATCTGCAGCTCCGCCATGAGGTACGTCTTGCGCTCCTCGTCCGTGCCCATGCGCACCGCCCACCACGTCGTGGGCACCGCGCGGCAGGGCGCCGCGTCCGCCTTGCCGAACACCCACAGCGGCACGCTCGGGTCCGGCGCGCCCAGCTTGCGCACGTCCACCTCCGACGGCACCAGCTTCACGCCGGGACGCTCGGCCTCGACGCCCGGGAAGAAGGTGTCCTTCTTGTCGGGGATGACGGCCTGGTGGACCACCCAGCCCGCGCCGGGCAGCCCCACCACGGAGCGCGAGGTGAAGGGCACCAGGTCCGGCCGCGCGGGGCAGCCGCGCTCCGGCTCCAGGTCGAGCGTGGGCACCGCCTCGCCCTCATCCTGCGCGAGCGCTCCCACGGGCACGAGTAGCGACAGGCCCAGCACCAGCGCCTGCGAAGTCAGCCGGACCACGGACATCATCGGGCTCCTCCCCTCGAAGACGCCGCCGTCATACCTCAAGACGCCGACGTGAGCGCAGCGCGAGCCACACGGCTCAGCGCTTGCGATTCCGCTTCGGCGGCGGAGGCAGCACCTCCACCGGAATGGGCGCCTCCGCCTTCACCGCCGGGCCCGCGTCCGGAGCCGGGGGGGGAGGCTCGGGCGCCTTCACCTCCACCCGGTCCTCCAGGGGCACCCGGCCCACGGAGCGGCGGAACAACTCCCACAGCGCGCGGCGGTGGACCTCCGGCGTGGCCGTGCCCGACAGCACCAGCCCCGCCCCGCTGTAGCGCGCCTCCAACCCCAGGGGTTGGAGCGCCGCCCCCACCGAGGCGAGCTGCTCCTGGAGGACGGGCACGTCGAAGGTCAGCTCCAGCTCCCGCGCCACGTACGCGTCCGTGCGCAGGTACTCCAGGAGCACCGCGCGGCACCCGGCGTCCTTCACGGTGGCGGACAGGGCGCGCTCGGCGCCCTCGGTGGCCTTCAGGTCCGGACACGCCTTGCGCGCCGCGGCCAGCCGGGGCGCGGGGTCCTCCGGCGGCGGCGTGCCCACCGTGAGGCGCCACACGGCGAAGCGCCCCTCGGCATACAGGAGGAGGAGCGTCCGTCCCGTCGACTGCCCGGTGAGCAACAGTTCGTTGCTCCCGGGGAGCAGCTCGGCGGTGGCCACGGAGGCGTCCTCCACCTCCACCCAGTCCACGGCGGCCAGCTTGTGGAACCGCTCCTTCCCGGGTTCCAGGGAGACGGCCAGGTCCACGGGCCAGGCGCCGGCCAGGGCCGGGACGAGGAGGGCCAGGAGTGCTCCAACGGAATACATTCGAGCGGGCATCAGGGCTCCGGCGCAGTGGTACGTACCCCTAGCACGGGATAAGAGAGTGGCTCTATGCCTACCTGGACCCTCTGGGTCGCCTGCCTGGCGCTGTGCTTCGTCCGGGCCCTGGTCGCCGCCGCGGAGTCCGCGCTCTACGGAACGTCGGACCTGCGCGCCCAGGAGCTGGCGGAGTCCCAGCCGGGCTCGGCCAGCCGCCGGGTGTACCGCCACAAGACGAACCGCGAGGCCACGGCCACCGCGCTGCGCCTGGGCACCCTGCTCAGCGGCTTCCTCGCCGCCGCCATCGGCGCCTTCGTCCCGCCGCGCATGCTGGACATGACCCGGTATGGCGAGGCGGCCTGGCTGCCCGTGGCCACCGTGGCCGCCGGCGCCCTCTTCGTGGGCGTGCTCGCCAGCCTCATGGAAGTCACCATGCGCGGCCTGGCCAACGCCAACCCGGAGCGCTGGGCGCTGCGGCTGTCCGGCCTGGTGTCGCTGCTGGTGGCCGTGCTCTACCCGCCCATGCGGCTGACGCTGGGGGTGCTCAACCTGATGGCGCGCACCTTCGGCCGCACGCTGCGCTTCGAGCCCCCGCCCCCGCCGCTGGAGGAGCTGGAGAAGCTGCTGGCCGCGCAGGCCGCGAAGAACGAGGTGGACAAGAGCGCCCCACAGCTCATCCGCTCCATCTTCGAGCTGTCCGACAAGCGCTGCCGCGACGTCATGGTGCCGCGCACGGACGTGGTGACGGTGGACAGCACCGTCTCCACCGAGGAGCTGCTGCGGCTGCTCGCCGAGGAGAACCACTCGCGCATCCCCGTCTACCGGGACGACGTGGACCACATCATCGGCGTGCTGCACGCGCGCGACATCATCCCCCTGCTCCAGCACCCGGAGCTCATCGTCCTCCACGACATCATCCGCCCCGCGCACTTCGTCCCCTGGCTGAAGCCCATCGGCGACCTGCTGCGGGACATGCAGAAGCGCAAGATTCACATGGCCATGGTCGTCGACGAGTACGGCGGCTTCATGGGCATCGTCACGCTGGAGGACATCCTCCGCGAAATCGTCGGCGACATCGGCGACGAGTTCGAGGTGGAGGAGAAGCTGGTGGAGAAGCTGGCCGACGGCAGCTTCCTGGTGGACGCCGCGCTGGAGGTGGACGCCTTCACCCAGGCCTTCGGCTTCCCCCTGCCCGAGGGCGAGTTCGACACGCTGGGCGGCTACCTGTCGTCGCTGGCGGGCCACCTGCCGGACGTGGGCGAGCGCTTCACCTACAACGGCTGGCAGTTCGTGGTGGCCACCAAGGAGGGCCCGCGCATCGACCGTGTGCGGATGACCCGCCTGAAGTCCGCCGCCACCAAGGACGGACGGGAGCCCCGGGACGGCGCCTCGCGCGACAGCGGCAGTCAGCCCGCGGCCCGGGACACGCGCCCGGAGCCGGCCTCCTCCGCCAAGGGCTGAAGCCTCAGTCCGCGTCCGGCCCCTGGGGCGGGGGCACCCAGTCCAGGCGCAGCCTGCGCTCGTCCTGGAAGGGGGCTCGCCGCTCCGTACCGCCGAAGCGCAGCACCACCCCGCCCCGCACCGTGACGTTCCGGAGCGCCGGCGCCCCGGCGTCCGCCCCGGCGCCGGTGACGGGGTCGGTGGCCAGCGGGAAGAGCACCCGCAGCGGCAGCCGCGCGTCCGGCCCCAACGCCGAGGCCACCTGCTGCGAGCCCACCGCCACGCGCCGCCCGTCCACCCGCAGCTCGAAGTCCACCGAGGCCAGCGTGGCCGCGTCCGAGGAGGGGTTGCTCACCTCCAGCGCCAGGTCGAGCACCCCGGAGCCTTCCGGCCGGAAGTCCACGGCCACCGACTCCACGCGCACCGCCTCGTCATAGGCGCGGGGCCGGAAGGGCACCGAGCCCAGGCACCCGGACAGGACGCCGCCGCACAGCAGCGCCAGCACGGCCCGGCGCGCGCGCATCAGCCGCCCAGCAGAGGCTGGAGCGCCTCGACCGTCAGGGGCCAGCCCGCGCGGCGCGACAGCGCCTCCAGCGCCTTGATGAACTCCGCGGCCGTCTGGAAGCGCCGCGCCCGGTCCGCGAAGAGCGCCTTGCGCACCACCTGCACCGCGTAGTCCGGCAGGTCCGGCGCCACCGTCGACAGCAGCGGCACCCGCGCGTCGCGCACCTTGTGCATCAGCTCCGCCTCGTTGTCGCCCGAGTGCAGCCGGCGGTTGGCCCACAGCTCCCAGAGGATGACGCCCACCGCGTACAGGTCCGAGCGCGCGTCCACCGGCATGCCCAGCACCTGCTCCGGGCTCATGTACGGCACCGTGCCGCGCAGCGCGCCCGAGTCGCCGCGCATCATCCCCTCCACCTCCGCCACGCCGAAGTCGGTGAGCTTCACGTCACCGTTGACGCCCAGCAGCACGTTGGCCGGGTTGACGTCGCGGTGGACGATGGTGGCGCCGTTCTCCCCCACCTTCGCCCGGTGGATGTAGTCCAGCGCCTTGAGCAGGCACCAGGTGATGTAGAGGGCGGACTCGGGCGGCATCGCCGCGCCGGCCTTCAGCAGCAGCTCCTGCATGTAGCCCAGCGTCCGGCCACTCACGAGCTCCTGCACCATCAGGTAGTCCGGCCCCGCCTTGAAGAGGCGGAAGGTGCGGACGATGTGCGGATGGCGCAGGCGCACCGTCAGCTTCGCCTCGTCGACGAAGGCCTTCACGTACGCGGTGTCGTTTCGGAACGACGGGTGCAGCCGCTTGATGACGACTTCGTCCGGCTCACCCGGCGACCGCTGCGTGGTGGCCCGGGCTCTCGCCTGGTACACCTCCGCCATGCCGCCGACCGCCAGTCGGCCAACCACCTCGTAACCGCCCAGGTCCGGAGCTTCCGCCACGGCGCAAGCCTACTGCGAATTTCCGTCCGCACCCACTATTCAGCGCGGAGGCCGGTATAGAGGGCCTCGTATTTCCGGGCGGAGGCGCTCCAGGAGAAGTCCTTCTCCATGCCCCGGCGCCGGAACTCGCCCAGCCGGGGCGGGTCCGCGTAGAGGGCCAGGGCCCGGCGGAGGGCGGCCAGGAGGGCGGCCGGGTGGAAGGCCTCGAAGAGCAGGCCGTTGCCCTCCAGGCCCCCCTCCACGGTGTCCACCAGCCCCCCCGTGGCCCGGACGATGGGCACGGTGCCGTAGCGCAGCGAGTACATCTGGTTCAGCCCGCACGGCTCGTAGCGGCTGGGCATGAGGAAGAAGTCCGCCCCGGCCTCCACCAGGTGGGAGAGCGCCGGGTCGAAGCCGATGTGGACGGCCATCTGCTTCGGGTAACGGGCCTGCAACGCGCGCAGGCCGTCCTCCAGGTGGCCCTCGCCGCTGCCCACGCCGACGAAGCGGATGTCCGCCTGGAGCGCGGTGGGCAGCACGTCCAGCAGCAGGTCCATGCCCTTCTGCCACGCCAGCCGGCTGACGATGGCGAATACCGGCGCGTCCCCGTCCGGCAGCCCGAAGCGCGCCAGCAGCTCGCGCTTGCACACCGCCTTGCCCTCCAGCTCGCGCGGGCCGTAGCGCGCCGGGAGGAAGGGGTCCGCCTGGGGGTCCCACTCGTGCGCGTCGATGCCGTTGAGGATGCCGTGGAGCCGGTGGGAGCGGCGGCGCAGCAGGCCGTCCAGCCCATAGCCCTGCTCCGGCGTCTGGATTTCCCGGGCGTAGGTGGGCGACACGGTGGTGAGCGCGTCGGAGAAGACGAGGCCGCCCTTCAGGAAGTTGACGGCGTCGTAGAACTCCAGGCCGCCCTCGGCGACGAACAAATCCCACGGCAGGCCCAGGTCGCCCATGACGTCCTTGGGGAACTGCCCCTGGTAGGCCAGGTTGTGGAGGGTGAAGACGCTCTTCGCGCGGGCCAGCGGGGTGGAGCGGAAGCCGCGCTGGAGCGCCACCGGGACGAGCCCCGTCTGCCAGTCGTTGGCGTGGATGATGTCCGGGACGAAGCGCAGCCGCTGCGCGGCCTGGAGCGCGCCCACGGAGAGGTACGCGAAGCGCCGGGCGTTGTCCCCGAACTCGCCCCACGCGTCGCCGTACAGGCCGTGCCGGTTGCCGAAGAAGAACTCGTTCTCCAGGAAGAGCACCTCCAGGTTCTCCGACAGGCGCGCGGAGAGGATGGCCCCGGACATCTCCCCGAAGGGGAAGCGCACCACCAGCGACTGGCCGGTGGGGGTGAGCCGCTCCGCCTCGCGCAAATCGCGATAACGCGGGGTGACGACCTTCACGTCATGGCCCAGGGAGGCCAGCGCGGCGGGCAGCGCCCCGGCCACGTCCCCCAGGCCCCCCGTCTTGGAGAACGGGGCCACCTCCGAGGAGATGAAGAGAATCTTCATGTGTCCACATTGACGGTTGGCACGGACGAGTCAACCGCGAACGTGCGCCTGGGTCGGACGTCCCCTATGTTCCGCCCGTGCAGATTCCACCGGACCCCATCCAGCGTTTCGCGGCCCTCTTCGAGCGGGCGAAGAAGGCCATTGCCGTGGACCCCAATGCCATGGTGGTCGCCACCGTGGGAGACGACGGGCGCCCCAGCGCGCGCGTGGTGCTGCTGAAGGACTTCGACACGCGCGGCTTCGTCTTCTTCACCAACTTCGAGAGCCGCAAGGGGCAGGAGCTGCTGGCGCACCCGCACGCCGCGCTCTGCTTCTACTGGCAGCCGCTGGAGGAGCAGGTGCGCGTGGAGGGCCGCGTGGAGCGCGTGTCCGATGCCGAGGCGGATGCCTACTTCCAGAGCCGGCCGCGCGGCAGCCAGGTGGGCGCGTGGGCCAGCCTCCAGAGCCGTCCCCTGCCGTCCCGGGACATCCTGGACACGCGGGTCGCCGAGGTGGAGCAGCGGCACGCCGGAGGCGAGGTGCCCCGCCCCCCGCACTGGTCCGGCTTCCGCGTGGTGCCGGACCGCATCGAGTTCTGGCACGCCCGCCCCAGCCGGCTTCATGACCGGCACGTCTACCTGCGCGATGGCGCCGGCTGGCGCACGGAGATGCTCTACCCGTAACCCGCCCGGCGGCTACCAGGGCAGCTCCGAGCCCTGGTAGTCGTAGAACCGGCCACTGTGCTCCGGCCCCATCCCGTCGATGACGTGCAGCATGCCGCGCACGGAGTCCTGCGCCGGCAGCGGCGCCTGCGGGCCTCCCATGTCCGTCTGCACCCAGCCGGGGTGCAGCATCACCGTGATGAACCCCTCGCCGCGCAAGTCGTGGGACAGGGAGCGCACGCCCATGTTCAGCGCCACCTTGGACATGCGGTACGCGTAGGCACCACCGTCGGTGTTCTCCGCCAGCGAGCCCATGCGCGAGCTGACGTGGGCCACCTTCCGCAAGGCACCCCGGCGCAGCGCGGGCAACAGCGCGTTCGTCACGCGCAGGGGCCCCAGCGCGTTGATGGCGAAGGTGCGCGCCATGTCCGCATAGTCCACGTCCGGAAAGGCACACCACAGGCCGGGCACACCCGCGTTGTTGATGAGCACATCCACCGGCTGAGAACAGACATCCGCGGCAAACGCGCGAATGCTGGCATCGTCCTCCACGTCGAGTGCGTGGATGCGCAAGCGATTGCCCACCTCCCGTGTCAGTGGCGCCAGCCGCCGCGCTCCCTCGGGAGAGCGCACTCCCGCGTCGACGGTGTCCCCTCGCCGCAAGAGCTGCTGGACGAATTCGAGACCAATACCCCTGCTCGCTCCGGTGATGACGTAGCGCATGAGAGGCATTAACGCGCCGAATGGACCGCGCAGGCAAAACGCGCCTGTTGACGAGTGGCGACTGCGGGTGGGGAATGCATGGTGGTAACCGGAAGCAGTGCTCGCGGGTGAGGCTTGCACAATGACGCTCGAATGCAGTGCCCACGGAGGAACAACCCGATGAAGGTCGCTGTCGTGGGAGGAGGAATTTCCGGGCTGGCCGTAGCGCACCGGTTGCGGTCGCGCGGTAGGGATGCCGTGCTCCTGGAGTCCTCGGCGCGGCTCGGTGGCGCGGTGGGGACACACGCGCGTGACGGGTACCTCGTGGAGCAGGGGCCGAACAGCTTCCTGGACCGCGAGCC
This sequence comes from Myxococcus sp. RHSTA-1-4, assembly GCF_020037125.1. Taxonomy (GTDB): domain Bacteria; phylum Myxococcota; class Myxococcia; order Myxococcales; family Myxococcaceae; genus Myxococcus. The sequence continues at coordinate 203,290 of NZ_JAIQDG010000001.1, forward strand.
GGCCACGCGCGAGCTGGCGGCGGCGCTGAACCTGGAGGGCCGCATCCGGGCCGCGGACGCGGCGGCGAAGCGTCGCTATGTGTACACGCGGGGCCGGCTGCGGGCCGTGCCCGCGTCACCGCCCGCGTTCCTGGGCTCGGACATCCTTCCGCTGGGCGCGAAGCTGCGTGTCATGGGCGAGCTGTTCACCGGCCGTGCGCCGGAAGGTGTCGACGAGTCGCTGGCGCAGTTCGGCCGCCGTCACCTGGGCCGCATGGCCACGGAGGTGCTGCTGGACGCGGTGCAGACGGGCATCTACGCGGGCGACGTGGAGCGGCTCAGCGTGGCGGCCACCTTCCCTCCGCTGGTGAAGCTGGAGCGCGAGCACCGCAGCCTCATCCTCGGAGCCATCCGCACCCAGAAGGCGCAGCGCAAGGCGCTGCCCGCGGGCACCGGCGTGACGGGAGGCACCGCGGCGCCGCCGAAGCTGAGCGGCGCGCTGAGCTCGTTCGAGGGAGGCCTGCAGGCTCTCATCGACGCGCTGGCCTCGTCGCTGGGAGACGTGGCCCGCGTGGGCGCGAAGGTGGAGGGGCTGGAGCGGGTGGAGGGCGGCTGGCGGCTCATGGTGGAGGAGCACGGGCGTCGCTCGGAGTTGACCGCGGAACAGGTGGTGCTGGCGGTGCCGGCGCACGTGGCGACGCGGCTGCTGCAACCCCTGGACGCGACGCTCGCGGCGAAGGTGGGCGAAATCGAGTACGCCCCCATCGCCGTGGTGCACCTGGGCTTCGACCCGGGGACGACGCCCGCTCCGGACGGCTTCGGCTTCCTCGTGCCCCGGGTGGAGAAACGGCGACTGCTGGGCTCCATCCACGTGTCCACCACGTTCCCCTTCCGCGTGGAGGGCGGGCGGGTGCTCTACTCGTGCATGGTGGGCGGGGCGCGACAGCCGGACCTGGTGAAGCTGGACGAGGCGGCGCTCGTGGCGCTGGCCCGCGAGGAGCTGAAGGCGCTGGCCGGGGTGACGGCGGCACCGTCCTTCACGCAGGTCTTCCGCTGGCCGGCGGGCATCCCCCAGTACAATGTCGGACACCTGGAGCGCGTGGCCGCCATCGACGTGGCGCTCCAGCGCTGGCCCGGCCTGCACCTGACGGGCAATGCCTACAAGGGCATCGGCATCAACGACTGCATCCGCAACGGGGCCCTGCTCGGGGATGCCCTGGCGTCGGAGACATGAGTCCGAAATAGACGGGGCGACCGCTCGTTGTCAGGTAGCGACCGCTCGGGCCGGGGGCGTCAGCAAAGCGCGGGAAGACACGTCAGACTGGCAAGGCATGCTTCCCGGAGTCAGGAGCCCACCATGTTCACCCTCCCCTCCCCCCTGCTCGTCCTCGCCGCCATCCTCCTCTTCCCCATCGTCCTGGTGGGCAGCATGGTGCTCGACGTCTCCGAGACCGAGCTGGAGCAGGCCCCCGCGCGGTAGCGGCCCCTCCGGTGTAGGCTTCCGCCGGAGCATGTCGGAGCCGCCGGAAGCCTCCATCGTCCGAGCCACGCTGAGGGCCCTCGTGGAGCCCCGGCGGCTGTTGCCCATCCTCCTGGTCGCCACGCCGCTCGTCGCCGCCCAGGTGCACTTCAGCCGCGAGCCGCTGGCCCTCTACCTGGGCATCCTGATGTGCCTGCTCTTCGTGGGCGTGGCGCCGGTGTCCTACCGCGTCCTCTTCCCGGAGGGCCTGGACCTGAGCCACGGCGGCATCCGCCTGCTCCTCTACGCCACCGTGGGCAGCGGCGTGGTGCTCACCTCCGGCTTCGTGCTGCCGAAGCTGCTGGGCATGGGGCCCACCTTCCTCACCCAACGCTTCAACCTCGCCATCTGCGGCGCCCTCTTCCTCGTGGGGGGATGGGGCCTGGGCCGCGACATCGGCTTCGAGGAGAGCCTCACGAAGGAGCGCGCCCGCGCCGCGCGGCTCGCGCTGGAGGCAGAGCAGGCGCAGCTGCTCGCCCTGCGCAGCCACCTGGACCCGCACTTCCTCTTCAACACCCTCAACGCCATCGCCGAGTGGTGCCGCGAGGACGGCGCCGTGGCCGAGGCCGCCGTGCTGCGGCTGTCCACCATGCTCCGCTCGGTGCTCGCGGGCGTGCGCAGCGCCACCTGGCCGCTGTCCCAGGAGCTGGAGCTCATTCGCACCCTCTTCGACCTGCACCTCTTGAGAGACCCGGACCTCTTCCAGCTTGGAATGAACGTTCCTTCCACCGGCCTGGGGGACGTGCCCGTCCCCCCGCTGGCGCTGCTGCCGCTCGCGGAGAACGCCGTGAAGCACGGCCCCGCCGCCGGCCACCGCGGCCGCCTGACACTGGACGTCGCCGTGCGCGACGACGCGGTGGAGGTGGCCATTGAAAACCCCGGCGCCTCCAAGGGCCCCCGCGAGGGCAGCGCCGGCCTGCCCACCGTGGAGCGGCGCCTGGCCCTGGCCTATGGCGGCCGGGCCCGGCTCGCGCTCGCCAGCACCGAGGGCCGCACCCGCGTCACCGTCACCCTGCCCCGCTCGGGTCCCCTGCCTGGAGTCCTCACGTGAGCCCGCCCCTGCGTGTCCTCGTCGCCGACGATGAGCTGCTCGCCCGCAAGCGCCTGTCGCGCCTGCTGACCGCCCTCCCCGGCGTGGAGGTGTGTGGCGAGGCCGCGGACGGCGAGGCCGTCCTCACCGCGGTGCGCGCCGGCGGCGTGGACGTGGTGCTGCTGGACATCCACATGCCCGGCCTCAGCGGCCTGGACGCCCTGGCCCTGTTGCCGGAAGGGCGCCCGCGCGTCATCCTCTGCACCGCCCACGCCGAGCACGCCGTGGACGCCTTCAACCATGGCGCCGTGGACTACGTCCTCAAGCCCGTGGAGCCCGCGCGCCTGCAGAAGGCGCTGGAGCGCGCGCGCTCGCGCATGGAGGCCGCGCCGGCCCCGAGGGAGTCCGCGAAGGCCGAGGCACAGGCCCCCGCCGAGCGCCCCGGAAGCGGCACCGTGGCGCGGGGGCTGGCGCGGCTGCCCATCCCCACGCGCCAGGGCATCGTCCTGGTGGACCCGGAGACGATTTCCCACGCGGCGCTGGAGGACGAGCTGGTGACGGTGTTCACCGGACAGGGCGACTTCCTCACCGACTTCACCCTCAACGAGCTGGCGGAGAAGCTGCCCCCGGAGCGCTTCCACCGCGTCCACCGCCGCGCGCTGCTCAACCTCTCGCACGTCACCCGGCTGGAGCCGCTGGAGACGGGCGGCTACCTGGCGCGCACCGCCCGGGGCCACACGGTGGAGGTGAGCCGCCAGTCCGCGCGCGAGCTGCGACGCATGCTCGGCCTGCGCAAGAGCGCCGAGGACGAGGGCTGAGGCCCCACCACGCACCCTGTCGGGAGAGTCCCCGCGAGCGGGGCGTGAAGCCGGCCGCGGCGTGAGAGGGCCTCCGTTGCCCCTCTCCTCGGGCGCCCGCGCTCCGCTGCTTCCGCGCTGGCCCGCCTGCGGCCACTTCACTTCACTTCATCCTGCTTGCACTGCCGTACCGCCAGCCCCCGCCGCGACCGGCCTCGCGGCCCGCGCGTCACCTCAGTCCACGCTCACTTCGATGTAGATGACCTTCTCGCCCTCGTTGCGCGCGAAGACGACGGTGCCGTTCTCCGTCCACCGCGGCGAGTGCCCCACACCCAGGCTGTACGCCGACTGCACCTCGAGCGAGCGGCTGAAGTCGATGACGCGCACGTCGCCGTTGGTCAGGCTGGTGGTGCTGTAGACGATGAGGCGGCGCTGGTTGTCCGGCGACCACTGCACCGTGCCGCTCGACGCGGGGTTGGGAACGAGGGACGCGCCCTCCACCTGGACCTGGGCCCCGTTCGTCAACTGATGCAGGCCGGTGCCGTTCTCCCGCACCGCCCAGAGCGACGGCGTCCCCGAGCGCAGCGTGGACTGGAACAGCAGGCTGCGCCCGTCCGGCGTCCAGACCGGCTCGACGTCGTCGTAGCCGCGCGTCAGCTGCTGGACGAGGCCGGACTTCAGGTCGAACACGTGCAGGTCCGCGCGCACCACCGGGTCACCCGCCTTGTACGTGTCCGGCAGCTTCGAGTACGCCACCTGGCGGCCATCCGGAGACATCACCGGAGCGCCGCTGCGCTGCGCGAGCATCCGCGTGCTCCCGTCGCTGGCCACCGCGTACAGCGTCAGGGACGTCGTCTGATACACGATGAGACGGCGCTCGGCGACGAGGGCCTCGTCGGACGACGACGCGTTCAGCTGCCGCGACTCCACCGCGTACGGCTCGGCGGCTCCCTGGGCTTCCGTCCCCCCCGGCTCGCCGCAACCCGCGAGCGCCAGAGAAGAAGCCATCCACATCGCGAGGGTCCTTCGGGTGAGGCGACTACGGACTTCGGTTGGATGCATACGGTCCTCTGGGTGGAAATGTCGTGGGTATTTCACGTCAGATTTCCCGAACAATCCATACAGTCTCGAATGACACCGGCACCTGGCCAACGCACGCCGCACACCGCGTCATTGTGACGCGAAGAGCGATGGCACCCGCGCCGCATCATCCCCAAGGATTTCCGACAGAACCTGGTAAGCAGGAGTAGGGAGCGTGGTGCCCGCGCGTGCACAGCGGGCCGCGTCATCCAAGGTGAGTGCGGGCGTGGAGCAGTAGGACTCGCGCCAGTGCTCCACGAGCCGCTTCGAGAAGAGCGCGCCCATGGCCTCCACCCGCGCATCGGCCCAGGCGTGGGGTGGTGTGAAGCTCACCCGCTTCGGCGTGACGTGGGCGTCATGGAAGGTGACGTCGTGCTCGTAGCCGGACTCGGAGAACTGGTCCTCCAGGACGGCGGTGACGGGGCCGCGCCGCGAGTCCAGCACCCCGGAGGAGGACAGGGCCAGCCGGTGGTCCACCGACAGGCGCAGCGCGCGGTACTCGAAGGTCCTCGCCACGTCGCGGTACTTCGTGACGGGCACGGTATAGGTGCGGGTGTACTTGCGGACCTTCTTGACGGTGCGCGTCTTCTTCTCGCCCTTGCTGTCCGTGTACTCCTCCTCCTCCGTGTAGGGCTCTTCAATCGTCTGCGTGCGTTCCTCGTGGTCCGTGTACGGCACCTTCTCGGTGTACGGCGCGGTGAGCTCCACGTTCTGACTGTCCTTGCGCGTGGAGAAGCGCCCCGCCAGGGAGAAGTCCACCCGGGAGGTGGCGCCGGGAGAGAACCAGGGCGAGGACTCGAAGGCCCGCGTCAGCCTGTCGCGCAGGAGGTCCAGTTGCGCGGGCCCGAAGCCGTCCACGTCGCCGGAGAACCCGGGAGGGCCGAAGAGCTCCGGAGCCGGAGGGGGCTGGGGCGCGTACTCCCGCCAGCGGCCGCAGTAGCGGAAGACCAGCTCCTTCCAGTGCGGGGCATCCTCCGAGGAGACGCCCCTCAGCCGCTGGCAGGTCTCCTTGCCGCTCTGGAGCACCACGCTCTCCATCTCCCGCTGGATGACGGCCATCTCCCGGTGCGCCAGCAGCGGCCGCTTCCGGACGAGGGCGTGCTCCGCCGTCAGTGCCAGCCCCTGCCGGGCCGGGGCGCCGATGAGCTGGCGCAGGTGCTGGTGCGTTCCGCCCATCTCCTCCAGCAGGGAGCTCTCCAGCGCGCCGTTCAACTTGGAGTTCCACTCGGCCCGGTGGTCGAGGAAGCGCAGCAGATGGTCCTCCGCGTTCTCGTCCTTGCCCTCCATGCGGTAGCGCCGGGCGTTGCCCAACAGCTGCTCCAGCGCCTTCCAGCGCAGGTCATCGCGGACGGTGACCAGCTCCTGCTCGTAGGGGCTCTTGCGGACGAGGTCGTCGTAGAGGGCGGCGGCCTCGACGAACTGGCCCTTGCGGGCCAGGTCATCGGCGCGGCCGCGCAGGGTGGTGCAGGCGCTCAACAGCAGCAGGGGCAGCAATCGGAGGAGTCGGACCATGCGTGGCCGGGAGGTCATTCGGGTCGGAGCAGGTGCACAGCCAGCCCGCTGACGCACCCGGCGCGCGGATATTCACCGCGATGCGCAATCCGCCGCAATCCGCTTCGTGACGGAGGACGCGGCCTACTCCACCGGCCAGGTATGGACGGGCTCTCCCGAGTCCGCGTGGCGCAGGTAGCGCTCCAGCATGGCCGCCAGCGCGTCCCACCGGGGCATGTGGGACTCCAGGTGGGCCAGCATCCGCCACTGCCAGCGAGCCCCCGTGCGCCGCAGGGCCACGCGCCGCTCGATGACGGCCAGCAGGGCGTCCGCCTCGGCCGCGTCCACCCCGGCCGCCACCAGTCCCCGCCGCGCCACCGGCAGCAGCCGGGGCACCAGCTCCACCACCGGCACGGGACGGGGGCTGGGCGCCGCGTCCGCGGGCCACAGCAGCTCCGCGTCCAGGCCCTGCCGTGCCGCGCGGATGAAGTTGCCGGAGGCATGGACGAAGGGCAGCGCGGGCAGGAGCGCGTCCACCTGCTCCGCCAGCGCCAGCGTCAGGCCGTACAGGAAGGCGCCGTTGGCCACCATGTCCACCACCGAGGGCCCCGCGGGCAGGGCACGCAGCTCGATGCGCAGGTGGCCGGAGTCCTTGGGGTCGTAGATGGCCCGGTTCCACGTCCATACGGTGCTCTGGTGCAGCCGCAGCTCGTCCAGCCCCGGAAGCCCGCCCGCCTTCACGCACTCCAGCGGCGACTCGCGCCCCAGCACCGGCAGCAGCGGCGGGTGCAGCGCCACCGACTCGGCGAACAGCTCATGGGCGCCCTCGCGCACCCAGCCGTGCCCGAAGGACACGCGCGCGTGCGGCTGGAAGCCCCCCTCGCCCGGCTCGCCCCGGTCATCCACCGCCTGGCGGAAGAGCGCCACCCGCGTCTCGTCCCACAGCCGCCGTCCGAGGAAGAGCGGCGAGTTTCCGGACACCGCCAGCACCGGCGCCGTGGCGAGCTGCGCCGCGTTGTACGTCCGCGCGAAGTCACCGGGTGCGACCCGCAGGTGGTACTGGAGCGACGTGTTGGCCCCCTCCAGCGTCACGTTGTCCCAGCTGAGCGCCAGCGAGTCCTCCGGCCCATGGATGGACACCTGGAAGGGCGAGGCGCGGCGGGCGCGGATGGCGGCCGACAGCGCGCGGTAGCGGGGCAGCCCCGTCAACGCGCCGCTGCCCAGGTCCGCCTCGCGCAGCGTGGGGAGGATGCCGATGACGGCCACCCGCGCGCCCTGCGTGGCCGCCGCGCGCCGCACCTCGCCCAGCGTGTCCTCGAACTCCGCGCGCAGCGCGGTGAAGGGCTGGCCGGCCAGCGGCCCCGGGCGCAGGTTGACCTCCAGGTTGAAGCGGTCCAGCTCCAGCGTCACCCGCGGGTCCATCGTCCGCGCCAGCACCTGCCGGTTCACCGGCAGCGGGAAGCCCGCGGCGTCCACGAGATGCAATTCCAGCTCCGCGCCGATGGTGCACCGGCCCACCCCGAAGCCCGGACGCGCCAGCAGCACGCGCAGCGCCTCCAGGCTCTCCTTCAGCCGCCGGGCGAAGCGCTCGTAGTCCTCCGGATGGAACTCCTCCTGCTGGATGGCCAGACCCATATGGGCTCACGTTGCGCATGGCCGCCTGCCCATGCACCGCGACGAAGGGGCTCGCCGGCCCGCCCGCCCCCCTCTCCCTTCAGGTATGCCGCCCCCGGACGGCAGATGCACGCCCGCCGGGTGTGTTATCTCCGTCCATGGCCATGCCGTCCGACACGCCCACCAACCTGTACGACCTGACGCGCCCCGAGCTGGGCGAGCTGCTCTCCGGCTGGGGATACGGGCCCTACTACCGCGACCTGCTGTGGACCTCGCTGTACCGCGAGCAGGTGCGCTCGCTCGACGAGGTCGAAGGGCTGCGGCCGGACCTCCAGGACACCCTGCGTGAGCGCGCCCGCCTGGGACACCTCGCCACCCACCGCGAGGTCTTCAGTGGTGACGGCCACACCCACAAGCTCCTGCTGCGCCTGGACGACGGGCAGACGATTGAAACGGTCCTCATGCGTTTCAAGGGCCGGGCCACCGTGTGCGTCAGCACCCAGGCCGGCTGCGCCATGGGGTGTGTCTTCTGCGCCACCGGACAGATGGGGCTGTCGCGTCACCTGACGCCCGGCGAAATCGTGGGCCAGGTGCTCCACGTGCAGCGCCTGCTGCGCGAGTCCGGCGAGTCGCTGCGCAACGTCGTCCTCATGGGCATGGGCGAGCCGCTGCACAACTACGAGCACACCATGGCCGCGGTGGACGTCATGGTGGACGCGCTGGGCATGGCGCTGGCGCCGCGCTTCATCACCCTGAGCACCGTGGGCGTGGTGCCCGGCATCCGCCGGCTCGCGGACGAGGAGCGGCCCGTGCTGCTCGCCGTCAGCCTCCACGGCGCCACCGACGCCGAGCGCGCCGCGCTGGTGCCCGCCGGCCGGCGCTGGCCGCTCGACGAGTTGATGGACGCGTGCCGCTACTACAGCGAGAAGCGCAAGCGCCGCATCTTCTTCGAGTGGACGCTCATCTCCGGCCGCAACGACACGGCCGAGCACGCGCACACGCTGGGCGCGCTGCTGCGCGGCATGGACGCGCACGTCAACGTCATTCCCCTCAACCCCACGGTGGGCTACGACGGCGGGCCCAGCCGGCCCGAGTCCGTGCGCGCCTTCCAGGACGTGCTCGCCTCGTACGCGGTGCCCAGCACCGTGCGCCAGCGCCGGGGCATCGACATCGACGCGGGCTGCGGCCAGCTCAAGGCCGCCGTGGAGCGGCCCTCGCGCCGTTCACTTCCCACCAGCCCATGAGTCCGGTGGCGCGGAGCGCGTTGGAAGCCCACGCGCGTGTCACCCGCCTCCGTTAACGTCCGCCGCGGCGCGCGCAAGTGCGGGTCCGGCACCACACCCGCCACGTGTGGGCGTCCTGTCGGCGACGGACGTCCGGGGTGAAAGCGGCGGGCCCCCCTTGCACGCGACATGGACGTGGGCACATTCTTTCCATCGGCTTCCCCGGGGAGGTGGGCGATGCTTTCCATTCAGGAGCACGCGACGCTGGATGAAGCGAGCAGCGACCTGCTCGACTTCATCCTCGAGCCGGCCAACTGGCTTTCGGTGGCACAGACGGACCCGGCCGCATGGCCCGGTCAGAACGCGGTGTACCAGCGCCGCGTGGGCACCCTGCGCATCTGCGCCTCGGTAGACGTGGGCGCCACGCTGGACGTGTTCCTGCACATCGCCTTCCGCGCACCGGGCCTCACGCCGGTGAAGGCGGCGGACCACCTGGAGGGCTTCCTCAAGCAGCGCCTGCCCCTCACGCCCAACTCCGAGTGGCAGGTGGAGGTCGACGAGCGCCGGTGGATCCACTTCTCCCGGCGCTACGCGGCCCCGCACCTCAAGGCTTGAGCGGCATCAACTGGTAGTGGCGCAGCGGCTGCGCCACGTTCTTCACGGGCGTCTCCGTCAGCGGTCCGAAGCGCAGGCCCTGGAAGAAAGGCTCGCGTGAGCCGCTCAGCACCTCGCGCACGCTCTCCATCACCAGCGTCTCCCGGAAGCCCGCCAGCGACTGCAGGCGCGCCGTCTGGTTCATGCCGCTGGAGAAGGCCGTGTACTGCCGGTTCGGCCCGAAGAGGCCGCAGTTGGCGTTGGCCAGGTTGACACCCACGGCCACACCCAGCCCGGGCAGCTTCACCCGCTGGCACAGCGCGGCCACCTCCTCGCGCGCGCCGAGCGACGCGGTGAAGGCCTGGATGTCGCACGCCGCGCGCACCGCGGCCTGCGCGCGCTCCAGCCGGGTGGACTTGAAGAAGGGCGGGCCGAAGAGGCCGATGACGCAGTCGCCCACCATCTTGTCGAACACGCCGCCGTGCTCCCAGATGCAGCCCACGGCGCGCTGGCTCCACTCGTCCACGAAGCGGCCGATGTTGCGCGGGCTGTCGAAGCCCTGCTCGCAGATGCGGGTGAAGCCGTTGATGTCCGCGAAGAGGATGCCCACCTCCTGGTCCTGCGCGCGCAGATGCTGGGCGTAGTTCGGGTCCTGCAGGAGCGCGTCGATGGCGGCGTTGGGGAAGAACTGCGACAGGTGGATGCGCTCGCGGTTGTAGTCCAGCAGGCGCTGGCTGAGCGTGGAGGCCAGCACCCGGATGAGGTCCATGGCGTAGGCGGAGAAGCCCTCGTCGCTCCAGATGACGATTTTGCCCAGCGGCTCGCTGGTGGCCGCGCCGGAGATGAGCACCGCCTCGGTGGTGCGGCCGCCGAAGAGCTGCCTCAAGGAGGACTCCTCGCCCGCCAGCAGCCGGGGGCCGTGCTGGCGGATGGCCTTCTCCAGCAGCGGGCTGGGCTGCTCCCCGCTCTCGAACTCCAGATGTCCGTTGCGGTACGTGCGGTAGTGCAGCAGGTGGGGCTGCACCGCGTCGCGGTACAGGAGGAGGAAGCCCGGCAGCCGCACGCGCTGCGACAGCGTCAGCACCGCCTGGTCCATGCCCGCCTCGAAGACGGGGTTGGCCAGGTGCGCGTTGCACTGGAGGATGAGCTGGTGCTTCTCCGACGCGGTGTGGACGAGGCACAGCACCGTGTCGAGCTGCTCGGCGATGGTGTCCAGCACGCGCAAGAGCCGCGCGGAGGCCTCGGGCGAGGTGTGGTCTCCCGCGAAGAGCATGCCGAAGGTGCCCACGCGCGTGCCGGCCACGTCCAGCGGCTGGGTGACGAGCGTGTCCTCCCCCAGGCGCCGCGCGCCGGAGAGGCCCTCCAGGAGCGAGCCGGGGAAGCAGTCTCCCCAGTCACCCTCGCTCCACGTCCGCTCCACCAGCTCCTCGTCCCGGGTGGTGACGGCCATGGCCCGCGCGCCGGCCAGCTTGAGGACGGGCGGGAAGCAGCGCCGGAAGGACTGGCTGAGGTTCTCCCGCTCGCGGAGGCTCTCCTCGAGGAGGTCGTCCACGGCGCGCTGGAGCGTGCGGAGCGCCTTGTACTCCTCCAGGGTGATTTCGGCGGGCGACGGGTGTGGGTGCGGCGCGGTCGGCATGGCGGCGTTTCTACCGCCGCCGGGCCGGTGCTGTCACAGGGCGGGTGTGTGCGGCCGGCCACCCACCACCTGCCCCCCGGCCACTTCGATGAGCCAGTAGCCCTCGTGGCCGGCCTCGGTGGAGGAGCCGGCGCCGAAGAGGTGGGGGCGGTCGGCGGTGGCCGGGTGGTGGTAGCGCTCGTGGATGTGGCCGTGGAGGACGGCGAAGCGCGGGCCGGGGAGCAGGCGCAGCAGGGCGTCCGCGTCCCGGAGTCCGTGATTCCACCGGTCCGCGCGACCCTTGCGGGTGCGGGGCGCGTGGTGGACGGTGACGAGCACCGCGCGGCCGTCCAGGCGGGGGTCCTTCAGCATGGCCGCCAGGCCTTCGAGCTGGGCCTCGCCGATGACGCCGTAGGGGAAGGCGGGCAGCGGGGCCCTCCGGGTGGACAGCAGGCCCACCACGGCGGCCTCGTCTCCAACGAGCCGGACGAAGGGATACGCGCCCTCCCGGCGGTACTCGGGCATGTCGCTCTGGAGCAGTTGGCCGAAGTGGCGCGCGAAGCGGTCCCTGCGAATGCTGCCAGGGGTGAAGACGTCATGGTTGCCGGGGACGATGGTGCAGCGGCTCGGGTCCTCCGCCAGCGGGCCCAGCGCCCGCCGGGCGCCCGCGAACTCGCCGTCGAGGGCGTAGGCGGTGAGGTCGCCGGAGAGGACGACATGGTCCACCCCGTGCGTCTCCGCCTCGTGGGCGATGGTGGAGAGGACCTGGGGCGCGCGGGCGTACCGCTTCGCACGGCCGCCCGCGGTCAGCTCGACCAGGGCAAACCAGCGCCGCCAGCCGAGCCGAAGCAGGGAGAGCGCACGATAGTCCTCGGTGATGTGGACGTCGGAGCAGTGGAGGATGTGCATCGAGATGTTCCGGCTGGGCAACGGCCGGCCAGGGGCCGACATTCTCCCAGATGCCGGACGGGGGGAAGCGATTCGTCAGGGGCCCGCTACATCACTCCCGGCATCGGGCATCGGGAATGAAGCAGGGATGCCCGCGTCCCCCGGGACGGGTGCTGAAAGCACTCCACGGACTCGCAGGCTCGCCGTGCTCCCGTCACGCGCATGGAACCTGAGCTCCGCCTCGATGCACGTCACCTCCGGTCCGTTGAGCCCTTTCGATGAGCCGCCTGTCCAGGAGGAGGTTGCCTTCCTCGGAGGTCACCAGCAGCCGGCCGTGGAGTGTTTGTCCGTCGAAGCGGACATCCTGAAACTCCATCCGAGCCCTCGCGGAAGGGGCGGCACCTCCATCCAGGCGCTCAGACGCGCCCGCTCCTTCCGCCGCGTTGTCAGTGACGTCTCGCCGAGGCCGAGACGCCCCCGCACAGGCCATCAGCAACATGAGCGTGGCCGCAGTGATGACAGACGGGTTCATTCGCATGGGAGGTATCCATCGTCCCCGGGTACGCCGAGTCCCTGGTGGTGACGCCACCCGCAGGAATGCGCGAGTTCATGAACCATGGCCCTGGCGCGGCAAACTCGCGATGCCGGCTGTTCACACCAGTTGCTCTCCTTGGAGGGAGGGTCGCAGGAAACCGGCCTGTCAGAGAAGCGGACGACATACCCCAACGGAACGATTCCCTCTGCCTCAGCCGCCTCCCTTCACTTCCTCTGGCTCTCCTCGCTACCGCAGTTGACCTTGACTCCAGCGCACTGCATCTCCACGCACGTCCGGAGGCACACGTCGGAAATCCCCCCCGCGGCGGCCTGGCACTCCTCCACCGTGGGCAACTCGCGAGTGCGGAATGAGCCCACGCATCGAGGGAGAGGCGATGGAGACACGAATGCGTGCATAGCACCCCCTCCTGAAGGCAGGTAGGCGGGCGTAGCACCGCCACATTCCACCAGGGTCCATGGCCTCGGTTATTGTCCTCCTCGACGATGAATCGAATCGCGCTCCTGCTCGCCCTCCTCCTCGCCGCCCTTCCCGCCGCCGCGCAATCCGCCGCGCCCCGGAAGGCACATGCGCGCGCGGTGAAGGTCGCGGTGCTCCCCTTCCAGGCCGTCTCCGCCGGCGTGCCCGCGCGCGCCGGGCTCCGCGCCACCGCGCGCCTCGTCTCGGAGGTCCACGTCACGGAGGGCCTCGCCCTCGCCGAGCCTCCGCCCCCTTCCGCGGAGACGCCTCCACCCGAGCCCCTCGCCGCCGCGCGCGAGGCGGTGAAGGAGGCCACCGCCGCCCGGGAGTCCCGCGACTTCGCCCGTGCGGACGCCGCGCTGACCCGCGCCCTGGAGGCGTACGCCGCCGGGGCCGCGCAACTCCAGGACGCCTCCGAGCTGGCGGACGCGTACGCCCTGCGCGCCGCCGTGCGCTACGCCACCGGCCGTGATGAAGAGGCCGCCGCCAGCCTCACCCACGCGCTCGCCGTCGCTCCCGGGCGCGCCGTCCCGCTGGCCTCCACGTCTCCCCTCTTCGCGAAGACGGTGGAGCGCGTGCGCGCCTCCCAGCAGGCCCAACCTCGCGGCGGCGTGCGCTTCGAGTCCGTCCCGCCGGGCCTCGCGGTGACACTGGACGGCCAGCCCGTGGGCACCGCACCCGTGCGCGTCACGGAGGTGCCTCCCGGCGCGCACCTGTGGCGCGCGGTGCTGCCCTCGGGCGACGCGGTGGGAGGCGTGGTGGAGGTGACCCCAGACCAGCAGGCCGTGGTGAAGGTGCGCCCCGCCGGCACCGGCCCCGACGCGGCGCTCGCCCTGGCCCTCTCCGGCAACCGGCTGGACACCGCCGCGCTCGATGCCGCGTCGGCGCTGGGACGCGCGGCGGGCGCGGACCTCGTGGTGCTCGGCACCGTGTCGCGTGCGGGCGCGGGGCTCGCCCTCGACGCCTTCGTCCTCGCGCCAGGAGACAGGTCCCCGCGCCGCCTGCCGCGCCTGTCCGTGGACGCGGACCTGCTGGAGGCCGGCGCGCCGCTGCGCGGGTGGGCCGCCGCCCTGGCCTCGCGTGGCGTGGAGGCCGGCGTCACCGAGGCGCTCCCCGCCGAGCCCGCCGCGGACGTGGCCTTCGCCTCCCTGCCCGCGCAGGTGGTGTATCCGGCGAGCGCAGAGCGCGCCCCGGCCGGAGAGAAGCCCGCCGCGCCGGCTCCGGACCGCAAGCCCCTGGCCCCCAACCGCAAGCCGCTGGTCCGCCCGTGAGCCCCTTCCGTGGACGCTTCGCGCCCAGCCCCACCGGGCGCATGCACCTGGGCAACATCCGCAGCGCGCTGCTCGGGTGGCTCCAGGCCCGCGCCGCGGGAGGCGCCTTCCTGCTGCGCATCGAGGACCTGGACCGCGCGCGCTGCAAGCCGCAGTACGTCGACGACCTGATGCGCGACCTGGAGTGGCTGGGCCTCACCTGGGACGAGCAGCCCCTCTTCCAGAGCCAGCGCGACGACGTCTACCGCGACGCGCTCGCGAGGCTGGAGCGCGAGGGGCTCGTCTACCCGTGCTTCTGCACGCGCGCGGAGATTGCCCGCGCGGCCAGCGCCCCCCACGGCCTCTCCGAGGAAGGCCCCCGCTACCCCGGCACCTGCGCGCACCTCACCGCCGCCCAGGTGGCCGAGCGCGCCCGCACCCGCGCGCCCGCGTACCGCTTCCGCGCGCGCCCGGGCGAGGTGCGCTTCGTGGACGAGCTGCTGGGCCCCTACTCCCAGGACGTGGAGGCCGTGGTCGGCGACTTCGTCGTGCGCCGCAATGACGGCGTGGCCAGCTACCAGCTCGCGGTGGTGGTGGATGACGCCGCCAGCGGCATCACCCACGTGCTTCGCGGTGACGACCTGCTGTCCTCCACGCCCCGGCAGCTCCAGCTCTACGCCGCGCTCGGCCTGACCGCCCCGGCCTTCCTCCATGTCCCGCTGGTGCTCGGGGAGGACGGCAAGCGGCTGGCCAAACGCGAGGGCGCCTTCGCCCTGGCGGAGCTGCGCGAGCGGGGCCTTCCTCCCGAGCGGGTGCTGGGTCTGCTCGCCGCCTGGAGCGGGCTGGGTGACGGCGGCCCCGTGACGCTGGATGCGCTGGTGCGCAGCTTCCGCGTGGAGTCGCTGCCTCGCGCCCCCGTGGTGGCCCGCGAGTCGGTGCTCGTCGAAGCCCTCGGCTTGCGCTGAAGCCCTCGCTGTCCCGCCTTCCCCTCCGTCTTTCCGAGGAGGCGGCCGGACAGGTGGGAATCGTGTGCCCGTGGACACATGCCCATCTTTGCCTCGGACTTGAGCGCCCCCGCATTCAGGGCGCTCCCTGAATCGCGAGAGGCAACACCATGGCCGAAATCGTGGAGAAAGAAAGACCCGGCGTCGTCCCAGCTGTCGCGGGAGTTCCCTTCAGGCTGAGCTGGAGCGCCATCCTCGGGGGCACCTTCGTCGCGCTCGGCGTGTGGATACTCCTCTACTCGCTCGGCCTCGCGCTCGGGCTGTCCGCCATGGACCCGGCGGACCCGGGCAGCGCGCGCTCGGCGGGCATCGGCACCGGCATCTGGAGCCTCGTCGCTCCCCTCATCGCCCTCTTCGTCGGTGGCTTCGTGGCCGCGCGCACCGCGGGGGTGCTGGACAAGGGGGGCGGCGCACTGCACGGCGCGGTGCTGTGGGGCCTGACGACGCTGCTGGGCACCATCCTCATGGGCATGGCCCTCACCTCGCTGATTGGCACGGTGTTCCGCACCACCGGCGCCGTGGTGGGTGCCGCCGGCCAGGCCGTGGTGGGCGCCGCGTCCCAGGGTGGAGAGGCCGCGCAGGCGTTCGGGTTGGATGCCGACGACGCGCTCGCCCCCATCAACCAGCGGCTGAGCCAGGAGGGCAAGCCAGCCATCACCGCGGACCAGTTCCAGGCGGCCACCCGCGACGTCATCAACACCGCCATCCGCACCGGCAAGCTCGACCGGAACCTGCTCGTCACGTCCATCGCGGAGAACACGAACCTCTCCCGCCAGGACGCGGACGAGGTCGCCACCCGCGTCGAGCAGCAGTTCAACCAGAGACGGGCCCAGCTGGGTGAGCAGGCCGGCCAGCTTGGCCAGCAGGTCCAGCAGGGCGCGCTCAAGGCCGCGGACACCACCGGCCGCGTCTTCTGGGGCATCTTCGGCGCCCTGCTGCTCGGCCTCGTCTCCGCGGTGCTCGGCGCCACGCTGGGCGTCAGCCGCCGCCAGCGCGTCTACGCGGAAGGCGCCGTGACACCCGGCCCCCGCCGCGAGGTGTACCCATAAGGCCGCGGCGCAGCCTCCCCCACTCCGGACGACGATGGTCCGCCACGCCGCCGTCCGGAGGTCTAGGCTCCAGGTGACGATGCCGAGCCGCGCCACCATCCGCTGGATTCTCATCCCCGGGCTGAGCCTGGGCGTCCTCGTGCTGAGCGCCGCCCTCTCCTTCTGGCTCACGCGGCCCGGAGACGTCGCCTCTCCTCCCCGGGACATCCCCGAGGCCCCCGGCCCGGCCCCGGAGCCCCTCCCGGGCACGCCGCCCTCCTCCCTCTCCCCGCCCACCGTCGGACAGCCCCCGGTGGTGCCGCCCCCCGCCTTCCCCTCGCCCCGGAGCCAGGTCCCGGTGCCGCCCGCCTCGGAGCCCGCCGGGGCGCGGCGGGTGGTGGAGGCCGAGCCCGTCATCGAGTCCACCACCGGCCGCATCGACCCCGAGGACGTCCGCGTCGCCATCCGGGCGGTGACTCCGCTGGTGCAGCAATGTTTCGAGGACGCGGCACAGCGAAACCGGGGTCCCCAGACAGTGCGGCTGCGCTTCACCGTGGAGCCGGGGGGCGAGGGGGGCCGGATGAGCGCGGGGGAGCTGCTGGAGAGCACCATCCCGGACCCGATGGTCCAGGCGTGTGTGCTGGATTCGCTGCTGGACGCCCGGTTTCCGGCCCCGCCGGGTGGGGGAAAAGCGACGGTCGTCTACCCCTTCCAGTTTCGCGTACTGGGGGAGGCTGGCCGGTAGGGCCGGGTTTTGCGTAAGGTGCCTGCTGCCCCCCATCGTTCATGCCCGTCACCGTCGAACAGCTTGGTTCCCAGGACGCGGAAGCGCTGCGGGCGCTGCTTTCGAAGGACCCCATCCACAACCTCTACCTGCTGGGGTTGCTGGAGGAGTTCGGAGTCGCGCCACGCGGGCGGGTGTCCTTCGCCTTCTACGGGCGCTTCGACAACAAGGTGCTCACCGCCGCCGTCTTCGTGGGCGGTGACGGCGGGCTGGTGGTGCCCAGCGCCAGCGACGCCACCGCCACCAGCGTCATCGCCGACGCGCTGGCGTCCTCCCTGAAGCTGCGCGGCACGGTGGGAGACAAGGCCGCGGTGGACGCGCTGGTGCGCAGCCTGTGCCCGGGCAAGCCGCGCCTGTCGCGCACGCAGCGGCTGTTCAGCGTGTCCGCGGACGACCTGGGCCCCTTCACCAACCCGCTGCTGCGGCTGGCGCGCGAGGAGGACCTTCCCCGGCTGCTTCCGCTCGCCCAGGGCTACGTGCGCGAGGCCATGGAGAGAGACCCGCTGGCGGAGGACCCCCGGGGCTACGAGGCCCGCGTCATCCAGCGCGTGCGCCAGCGCCGCACCTATGTCCTGGAGGAGGCCGGCGGGCTGGTCTTCAAGGTGGATATCGGCAGCCGCTCCCAGTACGGCGCGGAGCTGGAGGGCATGTACACCCTGCCCGCCGAGCGGAAGAAGGGCCACGCCACGCTGTGCCTGGGGCAGATTTCCCGGCACCTGTTGTCCTCGCTGCCGCGCCTGACGATGCGAATCGACGAGCGGGACGAGAGCACCGCCCGCATGGCGCGCAAGGTCGGCTACCTGGCGGGCCGCACCCAGCGGCTCGTCCTGGTCGAGTAGCCGCGCCTGCCCTACAGTCCCGGGCGTCCATGAGCCGTCCCACGCCTTCCCGCCGTCCCCTCTCTGGAGAGGGGCCCGTCATCCTCCACGCCGCCACCGACCCCCGCTGGCTGCCGCTGGCCCTCGAGCGTTTCGACGAGGTGCTGGTGGACCACGCCCACTGCGAGAAGAAGGCCGCGGCCAACGCGCTGTCGCTGCTCCAGGTGTACCCGGACCTGCCGGGGCTGCCGTCGCAGATGGCGCGGCTGGCGCGCGAGGAGAGCGCCCATCTGGCCAAGGTGCTGGAGTTGATGGAGGCGCGCGGCCTCACCCTGACGAAGGACTCGGGCGACCCGTACGCGCAGGCCCTGCAGAAGCTGGTGCGCAACTCGGCCGCCGAGCGCCGCATCGACCGGCTGCTGGTGGCCGCCATCATCGAGGCCCGCTCGTGCGAGCGCCTGTCGCTGCTCGCCGAGGGACTCACGGACCCGGCGCTGGCCCGCTTCTACGGAGAGCTGGCCCAGTCCGAGGACGGGCACCAGTCCCTCTTCTTCCGGCTGGCCGTCACCGCGGCCGGGGGCAACGAGGCCACCGTGCGCGAGCGGCTGGAGTGGATGCTCGAGCGCGAGGCCCGCATCATCACCGACATCGGCCTGCGCGCCGCCGTCCACTGAGGGCGCGTCAGGGCCCCGCCGCTCCCACCGGGGCGACGGTGCTCACGGGGGTTCCCCGCGCGGGAGCCTCGGGGCCCTTCGACTGGAAGGGCCATACCCAGGGCACGGCCACCACCAGCGCGGCCACGAGCATCGCGGTGAGCGGCGTGCCCAGGCGGAAGAAGTCCGTGAAGCGGTAGTGTCCGGGGCCGTAGACGAGCACGCAGCTCGGCTCCAGCGGGGTGATGAACGAGCAGCTCGCCGCCAGCGTCACGCCCATGGCGAAGGCCCGGGGGTCCACGCCAAGCTGCTGCGCCGCGTTCAGCGCCACCGGCAGCACCACCAGCGCCGCCGCCTGGTTGCTCATGGGCGCGGACAGCATGATGGTCAGCACCATCAGCAGCGCCAGCACCATGCGCGGGCCGCCGTACGCCCCCAGCCCCGCCACCGCGTTGCCGATGAACCTCCCCGCGCCGCTCTCCTCCATGGCCAGGCCCAGCGCCATCATGGAGCCGATGAGCAGCACCACCCGCCAGTCCACCCGGAAGGCGATGCGCGCGTCCACGCACCCGGTGGCAATCATCGCCAGCATGCCGGTGAGCCCCGCCACCGCCAGCGGCACCAGCTCCAGCGTCCCCGCCCCCAGCGCGCCCAGGAAGAGCACCACCGCCAGCAGCGCCTTGCCGTAGCGCGGCGGCTGGTACTCGCGGCCGCCCAGCACCACCAGGTTGGTGCCCCTCGCCAGCTCCGGCACCTTCTCGCGGGGGCCGCGCAGCAGGAGCACGTCGCCCACCGACAGCGGCAAGAGCGACAGCGAGCGCTCCCCGAAGATGCGCCCCAGCAGCTGCAGCTTGGTGACGCGCTGAATCGCCGGCGCGCGGTGCAGCGCCAGCGCCACCAGGCCGTAGCGCTCCAGGAAGAGCGTCTCCTTCAGGCTGCGCCCCACCAGCGTGCTGCCCTGGGGCACGCTGGCCTCAATCAGGATGGTGTCCCTGTCGCTCAGCTCGACGTCCGACAGCTTCACGTCCGGGCGGATTTCGATGCCCCTCAGGTCCTTCACCCGCAGGATGTCCTCGCGGTTGCCCTCGATGATGAGGCGCTCGTCCCCATGAAGCCTGTACGTGGGCACGGCCGGCAGCGTCTGCCCGTCGCGGATGATGCCGATGACGCGCAGGCCCAGCCCTTCCGTGATGTCCGCCAGCTCCTTGCCCACGTAGCGCGAGTCCGGCGGCAGCATCGCCTCGGTGATGTAGTCGCGCAGCGTCCAGTCCTCCATGGCCCCCTGCCCCTCGCGCGCGGGCAGCAGCAGGGGCGCCAGCAGCACCACCACCAGGATGCCGATGACGGCCAGCGGGAAGCCCACCGGCGCCAGCTCCGCCACTCCGATGCCGGGCATCTCCATGCGCTGCAGCGCCGCGGACACCACCAGGTTGGTGGACGTGCCGTAGAGGAAGATGGTCCCCCCCAGCATCGACGCGTACGCCAGCGGCAGCAGCACCTTGCTCTTGGGCACCTTCGCCCGTTGCGCCGCGCCGATGGCCACCGGCAGGAAGGCCGCCGTCGTCACCGTGTTGGAGATGATGGACGAGAAGGCCGCCACCGCCACCATCATCGCCAGGACGAATGTCTGGTGGCCGAAGCGCGCGAAGAACGCCAGCCGCTGCCCCACGAGCTGCACCACGCCCGTGGAGGCGAGCCCCTGCGTCATCGCCAGCAACGTGAAGATGAAGATGACGGTGTCATTGCTGAACCCCTCGAAGGCCTGCGAGGGCGTGAGCACTCCCGTCAGTGCCAGCAGGCACACCACCACCAGCGAGCTGACCTCGATGGGGATGGTGTCGATGGAGAACAGCACCAGCGCGACGACAACGATGCCGAGGACAATGGCGATGGTCATGGAACCCGCCACCAACCTGTGTGCTCCCACCCGATGCGGTGAGTCCCCTGGCGCACTGCGCCGTCCACTACTGGATGCCCGGTCGCTGATAAGTGGAATTAGGAGAGCCCCGCTCGGAAGGCCGGTTGACTGACGGACGCCAGTTGCATTCCCGGCCTCCATCCAGAAGGTTTGTCGTCTCCCCCGCTGGTAGGTTGCTGCCCCTTGGGGGCGGACGCGGGAATCCCTATTTCGAGACGACGAGGATACTTCGATGGCTTCGACGCAAGTGGCGGCGGTGGGCGAGAAGGCCCCCACCAAGAACCCCACGCTGCTGGCCTGGGTGGCGAAGATGGCCCAGATGACGCAGCCGGATAACATCGTCTGGTGCGACGGCTCCGAGGAGGAGAAGAAGCGCCTGACGGACCAGGCGGTGAAGGAGGGCATCCTCATCCCGCTGAACCAGCAGAAGCGGCCCGGCTGCTACCTGCACCGTTCGAACCCCAACGACGTGGCGCGCGTCGAGCACCTCACGTTCATCTGCACGCCCAACAAGACGGACGCCGGCCCCACCAACAACTGGATGGACCCGGAAGAGGCGTACACCAAGGTCGGCCAGCTCTTCGACGGCTGCATGAAGGGCCGCACCCTGTACGTGGTGCCCTACGCCATGGGCCCCATCGGCAGCCCCTTCACCAAGATCGGCATCGAGCTGACCGACAGCATCTACGTCGTGCTGAACATGCGGATCATGGCCCGCATGGGCAAGCAGGCGCTGGACATGCTGGGCGACAGCGACGACTTCAACCGCGGCCTGCACAGCACCGGCGACGTCAACCCGGACCGCCGCTACATCTGCCACTTCCCCCAGGACAACACCATCTGGAGCTTCGGCTCGGGATATGGCGGCAACGTGCTGCTCGGGAAGAAATGCCTCGCGCTGCGCATCGGCAGCTACCTGGGCCGCGAGGAGGGCTGGCTGGCCGAGCACATGCTCATCCTCGGCGTCACCAACCCCAAGGGTGAGACGACCTACGTCGCCGCCGCCTTCCCGTCCGCGTGCGGCAAGACGAACTTCGCGATGATGATTCCTCCGGCCGAGTACAAGGGCTGGAAGGTCGAGACGGTCGGCGACGACATCGCCTGGATGCGCCCCGGTCCGGATGGCCGCCTGTACGCCATCAACCCGGAGGCCGGCTACTTCGGCGTAGTGCCGGGCACCAACTACAAGACCAACCCCAACGCGATGGAGACCATCGCGAAGGACACCCTCTTCACCAACGTGGCGATGACGCCGGATGGTGACGTGTGGTGGGAGGGCAAGGACGGCGAGGTGCCGGACGAGCTCACCGACTGGCAGGGCCGGCCCTGGAAGAAGGGCAGCGCGGAGAAGGCGGCGCACCCCAACAGCCGCTTCACCGCGCCCATGACGAACAACCCGGCGCTGAGCCCCAAGGCCAACGACCCGATGGGCGTGCCCATCTCCGCCCTCATCTTCGGCGGCCGCCGCTCCAACACCGTCCCGCTGGTCATCCAGGCCTTCAACTGGACCCACGGCGTGTTCCTCGGCGCCACCATGGGCAGCGAGACGACGGCCGCCGCCACCGGCAAGGTGGGCGTGGTGCGCCGCGACCCCATGGCCATGCTGCCCTTCTGCGGCTACCACATGGGCGACTACCTCCAGCACTGGCTGAACATGCAGAAGTCCATCCCCCAGCTGCCGAAGATCTTCCAGGTCAACTGGTTCCGCCAGGACAAGAACGGCAAGTTCGTCTGGCCGGGCTACGGCGACAACATGCGCGTCCTGGAGTGGATCGTGAACCGCGTCCACGGCCGCGTCCCCACCCAGGAGACGCTGCTGGGCTGGGTGCCGCGCGCCGACGAGGGCCTCAACCTCAAGGGCCTGGACATCTCCCCCGAGGCGGTGGCCGAGGCCACCTCCATCAAGGAGGACGAGTGGAAGGCCGAGCTCAAGAGCCAGGAGGTCTTCTTCGAGCAGCTCGGCACCAAGGCCCCCGAGGCCCTGATGCTCCAGCGCAAGCTCCTCATCTCGCGCCTGGAGCACTGAGCCTCCCCCTGGCGACCTGAAGCCCTCTGGGGCCGCCTCCCTCCCGGTAGACCGGGTGTGGGGCGGCCCCGGTGCTTTTTCACGGGAAGTGAAGCACCCGGCTTCGCGGGGCGGGCGGCTCCGGGCTAGGCTTGGGGCACCATGAGATTGGCTTTTGTGTTGTCGGCGGCCCTCGCGCTGGCGCCGCCGGTGGCGCTCGCCCAGCGCGGCGCCAGGAATCCGACGGCCCTCATCCGCGAGGGAGAGCGGCTGTACCAGGCCGGGAAGTACCGCGAGGCGGCGGAGGCGCTGAAGAAGGCGCAGGAGATGTCGCCCAACCCGAAGCTCATCTACAACATCGCCGTCGCCCTGGAGAACGCGGGCGAGCTGCGCGAGGCCCTCTCCTGGTACCAGCAGTACGTCGGCAACACGGAGGGGACGGACGCCACGCTGCTCAAGCGCAGCGCGCGCGGCATCGACCGCATCCAGGTGCTCCTCAAGAAGGAGGAGCAGCAGCAGGCCGCGGCGGAGGCCGAGCGCCAGAAGCTCCAGGGCGAGGCGGAGGCGGCGCGGCGCAAGGCGGAGGAGGAGCAGCTGGCGGCGCGGCGCGCCGAGGAGGAGAACCAGCGCCGGCAGCAGGCCGAGTACGCGCGCGCGCTGAAGTCCTACCAGCGCCAGCGCATCGCCGCCTTCGCCGTGGGCGGCGTGGCGGTGGCCGGCGTGGGCGCGGGCGTGCTCTTCGGGATGCAGGCGCGCGACTCGCGCGAGCAGTTCGACGCCGCCACCCGCGTGGAGGACAAGCAGGCCCGCGCGGACGACACGAAGAGCAAGGCGCTGCTGGCGGACATCGGCTTCGGCGTGGGCCTGGCCGGGGCGATTACCGCCATCATCCTCTACCCGAAGGAAGGGCCGCCCGTGGCGGGTGAGGTGCGGGTGACGCTGGCGCCCCGGGGCGCGGGCGCCGGAATGGAGGTCAGCTTCTGATGCGCGCGCTGGGACTGATGACGTGTGGCGCCCTGCTGCTGTCGGGCTGCAGCTTCACCACGGCGAGCGGGCTCACCGAGTGCGAGACGAGCGCGGACTGCGCCTCCGCGCAGGTGTGCACCGCCGGCTTCTGCCTGCCCCAGCCGGAGGGCTGTGGCGACGTGTTCGGCCCCACCTCGGCGGCCAACCCCATTGCCCTGGGCGCGGCGCTGCCGCTGACCACCACCGAGGGCCCGGACGAGTCGGAGGCCCAGGCGCTCAACGCCATCAAGCTGGCAATTGAAGAGGTCAACCAGCGCGAGGGCATCAACGGCCGGCCCTTCGTCCTCTATATCTGCGACACGCGCGCGGACAAGGACCGGGCCCGGGTGCAGGCCGAGTGGCTGGTGAAGGAGAAGGAGGTGCCCGTCGTCTTCACCTCCGGCAGCGGCCAGACGATTGCCGCCTCCAGCGCCACCATCGCCGCGGGCGCGCTGCTGATGACGCACACCGCGACGAGCGCGGACATCGCCACGCTTCAGGACACGCCCCAGGGCGCCACGGCGGGCCTGGTGTGGCGCACCGCGCCCTCGGACACGCTGCAGGGCCGCGTCATCGGCGACCTGCTCCGGGGACGCATCACCGTGGCGGAGACGACACAGCCCTTCGCCGGCGTGGACCACGTGGCCATCGCCTACGTGGACGACCCGTACGGGCAGGGCCTGTCCGCCGCGGTGGCCCGGCGGCTGGATACCCAGCAGGTGGACACCGGTAAGTACAACCGCAACGGGGACGTCACCCCGGCGGTGACGCTCATCAGCGGCTCCCCGGCCGACATCACGGTGATGGCCGGCTTCTCCGAGGACAACGCGAAGATTGTCAGCCAGCTCGCGGCCCAGGGGCGCACGGGGCTGAAGTGGTTCTTCACGGACGCGAGCAAGGACCGGGGCTTCTTCACCCTGCTGGGCACCTCCAGGAGCCAGGTGGAGGGCGCCTACGGCACCGCCCCGGCCCAGGCCCGTCCCGGGGACGACGTCTACCGGCAGTTCGACCTGCGCTTCCGGGCCGCGTACAACAACACCAGCCCGGGCCAGTTCTCCTACACGGCGCACGCCTATGACGCCATGTACCTGGTGGCGCTGGGCACCGCCTACGCGGCGGGCGCGGACGCCGCCAGGCCGCAGCCCATCACCGGCGCCCGCATCGCCGAGGGACTGGCGCGCATGACTCCGGCGGCGGGAGTCTCCGCGCCGGCCTTCGCCCTGGGCTTCGGGGACTTCATCGAGGCGCGCAACGCCATGCGCAACGGGACGGTCATCGACGTGAAGGGCGCCAGCGGCGAGCTGGACTTCGACGCCACGGGCGAGGCTCCGTCCGAGTACGAGCTGTGGAAGGTGGAGAACGGCGCCTTCAAGACGGTGCAGCTCGTCAACCCGCCGGCGGACTGAGCGGGCCCTCCTCCAGCACCCGCGCCAGCACCTCCACGGCGGCGGCGAACACCTCGGGCTCCGGCAGGAGCGACAGCACGAGGAAGGCGCCGCCGCCGAAGTCGTAGAAGAAGCCCGGCTGCGCCAGCACACCCGCGTCCAGCAGGGCCAGGCACGTGGCCTCCTCGCCGGGCTCCCGTGGAATCCGCAGCACCGCGCTCCACCCGCCGCGCGCGGGCACCACGTCCCACGTTGCCCCCTCCGGGCGCGCGGCCAGGAGGCGCTGGCGGTTGCCCCTCACGCGCTCCAGCACCGCCGCCTGGAAGCGGGGCGCGTGGGCCAGCAGCGCCGGCAGGGCGAGTTGCACGGGCGTGCCCACCGGCAGGTACGTGTCCGCCACCCACTCCAGCCGGGCCAGCGCCTCGTCACGGAGGGAGGCCGGGCCACCCACGTGCGTCCAGGCCAGCTTGAGGCCGGGCAGGCCGGCGACTTTCGACAGGCCGGACAGCGTGAAGGTGAGCGAGGGCAGCGCGCGCCCGGCCACGGTGGCGACGCGGTCCGGCTCGGCGTCCCAGGCGAAGTCGCTGAACACCTCGTCGGAGATGAGCGCGAGCCCGTGGCGCGCGCACGCGTCCGCCAGCGCGGCCAGCTCGCCCTCGTGCAGGTACTGGCCGGTGGGGTTGCCGGGGTTGACCACCAGCACCGCGCGGGTGCGGGCGTCGCGCGCGGCCTCCACCTCGCCCACGTCCAGGCCGAAGCCGTGCGCGAGCGGCAGGCGGTAGGGCCGGGCCTCCACGCCCTCCAGGCGCGCGAGGTGCTCGAAGAGGGGATAGCCCGGCACGGGGACGAGGACGTTGTCCCCCGGCTCGCACAGCAGCTTGAAGAGCCAGCCGTAGGCCTCGCTGGTGCTGGCCGTCAGGACCAGGTGCTCGGGGGAGACGGCCGCGCCGCGCCGCGCGTGGTGGGCGGCGAGGGCGTGGCGGGCGGAGGTGAGACCGAGCGGCTCCGGGGCGTAGCCACAGGCACCGGGAGGGGCGAGGAGGGCCGCGTCCGGCGCGGGCAACCCCACTCGGGTGGGGTTGGACTCGGTGAGGTCCAGCAGGGGGAGCCCGCGGGCGCGGTGCCGGGCGAGCGCCTCGGCCAGCGGATTCGGAGTGCGGGGGAAGTCGGTGCGCGCGGAGAAGCCGCTCACAGGCCCGTCTGCAACATGGCGCTGGCCACGCGGCGGATGAGCTCCCGGCGCAGCTCCTTGCGGCAGTGCTCGATGGCCTTCTCGTGCGGCCGGGGCAGCTCCGGGTTCCGGGCGCGCAGGGCGGTCCGGAGGACCAGCTCGACCTTGGAGGGCTCGATGTGGAAGAGCCGGGGACCTTCCTTCTGCAGGAAGTAGGAGAGTCCCCTCTGGTCGAGGAGCTTGTTGAAGAAGCGTCGGACGTCCGCGTGGAACGTGAGGTCGATGATGTCCGCCATTCGAAAGGCGTTCTCGCGCGGAAAAAACGGCCCGTCCATTTCACGGCCGAGTGACACGAAAACTTGCGCGGCCTGTAGCACCGCCGCGGCGGCGGAAACGCGCCGGAGGCCGATTTTCCGGCCTCCGCGCGCTCACGGCAGCAGCGGCTTCAGGGCCCGGCGGAAGGCGGCGCGGCGGCGCCGCGCATCAGGGATGTACGGCACCGGGCCGAGCACCGGCACGCGGTGGCGCTCCTCCAGGAGCTGGCGGTTGTCGGCCTCGGAAGAATCCTTGCCAGCAGTGCCGCGGGACAGCAGCACGGCACGCACGGGGATGCGGCGCGAGGCGAGCGCCTCGAGCGACAGGGCGGTGTGGTTGAGGGTGCCGAGGCCCGAGCGAGCCACCAGCAGCACCGGCAAGCGCAGGGCGGCGACGAGGTCGATGACGTCGTGCCACGAGTCCAGGGGCACGAAGAGGCCGCCCGCGCCCTCCACCACCACGGGCCCGTGGCGCAGCTTCTCCCAGGCGGCCAGGGTGACGTCCCAGTCCGGCTCCCGGCCCAGGCGGCGCGCGGCCACGCCCGGGGCCAGGGGCGCCTTGAAGCGGTGGGGACAGAGGGCGTCCACGGGCAGCGTGCTGCCCGCCGCCTCGCGCATCGCCAGCGTGTCCGCCGGGGCGCTCAGGAAGGCGCAACCGCTCTCGTAGGGCTTGAAGCCCTGGGGCTTCAGCCCCGCGTCCGCCAGCAGCGACAGCAGCGCGCTGGAGGCCTCCGTCTTCCCCACCCCGGTGTCCGTACCGGTGACGAAAATCTGGAACGGCCTGCTAGCCATGATGGACTCCGGCCCGGCGAAGCGCGTCCAGCGCCAGGTCCACGTGGCCCACGGTGTGGGCGGCGGAGAGGCAGAAGCGCAGGCGGCTGGTGCCCTCGGGCACGGTGGGCGGGCGGATGGCCTTCACCAGCACGCCCGCCTCGCGCAGGCGCCGCGCGGCATCCAGGGCCCGCTCGGGCTCGCCGAGGATGATGGGGAAGATTGCGCCGCGGGCCTCCACGCGCAGGCCGGCGGCGAAGCGGCGGATGTTGCGCCACAGCCGCTCGCGCAACTCCGGGTCGCCCTCCACGCGGTCCACGGCGGCCTCGGCGGCGGCGCACAGCGCGGCGGGCAGCGCGGTGGAGAAGACGAAGGGCCGCGCGCGCGACACCAGCAGGTCCGCCACCCCGCGCGAGGTGGCCACGTACGCGCCCATGCCCCCCAGCGCCTTGCTCAGCGTGCCCATGCGCAGGTCCACCCGGCCCTCCAGGCCCAGCTCCTCGCACAGGCCCGCGCCGCGGGCGCCCAGCACGCCGGTGGCGTGGGCCTCGTCCACCATCAGCGCGGCGCCGTGCGCCTCGCAGGCCTCCACGATTTCGCGCAGCGGGGCCACGTCCCCATCCATGGAGAAGACGGTGTCCGTCACCACCAGCTTGCGCCGCGCGGGCGTGTCCGCCAGGGCGCGCGAAAGCGCCTCCACGTCCGCGTGCGGGTAGACGACGACGCGGGCGCGGGACAGGCGGCAGCCGTCCACGAGGGAGGCATGGTTGAGGGCGTCGGAGAAGACGGCGTCCCCGGGCCCCACCAGCGCGGGGAGGATGCCGGTGTTGGCGGCATAGCCGCTGTTGAAGAGGAGGACGGCCTCGGCGCGCTCGAAGGCGGCCAGCCGCGCCTCCAGCCGGTGGTGCGCGGTGGTGTCGCCCACCACGAGCCGGCTGGCGCCGGTGCCCATGCCGTACCGCTCCAGCGCGGCGGCGGCGGCCGCGCGCACCGACGGCGACGCGGCCAGCCCCAGGTAGTCGTTGGAGGCGAAGTTGACGAGCGTCTCCCCGCCCACCTGGACCACCGGCCCCTGGGGCGAGTCGAGCGGCTCCAGGTACCGCCGCAGGCCGCGCGTGGAGAGGGCGTCCAGGTCCTCCCGCGCCCAGGCCGAGACAACACTCACGTCTACCCCTCCTGCCGGGGCTCCAGCGGGCGGATGCCGGCCTTCTCCAGCAAAGCCATGTCCTGGCCGTACTCGGGGTTGCCGGTGGTGAGCAGCTTCTCGCCGAAGAAGAGCGAGTTGGCGCCCGCCATCATGCACAGCAACTGCGCCTCCTCGCTCATCTGCTGACGGCCCGCGGACAGGCGCACCATGGCCTGGGGCATGAGGATGCGGGCGGTGGCGATGGTACGCACCATGTCCACCGTCTCCACGCGCTGCTGCCCGGCCAGCGGGGTGCCCTCGACGGGGACGAGCGCGTTGATGGGCACCGACTCCGGGTGGTGCTCCTGGTTGGCCAGGGTGCGCAGGAGGTTGCAGCGGTCGTCCACGGACTCGCCCATGCCGATGATGCCGCCGCAGCACACGGAGATGCCGGCGTCACGCACCCGGTCCAGCGTCCGCAGCCGGTCGTCATAGGTGCGGGTGGAGATGATGTCGCCGTAGTGCTCGGGCGAGGTGTCCAGGTTGTGGTTGTACGCGGACAGGCCCGCCTCCTTGAGGCGCCTGGCCTGGCTGTCGGTGAGCATGCCCAGCGTGGCGCACGCCTCCATGCCCAGCGCGCGCACGCCGCGCACCATCTCCAGCACGCTGTCGAACTGCGGGCCGTCCTTCACCTCGCGCCACGCGGCGCCCATGCAGAAGCGCGTGGCCCCGGCGGAGCGGGCCTTCGCCGCGGCCTCCAGCACCTCCGGCACGGCCATCAGCTTCTCCGCCTTCACGCCCGTCTTGTAGCGGGCCGCCTGCGGGCAGTACGCGCAGTCCTCGGAGCAGCCGCCCGTCTTGATGGACAGCAGCGAGCACAGCTGCACCTTGTTGTCCTGGAACACGGCCCGGTGCACCGTCTGCGCCCGGTGGACCAGGTCCAGCAGGGGCATGGCGTAGATGGCGCGCACCTCGGCGAGCGACCAGTCATGGCGCACCTCGACGCCCGGAGGCGGCGGCACGGCCGTGTGGGTGTGGGCGTGGAAGGCCTCGCTGGAGGCGGAGGTGTCGGACATGGGCTCCTCGGCAGGCGTGAGGAGCGCGAAGGTGTCCGGGCGGCGGGGACTTGTCAACGCTGGTGAGCAACGAGGTTGACGACTTTCGGCCCCGCCCCATTCGAAAGAGGCTGCCGCTAGACGTGGACGCGGCGCCTGCGGCCGGCCATGCCCACCAGGAACAGCACCAGCATGGCGCCCAGGACGGAGAACAGCAGCCCGGACGGGTGCCGGTCGAAGATGCGGCCGTCACAGCGGAACAGGGAACCGATGAAACCGCCCACGAAGGAGCCGGCGACGCCCAGCAGCGCGGTGGCGATGAGCCCCATGGACACTGGTTGCCCGGCATCAGCGCGCGGGCGATGAGGCCCGCCAGCAGGCCGATGACCAGGAAAGCGATGATCCCCATGGCAACCTCCCTTGCTCGAGGGGCGCCGCGGGGTGCGACGCCCGGTTGGAAGCAAGGTGGTCCGTCCCTCCCGGCCGTACAACTTGACACGCGGGGGTTGACACCGTGCCTGCCTGCTCTCTGCCCGGGCCTGACAAACCGCGCTCTGCGCCCTCAGTTCGGAACTCGCAGTTCTCGAACGCGCTCAAGCCCGAAATTCGGCACCACAGCATCGTGCAACACCGGCCGTCGCACATTCGACGTCGGGGTAGTCTGTAGGGCGAGCCCGCGCACCTGATTGATAACTTGCAGTTTCATAATGAAGTGGATTGGCGCGACGGGCAAGGAGGATTACAAGTCGCGCGCCCGTTCTTACGCGCCCCATCGACTACGGGTCCTGGCCGCCCCACTCGACGATGCGCCGGCCACCCCTGCTAGCCTGAGTCCACTATGTCCGCAGCAGAGGCCATCCGTACACTCCCACTCGGTTCCCGAACAGGAACTGGTACCGGGTCGCGGGAAATCCTGAAAGAGCACACCGCCAACGAACTGGTGTTCGCCGTCGTTGGCCATGCTGGCTCTGGCACCACGTTCATCGCGAGCACCCTTGCGAGGCTGCTTGCCAGTCCCCAAGGTGGTTCCTACGAGGTCGAACTCCTGAAGGGGCGCGAGGTCATCGTGGACTGGGCGCTTGAGCGCGGGCGACTAGCAGAGCCACCACGACGAGGTGACCTCACGCACACTATCGAGTTACAGAACTTGGGCGATGAACTGCGGAGCACTGACGCAACAGCGGTCGCCCGCCGCATGGCAGTTCTCATCCGAAAGACCCGAGCCAAGATGCAGGGCAAAAAGCCAAGCCCTGAACCGGTCCTGCCAGATGGTAAACCCAGGGCCTACATCATTGACGCCCTTCGGCATCCAGCGGAGGCATATCTCCTTCGAAGCCTCTACCGTAATGCCTTTTCGCTAGTTGGCGTCGTGTGCCAAGAGGAGATCCGCCGTAAGCGACTCCAGCAGAAGTACCCTGATGCAGGCGCCAACTCCATTGCCAAGTTCATGGAGCGCGACGCCAAGGACTCCGAGAAAAAGCACGGCCAGCGAGTCGTAGACACCTTTCACCTTGCGGACTTCTTTCTTGATAACAGCGAAGATCGCCAGGTGGAGGATGGCGGCCAGAAAAAAGAGAATCCGCACTGGAAAGTAGATGAACACCTCCTGCGATTGGTCCGAATCGTCAAGCCCAAGCAAGATACTATCGAGCGGCCTACTGCAAGCGAAACGGCGATGCACGTCGCCTATGGGGCACAAATGCGTAGTGCGTGCCTATCTCGTCAGGTTGGAGCAGCCCTCGTCGATCCTTCTGGGAACGTAGCAGCGACTGGAACCAACGAAGTACCCAAAGCTGGCGGTGGAGTCTACGGACAAGGCGCTGACAGCATCGCGTCGCCCACTGAGCACCGCTGTGCGTTTCGTCCAGATAAGTACTGCAGCAACAATCTTGAGCAGGACGAGATTGCCGAAGAGGTCCTCAATACAGTTCATGATATCAAACCGTTGAGTTCGGAAGAGCGCAAACAACTCAAAAGCATGCTGCGCAAAAACTCTCGCATCGGAGGCCTCCTCGAATTTAGCCGTGCCGTGCATGCCGAAATGGATGCACTACTAGGCGCAGCGCGCATGGGAGTATCCCCCAAAGGATGCCGCCTGTTCGTGACGACATTCCCATGCCACTACTGTGCGCGTCATTTGGTCGAAGCAGGCGTAGATGAAGTTCAGTACATTGAGCCCTACCCCAAGAGTCGTGCTTTGAAGCTCCACGGAGATTCTATCACAGAGCAAGCTCGGGATTGGAGGCCACCAAGCCAAGGTGGCACCAAGGTACTGTTCCGGCCGTTCACAGGAGTAGCGCCCAGGCTCTACTGGCGTGCATTCCTCAAGGATCGCGAACTCAAATCAAGCGACGGACGCATGCAGATTGGCGAGCCTGAGTGGGGTACAGCTTGGGACATTAGCAAGCTGAGCTACGCGGACTTGGAAACAAAGCTCATGGAGACGGAGTCCTCGTATGGCTAGGTCGGGCGCAGTCTCCCATCTCAGGTTGGTTGTTGCTTCCGAGGAAGAAGCTCCATCCACTTCACAAAACACGCAGACGCGCAGGGCGGTTCAGATGCCGCTCTTCTTCCATTCCGACCCAAGATTCCTAGGGTTGGTGGATATGTCTGCGATGACTGCCAGCCCATTTGTTTCTCTTCTGAAAGAACTGCGCCCCCGCTGGGTGATGGACTTGCGACCACTCCCTTTGCTTGATCTGGGAGGCACTAACCGGAGGTGGTTCTTCGATTTCTTCCAGCAACACGGAATACAATATTGTGATGTGTCTGGACGCCTCGGAGTCTCGATGCGCAACGACGCAGCCCTGTGCTCAACGGATGCAGCTGTTGCTATCAATGCTCTGCTTTCCCAAGCGGCACCTGATCAACGCGGATCCATTGGTCCAATAATCGTCCTCCTAGAGGATGCCAGGAGCATTGAAATTGCGGAGCGCATTCTCCCTTCAGCCCTCAAACCTGCTCCGTTGGAAGGCTGGGAAACCTATCTGCTGGATGCTCGGCTCCTATCCCGTTCAGTCCGGAGGGCATGAACTCACTCTTCGCAAGGCATCCGACCGGCCGCTTGGCCCAGTACTTGGCGCCTCGACCTCTGTGTAAGTAAGCAGGCACTAGAGCGAGAGCGGATGTCAGGTGTCTAGTGTACATCCCTCACCCATGGCGAAGGCGAAGACGCACTACACCTGCCAGGCGTGCGGGTACCAGACGGCGAAGTGGCTCGGGAAGTGCCCGGACTGCGGCGCGTGGAGCTCGCTGCTGGAGGAGACGGAAGCGAAGGCGGACGAGAAGCGCCCGGCATGGGGCGCCTCGGGTGGGGCCGCGCGGCCCATGCTGCTCAAGGACGTGAGCGGCGAGACGGAGGTGCGCCGCCGCACCGGCATCGCCGAGTTCGACCGTGTGCTGGGCGGGGGCGTGGTGAGCGGCTCCGTGGTGCTGCTGGGCGGAGACCCGGGCATCGGCAAGTCCACGCTGCTGCTGGCGGCCCTGGACAGGCTGGCGCGCCACGGGCCGGTGCTCTACGTGTCGGGTGAGGAGAGCCTGCGCCAGACGAAGATGCGCGCCGAGCGGCTGCGGGTGGAGGCGGAGGCCATCCACCTGTTCGCGGAGACGGACGCGGAGCGGGTGCTGGCGGCCGCCGAGTCGCTCAAGCCGCAGGCGCTAGTGGTGGACTCCATCCAGACCATGTACCTGCCGGAATTGGGCAACGCGCCGGGCAGCATCACCCAGGTGCGCGAGGTGGCGGGGCGGCTGATGGCGTACGCCAAGCGCACGGGGGTGCCCACCTTCATCGTGGGCCACGTGACGAAGGAGGGCTCCATCGCGGGCCCGCGCGTGCTGGAGCACATGGTGGACACCGTCCTCTACTTCGAGGGCGAGCGCGGCCACCCGTTCCGCATCCTCCGCGCACACAAGAACCGCTTCGGCTCCACGAACGAGATTGGCGTCTTCGAGATGAAGGGCGCGGGGCTGGTGGAGGTGTCGGACCCGTCCGCCCTCTTCCTCTCCGAGCGGCCGGTGGGCAAGTCGGGCAGCGTCGTCACCAGCACGCTGAACGGCACGAGGCCCCTGCTGGTGGAGGTGCAGGCGCTGGTGGCGCCCACGGGCTACGGCACCGCGCGGCGCACGGCCATTGGCGTGGACGGCAACCGCGTGGCGCTGCTGGCGGCGGTGCTGGAGAAGAAGGAGGAGATTCCGCTGGTGGGCTGCGACCTCTTCGTCAACGTGGCGGGCGGAATGCAGCTCAGCGAGCCCGCCTGTGATTTGGCGGTGTGCGCGGCGCTGGTGAGCAGCCTGCAGAACCGGCCGATGGACCCGCACACGCTGGTGCTGGGCGAGGTGGGCCTGGCGGGCGAGGTGCGTGCGGTGGGCCAGGTGGAGCCCCGGCTGGCGGAGGCCGCGAAGATGGGTTTCCAGCGCGTGGTGATGCCGGCAGGCAGCGCGCGGCGGCTGGAGAGCGCCGGGAAGATGCGGGTGGTGGGCGTGGAGACGCTCAGCGAGGCGCTGGCGGCGATGTTCGACTGAGAGGTCCGGACACCGCGCGCCAGCTCGGGGGGCGCGGGACTCAGCCCTTCGCGGCCATGAAGTCGCGCAGTGCGCGGACGACCTCCTTCGGCCGCTCCAGCGTGAGCCCGTGGCCGCACTCGGGGAACTTCCGGAGGGTGAAGTCCTTCACGTACTGCTCCAGCCCGACGAGGCCGTCCTGGAGGAGGTAGGGGTCCTGCTCTCCCCACAGGATGAGCACGGGCACCTTCACCTGCAGTTGCTCGGGAGAGAGCCCGTCCACCAGGTTTCCGCCACCGGGGTTGCCCTGGCCGTCCGGCGGGCCGAGCCGCGCGGCGCGGTAATAGTCGAGCCCCGCCTTCATCGCCCCGGGCTGGCGCCACGCCTCCAGCCAGTCGTTGATGTCCCCCTCACTCAGGTCCGCCCCACGTGAGCGCACGTCCGCGAAGAGGGCCTGCCGTCCGAAGGCGAAGTCGTTGGCCATGAGCGTGGCCTCGGAGCCCGGGGCGCGGAAGGCCAGCATGTACTGGCTGGCCTCCTGCTGCCGCGGGTTCTCCCGCAAATCACGCAGGAAGAGCGCGGGGTGCGTGATGTTGATGGCGGCGAAGCGCTTCACCGTGTCGGGGTGGCGCAGCAGGTAGCTCCACCCCAGCAGGGCGCCCCAGTCCTGGCACACCAGGGTGACCTGCTTCACCCCCAGGTGGTCCACCAGCCCGCGCACGTCCGCCACCAGGTGCTGGATGCCGTAGGCCTCCACGTCCTCCGGACGTGACGTCCGGTTGTAGCCGCGCAGGTCCGGCGCGATGACGCGGCAGTCCTTCGCCAGGTCCGCCATCACCCGCTTCCACACGCCCCAGTACTCCGGAAAGCCGTGCAGGAAGAGGACGGGCTCGCCCTCCCCCGCCGTCACGTAGTGCATGCGGATGCCATTCACGTCCGCGTATTCGTGCTTCATGTCCGTGCTCCTCGTGCTCCCGGTGCGGGGGCAGGTCTCCTCGAGACATACGGAGCCTGGCCACCCGGCTGGCGATGGAGCCCGGCACTGTGCCCTACGGCGCCGTGGTCGTCGCCGGTCCAGTGCTCCTTCGGGTGTTGCATCTCCGAGAAGATGTCGAGCCGCATGTCCCCTCCTGGGTGGAGTGAGCCTGGGACAGTCCCGGCGGCAAGCCTGTATCGCCTGCAATCCAGTGAATCACCGGGCAAGGATGTTTTCGAGCGCGGACCGCTGTCTTGTATAATTGAAACTCCATGCTTCGCATGCAGCCGGCCGTGCGCCCCGCGCCACGAAGGCAGGCACGCCCACCTTGCGAGACATTGCTCCTTCCCGCCCTTCCCAGGCGCATGTCCCTCGGGGACCAGGGGCCTGTTCCTCCGCCAACCCCAGACACTGATAACCGTTCTCGGTGCTGAAATACCTCACCCCATGCCTTGAATGGCGATGGAGAGTCCTGCTGTTTGTGGCGCCACCCGCCAGGCCCCCCCTCGACTCGACCTGGCGGCTGGAGCCCCATGAAAAAACAGCTCGCGTGGTTCATGTTGGCGGTCGGAGCGCAGCTCACCGCGTGCGGTGGCGCGTCCGACCTCGAAGGCACGCTTCCGGAGGGCTCCGCCCCGGAGTTTCCACCTCAAGAGGCTTCCCCGCCTCCCGTCCCCGTTGACGTGACACCCGCCGCGGTGGGCGACACCACCCTCTACGCGGACGCGCTCGGCTCGGGCTGGGCGGACTGGTCCTGGGCCACGCACAACCTCGCGGTGACATCCCCCGTTGCCTCCGGTACGCGCGCCATCTCCGCGACGTTCGGCCCCTGGACGGGCCTCTACTTCCACAACGCGGGGGTCCCCACCGCGGGGCTCCAGTACCTGGAGCTGCAGGTCCACGGCGGCGCGACGGCCAACCCCGCCCTCACCGCGTACGCCACCGTCGCCAACCAGGCGCGCCCCACGGTGAGGGTCAACCCGTACTGTGATGGCGGCATCATCAGGGCCGGAGCCTGGACGCGGTGCCGCGTGCCCCTGTCCGCGCTCGGCGTGGCCAACGTCACGCTGGACGGCATCGTCCTCCAGGAGGGCGCCGGCCGCTCGCTGCCGGTGATGTACTTCGACAACCTCCGCCTCGTCGCATCCACGGCACCCACGGTGAGCATCACCGTGAGCCCCACCAGCGCGTCGCTCGCGCCGGGCGCCACGCGGACCTTCACGGCTTCCGTGACGGGCAGCACCCACACGGCGGTGACCTGGTCCGTCCAGCAGGGCCCGGCCGGCGGCACCATCACCTCCGGCGGCGTGTACACCGCGCCGCAGACGGCGGGCACATACCAGGTCATCGCCACCAGCCAGGCGGACACGACGAAGAAGGCCACCGCCACCGTCACCGTCACCGCGCCCACCCCGGGCGGCACCGGCAAGTGGGTGTCGGGTTATTACACCGGCTGGAACGCGGACATGTACCCGCCGGACAAGGTCGACTTCAGCGCGATGACGCACATCATGGTCGGCCGCGCCACGCCCCGGCCGGACGGCACCGTGAGCGCGGCCTTCGACAATGACAACGGCCCGCAGATTGCGCGCACCCTCGCCACGCGGGCCCACGCGGCCGGCCGCAAGGCCCTCATCATGGTGGGCGGCGCCGGTGAGCACGACAACTGGGTGGGCGCCGCCAGCAACGCCAACCGGGCGAGGTTCGTCCAGAACCTGCTCGCCGCCATGGACAGCCTCGGCTACGACGGCCTCGACCTCGACTGGGAGCCCGTCGAGACGGCCGACAAGCCCAACCTGCTCGCGCTGGTGAAGGAGCTGCGCGCGGCGCGCCCGGGCATGCTGCTCACCTTCCCCATCGGGTGGATCAACATCAACATGCCCACGGACGCGGACCCCTGGTTCGCCAACCTCGTCCCCTACGTGGACCAGATCAACGTCATGTCCTACGAAATGGTGGGCCCGTGGGACGGCTGGCAGTCCTGGTACACCTCCGCGCTCCAGGGACACTCCGGCAACCGCCCGACCTCCGTGTCCGCCAGCCTCAACGGCTGGGTGGGCGCGGGCATCCCCAAGGCCA
Source organism: Myxococcus sp. RHSTA-1-4 (assembly GCF_020037125.1). Lineage (GTDB taxonomy): Bacteria > Myxococcota > Myxococcia > Myxococcales > Myxococcaceae > Myxococcus. The sequence continues at coordinate 239,974 of NZ_JAIQDG010000001.1, forward strand.
AACTGGGCATGGGCATCCCCTTCTACGGAATGGCCTGGCGCAACATCACCGGCCCGTACCAGGACTTCACCCACTGGTCCGACTACGTGGGCAGCGACAACTCCTTCCCGTACAAGAAAATCCTGCAGCTCTCCGCGTCGGGGACGTACCACTGGGACGCGGTGGCCGCGGCCAGCTACCTCACGTTCAGCACTCCCGTGGAGGACGGCACCGTGCGCTGGATTTCCTACGACAGCCCGCAGGCCATCGCCGCCAAGGGCGCATACACGCGCGACAACGGCTTCGGCGGCACCATCATCTGGTCCATCAACCAGGGCTGCACCGACCCCACCACCGGCGCCAACCCACTGCTGGACGCGGTGAGGAGCGCCTTCCTTCAGTAGCGGGGAGGGAGCACGGCCGGTGACACCCGAGCGGCGTCACCGGCCCCTTCCGGGCTCGGGTCAGGTCGCCGGAGGCATCTCCGGGAGGAGCGCGGGATTCGTCCCCGGCGCGCCCTCGGGCAGGACGGCGTAGCGGAGCAGCACCACGCCGTTCTTGTAGACCTTGGTGGACAGCAGCTCCAGGCTGCTCACGTTCCGCAGCCGCGTGACGAGCGGAACGCCCGAGCCCAGCAGCAGCGGGTTCAGCTTGAGCACCACCTCGTCGACGAGCCCCGCTTCCAGCAGCATCGACGCGAAGTTCGCGCCGCCGGCGAGGTAGATGTCCTTGCCCTGCTGCTCCTTCAGCCGCCGGATGACGCCAATCGCGTCCTCGGAGACGAGCTTCACGCGAGGGTTGGGACTCTCCTTCATGGTGCGCGTGAAGACATACGTCTCCATCATCGGATAGGGGTCCGTCACCCCCATCTTCAACCCGGGCTCGTAGGTGCGCCGGCCCATCACCACCGTGCCATAGGTGGAGAAGGACGCGCTGTAGTCGGCGATATGCTCGCTGTCCTTCACCAGGCGCTCCTGCAAGAAGGCGCCCCAGGTGTCGTCCTCGTGGGCGATGAAGCCGTCGGTGGTGGAAGCAACGTGGTACTTGAGCTTACGCATACGGATATCTCCTGAGCTGCGCATGCGCCCGGCGCACCGGGCGGACGGTGAATGGGATTCGCGGCGGGGACTCGGTCAGGCCAACGCAGGGGACGGCAAGCCTTGACGCACCACGGCCGGGATGCCGGGGCGACGAGGGCGGTCACTCAATGCGTTGTCAGCGAGAGGAGGTCATGGGACGACGCCGTGAGGCGCCGATGCCCCGTATACGCCTGCCTTCCGTGCATTTGCAACCCTGCCTCATCGGACCGGGGGCGGGCAAAGCACGGAACAGGACATCCGCCGCCTCCATTGCCAGGAGCCCGGTCATCCTCTCGGGAGGGCGCCGGGCTCTTCGCGCCCGAGGCCTGGCGGCCGTCCGGTCACGAAGCACATCGGCGCGCTCCCCCCACGAGGGGGGCACTGTGCCTCCCCCGGAATAGGAGAAGCCATGCCTGAACAGGAAACGTACATGCCAACGCCGGGCCGGGCCCCCAAGGCCGACCCCATCCTCAAGGAGGGCTCGAGGGGAGACGCCGTCAAGGAGCTACAGATGCTGCTCGCCAGAGCCGGGTTCAGCGCGGGAGCGGCCGACGGAATCTTCGGGGCGATGACGAAGACTGCGGTGATGAACTTCCAGCGCGCTCGAGGGCTGACGGTGGACGGCATCGTCGGCCCGGCCACCTGGGCCGCGCTGAGGGGGGCCATCACGCCCGAGCCCACGCCCGTGAGCGAGCTGCGCACGAAAATCATCGCGGAAGCGCAGTGGGGCATCTCGAACACCAGCTCCATCCACTACAAGCAACTGCGCCCCATGGACGGCATCAACCAGCGGCGCAAGCTGCCGCTCAACACCGACTGCTCCGGGTTCGTCACGCTCTGCTACAAGTGGGCGGGCGCGTCCGACCCCAACGGCCTGGGCTACAACGGCCAGGGGTACACGGGCACGCTGCTGAGCTACCTCAGCCGCATCTCGCAGTCCCAGGTGCAGGCGGGGGACCTGGTCCTCTGGGCCCGTAACGGCAAGGGAGAGCACGTCGCCCTGGTCCTCGAGCCGGGCAGCGACCCGATGCTCGTGTCCCACGGCGAGGAGTCCGGTCCCTACAAGGTCCGGTTCTCCTCCTCCAACCGCTACCACTCGGGCGCGGACGTGTACTGGTTGAGGCTGTCCTCCGTCGACGGCGTCACCCGCGAGGCCCCACCCGAAGCGCTCCGGGCGCCACCACCCCAGGTCATCGGCGCAACGGACGCGCCCAGCGAGGTCGGACTGTCGCGCGAGGCCGTGCCCCCGCCTGGCAAGCACTGACGGCCTGACGCGAGGCCTGCCGGGGCGCCGGGGCTCGGCTAGAGTCCGCCGCGCCCATGGCCGACACAGCCCGACACGCCTCGCGGTGGAGGGACGCACTGGGGTCGCTCCCGGTGCGGCTGCTGGTGGCGTTCCTCGTGCCCACGCTGCTCTTCGTCGCGGTGGCGGGCACGGCGGTGTACCAGCTCGCGCGCGCCATCCTCGAGGAGGAGCTGGGCACCAGCCTCTCCGCCATCGCCGCCGCCACCGCCAGCCAGGTCAACGGCGAGCGCATGCTGACGGTGGAGCCCGGGGACGACGTGGCCGGCACCCGCACGTGGCGCAACCTGGCGCGGCTGCTGGAAGGCATACGCGAGGCCAGCGGCGTGCGCCGCGTGTATGCCGTGGACGTGCAGGGCCGCGTGCGCGTGGACGTGGGCGGCGGACTGCCGGTGGGCGTGGAGGTGCCGGAGCTGGCCCGGGACAGGCTGGAGCTGGCCCGCGTCTTCGCCGGGGAGCGCGCCGCCAGCCAGGTGCTCTTCACCGGCACCGACGGGAATCTCTACAAGACGGGCTATGCCCCGGTGCGCCATGAGGGCCACGTGGTGGGCGCCGTGGCGGTGGAGGGCAGCGCCGACTTCTTCGGCCCGCTGCAGCGGCTGTCGCGCACCTTCGCCATCATGGGGACGGTGGCGCTCGCCGCGCTGGCCGTCATCGCGCTGCTCACCGCGCGCGGGCTGGCCCGGCCGCTGCGGCGGCTCATGGACTCCGCGCTGCGCATCGGCCGGGGTGACCTGACCACGCCCGTTCCCTCGGAGCCCACGCGCGAAATCGGCGTGCTGGCGCGCGAGCTGGAGGTCATGCGCGGCGCGCTGGAGAGCCGGGACAGGCAGCTCAAGATGATGCTGGCCGGCGTGGCCCACGAGGTGCGCAACCCCATTGGAGGCATCGCCCTCTTCTCCGGACTCCTCCAGGAGGACCTCCAGGCGGGCGCCCACTCCGAGGCCGGCGAGCACGTGGCGCGCATCCAGCGAGAGGTGGCCTACCTCCAGCACATCGTCGAGGACTTCCTCGCCTTCGCCCGCGAGCAGCCGCTGGCGCGCGCCCCGGTGGAGGCCCCCGCGCTGCTGTCCGGCGCCTGCGAACTGCTCGCCGCCGAGGCCGCCGCCCGCGGCGTCGCCGTGGAGGTGGAGGCCGCGCCCGCGGCGCTGGAGGCGGACGGCAGCCTGCTCACCGCCGCGCTGGTGAACCTGGTGAAGAACGCGGTGCAGGCCTCGCCTCCGGGAGGCCGGGTGCGAGTGTCCGGCGCCGCCACGAACGGCCGCTACACCATCCAGGTGCGCGACACCGGCCCCGGCGTGCCCGAGTCCGAGCGCGAGCGCATCTTCGAGCCCTTCTTCACCACGCGGGAGAAGGGCACGGGCCTGGGCCTGCCGCTGGCGCGCAAGATTGCCCTCGCACACGGAGGCGACCTGAGGCTCGCCTCCGTCCCCGGTGACACCACCTTCAGCCTCACGCTGCCGCTGGGCGCGGAAGGCGCGGGCATCAGCCCGCCGAGGTGAACTGCCGCGCCATCTTCCCCACCTCGCCAGAGACGGTAGACAGGGCGGCGGTGGCCTCCTGCGTGGACTCCAGGCGCTTCAGCGTGGCGTCCATGATTTGCGACAGGTCGCCGATGGCGGTGAAGATTTGCGAGAAGCCGGCGTTCTGCTGCGTCACGGCGGCGGCAATCTGCCGCGCGGCGGTGGAGTTCTCCTGGGAGATGCGCGACAGCTCGCGCAGCGACTCGCCCGACTCGCGCATCTGGTCCAGTCCGGTGCCGATGGTCCGCACGCCCTGCTCACCCATCAGCGCCGCGTCGCGGATGCCGGTGCTGATGTCCTGGAGGATGCCGCGGATGCGGCGCGTGGACTGGATGGACTGGTCCGCCAGCCCGCGAATCTCGCGGGCCACCACCGCGAAGCCCCGCCCCTGCTCTCCCGAGCGCGCCGCTTCAATCGCCGCGTTCACCGCCAGCAGGTGCGACTGGTCCGCCAGGTCCTTCACCGTCTCGGTGATGTCGCCAATCTGCGTGGTGCTCTCCGCCAGCCGCACCAACCGCTGCTGGATGCCGTCCACCGCGCGGCGGATGTCGGCCAGCCCGGTGACGCTCTGCTCCACCGCCGTCTCGCCCCTCTGGCCCAGCTCCTCGGCGCGGCGGGCGACATTGAGCACCGCCTCCGCGCGGTCGGCCGCCATCAGCGAGGTGCGCTTGATTTCCTCCGACGTCACCTGCGCCTCGTGCAGCGCCGCCGCCTGCCGGGTGAGGCTCTGCTGCTGCTCGTCGTTGGCCGTCCGCAGGTGGCTGGCCGCGTCGCTGAGCTGCGTCGCGGCGGACTGGAGCGTCAGGGGGAGCTGCCGCAGCTTGGCCAGCACCGCGTTCATGCCCGAGGCCAGCACACCTATCTCGTCCGTGGACACCCACTCGGGCGACGCGGTGCGGCCCTCCGCCAGCGCTTTGATGGCCACGCCCACCGCGCCGGTGCCCTCGGCCTGCCGGCGCGCCAGCATGTACGTGGTGATGGTGGGCAGGATGAGCACCAGGCCGGCCACCCACGCCATGGAGCCGAGCAACTCCGTCAGCAGCGTGCCGCCCAGCTCCTCCAGGAGCTGCGCGGAGGAGACGGCGCCCTGCCCCGCCAGCCCGGCGCGGAGGGAGTCGCGCAGCCCCAGCATCTTCACCGTCATCACACACCCGCTCAAGAGCAGCGTGGAGGCGATGGAGGCCACGAAGGTGAAGGGCAGGAACCAGGCCTGGCGCGGCCAGAAGAAGCCGCCGCCCCGGGGCGTGACGCCCGGGTGCGCGCGCTGCTCCTCCAGCGCCAGCGGGACGAGCTGCTTCTCCAGCCTGAGCGCGATGGGGAACGACATCACCACGCCGAAGCAGAAGGCGACGGTGGAGCCCAGCACCACGCGCAGGACTTCCTTGTCGAACTGGATGCAGACCGGGATGCTGAAGAACAGCCCGCCCAGCGCCCACGCCGCGTACGTGGTGAAGACGGTGCTCTGCCACGGCAGCCGGAGGATGCGGCCCAGCCGCTCTCCGGGCACGTCACCCGGGCGGTGCCGCAGGGCCCGCGAGGCCAGCATCCGCAGCGCCACCCAGGGATAGACGGTGCCGAAGAAGAGGATGAGCCCGGGCGCGATGCGGGTGGTGGCCCACAGGCCCTCCTCGGCGTTGAGCCCCATGGACAGCGCGATGAGGTACGCGCAGTTCATGCCGGGCAAGGCCACCCAGCTGATGAACGTCAGCGCACCACGTCTGGCGAAATCACTGACGGCCTTCTCGTCCACGTTGTCCATGACTCGTGCCCCCCGGCGCGAGCGCGTCCCTCAGCGTGGCTGCCCCCCGGGACGTGGCATGAAACAGCGCACTTCCCCGCCGCCGCGCATGCCCGCGCTCATGGATGCAGCTTAATGAGCAACTCCTCACGGATTCCAGCCACCGGGGCCGAACAAGTGCTCACAAGTGTGAGAAAGAATTGAAATCCACGCATTGCCTGTGTGGATGTAACAATTCAGGAGCACAGTCGCTCAACTGTCATGCGCAGACCACCTGACGGAGCGAGGGTGACGGCGCGGCGCTGGGGTCTCACCTGTGCGTCCATGGGCTTCAGCTCGAAGCGCGAGAGGACGAGCCCCAGCACCACCTTCATCTCGTAGAGCGCCAGGGCCATGCCGATACATCGGCGCACACCGCCGCCGAAGGGCAGATATTCGAAGGGGGAGTAGGCGCGCTCCAGGAAGCGCTCCGGGCGGAAGTCTTCCGGCTCCGTGAAGGCCTCCGGCCGGTGGTGGGCGAGGTAGATACACGCCGCCACCGTGACACCCGAGGGAACCTCGTAGCCCTGCACCCGGAACGGCACCTGCGTGCGGCGCGCCACCACGGGGATGATGGGGTGCAGGCGCAGCGTCTCCTGACACACGGCCTTCAGCCAGGGAGCGGCGCTCCCGGCCAGCGCGGAGGGCGCCGGCTCCGCGCCCAGCCCGCGCAGCTCCTCGCGCAGCCGCGCCAGCGTGCCGGGGAAGGCATGGAGCCAGTGCAGCGCCCAGGCGATGGCAGTGGCCGTCGTCTCGTAGCCTGTCACCACCAGCGTCATCAGCTCGTCGCGCAGCACGGCGTCTTCCAGGGGCGCGCCGTCCTCGTACGTGGCGGACAGCAGCATGCCCAGGATGTCGCCGCGCTCGACGTCCCTCACCGCGCGCCGGTGCCGCACCTCCTCCAGCAGCAGCGCGTCGATGCGCTCCAGGCTCCGCTTGAAGGCGGCCCACGCCTCGGACTGGAGGTCGTCGCGGAGCTGGCCGATGTTGCCGAGGTTGAACTTCGAGTCATTGAGGAAGGCCTGGATGCGCGCGCTCAGCTCCTCCGCGCGCTCGCCGCCCTCCAACCCGAACACGGCCGTGAGGATGACCCGCAGCGACACGCGCTGCATGACGTCCTGGATGATGACGGACTGCCCGGGGCGCCAGTCCTGGATGGCGGCCAGGGTGGCCTCACGCACGAGCGCGCCGTACTGCTCGATGCGCCGCGAGTGGAACGCCGGCCCCAGCATCCGCCGCTCGCGCTGGTGGGGCTTCTCCTCCAGCAGCAAGAGCGAGTGCGCGCCGAGCAGCGGCTTGAGCACCACGTTGCCCTCGCCCGCGTGCAGCACGGAGGGGTCGGCGGTGAAGATGTCCCGCAGCGCGTCCGGGTGCGAGAACATCACGTAGGTGCCGTGGCTGCCGAGGTCGAGCGTGAAGGCGTCTCCCAGCCGCTCACGGCAGCTTCGCAGCAGCTCGTAGGGGCGCGCGCGCCATTGCAGCGACTGCTGCACCGCCGGCAACTCCACGCGGGGCGGGAGCGGAGAATCGGTCTGCATGGGGGACCTCGCGGGGTGCCCTGAGGCTACTCCGACTCCCTCCCCACCCCGTAGGGCCCCTCCCGGGTGGGCAGGGGCCTTCCCGAGGACGCCTGAGGGAACGCACCCTGTGCACCCTGGGCGCCGCCACACCTACCCGGGTGTCTGACAATGCTCATTAACAAGAAATTGATAAAAATCTGCGCCACCCCTCTTCTCATTTTCGGCCGTATCTGTATCTTTTTACCAATCGCTGTTTTCGGGCTGGGTGGGTCGGTGGACGGCACGGTGGGGGGACGTGGCCCGGTGATGGAGCGTGGTGCGGCTCCTGGAGTGACCAACCGGGCCCTTCGCGGGGTCCCCCAGACCGGGGTTCCATGATGCAGACCAGGATTGAAAGCGATTCCGTCCTCCAGGCCGTGGTGGCGGCGACCCGCGCCGCATGCAAGCTGCCACTCCCGGAGGTCATCGACCGGGGCCATTGCTTCGTCACCGACCTGGGCTTCGACTCGATGAGCATTGCCCGGCTGGCGCTGGAGCTGGAGGACCGGGTCCAGCAGCCGGTGCTCCTGGACGACTGGATTGCCAGTGAGCCGGACCCGTCCGCGCTGACCGTGGGCTCGCTGTGCAACTACGTCTCGGCGCTCGGGTAGGTCCTCATGTCCACGAAGCTCTTCGGGATGCAGTGGGTGGGCGACGTCCTGGTGCTCACGCTGGACACGCCGGGCGGTGACTTCAACATCTTCAGCCACGAGGCGGCGGTGCAGCTCCTGGAGCTGCTGGAGGGCGTGGACCGCGAGCGCGTGCGCGCCCTGGTCATCCGCAGCGCCAAGCCGGGCAGCTTCATCAACGGCGTGGGGCTGATGATGGCGGGCACGGCCCAGGCGCCCGAGGACATTCCCCGGATGACGGAGACGGTGACGCGGGCGTACCGCGCGGTGCGCGAGTTCCCCGCCCCCACCATCGCCGCCATCCGCGGCAACTGCTACGGCTGTGGGGTGGAGTTCTCGCTGCACTGCGACTACCGCGTCGCCGCGCACACGTACGAGACCCACTTCTACATGACGGAGATTGCCGAGTACCTGTTCATCCCGGCCTTCGGCAGCACGCAGGACCTGCCCCGCCTCATCGGTCTGGAGAACGCCACGGACGCGCTGCTGTGGGGCGAGCGCTGGTCCGCTCCGGAGGCGGTGCGCCGGGGACTGGTGGACGCCTGCTTCGATGACGCGGACTTCGACGGCAGCGTGCTGCGCTTCGTGGACGCGCTGCTGGAATGCGGCGGCGGCAAGCGCCAGCAGGCGTCCGCTCCGGCCCGCGCGCCGGTGCCGGCGGACTTCGAGACGCGGACCCGCGCCCGCATCGCGAGCCTGCCTCCCGCGTACCAGCCCGTCTATACGGAGTGCCTCGACCTGATGCTGCACGCGGCGCGGCGGGGCCGGGCGGAGGCGCGGGACTACCAGCTCGAGGTGGAGGCCTGCGGGCGCGCGGTGGTGAACCCCATCGCCAAGGCCGCGCTCTCCATCTTCTTCGTGCGGAGGCTCGCGCTGCACCACAGCCTGCGCGAGCACGAGCTGCCGCCGCTCACGCACCTGGTCATCGACGCGGAGGACGCGCGGCTGGCGGCGCTGGCGGAGGACCTGCGCACCCGTCGCGTGCGCGGCCTGTCGGTGGAGGTGGCTCCCCAACAGCCACCGCCGGGGGTTCCGGTGCTGCACGTCACGCGCTACGCCCCCGAGGGGGAGCCCCTGCCCGAGGGCGCGGTGTCGCTGGCGGTGGACCTGGTGAGCGGCCCGCTCCGGCAGGTGTCGGACCTGGTGCTGTACGCCCCGCTGCTGGAGGCCGGCCTGCCCGTGGTGGAATTGCGCGCCGCGGAGGGCCGCCCGCCCGAGGAGGCGCGCACCCTGTTCGCCCTGCTGCACCGCGCGGGGTTCCACCCGGTGATGTCACGCGCGGCGGAGGAGCCCGTCCTCAACGCGCTGCTGGGGGCATACCTGGGGCCGCTGGTGGCCCATGTGCTCGCGGGCGGCGACGCGCGCGACGCCCTGGCCACGGTGCGCGCGTTCGGCTTCGCGCGCTCGCCGGCGGAGCTCATCCGCGCCCTGCCGCGTCCCGCGCTGGCCCTGGCGCTGGCCCCGCACCTGCCGGCCGCGGCCTCGTTCGAGCGCGTCGAGGAGGCCCTGGAGGCACTGGCCACGGCGGAGCCCCGGGGCGCGCATGGCTCGGCTCCGCTCGCGGACGCGGTGCTCATCTCGCTGCTCGGCTTCGCCACCCGCGCGCTGGCGGACCGCACGCTGGGGCACCCCACCGTCGTGGACGTGCTGGCGCGCGAGCTCATCGACTTCCCGCTCGGCTACGGCAGCCTCTGCCGCTACCTCACGCGCGAGCGCGCCGCCCGGCTGCTCACCTCGGACGCGGTGCACGCCCTGCTCCCTGGCGAGCCCATGCAGGCGCTGGACGCGTTCGTCACCCGGGGCCGCGATTTCTATCCACAGGCCCGTCCCGCCGCCGCGCGTGCCCCGGCACAGGCCTCGCCGCCGGCCGTGGCCGCCGCGCTCCCCTCACCCGGGGCGCTCCCCGTGCCCGAGGCGCGCCCCACCCCGCGGAGCCTGCATGTCTGAGCCACGCGTCGCCGTCGTCACGGGGGCGGCGGGAGGCATCGGCCGCGCGGTGGTGCGGCGCCTGCTGCGCGCGGGCCTGCACGTGGTGGCGACCGACTCCGCCGAGGCGTCCCTGCGGGAGCTGGAGGAAGTCCGGGCGGACGCCCCCCGCCTGGGCCTCGAGGTCATGGACGTGGCGGACGTGGAGTCCATCCGCCGCGTCGCCGCGAGCGTGGACGCGGCCCACCACCGGGTGGACGTGCTCGTCACCTGCGCGGGCGTCTTCCAGCAGATGTCCGCGCTGAAGGACGACGCGGCCGCCGTGGAGCGCGTGCTGCGCATCAACCTCACGGGCACGCTGCACACCACCACGCACTTCGGCGCCATCATGTCGCGCACCGGGGGGCGCATCGTCCACGTCAGCTCCATCTCCGGGCTCACGGGCGCGGCGCTCGCGGGGCCCTACGCCGCGTCCAAGGCGGGCATGGTGGCGCTCACGCAGTCACACGCGCGCGAGCTGGCGGCCCACGGAATCTCCGTCAACGCCGTGCTGCCCGGCTACGTCGACACGCCCATGGCCGCCCCCATGCGGGCCACGCTGCAACAGTTCGTCATGCCCCGCGTCCCCCTGCGCCGCTTCGCGCAACCGGACGAGGTCGCCGAGGTCATCGAGTTCCTCGCCACCTGCAAGACGCCCTACCTGACGGGGGCGGCCATTCCCATCGACGGAGGCCTGCATGTCGGCTGAGCCTGTCCACGTCGCCGCGACACCCGAGGCGGAGCATCCTCTCGCGCCGGTGTATTCCGGCCGCGCCGTCGCCACTCCGGACGCGGAGCGGAACCTCGCGCTTGCGAAGCCTGGCCTCACCACCGCGATTCCCGACGCGAAACGGAACCGCGTGCCGGTGGAGCCCGGCCTCGTTGCCACTCCAGACGCGGAGCGGAACCTCACCAGGGAGTCTGCTTCGGCAGAGCCGGGCCTCCCGGCCGGTTCGCCCTCCGCGGCGTGGCTGCCTGACGCGGCCCTCACCTTTCCGGAGGCCTTCTCCCAGCGAATGGCGCTGACGCCCGAGCAGCCAGTGCTGCACGTGGTCAGCTTCGCCGGGCGCGAGCCCCAGGCGCGGCCCTTCACCTACGCGGCGCTCGCGAAGAGCGTGCACCAGGCGGCCGCGCTGCTGGTCCGGGCGGGAGTGGGGCCGGGGGACTCGGTGCTGCTGTGCGTGTCCCGGGCGGACGCGTTCTTCTCCTTCCTCATCGCCACGCAGGTGCTGGGCGCCATCCCCGCCCCGCTGCCGTCGATGGCCGACCTGCAGATGCAGTCGTACCAGGCCCGCCTCCGCTCGGTGGCACGCGACGCGAGGCCGCGCGCGCTGGTGGTGGACGACGCGCGGGCGCGGCAGGCCGTGGCCGGGGCGCTGGAGGACGGGACGCTCGCCGTCGTGGAGCTGGCGGAGCTGGACGGTGAGTCCGTGCCGCTGGAGCGCCCGCTGGACTGGCGGTGCCGTCCGGACGGAATCGCCTTCCTGCAGTACACGTCAGGCAGCACCGGGGAGCCGAAGGGCGTGGTGGTGCGGCATGACAACCTCGTGGCCAACCTCCGCGCCATCATCGAGGGTGGGCGGATGGACGGGCGCGACGTCGTCTATTCGTGGCTGCCGGTGTTCCACGACATGGGGCTGGTGGCCGGGCTGCTGCTGGGCGTGTACCTGGGCATCCCCGCGTGTGTCGCGCCGCTGAAGAGCTTCGTCTACCGCCCGGACTCGTGGCTGCGCGCCATCCACCGCTTCCGGGCGACGTTCAGCCCGGCGCCCAACTTCGCGTATCACCTGCTCGCGCACCGCATCCCGGAGAGCGCGCTGCGCGAGCTGGACCTGGCCTCCTGGCGGCTGGCCTTCGACGGGGCGGAGCCCATCGACCCGCTGACGGCGCAGGCATTCATCCGCCGCTTCGAGCCCGCGGGCTTCCGCGCCACCAGCTTCCGCCCCGCGTACGGACTGGCCGAGGCCACGCTGGCCGTGTCCTTTCCTCCGCCGGATGCGCCCCTGCGCTGTGACAGCGTGGAGCGCGAGGCCCTCACGGCCCGGGGTGAGGCGCGGCCGGTGGAGCCGGGCTCGGCGGACAGCACGACGTTCATCAGCGTGGGCCGGCCGGTGCCCGGGCACCGGGTGCGCATCCTCGCGCCGGAGGACGGGCGCGAGTTGCCCGAGCGGCACCTGGGTGAGGTGGTGGTGTCGGGGCCTTCGGTGACGCCGGGCTACTTCCACGAGCTGCGCGAGGGCGGCGTGGCACGGACGGAGCTTCGTACCGGAGACCTGGGCTATCTCGCGGACGGCGAGCTGTTCATCGTCGACCGGCTCAAGGACCTGCTCGTGGTGGGCGGGCGGAAACATGCGCCGGCCGACGTGGAGCGTGTGGTGGGGGCGCTGGAGGGTGTGCGCGGTGGCGCGGTGGTGGCGTTCAGCGTGCGCGGAGAGGAGGGCACGGAGGAGGTGGTCCTCGCCGTGACTCCGGAAGCAGGCGTGGAGCCGGGGGCGCTGGAGGTGGCGGTGAAGCGGGCCGCCCAGGAGCATTTCGGCTTCCCACCACGGGTGGTGCTCGTCCGTCCCGGCGCGCTGCCCAAGACGTCCAGCGGCAAGCTGCAGCGCTCCGCCTGCCGCGCGCGGTACCTGGATGGGACGCTCCAGCGCTTCGCACGGGAGTAGCGCAACTCAGCGAGTCGGCAGTTCCCGGAACATCACTTCGTCCAAACCGAGCCGCTGGACCGTTTCCACGAACCGCTCCGTGGCGATGATCTTCGTCTGGAAGTTGGCGAGCCGAAAGAGGTCGCGGTCCATCGGCAGGGTTGCCGCATCCAGGAGCGGCTCCGGAGGAAAACTGAATTCCCGCCGGCCACACGTCACACACGGTGGTGGCAGAAACCGCGGCAAACAGTCCCGGTGCAGCAGTCCTCGTGGCTCCACCTGGAGTTCCAGCAACTCGGGCGCGTTCTTGTCGCGGAGCCGTAACTGAGTCTTGCAGCCTGTCAAGCCGCGCAAGCCCTCTGCCTGGAGTTGCTCCAGCGCCTCTTTGCGGATGAGCAACGTCCATGGCTGCATCAATACGAGCTGTGGGAAGGGTCCCCGCCCTCTTCCAACCAGCGGGCCGAATTCCGCGCCTGGCTCGAGGAGCGCACCGGCGGGCGCCAGTGGACGTACCGCTTCTCTCAGGCGGGTGAACTCCGTGAAATCCTCTTCCACGCGCGCCCCGAACTTCCTGCACTCCGGCAGCTCGGAAAGGTCCACGGAGGGGTATGCCTCTCCAATCCCGCCCCCGACTTCATCACAGGTAGCGCAGTGGATGCCGGGCAGACACCACTTGTGGTCTGCCTCGATGCTCCAGGAGTACCGAGGAGAGTGCACATAAGTGAGGTGAAGCCACCGCATGGTCAGTAGATGTCCTCTTCAATGATGGGGAACATGGGAAGGAGGCTCCTCTCGTAGTACGGCACTACGGGGCCCGACAGGTCGAAGCGGAAGATCATCTGCGTCGCGAAGAGATGGATGGCCTGTCGCTTCGCAAGTGGGTTGTCGTCGATATAGCGCCTCCACTCCGCGTTCCAGGGCCCCCCATTCGCCCCACGATGAATCTTCTCGTGAACCTGCTTGTCGAGCACCAGCGTCCACTCGTGGATGTTGATGCCTTGTCGCGTGAACCACTTCTTGAACGCCTGGGGAAATACGTGGTGTCTGACCCAGGTTCGCCTGGGCAGTTCCTCCATCTCCCTCTTGAGGCGAGCCGCGTACTCAGCGCTCGTCTCATTCCAGGGAATGATGAAGATGGGCTCCGCGTCCTCCGGTAGCCCCTGCATGCTTCCCCAGTAGCGCCGGGGATTCGCGGGAGTCGGGAAGGGGCGCGCGACTCCCGGCGCCGGTGCGGGAGGCCGAATGGGCGCCACCGCCTGAGCGCGCACGAGGCGGCCCGGGTCCACGTCCTCGCAAAAGTAGAGGGCGCACGCGCCGACCCCGCAAATGAACAGGGTGCAGCGGTCCGCCCCCGGGTCGTCGCACTCTTCTGCTGCCGCCTCAGCGGCCTCCCACTGCTGCTGGGTGACGTTCGTCGAAGCGCAGGCCGTCAGCAGGGAAACCAGCAGCAGTATCCAGGCTCTCATGGAGGACCTCCTCTACAACGAGCCTGGAAACGCCGGCTGATACCCCACTCAGCGCGCCGAAGCCACCACGCGCCGCGCCTTCTCCAGCATCCGCCGCAGCGGCGCCTCGTCCGCGCGCGCGAGCGCCTCGTCCCACGTGAGCCACTGCACGCCGGTGGACTCGGCCGGGTCATGCACCAGCGCCTCCGGGTTCTCCGCAACCAACAGGAAGCGCACGTCCAGGTGGTGATGCTCCGGCTCGTCACGCCGGGCCGGAATGGTGTGGATGTCCACGTCCAGCGGCCGGGGCGCGGAAGGGTGCACGTGGACGCGGCAGCCCGTCTCCTCGCGCGCCTCGCGCAGGGCCGTGGCCGCCATGTCCCCTCCGTCCGCGACGTCCGCATGCCCGCCCGGCTGCAGCCAGCGCTTCAGCTTGCCGTGATGCAGCATCACCACGCGCCCGCCCTCCGGGTCCACCACCACCGCGCTGCCAGTGAAGTGGGCCGTGGCCTGCGAGCGCGAAAACGGCTGCTCCAGCGTGACGGCGTGGTGGCGCATGCGCTCCAGGTCCTCGCGCTCCTTGTCGTCCGAGGGAGTGTGCCGCGCCAGGAGGGCCTGCAAGGAAGTCGAAGCCGGGGAGTCCATGCCCGTCCACGTACCGCCCCGGATGGCTTCCGCGCCAGCGCCTTTCGCACGGCGGGCGTGCAGGCGGCCACGGCCGGTGTAGGGTGCCACCCCGGGCGTGTTCTCATGCGGACGCACCCGGCCGGCCGGTGCCACTGAAGGTGCATGGAGATTCGAGCAACACCATGGCGCGCATCCTCGTCATCGACGACCACGACACCCTGCGCGAGGGCATGGCCGTCACCCTCACGCGCTCCGGGCACTCCGTCTCCGCGGTGCGCAGCGGCACGGACGGCCTGGCCGCCTACCGCAAGGCGCCCTTCGACCTCGTCGTCACCGACCTGAAGATGGACGGCATGGACGGCATCGAGGTGACGAAGGCCCTCAAGGCGTTGGACGCGGCCGCCGTCGTCATGGTGGTGACGGCCTTCGGCACCATCGAAACCGCCGTGCGCGCCATGCAGGAGGGCGCCTACGACTTCATCACCAAGCCCTTCCCCCCCGACGTGCTGCGCGCCAAGGTGGACAAGGGGCTGGAGCTGGCCTCCACCCGTCGGCAGGTGGAGAAGCTGACCGCGCGCACCGCCGCGCACGAAGCGGACGCGGCCCTCACCCACGGCGCCCTCGTGGGCGACAGCGAGCCCATGCAGAAGCTGGTGGCCCAGGTGCGCAAGGTGGCGCAGAGCGAGGCCACCGTGCTGGTGCGCGGCGAGAGCGGCACCGGCAAGGAGCTGGTCGCCCGCATGCTCCATCAGCTCTCCCCTCGCAAGGACGGTCCCTTCGTCGTCGTGCACTGCGCGGCCCTGGCGGAGACGCTGCTGGAGAGCGAGCTGTTCGGCCACGAGCGCGGCGCCTTCACCGGCGCGGTGAAGCGCAAGCTCGGCCGCTTCGAGCTGGCCGACGGCGGCACCCTCTTCCTGGACGAGATTGGCGAGATTCCCGCCTCCGTCCAGACGAAGCTGCTGCGCGTCCTGCAGGAGAAGGAAATCCAGCGCGTGGGCGGCGAGGAGACACTCAAGGTGGACGTGCGCGTGGTGAGCGCCACCCACCGCGACCTCCAGGCCGAGGTGAAGGCCGGCCGCTTCCGCGAGGACCTCTACTACCGGCTCCACATCGTCCCGCTGCTGCTGCCGCCCCTGCGCGAGCGGCCGGAAGACCTGTCCCTGCTGGCCCGACACTTCGTCGCCAAGCACGCCCCGCGCGTGAACCGCCGCGTCACCGGACTGGACGACGCCGCCCTGCGCGCCCTCACCCGCCACGCGTGGCCCGGCAACGTGCGCGAGCTGGAGAACGTCATCGAGCAGGCACTCGTCTTCGCCGAGGGCGAGGTGCTCACCGAGGCGGACCTGCCCTCGCACCTCACCGGCGGCGCCCCGCGCATGGACGCGGGCCTGCCCGTGCCCCACGGCGACCGTCCCCTTCCCGACATCCTGGAGGACCTGGAGCGGCAGCTCATCGCCCGCGCCTACGAGAAGGCCGGCGGCGTGAAGACGGAGACGGCGCGACTGCTCGGTATCAAGACCTCCGCCCTGTATTACAAGCTGGAGAAATACGGCTTTCTCCCCAAGGGCACGCAACCCGAGGAGGGTTGAGCCTCGAAAATCCGTTACACCCGGACACGCCACCGTGATTTTCCACCGCCGTCCCACCCCCTCCCACTCCCACCCGGCCTCGCCAGGACTCCGGAATCGCTCGGCTTTTTCCGGCCAACCGGCGCCGGGCTGGAAGGCGGGGCTGGCATCCGCCTTGCTCAGGAAGCACCCCCGATGAGCCCCCGCCTCCTCGCCCTGCTGCTGTGCCTGCTGTCCGGAGTGCCCGCCCTGGGCGCCTCCGGGCTGGAGGCCGTGCGCGGGCGGGCCCAGGCGGCACGCACGGAGGTGCGCTCGCTGCGTGGCCAGCAGCAGGCCCTCCGCGACGAGCTGAACGGGCTGGCGGCGCGAATCGAGTCGCTCAAGGCGGAGCGCCAGGGGCGGCTGACGGCGGGGACGGAGCTGGAGGCGGCGCTGCGGCGCTCGCAGGAGCTGAGCGGCTCGCTCACCGGGCTGGCGCAGTCGGTGGCGGCGGCCGAGGGCGAGTCGGAGCGCGCGCACCTGGCGCTGCACACCGCGCTGTCCGAGGAGCTGGCGCGGCTGCGCGCGGCGTGGGACGGGACGGCGGACCGGGGCCAGCGCGCGAAGCTGCTGGAGGCCATGCGCACGGTGCGCGCCGAGCGCGAGGCGGTCCGCGCGGCGCTGCCGGCCTCGCGCGTGCCGGCGCTGGACCGGGCGGCCCCCGCCGGGGATGACCCCGAGGATTTGCTGGAGCAGGCGGACACCCTGCGCGACACCGAGGACAAGGTGCGCGAGCGGCTCAAGGCCCTGCGCGGACGCATCACCGAGGTGCGCGAGGAGCGCGACCTGGACCGGCGCATGAGCGACTTCCTCGGCGAGGAGTCCATGTTCGACGAGCAGGACCGCCGCCTCCGCGTCCGGCTGAGTGGCGACCGGGTGCAGGTGGAGCGCGGAACGCCCCGGGGAGGCAGCCCCTCCTTCCAGGAGGACGGGGCGGGCACGGCGGCCCCGCCGCCGACTGTGGGTACGCCCACTGATGACGGGAGCGGCAGCCCGGGGACCGTCGACGTGCCGAGAGACCCCACCCCGGTGCCCGTCACGTCGCCGTCGCCCCGCGCGAGCGACAGCCGCCCGCAGGTGGAGACGGCGCGCGCCCAGGCGCTGGCGGCCGGTGGGCCGGTGGACCTGGCGGCGATGGAGGCCGAGGCCGCGAAGCTGGAGGCCCTGGCCCGTGAGCTGGACAGCCGCGCCTCCTCGCTGGAGCGCCGGGCCCAGGAGCTGGAGAAGCCCTGAGGGGCGCTTCGGCTACAGCAGCCCGCCCTCCACCTCGAGCGTCACCACCGCCTGCAGGCGCACCTCGCGCTCGGGCATGACGCCGCGGCCGCGGACGATGATGCTCATGGTGGGCGCGGAGACGAAGGGCTGCAGCTCCACGTCGTCCACGTTCAGCGAGAGGACGGGGTTGGGGGTCCGGAGGTTCAGCCGGGAGATGTCCTGCCGCTGGGCGATGCGCTCCTCGCGGTCCCCGGCCCGGGCGTAGAACTCCACCGTGTCCAGGAAGGTGAAGTCCTGGTCATTGGGGCTGAGCACCTTGAGCGTCAGGGACTGCACCTTGACGGACGTCACCTCGTCCTTGGTGACACCCCGGTTCTTGAAGTCCTGGTTCTGGTCGAAGTCCATCCCCGCGAAGCTGCTGATGGCGGGAAAGGCGTTGAGGAGGGTGGTGACGCCAGGAGGGCCCGCGGGCACGGTCGACTCGCCCTTCACCTCGGTGGTGAAGGAAGCGGGAGCGCAGGCGACCAGCCCCACCAGGCCGGCCGCCGCGAATAGAGACGCGAGGCGCATGTATCAATTGTATCGGGCCGCGGGGGGCCCCGTCACCGGAACTGCCAACGGCCAGCCGGGCGGACGGGCCCGCCCTCCCGCGAGTGGGGCGTGCAGGCGCGAGGCCGGATATGGTGCGCGCGTCGTGGCCCGCCTCCGTCCACCCCTGCTGCTCGCCCTCGCCGTGCTCGCCGCCAGCGGTGCGCCCGCGGCCGAGTGGGAGGGTGCGCTGAAGGCCACCGGCCGTGTGCTGGTGGACACCAACGCCTCGCGGGACTTCTCCGACCCCACCAGCACCACCAGCGGCGGCCTGGACCAGGCCTTGAGCCTGCTCGGCTCCGCGGAAGGGCGCGCCACCTTCGAGCGCTCCCAGCTGGTGGGCCGCTACGAGCTGGGGCTGCGCAAGTACCTGGGCTTCACGGACGAGGACACCCTGGTACAGGCCGGCGCGGTGGAGGGCTCCCTGGCACTGGGCGCGGAGCTGGGACTGGGCATGGAGGGGCACGCGAAGGACCGGCGGGGCGGCTCGCGGGCGTACTCGGACCTGGGGGCGAGCGCCTTCGTCGAGTACGCACCAGACGTGCGCCTGGCGCTGCGCCTGCGCGCGGGGGCCCGGCGCTTCGTGTACCGGCCGGACGGCACCGCCAACTTCGGCGGGCCGGAGCTCGGCGTGCTGGGACGCTACCGCTTCAACCGCCGGCACAGCGTGTCCCTCTTCGGCGAATGGGGCTCGCGGGGCTATGGAATCCCAGCGCGGACGCGGCCGGCCGCCCCCGACACGCCCCCCGCCGCCTCCCCGGGCCGGCGCGAGGATGGGGCGCTCACGGCCGGCGTCTCCTACACCTACCGCGGCCCGGTGGCGCTGGGGCTGACGTACGCGTACCAGGAGGTCTCCTCCAACAGCTTCGGGGAGACGGTGCTGCGGCACCGCGTGTCGGGCAACGCCGGGGTGCGCCTGCCCTGGCGGCTGACGCTGCTGGCCCAGGGCTCCCTGGGCTTCACCGCCTACCCGGACGGCATCTACCTGTCCCCGGAAATCATCCTCGTCGAGGAGGACGAGGGACAGAACTCCCTCTCCCTCAAGCTGTCCCGCCCGGTGTCGGAGACGGTGGACGTGGAGGTGTCCTGGGGCCTGTGGAGCACGCGGCTGCCCCGCAACGAGCTCACCTACACGCGCCAGGTGTTCGGCGTGGGCTTCACCTGGCGCGACTGAGGGGCCGGCGGGGCCCTCACCCCAGGTCGGCGACGCGCTCGTCAATCTCCTCGGCGAGGCCGGGGTGCCCCTGGGCCAGGGCGTGCTCCTTCGCGCGGCCGAACACCTCGCGGGCCTTCTGCGTCTCCCCCGCCCCGGCCCAGGCGTCGCCCAGGGCCACCAGGGCGGCGGCATAGGCCGGGTCCAGCCGGACGGCGGCCTCCAGGCTCTGGGCGGCCTCGGCGTACCGCCTCTGCTCCAGGTACAGCTTCCCGAGGGAGAAGTGGGTCATGGGGGAATCCGGGAAGTCGGCCACCATCTTCTTGAACTGCTCCAGCCGGGCGTCGCTCATGGACAACAGCAGATAGAGGACGGCTGCCCCATTGCCAAGGGTGCGGTAGGGTGCGCCGCACATGGCCACGAAGAAGAAGACGAGCACGAAAAAGAGCACCGGCCGGGCACCGGCGCGGAAGAAGACAGCGGGCAAGGCCCCGGCGGGCAAGGCCCCGGCGCGCAAGAAGACGGCGGGCCGGGCCCCGGCGCGCAAGAAGGCGAAGCTGCCACCCGCCCCACAACAGCAGGTGGGCCCGGCGGAGAACCCCCGGGCGAAGGCGATGGCCCAGCGCATCGCCCAGCTCCTGCTCGACAAGAAGGCCCAGGACGTCGTCATCCTCGACGTGCGCGGGATGACGTCCTACGCGGACTACTTCGTCATCGCCTCCGGCGAGAGCGACCGCCAGGTGAGCGCCATGGCGGAGAACGTCCAGGTCCAGCTCAAGACGCCGGAGGAGGGCGGCCTGCGCCCCATCGGCACCGAGGGCCTGGAGACGGGCCAGTGGGTGCTGCTGGACTACGGCGAGGTGGTGGCGCACCTGTTCCTCACGGACCTGCGCGCCCACTATGACCTCGAGGGCCTCTGGGCCGACGCGGCGCGGGAGAAGGTGGCCTGAAGGTCCGCCTCCTCTCCATTGGCAGGGACCGCTCGGGCCTGTACGAGCCCGCGGTCCAGGAGTACGCCAGGCGTCTGGGCCACTACACCCGCTTCGAGCTGGTGGAGCTGTCCGAGGCCAGCGGCAAGAAGCTCAAGCCCGGAGAGGCGAAGGCCGCGGAGGCCGACGCCATCCTGGCGAAGCGCAAGCCGCAGGACTGGATTGTGGCGCTGGACGAGCGCGGCTCGCTCCTCGACTCGGTGGAGCTGAGCCGCTACGTGGGCAAGGCCCAGACGGGCGCGAAGGATTTGCTCTTCGTCATCGGCGGTGACGAGGGGCTGGACGAGCGGGTGCGGGAGGCGGCGAACCTGACGCTGTCGCTGTCGAAGATGACGCTGCCGCACCGGCTGGCGCGCGTGGTGCTCATCGAGCAGCTCTACCGCGCCTTCACCATCCTCAAGGGCGAGCCCTACCACAAGTAGGCAACCAGGCGGGCCGGGCCCTGACGTGAAGGGCCTGGCCTGGAGCACCCGTCAGGGCCGGACGAGGAGTGGCGTCAGCGGGGGCATGAGCACCGCCGCCGAGAATCCCGCCTCTTCCTCCGCGCCCCCCGCGCATGTCCGCGTCATCGCCTCGTCCCAATCGTGGATAGAGGGCGAGGCCGTGCGCCAGCTCGAAGCCATGGCGCGACTGCCCGGCATGCGCCTGGCGGTGGGGCTTCCGGACCTGCACCCCGGCAAGGGGGCCCCGGTGGGCGCCGCCTTCACGTCCGAGGGCTTCCTCTATCCCTACCTCGTCGGCAACGACATCGGCTGCGGCATGGGACTGTGGGACGTGGACCTGCCGGCGCGGAAGGCGAAGCCGGAGCGGTGGGCGGCGAAGCTGGATCTGGAAGGGCCGTGGAGCGGAGACGTCGAGGGCTTCCTGCACGAGCAGGGCGTGAAGTCCTCCGGCTTCGAGATGGCGCTGGGCACGGTGGGCGGCGGCAACCACTTCGCGGAGGTGCAGCGGGTGGACGCGGTGCACGACGCGGAGGCCTTCGCGGCGCTGGGGTTGGCGGTGGACCGGTTGCTGCTGCTGGTGCACTCGGGCTCGCGGGGCCTGGGCGAGGCGATTCTCCGGGCGCACGTGGACCGGCACGCGGCGGGCGGGCTGGTGGAGGACTCGGCGGAAGCGCGGACGTACCTCGCGCGGCATGACCACGCGGTGGCGTGGGGCCGGGCCAACCGGGCGCTGGTGGCGCGGCGGGTGCTGGACGGCATCGGCGCGCAGGGCCGGAGGGTGCTGGACGTCTGCCACAACAGCGTCACCCCCTGTCGCGCCGGAGGACGGATGCAGTGGCTGCACCGCAAGGGCGCGGCCCCCTCGGATGAAGGCCCGGTGGTGATTCCCGGCAGCCGCGGAGCACTGAGCTACCTGGTGGCGCCGGTGGGAGACGGGACGGGCAGCGCGCACAGCCTGGCGCATGGCGCCGGCCGCAAGTGGACGCGCACCGCCGCCCGGGAGCGCATGCGCGAGCGCTTCACCGCGGAGTCCCTCACGCGCACGGCCTTCAAGAGCCACGTGGTGTGTGAGAACAAGGACCTCCTCTTCGAGGAGGCGCCGCCCGCGTACAAGGCCATCGACCGCGTGGTGACGGACCTGGTGGAAGCGGGCCTCGTGCGCGTGGTGGCCACGCTGGCGCCTGTCCTGACGTATAAGACGCGCTCCCAGGGGGAGTGACGGCCTTCCGGTAGCCAGGGTGAGGGGCTGACGCTTTTGTACTCTCCGCCCGGCGCCCGCGTGGTTAGGGTTCGGCCATGACTCCCACGCACAAGGTTCTGCTCTGCATCCTGGATGGCTGGGGCATCCGCCAGGAGCGCGATGCGAATGCCATCCTCCTGGCCGGCACCCCACACCTCGACAAGCTGGCGAGCCCCTACCCCTTCACCGAGCTGCAAACGGCCGGACTGGCCGTGGGCCTGCCCGAGGGGCAGATGGGCAACTCGGAGGTGGGCCACACCAACATCGGCGCGGGCCGCATCGTCTACCAGGACCTGGTGCGCATCAACCGCGCCGCCGAGTCCGGCGAGCTGGCGCAGAACCCCGTGCTGCGCGCGGCCATGGACGGCGTGAAGGCCGACGGCAAGGCGCTACACCTGCTGGGGCTGGTGTCACCGGGCGGTGTGCACTCGTCCATGGAGCACCTGTACGCACTGCTGCGCGCCGCGCGCGACAGGAACGTGCCCCACGTCTACGTGCACGCCTTCCTGGACGGGCGCGACACCCCGCCGCAGAGCGCGCTGGGCTACGTGGAGGAGCTGGAGCGCTTCCTCCACAAGAACCAGGCCGGCCGCATCGCCACGGTGAGCGGGCGCTACTACGCCATGGACCGCGACAAGCGGTGGGACCGGGTGCACCAGGCCTACGAGGCGATGGTGTTCGGCCGCGGCCCGAAGGCGCCGGACGCGCTGAGCGCCATCCGTGCCTCGTACGCGGAGAAGGTGACGGACGAGTTCGTGAAGCCCACCGTGCTGGCCAGCGGTGACGGCACCCCGGTGGGCCGCATCCAGGACGGCGACACCATCATCTTCTTCAACTTCCGCGCGGACCGGGCGCGGGAGATGACGCAGGCGCTGGCGTACCCGGACTTCAAGGAGTTCGACCGGGGCGGGCTGCGGCTGGGCCGCTACGTGTGCATGACCCGGTACGACGAGACGTTCGACCTGCCGGTGGCCTTCGGGCCGGACCAGCCGCAGGACATCTTCCCGGAGCTGCTGTCGCACCAGGGCCTGCGCCAGTTCCGCACGGCGGAGACGGAGAAGTACGCGCACGTGACGTTCTTCTTCAACGGCGGCCGCGAGGTGGTGTACCCGGGCGAGGACCGGCACCTGGTGCCCAGCCCGCGCGACGTGAAGACGTATGACTTGAAGCCGGAGATGTCCGCGCGCGAGGTGACGGCGGAGCTGGTGCGGCGGCTCGACTCGGGGGTGTACGACTTCGCGCTGGTGAACTTCGCCAACCCGGACATGGTGGGCCACAGCGGCCGGCTGGACGCGGCGATGCAGGCGGTGCGGGTGGTGGACGAGTGCCTCGGCGTGCTGGGCAAGGCGTGCGAGCGCAACGGCTGGGTGATGGCCATCTCCGCCGACCACGGCAACTGCGAGCAGATGGTGGACCCGGTGACGGGCGAGCCGCACACCGCGCACACCCTCAACCCGGTGCCCTTCCACCTCATCCACCCGGACTTCCGCGGGCAGAAGCTGCGCCCCGGCATCCTCGCGGACATCGCCCCCACGCTGTGCAAGGTGATGGGGCTGCCGCAGTCGAAGGAGATGAACCGGCAGGGCCTGCTGCCGTGACGGGCCGGGGGCCGCACCGGTGCTGAAGGCGCTGCTGGACCTGCTCTACCCGCCGGCGTGCATCGCCTGCGCGAAGGTGCTGCCGGGCCCCGGCAGCTTCTTCTGCGAGACGTGCGACACGGCGGTGGAGCGGCTGCCTCCGGCGTGCTGCCGCACCTGCGCGGAGCCCGGGACGTTTCCCGGCGGCGCCTGTCCCCGCTGCCGCGCGGCGCCGCCCCCGTTCTCCCGCGCCTGGGCGCCCTTCGCCCATGAGGGGCCCCTGGCGCGCGCCATCCACCGGTTCAAGTACGAGGACCACCCGGAGCTGGCCGCGCCGCTGGCGGAGTTGCTCGCGGACGAGGCCCGAGACTTCCTGGGCCGGGCGCCCGCGTGCGTGGTGGCACTGCCGCTGCACACGCGCCGCTATCACGCGCGCAAGTACGACCAGGCGCAGCTCCTCGCGGGAGTGCTGGCGAAGCGCACCGGCCGCGAGGCTCCCGTGGGCTGGCTCTCGCGCACCCGCGAGACACAGCGGCAGGTGGGGCTGAACGAGGCCGAGCGCGCGCGCAACGTGGCCAGCGCCTTCACCGCCGCCGCCCATGTGAAGGGGCGCGAGGTGCTGCTGGTGGATGACGTCTTCACCACCGGGGCCACCGCCCGCGCCGCCGCCACCGCGCTGCGCGAAGCCGGGGCCGTGCGGGTGGAGGTGCTGACGCTGGCGCGGGCCTTCAGCCTCACCTGAGCCACACGCTTCGCCCCGGATTCCTCACGGCGTGGCTCTCGCCCGGTAAGACTTCACCCATCTCTCTTGGCAGTCTGGTTTTACCCACTACCGTTTCCGCCACTGCTGTGCTTTTGCAACGACTCCCCATCCGCGAATGGAGTCGACAGATGAAGAAGTCCCTGTGGAGCATGTTCGGTCTGGCGGGCGTCATGACGGCCCTGGGTGCGCCGCTTTCCGCCTCGGCGCAGGTTCCTCCTCCCGCCTGGGTGCAGCAGCTCGGGTCGAACCTGGACGAGCAGGCCCAGGCCGTGGCCGTCTCGGGCAGCAGCGTCTACGTGGTGGGCCACACCACCGGCCAGCTCGGCTCGCAGCCGGCGGCGGGCGGCCAGGACGTCTTCGTCGCGAAGTACGACACCGCGGGCGCGCTGCAGTGGGTGCGCCAGCTCGGCACGAGCCAGAGTGACCGCGCCATGGCGGTGGCCACCGACGCGGCCGGCAACGTGTACCTCGCCGGCCATACCTTCGGCGGCTTCGACTTCTACGTGAATGCGGGCGGCCTCGACTTCTACGTCGCCAAGTACGACACACAGGGCAACCGCCTGTGGCTGCGCCAGCGCGGCACCGCCATGGACGACTTCGCCACGGACATCGCCCTGGGCGCGGAGGACACGCTCTACGTCACGGGCTACACGGGGGGCAGCTTCGCCAACGGTGGCAACCCCAACAACTACGACGTGATGGTGGCCCTGTATGACACGGACGGCGCCCCGTACTGGCTGCAGCAGTACGGCACCAGCCGCAGCGACGTGGCGCAGTCCATCGCGGTGACGCCCAACCACGAGGTCTACGTGACGGGCCAGACCTTCGGCAGCATGGACGGCACCACCACCCCGGTGGGCACCGACATCTTCCTGATGCGGCTCAACATCCTGGGCATCCAGCAGTGGGTGCGCCAGGTGGGCGCCGCCGACCTCGACTACGGCACCGGCGTGGCCGTGAGCACGGACGGCGGCGTGTACCTGACGGGCTACAGCTTCGGGACGCTGGATGGGAATCCCCAGTCGGGCCTGGTGGACGCGCTGCTCGCGCGCTACGACAACCAGGGCAACCGCCAGTGGAGCCGCATGCTGGGCAGCGTCCAGGTGGACCAGGCCCATGGCGTCGCGGTCGCCGCGGACGGCACCGTGCAGGTGACGGGCTTCACCGCAGGCGCGCTGGACGGGAATGCCTACGCCGGGCTGAACGACCTGTTCCTCACGCGGTACGACGCGCTGGGCAACAAGCTCGGCACGCGCGTGGTGGGCAGCGGCTTCTCCGACGTCGGCCGGGGCGTGGCGGTGGACGCCAGCGGCAACGCGTACGTGACGGGCTCCACGTACGGCGGCCTCGGCGGCAACACCAGCGCGGGCGGGTACGACGCCTTCCTCATCCGCTTCTGACGCCGAGGAGCGAATACGGGGAGTGAGGCGTGAGCGTCACTCACGCACACGAGGAGGCGGGGCTGGATGGCGGATGCCCCCCTCTCCCGCCCTCCTGCTCCACGCCTCGGGAAGGCGGGATAGCCTCGCGCCATGCGCCGGCCCCTCCCCCTCCTCCTCGCGTTCCTCGCCCTCCACTGCGCCCACGCTCCCGAGCCGCCGCCCCCCACCGCCGGGGCCGTGGCGGCGGCGCCCCGATGGCCCGAGCCCCAGCCTCCCGCGCTGCGGCTGCCCGACACCGTCCGGCCCGTGCGCTACGAGCTGGACCTGAAGCTCCTCCCCGCCGAGCCTGGCTTCTCCGGCTCCGTCGCCATCGTCGTGGAGGTCCGCGAGCCCGTCCACCAGGTGTGGCTGCATGGCCAGGACCTGGAGGTGACGCGCGCCCGCGTCGAGACGGGCTCGCGCACGCTGGAGGCCCGCGCCGTCACCGCCAGCGAGGGCCGGCTCGGCCTGCTGCTGCCCGAGCCGCTCGCGGCGGGAAAGGCCCGCCTCCACCTGGACTTCACGGGCCACGTGGACCGGGAGCGCAGCCGCGGCATCTACGGCGTGGACGAGGGCGGCGAGCCCTACCTCTACACCTTCTTCGAGCCCGTGGACGCGCGCCGCGCCTTCCCCTGCTTCGACGAGCCGGGCTTCAAGGTGCCGTGGCGGCTGCGCTTCACCGTGAAGGCCGGGCACGTGGCGCTGGCCAACCACGCCATCGTCTCGCGCGAGCCGCTGCCGGAGGGACTCGAGCGCGTCACCTTCGCGGAGAGCCGCCCCATGCCGAGCTACCTCGTGGCCTTCATGGTGGGCCCCTTCGACGTGGTGGACGCGGGCACCGCCGGGCGCAACGCCGTGCCGCTGCGCTTCATCGTCCCCAGGGGCCGGGGCCCGGAGACGGCGTACGCGGCCAGCGTCACCCCGCGCATCGTGTCGCTGCTGGAGGACTTCTTCGACCAGCCGTACCCGTACGAGAAGCTCGACGTGGCGGTGGTGCCCCGCTACTGGGGCACCATGGAGCACCCGGGCCTGGTGGCGCTCGGGCAGCCCCTCACCCTCATCCGCCCCGGTGAGGAGACGCTGGCGCGCCGCAAGTGGTACGTCACCATCGCCAACCACGAGCTGGGCCACTACTGGTTCGGCAACATCGTCACCTGCAAGTGGTGGGACGACATCTGGCTCAACGAGTCCCTCACCTCGTGGCTGGACAGGAAGACGGTGGACCCGTTCGACCCGAGCTGGGGCTTCGCGCGGGAGGCCAGCATGAACGCGCTGTCCTTCGCCCTCGACGCGGATGCGCTCGCCGCCGCGCTCCCCGTGCGCAAGCCGGCGGACACGCATGACGACGTGCTCGGCTCCTTCGACAATGGCACCACCTACGCCAAGGGCTCGTCCGTCATCGCCATGTTCGAGGCGTGGCTCGGCCCGGAGCGCATGCGCGACCTCCTGCGCACGCACGTGCGCAAGCACGCCTGGGGCGTGGCGACGTCCGAGGACTTCGCCACCACGCTCTCCGAGTCCGCGGGCCCGGACGTCGCCCGCGCCTTCCGGAGCTTCATCGACCAGCCGGGCGCCCCGCGCATCTCCGCCGGGCTTCAATGCGGGCCCGGCACGCCGGCGCGCCTGAAGCTGTCCCAGGAGCGCTACCTCCCGGCGGGCTCCACCGCCAGCGCCGCCCAGACGTGGCCGGTGCCGGTGTGCGTGCGCGTGGGGACGCGCGGCGGCGGCTCGCACCGGGTCTGCACCCTGCTCACCGAGGCCACGGGCGAGCTGCCGGTGCCCATGCGCACCTGCCCGGAGTGGGTGCTGCTCAACGCGGGCGGCACGGGTTACTACCGCGCCGGCTACACGCGCGAGCAGCTCGCGACGTTGCTGGCCGCGCCTCCGGCGGCGCTGACGGTGGAGGAGCGGCTGGCGCTGCTGGCCGACGTGGAGGCTGAGGTGCGCCGGGGAGACCTGCCGCTCGGCGAGGCGCTGCGGCTCGTCCCCACCACGGCGGCCGACAAGGACCGGAACATCGTCCAGCGGGGCGCTCGGCTGCTCCAGCTCGTGAACGAGGATGGGCTGCCGGAGGCGGACCGCGCGCGCTTCCGGAAGTGGGTGGGCGAGGTCTACGGTCCCCGGGCCCGGGAGCTGGGCTGGGAGCCGAAGCAGGGCGACAGCGACGACGTGAAGCAGGCGCGCTCACGGCTCCTGGAGCTGGCGACGACGCGCGGAGAGGACCCCTTGCTGGTGCGCGAGGCGGGCCGGCTCGCCCGGGCATGGCTGGCGGACCGGAAGGCCGTGCACCCGGAGGCGGTGCCCCTGGTGCTGGCGGTGGCGGCGCGCAATGGGGACCGGGCCCTCTTCGACGCCCTGCTCGCGGAGGCGCGCAAGGCGGAGGACCGGAACGAGCGCGTCCGCATGCTCACCGCGCTGTCCAGCTTCCGCGAGCCGGCGCTCGTGCGCGAGGCGCTCGCCCTGGTGGCGGGCAGCGAGCTGGACATGCGCGACACGCGGCCCATCCTCATCGGCGCCTTCTCCATGCCCGAGACGCGCGGGCTGGCCTGGGCGTTCTACCGGGAGCACTTCGACACGCTCGCGGGAAGGCTCCGCTCCGACGAGCTGAGCGGGTTCATCGGACTGGTGGGAAGCCTCTGCGACGAGCAGCGGCTCGCGGAGGTGGAAGATTTCCTCGGCCCCCGCGTCTCCAGGCTGGAGAACGCGCCTCGCGCGCTGGCCCGGGCCCGGGAGTCCATCCGGCTGTGCGCCGAGTCCGACCGCCTCCACCGGCAGGGCGTGCAGTCCTTCCTGCGCGCGCCGCCGGGAGTGCCCGCGCCGGCCCGGACGCGCTGACGGGGGACGGGACGCAAGACACCCCGCCGCGGAGTGGCCCCTTGTCATCCTCCCGGTGAAGCGGTACGCCTCCGCCACCTGATTCCGGATTCAACGAAAGCCACCTCGGAACCGACCTCATGATGAACGCCGGCACACAGGGGAGAGCCGAGCCGTACCTCCACTTCGTCGTGGGGGGCGAGCACTACGCAGCGCCCACCGCGCGAGTGGCCGAGGTGGTGCCCGAGGCCCGCCTGGAGCCCGTGAAGGACGCGCCGCCCCACGTGCGCGGGGTGCTCGTCCAGGACGGGCAGGCCGTGCCGGTGGTGGACCTGTCCCGCGTGCTGGGCCAGGCGCTGCGGACGGTGAAGGCGCGGCCCACGGTGGTGGTGGCGCAGGTGAATTGCGGTGGCGAGCCGCAGCGGCTGGGGCTCGCGGTGGACGGCGTGGGCGGCCCGCTGGAGCTGTCCTCGCGGGACGTGGTGCCGGCCCCCTCTTTCGGCGCCGCCATGCCGGTGGACTTCCTGGTGGGCATGGGCCGGCACGGCGATGGGCTGGTGCTGCTGATGGACGTCGAGCGCCTCCTCTCCGAGCCCCAGCTCCTCACCGCCCTGAAGCTGACGTCCGGCACCGCGGCCCCCGGCCCGGCGCACCGCCGGAGCTGACCTACCCGCTCCCACCTCGTCCCCTACCGTACCCTCGTGACGTTTTCGGTTGCCTGCCCGCCGCCCGGGGCCCCATGCAGGGGAAGGCCCTGAAAGGGTCACCTGTTCATCGGCGTCGGCGCCCTGCTTCCGGGCTCGGTGCCACCACCGTCAGACGTCAACGAGGAGAACGGATGTCCCGCTTCACATGGCTGGCCGCGGTTTTCGTGCTCACCTGCCCGCTCTGGGCCCAGGCGAGACCGGCGGCGGACGAGACGGCCCGCGCCTACGCGGCCGAGGCGCTGAAGCAGGCCTCCTCCCCCCGGGGCGCCGCCACGCTGCTGCGGATGCACGACCTGGTGGACGACGTGGAGGACCTGACGCCGCTGCTCAGCACCTATGCCCAGGTGGCCTCGCGGCGCTCGTCGGACCCGAACACGCGCGCCACCGCGCAGCTGCTGCTGCTGGACACCGAGCGTGCCCGCGGCCGGCTGGTGCGGGCCAACGAGGTGCGGCAGTGGCTGGGCTTCGTCGGCGACTACTACGTCGTCGGCGGCTTCGACAACGAGGGCAAGGCCGGGTGTGACACGGACTTCGGCCCCGAGGCCGCCAACCTGGACCTGTCCGCCACCTTCCCGGGCGCCAAGGGCCGCGAGGTGTCCTGGCGCAGGCTGACGGCCTCGCCGGCGGACGGCTACGTGGACCTGGCCACCGCGGTGCGGCCCAACCGCGAGTCGGTGGCCTACGCCGTGACGTGGCTGGAGGCGCCCCAGGAGACGCGCGTGGCCATGGGCGTGGGCACCTCCGGCGCGTTCCGCCTGTGGGTGAACGGGCAGCTCGCCGCGAAGGAGGACCGCTACAACCTGCCGCGCCCGGACCAGTCCCGCGTGTCCGTGAAGCTGCGCAAGGGCCTCAACCGCGTCCTCCTCAAGGTGTGCCAGGAGACCGGGCCGCTGGGCTTCTACCTGCGCCAGGAGTCCCCCTCCGTGCGCGCGTCGCTGCCGCCGAAGGCGCCCGCCCTGGAGCGCGGCACCGCCCCCGCGCCCCAGCCGCTGCCCACCCTCACCTCCGCGCTGCGCGCCCAGGTGGAGAAGAACCCCGGCGACGCGGAGCTGCGCGCGGACTACGCCCGCGTGCTGGGCTTCTTCCGCGCCTATGACGAGCGCGAGCACACCGCCACCGTGGAGGCCACTCGCGCGGCCGAGGCCGCACCGGGCAACGCGCGCCTGCAGCTGCTCGCCGCCGGCCTGCAGCGCGACGACCTCAACGAGCGCCGCCGCTTCCTGGAGGCCGCGCTGAAGGCGGACCCGGACTCGGCGGAGGCCCGCGTGGCGCTGGCGGACCACGAGCTGGACCGCGGCCACCCCGAGCGCGTGCCGGAGCTGGTGGCTCCCGTGCTGGAGAAGGACCCGGACTCGGTGCGGGCCCGGCTGATGCTGGCCCGCGCGCTGGAGGCGCTGGGTGAGCGCCCGCGGGCCCACGCCCTGGTGGAGGAGGCCTTCCGCCGTCAGCCCCGCGTGCCCCGCGCGGTGCGGGCCGCGGCGCAGGCGTCCCGGCAGCTCGGCCGCAACCGCGAGGCCGTGGACCGGATGCGCGTGGTGCTGGCGCTGCGCTTCGACGACACCGGCACGCGCCGCACGCTCGCCTCCCTGCTGGCGGACGCCGGCAAGGTGGAGGAGGCACAGCGCGAGTACGCGCAGCTCGTGACGCTCAACCCCTTCGACAACGGCGCGCGCGTGCGGCTGGCGGAGCTGAAGGCCAACAACGGCGCGGTGGATGAGGCGGTGGCCCTCTTCGGCGAGGCCCGCGCGCTGTCCCCGGACGAGCCGGAGGTGTACGAGCGCGAGGGCCGCGCCCTGCTGGCCGCCGGCCGCCGCGAGCCGGCGCTGGCCGCCTTCGAGCGCTCGCTGGCGCTGCGCCCGCAGAACCCGGGCCTGAAGGAGGCCCTGCGCGCCCTCAAGGGCGAGAGCACCGGCGCCGGCATGCAGTACCTGGTGGACTCCAAGGGACTGGACCGGGAGGGCGAGGCCTACGTCCACGAGGACGCCATCTACCTGGTGGACAGCACCTACGTGCGCGTCCAGAAGAGCGGCCTTTCCAGCCGCCTGCACCAGATGGTGGTGAAGGTGCTCAACCAGCGCGGCGTGGACTCGTTCCGCATGACGCCCGTCACCTACTCGCCGGACCGCCAGGAAGTGCGAGTGCTGAAGGCCCGCGTGGTGAAGGCGGACGGCTCCGTGGTGGAGAGCTACGGGGAGAACGACCGCAACATCAACGAGCCGTGGACGGGCATGTACTACGACGCCCGCGCCAAGGTGCTGTCCTTCCCCTCGCTGGCCCCCGGCGACACGCTGGAGCTGACGTACCGGATTGACGACACCGCGCAGGAGAACCTCCTGTCGGACTACTGGGGTGACGTGGAGAGCGTGCAGGGCGTCTACCCGAAGGTGCGCTTCCAGTACCTGGTGGACATGCCGAAGGAGCGGCCCCTGTACTGGAACAAGAGCAAGCTGACCGGCGTGCAGAGCGAGCAGGAGCCGCTGGACGGCGGGCGCGTGCTCTACAAGTGGAGCGCGAAGCACGTGGCCAAGGTGGTGCCGGAGCCGGGCATGCCGGGCTGGGCCGAGGTGGCGCAGAACCTCCACGTCTCCACGTACCAGACGTGGGAGCAGGTGGGCCGCTACTGGTGGGGGCTCGTCAGGGACCAGCTCCAGCCCAACGCGGAGCTGCGGCAGACGGTGGACCAGGTGCTCCAGGGCGTGGACCGCAAGGACGAGCTGGCGGTGGTGCGCGCCATCTACAACTTCGTGGTGACCAACACCCGCTACGTGGCGCTGGAGTTCGGCATCCACGGCTACAAGCCGTACCGGGTGGACCGGGTGCTGGCGCGCCGCTTCGGTGACTGCAAGGACAAGGCGAGCCTCATCCACTCCATGCTGCGCGTGGCGGGCGTGGACAGCCGGCTGGTGCTGCTGCGCATGCGCAACCTGGGCTCCATCGGCGAGGAGCCGGCGAGCCTCGCGGCCTTCAACCACGCCATCGCCTACGTGCCGAAGTACGACCTGTACCTGGACGGCACGGCGGAGTTCCACGGCGCGAAGGAACTGCCCAGCGCGGACCGGGTGGCCAACGTGCTGGTGGTGGAGCCGGACGGCCGGAGCACCTTCCTCACCACGCCGGAGGCGAAGGCGGAGGACAACGCCACGCGGCTGACGCTGGACGTGGACCTGCGCGCGGACGGCAGCGCGGAGGTGGCGGGCGCCAGCACGGTGAGCGGCCAGACGGCGCCGGACTACCGCCGGGCGTACCGGCCGGAGGCCACGCGCAAGTCCACCTTCGAGCGCGCCTGGGCGCAGAGCTTCCCCGGCCTGACGGTGCGCGAGGTGAAGCTGAGCGACACCACGCGGCTGGACGACGACGTGGCGCTGGACTTCAAGATGAACATCCCCCGCTACGCGGAGGTGCTGCCCGGCGCCATGCGCTTCCTGCCCTTCGGCACGGGCCGCACGTACCAGCAGGCGTACGCGTCGCTGGCGGAGCGCCGCTTCGACCTGGTGATGCAGGGCCCGTGGCTGAACAGCTTCACGCTGCGCTACACGCTGCCCGCCGGGTGGACGGTGAAGGAGCTGCCGCAGGCGGTGGAGGAGACCACGAAGTTCGGCTACGTGAAGCTGAGCTACCGGGTGGAGGGCGGCAAGCTGGTGGCCGAGGGCGAGATGGCCCTCACCGCCGCGCGCGTGAAGGCGGATGACTACGCCGCGTTCCGCGAGTTCCTCGGCCGGGTGGACCGGGCCTTCATGCGCCGGGTGCTCATCCAGGCCCCCGGCAGCCGCACCGCGTCCGCGGCGCAGTAGCCCCTACGGGGTGACGAGCTCGCCGAGCAGCTTCCGCACCTCGGCGGGCCCGTTGACGCGGAAGGCCGCGCGCGTGGGCTTGTTGCCCGCATGAATCGTGAGCCCGTCCCCGGGCATGGCCGCGAAGAGGTCCTCGTCGGTCTTGTCGTCGCCGATGGCCACCACCAGCGTGCCCGGCGGCAGGCCCTGGGTGGCCTCGCCCACCACGCGGCCCTTGTGGACGCCCCGGGGCCGCACCTCCACCACCCGGTCTCCGGGGAGGATGTCGAGGGACTCGCCCGCGAACACCTCGGCCAGGTGGAGGCGCAGCTCCCGCGCCTGGATGGCCCCGAACTCCGGGTCCACCATCCGGTAGTGCCAGGCCAGCGACGCAGTCTTCTCCTCCACGAACGAGCCCGGCACCCGCGAGGAGAAGGCGTCCAGCGCCGGCCGCACGCGCTCCTTCCACTCGAAGGACACGCCCTCCAGCATCCGCCAGGGCTGGTCCGGGCGGGCGCGGGACCACAGGCCGTGCTCGGCGTGCAGGCCGGCGGGCAGCGCTCCGAACCAGGCCTCCAGCGTCTCCCGGGGCCGGCCGCTGACGATGCTCAGGGACGTCTCCGGGCGCGCCACCAGCCTCGCCAGCAACGCCCGCAGGGCGTCGTCGGGCGCGGCCAGCTCCGGCCGGGGCGCGAAGCCCACCAGCGTGCCGTCGTAATCCAGCAGCAGGTGCAGCCGGGCCGCCGCCTTCATCCGCTCCAGCGCCTGCGGCGCGCTCCCGGTCTTCCGCTCGGACGCGGCGGGCAGCCCGTTGAGCCGGTCCAGGAAGGAGCCTGTCCACCAGTGCACGTCATGTTCCTTCACCTGGGCGCGCAGGGCCCGCATCCGCGTGCGGCGCTCGTCCTCGGCCATCTCCAGCGCCTGCTCAATCGCGTCCGCCACGGCCTCCACGTCGAACGCGTTGACGATGAGCGCGCTGCTCATCTCCGCGGCGGCGCCGGCGAACTCGCTGAGCACCAGCACGCCGTCCTCGTCCGGGCGCGCGGCGCAGAACTCCTTGGCCACCAGATTCATACCGTCGCGCACCGGCGTGACGAGCATGACGTCCGCCGCCCGGTACAGGCCCACGAGCTGCCGCTCGTTGAAGGAGCGGTAGAGGTAGTGCACGGGCACGTTGTGGACGCTGCCGTAGGTGCCGTTGATGCGGCCCACCAGCTCGTCCACCGTCTCGCGGTAGGTGGCGTACGCCTCCACCTGGGTGCGGCTGGGCACGGCCACCTGGATGAAGCGCAGGCGCCCGCGCCAGGAGGGCTCGCGCTCCAGCACGCGCTGCACCGCCAGCAGCCGCCGCGGAATGCCCTTGGTGTAGTCCAGCCGGTCGATGCCCAGCAGGATGCGCTGGCCCTCGGCCCTCCTGCGGAGGGTGGCCACCTCGTCCAGTACGACCGCATCGTTGGCGAGCGACTCGAAGGCCGTCGCGTCGATGCCCATGGGGAAGGCGCCCACGCGCACCTCGCGCCCCTCCCAGATGACACGGTCGATATCGGTGTCCGGCCCCAGGTGACGCAGCAGCGAGCCGGAGAAGTGCCGCACGTAGCTCACCGTGTGGAAGCCGATGAGGTCCGCGCCCAGCAGGCCCTTCAGCAGGTCGTGGCGGTGGGGCAGCGTGCTGAAGATTTCCGACGAGGGGAACGGGATGTGGTGGAAGTAGCCGATGCGGGCCTCGGGCAGCCGCTGGCGAAGCATGGCCGGCACCAGCATGAGCTGGTAGTCGTGCACCCAGATGGTGTCTCCCGGCCGGTACTGCCGGGCCGTCAGGTCGGCGAAGCGCTCGTTGACCTTGCGGTAGACCTCCCAGTCCCTGTCCTGCCGGGGGATGCGGTCCAGCATGTAGTGGCACAGCGGCCAGAGGACGCGGTTGGAGTAGCCCTCGTAGTAGCGGCTCACCTCGCTGGCGCTGAGGTACAGCGGCACGCAGCGCAGGTCGGCCAGCCGCGACTCCACCTGGGCACGTTGGCTGTCCGACAGGCGGGACACGTCTCCGGGCCAGCCAATCCACACCCCGCCCGAGCGCTCATGCGGGCGGCTCAGGCCGGTGGCCAGCCCTCCCGCGCTGCGCACCACGGAGACGTTGTCCTTCTCCACCTTGACGGTGACGGGAAGCCGGTTCGAGACGAGCAGGAGTCGGGACATAGGCCCCTGACCCTTATTCATTCCCTCCCGGAATGGCCATGGCCGAAACGGGCCGCGTGCCGGATGGTGGACCCTCGACTCCGCCCGAAGGGCTCCAGCCCAGCCGGGACAGCAGCGCCGGCTCGCGGCCCGGCTTCCAGACAAAGGCATCCAGGACGTAGTGCGTGGCCTGAGGCAGCGCCAGCAGCGGCACCACCAGCGCGAGGACGTCCGCCGGCAACTCCAGCGTGCTCGGCCCGAAGAGGGTGGAGCGCTCGTGCCAGATGAGCCAGTCCCAGAGCAGCTCCTCCGCCAGGGCCAGCGCCGCCAGGAACAGCAGGAAGCCCGGCAGCCCCGCGCGCAGGAGGGCACCGCCCACCCCATAACCTCCCTCCGCCCGCCGCCCCCGGGCGTAGCGGAACAGCAGCGCGAAGTACGGCACCCCGTGAAGCAGGACGTTCATCACCGTGAAGGCGAAGTCATCCCGCGCCACGACGATGCCGCCGAACCATGCCACCCACGTGGCAGCGACCAGCAACACCTTGCCCGCCTGCACGCCCTCGCCCCGCGCCACCCGCGCGGCCTGGAAACCGGCCCACGCCGCGAGCACGGCGGCATGGACGGCCAGCGCCACCGTGCCGGCCTCACGGGGCAGGCCGGAGAGGAAGTCCCCTTCCACGAACCACCAGAAGTCGCGGGGGAGGTTCGCGTGCCACCAGACGACGGGCCCCAGGGTGGCGGCGTAGACGGCGGCGGCGTCCAGGCGGCGCTCGGCGGGGGAGGCGCGGGCCTTTCGGCAGTAGAGGGCCACCCAGCCGTACTGCTGGCGGACGAAGTGCGTCAGCGCCACGTACGCGAACAGCGTCCAGAAGGCCTTGGGAGAGACGAGGTAGGCCCCCACGCCCGCGACATAGGCGGCGAGCGGCGCGCCCAGGTAGAGCCCCGGACGGCGGCGCAACTCGTCCGCGTCCAGATACGTGCGGAACAGCGTGGACCAGACGTGCGCCACGTCCACGCAGACGACGAAGAGGACCCAGGCCCACAGCGGCGTGTCCCCCACCGCGCCCAGCCACGGCGCGGCGAGCACGAAGAGCACGGAGATGAGCGCGCTGCCGGCGAAGACGGTCAGGTCCACTCCCGGGCCGAACAACCAGCCCTGGGAGGGGGCGAGAAGACGAGACATCGGAAGCCCCAGGCTATCAGCTTCGGAGCCCGCACCCGAGCCCTCCGGCTGCCCGCCCGGAGGGTTCGGCTCGCGCTGCCCGTGCTACCGCACCACGATGTTGACCACCTTGTCGGGGACGACGATGACCTTGCCCACCGTCTTCCCGCCCTCGAGCTGCCGGACGACGTTGGGCAGCGCCAGGGCCCGCTCACGCACCTCGGCCTCCGGCGTGCCGCGCTCCACCTCCAGGCTGCCGCGCAGCTTGCCGTTCACCTGGACGGCGTACGTCACCTGCGCATCCACCGTGAGCGCCACGTCGAACGGGGGCCAGTCCTGCTCCAGCAGGAAACCCGTGCCGCCGAGCCGCTCCCACGCCTCGTCCCCCAGGTGGGGCGCGAAGGGGCCCACCAGCTTGACGAGCGTGGTGAGGTCCTCTCGCGTGCTCCCCTTCGAGACCAGCTCGTTGGTGTACGTCATCAGCGCGGCGATGGCGGTGTTGAACTGGAGGCGCTCCAGGTCCGCCGTCACGCGCTGAGTCGTCTTGTGGCGCAGCCGCAGGTGCGGGTCGCCCTCGGGGGCGCGGGCCGTCCCGTGCTCCTCGACGAGGCGCCACACGCGGCGCAGGAAGCGGCCGCAGCCCTCGATGGCGCGCGGGTCCCACGGCTTGGACAGCTCGAACTCGCCCATGAAGAGCTCGTACAGACGGAGCACGTCCGCGCCGTGTTCGGCCACCACGCTGTCCGGGTTGACGCCGTTCAGCTTGGACTTCGCCATCTTCTCGACCTGGACCTTGAGCTTCTCGCCCGTGGCGCGCAGGAAGGCGTCCTCACCGCGCAGCTCCACCTCGGACAGCTCGTGGTAGTGGGCCGCCGCGTCCACGTACGTGTACGCCAGCACCGTGCCCTGGTGGCGCAGCTTCTTGAAGGGCTCCTTCGTGGTGACGTGGCCCAAATCAAAGAGCACCTTGTGCCAGAAGCGCGCGTAGAGCAGGTGGAGCACCGCGTGCTCGGCGCCGCCCACGTACAGGTCCACGTTCATCCACTGCCGCTCGGCCTCCTTCGACCAGGGCTCCTTGTCGTTGGCCGGGTCGAGGTAGCGCAGGTAGTACCAGCACGAACCGGCCCACTGCGGCATGGTGTTCGTCTCGCGACGGCCCGGGCCTCCGCACTGGGGGCAGTGCGTCTCCAGCCACTCGGGAATGGTGGCCAGGGGTGACTCGCCGGTGCCGGACGGCTCGTAGCGCTCCACCTCGGGCAGGGTGACGGGGAGCTGGTCCTCGGGCACCGGCACGGCGCCGCACTTCGCGCAGTGGATGATGGGGATGGGCTCGCCCCAGTAGCGC
This sequence comes from Myxococcus sp. RHSTA-1-4, assembly GCF_020037125.1. GTDB lineage: Bacteria > Myxococcota > Myxococcia > Myxococcales > Myxococcaceae > Myxococcus. The sequence continues at coordinate 277,468 of NZ_JAIQDG010000001.1, forward strand.
TGGCGCGAGAAAATCCAGTCGCGCAGGCGGTAGCTCACCGTGCGCCGGCCCTGGCCCCGCGCCTCCAGCGTGGCCACCACCCGCTGCTTCACCTCCGCGGTGGGCAGGCCGTCCAGCTCGCCCGAGTTCACCGCGGTGCCCGCCTCCGTGAAGGCCTTGCCGGGCTCGGGCGGTGCTCCGTCCACCGGGCGCACCACCTGCCGGATGGGCAGCCCGAACTTCACGGCGAAGTCATGGTCTCTCTGGTCATGCGCCGGCACGGCCATGATGGCGCCGGTGCCGTAGGTGGCCAGGACGTAGTCGGCAATCCAGATGGGGATGCGCTCGCCGTTGATGGGATTGACGGCGTGGCTGCCCGTGAAGGCGCCCGTCTTCTCCTTCGCCAGCTCCGTGCGCTCCAGGTCGCTCTTGAGCCGCGCGGCGGACTGGTAGTCCGTCACCGCGGTCCGCTGCTCCGGCGCCGTCAGGGACTCCACGAGGCCGTGCTCGGGAGACAGCACCAGGTACGTGGCCCCGTGCAGCGTGTCCGGGCGGGTGGTGAACACACGAAGCTCCGCGCCAGCGGCCGGGCCGTCCGCCACGCGGAACACCACCTCCGCGCCCTCGGAGCGGCCAATCCAGTTGCGCTGCATCGCCAGCGTGGACTCGGGCCAGTCCACCTCGGACAGGTCCTCCAGCAGACGGTCCGCGTAGGCGGTGATGCGCAGCATCCACTGGCGCAGGTCCTTGCGCTCCACCTGGGTGCCGCAGCGGTCACACCGGCCGCCGGCGGCCTCCTCGTTGGCCAGCCCCGTCTTGCAGGACGGGCACCAGTTGATGGGCATCACGCTCTCGTACGCGAGCCCCTTCTTGAACAACTGGAGGAAGATCCACTGGGTCCACTTGTAGTAGCGCGGGTCGGTGGTGTTGACCTCGCGCTCCCAGTCGTAGGCGAAGCCCACGGAGTCAATCTGCCTGCGGAAGTTGGAGATGGCCTGCTCGGTGGTGACACGCGGGTGGATGCCCGTCTTGATGGCGTAGTTCTCGGCGGGCAGGCCGAAGGCGTCCCAGCCCATGGGGTGGAGCACGTTCCAGCCCTGCATCCGCTTCCACCGCGTGAGCACATCCGTGGCCGTGTAGCCCTCGCAGTGCCCGACGTGTAGCCCCGCTCCGGAGGGGTACGGGAACATGTCGAGCGCGTAGAACTTCGGCTTCTTCGGGTCGAACGTCGTCCGATGCAGGCGGGCCTCGCGCCAGCGCGCCTGCCACTTCGGCTCTACCTCACGGGGGTCAAAGGGCATGGTTCCTTTTAGTACGCCCGTGGCGCGGAATTCCTGACCTGACCCGCGGGGTGGGTGTCGCGATATGAACCCCGAATCATGCGTGGCTCCCCGCCCCTTCCGGCGCCCCCCGAGGCTCCTGCACCACCCCCGCCGGCGGCCGGGACAGCTCCCGGTAGCACGCAGGGCGCCCCCTCGCCTCCCCCGCCCCGCTTCCGCCGCAAGCTGCTCGCGGTGATGCTGCTCGCGGGCCTCGTCCCCCTGGTCTTGCTCGGCGTGCTGGCGCAGGGCGCGCTGGAGCGGGTGCTGTCCGTCTCCATCGCCCCTGTGGAGGGCGTGCTGGACGGCGTCTCCGCGGACCTGGAGCGCCGGGGCCTCCCCCAGGACGCGCTGAACGAGGCGCGGCTCAACCTCGCCCAGGCGGAGCTGGCGCGGCGGGCCCTGGTGCGCCGCGTGCCCGCGTTCATCGCCGGACTGGTGCTCGTCTCCGGCGCGGTGCTGGCCCTCGCCGCGGTGCTGCTCGGCCGTGCCCTCACCCGCCCCGTCGCCACCCTCACCGAGGGCATGTGGGCCTATGCGCGCGGAGACCTCACCGTGCGTCTCGCCACCCCGGAGCCCCCACGCGACGAGCTCCAGTTCCTCCTGGGCCAGTTCAACCGCATGGGCCAGGAGCTGCTCGCCCAGCGCGAGCGCCTCAAGGCCGCGGAGCAGATCGCCGCATGGCAGGACGTGGCCCGCGCCCTCGCTCACGAGCTGAAGAACCCGCTCACCGCAATGAAGCTCTCGCTCGCGCGTCTGTCCCGCACGGATGCGAGCACGCCCCCCGACACCACCCGCATCACCGAGGCCGTCGCCCTCCTCCAAGAGGAGGTGGACCTGCTCATGCGGATGACCCAGAGCTTCTCCACCTTCGCGCGGCTGCCCGCTCCGCGCTTCCAGGACGTGGCCCTGCGCCCACTGCTGGCCGAGGTGTGCTCCCTCTACGCGGGCACCTCCCCCGTCCCCGTGGAGCTTGCCCCCGGTCCCGACACCGCGCTGCGAGCGGACCCGGACGGCCTGCGCCGCCTCTTCGGCAACCTGGTGAAGAACGCCACCGAGGCCTCCCCCGTCGGCGCCCCACCCGTGCGCGTCGCGCTGGAGCCCCTGTCCTCGGGCGCCGTGCGGGTCACCGTGACGGACGGTGGCAGCGGCGTCCCCACCGTGCTGGAAGGCCCCGCCCTCACGCGCGGGCTCTTCAGCACCAAGCCGGAGGGCAGCGGCCTGGGGCTGCCCATCGCCCAGAAAATCGTCCACGAGCACGGCGGCACCCTGCGCCTGGAGCCGGCGCCCGGGGGCGGTACGCTGGCGCGCGTGGACCTGCCCCTCGTCCCTCCCGCCTCCGCCCCGGTCACCGCATGAAGCCCGGTCCCCGCATCCTCGTCGTCGATGACGACCCTGGCGTCCTCAAGGCCCTGCGCGGGCTGCTGAGCGACGAGGGCTTCACACCCGTGGAGGCCCGCTCCACCGCCGAGGCCACGCGGCTGCTCGACGCGCCCGAGGGCCCGCCCGCGCTGATGCTGCTGGACATCCGCATGCCCGGCGAGACGGGCCTCGAATTCCTCGCGCGCCTGCCCCGGCCGCTGCCCGTGCCGGTGGTGGTGCTGTCCGGCGAGGCCTCCCCGGCCGAGGCGGTGCAGGCGCTGAAGCTGGGCGCCACGGACTTCGTGGAGAAGCCGCCCTCGCCCGAGCGGCTCCTCACGGCGCTGCGCAATGCGATGGCGCTCGGCGCGCTCCAGGAGGAACGCGAGCGGCTGCTGGACGCGCTGGCCCGCCCCGGACACCTCGTGGGCGACAGCCCGGCCATGGAGGCGCTGCGCCGGCTCATCGCGCGCGTGGGGCCGAGCGACACGGCGGTGCTCATCACCGGCGAGACGGGCACGGGCAAGGAGCGCGTCGCGCGGGCGCTGCACCTGGCCTCGGGGCGCAAGGGGCGGCTGGTCGCGGTCAACTGCGCGGCCATTCCCTCCACGCTGCTGGAGAGCGAGCTCTTCGGCCACGAGAAGGGCGCCTTCTCCGGAGCGGTGTCCCGGCGCGCGGGCCGCATCGAGCAGGCCCACGGCGGCACGCTGTTCCTGGACGAGCTGGGCGACATGCCGCTGGAGCTCCAGGCCAAGCTGCTGCGCGTGCTGGAGACGAAGGAGGTGGAGCGGCTGGGCGGCTCGGTGCCGGTGCCCGTGGACGCGCGCGTCCTCGCGGCCACGCACCAGGACCTCGCCCGCGCGGTGCGGGAGGGCCGCTTCCGGCAGGACCTCTTCTTCCGTCTCAACGTGATGCCGCTCCAGATTCCGCCGCTGCGCGAGCGACCGGAGGACCTGCTCCCCCTCGCCCGCGCCTTCGCCGCGGAGCTTGCCGGGCCCAACGTCCCGCTGGTGCTGGCTCCGGGCGCGGAGGCCGCCCTGCGTGCCTACTCGTGGCCCGGCAACGTGCGCGAGCTGCGCAACCTCATCGAGCGCCTCAATCTGTTGCGCGGCGACGGTCCGCTCACGCTGGGCCCCGAGGCCATCACCGGCCCGCTGGCGCCCGCCGCGCCACCGCGCACCACGTTGGGAGACAAGAGCTACCGCGAGCACGTGGAGGACTTCGAGCGGGACCTCATCCGCGCGGCGCTCCAGCAGGGGGGCAGCATCGCCGGCGCCGCGAGGCTCCTACAGGTGGACCGGGGCAATCTCTATCGCCGCATCAAGGCCCTGGGCCTGCCGGTGTGAACCCTCGCAATCGAAGTAGGCGCCCCCACATGGAGGCCTGATGCGGTCTACCCCAGGCAAGCACCGGCGCGTGGCGGATGTCGTTGCCACATCACGGCTCGACATCCGGATGTGCCCATGACATCGACACGTCTGCCCGCCCCTCGTCCTTTCAAGCACTTGCCTGACACCGCCGGCTGGAACGGCACGTGCTCTCCCGTCCGGACATGAACCGCTTCGCACTCCTTCTCTGTCTCCTCAGCATGACCGCGGCGGCGCAGCCGGCCCCGGATGCCGGCGCTCCCGCCTCACCCACCACGCCCCCCGAACCCGGGCCCCGCGAAGAAGCCCGCGCCGAGGCCTCGGAGGACGAATGGGGAAAGTGCCCCGAGGACTTCGAGGACTTCGAGGACGAGGACGAGCACGAAGCGTCCGTCCTCGCCCCGCTCCAGCTCAGCCTGGACGGGCACCCGCTCACGCCCACGCGCATGGAGCTCCACGGCCTCCGGCAGCTCACGGACACGCAGGTGCGCGCGCTCATCGGTGACTCCCTCACGGGCGCCGAGGGCGAGACTCCGCTGACCGCGGAGCGGGCGCAGACCCTCCTCCGCCGCCTCGCGCGCACGGGCCTCTTCGCCCGCGTGGAGCCGCGGCTCCGAGTCCCCGAGCAGGGCCCCGTGGTGATGGAGGTCCACCTGGAGGAGCACCCCATCGTCACCTCCGTGGAGCTGGAGGGCCTCCAGGACCTCCAGGCCTCCGAGCTGCTCGAGGAGCTGCTCCGCCTGCCCCACCGTTCCTCCGGCAAGGACAAGGATGATGACGAGGACGACGATGACGTCATCGCCACGCTGCGCATCGACTCCCGGCGAGGGACGCTGTCCGTCGTCCGCCATTGCCCTCCGCCACATCCTCCGCTCGAGTGGCTGGCCCGCCTGGAGGACGACACGTTCCGGTCCGGCGTCATCCTGGGCGGCGTGGCGCGGGCGCTGGAGCGCACGCTGGAGGACCTGCGGGGCGACGGCTATCTCCTGGCGAGCCTCACCGCCACGCTGCACCCGGACGGCCGGCTGGTGGTGACGGTGGACGAGGGCCGGCTGGAGGCCGTGGACGTGGAGGGCGTCCCCCCGGAGATGGCGGCGCGGGTGCGCGAGGCGCTCGCCCTGAAGCCCGGCGACGTCTTCCTCCGCAGCGACGCGAGGCGCGCCGTGGAGCGCCTGGAGTCGCGGCTGCCCTTCCTGGTGGCCGCGGACGTGGACGATGAGGACAACGGGCTGCGCCGGAAGGCGCGCATCGTCGAGGTGCGCGAGGCCGACGGCACGCGCAACTACCGGACGGAGGAGGCCCCCCGCAAGAAGCGCCGCCGTGAGCAGGTGGAGTTCGAGCTGAACTGGCGGGAGCTCGTCGAGTGGTGGGAGAGCGAGCGGGACGGCGAGGGCTTCACCCTCGAAGAGAAGCGCCTGGTGGTGCACGTGCGCCCGCGCCGGCCGGACCTGGACCTGGACCTGCTGCCGGTCCACACGCAGGTGACGGGCTTCGCCCCGGGCGTGGCGGGCCACCTGCGCATCTGGGACCCGGGGGATCGGGCCCACCTCACGCTGGACGCGGCCTTCTTCATCCCGCTGCGCCTCGGCGGCCAGCACCTGCCGGACGACCCGGAGGGGACGCGGGAGCAGCGGCAGGTGAACCTGCTGGGCGGGGCGAAGGCGCAAGTGCCGGCCGCGAGGCTCGCGGAGGTGGGCGTCCAGGGCCACGACTTCACCGACACGCTGGACCGCTGGCGGCTGAGCGACATCGACTCGTACATCTACTCGGCCCTCATCAACCGTCCGGACCGCGAGTACTTCCGCCGCAAGGGCTTCACGGCCTTCGCCACCTGGCGTTGGATGGAGGAGTGGCTCGCGGGCGTCGAGTACCGCGCCGACCGCTACGAGTCGATGCGCAGCTTCACCCCGCCCCTCAGCCTCTTCCGCCGCGACTCGCCCCCCTTCCCCAACGCCCCGGTCAGCGAGGGCCACTTCCGCTCTCTCGTGCTCCGGCTGGAGTACGCCAGCGACGCGCCGCCCGGCGCGAACGTGGGCTCGCTCTTCCGCACGCCGGAGACGTCCCTCTTCAGGCGGAACGGCGACTGGAACGCGCGCGCCTCCCTGCGCGGGCTGCTCACGCTGGAGGTGGGCGACGGCCCCGGGGCCTCCGGCGCGGACACGCGCTTCTGGAAGCTGGTGAGCGACCTGGCGCTGGACGTGCCCACCGGCATGAACTCCGGAGTGCGCCTGCGCGTGCGCACCGCCGGCGGTGAGGACCTGCCCGAGCAGAAGCGCGAGGCGCTGGGTGGCTGGAGCGCGCTGCGCGGGTTTGGCTTCAAGGAGCTCCGTGGCGACGTGTCGCTGCTGACCACCGCGGAGTACCGCTGGCACGTGCTCGGCATCTTCGCGGACGTGGGCTCGGTGCGCATGGACGACGCGTGGACGGAGGCGCGGCTGGGTGTGGGCGGCAGCTTCCACTTCGGCGACGACGTGCGGTTCGACGTCGCCTGGCGCACGGACCAGGAGGCCACGGCCACGCCCGAGGCCCGGCTGCTCTTCGTGCGGACCTTCTGACGGCGCATGGGACGGCATGACACACGGTGGGGGCGGAGGCTCGGCGCGGCGCTGGTGGCCGCGGCGGGACTTCTCGCGCCCCGGGCCCACGCGGAGGAGCCACGCGCCGCCTGCACCGCCACCCTCTCCGGGCGGCGCGTGGTGGCAAGGGTGGAGGCGCTCTCGTTCGTCTCGCCGGAGCTGGACCGGCTGGTGCGGCTGGGGCTGGCGGGGAAGCTGGAGGTGGAGCTGACGCTGTGGAAGCGCCGCGCCCTGTGGTTCGACGCGCGGGTGGACGGCGCGCGGCTGACCCAGGTGCTCGCCTTCACGCGCGGCGGCTACGTGCTGGATGGAAGGCCCCTGCCGGCGGGCCCCGGAGCGATTGAATCGGAGCGCGTGGCCTGGACGTTGGACGAGCGCCCCGAGGCGGAGGAACGCTTCGTCGTCCAGGTGGAGGTGCGGCTGCAGGTGGTGACCGCCGCGAGCCTGGGCCGGGTGGCGTCGTGGCTCACGCAGGAGAAGACAACTCCCGCCGAGGAGCGCTCCGCGCTCACCGGCACGCTGCTGCGCTCGGTGGCCGAGGACCTCTCCCGGGGCGCCTCGGCCCGCTGTGAAGTCTCACGCCCTCCCTGAGTCACGGCGGGATGGCGACGAAAGGGTGAAGGGCCACTGGCCGGAGCGGCCCGCCACCCGGCAACGACTGTCTGGAACACCGCCCGTGCCAGCGCGGGCGCATGGACTCATGGACTGCCCGGCCACCTGGCCGAGGCGGGAGGACACCCTCATGCGCTGTTGGATGCCCCTGCTTCTCGTCGTGACCTCGGCGTGCGGCGCCCTGCCCGAGCCGCTGTCTCGCGCACTCTGCTCCGCCTCCTTCACCGCGGAGCCCGTGGCGCGAGCGCAGCGCACCGTGCACGTCTACGTCCCTCCCGATGTCGAGGACGTGGGCGCCCGGGCTCCGCTGCTCTACCTGGGAGACGGCGAGGCCCGCTTCTTCCCCGGAGGCGCGGGAGAGGCCTCGCACTCCGTGGAGCCCGGGCCGAGCGAGCTGGTGACACTGCTGCGGCGCCCGGACATCGTCATCATCGCGGTGGACCGGGAACCCGGCTCCATCGCCCACGCTCCCGGGGAGCAGACGCACTACGTCACCCACGGGATTCCCCGCCCGCCGACATGAGGGGCGAGTCGCGGAGGACGTGCGGGGAGCATGGCTGGAAACCCGTGCCCCGTCCTTCATAGGCTCCCGGCCATGACGAGCCCACACCCCCTCCCCGCCGAAGCGACTCCCGAACCCTCCGCGCACCCGCTGCTGGCCATGGCCGGAGAGCTGTTCCCGCGCCTGTCCGCGCGCTCGGACGAAATCGAGAGCGCCCGCCGGCTCCCACCGGACCTGGCCGCGGAGCTGGCCCGGGACGGCTTCTTCCGCATGATGATTCCCGAGTCCCTGGGCGGCCTGGAGCTGCATCCGGCCGTATCCTTCCAGGTCATCGAGTCGGTCGCGAGGGCGGACGGGTCCACGGGCTGGTGCGTGATGATTGGCGCCGCCACCGCGCTGACCTCCGCGTTCCTGTTCGAGCCGGCGGCCCGCGCCATCTTCAGCCGCCCGGACATCATCACCGGCGGCGTCGCGGCCCCCATCGGCCGCGCCGAGCGTGTCGACGGGGGCTACCGCCTCACCGGCCGCTGGCCGTGGGCGAGCGGCTCACAGCACTGCCAATGGCTGGTGGGAGGAGGCGTGGTGACGGAGGGCGGCAAGCCCCGCATGGTGCGCGAGGGCGTCCCGGAGACGCGCCTGTTCTTCTTCCCCGCGGAGCGCGCGGTGCTGCACGACACGTGGTTCGCCTCGGGCCTGTGCGGCACGGGCAGCGGCGACATGGAGGTGAAGGACCTCTTCGTGCCGGACGAGTACTCCTTCTCACTCGTCGGCCAGCGCCCGCGCATCGACAGGCCGCTCTATGGCTATCCCTTCGGCCTGCTGGGGCTGGGAATCCCCGCGGTGGCGCTGGGCATCGCCCGCCGTGCCATCGACGAGCTGATGGCGTTGTCGCGGCAGAAGACGCTGATGCTGGAGCGCCGCCTGCTGGCCGCGCGTCCCGCCGCGCAGGAGGCCGTCGCCGACGCCGAGGCCACCGTGCGCTCCGCGCGCGCCTTCGTCCTCGAAGCCATCAACAACATCCACGCCGAGTCCACGCGCGGCCCCGTCTCCGTGCGTTCCCGCGCCGAACTGCGGCTGGCCATGACGCACGCCACCCGGAGCGCGGCGCGCGCCGTGGACCGCATGTACGAGGCGGCGGGCGGCACCGCCGTCTTCCGCTCCAGCCCGTTGCAGCGCTGCTTCCGGGACGTCCACACCGCCACCCAGCACGCCATGGTGGCGCCGCCCACGCTGGAGCTCACCGGCGGCCTGCTGCTGGGACAGGAGCTGCCCACCTTCACGCTGTAGCTCGCGCCTCGACGGCGAAGGCCCGGCCCCACCTGGGGGACAGGTGGAAACCGGGCCTCGCGGGACGGCGGCGTCACGGGCTCAGTAGCAGGTGCCGCTGCCCTTATCGAAGATGGCCGTGAAGTTGGCGCCGTTGTTGTAGACCTGCAGCTTGCGCAGCCCGTAGCCCATGTTCGCCTCGTTGTTGTAGATGGCCTGGTACGCGCCCATGCCGCCATTCACATAGACGTGGGGCGCGCAGCCGCTGGCGTCATTCGCGGTGTAGGCGAAGCGCGGCGGGCTCTGGGTGGCGTCCGCGACGATGTTGTCCACGTGCAGGCCCTGGGCCGGCAGCGAGGCAATCTCCGACTCCGCGTACGTCTCCGTCGCGCCGTAGCGCAGCCAGCGCGTGTTGGTGTCGTAGTTGGTGAACAGCACCGCGTAGTACTGCACGCCGCCCTCGCGGTAGGGGAAGAAGTCCTCCACGCGCCAGCCCGAGTTCACCACGTAGGTGGTGTAGAGCGAGTCCAGGGCCGCCTGCGTCAGCCGGTGCTCGAAGCGCGTCTGCTCGTTGGTTCGCAGCTTGCCGAAGATGGCGCTGAAGAGGGCCTGGCCGCCGGAGTTGATGCGGACGCGCGTCTCTCGCGGCACGTAGCCCGACAGGGCCCACTGGTCCACCACGGTGTTGAAGCTCGCGCTGGTCAGCCCCGCCTGCACGCCCCAGCTCTTGTCCGTGGAGTACTGGTACGAGCCCGCCACGCGCAGCGTGCCGTTCACCTCGTAGAAGCTGAGCGTCTTCGGGCGGTAGCTCATGCCGCTGTAGTACTCGGGCAGCTCGACGAAGGTGTCCCAGGTGACGTTGTGGAAGTCCGGGTAGTGGGGCATCCACAGGCGCGGGTAGTACGTGGGCTGGAAGCCGTCGTAGCAGCCGGTGGAGACCTTCTCGTAGACGCCGTACGGGTCCACCTCCACGGCCACCTTCGGGTCCGTGGGCGTGGGCGCGCCGATGTACACGTGCAGGTGGTTGTTGGCGTGGTTGCTGGCGGGCTTGCCGTCCTCGGCGAGCGTGCCCGTGGACATCGTGTTGCCCGACTTCGCGATTTTCTGCCCCTGCGTCACCCACTGGCCCAGCGTGACGGGGATGGTGTCGCTGTCGGTGCCCCAGGACGGGTGGTACGGGTAGTTCTTCGCCATCAACTGGTAGCGCGCGCACCAGTCATTGCCCACGGGACAGGTCATCGCCTTGACGGCGGCCACGTCGTTGGCGCGGCCGTTCCGCAGGTGCATGTAGAAGCTGTAGAGCTTCTTCCCGTTGGCGCCGGTGTGCTCGAGGACCACCGTGTTGCCGCCACCGCCGGCCGGGCCGTCGAAGTAGATGCCGATGACCTTGCCATCCGCGATGGCCAGCACGTCGAAGCTGGGGTCCTGGTCGGCCGGCGTGCCGGAGCGGCTGATGTCCAGCCCACGGTGGATGCCGCCGCCGTTGTAGCGCCAGCCGTGTCCCAGCCGCACCTCGGTGCCGGAGATGTACGGCGAGTTGGAGGTGAAGGGAAGCCGCAGCGGCAGCGGCGTGCGCAGGTTGCGCAGGAAGCTCTGGGCATCGGCCGTGGTGGCGAAGGCCGAGTACGGACTCTTCAGGTGGGTGAGCATCCGGTTCTGAAGGTCCGTCTTCAGCGCGGACGCCGGCAGGGCGTCGACGGCCTCGCGCCACTCGTCCAGCTCGCCACCGGCGGCCGTCTCCAGCGACTCGTAGCCGGAGGGGTCCGGGGTGATGCACGTCTCGGCGAGGGTGTCGACCAGCTCGGGCTGTTCCTGCTCGCCCAGGCCCATGGGCTGCGTGTCGTCGATGGGACCGCCACACGCGGTGAGGGCGAGTGGGAGCAGCGCCGCGGAAAGGTATCGGTTCTTGATTTTCATACCCCCTCAACGGGGGGTTACCGGAATCTTCCCGCGGCTCCTCCGCGGCAGGTCGTCGGAGGAAACCGTTCAGCGTCGGGCACCCGGGCGACGCACGTCAATCCCAGAGCTTGCGCCACGCTTCAGCCGAGAACGTGATGCGACCGCCCTTCCTCGCGGTGGAGGGCACATGCAGGTAGTCCCGCTCCGTCTCCAACCCCTTGTGCTCGGCCAGCCGCACCAACGCGAGCCCCTCCACGCAGAGATTGCCCTCAGTGGCGGACTCCTCCTCCATGAGCGCTCCGCTCTCGTTCAACTCCGCCATCAGGTCGCCGCGCTCCGAGAGGAAGAGTGCGAGTGACGCGTTGAAGCCGTCCGCGTCATCATCGAGCAGCGCCTTGCAGACGGCCAACCTCGAGTCCTCCGAGCCCTGGAGGGCGGCCTCGTAGCGTTCGAGCATGTCCGCGCCGGCCCGGGGCGTGGCGCCGAGGAAGAGTTGCTGCATCAGGAACTCGGCGAAGAGGAAGTCCTCCTCGTACTCCTCGCCCTGGGCCCACGAGCGGCGCGAGCTCCGGGCGATGAGCGCGGCGCCATCGAAATCCCCCGAAGCCACCGCATCGAAGAAGGGCAGCGCCTTGCTCGTCAGCGTCGTGCGCGGATCCGCATAGCCCAGGAAGTGCGCATAGGCCCGTCCGCTGTGGTGGAGCATCTGACGGAACACCTTGGGGGCGCTGCCCAGGAAGAGCGCTCCGATGCCCGCCGTGCGGAAGTTCTGGCAGAACTCGAGGATGGCCGAGAAGTCGGCCCGGCCCTCCACCACGTCCGGCAGCAGCTCCTCGTTGTCCTCCAGTGCGTTCTGGACGAAGACGGGCAGGAATTGGGAAGTCATCTCGACACCTCCTTGCGCAGCAATGGTGAGCGCACCGGCGCGTCCAATCCCTGGACCGCCATGCACCCCACGGCCCCCTCGTCGGAGGCGGACACCACGAGCGCCACCCGCGAGCGGGCATGCCCCCAGGCCAGTCCGTAGGAGGCCATGCAGAGCCCCAGCGCCGCGCTGGCGCTCCCCGTGTCCCCCACGGAGGAAGCCACGGTGTGGACCCGAGCGTCCGCCAGCACCGGGCGCAGCCTCGCCAGGGCGCCACCCCAGAGCCGGGAGCGCCAGGACTCCCCGTTGAGGTCGACGTGGAAGTCCCCGTCGAAGGGCAGTGTCACCGAGGCACGCTCCAGGGCCTCCCGCACACACTCCGCCAGGGCAATGCCAGGGAAGTGGCGGCGCCCCGGCTCGGCCGACGTTTCCTGCCCTGTCGCCGCGGCGATGACACGCACGAGGGGCACGGCCTCGCGGCGGCGCGCTTCCGCTTCGCGCTCCAGCAGGAAGCACACCCCCGCTTCGCCCGGCATCAGCCCCACCGGTTGCATGTCTGTCTTCAGCCGCCGCTCCCGTGCCAGGCGCGTCAGGGGCAGCGGCGTGAGGTAGGAGTCCACGGCCACGACGAGCAATCGGTCCACCGCTCTCTCCGCGAGCAACCGGAGTCCGCGCTCCAGGGCCACCATCAATCCGGCGTGTCCCACCGCCACCACCTGCATGAGGTTCGCCGGAACGGCGAGGTCCAGCTCATCTCGCAGGGGCCGGAGGGTGAGGTCGACGAGCGGGGCGACCGCGTCTTCATCCATGGGCAGCAGGTCCCCCGGGACAGGCAGCACGCCCGCCAGCTCCGTGCGTGCCCAGAAGCGGGAGTCGTCAGCCCGGGGAACTCCGGGCGTGCCGAGCAACTCTTCCGCGCAGCCAAGCGCCAGACGCTGCCAGCGCCCCACGAGGCTGAAGCCCTCCGTGTAGCCCTTGAGGGGATGGCCCATGAGCCCCACCTCCTCCTGGGACTCCTCGTCGAGAACGCGGAAGTAACCCAGCTTCCGGGGCCGGCTGATGCGCGCACGGATGGCGGCACAGGCGGCGAGAGCGCCGCGCCCGACGGAGGTCACCGCGCCCATCCCCGTGATGACGGCCGTCATGCGCTCATGAACCGGGCAAAGGGGCCCGCCTGGAAACGGGGAGCGTGCCGGGCCGCCGTCCCGAGCACCCCGCGCTGCTCCCAGCTCCAGGCCCGGGGCTCCACCTGGATGGAGCCTCGCGTCCTCACCGCCAGCTCCCATGCCAGGCCCGGGCGCCACGGCCCGGGCGCCTCTTCCAGGGCGGTGAGCAGCGACTCCAGCGACCACGGCCGCCCGCACAGATAGCGGCCCCCGGTGGGGAGCCGGGCCCCCGCGACCTTCCACCAGGTCTCGATGGCCTGGAGGAGCACGGTTCCCTTCATCATCACCGGGCCGGGCAGGGCGGCTCCGCTCTCGGGCTCGTCCTCAGCCGGCGCGTCCTCTTGCTGCCCGGAGGGCACCATCAGCTTCTCCACGGACAGCCCGCTCACGAGCGCCAGGGGGGCCGCCGCGGCCGGCTCGCCCGCACGCAGCCAAGTCAGCAGCGACTCGATGGCCGCGAGCCTCCCGGCAAACCCCAACGCCCAGAGGGCCTCGTCACGCAGGTCCGAACGGGAGAGAAGTTCCTGGAGCATCGAAAGGTCCCTTGCTTCGCCCCCCATGGCCAGCGCCATGAGGGCTTGACGAGGAAAGGGCTCGGTCTGCTCCACGATGCGGCGGCAGCGCAGCCACGCCTCCCGATGGCCGAAGATGCACCCGGTCACGAGGGCCGCATCCCTCACCAGGGGATGTCCATGCGCGAGGCCTCGTCCCACCAGCGCCAGCGTCGTGTCAGGGTGGGTGAAGCGAGCCGCCCGAAGCGCCGCCGCGACGACCGCGGGCTCGTCGCGGGTGCGCGTGGACTCCAGGAGCGCTCCGGGGTCCGCGCGGCGGAAGGCGAGGACGTCCAGCACCTGAGCCTGGAAGGGTGTCTCCAGCGCCGGAAAGCACTCCCGGAGCGCGGGCTCCACCGCCCCTGGGCAAAGCGCGAGCCCCGCCAGCAGGGCGGCGGGCTGCTCCGTCTCGGGAAGCGTGGAGAGCACGGCCCCGCTCCAGTCCCGGTCCTCCGAGGCCAGCAGACAGAGGGCCGCCACCGCCACTTCACCTGGCAGCCCCTCTCTCAGTGCGGGCAGCAGCAGCCGCTCCGCTGCACGTGGCCCCGCGTGCAGCAGTCCTTCCAGATGCGCCACGAGCCGGTACTCGTCTCCCTCCGCGACGTCGGCCAGGGACTGGTCCGGCGCGCGCAAGGAGCGCTCCCGCTGCGTCCAGAGGAAGTCCGCCTCCTGGAAGTGCTCTTCGACGACATCCCAGAGAATGACGGGAGGCGCGGACGACTCGGGAGGGCTTGGCGAAGGGGCCAGGGACACGTTCCACTCACTTGCCGCCGCTGAGAGGCAGCTCCGCCCAGAAGATGTTGCTGAAGTTCCGGGCCTTGAATTCGCGAGCCAGCTCCAACCCCACCACGTAGTGGGCCGGGTCCCTGTCGATGCGGAAGAACTGGGGCGCGTCCTTCACCTTCTTCCGGTCCAGCACATGCTCCTTGATGGCGATGATTTCCTCGGGGTTCTCGTCATCCCACTTGATGACGCTCTCCTTCATGTCGAGACAATCAAAGGTGCCTATCGGGTTGATGATGAAGTAATCCCGGCTGTGGACCCGCTTGCGGTGGTCGTAGAGCGTGAACGGCAGGTACTCAATCTCGTTCTTGCAATGCTTCTCGATGGCTTCCTTGAAATCGCGGGAACCCAGAATCATGTTCCGGGTGGTGCCGAGCAGGGGCGACAGTTTGATGCCCGGGTTCTCCGGATTCATGAAAATCTTCGCGTCCTTCGGGTAGTCCTTTCCGAAACGCTTACCCATGCCGGCGCGATAGGATAAAGGCTCGATTCCATCCACGAAGTTGTCAATGAAGCAGAGACTGTCGTCGTCCGGATCTCCAAGGCAGTCCAGTTCGAAGAATCGTAGGTCTTTCATTCGATTTTCCACCGGGAATGAGGAAGCTCAGAGACTTCCGTAGTCGGCCTTCTTCGACGCCTTCTTCACGAAGCTGGAGGCGGGCATGTCATCAATCGACTGACTGCGGCCTTTTTCCTTCATCTTCACGCCGGCCCCTTTGATCTCCGAGTACAAGTCCTCGGAAACCTCCTCAATCTGTCTCCGGCACTTCCTGTACCTTGGCAACCTGCCCTTGCACTCATCGACCTTGTCCTTGAGTGGATGGAAGATGTCGTCAAGCCGCTTCCGGACATGCTTGCTGTAACCCTTGTGGGAGCGCGTCCTCCGGGTCTTCCGGTGCCGGGGGAGCCCCAATGCCAGGGACACCCTCTTGTCCATGGGCAGGATGATCATGTTCAGCGTGCCATTGAGGTTGTAGCCCTCCCCCATCAGCCCGCCGCGAACCATCAGGATGATGGGGCCTTCCAGCCTGTGCCCCCTACCCACGCTGAGGATGGCGCCGCGCAGCACGCTGTTGGGCACGATGTGATGCGCCTCGTGCCAGTACGGCGTGCTGGCGTTGGTCCGGAAGTTCTTCATCGTCTTCTTCTTCCGGTTCTTGAACTCGTACGAGAGGTCCCACTCCCCCTTCTCGGGAGGGCGCGTGGTCCTCGAAATGAACCAGAAGGTCTCCATGAAGAAGCTTCTCTTCCGGACCTTGACGCTCAATGACTCATACGCGGGCCAATTGTAGACGTCCGGGTCGGACAGGGCCTTCTGATATCCCTGCCACTGGTGGCTGCACGGGGCACTCTCCTTGTACCCCTGGTGCCGGTTGAGGCATCCCTTCCCGCCCTCGGAGAAGTGCTTCCCGGGGAGGTTCTTGATGTCCCAGGTATGCTGGGCGTCCGACATGGGAACCTCGTCTCAATCCACGCTCAGTTGATCTGCACCTTGCCGCCCTTGAGGCGCTGCACCTCTTCGGCCTCGGTGCGGATGTTGACCCCGCGCAGCAGCACCTGCCCGTCCCGGCGCAGCGTCAGCGTCGCCTTCCCGCATCGGAGCACCACCTCGTCACGCCCCTCGATGACCACCTTCCTGCCGTCCACCCGCGCCTCTTTCGGAACGTCTTCCAGCGAACGCTCGAGCGCCGCGTCGATGAGCGGCGTACTGCCCGGCGCCTGGAGCAACCCCACCAGCAGCGGCAAGGACGGGTCTCCGTTCTCGAACAGGAGGATGGCCCCCTGCCGTTCATTGGCCGCGCGTGCGAGCCCCCCTGGCTCCAGCGCCAGGGAACTCCGTGCAGGCAAAGGACCCGCGACATTGCCGGTGAAGTCCACCAGTGCCGAGCCATCCGCCGTGGTCCCCACCACCCACCCAACCCTCGGCTCCACGATGCGCTCCCCCGGCAGCGGTCGCGCCAGCTTGCCTCTTGAGGCGGAGGAATCCATGGGTTCTCCCGGGCGCTCGATGGAGCAACGTGCCTAGCGCGGCTCTCCGCAGCAGTCGCACTCATCCTTCGCGGCCTTCCCCATGGCGATGACGGGAGGCTGCATCACGGGCGTGGGCGGCGTATTCTTGTCGTTGTGCAGCATCAGGTCGAACGCCCGCGCGACGTGCTTGCCTTCAATCATCACGTCGAACGAGTAGTTGACGAACTCCGCCTTCCCCTTCGTCTTCCCCGAGGCCACGCCACCCCCCGCCGTCCCGGCCTCATCTCCCGTGCTGGTGCTGAAGTTCGAATCCTCCAGACACAGGGGTTTACCGTCCGCCGTCACCGTCCTGCTGCCCTTCGCGGTGTCCGACGACTTCGCGATATTGGGGTAGGGAATGGGTATGGGACCGCCCGGGCTGGGCGTCTTGCACACGTCGGGAAACGCGACGGTGATGCCGTTGCTGTCCTCCTTGACCACCGACAGCTTGTTGACGCCCACGGTATTCGGCATGACGCCCCCCGCCCGGCAATACATGCCGGCAACGAGGAGGGTCCTCCAACCCGCGGCCCTTTCGCAAACCCGCGCTGTTCACCAACACACGCTACAGCCAGCTCGCCTCGCGCCGGCCCAGCTCCGCCAGCACGCGCTCCGCGGCCTTCACGCCGAACCAGTTGGCCTCCTCGAAGAGGGCCATGCCGCCCAGGTCCGTGTGCGCGAAGTGCAGGCTCCGGCCCAGGCTCTCCTGCGCGGCCTTCTTCGCCGCGCCCCACATGAAGCCCGGCGAGGGCCGCACCATGGCGTGCCCCCAGCGCTGCACCTCCAGCCGCTGCGCCTGCTCGGCGATGCCCGGGTGCGCCGGCACGAGGTCCGCCATGACGAGCGCCTCCCAGTCCGTGTAGCTCGCGGAGAGCGCCTTCTCCCGCTCCGCCTTCACGTCCGCGCCGGACATGGGCAGGTACCAGGTGAGCACCGTGGGGCCCCGCTCGTCCTGGCGGAGGAGCTGGTGCGTGGCCACCACATAGCCCAGGCTGCGGCTCTCATAGAAGACGTTGTCCCAGGCCAGCGGGAAGCCCCGCGAGCGCGGCGGCGAGGACAGCGTCAGGTTGGCCACCACCCACGGGCCATACGAGAAGGCGCCCAGCCACTCCGGCCGCTGCTGGCGCCACGGCGCCACCACGTGCGCCGCCACGAAGCGCGGGCAGGCCAGCACCACCTGCCGGGCCTGGAAGGCCCTCGGCTTGCCCGTGCCCGCCTCCAGCGCGTCCACCCGGCAGCCACCCTCGACGGGCTCCACCGTGTGCACCAGCACGTTGCGCTGAACCGCCCCGGGCGGCAGCGCGGAGGACAACTGGCGCACCAACCGGCCGTTGCCCTCGGGCCAGCTCAGGAAGCCCTCGCTGCGCTCCCCCTTCCCATTCTGCCGCGCGGCGAAGTACCAGATGCCCGCCCACGCGGACACGTGCTCGGACGTGGTGCCGTAGTCATCGCGGCAGGCGTAGTCCACCACCCACTTCAGCCGCGCCGAGCGGAAGCCCTCGCGCTCCAGCCACGCCGCCATGCTCAGCGCGTCCAGCGCCGTCCACTCCGCGTCGTCGCTGGACAGCCCCGAGGGCACCGCGAAGGCCTTGCGCCCCTTCGCGTCGCGCGCGGCGGCGAAGGCATTCATCCGCGCCTCGAAGCGCTCGAATTCCGCCAGGTCCTCCGTGCTCGCTCCGGCGCGCAGGTAGAGGCCCTCGTACCAGTGGCCCCGGTAATAGAGGCGCTCCTCCGGCTCGTGGATGAGCAGCGTCTCCTCGAAGGTGGGGGCTCCTTCCGCGTCCACGCCGGTGACGGCGCCCATCTCCCGCAGCAGCCGCACCACCGGGCCCCGGTCCTCCAGCGGCGCCGGCAGGTAGTGCGCGCCCCACGGGTACGCGGACACGGCGTTGTGCCCGGAGCGGGACGTGCCACCCACGTCCGCTTCGAGCTCCAGCACCCGCACGCCCTTCACGCCCGCGCCCGCCAGCCGCCACGCCGCGGACAGGCCCGCCACGCCCGCGCCCACCACCAACACGTCCACGGGCTCCAGCACGTCGGCGCGGGGAAGCGGCCCGCCACGCAGCTTGTGGCCCACCTCCACCGCGCGGTCGACGATGGCGCCCGGCACGGGCTGCCGGGGCCGCGAGCGCTGGCACGCACTGGCCGCCACCGCCGAGCCGAGGAACGCGGCGATGAGCTCCCGCCGCGTCAGGTGCATCGCCGCCCCGCCTCGCAGCAGGCGAGCGCCGCGCCAGGCTCCCGCCGCGTCAGTTCCACCGCCGCCACTCCTCCTCGTAGTAGTGCACCAGCACCTGGTTGTTCAGCCGGTTCACCTCCGCGGGCAGGGGCCCCATGTCCGGAGGGAAGCGCGTGAGCGACTCCAGCGTGGGCTCGTCCAGGAAGGCCAGCCCCTCCGGCAGCGGGCGGTGCCGGCCCGGCGCGTCGTGCGCCACCAGCACGTAGCCCCACTCGCCGAAGGAGGGCACCAGCGCGTGGTACGGCTCCGTCCAGTAGCCCGCCGCCTTCAGCGTCGCCGCCACGCACCAGAAGGAGCGCCGCGCGAACAGCGGGCTGGTGCTCTGCACCACCGCCACCCCGTCCGGCGCCAGCCGCTTCTTCAGCAGCTTGTAGAAACCGGTGGTGTACAGCTTCCCCAGCGCGAAGTTGTTCGGGTCCGGGAAGTCCACCACCACCACGTCGTACAGCTCCTCCCCTTCCGTGAGGAACTGCATCGCGTCCGCGTTCACCACCCGCATCCGCGAATCGGACAGCGAGCGCCCGTTGAGCTTCACCAGCTCCTCGTAGCCCGTCGCCAGCCCGGTAATCGCCGGGTCCAGGTCCACCAGCGTGACGGAGCGCACGGCCGGATAGCGCAGCACCTCGCGCGCGGCCAGCCCGTCCCCGCCGCCGAGGATGAGCACCCGCTCCACCTTTCCCGCGCGCACCATGGCCGGGTGCACCAGCGACTCGTGGTAGCGGTACTCGTCGATGCTGGCGAACTGGAGGTTGCCGTTGAGGAACAGCGAGAAGCCCCGCTTGCCCCGCGTCAGGACGATGCGCTGGTAGGGCGAGCTGGACGCGTGCACCACGTCATCCGCGTAGAGCTGGTCCTCGTAGAAGGTGGTGAGCCGGTCACCCAGCACGAAGCCCACCAGCAGCAACACCGTCAGCACCACCGCCTTGATGCGCAGCCGCAGCGGGTTGCCCAGCAACGGCGCCAGCAGCCACGTGCTCCACAGGCCCACGCCCGCGTTCAGCACGCCGAACAGCAGCGAGGTGCGCACCAGCCCCAGCTTGGGCACCAGCAGCAGCGGAAAGGCGAGGCTCGCCGCCAGCGCGCCCAGGTAGTCCAGCGACAGCACCTGGCTGACCAGGTCCTTGAACTTGAGCTGGTCCTTGAGGATGCGCAACAGGAGGGGAATCTCCAACCCCACCAGCGTGCCGATGCCAATGACGCTGCCGTACAGCGCCACCCGGAACAGGTCCGTCAGGGTGAAGGTGAGGAACAGCAGCGGCGCGCACAGGCCACCCAGCAGCGCCACCGCCAGCTCCACCTCCACGAAGCGCTGCGCCACCCCGCGCTCGATGTAGCGCGACAGGTAGCTGCCGATGCCCATGGCGAAGAGGTAACCGCCGATGACGGTGGAGAACTGGGTGATGGAGTCCCCGAGCAGGTAGCTCGCGAGCGCCCCGACGACGAGCTCGTAGATGAGCCCGCACGTCGCGATGACGAGGACGGTGACGTACAGCAGCGTCTTGTTCAAGTCGTCACTTCACTTCACGCATGGGCGGCGCGCCGCTCATCCACTGATGGCGGCGGCCACGATGATGGCCAGACCGATGATGAAGGAGCCGATGACGACGCCGACCGCGGTGTTCTGGTCGGCCTCCAGCTCCTTGTGCACGTCGAACGGCAGGATGAGGCGGATGACGTAGAAGCCCGCCACGAATACCGCCAGGCCGATGAGCGAGTAGATGACGCTCGCCAGCACTCCCTGCACGCTTACGACGACGCCGAGTAACAACATCACTTCCCTCCCTGGTAGCCACCGGTCCACAGCAGGATGCCGCCCGGCGAGCGACGCACGTTGCCGGGCACCTGGTCCTTCTGCTCGCTGCTGAAGGGCGACCACCCGGACATCGTCAACAGGGCGTAGCCCAGCAGCACCAACCCACCGAAGAACTTCATGCCGTGCCTCCGTGAGTCATGGAACTAGTCCGCGAAGTTGCTCTCCGCCCAGCGCTGCGTCTCGAAGCCGTGCGAGCGGAACCACACCCACGCGGGGCCCAACAACATCAGGATGAAGGCGCAGCAGAACCAGCTCCCGTTGGGCGTGTCGTGGGTCAGCTTCACGTTGAAGGAGCGGGGCCCGCTCACCGCCGGGTCGAACGCCGCCGTGGTGCGCAGCACGTACGTGCCGGGCGGCAGCGCGGACAGGTGCGTGCTCGCCGAGGTGGAGCCCTCGCTCCAGGAGCCGTCGCTGTCCTGCCCGCTGTAGTAGCTCAGCTCCTCGGAGAAGCCCACCACCGCGCCCGTGTCCTGGTTCACCAGGTCGCCCTGGATGCCCAGCCACGTGTTGTTGAGCTGGCCGGTGGCGACCTCCACCTTCATGTTGCCCTTCTTCTCCAGCACGAAGGGCTCGCTGAACTTCATCGCCGAGGGCGTGCCGGACTGGGCGTCCGCGGGCACCACCACCGGCTGCTCCAGCACCACCCTGTTCTCCGCGCGGATGGCGAAGATGCCTGACAGCACGAACAGGCCCACCAGCCAGATGGCCGTCCACACGAAGGTGGAGCGCAGCCCCTCCTTGTGCGGGTTGGGCTGGTTGGGGGCGATGCCGTGCGGCTCCGGCAGCGGGTCCTTCAGCCGGAAGGCCTCCTTCACCACCTCGGGCTTCAGGTACTCGCCGAGGGTGTACGACACCTCGTCCTCGGTGGCGTCCACATTCACGGAGTACGGCGGCGCCACGTACTCCGTCGCCCGGGCCGTCTCTCCCGCCGTCACCTCCCAGTAGAACTCGCCCTGCACCGACTCGGTGACGGCGGTGACGTGCTGGAAGGCCTTGTAGCGCCGGTCCTCGTGGAAGGCCGCCACCATGGGTGACAGCGACACGTCACCGGCGGGCAGCGGCTTGAGGAACGTCCAGTGGCCGTTGGAGTGCATCAGCCACGTGAAGCCGCGCTCCCGGTTGTAGAGCAGGTACTCCGCCCACGGGTAGCGCACGCCCTCCACGGTGCACGAGCGCACGAGGTAGCCGATGCACACCCAGTCCGCCCCGTCGAGCGTCCCCTTCGTCCCCAGGGGGATGAGGGGCGCGTCGTCGGGCTTCTCCAGCAGGCGGAGGAAGGACAGCTTCCCCTGGCTGACGTCCAGCAGCGCGCCGCAGTAGGGGCACGCCACGCGCAACGACTTGTCCGGCGCGCGCAGCTCCAGCGGGCCATTGCAGTTGGTGCAGCGCGCCTGCTTCAGCTCCACCCGGCGCGCGCGGGGGCGGAGCTGGCCGGCCGGAATCCCGAGCTGCTCCAGCTTGAGCGCCTCGCCGGTGAAGACCTCCGGGTCATGCCCGCGGGTGCCGAAGTCCAGCGTGAGGAAGCTGCCCTTGGGCCCGGTGGCGTCCACGTACCAGGCGTCCTGCGTGGGGTCCACGTCGCTGGGGAGCTGCCCCTCGGCAGACACCACCCGGCCGTGGCCGCGCTCCTCGATGACCCACGCCTTGTTCCGCAGGCGCAGCCGCTCGCCGGGGTGCAGGTCCTCCAGCGCGAGCCCTTCCTCGAGGCCCGCGTCGAAGAGCAGGTGGAAGGCCCCCTCGGACTCGCTGATCCACCCGGTGCGGCCGTCGTCGAACTCCACGTACCACTCGTCCCACGGGCCGGCGCCGTGGTCCTTCTGGAGGTGGCCGACGATGCGGTAGCCCTTGCGCGCGAAGCGGCCCTCCGCGCCGAGCTGCAGCGGGGAGTCGGTGGGGACGATGCGGCCAATCTTCCCGTGGTCCTCGAAGTTGGCGCCGCTGCGCGCCACCACCGTGCTGCAGTGGGAGCACACCACCACCTGCGCCGAGCCGGCGGTGAACTCGATTGCCGCGCCGCACGCCGGACACTGGCCCTGCTGCGTCACGCCGTCACCCCCCGCTTCAGCTCACGCACATGGCAGGACGCCGCGCCCAGGTGCCGGGCCAGCAGCGACTCGAAGTCCGGCCGCGCGCGGGTGCGGCAGCAGTAGACGTTGAGCGCGGCGAAGCCGTGCTCGGGGAAGGTGTGGATGGTCAGGTGGCTCTCCGCCAGCAGCGTCAGGCCGGTGATGCCCCCGGGCTCCGGGAACACGTGCCACTGGGGCTGTCCGACGACCTTCAGGTCCAGCAAGACGATGAACTCCTCGAAGAGCGCCGCGAGCGCCGCCGCGTCCTTGAGCCGCTCGGGCGCGCAGCCACTCGCGTCAACCAGCCACTCCTGTCCCGTGGTCAGCGTCGAACTCCCTCCTGCGTGGGGGCTTCTTATCATGGGCTCCGCCTCCGGGGGCGACCCCGGAAGGGCCACCCGGGCGGGCATGGCCGGTGGGTTGGCGCCCCCCGTCACCTTCCCGGTACGCTGCGGGGTGAGATGACGCAGTCGCTTCCCGACGTTCCCCCTCCGCCGCTCCCGAGCCCCACCCCCACACCCGCGCCGGCCCGCGAGGCCAGCGCCATTGCCCGGCTGTCCCGCTCGCTCCGGGGCCTGCCGGCCGCGGACCGCTGGTGGGGCCCCGGCTGCGGAGGCCTGGCCGGCTGGCTGAAGGCCGCCGCGGGGGCGCCCCCGCAGGAGGACCTCACCCCGCGCTTCCGGGCGCTGCTGGCGCGCGTGCGCGAGGGCGAGCCGGTGCTGCCGGACGCGGCGAAGCGGCACCAGTACCTGCTGGTGCGCGGCATGCTGGGCGATGAATTGCCCGGCTACCTGCTGGACAACGTGCAGCGGCTGGAGCGCCGGGGCCTGGACGTGCTCGAGGTGCCGGTGGACACGGAGGGGCTGCTGACGGACAACGTGGCGGTGCTGCGCGAGGCGCTGCTGGACGCGGAGTACTTCGGCCGCTCGGTGGTGATGGTGGGCCACAGCAAGGGCGGCGTGGAGTGCACGGCCACGCTGGCCCTGTACCCGGAGCTGCGGCGGGTGGTGCGCGCCGTGGTGACGCTGCAGGCGCCCTATGGCGGCTCGTCCATCGCCCATGACCTGGCCACCGCGCCGGAGATGCGGCGGCTCATCGACTTCGCCTTCCCACTGCTGTTCCATGGCGTGTCCCGGTCCGTGGAGGAGCTTTCCTATACAAGTCGGATGGAGTTCATCCGAAAGCACCCCTACCCGGCGGCCGTCATCCCCACCGTGTCCCTGGCCACCTCGCGCCTGTCACGCCTGTCCAGCCTGTACCCCCTGCAGCGGTATCTGTATGACAGGTACGGCTACGCGTCGGACGGCATGGTGACGGCCGTGGACGCGGAGGTGCCGGGCGCGGGCGTGGTGCGCCTGGACGACATGGACCACGCGGAGGCCGCGATGCGGGGCCTGCCCGGCTTCGCCCGCTACCACCCCGGTGACGTCACCGAGGTGATGGTGGCCCTGGCCCTGGGGGGGTAAGGTTCGCCCGCCATGCGGACCCGAATCCTGACGACTGTCCTCCTCTGCCTCTCCCTCGCCGCCTGTACCAAGGACTCCGAGAAGAAGGAGCCCTCGGGGAGCGGTTCCACCGCCACGAGCCCGGCCACGCCTCCCGCCCAGCCCGCCAGGCCGCCTCTGCCCCCGGCCACCGAGGCAGCCGCCACGGCCGCCTCGGGCGAGTGGACGAAGAAGGTCCAGGCCGGCCAGGAGGTCTACGCCACCCTGAGCACCAACCAGGGCGACATCGTCCTGCGCCTGTTCTCCAAGGACGCGCCGAAGACGGTGGCCAACTTCGTGGGCCTGGCCACGGGCGAGAAGCCGTGGACGGACCCCGGCAGCGGCCAGCGCGTGGAGGGCCGCCCGCTGTACCAGGGCGTCATCTTCCACCGCGTGATTCCGGGCTTCATGATTCAGGGCGGCGACCCCACGGGCACCGGCCGCGGCGACCCGGGCTACCGCTTCGAGGACGAGTTCCAGAGCGGCCGCACCTTCAACAAGCCGGGCCTGCTGGCCATGGCCAACGCGGGCCCCAACACCAACGGCAGCCAGTTCTTCATCACCACCTCCACGCCGGACTACCTCAACAACCGCCACACCATCTTCGGTGAGGTGGTGAAGGGTTACGAGGTGGTGGAGAAGATCTCCAACGTCGAGCGCGACCCGCGCGACAGGCCGCTGCAGCCGGTGGTCATCCAGAAGGTGTCGATGAGCGACCAGGCTCCGGCGGGCGCGAAGTGATGGGTGGCCGTACCGCGCGGCGCATCACCACGCGCCTGGGTGAGCTGGACTGCAACGTCGTGGACGCGCTCCCCGAGGGCGCGGCCCCCGAGCTGGCCGTCGTCCTCTGCCACGGCTTCGGCGCTCCGGCCACCGACCTGGTGCCGCTGGCGCCGGAGCTGATGTCGCTGGAGTCGTCGCTGGCCGAGCGCGTGCGCTTCGTGTTTCCCGGCGCCCCGCTGACGCTGGCGGAGTGGGGCATGCCCTCCGGACGCGCCTGGTTCCACCTGCCCGAGGCCGTCATGCGCGGGCAGATGCGGGACTGGGACGTGTTCGCCCGCGAGGTGCCTCCGGGCCTGCCGGCCGCGCGCCGGGCGGTGATGAGCGTGGTGGACGCGCTGTCCGCGTCCACGAAGCTGCCCTATGGGCGCATCGTCCTGGGCGGCTTCAGCCAGGGCGGCATGGTGACGACGGACGTGGCGCTGCGGCTGGAGGAGGCGCCCGCCGGCCTGTGCATCATGTCCGGCACGCTCACCTCGGAGGCGGAGTGGCGGCAGAAGGCGTCCGCCCGGAAGGGGCTGCCGGTGTTCCAGGCCCACGGGCGCGAGGACACCGTGCTGCCCTTCTTCGCCGCCGAGCGCCTGCGCGACGTGCTGACGGAGTCCGGGCTGTCGGTGGACTTCCTCCCCTTCGACGGGCCGCACACCATTGCTCCCGAGGAGATGGAGCGGATGGCGGCGTTCCTCGCGGCGCGGCTGGGAGGCCGCTGAGGGCATGTACCACGCGAAGGAGCTGACGGTGTCCACGCGCGGGCGCGGCTTCACGGACATCACCGGCGACGTGCGCCGGGCGGTGACGGAGAGCGGCGCCCGGCAGGGGCTGTGCACCGTGTTCCTGCACCACACGAGCGCGTCCCTGCTGCTGTGCGAGAACGCGGACCCGGACGTGCGCAGGGATTTGGAGTCCTTCTTCGCCCGGCTGGTGAAGGACGGCGACCCGCTCTTCGTGCACGACGCGGAGGGGCCGGACGACATGCCCGCGCACGTGCGCACGGTGCTCACGCAGAACTCGCTGAGCATCCCCGTGAAGGACGGCGACGTGGACCTGGGGACGTGGCAGGGCGTCTACGTGTGGGAGCACCGCACGTCGCCGCACCGCCGCCGCGTCACCGTGTCCGTGGTGGGGTGACGGCGGGATGCATCCCGTCACCGCCCGCGCCGAGCGGTCGCCGCGACGGTGACCTTCCGTTCGGGGCCCCTGACTCGCGCCTTGCCGCGGATGCGCACCCAGGAGCCGGGGGCGTCCGGTGTCGCGTGGACCATGGACCAGCCGGTGGGCACCTCGGGCTCGGCCCAGGAATACAGGGCCCGCGCGTCCCTCGGTGCCAGGTTGATGCAGCCATGGCTCATCGGCTCGCCGAAGCGGTCATGCCAGTAGGCCGTGTGCAGCGCGTAGTCGTCCTGGAAGAACATGGTCCACGGCACCGTGGCCACGCGGTAGGTGTCACCCCGGACGGTGCCGTTGCCCGTCATGTCCGCCTCCGCGAACTTCACCCAGATGCGGAAGAGCCCCTCCGGCGTGTCCGTCCCTGGCTTCCCGGAGGAGATGAGCGTCGCGTACACCGGCCGCTCGCCCTCGTAGGCCACCAGCACCTGCGCCTCCAGGTCCACGTCCAGCCACCGCTCGCCGGGCCCCACCTCGGGCGGCGCGGGCCTGAACCAGGCCACGTGCAGGTCGTCTCTCGCCACCCAGTGGTTCTCCGCGATGAGCACCCAGCGCCCGTCCACGGACAACTCCCGCACGGCCACCAGCGTGCGCGGCGGCAGCACCGTCTCCCGCGCCGCCTCCGCGTCCGGCGCCCCCCTCACCTCCACGAGGGCATCCGGCCGGGTGCGAGACTGCGCCCAGGCGAAGGGCGCCGGCAATTCCGCGAGCATCTCCGCGCCCACCCCCTCGAAGGGGGACGGCCGGTACTCGCGGAGCACCCTCGCCTCCAGGTACTGGCCGTCGGTGGTGCGCCAGAAGGTGCGGCGGCCCACGCGCACCTGTCCCCGGAGCTGCACCGTCACCGAGCCCTTCAGCAGCACGCCCTTCTTCCGCTTCCGCGCCAGGGCGAGGCTCGGGTATGCGCGCACGCGCTTGCCCACCACGCGCGCGTAGGTGCCCGGAGTCAGCTCCCCCTCGCGCAGCTTCGGCAGGTCGCGCACGCGGGGCTCGCGGAAGTTGGGCTCCAGGTAGCGCTCGCAGACCCAGCCGCGAGGCTCGATTTCCACCCACGCATCGCAGTCCGGCCCGCGCATGGCCGTTTCGCCCTTCCAGCGTACGCGCATGTCCTGGGCCACCGTGCCCAGCGGCGGCGCGTCCCGGCGAGGCTCCTGGCGGACCGCGATGGAGCGCTTCACCCGCAGCGAGCCCGCGTCCGGCGCGTAGGGAATGGCGTACGTCCCGGCGTCCGCGCCGCCCTCGGGCTCGAGACCGGGCTCGAACTCCTCGGGGTCCAGCGTCGGGTCGATGTCGTCGAGCACCAGGCTGGTGTCTTCCAGCGGCTCGCCGTCGGGGCCGAGCACCAGCTCCGCGCTCGGGTCCTTCCGGTCCGGGATGACGACGAGCTGCTCGACGAGGGGAGGCTCGGCGTCCTCCTTCCTGTCTCCGCGAGGCTCGGGCCTGGGCATGGCGCTCAGCGCCGGGTCGTTGGCGAGCGCGGGCACGTGGGCGTGGGAGTCCTCGGCCTCCGGCGGGGAGGCCACGGCGGGCCCCGTCCTCGCGCCGGCGGAGAGGTCCTGCACGGAGGCCGCGCCACCGTCCGTGCCCTCGGGGGCGGAGGTCCGCTGCCAGGCGGCGAGCAGTGCGCCCTGGGAGGCCCGCGCCGAATCGTCATGGCCGGTGAGCTGTCCGCCCGCGCTGATACCTCCATCCAGGGGCGGCTCCTCCGGCCTGGAAGGCGGAACGCAGGCGATTCCCGGCAGGAGCAGGACGAGCGGAAGCCATCGAGGCATGGATGCCACACGGTACGAAGGCGCCCGCCCAGGCTCAACGTCGTCCGAGGTGAGATCGCCTGCGCGGGGCCCCGCGCGGGTGCGCATTCCGTGCGACGACAACGGCGGTTGTCACATGCAACGGAAATGGAGACCTGGCCTACCTCCGTGTGCCCACCGTGAGGTAGGCGTTGAACGCGCAGACCTGGGGTCCGGCGCCCACTTCCGTCGTCACCTTCTCCAGCAGGGCCCGCTCCACGGCGCCCCACCTCTCACCGAGCGCCTTGCGCGCCAGCACGACGGGAGCGCTCGACCGCACCATCGCGTCCACCAGCGCGGCCGTCGAGGCGTACTCGGCATGGGCTGTCACCTCGTGCACGGAGACGCCGGCGAAGCCGGCCCCGGCCATCTCCCGCTGGCAGGTCTCCGGGTCCGACAGCGGCATCATCCCGTCGCGCGGCGCCCCGCCCCCTCCTCCGCCCGCCGACATCAGCTCGGCGAAGCTCTTGTAGACCGCGTTCATCACCGGGGAGCGCTCCATCGGCACCCAGCTCGACACGACGGCGCGGCCACCCGGCGCGAGCACCCGGTGGAGCTCGCGGAAGCCCCTCGGGCGGTCCGGGAAGAACATCAGCCCGAACATCGAGAACCCCGCGTCGAACGCCCGGTCCGGCAGTGTCATCGCCGTTCCATCCCCGACGAGCGCCTCGACCTCGAGCCCCTCCGCCGTCACGCGCTCCCGCAGCGCGGCAATCATCCGGGGCGCGAAGTCCACCGCCGTCACCCGCGCGCCCAATCGCGCCGCGAGCAGCGAGAGCGTCCCGGGGCCGGCCGCGACGTCCACCACGCGAGAGCCCCGCTCGACGCGCGCGCGAGCGAGCGCCTCCCGGGAGAAGGTCTCGAAGACGGGCATCAGCTCGCGCACGTACTCCGGCGCGACGAGGTCCCAGGGCTCCGGCACGGAGAGCGGCGAAGGGGTCGACACGTGAGATTCCTCTCTTGAAAACATCTACCTCAGCAGCTCCACCAGGCCGGCCGGCAGCGAGGTGCCCGCCGGCCAGAGCACGTACGTGGCGCCGCGCGAGTGCCGCCACGCCTTCCAGAGCTGCTCGCGCTGGTAGGTCACCTCCACCGTCTCATCCGTCTTGAAGGCGGGGTCGTTGCACACCACGTCCCCTTCCGGCGTGAAGCCCTTCACCACGATGAGGTGCCCGTCCGAGCGGCGCACCGGTGAGCCCTCCAGCGTTCCCTCCTCGTACGCGATGCTGATGCTGACCGGGATGCCCGCCGCGATGAGCCGCTCCACCTGGTGGAAGCCGTCGAGCCGCATCACCATGCCGTGCAGCGCCCCGCCGCCCATGGCCGAGGCATAGGCGGTGTTGAAGGTCCAGTTGCCCGTTCCCTCGTAGGTCCGGTCATGGATGCGGTCCGCCGACGCGGGCACCGTGGTGAGCAGCTCGGGCCGGTCCAGCTTCCGGCTCCAGTAGCCGAGCAGCATCGTGGTGGACGTGGGCGAGCACCACACCGGCCCCTTCTCCGGGTAGAGCATCTGCGAGTAGCCCGGCACGTCCAGCACCGTTCCCCAGGCCGTCCGCTCCGGCGCGCCGTCCTCGGGCAGGCCGTGCCGGTCGCTCACCGCCGCCGCCAGCGCGCGGACCCGCGGCGTCGCGTCCGGGCGGGAGGAATAGAGCCACACCTTCATCCGCAGCGCGTCCGCCCGGCGCTTGAGGTTGAGCGTGTCCGTGGACACCGCCCCGTCCTCATCCTGCTGGCCGTTCACACTGTGACGCGCCACGGGCTCCGTGTCATAGGCCCACACGCCCAGCTCATAGTCCCGGGTCCACGTGCCATCGATGCGCGCGGCGAGCGTCACCCTCAGCCACGTCCCCGGCGGCGTGAGCGCGTCGAAGGACGGCACCACGCTGGTGAATCCTCCCGGCACGAGCTGCGTGTCGGAGACCGCCACTCCATAGCGATGCTCCCCGCTGTAGTACGGCGTGCCGCTGCCCATCGGGGCCGCCGCGTCCAGCTCCAGCGCCCCATCCGCCGCGAGCGTCGCTCCCTCGCGGGTGAACCGCTCGAAGTCCCGCTCCGCCGCGCTCCGGCGCCACAGCCGGGCCGGAGGCCCCACCTCCGCGGGCGCCTCCTCGGGGCTTCGCGGCTGCGAGACACAAGCCGCCAGGTTGGAGGCCACGACGAGGGCGAGCGTTGGCAGGGTGCGGGCGTTCACGCCGCGAAGTCTGGAGGCCCCGGCCTTCGCCACACAAGGAGCATTCCACGCGCCTGTCCGGTTGACAGGCGTCACCCGAGGCACGCCCCCGGCTTCAGCGCGGGACATCTCGGGGCAGCGTGGCCCTGAACACCGTGCCCGTCTCCGGGGTGGACGTCACCTGGATGCGGCCACCATGCGCGGTGACGATTTCGTGCACGATGAAGAGGCCCAGCCCCACGCCCTTCAGCGAGTCGCCGCCGGCATCCGCCCGGGTGAAGGGCTCGAAGATGCGGGGCAGCAGCGCGGGGGGAATCGGGTTGCCCGCGTTGGCCACCTCCAGCACCACCTCGGGGCCCTCGCCATCCGCCCGCACCTCCACGGGGACGCCCTGGGCGCCGTGCGTGAAGGCGTTGCCGACCAGGTTGCCCAGCAGTTGCACCAGCCGGTCCAGGTCCCAGCAGCCCGTCAGGTCGCCGCGCAGCGCCAGGTGGATGTCACGCTCCGGATACGCGGTCAGCAGCTCGTCCACGGCGGCGCGGCAGGCCTCCGCAAGGCTCCCCCGCCGGCGTTGGATGGGGAGTGTGCCTCCCTGGCTCACGCGCGCGAAGTCCATCAGGTCACGGATGAGGTGGTCCATCCGCCGGACGCTGGTGAGGATGCGGGCCGCGCGCCGGTGCTGGGGCGAGTCCGGTGCGCTGTCGCGCAGCAGCAACGTGCTGGAGGTGGCGATGGCCTGCAGCGGGTTGCGCAGGTCATGCCCCACGATGCCCATCAGCCTGTCCCGCACCTCCGTCTCGCGGCGCAGGGCCTCCCGCATCTCGTGGTGCGCGGTGACGTCGGTGGACACCGCCACGCCCGCCAGCACGCGCCCCTCCGCGTCCTGCACCCGCGTGGAGCTGACCTCGATGTGCCGCGCGCTGCCGTCCTTCATGCGCAGCCGCACCGGCTCGCGCAGCACCGTCTCGCCATGCGTCAGCGAGCGCGCGAGCGGCCACTCGTGGGGCTCGTACTTCGTGCCGTCCGGCCGGTACCCCTGGTAGGCCACGTACGCGGGGATGTCCTCCGAGGCCACGAAGGGATGGCCCCAGGCAGCCTCCAGCGCCGGGTTGCCGCGCACGAGCCGGCCCTCGGGCTCGGCGATGACGACGCCCACCGGGAGCTGGTCCAGGATGGCCTCCAGCAGGCTCCGCTCCCTGGCCAGCCCGTCTCTCAATCCCTCGGCCTCCTCGCGGGCCCGGCGCTCGGCGTCGTACAGGCGCGCGCGCTCCAGGGCCAGGGCGCACTGCCGGCCGAGCGACTCCATGAACTGGAGCATCTCCGGCTCGAAGGACTGCTCGTGCGCGAAGGTGAAGCCGAAGGCGCCGAGGACGCGCCCGTCCACCGTCAACGGCAGCGCGGCGAAGGCCCGTCCCGGCGCGGCGGGCGAGTCCTTCAGCGCCGGGTAGTCGCGATGAAGGGCTTCCAGGTCCGAGCACAGCACCGGCCTCCCCATGCGCACGGCGTCCCGGTACATGATGGGCGTGTCAGCGGGGAAGCGCCGCCACGACGCCAGGGCCTCCTCGGGAATGCCGTACGCGGCGCCCAGCTCGAACGCGGTGCCATCCTCACTCAGCAGCACCAGCGAAGCGGAGACGGCCTCCAGCGCCGCCGCGCCCTCTCGCACCACCACTTCGGACAGCGCCTCCGGCAACAGCACCCGGGACAGCGAGGAGGACACCGCCGCCAGCCGGTCCGCGCGGAGGCGGGCCCGCCGGGCCGCGGTGATGTCCTGCAGGGTCCCGATGAAACGCAGGGGCCGCCGCCGCGCATCGAAGTGCACCTGTCCGTGCGCCACCACCCAGCGCTCTCGCGGCACCCGGGGGCCGACCACACGGAACTCGATGCGGAGGAGGCCGTCACCCGCCGGGTCGAGGGCCGCGCTCCGCGCCGCGTTCAGGCGAGGGAGGTCCTCG
The DNA here is from genome assembly GCF_020037125.1 of Myxococcus sp. RHSTA-1-4. Lineage (GTDB taxonomy): Bacteria > Myxococcota > Myxococcia > Myxococcales > Myxococcaceae > Myxococcus. The sequence continues at coordinate 309,183 of NZ_JAIQDG010000001.1, forward strand.
GGGTGCACGCACCGGTCCGGGAATCCTTCATCGAGATGGCTGCCCGGCGGCATGCCCAGCAGTTCCAGACACCGGTCGCTGTAGTTCCTCCTGCCCGTCGAGTAGTCCCGGTCCCAGGTGCCCAGGTCCGCGGCCTCCAGGGCCAGGCGCAGCCGGTCCTCGCTCTCGCGCAGCTTGCGGGCGATGCGCTCGGCCTCCTCGCCGTGGCGCAACTCGGTGATGTCCGCGATCATCGCCACGAAGCCGGCGATGTGGCCGTGGGTGTCGACATGGGGCAGGTAGTCCGCCCGCACCACGCGAGTGCCGCCCTCGCGGTAGGGAATGGCGCTCTCGAACCGGACCCTGCGTCCGGACAGGGCGTCCCTCACATGCTCGCGGATGGCCTCGTACCCGGCGTCCCCCACCACCTGGCGCACGCTCCGGCCGATGACCTGCTCGCGGGGCGTACCGAACCAGCGCTCGTAGCCCTGGTTACAGAAACGGTAGCGCTCCTCGGTGTCCACGTACGAGAGGAGCACCGGCGCGGCGTCCGCCGTCACCAGCAGCTTCTCGATGAGCCCGCGGTCGTCCAGCGGCGCCCCCTCCTGGAGCGGTTCCCGGTCCAGCACCAGGAGCTGCTCGATGACCTGACGGAGGTGGGGGTCGGAAGAAGCAGGGGTCATGATTGGGAGGCTCAAAACTGAACGGCGCGTGGACTCAACGCACTCCACCCAGATGGGATAGTCAGGCTGACTGGCACCTGGAAGGGCAATCCACGAGGCCCGCCAACGTCTTCCGTTCACCAGTCGGGCAGGCAGGAGCCAGCTCCGTAGCCGGACCTCGGCCTCGCGCGGGGCGCTACGACTCCGCCTCCGTCCCGTGCGCCTCCAGCAGCTTGTAGAGCGTCTTGCGGTCCACGTCGAGCAGCCGCGCCGCCTCGCTCTTGTTGCCTCCCACGTGCTGGAGCACGTGCGCCGCGTACCGGCGTGACAGCTCCGCGAGGCTGGGCATGTCTCCCGCCAGCCCCGACAGCTTCGGCGTCGCCTCGCCAATGGGCTCCGGGAAGTCCTGCGGCCCCAGCACGCCCGTCACGTTCAGCGCCAGCGCCCGCGCCACCACGTTCTCCAGCTGCCGCACGTTGCCCGGCCAGTCGTAGCCCGTCAGCCGGGCCATCGCCTCGGGCGTCACCACCGGCCTCGCTCCGCCCCGCGCGTGCCTCGCCGCGAAGTGCTCCACCAGCGCCGGCACGTCCTCGCGCCGCTCCCGCAGCGGCGGCAGGTGCAGGTGCACCACGTCCAGCCGGTACAGCAGGTCCTCGCGGAACAGCCCCTCCTCCACCCGCTCCTTCAGGTCCTTGTTCGTCGCCGCCACCACCCGCACGTCCACCTTCACCGGCACGCTCTCGCCCACGCGGCGAATCTCGCCCTCCTGCAGCACGCGCAGCAGCTGCGACTGCACCTTCATCCCCACGTCGCCAATCTCGTCCAGGAAGAGCGTGCCGCCGCTCGCCTCCTCGAAGACGCCCCGCCGCGCGCCCGAGGCGCCCGTGAAGCTGCCCTTCGCGTGACCGAACAGCTCGCTCTCCATCAGCGACTCCGTAATCGCCCCGCAGTCCACCGGGATGAACGGCCCCGCCGCCCTCGGCGAGCGCTTGTGCAGCGCCCTCGCCACCATCTCCTTGCCCGTCCCCGTCTCGCCCGTAATCAGCACCGGCACGTTGCTCGCCGCCGCCCGCGCCACCTGCTTGTAGACCTCCAGCAGCGCGGGGCTGCGCCCCACCAGCACCAGCGAGGTGCGCTCCACCTGCTGCCGCAGCGAGCGGTTCTCCTCCACCAGCCGCTTCTGCTCCAGCGCCCGCTTCGCCACCCGCAGAATCGCGTCCACGTCGAACGGCTTCGCCAGGTAGTCGAAGGCGCCCTGCTGGATGCTGTCCAGCGCGCCCTCGATGTTGCCGAACGCCGTCACCACGATGACGGGTGTGTCCGGCAGGTGCGTCTTCACCGCCTGGAGGACCTTCAGCCCGTCCCCCGGCTCGGGCATGGCCATGTCCGTCATCACCAGGTCGAACGACCCCTCCGCCAGCCGCTCCGCCGCGCGCTTCGGGTCCGGCGCCTGCGTCACCGTCCCCAGCACGCCCAGCAGCCGCTGGAGCAAATCTCGAGCCTGGGGGTCATCGTCCACGACGAGGATGCGGGCTGTGCTCATGTGCCGACCTTGCGCATTCCGGAGGCGGCGGGGGAAGTCCGTGCGTCACCGGCGCCACCCGCCGCCACCGGGCGCACCACGCGAGGAAAGCGCACCACCACCCGCGTGCCCTTCCCCTCTTCCGAGCGAACCACCAGCGTGCCTCCGTGCGCCTCCACCACCCGCTTCGTGGTGACCAGCCCCAGGCCATGGCCCGGAAGGCCCCGCACCTCGGCCGCGCGGAAGAAGGGCTGGAACAGCGAGGCCAGCGTCACCTGCGACATGCCGATGCCGTTGTCCTCCACCTCCAGCACCGCCTCGCCGCCCTCCGACGCCACCCGCACCCTCACCTTCGGCTCCGGCCGGCCCGCCGTGTACTTCACCGCGTTGGTCAGCAGGTTGCGCGCGCTCACCTGCAGGAGCTGGCCCGGGCAGTCCACCGCCACGCCGGGCTCCAGCTCCCGCTCCAGCGCCACGCCCTGTGACGCCGCCGTCTGCGCCACCTCCAGCAGCACCGTGGTGACGGCCGTGTCCAGCTCCGCCACCGTCTTCTCCCCGCGCGTGCCCGCCCGGCAGAAGCGCAGCAGCGCCTCAATCAGCTCGCCCATCCGCACCGCGCTGGACTCGCACTGCGCCAGCATCTCCAGCGCCCCCGCGTCCTTCACCGCGCCCGTGCGGCGGATGAGCGTCAGGTAGCCCTTCAGCGGCGCCAGCGGAGAGATGAGGTCGTGCGCCACGCGCCGCGTGAAGGCGTCCAGCTCCTGGTTGTGGCGGCCCAGCTCCTCGAGCTGCCCCTGGATGGTGGCGTCCTGCCGCTTGAGCACGGAGGTGATGTGCAGGCCCACGACCAGCGACACCAGAATCGCCATCAGCGTGGCGACCGCGCCGAACGCCGTCGTGCGCACGCGCAGGTCCGCCAGGTGCCCCGCCAGCCTGCGCGCCTCGTCCGCGTTCTCCTGCGCCAGCGTGCCGGCCAGCGCGTCCAGCTCCGCCGCCAGCGGGCGGATGCGCTCGGCCAGGTGGCGCCGCGCCCGCTCCCCCTCGCGCCGCTGGGAGAACACCGCCGCCGCCCGCACCTGGTCCGCCAGCCCCTGGCACGCGGCGTTGAAGCGCTGCCACACCGCCTTCTCCCCCGGCGGCAGGTTGCGCGTGTACGCCTCCGACGAGGCGCGGATGTCCGCGAGAATCTCCTCCATCACCGCGTCCGCGGCGGCGCGCTCGGCGTCGTCCGTGGCGCGCACGTGCGCCTCAATCGCCGACTCCAGCGACAGCGCGTCCACGCGGATGCGGCCGATGAGGCCCGCGCGCGCCAGCGCCTCCTGGACGAGCGCGTCCACCTGCCGTCCCGTGCGGACCTCCGTCCACAGCGTGAAGGCGGTGACGGCCGACAGCAGCGCCACCGCGAAGAAGAAGCCGGCGCGGTAGCCGCGAATGGGCGTGGGGGAGCTCACCAGGGACGAGTCCTCTAACACGGCGGCCCCGCGTCGCGCAGGCCGCGCGCCGTCCTTCAGGGTGCCGCCGTCCCGTTGCCCGCCGGAGGAGCGGACTCACGCGGAGGATGCATGCGCCGCCGGGCGCGCTCGAGCGCGGACTCGTACCAGACCTCCGACAGCTCCTCGTGCATCTCCTTCAGTTCCTTCAGCTCGTTGAGCTGGCGCTCCAGCGACAGGAGCTGCGCGTTGTGCTCCTCCAGCGCGTGCCGGTCCGCCTCCGTGCGCACCAGCTCCTCCAGCACCGCCACGCGCCCCTGCTCCGCCTCGGCGCGCTCCAGCGCCAGCCGCTCCATGGCCGACTCCAGCGACGCCAGCCGTGCCGCCAGCGCCTCGGTGCGCTCCCGCTCCGCCTCGAGCTCACGGCGCCACCGCTCCGTCTCCAGCACCTGGGCCTCCAGGCGCGCGGGAGGGATTCCCGCGCATCCGACGCCCAGCCAGGACACCGCCGTCACGAGCCGCAGGTACCGCATACACCGTCTCTCCCGCACCGCGGCCGCGCGACATGCGCGGCGAGGGAACCGGGTAGCGCGTGCAGCTTGCTCAACTGCCCCGGTGCCGTCAAAGCGGCACGTGCCCGCCTGGGGAGCAGGCCCCCAGCGTGCCACGGCCCGCTGCGGAGTTTCTCCCCACGAGCAGCATCTCCCACATGGACGCTTCCCTCTGGAGGCGGCGCTGGCACGCCGGCTGCTCAAGGAACGGGGCACACAGCGACGCAATCCCGCGTCGTCCCCCCCGACGGAGCTTTCCATGAAGACCGTGTTCGCCGCCGCCCTCCTCGCCGCCGCCACCGCGTTCGCCAACACCCCGGCTCCCGCCGCCGCGGAGACCAAGCCGGCCGCCGCCGAGGCCAAGCCCGCCGCCGAGGTGAAGGCCGCCGAAGCTGCCCCCGCCCCCGCCGCGGAGGCCCCCAAGGCCGAGGCGAAGCCCGAGGCCAAGCCCGCGAAGAAGTCCTCCAAGAAGGCCGCTCCGAAGACGGAGACCGCCGCCGAGACCAAGTAATTCCTGACTTTCAGGTCCGAAGCACACACGCGGGGGCGCTCCTTCCAAGGGGAGCGCCCCCGCTGTCTTTTTCCGGGTCTCCCCGCACCCGTACCGCCCGTCGGTGCCGGGCCTCACTCGAAATCAAATGGAGGTTATTTCCGACCCTCCCGGGTCATCCTGCTTTCAGCGGCTTTGCGTCATTCAATGAGTATGAGATTTGACAGGAACAGAGGAATCCTGCTTAATGTGACTTAAGCGAATGACAGACCGGTCCGGATAGTGTCGGAACTCGCTGGCAGTCGCCCTTTTCTGGAGCCCCCCTCCTGGAGTCCCCCAATGATTGAAGCCTTCTCGAAGGTGTCCGAAGCCTCGAAGCTCCTGCTGGAGAAGGGACTGGGCGCGACCACGGGCATCGAGACGCTGGCCATGGTGGGCCACGCGCTCGGCGTGCATCGGGCCTACATCTTCGAGAACCGCACGCAGGGCACGTATGGCCGGTTCATCACGGACATGCGCTACGGCTGGGCGGAGCCGCCCACGCCGTCGCCGCTGGCCAACCCCGTGCTGCGCGCCTTCAGCTTCCGGGACTTCGCGCCGGGCTGGGTGGACATGCTGGAGGCGGGCATGGTGGTGGCCTGCCCCACCCGCGACGCCCCGCCGATGATGCGTGAGTTGCTGGAGCGACAGGGTACGCAATCGGTGCTGATGTGCCCCATCAACCCCACGCGTCAGCAATGGTGGGGCATGGTGGCCTTCGAGGACTGCCGGCAGCCTCGCGGCTGGAAGCCGGAGGAGGTCAGCCTCCTCAAGTCGCTGTCGCGGGCGGTGGCGGCGTCGGTGCGCCACGGGCAGATGCGCTCGTCGCTGGACCAGGTCCGCAACAGCCTGCGGCAGGCGGTCAGCCGCACGGCGTCCGGGCGCTGACGGACGCCTGCCCGGGGGGGTGGCGGCGACGTCATCCGGGCGGATAGTCAGGCGGCGGATTTCTGCTACCCTGGCGCCCCCCCCCGCGCCCACCGCCAATGTCCTCAATCGACCCCACCGCGATCAGCCGGCCCCGCTCCCCGGACCTCATCAGCGGCTACCACCTCGAGAAGCTCGTCGGGAGTGGCGGCATGGGTGAGGTCCACAAGGCCACCCAGCTCTCGCTTGGCCGCACGGTCGCCGTGAAGCTCCTCAACCCGGAGCTGGCCAAGGACCCCTCCTTCATCGCCCGGTTCCAGAAGGAGGCCGCGGCGCTCGCCGCGCTGAGCCATCCCCACATCGTCTCCATCGTCGACAAGGGGAAGACGGACACCACGTACTACCTGGTGATGGAGTTCGTGGACGGCCCGTCGCTGCGCGAGTTGATCCGCGCGCCGGAGCTGGACGTCACGGGCGCGCTGCGGCGGATGCTCGAAATCTGCCGGGCCATCGAGTACGCGCACGGCCGCGGCGTCATCCACCGGGACCTGAAGCCGGAGAACATCCTGCTGGACCAGCAGGCCGGCGGCATCGCCAAGGTGTCGGACTTCGGGCTCGCGTCGTTCCTGGCGGATGCCAGCCCGTCCTCGCGCTACGCGCTGACCTCCACGCACGTGTCCATGGGCACGCTGTCGTACATGGCGCCCGAGCAGCGCGTGGACGCGAAGAACGCGGACGCGCGCGCGGACATCTTCTCGCTGGGCGTCATCCTCTACGAGTGGCTCACCGGGGAGGTGCCGCTGGGCACCTTCGACCCGCCCTCGCAGCGCAAGGAGGGGCTGGACCCGCGGCTGGACGCCATCGTCACCCGGTGCCTCAAGCCGGACCCGGAGGACCGCTACCCCTCGGTGCGGGCGCTCATCGAGGACCTGGAGCTGCTGGTGCCCGGCAGCATGTCGTCCCTGCCGGCGGTGAGGCCGACACGCATCCACCGCCTCCGCCAGGGCGTGCGCAAGGTGGTGCGCAAGACGCTGCAGGCCGCCGCCGCGCTGGTGGTGCTGGCGGCGCTGGGCGTGCTGGCCAGGGAGTGGCTGCGCGACGGCGAGGCGCGCCCGCGGGTGCAGCCCGGCGCGGCCATCATGGAGGACCTGGGCCCCATGTCGGCCCTCACGGGGCCCGGGCGCAGCGAGGATGCCTCGGAGAGGCGCACGCTGGCCCTGGGCGAGGGCCCGGAGCAACTGAACCTGCTGGTGTCGGGCCGCCCGGTGGAGTTCCAGGAGAACGCCGTCATCTTCCCGGCGGTGGACGGACAGTCGCGCGTGGGCCGCGTCCGCATGAACGTGGTGGGCCGGGAGGGAGACATCGCCACGCTCAGCGCGCGCCTGCGGGCGGACGCCGCGCCCCCCACGCCCATGCGCCGCGCGCTGGCCTTCTGGAACGGGCCGCCACGGGCGACGCAGGCCGCGGTGCTGCTGGTGGGCAGCACGGACCTCGACTACGTGGCGCTCATCCACAATGGCGCCGGCGAGCCCGTGCGGCTGGAGTGGGCGCTGGACGAGCGCCGCGGCACCATGCTGGGCCCGGACGCCCCCGAGGGCGAGGCGGTGCTGGAGCTGAAGGTGGACGCGGAAGGCGTCCTCCAGGCCTTCGTGGGCAAGGGGAAGGAGCAGCGCGCCATCGCCGAGCCCATCAACCTGGGGCCGGGCTGGATGGAGCACTTCGGTGAGCTGCCCCCCGTGCCCGCCGTCGGCTGCATCGAGGGCACCTGCCGCATCGAGGGACTCACCTTCACCGTGCGCAAGGCGCCCCCTCCGGGGACGACGGCCCCGGTGCCCACCCTGGCGGTGAGGCCCGCCGCCCCGGTGCCCGCCAAGGCGGTGGCGCCCAAGAAGGCCCCGCCACCTCCGCCCAAGAAGCAGCCCGCGAAGGCGCCCCCGAAGGGCGGCAAGCGGCGGTAGCCCCGCCGAAGCGCCCACAGCGGACATCTCCGCGCAGGGGAATATGGCCACCCACGGGGGATTGCATTATCCCTTCGGCCCTCCTATGCGCACCTTCCGCCGCGGCCTGGCCGCGCTCGCCTTCCTCGCAGCCCTGTCCGGCTGCCCCAAGTCCCCCTCCTCCGTCACGCCCCGCGTCCTCGAGTCCGCCGCCGAGCGGGCGGAGAAGGGCGCCGACGAGGCCCGCACGCTCGCGCTGGCGGGCTTCCATGCGTACCTGGTGGCGGGCAACCCCGCGCTGGCGCAGCAGCGCTTCGACGCGGCCGTGGCGAAGGACCCGGGCGACCCGTACGCGCTGATGGGGCAGCACTGGCTGGCGCGGCGCGCGGGCCGCCCGGACCGGGCGCTGGCGGCCTCGCTGGAGCTGGCGGCGCGCGCGCCCCGGCACCCGCTGGCGGTGCCCGCCGCGCGGTACACGCTGGACCTGGTGGGCACGTCGCGCGCGCTGGACGACGACATCCTCAAGGGCGTGGAGCGCGCGCTGGCGGCGGGCGCGACGGGCGAGACGGCCTTCCTGCTGCGCGGCGCGCGCCTGTCCGTGCACGTGGTGCGGGGGGACGCGAAGGCACGGGACGCGGTGCTGCGCGAGCTGGGTGGCGTGGGCGAGGCGGCGCTGGTGGGCCCCTTCTCCCCCTTCCACGTGCTGGCGTGGGACGAGGCGGACCCGGTGAGCCAATCCGGCTCGCTGGCGGGCCCCTTCACCGGCGCCTTCGGCCCGCTGCCCGTGCGCACGCTGCGCGCGCCGGACGGCCGGCTGGACCTGGGCGGCGAGCCCGGCGAGGGTGACCTGTACCTGCTGGCCTTCGACGCGGAGGTGACGGAGCCGGGCACCTACGTGGCGCGCTCGGTGAGCGGCACCTCGCACCAGGTGCTGCTGGACGGAGCGCCGCTGATGGAGCGCCGAGCCTGGGAGCGCGCCGCCTCCACCGTCACCACGCGCGCCGTGGAGCTGCCCGCGGGCAAGCACCGCTTCCTCATCCGGCAGTTCAAGGCCGGCACCTCCGGCCTCCTCACCTTCGCCCTGCTGCGCGAGGACGGGCGCCCCTCCGGCGTGCGCTTCACCCCCGCCGCCGGGCCTGCGCCCCAGACGTGGGGCAAGGCGCCGGACAGCTCCGAGGAGACGCCGGGCGTGTACCCCACGGTGGAGTCGCTGAAGACGGCGCTGGAGGAGGAGGCCGGTGGGCTGCTGGCCACGGTGCTGGCGGTGCGCGACGGCATGGCCCGGGACGCGGACGGGGCGCGGCGGCTGATGGCGGCGGTGGAGGCCAACACCCCGGCCCTGCTGGCGCTGCGCGCGGAGCTGGCGGCCGTGGACCGCACGGTGCCCGCCAAGGTGGCGCGGGGCCGGGCCACGAGGGATTTGGAGGCGGTGCTGGCGAAGGACCCGGGCAACGTGGCCGCGCTGCTGGTGCGCGCGGACCTCTTCATGGATGACGGGCAGCCGGCCGCGTCGCTGGAGACGCTGAAGGCGGTGGACCCGGCGGCGGCCGCCGCCAGCCCCGCGGTGTCCATGGCGCGGGCGCGCGCGGCGCTGGCGCTGGACGTGGAGGCGCTCGCGGAGGAGTCGCTGACGGTGGCGCTGGAGGCGCAGCCGGGCCACTGCGAGGCGCTGGGGCTCCAGTACAACCTGGCGCGCCGGCGAGACGCGGTGGAGCGCGGAGACCGGCTGGTGGAGGCCCTGAGCGGCTGCCCCGGCGCGGTGGTGCGCGAGGCCGAGCACGCGCGCACGCGGGGCGACATGGAGACCGCGGCGAAGCTGTACGCGGACCTGCTCTCCAGGGACCCCAGCAGCGCGAGCACGGGCAACTCGCTGGCCAACCTCTACGTGTCCCTGCGCCGCTACGATGACGCCACGGCGGTGCTGAAGGCGCTGGCGGCGGTGTGGCCGCGCAACGCGGAGCTGGTGAAGCGGATGGCGGACGTGCGCGAGCACGCGGGCCAGCCGGCCGAGGCGCTCGCGCTGCGGGAGAAGGCGCTGGCCATGGAGGGAGACGACCTGTCCCTGCGCCGCGCGGTGGAGCGGACGAAGACGGGCCGCGAGCTGCTGCAGGAGTACGCCATCGACGCACGGGAGGCCATCCGCGCCTACGAGGCGGAGCCCGTCACCGGCGGCAGCGCGGCGGCCTTCGTGCTGGATGCGGCGGCGGTGCGCGTGTACCCGGATGGCAGCATCGTCAACCGCATCCACACGGTGCAGAAGGCGCTGGAGCAGTCCGGCGTGCAGGACATCGCCGAGGTCAACGTGCCCCGCGGCGCGCAGGTGCTGGCGCTGCGCACGCTGAAGGCGGACGGCCGCGTGCTGGAGCCGGAGAACATCGAGGGCAAGGACACGGTGAGCCTGCCGGGCGTGCAGGTGGGCGACTACATCCAGGTGGAGTACCTGCTGGCGGAGGGCCCCCGCGGCCCCGCGCAGCCGGGCTTCACGGCGTCCGCGTTCTACTTCCAAATCGCCAACCAGCCGAACGCGTGGACGACGTACACCGTGGTGGCGCCGAAGGGCAGCGGCATGAAGGTGGACGCGCACGGCATGAAGGCGCCCGCGCCGAAGGTGGAGGGAGACGTGGAGGTCTTCCACTACGAGGCGCGCCGGGTGCCGCCGTTCATCGCCGAGCCGGACGCCCCGCAGTCCAGCAACGAGTACCTGCCCTTCGTCCTGGTGGGCGCGGGCGCCACGGGCAATGACGGGCTGGTGCGCGTCTACGGCGATGCCTTCCAGGACCGCTGGCAGCGCACGGCGGAGGTGGAGGCCTTCGCGCGCAAGGCGGCGGAGGGGAAGCAGGGCCTGGAGGCGGTGAAGGCGCTGCACGCGGCGGTGATGCAGCGCTTCTCCGGGCGGGATTCGGGGCTGGCGCAGTCCGCGGCGTCCACCGTGGCGCAGGACCGCGGCAGCCGGCTGACGGTGCTGAAGGCCGGACTGGACGCGCTGGGGATTCCGGCGCGCGTGGTGGCGATTCGCACCTTCAGCACGGACCCGGCGCCGTACCTCTTCCCGCAGGACAGCCTGCTGCCCTTCGTGGCCCTGCGCGTGGAGCCGCCGGGCAGCGAGCCGGTGTGGGTGGACACGTCGGTGCGCTTCGGCCCCTTCGGCGAGCTGCCGGAGCCGGCCATGGGCGAGCGCGAGGCGTACCTGCTGCCGGAGCCCGGCCGCCCGCTGGAGAAGGTGAAGACGCCGCCGATGAAGGAGGCTCCCGGCAAGGAGGTGCGGCTGGCGCTGGAGCTGGACGCGGAGGGGCAGCTCACCGGGAAGGGTGAGGAGGTGTACTCGGGCTTCGAGGCGGCGCAGATTGCCGAGGCCTTCAGCCAGCTGTCCGCGGAGAGCCGCAACCAGGCGCTCCAGGGGGCGGTGGCGCGGTACTTCGGCGGCGCGGCGCTGTCGAGCGTGAAGCTGGACCACCAGGAGCAGGTGGGCGCGCCCTTCGTGCTGCACTACGAGTTCACCGTGCCGCGCTTCGGCCGGCTGGAGGGAGACAAGCGCATGGCGCTGGGGCCCCTCACCTTCCCCGCGCAGCTCGGCCGGCGCTACGTGCAGCTCAGCACGCGCCGCACGCCGCTCTACATCGACAACACGGAGGCCAGCCACACGCAGGTGACGCTGAAGATGCCGGCGGGCTGGAAGCTGGCGGACCCGCAGGCGGCGCTCAACGTGGACAGCGCCTTCGGCCGCTTCACGCGCTCGGAGAAGCAGGAGGGCGGAGTCCTCACCATCACCGAGTCCCTGCGCCTGCCGCGCACCCGCGTCGCACCCGGCCAGTACGAGCAGTTCGCCGGCTTCACCGGCGACGTGGACCTCATCCAGACGCGTGAGCTGGTGCTGGTGAAGCAGTAGCCGGGCGGCCCAGGCCGGAGCGGCGCGCGGCTACCCCGCGCGCCGGGCCTGGGCCTCCTCGAGGAGGGCCACGACGGACGCGTGCCCCTCGGCGCGGGCCACGTCCAGCGGGGTGAGCTTCAAGTCATTGCGGGCCTGGGGGTCCGCGCCGGCGGCGAGCAGCCCGGAGACGAGGTCGTCCAGGCCGCGCAGGGCGGCGAGGTGCAGGGGGGTGAACTCCAGCGGGCCCCGGGCATGGGGGCTCGCGCCGTGGGCCACCAGCAGGGCGGCCAGCGCGTTGCGCTTGTAGGTCAGCGCCAGCATCAGCGGCGTCTGCTCCAGGCAGTCCACCGCATCCACCGCGCAGCCGAGCTCCAGCAGCCGCCGCGCCACCTCCACCGAGCCGGAGCGCGCGGCCACCTCGTGCAGCGCGGTGAGGCCCTTCTCGTCCACCGCGTCCCAGGCCGCGCCCTTCTCCACCAGCAGGTCCAGCACCGCGAGCTGGCCGGCGCCGCAGGCGAAGTGGACGCTGGTGGCGCCAGCACGGGACGGCACCTTCTCGGAGGTGGCCCGCCCCGCCCGCAGGTTCACGTCCACCCCCAGCTCCAGGAAGCGCCGCACCAGGTCGACGTGGCCGTGCAGCGCCGCCACGTGCAGCGCGCTCTGCCCCCAGGCGTCGATGCCCGCCGGGTCCACCCCGCGGGCCAGCAGCAGCTCGACGATGTCGCGGCTGCCCACCGAGGCCGCGGCCTGGAGCGGCCCACGCACGGAGTCCCGGGCCGCCGCGAGCACCCCCGGCCGCTTCCGCAGCAGCGCCTCCACCCGCGCGGCACTCCCCTGCCGGATGGTGGACACGAGGTCCCTCCGGGAGCGCAGGGCACGGCGGATGACCAGGGACAGGCCCACCAGGACGACCAGGGCGGCGACGTAGTACATGCCCTGAGTTTCGTCGGAAATCCCCGTCTTGCAACAGTAGGCCCGCCGCTGACTCCGGCCCTCCCCAGGGGGCGGGGGGGGGGCCGATACATGTTTCACACAGGCATCAGTGTCCGGGCGATGTGCTTGACATAGTCGGCGCGGGCCCGTCCCGTGCCCAGCGTGTCCGGGCTGGAGATGGCGAGGTGCAGCAGCCCCACGTACGTGGAATACGCCTGCACCGCCCAGTTGCGGGCCTCACGGGCCGGCAGGCCGAGCGCCCGGTAGAGCTTCACCAGGTAGTCGATGCGCCGCTGGGAGACACGCGCCAGGACGGGCTGGATGCGCGGGTCCGAGGCGGCGCCCGCGACGATGGCGACCTCAATCCTCCCGTGCGGGTCGGGCTCGAACGTCAGCGCCAGCAGCCGGTGCAGCCGCTCCCTCGGGTCCGGCAGGGCGTCCAGCTGGGTGATGACCTCGGTGGTGGCCAGGTGCTCCCAGCGGGCGAGCGCGGCCTGGAGCAGCTCCGCCCGGTCCTTGAAGTGCCAGTAGAAGCCGCCCTTCGTCACCCCGAGCCGCCGGGCCAGCCGCTCCACCGAGAGGGCCTCGACGCCGTCCGCCAGGCTCCAGAGGGCCGCGTCGGCCCAGTCCTCGGCCGAGAGCCCCGGCCCCCGGCGCTGCTTGCGGATGTCCTCGAGCGTCCGGAAGCCCGTGGGCACGGGCGGGCGGTCAGAAGTGCGGCTCATCGTTCACCGCAGTCTGGCGGAGCCCCTCCTTGGCGTCCAGGCCTGTGTCCTGACGGGCTCCGCACTATACGGTCCCGTATCGCGATACGGATGCGTATCCGATGACAGGAACGGAGGCCGCACATGCGAGTGACGAACGGGGCGCTGGTGATGCTCATCGGCGCGGTGCATCAGGTCGCGGGGCTGGTGCTCTTCAAGGACCCGCTGCTGGAGATGGTCCGGGAAGGCGTGTTCATGAGCGTGCGCATGGACACCCCCGCCCGGGGTGAGGCCTTCTGGTTCCTGATGACGGGCTGGGGAATGCTCATCATGGGAGCGCTGGCCCGCTGGGTGGAGCGGGAGCTGAACCGCCCGCTCCCCGCGAGCTTCGGCTGGGGACTGCTCGGGTGGGTGCTCTTCAACGGGGTCCCCATGCCCGACACGGGCGCGTGGCTCTTCGTCCCGGTGGGCCTTCGCGTCATCTTCCAGGCCCGGAAACCCACGCGGCTGCCGGAGGCGCTGCGCCCCTTCGCGAAAGGCGCGGACCACGTGGACGTGAAGACGGTGGAGTCGGAGGCGTCGCTGCGCGCCTTCCTCGCGGGGCTGATGTCGTACCAGCCCGCGTGGGTGACGGCCCTGTACCGGGTGCGCGCCGTCTTCGTCCGGCTGCTCGGGATGCGGCAGGAGGGCATGCCCCGGCCCCAGCGCCTGCGCCCCGAGGACATCCCCATGACGCCGGGCAGCGCCGCGTCGTTCTTCACGGTGCGCCACGCGGAGGAGGAGCACGCCTGGGTGGTGGCCGCAGAGGACAAGCACCTGGAGGCCACCCTGGCCGTCGTCGTGGAGCCCGAGCCCGCCGGTGGGCCCCGGCGGCGGTTCCATGTCGTGACGCTGGTGCACTACCGGAACTGGGCGGGGCCCGTGTACTTCAACGTCATCCGGCCCTTCCACCACGCCGTGGTGGGGGGCATGGCCCGGAACGCGGCGCGGGTGGGGCCCACGCCGCGCACGGCCTGAGGGCCGCTACTTCGGCTCCGCGTCCCTGAAGATGGCGACGTGGGGCTGGCCGTCCTCGCCCATGTAGCCGCGGTACATGCCGCTGGAGTTGAAGGGCATGGCCACGTTGCCGTGGCGGTCCATGGCGATGACGCCGCCCTCGCCGCCGGCCTTCACCAGGACGTCGTTGACGACGCGGTCGGCGGCCTCGGGCAGGGGCAGTTGCTGGTACTCCACGCGGGCGCAGATGTCGCGCGCCACCGTGTAGCGGATGAAGTACTCACCGTGGCCGGTGGCGGAGACGGCGCAGCCCGGGTCCGCGTAGGTGCCGGCGCCGATGATGGGCGAGTCCCCCACCCGGCCGTAGCGCTTGTTCGTCATGCCGCCGGTGGACGTGCCCGCCGCGAGGTTGCCGGCCTGGTCCAGCGCCACCGCGCCCACGGTGCCGAATTTGTGGTCCCCCGTCACGGGGTCATACCCCGGCTGGAGCGCGGAGGAAGGCTGTCCCGGAGGGGCCGCCTGCTGCTGCTCGCGCTCCTTCTGGAGCGCGCGCTGGAGGCCCTGCCAGCGCTCCTCCGTGTAGAAGTACTTCGCGTCCACCAGCTCCACGCCCTGGGCCTTCGCGAAGGCCTCCGCGCCCTCGCCAATCATCATCACGTGCGGCGACTTCTCCATCACCCGCCGCGCCAGGTCGATGGGGTTCTTCACGTGCCGCAGGCCCGCCACCGAGCCGGCCATGCGCGTCTTTCCATCCATGATGGCGGCGTCCAATTCGTTGACGCCGTCATGGTTGAAGACGGCGCCCCTGCCGGCGTTGAAGTACGGCGAGTCCTCCAGCACGCGGATGGCGGCGCCCACCGCATCCAGGCTGCTGCCGCCCTTCGCCAGCACGGCGTGGCCGGCCTGGAGTGCCTGGGTGAGCGCGGCGCGGACCTCGGCCTCGCGCTGGGGGGTGAGGTTCTCCCGGGAGATGACGCCCGCGCCGCCGTGGATGACGAGGCCCCACTTCTGTTTCACTGCGGGCGCGTCCTTCGTGGAGAGCCGGGACTCCTCCACCCGGGCCGACTCGACGCTGGTACAGCCCACGGGGCCGAGGAGCAACGCGGTGCCCGCGAGCAGTCCGCGGTGAAGGGGGGAGAGCGAGGTGAGCATTCGGTGGGCCTCCGGCGAGTCATCAACCGCAACCCCCTGGACGGGGTGCACTCCGCCCGCCGCCAGACGGTCCGCCGGGTCGCTAGCACGCCCTCCAGGGAGGCACAACGCCAGCCCCCGCCGCCATGACGCGGAGCTTCACGCCCGGGACGAAGGGAGAAGGGGGCCCCTGCCCGCTCCCCTCCTCCATTCACGGGCCCGGCCGTCATGCACAGGGTCAGGAGCGACAGCCTTTCGGGACGACAAGGTGAGCGAGATGAAGAAGCTGACGGGTTTGCGAGTGGCCGTGCTGGCGGCGGATGGCTTCGAGCAGGTGGAGCTGACGATTCCCCTCGTGGTGCTGAAGAGCCTGGGCGCGGACGTGACGGTTGTCTCGCTGCACAAGGGGAAGATTCGGGGAATGAACCTGATGTCTCCCGGGAAGAAGGTCTCCGTGGACGCGACGCTGAAGGACGTGAAGGCCGCGGACTTCGACGCGGTGTTCATCCCCGGCGGATTCATCAATCCGGACACCCTGCGGCAGAGCGCGCTGGCGCAGGACTTCGTGCGCGACGCGGACACGCTGAACCTGCCCACGGCCGTCATCTGCCACGGCCCCTGGGTGCTGGCCTCCGCGGGCCTCGTGGAGGGGCGGAAGCTGACGTCCTGGCCCGGCATCCAGGACGACGTGAAGAACGCGGGCGGAGAGTGGGTGGACGCGCCCGTCATCCGCGACCGGAACTGGGTATCCAGCCGGGGCCCCCACGACATGTCCGCCTTCGTGCACCGGATGGTGGAGATGTTCGCGGAGAAGATGCCGGAGGTGGAGGCCCGTATCGCGGTCCAGGCCGAGAAGCCCCGGCGGCGCTGGCCGAAGCTGCTCGCGGGCAGCCTCGCGACGGCGGCGCTCGGCGTGGGGGCGCGCAGGCTGGTCGCGCTGCGCTGACGCGCCCCCCGCTACATCCACCCGAGCTGGAGCCGGGCCACGTCCGTCATGCGGCTCTGGTCCCAGGGCGGGTCCCAGACCAGCTCGACGTTGGCCTCCTTCACGCCCGGCACGGAGGACACCTTCTGGCGCACGTCGTCCACCAGCACCGGGCCCATGCCGCAGCCGGGCGCCGTCAGCGTCATCTGGATGTCCACCCGCTGCCCACCCTCCGGCAGCGGCTCCGCCTTGCACGCGTAGACCAGCCCCAGCTCCACGATGTTCACCGGAATCTCCGGGTCATACACCGTGCGGAGCTGCTCCCAGACCTGCTCCTCGTCGAAGGTGCCCGGGTCCGCCGCCGCCCTCTCCTTCGGCGCGTACTCCTCGCCCAGCGCGCCGCCGTCCTTCTCGTCGATGCGGAAGAGCTGGCCGTACGGGTCCTGCACCGTGATGTTGCCGCCGAGCGTCTGCATCACCCGCAGCTCCGCGCCGGCCGGCAGGGCCACCCGGTCTCCACTCGGGATGATGGTCGCGGGCACCTCCCGCTCCAGCACCGCTGTCATTCCTCTCATGGCGCCCTCGCTCCCCTACTCGGTGGACACGGCCTCGCCGCGTCCCTCCAGCGCCGCGCGCAGCGTGTGCCACGCGAGGCTCGCGCACTTCACCCGGGCCGGGAACTCACTCACACCGGACAGCACCGCCAGCTTCCCCAGCGCGTCCATGTCCACGCCCTCCGGCCCCTCCGTCACCAGCTTGTGCACCTGCTCGAAGAGCGCCTCCGCCTCCGCCCGCGTCTTGTCCTTCACCGCCCCCGTCATCAGCGACGCGGAGGCCTTGGAGATGGCGCAGCCCTGCCCCTGGAAGCCGACGTCGCGGATGACGTCGCCCTCCACCTTCAGCGTCAGCAGGAGCTGGTCGCCGCACAGCGGGTTGTGGCCCGCCGCCTCGCGGTTGTGGCCCTCCACCACGCGGTAGTTGCGTGGCCGCTTGGAGTGCTCCAGCACCACCTCTTGATAGAGGTCCGACAGGTCCGAGCTCACTTGAACACCTCCAGCACCTTGTGCAGCCCGCGCACGAGCGCGTCCACGTCCTCACGCGTGTTGTAGAGCGCCAGCGATGCCCGCGACGTGGCCGGCACCTGGAAGTACTGCATCACCGGCTGCGCGCAGTGGTGGCCCGTGCGGATGCAGATGCCCTCGCGGTCCAGAATCGTGCCCACGTCGTGCGGGTGGATGTCCTCCAGAAGGAAGGACAGCACGGCCGACTTCTCCCGTGCCCTTCCCACGATTCGCAGCCCGGGCACCGACTCCAGCGCCTGCGTCGCGTACGCCAGCAGCTCCTGGTCATGCGCCGCCACGGCGTCCATGCCCAGCGCCTCCAGGTAGCGGATGGCCGCCGCCAGTCCCACCGCGCCCGCCAGGTCCGGCGTGCCCGCCTCGAAGCGGTGCGGCACCCGGTTGTACGTCACCTTCTCCATCGTCACGGAGAGAATCATGTCCCCGCCGCCCTGGTACGGCGGCAGCGGCTCCAGGCGCTCCAGGCGGCCGTACAGCACGCCGATGCCCGTAGGGCCGAACATCTTGTGCCCGCTGAAGGCGTAGAAGTCGCAGCCGAGGTCCTGCACGTCCACCGGGAAGTGCGTCACCGCCTGCGCCCCGTCCACCAGCACGGGGATGCCCTTCGCATGCGCCCGGCGCGTCAGCTCCTTCACCGGCGCCACCGTCCCCAGCGCGTTGGACACGTGCGTCACCGCGAGGATGCGCGTGCGCTCCGTCAGCAGCGCGTCCACCGCGTCCATCACCAGCTCGCCGCGCTCATCCACCGGAATCACCTTCAGCACGGCGCCGGTCTGCTCGCACAGCATCCGCCAGGGGACGATGTTGGCGTGGTGCTCGATGTGGGTGATGAGCACCTCGTCACCCGGGCCGATGTTCTTGCGCCCGTACGTCTGCGCCACCAGGTTGATGGCCTCGGTGGTGCCGCGCACGAAGATGACCTCCCTCGCGTCGCGCGCGTTGATGAAGCGGCGCACCGTCTCCCGCGCGCCCTCGTACGCCTCGGTGGCGCGCTCGGAGAGCACGTGGACGCCGCGGTGCACGTTGGCGTTGTCGTGCTGGTAGAAGCGGACGATGGCGTCGATGACCGCCTGTGGCTTCTGCGCGGTGGCCGCGCTGTCCAGGTACACCAGCGGGCGGCCCCGCACCTCCTGCCGGAGGATGGGGAAGTCACCACGGACGCGCTGCACGTCGAACCCGCTCATGCCCGCACCTCCCGCCGGGCCGCGCCCGGCAGCTTCAGGGCCAGCAGGCCCTCCACCTTCTCCCGCACCGGCCCCGCCGGCACCGCGTCCACCACCTCGCGCGCGAAGGCGTGGGTGAGCAGCCGCTCGGCCTCCGCCCGGGGGATGCCGCGCGAGCGCAGGTAGAACAGCGCCTGCGCATCCAGCCGCCCCACCGCCGCTCCGTGCGCGCACTTCACGTCATCCGCCAGGATTTCCAGCTGCGGCCGCGCGTCCGCCTGCGCCGACTCGGACAGCAGCAGGTTGCGGTTCTGCTGCCGCGAGTCCGTGCGCTGCGCGTCCGGCCGCACCCGGATGAGCCCGTGGAACGTGCCCCGCGCCCGGTCGTCCAGCACGCCCTTGTACAGCTCGCGGCTGGTGCACCGGGGCACCGCGTGGTCCAGCGCCGTGCGGTTGTCCAGGTGCTGCGAGCCCCGGCCCACGTACAGGCCGTTGAGGGTGGCCTCCCCCCCCTCGCCCGCGAAGGCCGAGTGCACCTCGTTGCGCGACAGCACCCCGCCGAACGAGAAGGCAAACGAGGCGAAGCGGCTGTCCCGCCCCTGCCTCACGTGCAGCCCGCCCACGTGCACCGCCGCGTCCGCCTCCGCCTGCAGCTTGTAGTGGTGCAGGCTGGCGTTGTCCTCCAGCGTCACCTCCGTCACCGCGTTGGTGAAGGTGGCACCCGCCCCCGGGCCCGCGCTGGCGTACGTCTCCACCAGCGTGGCCTCGCTGCTCTCCCCCGCCACCACGAGGATGCGCGGGCTGGCCAGCACCGGCGCGTCACCTCGCGTGAGGAAGAGGAGCTGCACCGGCACCTCGCTCAGCGTGCCCGGCGCCAGCCTCAGCAGCGCGCCCTCCTCCAGCAGGGCCGCGTTGAGCGCGGTGAACGTGTGCTCCGAGGCCAGGGCCCGCTGGCCCACCAGTGCCTCCAGCACCTCGCCGTCCTCGCGCAGCGCGTCCCGCAGAGGCTTCAGCGTCAGCCCGCGCGGCAGGCCGGACAGCGACGACAGCTCCGGCGCCAGCCGTCCGTCCACGAAGACGAGCCTCGGCCCAGGCAGCCCGAGCCGGTCCACCACCGCCGCCAGGTCCCCAGCCCTCCGCGCCTCCTCCGGTGGAACGAACGTTCCTTCCACGAGGGGCGCCAGGTGCGTGTACTTCCACGCCTCGTCGCGCGAGGTGGGCAGGCCCTGCCGCTCGAAGTGGGCCAGCCCCTCGGCGCGCACCCGCCGCAGCCACTCCGGCGCGGACGCGTCGCGCGCGTGGAAGCGCGAGGCCACGTCCAGGTAGTGCGCCAGGGCGGACGTCATCGCCGGACCTCCCCGCCCTTCGCGGCCACCGCCGTGCTCGCGCCGTCCTTCAGGCCCAGCCAGCCGTAGCCCTTCTCCTCCAGCTCCAGCGCCAGCTCGCGCCCACCCGAGCGGATGATGCGGCCCGCCGCCATGACGTGCACCTTGTCCGGGACGATGTAGTCCAGGAGCCGCTGGTAGTGCGTAATCAGCACCATGCCGCGCTCCGGCGAGCGCAGCGCGTTGACGCCGCCGGCCACCGTGCGCAGCGCGTCGATGTCCAGGCCGGAGTCCGTCTCGTCGAGGATGGCCAGCCGCGGCTCCAGCACCGCCATCTGGAACACCTCGTTGCGCTTCTTCTCGCCGCCGGAGAACCCCTCGTTGACGGAGCGGTTCATGAAGGCCGTGTCGAGCTTCACCAGCTTCGACTTCTCCTTGGCGAGCTGGAGGAAGTCCATCGCGTCCAGCTCCTCCAGCCCCCGCACCCGGCGCTGCGCGTTGAGCGCGGTGCGCAGGAAGTGCAGGTTGCCCACGCCCGGAATCTCCACCGGGTACTGGAAGGCGAGGAAGACGCCCGCCGTGGCGCGCTCCTCGGGCGACAGCTCCAGGAGGGGCTTGCCGTCGAACAGCACCTCCCCCTGCGTCACCTCGTAGCCGTCACGGCCCGCCAGCACGCTGGCCAGCGTGCTCTTCCCGGAGCCGTTGGGGCCCATGATGGCGTGCACCTCTCCCGGGCGCACCTCCAGGTCGATTCCCTTGAGGATGTCCTTGCCCGCCACGCGGGCGTGCAGGTTGCGAACAGTCAGCAATGCCATGGGCCTACCCCACGCTCCCTTCCAGGCTCACTCCGAGCAGCTTCTGCGCCTCCACCGCGAACTCCATGGGGAGCTCCTTGAACACCTGGCGGCAGAAGCCGTTGACAATCATGGACACCGCGTCCTCCTGCGAGATGCCGCGCTGCCGGCAGTAGAAGAGCTGGTCCTCGCCAATCTTCGACGTGGACGCCTCGTGCTCCACCTGCGCGGACGCGTTCTTCACCTCGATGTACGGCACCGTGTGGGCGCCGCACTTGTCCCCCAGGAGCAGCGAGTCGCACTGCGTGTAGTTGCGCGCGTTCTCCGCGCTCTTCAGCACCTTCACCAGGCCCCGGTACGTGTTCTGCCCGCGCCCGGCGGAGATGCCCTTGGACACGATGGTGCTGCGGGTGTTCTTCCCGATGTGCACCATCTTCGTGCCCGTGTCCGCCTGCTGCAGGTTGTTGGTGAGCGCCACCGAGTAGAACTCACCCACGGAGTCGTCGCCCTTGAGGATGACGCTCGGATACTTCCAGGTAATGGCCGAGCCGGTCTCCACCTGCGTCCACGAAATCCTGGAGCCCCGGTGGGCGATGCCGCGCTTGGTGACGAAGTTGTAGATGCCGCCGCGCCCCTCCGCGTCGCCGGGGTACCAGTTCTGCACGGTGGAGTACTTGATGGTGGCGCCGTCCAGCGCGACGAGCTCCACCACCGCGGCGTGGAGCTGGTTGGTGTCACGCTGGGGAGCGGTGCAGCCCTCCAGGTAGCTCACGTAGGAGCCCTCGTCGGCGACGATGAGCGTGCGCTCGAACTGGCCCGTCTCCGCGGCGTTGATGCGGAAGTACGTGGACAGCTCCATGGGGCAGCGGACGCCCTTGGGGATGTAGACGAACGAGCCGTCGCTGAAGACGGCCGAGTTGAGCGCGGCGAAGAAGTTGTCCGAGTACGGCACCACCGAGCCCAGGTACTTCTTCACCAGCTCCGGGTGCTCGCGCACGGCCTCGGAGAACGAGCAGAAGATGACGCCCGCCTTCGCCAGCTTGTCCTTGAACGTCGTGGCCACCGACACCGAGTCGAAGACGGCGTCCACCGCGACGTTCTGGAGGAGCTTCTGCTCGTGCAGGGGGATGCCGAGCTTCTCGTAGGTGCGGAGGATTTCCGGGTCCACCTCGTCCAGGCTGCCCTTCTTCGGCTTCTGCCTCGGCGCCGAGTAGTAGCTGATGGCCTGGTAGTCGATGGGCGCGTACTTCACGGCCTGCCACGTGGGCTCCTTCATGGTGAGCCAGTGGCGGAACGCCTTGAGGCGCCACTCGAGCAGGAAGGCGGGCTCGCCCTTCTTCTCGGAGAGCTGGCGGATGACGTCCTCGCTCAGCCCGGGAGGGAACGTGTCCGACTCCACCGCGGTGACGAAGCCGGCCTCGTACGGGCGGCGGGTCAGCTCCTGGAGGGTGTCGGTGCTCATGAGCGGACTCCTGTGACGGAAACGGAAGGAGGTGTGACGGCGCCGGCGCCGGCCGGGGGCGTGCCCAGGCCCACCAGCCGCTCGGGGACGCGGGGCGCGGGGGCCACCAGGTCCGCCAGCGTCAGGCGGCCCAGTGCCTCCTGGATGGCGTTGTTGATGAGGCGCCAGTGGCTGCGCACCTGGCAGATGGGCTCCAGCCCGCAGGGCGCCCCGGCCGCGGTGGTGTGGGTGCCACACTCGGTGAGGGCGACGGGGCCCTCCAGCGCGGCGACCAGCTCCGCCAGCGACAGCTCGGGGGGAGGACGCGCCAGGCCGTAGCCGCCGTTGGCGCCACGGTGGGACACCACCAGCCCCGCCTGGAGCAGGCTCTTGAGCACCTTGCTGACCGAGGGCAGCGGCACACGGGTGCGCGCGGCCAGCTCACGGGTGGTGCGCGTGTCACCGTCCGCGCGTGCCAGCTCGGTCATCAGCACGATGCCGTAGTCGGTCATCTTGCTCATCCGAAGCATGGGTGCGGGTGTCTCCTCTCTGAGTCGGTTCCTGCCGGGGCCTCCGGGCCACCGGGGGCGTCATATGTAATGTGGACCAGTTCAGTCCACATTACATTTCGTACCCCGGCGGGAGGGCCCCTGGCCAGCGGGCGGGCGGGCCGGGGGGCCTCCATGAAGAAGAGAAGTCCCCGCCATCCATGAGACGGGATTAGGGTTGAGCGTCCGCTTCCCCCTCTGGAGGAACCCCACCGATGCGCCGTCCCCTGATGCTGCTCGCCACGCTGGCCCTGGCCGCCGTGGCCTGCGAGAAGAAGTCCGCGCCCGCGCCGACGGAGCCCCAGCCGGGCGGGCAGGCGGCGGGTGCCCCGAGTACCCCCACCCCCGCGGACGCCAACACCATCCTCCTGGGTGAGGTGGGCAGCCTGACGGGCCCCGAGGCGACCTTCGGCATCTCCGCGCGCAACGGAATCGAGCTGGCGCTGAACGAGGCGAACGCCGCGGGGGGCGTGAAGGGCAAGAAGCTGGCGGTGCGCGTGTATGACAGCCAGGGCCGCCCCGAGGAGGGTGCCCAGGCGGTGACGCGGCTGATTACCCAGGACAAGGTGGTGCTCATCCTGGGCGAGGCGGCCTCGTCGGTGTCCATGGCGATGGCGGAGAAGGCGCAGGTGGCGAAGGTGCCGATGATTACGCCCACGTCCACCAGCCCCGAGGTGACGAAGAAGGGCGACTACATCTTCCGCGTCTGCTTCATCGACCCCTTCCAGGGGCTCGTCATGGCGAAGTTCGCGAAGGAGCACCTGAAGCTCTCCAGCGTGGCGGTGCTGCGCGACAACAAGAGCGCGTTCTCCATGGGCCTGGCGGACGTGTTCAACCAGAAGTTCACGGAGTTCGGCGGGAAGATTGTCGGGGACGAGAGCTACTCGAAGGGCGACACGGACTTCCGCGCGCAGCTCACGGCCATCAAGCAGCTCAAGCCCGAGGCCGTCTTCGTGCCGGGGTACTACACGGACGTGGGCATCATCGCGCGGCAGGCGCGCGAGGTGGGCCTGCGGGTGCCGCTGCTGGGTGGTGACGGCTGGGACTCCGACAAGCTGTACGAGCTGGGCGGGTCCGCGCTGGAGGGCAGCTACTTCGCCAACCACTACTCGCCGGACAACCCGGACCCGGTGCTCCAGCAGTTCCTGGCGAAGTACAAGCAGGCCTACGGCAGCGTGCCGGACAGCGTGGGCGTGCTGGCGTACGACGCGGCCCGCGTGGCGATCGAGGCCATGAAGCGCGCCCCGGATTTGAGCGGCCCGGCCCTGCGCGACGCGATTGCGGCGACGAAGGACTTCCCGGGCATCTCGGGCCGAATCACCATCGACGCCAACCGCGACGCCGTGAAGGAGGCCGTGGTGCTCAAGGTCTCCGGGGGCAAGGCGGAGTTCGTCACCACCGTGAAGCCGTAGCCGGCCCGACCCTCGCGCCCGTGCCTCAGGGCACGGGCGACTGGATGATGTAGTAGATGGAGCTGAAGTACCGGTGCAGCCCGTTCAGGAGCTGCACCAGGAACGGCCAGCCCAGCACGGTGAAGCCGAGCAGCGCCGCGGTGACGACGGAGTACTCCACCATGGACTGCCCTCGGGAGCGCTGACGGAGCCCTGCCTTCATTTCGCGCCTCCCCGGGACTCGGGCGCCGGCCTCGCCGGAGCCGCGCAGGCCTCCATGCACGGCTTCTTCTGGTCGGAGCAGGCCGACTGGCACTTCGCCACGTTGCTGCCCGCGTACTTCTTGCAGATGGCCTTGCACTGCTTCACGTCATCGTCGCAGTGCTGCTCGCAGGTCTTCCTTCCCGCGGCCACCGACGTGCCGGACAGCAGCAACCCCAGACAGGCCACGGCGACGCGCCCCCAAGTCTTCTTCATCGATGCACCCCTACGCGCTTCCATCATGGCGCGGCCCCCCGCTGCAGCAGCGACAACTGCACCTCCACCCCAGGCTGGGATGGACGCTCGCGCAGCACCGCCCGGCCCTGCATGACACCCTGGCTCACCTCGAACGAGACGCCCTTCGGCTCCAGCGGCTCCGTCGCCCCCATCGCCCAGCCCTTCTCACGCAGCACCGCCCGGTAGCGCGCCTCCGCCCCACCCAGCGTTTCCTCCGGCAACTGCCCGGACACCGCGTGGTGCGTGGCCCCCTCCATCTCGAAGCTCATCGCCCGCAAGTCGGTCAGCTCCCCCGGAAGCGGCACCCACGCGGGCATCTCGATGGCCCGCTCCAGCAGGCCATGCACCTGCCCGGCCGACACGAAGACCAGCGTCTCCCCGCCCTGCTCCAGCGCCGACACCAGCCGGACCTCCATCGTCGCGGGGCTCCAGTAGCCCACGTACCCGCCCTTCTCCCCGTGCACCTGGCGGAGGACGGGCAGCCCCTTCTCCAGCAGCGCCTTCGCGTAGTGCTCCATCACCTGCGCGGGCGTGTCCTTCGTGGAGAACCACGCCACGGCCATGGGCACGCCGGGCCCCAGGTAGTCCGACGCCAGCACCTCCGGACGGCTCGCTCGCGGGTAGGGCGGGAAGTGCGACAGCGCCCGCTTCAGCACGGCCTCCTCACCGGGCGTGCGCGCACCCCCACGCGTCGCCCCCGCCTCGCCATGCCCCGGTTGCGCGGGAGGCTCCCACTCCCCGTCCACGGGGGCGTTCCGGTACGCGACGCGCTCCCAGGCGAAGCCGATGAGACAGCCCACCACCGCCACGGAGAACAGGAGCGCCGGTACGCGGATGACCGGATGGGAGGCCGACGCCTTCAACAGGTCTCCTCCTGGTTGCAGCCCATGTACCAGTTGCCCCGCTGCTGGTAGCTCTCCTTGTTGTTGTCCTGGTCCCAGTCCTGCCACTCGCTGTTGAAGTAGTTCTGGCTGCTGCCCTGCTGGGTGATGGTCTCCTCCGGAGCCGGCTCACCCTCCAGGTGGGGCTTGATGGCGATGCTGGGCTTGCGCGGGTCATCCCCCGGCGGCGTGCTGTCGGTGATGGCCAGGCTCGGGGCGAGCAGCTCGTCCTGGATGGCCTCCTGGACGAAGTTGACGGCCTCGCTCTGCATCTGGGTGAAGCCCGGGTTGTCCTGGTGCTCGTACTGCTGGAGCACGCGGTCATAGAGCTCGCCCTGGGCGGTGCCCGGACGGATGTCGGCGTGCTCGGTCAGGGCCCACGTGTCGGTGACGATGGAGCTGCGCTCCCAGGGCAGCAGGTAGACGTCACCCGCGACGCCCTTGGCGTCGTCCTCGTACGTGCCGCCCTGCGCGTTGGCGTGGATGCCCGAGCCCCGGTCCTTCTTGTCCCGGGCCAGGTCCACCTTGGAGAACTGCGCGAAGACCTTGCGCTGCAGCAGGTAGTTCTGCACGCCCAGGCGCGCCGTGCAGCGGATGAGGCCGCCCTTGCCGAACTCGTCCATATAGGACTGGTGCTGCGACACCCCGAGCTCCCCCACGTCGCGGCTGAGCGTGCACTGCACCTGCTCGGAGCCGGGGTTGAGCCAGCAGGCATGGGACACCAGCTCGTGGTGGTGGTTCTCGAGCGAGCCACACTCCCCGGCCTCGCCCTCCTCGTAGCTGTCGATGCCGGACTCGTGGTCACAGTACATCTGCCGCACGTGCCCCTGGACGTTGCCGAAGCCCGCGAAGGCCTCACCCTGCGGCTGCTTGGCGTAGTCCTGGACGGTGTAGTCCCAGATGGTGGAGAGCGCGGCCTCCTGCGCGTCCAGCACGTGGCGCAGCAGGTCGTCCAGGAAGAGCGCGTAGAGGAACACGGGGATGAGCACCAGCATGCTCAGGGCCAGCTCCACCGCGGCGGCGCCCCGGGCCGCACGACGTTGCGCGCGCCTCACAGCGACACCCCCGGCACCTGGGCCATCTCGGCCGCATCCGAGTTCCCCGCCGCGTCGAGCACCTTCGCGGCCTCATCCGGCTTGAAGGGGTGCAGCTTCGCGCGCCAGTAGGGGCCGAAGAGGTTGGGTGCCTCCCTCCAGCCGTTGGCCCCGAAGCGGTGGTAGTAGACCATCGCCTTGGACAGGCTCATGCCCTCGGCCGCCGCGAGCGTGAGCTGGCCCTCTCCCTGCCCCCCGTGCGTCATCCTCACGGTGGCGGAGGAGTTCAGCTCCCAGGGCGCCTTCGAGGTGTCCCCCGCCCGGAGCTGCCGCGTCAGGTAGCTGTACACGCGCGGCTGGCCCCAGTCGCGCGCGGCGGACGGGTTGGCGCGGAACTTCATGAAGCAGTTGCCGGACTGCGAGCACGCGGTCAGCGCCCGGGCGTTGACGCCCTCGAACTGGTGCGTGCCGCTGTGCGCGCCGCTGGGCTCGTGGCCACCGCCGTTCTCGTCGCTCCAGACCTTGGACTCGTAGGACGACAGCATGGCTCCATCCCGCCAGCTGTGAAAGAGCATGCCCTCCTCCCTGGCGGCGACGGTGGTGCCCTCGTTGCCGTCCTGCTCCCCAGGCCCGTTGACGCTGCCCTCGTCCTGCACCGTCTTCGCGGTGCCCACGTGGCGGAGGACCTGGAAACGGTTCAGGCCACTGCCCGGGATGTCCTCGAACTCCTGCATGAAATTCGAATGCAGGTAGGACGGAATCTGGAAGGACGGCATCGCGTTGGCGACGTCCCGCGTCGCCGGCCAGCCCGAGCGGCTCGCGTTGGCGATTTCGGTCATCACCTTGGCGCGCGCCTTCTCGTCGGAGTTGCCCACGCTGCCCTGGCATTCCAGCCCGTCCACCGCGCAGTTGAACTCGTTCGCGTTGATGCTGCCCACTTCCTGGGGCAGGTCGCTCGCGCCCGGCGCGTTGTGCTCCACCAGCTGGCCGAGCCCGTGGCTCTTCCCGTCCTTCACCGCCTGGAGCGTCTTCTCGTGCACCGACTTCTGCGCGGTGTGGATGTTGTCCACCAGCAGGTCCAGGCCCTCCATGGCGGTCCTGAAGCTGCTCTCGGTGCCCTGGGCCTTCTTCTCGTAGTCCCGCCCCGTCTGGCCGAAATCGCCGGCGATCTGCAGGGCCTCCATGCCGTGGATGCAATGCTGCCAGCACCCGTAGCAGGCGCACTGCGCGAACTCCTGCGCGGCGATGATGTAGAAGTTCTGCTGCGCGGCGCGCATCATGTCGCCCGTCACGCTGATGGCGGCCATGTACGCGTGCAGGCTGTTCATGGCCACGTAGGAGCCGGCGATGGCCCGGTTGCTCACCGCGTAGTAGTTGAGCGCGCGCGCCTCCAGCACCGCCATGGAGTAGGCCAGCGCGTCGCTGTGCTGCTGCAGGCCCATCTTCTGGCGCAGCGCGTGGCTGAGGTTGAAGCTCAGCGTCACCATCAGCGCGAGCACCAGGAAGGACAGGGCGCTCAGCACCATGGCCTGCCCTCGCCGGGCACGGCTCCTCACTCGTACGAGAACGGGAACACGCATTCGTTCTTCTCGGGCAGGCTGTTGCGGTTCAGATAGAAATTCGACTGCATCCGCATGGTGTAGGTGGCGCGGATGGGCATGATGTAGACGCCCTGCGCGGCCGCGCCCTCGTAGGTCCCCTCCGAGGTGCTGGCGCCCGCGAACTTCCGCTTCGACGTCTTGTTCTGTTCCTCGGCGGTGACCTTGCCCATCATCAGGACGGACGGGATTTCCCGCCCCCGGGCGGACTGGTAGATGACCCAGTCCGCGAAGGGGATGATCATCCGGTAGTTGAAGGTCACCTGGATGCGCAGCTTGGTGCGCTGGCTCTGACGCCAGCCGTCCGGGCTGGTGTTCTTCGGGTCATCGAAGTCCAGCTCCGAGGCGTTCGAGCCGATGTCTTCCTTCGTGGGCCCGCAGACGGTGACCTCCGCGTACTTCAGGCCCACGCCCGGCATCTCGTTGCTCTGCAGCTCGTTCCACTTGGTGGCGAACTCCTGCGCGCTGCCGACGGGCCGGATGTACTCGATGCCGTCCGGGCCTCCCGCCCGGGTGCCCACCATGGGCAGCAGCACCGCGAGCGCGGCCTTCTCCATCTCCTCGACCTTGGCGTTGTGCAGAGAGCCGGCGCGCACGGCCTTGTAGGCCGCGTACTTCGTCAGCAAGCGCGCCTGGTGCATCAGCCCGAGCTGCAGGATGCCGAGGATGAGGAACACGAACAGCGGCAGGATGATGGCCGACTCCACCGCCGCCTGTCCGGATTGCGCCCCCGAGCGCATGTGGCTCCCCAGCCTGTTCATGCGCGGAAGGTTGCCGGGGTTTCAGGGGGCGAGCAATCCGCACATTGGCCGCGACACGGTGGCGCACGGAGGCGCCATTTCACTCCCCTCGCCTCAGAGGGTGAGAGCCCCACGGCGGACGTTGAAGTCTCGCTGAAAAACCAGCAAGGGAAGCGAATCTGTCTGAGACTTCCCTCAGGAAGCGGCTCCTGCGCACCCGAGTCTTTCCCAACGGCTGCGAAAATGGAATGCGCGCTCCACGGCCACGGAGCGGCGCGTGAAGGTCCGCTTCCAGCCCCGGTGAGCAGGCATGGCGCACGCTCGGCTGCCTGCCTGTCCTCTGTGTCCACTGCCGCCGCTCGGGCCGCGTGGGGTGTCCTCCAACAACACCCGCGCGCCATTCCCGCTGACCTGGGCACGGGCCCGGCCGCACCATGCGCTCCACACCCGGCCTGACGCCGGCTCGCGAGGGGGTCCTCATGGTGAAGGTCGCGATCATCTACTACAGCGCGACGGGCACGACGTATCAGCTCGCCCGCGCCGTCGAGGAGGGCGCGAAGGCGGCCGGCGCCGAGGTGCGGCTGCGCAAGGTGCACGAGCTGGCTCCGGAGGAGGCCATCGCCTCCAACCAGGGCTGGGCGGCGCACCGCCTGCAGACGCAGCACGTCACGGAGGCGAGCAAGGACGACCTCGTCTGGGCGGACGCGTTCATCTTCGGCACGCCCACCCGCTTCGGCCTGCCCTCCGCCCAGCTCAAGCAGTTCATCGACACACAGGGGAAGCTGTGGGCCGCGGGGAAGCTGGCCGACAAGATTGTCTCCAGCTTCGCCACCACCGCGACGGCGCACGGCGGGCAGGAGACGACCATCGTGGCGCTGAACAACGTCTTCTACCACTGGGGCGCCATCATCGTTCCGCCGGGATACCTGGACCCCATCCAGTACCAGTCCGGCAACCCCTACGGCACCTCGCACATCTCCAACAACGGCACGGTGCCACCGGGCGAGGTGCAGCTCGCCGCCGCGCGCTTCCAGGGCCGCCGCGTCGTGGAGGTGGCCGCGAGGTTCCTCCGGCCCTGAAGCGCGCCGCTCAGCGCCGCTTCACGATTTCCTGGATGAGCTCCACGTAGCGGCGGTTCTTCGGGTTCAGCTTGAAGGCCTTGCGGAAGGCGTCCTCCGCCAGCGGCCACTGGCCCTCGCCCTGGGCCACCTCGCCCAGAAAGGCCCAGCCCTCCTCCATGCCCGGCTCCTGCCGCACCACCTCCTGCAACTCCTGGAGCGCCAGCCGCCCGTGCGCGTCGGGCTTCATGAGGTAGCGCGCGAAGGCCCGGTGCGCCTGGTACAGCGGCTTCGGGTCGATGTCGCACGCGTATTCGAAGTACTCGAAGGCGCCCGCGAAGTTGCGCGCCTGCAGGCGCCGCTTCGCCTCCTCGAACTGCGTCGTCGCGTCCAGCAGGTCCGTGCGGATGCGGAACTGCTCCGCCGTGCTCGGCCGCGCCGTGCCGCGCTCCTTCTCGCGCTGCGCGGCCCGCCGCTTGCGCCAGAGCAGGTTCTGCTCCGCGTCCGACAGGGCGCCGAAGGCCTTCGCGTACGCCGCCAGCAGCGCCTCCGCCTTCTCCCGCAGCTCCGGCGTCTGGAAGCGCAGCGGTGAGTGCCGGTCCGCCAGAGCGAAGAACGCCTTGCGCAACGGCACCGGCTGCACGTCCTCCGGCACCTCCAGCAGCGCGAAGGGGTCCTTGCTCCGGTGCGCGAGGAAGGCGCTCACCAGCGCGTTGCGAGCCGCCTCGTCCTCGTCCGCGAAGGGCGTGCCCTGGGGCTGCTGCGCCGCGGGCGCCGGCACGGGCGCGGGCACCGGAGCCGGGGTGGCCGGCGCCGCGGCGGCCAGCTTCGCCGCGCGCTCGTCCACGTCCTCCACGAAGCCGGCGACCTCCAGGAGACACAGCGCGTACAGCCGGCGCAGCACCGTCTCCGTGTCGAAGCCCGTGCGCTCCATCAGCTCATTGAACGTGGGCCGCTGGCGCAGGGCCTGGAACAGGCGCGCGTCCTTCGACGACAGCTTCAGCCCGGCGTCCACGCCCGGCATCTGCCCGAAGCGGCGCTCGTCGGTGAAGGTGAAGTGCGTGGCCACGGCGTCGAAGGGCATCACGTTGGCCACGCCGGTGAGGATGAGCTGCGCGGTGTTCGTGCGCACGCTGGCGTCCGGGGAGTCCACGTCGGCGATGAGCCGGTACTTCGCGTCCGTCCACCGGAAGCAGTCCAGCAGCTTGTGCGCCAGGTTGGCCTGGAGCTGCTTGTAGAGGTCGAAGGGGCTGATGAGCCCCTTCTGGATGAGCAGCGCCCCCATCTGCAGGCCCGAGGACACGCTCTCCGCCAGCGCCTTCTGGTAGTCCGCCTCCGCCAGCCGCCCCTTCTCCACGAGGTACTTGCCCAGCGTCTCGTGCAGCAGGTTGGACTGGCACCCCACCGGCGAGCCGTCCTCGAAGACGATGCGCTTCTCACGCTGGCGCACCTTCAGCTCCAGCGTGCAGGTGCGCTCCTCCACCATCAGGGCATGCAGCAGCAGGGGAAAGGGCGTGTCGGCCAGCGTCCCTTCGCGTTGGCGGAGCACCTGCGACGGCGTGGGGAACATGCGGGGGAGCCTCGCTGCGATGGGGGCTACTCGTCCAGGTCCTCCTCCAGGCCCGCGGCCGAGGGCGGCTGCTGGGAGTAGCGGCCGTACCCGTTCGAGCGCGGGGTGAGGTCCATGCGACTCACCACCGCCCCGGCGGTGCCCAGCACCACCGCCAGCACCGCCGCGTACAACAGCGGCCGGCTGGGGCGCGCGCGCCACGCCCACTTGCGCTCACGGCGGCGCTGGAAGCGCGGCGCCACCACGTAGTCATTCCACGCCAGCTCGCGCATCCGCTTCGCCTCGTCCGCCCGCCCCGCCTTCGCCAGCGCCCGGGCCAGGAGGAACCGCCCCTCCACCGAGCCGTGCCGCACGGCGCAGAAGCGCTCCAGCGCCTCCACCGCGCCCTGCACGTCCCCGCGCTTCAGCCGGAAGCGGCCCCGCTCCAGGTGGATGGAGCCCTGCTTGAAGTCCGCGTCCAGCTTCTCCGCCTCGTCCAGCAGCAGCTCGCCGCGCTGCGCGTCCCCCGCCCCCAGGTAGGCCACGCCCAGCAGGTACAGCGTGTCCACGTCCTCGTCGCCCGCCTCCAGGTTGGGCTTGAGGATGTCCACCGCCTCCGCGTAGCGCTTCTGCGCCACGCGGATGTCCGCCAGCTCGTGCCGGGCCCGCCGCTCGTGCGGGTTGGTGAGGATGACGCCGGCCAGGAGCCCCGCGCGCTGGAAGCGCTTGATGAGCCGCACCGGGCTGGGCAACAGCTGCCACGTGAAGTGGTCCGCCACGAAGACGAAGACCACCACCAGCCCGAGCGACAGCAGCGGGCTGCCGGTCAGCAGCGTCAGAAACATCCACAACATCCACTTGCTCATTCGCCCCTCGAAGTCCTCTTCGCCGGCCCGCTCCCTACAGCAGCCGCGCGCACACGGCGCTGTGCACGTCCGCGCCCTTCTCCGTCAAGGCCAGCCGTCCGTCCCGCAGCGTGGCGAAGCCATGCTCCACCAGCCGGGCCACCTCCGCCCGCCGTGGCGCCACCGGCTGCCCGTACCGCTCGCACACCGCCTCCCAGTCCACCCCCGACACCAGCCTCAAGCCCATGGCCAGCCGCTCCGCGAACAGCTCCTCCGGCCCCAGCGCCTCGCGCTCGGCCTCCGGCAGCCGCCCCGCCTCCGCCTCCACCAGGTACTTCTCCGCGCTGCGCAGGTTGACGTACCGGTGCGGCTCGGGCTCCAGCAGCATGCCCGTGGCCCCCACGCCCAGCGCCAGGTACTCGCCCCCCGTCCAGTAGAGCGCGTTGTGCCGCGAGCCGTACCCCGGCCGCGCGTGGTTGGACACCTCGTAGCGGTGCAGCCCCGCCGCCCCGTACACCTCGCGCACCACCCGGGCCATGGCCACCACCTCTTCGTCCGGGGGCAGCTCCAGCTCGCCGCGCTTCAGCCGCTTCGACAGCGGCGTGTCCACCGCCAGCACGTCGCGCTCCACCGTCAGCGCGTACGTGGACAGGTGCTCCGGCGCCAGCGCCACCGCCCGGCGCGCGTCCGCCTCCACCAGCGCCACCGTCTGCCCGTGCACGCCATAGATGAAGTCCATGGCCACCACGGGGAAGCCCGCCCGCCGCGCCGCGTCCACCGCCCCCTCCACCATGGCCGCGTCGTGCGCGCGCCCCAGCGCCTTCAGCGTCTGGGGCTGGAAGGACTGCACCCCCAGCGACAGCCGGTTCACCCCCGCCGCCCGGTAGCCCGCGAAGCGCTCCGCGTCCGCGCGCTCCGGGTTGGCCTCCAGCGACACCTCCACGTTGGGCGCCACCAGCAGCCTCGCGGCGATTCCTTCCAGCACCCGCGCCACGTAGCGCGGGTGCCATAGCGAGGGCGTGCCGCCGCCCAGGAAGATGGACTCCAGGGGCTTGTGCCTCAGCGCCGGCAGGGCGGCCAGCCGGGCATCCAGCTCCGCCAGCACCGCGAGAGCGTAGCGCTCCTCCGGCACCCGCCGCGCCACCGCCACCGCGAAGTCGCAGTAGGGGCACTTCGCCAGGCAGTACGGGAAGTGCAGGTACAGCCCGAAGCGGGCCGCCTGCATCCCGGTGAGTGGGTCCACTGGCGCGTCGAAGGGCATGAGGGGGAAACCTCTACTTCTTGCCCTTCAATTGCGCCTCCAGCCGGGCAATCTTCGCCTTGTAACCGGCCGCGTTCTCGAGCGCCGTCTCGGCCGCCACCAGCTTCCGCTTCAGGTTGGCCAGGTCCGCCTTGAGGCTCTCGCGCTCCGCCTCCCAGTCGGACGGGGCCCCCGGGGCCGCCGCCCCGGCGAGCTTCTCCTCCAGCGCCTTCCGGGCCTCCTGCTCGGCCTTCAGCGAGGCCTCCACCTGGGCCAGCCTCGCCTCCGCCTCCGCGCGCGCCGCGCCCGCCTGCGTCGCCTTCGCTTCCGCCTCCGCCCGGGCCTGTCCGGCCTGCGCGAGCTTCGCCTCCGCCTCCGCGCGGGCCGCCTCCAGCTTGCCGGCCGCCGCCGTCTGGGACCTGGCCGTCTGGAGCGCGCCCTCCAGCAGCTTCACCTGCTGCTGCAGGCGCTCCGCCTTGTCCGCCTCCGCGCGCGTCGCCTCCAGCTCCTCCTGGAGCTCCACGAGCTTCACCCCGAGCTCCGCCACCTGCGCCTCGGCGCCGCCCTGCCCCTCCGCCAGCGCGTCCACGCGCGCCTCGACCTCGGCCGCCTTCACCCGCGCGTCCGCGAGCTCGGCCTCCGCCGCCTCGCGCCGCACCCGCTCCAGCGAGACCTCCTCCCGCGCCTGCGCCAGGGCCCCTTGCAGGCGCGCCAGCTCCGCCTCGCGCTGCGCGGACGCGGTCTCCAGCATGGACACGCGCGCGGCCAGTCCCACGCGCTCCGCGTCCTTGGTGGCCACCTTCATCTCCGTGGCGGCGAGCTGCTTCTTCAGCTCCTCGTGCTGGGCCTGGGCCGCCTCCACGGCCCCGGTCAGCTCCGTCACCTTCGCCTCGGCCTGGTGCACCGCCTCGCCCAGCGCCGCCGCGTCCTGCTCCATCCGGTCCCGCAGGGACACCTGTTCGACTTCGGCCGCCTCCAGCGCCTCCTTCAGCGCCGCCACCTCGCCCTCGGCCACCTGGGCGCGCTCGCTGGCCTGGGAGAGTCCCTCCTCCAGGGCCTGCGCCCGCTCCGCGGCCTTGGAGGCCTCCGCCTCCACCTTCGCGTTCGCCCGCGCCAGCTCCGCGGTGCGCGCCTCCAGCGCCTGGCGCAGCGCGGGCAGCTCCGCCGCCTCGGCCGTGCGCGCGGTGAGCGCCGCCCGCAGGCCGATGATTTCGGCGTCCTTCAGCGCCAGCGCCTTCTCCAGCTCCGCCACCTGCCCTTGCAGGGTGCGCAGCCCGTCCTCCACCACGGAGAGCTGCTTGCGCGCCTCGTCCCGCTCCGACTCCAGCGTGCGCGCCCGGGCCTGCGCCTCCTCCAGCGAGCTCTTGGACCACTCGCTCTCGCTCTCCAGCGCGCTCAGCCCGCCCTGGGCCTCCGCCAGGGCCGCCTCGAGCTGCGCGGTGCGCAGGGCCAGCGAGTCCTTCTCCGCCGTGGCCGCCTCCAGCTCGCCCCCCAGCCGCTCCACGTCGGCGATGGCCTGCTGGTACTGCTCCTGCACCGCCTCCAGCGCGCCCTGGGACTCGGACTTCTCCGCGGCCAGCTCCGCCACGCGGTCCTGCGCCAGCGACAGCGCCTCCTTGGCGCCCACCAGCTCCTCGGCCACCGAGCCCCGCGACTCGCGCTCCGCCTGGAGCTCCGCGGTGAGGCGCGGCACCTCCGACTCCACCTCCGCCAGCGCGCGCGACAAATCCTTGCGCTCGGCCTCCGCCTCGGCCAGCTCCGCCTGCAGCGAAGCCACCTTCGCCTCGGCCCGTGTCGCCCGCTCCTCCGCGCGCGCCAGCGCCTCCGTGGCCTGGGCCAGCTTCGCCGGCGCGTCCTTCACCGCGGCGAGCTGCGCCTTTGCCTCCGCGGCCTCCTTGCGCGCCAGCGTCAGCGCCTGCTTCGCGCCGTTCAGCTCCCCGTCCCGCTCCGCGTACAGGGTGCGGGCGCGGGCCAGCGTCTCCGTCTTCTGGCGGACGACGGCCCGGAAGTACTCCAGCTTCTCCTCCGGGGAGCCCCCCATGGGCATCCGGATTTCCGGCGGCTCACCGAAGGGGTCATTGCCCGGCACCCGCACGGCCCGTGCCGCGGGGGCCGCACCCGTGGGCGCGGTCGCGGACGCGGGGGCCGCTGGAGAAGCGGGCGCCCCCGTCCCGGCCGGCGTGGCGGCCGAGGGGGCGGCCGGACGACGGGGCGGCAGCGGCGGCGGTGCAGCGGGTGGTGGGGCCGCGGGCGGGGCCTTGGGCAGGGGCCTGGGGGGTGACTCTTCCAGGTCCAGGCTGTCGCGCAGGTCCGCGAGCGGATCCACCTCTTCCGGAGGTGACGGCATGGGCGGGCGCAGGTTACCCCCCGGACGCGCGCATCACCAGGGACGCGTGGAGGGACCGGGCAGGGCAGCCTCAAGGTCCGCTCGACGTGGGGGCACCCGGGCGTTAGCCAGTGGGGGAAACATCACACCTTGTCTTGCCGACCCGCAGGGGCGGTGACAGCTTCGGGCGTTCCATATGGCCATCCGCTACGCGCTACCCAACGGGCTCACCGTCGTCTTCGAGGAGCAGCACGCCGCCAAGGTCGCGGCCTTCCAGGTCTGGGTCAAGGCCGGCAGCGCCGACGAGCGGCCGGACCAGGCGGGCCTGGCCCACCTCCACGAGCACATGCTCTTCAAGGGCACCGAGCGCCGGGGCCCCGGTGAAATCGCCCGCGACGTGGAGTCCCACGGCGGCGAAATCAACGCCTGGACCTCCTACGACCAGACCGTCTACCACATCGTCATCGCCAGCCAGTTCGCCCGCACGGGCCTGGACATCCTGGGTGACGCCGTCCGCCGCTCCGCCTTCGACGCGGGCGAGCTGGCGCGCGAAATCGAGGTGGTGTGCGAGGAAATCAAGCGCAGCCAGGACACGCCCTCGCGGCGCGCCTCCCGGGACTTGTTCTCCACCGCCTACCAGGTGCACCCCTACCGGCTGCCCGTCATCGGCACCGAGCAGAGCGTGCGCGGCTTCACGCGGGAGAAGGTGCTGGAGTTCTACCACCGGCACTACACGCCGAAGAACCTGGTGCTCTCCGTGGCCGGCGACATGCGCGAGGCGGAGCTGCGCCAGTGGGTGGATGAAATCTTCGGAGGGGACTGGGGCCGTCCGTACGAGGGCGAGGTGAAGCGCCCGGCCGAGCCCGCCACTCCGGGCCGCCGCATCCTCCTGCGCCCGGACGACGTGAAGGAGGCGTGGCTCCACCTGTCCTTCGGCATCCCCCAGGCGGACCACCCGGACGTGCCCGCGCTGGACGTGCTGGCGATGATTGCCGGCCAGGGTGACGCGTCCCGGCTGGTGCGCGAGGTGAAGCGCCGGCACAACCTGGTCAACGACATCCACTCCTACGCCTATACGCCCAGGGACCCGGGCCTCTTCTCCGCGACGATGACGCTGCAGCCTGGCAACTCCGTCCGCGCGCTGGAGGAGACGGCGCGGGTGCTGGCCACGCTGCGCGCCACGCCCGTGTCCGCGGACGAGCTGGCCACGGCCAAGGCGCTGGTGGAGGCCGAGGCCGTGTACCAGCGCGAGACGGTGCAGGGCATGGCGCGGAAGATGGGCTTCTATCAGTCCGGCATGGGCAGCCTGGAGGCGGAGGCGCGCTACTACGAGGCGGTGCGCGGCCTCACGCCCGAGCACCTGCGGGCGGCCGCCGAGCGCTACCTGCGCTTCGACCGCGCCGTCGTCACCGGCCTGCTGCCCCCCGGCACCGACTTCACCGAGGCCCACGTGCACGAGGTGCTGGACCGGGTGGAGCGCGAGCCGGCCTCCGCCCCGCCCGAGCGCAAGGCGCGCAAGGTGGCGGCGGGCGAGCCGTCCATGCGCATCGCCCGGTCCACGGGCGCCGGCCCCAGCGACATCATCCAGGAGAAGCTCCCGTCCGGGGCCACGGTGCTGGTGCGCGTGGAGCCCGCGGTGCCGCTGTTCGCCGTGCGCGCCGTCTTCGCCGGCGGCCTGCGCTACGAGACGCCCGCCGACAACGGCATCACCACCCTGCTCACCCGCAGCCTCACCCGCGGCACGCCCTCGCACGACGCGGAGGACATCTCCCAGCTCGTGGACATGTACGCCGGCAGCCTGGGCGGCCAGGGCGGACGCAACTCGGTGAGCCTGCGCGGCGAGTTCCTGTCGCGCCACTTCGAGCCGGCCTTCCGCCTCTTCGCGGACTGCCTCCTCAACCCGTCCTTCCCGGAGGTGGAGGTGGCCCGGGAGCGCACGCTGATGCTCCAGGACATCCTCACCCGCGAGGACAAGCCCGCCAGCGTGGCCTTCGACCTGTTCAGCCGGACGCTGTACCGCACGCACCCGTACCGCCTGCCCAACCTGGGCGAGCAGGCCTCCGTGGAGGCGCTGACGCCGGACATGCTGCGCGCGTGGCACGCGGCGCACATGGACCCGTCGCAGCTCACGCTCAGCGTGGTGGGCGACGTGAAGGTGGACGAGGTGCTCGCCCTGGCGCGCGAGTACTTCGGCAGGCCCCGAGGCAAGGCCGCCCCGCCGCCCATGGTCGCGGCGGAACCGCCTCCCGAGGCGCCGCGCCAGGAGAAGAAGGTGCTGGCCCGCGCCCAGTCCCACCTCGTGCTGGGCTTCCCGGGCGCGCGCGTGGGGGACCCGTGGCGGCACGAGCTGGAGGTCCTCTCCACGGTGCTGTCCGGCCAGGGCGGGCGGCTCTTCGTGGAGCTGCGCGACAAGCGCTCCATGGCCTACAGCGTCAGCTCGTTCGCCATCGAGGGCGTGGACCCGGGCTACTTCGCCGTCTACATGGGCACCAGCCCGGAGAAGGTGGACGCGGCGCTGGCCGGCATCCGGACGGAGCTGGAGCGCGTGCGCGACGAGCCCATCCCCGAGGAGGAGCTGGCACGCGCGAAGCAGCACCTCATCGGCACGCACGAGATTGGCCTGCAGCGCAACGGCTCGCGCGCGGGGCTGCTGGCCATGGACGCCTGCTACGGCCTGGGCCTGGACAACTTCCTCCACTACGCGGACCACGTGGCCGCGGTGACGGCGAAGGGCGTCCAGGAGGTGGCGCGCCGGGTCATCGACTTCAACCGCGGCGCGCTCGCCATCGTCGGCCCGTAGGGCCCGGTGGCTACTTGCAGGCCCGCGCGTCCACGTGGCGGCAGACGTGGACGCTGCGCGGCACCTCCACCCAGGAGATGTCGGACGCGGGGTTGGAGTTCTCGCGCAGCGTCTCCTGCGTGGGCGAGCTGCCCACGCCCATGTCCAGCGTGGTGTAGCGGATGGCCCCCGTGCGGGAGAGGGTGATGAGGCTGGCCGGCTCCGGCGGCGGTGACACCACGTCTCGCGACTTGAAGGGCATGTAGCCCACCAGGTTGCCGTGTTCGTCGAAGAGCTTGAAGCTCTCCGCCTGGTCCGGCCAGCCGGTGATGAAGTCCATCTGCCACGAGCGGCCCACGTCGCCCGCCCCCGCCGCGCGGCAGGTGCCGGGCACGGACACCGGTGGAGTGAAGGAGGGCCAGAAGACGATGCCGCCGAGGAGGCTGGAGCCCGCGGCCGTCTTCTCGTCCAGGCCGCCGTAGCGAACGAACCAGCCGGCCCCCGTGGTGGACGCGCGCGGCAGCGAGGCCAGCGCGTCCGGCGTGAGGTAGCTCTGCAACGTCCCATCCGGCAGCCGGCGCGCCCGCAGGAGGTCCGGCGGCACGGTGACGTCGCGCAGGCCGCAGCCCTGGCCGGTGGGACACGCGTCGTCCGTGTCCGTCCAGCGCAGCGCATCCAGGGCCTGGGCGGACGCGGCGTCCGAGAAGACGCGCGCGCCGCCGTAGTTGTAGAAGCCCACGTAGGTGTTGCGCGGCACCTGCTCGCGGTCCGCGTTCCCCAGCCGCAGGTCGCTCCTGCCCCCGGAGGCGAGCCGCCGCGACTCGCAACTCCACCGGCCGCCCACCAGCGTGCACTCGCTCTTCGAGCCCGACGGCACGGTGGCGTTGGGAGGGAACAGGTAGCTGCCGGAGCCCAGCGCGGCGCCGCCGCAGTCGATGGACAGCCGCGTCAGCTCCAGCTTCCCGGCGGAGCACACGCTCACCGGCGCGCCCGAGGCCGTGTCCTCGTTCCGGGTGAGCACGCCGCCGGTGTACTCGAGCGCGTGGGTGCGCGACACGCCGCCCACCGCGCCGGCCAGCGTCAGGGCCACGTCACACCGCATGCGCACGCAGGCCAGCAGGTTGTCCGGGCCGCACGCGTCGCCCTCCGTATCGCGCAGGTGCTGCCGGTCGCCGGTGCCCAGGTACGTGCGCAGCCAGCCCGTCTCCGGCTGGAGCGTGTTGGAGGCGATGTGGAAGAAGGGCGTCTTCTGGTGGGCGGGCGCGTCCCGCGCGATTTCGAAGGTGCGCGCGCCGTGCCAGTTGCTCACCGTCCCGCCGGAGGTGTCCCCCGGCTCGAAGAGGCGGAAGGTCCACACCTGCCCGCCCAGGTCGCCCACCACCACCGTGTCGAAGAAGCCGTCCTGGTCCGCCTTGATGTCGAGCGCCTTGCCCACGTCCACCAGCGCGGGCGCCGCGGCCACCGGCATCATCGGCTCGCCGGTGAAGCTCCACAGCTTCTGTCCCGTCCACGCGTCCACCACGTACAGGCCGCGCCCGCGCGTGAGGTCGGCGCTGTACCCGCCGTTGAGGAACACGGCCCAGCGCTCCTCCCAGCCTCGCGACTCACGCTCACTGCGCAGCCGCACCGGGCCGATGGGAGGGGGCTTGGGCGCGAAGTTCATCCACGCCTGCCCCATGCGCGTCGCCTCCGCATCACAGGCCTGGGGGAACATCCAGCGGAAGGAGCCGGCCGCCCCGGCCACGTTGCCCAGCATCCCGTACGGGTCCGTCACGTCCAGGGCGCTGTAGCGCTGGCCTCCGCTCCGCTCGGTGATGACGGCCAGGGTGCGGAACTCCTCCGGCTGCTTCACGCCGTCGGCCCCGCCGCCGAGCCCGTCCACCCAGACGTCGCGCACCATGGGAGTGCCGTCCACGAGGTACTCGTGCCCCCGGACGAGCAGCCCCAGCTTCGGCAGCAGGTCCGGCGGGATGAAGGCCCACAGCTCCTGGCCGGTGCCCAGGTCATAGAGGTCGTCCAGCACGGTGCCGCGCCGGCCCGAGTCGAGGGCACTGCCCGCATGCACCGCGTGCAGCATGCCGCCGTTGGAGCCCACCAGCAGGAAGCGGTCCCGCTGTCCCCGCGCCGCGAGGTATTCGCCATAGGCACCGTAGTTCCCCTCCCTCATGCGCAGCGGCGGCTGCATGGGCGTGGCCCGGTAGCACGGCGTCGCGGACGGGCCGCTCCCGCACACCGGCTCCGACGAGGGAGGTGTGCCCTCCTGGACGTAGTCCGCATAGAGCGTCCGCAGGCACTGCGGGGCCAGGCCCATATCACACAGGAACGGCTCCGCGGGCGGCTCCACCAGGATGGGCGAGGAGTGGAAGATGTCGCCCAGCTTGCAGGAGCGGCGGCTGTCCCCGGTGCACGGCCGGTCCTCGTCGCGGTCCTTGTCGCCGTCCGCGTCGAAGACGTCCTGCCCGCGCACGAAGCGGATGACGGCGCGGGCGCACTCGGCCTCCTCCGCCGCGCCGCCCGTCCACACCCGGTCCAGCCGGGCGAAGACGTCCGGGCAGAAGGTGTCCCCCCCGGCCAGCAGCAGCGGGCGCAGGTCCTCCGCGTTCTGCTCGTCGAAGGGCACCGGCGGGTTGTCCGCCGCGTCATAGCGGCCATTCCCGTCCCGGTCCTTCAGGGTGAAGATGCAGCGGCCCCCCGTCTCGCGGATGGGCGTGCCCGGGCTGCCGAGCTGCTCGCACGCAGCGGAGGCGCTGCGGCGGCCGAGCGTCTCGCCCAAATCCCAGAAGGGCACCGCCGGCGCCCCCCCCTCCAGCCGGCCCTCGGCGTTGCGACGGGCCGTGGCGGCCTTCACCCACTCGCCGGAGACGTTCTCCTCGACGATGTTGTTCGCGGTGAAGGCAGTGGGCGCCGGCACGCGGCCGGGCCCGGGAGTGAAGCCCGCCGGCCGGTCCAGGTAGAAGGAGTCCTCGCAGTCCCCGTCGTCGTTGAGGTCCAGCGGGTCCCCGGCCTCCGTGCGGGCGCGGGCCGCGTCGCAGCCCTGGGAGAACTCGCCATAGAAGTAGAAGCGGTAGAGGTGGCCTTCGTACGGCTGGCCCCTGCGAGGGATGAAGCGCGGCACGTAGGCGGAGGTCTGCGAGCTGCCGGCCTGCACGCTGGCGACGCTGGCGGAGGAGAAGGAGGTGGCCGTCTCCCGCAGGTCGCCGATGGCGGTCATCAGCGCATCACGAAGCTGGCCCGGCTCGTCCGCGCGGTAGAACCGGCCGCCGCCCGCGTGCGCCATGCTGCGAAGCATGGGGCTGTTGTCGCCATAGCCGATGGTGTACGTGCGCACCGACTGCATGCCGTCCAGGTCGCCGCGCAGGTCCGTGTGCGCGAGGAAGAAGGCCACGTCATCCATGTAGTTGCGGTTGTGGGTGTCACCGCCCTTGGGGCCGCTGGTGT
This sequence comes from Myxococcus sp. RHSTA-1-4, assembly GCF_020037125.1. Lineage (GTDB taxonomy): Bacteria > Myxococcota > Myxococcia > Myxococcales > Myxococcaceae > Myxococcus. Next base: position 350,944 of record NZ_JAIQDG010000001.1, read on the forward strand.
CCTCGTCCAGGCCGTCGCCGTTGGTGTCGATGAAGTAGTCGCACTCCTCCTTCGTGGCGCCGTACCGGTCGCAGTAGTTCACCCCGCCCGGGTTCCCATCCACGCCCGGGTTGAAGGTGAGAAGCGTGCCGTCCGGGTGCCTCGCGCCCGCCGCCTTCAGCATCTCCAGCATCTTGAAGACGGGCACGGTGTTGTCGTTGTCCGGCCGGCCGTCGGACAGGACGATGACGGCGCTCGCCTGGCAGGCGACACAAACGGACCTGTCCTCGCCACCGCCCTCCAGCGGCAGCGGGTATTCGTAGCCGCCGGACAGGTGGGTGAAGTCGTGTTCCTTGCGCGCCCACGCGTTGCCGCGCCCGTCCGCGTCGTCGCGCGTGCCGTCCGGTCCTCCGGGGTAGCCCTCCGTGGAGCCCAGCGGGTTGGTGAACCAGCCCGCCCACACGTTGTCCCGCTGCTGCGAGGAGAAGTACGCCCCGAGGCTGTAGAGCGACTCGCCGATGGAGCGCTCACTGTTGATGAACTCCACCTGGTTGACGGCCGTCACCAGCCCGGAGCGCTGGAGGTCGTCCTCGGAGAAGAGGGGCCACGTCTTGTCGCACGACGGGCGCAGGGGCCGCAGGAGCCAGGCGGGGTCGAAGAGGTCATCGCTGTGGCTGAAGGTGGCCACGCCCATGCGCAGCTCCGGCACGGTGTTGATGACGTCCTTCAGCACCTTGCGCGCGCTGACGAACTTGGGCGGCCGCACGTTCAGCACGCGGCCACTGAGCACCCAGCGGCGGCGCCCGCCACCGTCCGTGTCGCCGCGGTACCAGCCCACCGAGCCCAGGCAGGACGCGCAGGCCGCCTGCATCGCCGCGTCCCGGGGCCAGTAGCGCGCGCACGCATCCTCGGGGCTCGCGCTGCCCTGTGTGCCGCTGAAGTTCCGCAGCACCGTGTAGGCGGTCATCGAGTCGCCCGCGTTGTCGCTGTTGTCGCGCCGCTGCAGCGGCAGGCGCGTGCCGTAGGACAGGTAGTACTGGTCCGGGTCGAAGAAGCCGCGCCCGGCCCCCAGCGCGGCGTCCGGGTCGAAGACGCGCGAGCCGTTGAGACGGGGGTTCGCCGACTGCCGGTCGAACCAGGACATGGCGGTGCGCAGCTCCGGGTCCTCGCAGCCGGTGACGTCGGGGATGGACTCCGGCTCCGGCAGCGGCGTGTGGAAGTCCTGCATGGAGGCGTTGTTTCCCAGCAGGAAGACGGCGGAGGGCGGAGGTGTCTGCGCCTCGAAGAACGCCTTGTCCCCGCCGGACGTGAGCTGGAGCATGGCATCTCCCGTCGCCAGCGGGCCGGTGCAGCACGCGGCGCGAGGCGGCGGGTCCATGGCCCCGGAGAGGGCGAGCCCGGCGGTGAGGAGGACGGCGGCCCCGGTCAGACTTCCCGCGAGGGCGGCACGGCGGCGGAGGGCAGGACGGAGGAACGTGGGGGACAGGCGCATGGGGAGGCTCCTGCGTGGGGAAGGGATGGGGTGGCCGGGGCTACAGGCCGAAGCGGACGGTGAACTCGACCTCGCTCTGCGCGCCGCGGCCGTCCACGCAGTGGACGACGACCTGGTAGGTCTGGCCGCCGAGCCCGGAAGCGGGGGCGATGACGTTGGTGAGGTCTCTCGCGCTGGAGCGGCGGCCGAGCGTGGCCTGAGGCACCAGCCTCACGCCGCTGATGGCGGGCGGCTCGCCCAGGTGCCCGCTGCGGATGCAGCGCGCGTCATCGGTGGGCGTGGCGCCGTTGCACCCGGGCAGGCCCGCCAGGTCGAGCCGCTGGTCGGTGGGAGCGAGCTGCGTGGGCGAGCCGCCGATGAGCCGGAAGCGCGACAGGAGGTACTGGCGGCCGGCGTCGGCGCAGGCCACCAGCTCCTCGCTGGAGCGGAAGCTGCTGGCCGCGCCACGCTCGGAGCCGGAGAAGCCGATGGCGGCCATGGCCAGCACCGTCACCACCGCCAGCAGCACCACGACGAGCAGCAGCACCGCGCCCCGGGAGGGGCGCACGGACGTGTTCTTCATGGTTCAGCCTCCAGCGCAGAGGAGCCCGTCGGCGGGCGCGCGGCCCTGACACGCGCCGGGCGTGGTGGTGTCCTGGGAGTAGGCCGGCAGCGGCATCTCCGTGGAGCGGAGGTTCCGGGGCAGGACCGTGGTCTCATAGAGGAAGCGCCGGAAGCCGGCCGGCGCGGGCAGCACCGGCTCGCCGGGGAGCGCGGGGAGGGAGGCCTCCATTCCGGCCTCGCGCAGGACGGAGTCCGCCCGCGTGGCGCGCGCCACCATGCGCAGGCGCACGGCGCGCACGTTGGCCGGGTTGCGGTTGCGGCGCAGGGGGGAGCTGGCCGGCGTCTCGTACGTGGGCGGCGGGTGGCCCGCTTCCCACGTGGGCACGAAGGCGGTGCCGTCCTCGCGCAGGAAGGTGACACGCAGGGCCTCGATGCCCTCGGCCACCGGCTCGCCCACCGCGTCCGGCCGGGTGCCCAGGCCATGCGCGCGGAAGAGGTACGGCCGGTCCGCCGTGGCCGGGTCGCCGTCGTCGTCCACCATCCGCACGGAGTAGTCGTGCACGTCCACCTTGAAGACGCGCGCGGGCAGGCCCGGGGCCCCGTCGAAACACGGCTCGTCGAACACAGCGCCCAGGTCCGGGAAGGTGCCCGTGGCGGGGCTCAGCGGCAGCAGCGTGGCGCCCGGAGCCGCGGGCACGTCCTCGGCCAGCCGGCCGTAGCCCCAGCGCATGGCACCGGGGCAGACGACCTGGAGCACCTGCCCGCGGCGCAGCGGCACCGGCAGCGACGCCACCCGGAGGCCTCCCGCGGAGGCGCCGTCCTGGAGCACGGCGGCGCTGAACATCAAATCCCGCGAGCGCACCACCAGCCGGTCCGACGCGTTGGGCCCCGTACCCTCCCAGCCCGCCGGCAGGCCGAAGGCATGCTCGGGCTCCAGGCCGTAGCCCGCCATGCGGAGCTGCCGCGTCAGGTCATGCAGCGCCTGGCGCATTCCGGCCTGCCCACCGCGGATGCCCTCCTGCGTATAGACGCCGCGGGTGAAGGCGATGAAGGCCGCGGCCACCGCCGTCACGGTGAGCATGGCCACCGCGGTGCCCATCAACATCTCAATCAACGTGAAGCCCCGGCGCGAGCGCATCACCGGCCCCCCCCGATTCCCGTGAGCGCCACCGGGTTGAACTTGACGGCCTGGCTGGTGATGCGGCGGACCGTCGCGCCCTCGGGCCACGTCACCAGCACCCAGACGACCTTGCGCGCGCCGGAGTGCGCCAGCCCCGGGGGCACCGGCCGGCCATCCGCGTCCACCTCCTGGACGATGAAGTAGCGCCGGTAGCGGTCCCACGCGCCGTCGCCCACGGGGAAGTCCGCTTCCGTCAGGCCCGCCCAGGGACGCGAGCGGAGCTGCGTCTCGCCATGGAGGCAGGCGACGAAGGCGGCGTGGCCGGGCGCGTTCGGGTCCAGCAGCACGCCGGCCGCGTCCGTGGGGTCCTCCGCGCACGGGGAGCCGGAGGGCACCAGCCGCGCGTCGTCGTACGCCCACAACTGCACCTGCGCCACCAGGTCCGTGGCCACGGCGACGGCGTGCACGTGGCGGCGGGCGCTGGCGGTGGCGGTGCGCGCCTGGATGATGGCGCCGAGCAGGCCCGTCATGCCGAGAAGGAAGACGATGGAGGCGACCATCGCCTCGATGAGCGTGAAGCCGGCGGCGCGCCGGCGGGAGTGCATTCGGGACATGACGTTCACGGGTCGCGGGAGAAGGAGCGGAAGAGGCCGGTGTCCAGCAGCACGAGGGCGCGCACGTCGGCGTCGGCCTCATGCCCGCCGAAGACGATGGAGCCCGCGCCGCGCGGGTCCTCCCGGCCCTCGGCGTCGAGGAGCGCCACGCGCCCGTCCGGCTCGAAGAGGATGGCGCCACGCACCGTGCCCCCATCCGACGAGCAGAAGGTGCAGGGCCGGTTGTCGGGCACCTGGCAGAAGGGAGGCGGGAAGGACCAGGAGCCATCCATCGTCCCCGAGGACAGCTCCACCGAGGGCGCGCGCGGGTCGGCACAGGCCGGCTGGATGGGAGGGTTCGCCAGCGAGCGGAAGCCCGAGGGCGCCAGGCGCACGGCGTCTCCGAAGAGCCCCATGCCCAGCACCTGGAACCCGGAGCCGGACGGCGCCGGCAGCGGCGGCTGAAGCTCGTCCGGCCCGCTCCAGCCCGGCCGCGCCGCCATGCTCTCATCCAGCAGGAACCACGGGTCCACCACCGTCCAGTAGCGGATGCGCGCGTCCGGCCTCGCGGAGCCCTCGGCGGTGTCGATGAGCACCGCCGTGCGGACACCGCGCCCCAGGCTGTGAGCGCGCGCGGCGGACAGCGCCGCGTTCAGCTCCAACACCCCGCTGGACATCCGCGCCCGCGCGGGCAGCACGCCCAGCGCCATGACGGACAGGGTGAGAAGGATGGAGAGGATGGCGAGGACGACCACCACCTCGATGAGCGTGAAACCCCCTCGGTGACTTCGCATCGGCCCCAGCCCCCCAAGCTGTGAATTCTCGCGGCCCTCGCACTCGAATGCGTGCGAGCCCGCTCGCCCACGCCCGCCACCTCGCCCGGAATGAACGGTGGACACGCGTTGCGGGTTTCACCCCGTACCGGAGGGCAGGTGCGTGGATTAGCGAACGGTGCTGTCCACGCACTCACTCTTCATTCGCGAGAATCGAGTCGAGAGCGTCCAGCAGCGGGCGGACGGGAGCACCGGGAAGCGTGGTGCAGGTCCGCGCGAGCCCGCGCCTCATGCGCAGCCGCTCCGGGTGCTCCTTCGCCTCGCGGGCCAGGGCCTCGGGGTTCACCGGCGCGGACAGCAGGATGGCGCAGGTGCGGAACGTCTCCAGCCGGTCGCGGTCCTCCTCGTCGAGGAGGACGGGCGTGCCGTCCAGCAGCAGTCCGGTGAAGGACAGCCCGCGTACCTCGTCCGCGGTGAGGCGCAGCGCCGCATTGGAAGTCATGCGCGCCGGGGGCGGTGGACCGTGTCCTCCGGCCAGCTCCACCACGCCATCCGCGGGCTGCGCCTGGCAGGGCACCTCGCGCAGGGCGACCATCTCATCCATCTTGCGCGTCTCGCGCTTCTCGCCGCTCCGAGACAGCTCGACGATGCCCGTGACGAGCGCGGGCACGCCGAGGATGAGCAGCGCGGTGCCCCACCCCGTGGCCAGCTCGCGGTTGGAGGCGCCGTAGTGCCCCGTGCGGTCGATGGCCATCAGGCGCGGCTTGTCCGAGAAGAGCGTGCGCCCCACCAGCAGGAAACCACCCACGGCGGTGAGCGCGCCGCCGGTGCTCACGGACGGCGCGGCCCCCCGCGAAGAGTAGGTGGAGATGATTTCCTCGGCGTACTCCTCGTGGTGCTCCGTGCGGCAGATGTCCGCGGTGGTGAAGCTCACGGTGAGCTCGGGCCACTGCGCCTGGATGTCCGCGAAGGGCTGACGCTCGCCCAGCGCCTTCTCCTGGGTGTAGGTCCGCAGCACCGGCCCGCGCTCCGTGCGCCGCTCCACGTCCAGGGGCGCGCACCCCACCGCCAGGACGAGCACCGCCGCGCCGGCCCGCCTCATGGCTGGCCTCCCCGAAAGAAGCCCACCACGTCCTGACATTCCGAGAGGAACTCGAGGGTGTCCGAGCAGGCCGGGGCCTGCTGGGTGGTGATGCCCTGGCGCAGCAGCGGCTCGCGGCAGGTCAGGAAGCGCTCGCGCGTGGGTGTCGAGAAGGCGAAGTCCTCTGCCTCACACCCGGTCCGCTCCAGCAGGGTGGCCTCGCAGTCGAGGCCGGGGGAGAGCTGCGCCGACACGCCGGGACAGGCGGACGAAAGGCACAGGCGGGTGACGACATCCTGGCAGAGCGCCGCGTCGGGGGCCGGGGGGCCGGAGCAGGCAGCCAGGCAGCACAGGGGCCACAGGATGAAAGGGTGTTTCACAGCGCTTCCACGCTAGGCACAGGGGGATTAAACGGCCCGCATGTCCCAGACCTATTTGTCACTCACAGTGGAGTTGCCCGAGGAAGCGTCGGAGGCCGTACAGGACCTCGTCCATGAGTCGGGTGCGCTGGGCCTCGAGGTGAGGGACCGCGAGACGCCCCCGATGCCGGGCGTGCGCGGCCCCCAGCCGGGCGAGGCCATCGTCATCGGCTACTTCGAGGACCGGGAAACGGCCGAGGCCGCCCAGGCCGAGGTGAAGGAGTCCTTCCCCGCCGCGCGGGTGAGCCTGGAGGAGCAGCCGCAGCAGGACTGGAGCAACGAGTGGAAGTCGCTCATCAAGTCCGTGCACGTGGGGCGGCTGTGGGTGGGCCCGCCGTGGGACGTGGCGAACGCCCCGGCGGACGCGGTGCGGCTGGTGATTGAGCCGAAGATGGCCTTCGGCACGGGAGACCACCCGACGACGGCGCTGTGCCTGGCGGCGGTGGACGCGTACATGAAGGACCACCCCGGCGCGAGCGTGCTGGACGTGGGCACCGGCACGGGCGTGCTGGCCATCGCCGCGAAGAAGCTGGGCGCGGGCCGGGTGGTGGGCACGGACAATGACCCCACCTCCGTGGAGCTGGCCCGGGAGAACATCGCGGACAACGGCACCCCGGACATCGACGTGTCCGGCAGGGAGCTGACGCAGGTGGAGGGCACCTTCGACCTGGTGCTGGCCAACATCCTGGCGAACACGCTCATCGAGCTGGCACCGCTGATTGCGCCCAAGGTGAAGGACCGGGCGATTCTCGCGGGCGTGCTGGCGCACCAGCGCGCGGACGTGGAGGCGGCCTACCGCAACCTGGGCTTCACCGTGCTGCCCGGCGCCCAGCAGGGCGAGTGGGTTCGCATCGACCTGAAGCGCTGACGGGCACCGCGGTGTGGTGGCACCGTTCCTCCGGCTTCGAGGGACGGTGCCCTACTCCCGGGTCCGTGTCTTCACGGGCCGGAGCTCCCGGTCCAGCTCCACCACGGCGGTGCCCAGCCCGTTGCCCTGCATGCGCGAGTAGCGCACGTCGCGGATGGAGACGCGCCAGCCGTCCGGCGTCGGGTCGACCCGGTACGTGGGCAGGCGCAGCCAGTTGGCGAGTCCGCGAATCTCCGGCGCGGACAGGGCCGCCAGGATGACGGGACCGGGTTGGGGCTCGCGTGGCTGGCTCGGGTCGCTGAAGCGGAAGCGGTCCTCGCTGCCGGCCAGGAAGTTCGCGCTGACGAAGTGATAGCGGTCCGGCGCCAGGGCGATGATGTCCCGCCTGAAGGGATTGGCCGGAATGGGGCCGGCGAGGGTGCGCTCCACGTCCAGGCCCTGCGCGCGCAGCCACGCCTGCGCCCCGGGCGCCGCCACCTGCGAGCCCACCAGGATGGCGCCCAGGTAGAGGACGAGCGCCACGCCGCACACGGTGGCCACGCGCTGCGCGGAGAGCAGGTGCATCCCGCGCAGCCGCAGCCAGAGGATGGCCGCCACGCCCACGGCCCACAGCACCTTGGCGGGCCACGGCACGAAGCTGGGAAGGGTGACGAGCGCGGTGGTGGCGGCTCCCAGGACCAGCCAGCCCGCGGCGGACCCTCGCGTCCGCGCGTCCGCCATCACCACGGAGGCGCCCGCGAGCAACCACACCCACGGGTCGATGATGAAGAGCGTGTCCCCGTAGAACCACGTCCCGTCGAAGGGCATCAGCAAGCGCACGCCATACGTGTTGAGCCAGTCCAGCGCGGGGTGGCTGAGCACGGACAGCACCGAGCACACGAGCAGCGGGCCGAAGCGCGCGGGCGGCAGGTCCGGATACTTGCGTCTGCGCACGTACCGGTCCCAGAGCAGCATCAGCCCCGTGAGCACGAAGGGCCACAGCGCCAGCGCGAGCACGCCATGCGTCCAGCCCCGGCGCCAGTAGAGCGCCGCGTCCGAGCCCGCGAAGGTGACGAAGCCATCCACGTCCGGGAGGTTGGCGCCGATGACGAGCGTCGCGGTGGCCAGCGGCGTGGTGCGCTTCAGTCCCGCCTCCGCCATCCACGCACCGAGGAGCGAGTGGGCCAGGTTGTCCATGGGCGAGAAGCACTCCAGAAGGTGACCAGCCGGATGCCCGCCATCCCGGGCACGGCGGGTGGCATGACATTGGCCGTTGCCGTACGGCGCGCCCTCACGGGGCCGGCCACTCCCACAGGGCATCAGTATAGGAGGCGCGCGATGAGCAAGGAGCCCATTCCCCCCTTCCCATCCTCCTGAACGGCCCCGCCGCGCGCCCATTGGGCCCGGCGCCCGGGACGGAGTAGCGTCCCGCCCGCGTGGAGACGCCGACCCCTTCCCGGCCGCCAACCGACGTCCGCTCGCAGCTCGTGGGCCCGCTGCTCGCGTACCTGCGCGCGACGGGGCATGACCCGGCCCCGCTCGTGGAGCGCTTCGGGCTCCCCGCCCATGCCGAGTCCCTGCCCGAGGTCACCCTCCCGCTGACCACGCTCCACGCCTTCCTCGACGCGGCCGAGGCCCTCTCCGGCGACGCGTTCCTCGGCCTGCACGTGGCGCAGCGGGTGCCGCGCGGCACGTACGGCCTCGTGGAGTACATCGCCCGGGCCTCGCCCACGGTGCGAGACACCTTCCGCTCCCTGGCCCGGTACATGGCGCTGCTGGAGCCCGCCTGGCACGCGTCCTTCCACGAGGCGGCCGACGGAAGCGGCACCTTCGCCTACGGCATCCCCGGCGAGCCGCTGGCCTACGGCCGCCATGCCAGCGAGTACGGCCTCGCCCTCTTCATCCACGTGGGACGCCAGCTCACCGAGCGCCCCTGGAACCCGCGTGCCGTCGCCTTCGCCCACCCCGCCCCGCCGGACATCCGCCCCCTGGTGGAGCACTTCGGCGTCACCCCGGAGTTCGGCGGCGGGCTCAACGTCCTCACCCTGGACGCGGCCACCCTGGACCAGCCCGTGGAGGGCGCCGACCCCGCCCTCCTCTCCGTACTGGAGCGCGCGGCCGGGGTACCTCCGGTCGCCACATCTTCCGCTGAACCGCCGGTGCCCGACTTCGTCCAGCGGGTGCGCGAGGCCATCCGCGCCTCGCTGCGCGAAGGAGCGCCGCAGGTGGGCGACGTGGCGAAGGGGCTCCACGTCAGCCTCCGCACCCTCCAGCGCCGCCTCTCCGAGCACGGCACCGCCTTCCAGGACGAGGTCGACGCGGTGCGCCGTGAGCTGGCCTTCCAGTACCTGAAGGACCCGCACCTGGGCGTCAGCCAGGTGGCCTTCCTCCTGGGCTACGCGGAGCTGAGCACCTTCGACCGCGCCTTCAAGCGCTGGACGGGTTTGACGCCCCGCGTCTGGCGCGAGGGCGCGGAGAGCGCCTGAGGCTGGCGCCGGATGCCAGGAGATTGGCGCATCCGGCCAGGAAACGTGGCGCGACTTCACCTAGCTTATCGAGCCCCCCACACCCCGCCATTCCTTGGAGGACGGACACATGCTCAAGCCCCAGGTGGTCGCCCTGTTCGACGAGTACTACTCCTCGCACCAGCACCCCACCAACCGCCTCACGCACAAGATCGCCATCCCCATCATCATCCTGCACATCGTCGCGATGCTGGACTGGGTGAAGCTGGTGGCCGTGCCCGCGCTGCCCGGCGGCGTGCTCACGCTGGGCATGGTGGCGATGGTGACGACCGCCATCTGGTACCTGCGCGCCGATGTGAAGCTGGGCCTCGTGGTGATGGCGTTCATGGTGGCCTGCCTGCCCGTGGGCCGGATGATTCCCACGTGGGGCGTGGTGGGCATCGCCGTGTTCGGCTGGCTGGTGCAGCTCGCCGGCCACGCCGTCTGGGAGAAGAAGTCCCCTTCGTTCCTCACCAACCTCGTCCACGCGCTGGTGGGCCCGCTCTTCTTCGTCGCGGTGCTCTTCGGGGACTACGTCCTCAAGCCCGTGCCACAGCCCGGCAACACCCCGGTCCGCGCCTGAGCCCCTCCGCCATGAGCTTCGCCGCCAAGCTGCGCGCCTGGATGCCCCTGCACGAGAACGGCGTCAGCCGCGCCGTGCACTTCGTGGGGGCGTACCTGTTCATCTTCGCCCTGCTCGCGCCCCTGAGCCTGGTGCGCCTGCCCGTGGGCGGCCCGGGGCTCACCGCGGCGCACGTGCTGGTGGCGGCGGTGGTGCTGTACGCCGTGACACTGGAGTGGACGGCGGGGCTGCTGATGGCCCTGCCCCTGGTGCCCACGCTCGCCGCCGCCGAGTCCGTGGCGCGCCTGCCCGGAAGCACCGTCGCCGCCGTGGCCGTGGGGGTCATGGTGGTGCGCTTCGCGCTCGTCATCGGCGCGCACGTCTTCTTCGAGAAGAAGACCCACGGACTGTCGCTGGGCGGGCCGATGCTCTTCTTCATCGAGCCCGTGTACCTCCTCACGCTCGTGCTGTTCGCGCTGGGGCTGAAGCGGGAGCTGCACGCCCGGGTGATGGCGGGCGGCGAGCCCTCGGCCGGGCTGGCGGCGTGAGGGGCTGAAGTCCGGGCCGCTACGTCCCCGTGGCGGCCTGGACCGCGGGCACGACCCCGGAGGGGAGGCGGCGCTCGAGCGTGTAGACGACCACCGCCTCGCGCCGGCCCCTCACGTGGGCTTCTCCCAGGCGCTCGCCGGCGAAGCGTTCGCCGCCCTTGAGCCAGGTGCTCTCGCTCACCAGGATGTCCACGCCATGCGCCTTGGTGAGCCCCTCCACGCGCGAGGCCAGGTTCACCGCGTCGCCGATGACGGTGTACTCGTGCTGCTCGGCGCCGCCGAGCATGCCCGCCGCCACGACACCGGTGTGCAGGCCGATGCCGATGCGCAGCCTCGGCTGGCCCTGCTGTTCCCGGTGCGCGTTGAGCTCTTGCAGCTTCGCGCGCATGTCCAGCGCCGCCCGCATCGCCAGCTCCGCGTGGTCCTCACGCTCGTCCGGCACGCCCCAGCACGCCAGCATCCCGTCACCCAGGAACTTGTTCACGATGCCGTCGCGGGCCATGACGATTTGAGTCATGTGCGCGAAGTAGTCGTCCAGCAGCTCCAGCACCTCGCGCGGCTGCAGCGTCTCGCTCAGCGAGGTGAAGTCGCGGATGTCGCTGAAGAGGATGGTCACCTCGCGCTGCACCGGCTGGAGTGACTCGTCCCCGAGATGCATCATCCGCTCCACCAGTTGCTTCGGCAGGAAGCGGGAGAGTCCGTCACGGCGGCGCAGGTTGAGGAACATGCCGCCCACGTCCGCGTTGGTGAGGGCGATGAGGGTGCCCAGGGCCACGTAGCAGCAGACGACGAAGCTGACGCGCGCCGGAGAGCCGTGCCCCGTCATCCCCGCGAGCAGCGCGTACCCCATGGACGACAGCACCGTGGACAGCAGCACGTGCAGCCACGAGTAGCGCGCCACCGAGAAGGCCAGCACCATGCCCAGGCTGCCGGCCAGCATCCCGGCGTCGAAGTGGCCCGTGCGCGTCCAGGTGTGCCACGCCATGAACGAGAAGAAGCTGGTGTCCACCACCGTCGTGGGCAGCGGGAACCATTGGGCCCGGCGGGGAGCCGGCTTCTGGTGGCGCAGCACGACGATGGCGGTGAGGGAGAAGAGCAGATAGCCGGCGATGGCCAGGAAGCGCGCCTCATCCATCACCGGCGCATAGGGCTCGGTGCCCCACCTCGCGACGAGGAACTGGCTGAAGGCCATGAGCACCAGCACCGCGAGGCGGACGACGGACACCCGGCGCTCCCCTTGCAGGGAGCTGTCCGCCAGAACCATCTCCTCGTTGGCCCGAGCCAGCGCGAAGCGGGCCACGGTGGTGTCGCGGCCGTGGCGGTGCCCCTTGTCGCGTCGGCGCATGTTGACGTCGTCCTCCAGGTCCAGGTCCGTCCGAAGCGCGGGGGTTCAGTGGAAGCGCAGCGCGCCGGTGGCCCGCGGCTCGCCAATGGGCTCGCCCCGGGTGGTGCGCGGCACCGGCTCCGCATGCTGCCTCAACTCCGCCACCGGCAGCGAGAGCCCTCGCCGCTCCCCCACCTGCCGCGGCACGGACACGGAGTGGAGGGACTCGACCCGCCCCGAGCGGGTGGTCTCGATGGTGAGCGTGGACATGGCACGCCGCCATAGCAGGACCGGCGCCGCTTTGCTCGCCCGCCCGCCCCGGGCCGTCCGCTTCCTCGCCTGCCCCACCCTGGCGGGACAACCCTCGAGGCAGCAAGGAAGACTCGCCGCCGCTCGGCAAGAAGCCCGAGGACGACAGCGCGGAAGAGTGAGCCGGCGCTGGCGCGGGGCGGCGGCTTCCTGTTGAAGTCGCGCCCCCTGACACGGGACGCACAGACCCGCCGTCCCGCCGGAGGAAGTCACCGTGGTCCGCCTCTTCGTCCCGCTGCCGGAGCCCGCCCCCACCGAGGTGGAGCTGACCGGAGAACGCCGCCACTACCTGCTCCACGTCCTCCGACTGGAGGAAGGTGACGCGCTGGAGGTCTTCGACGGCCAGGGCCGCGCCTTCGAGGCGCGCGTGCGGACCGTGGGCACGGAGGCCGTGCGCGTGTCGCTCGGCGCCGTGCGCGTGGCCCCTCCGCGCCGCGCGGTGAGCGTGCTGCAAGGGCTGCCCAAGGGGGACAAGCTGGAGTGGGTGCTGCAGAAGGGCACGGAGCTGGGTGCCGCCGCGTTCCACCCCGTGGCGACGGCGCGCAGCGTGGTGAAGCTGGAGCCGAAACGCGCGGAGGAGCGCACCGCGCGGTGGACGAAGATTGTCGAGGAGGCCTCGCGCCAGTGCCGCCGCGACGACGTGCCGCGCGTGGCGCCGCCGGCCCCGCTGCTGGAGGCGGCGCGCGCGCTGGCTCCCGGCACCGTGCTGCTGGTGCTGGACGAGGAGGAGTCCTCGGTGCCCCTGGGCGAGGCGTTTCGCGCAGCGGGCCCGGGCACGCCGGTGGCGCTGGTGGTGGGGCCGGAGGGCGGGCTCGCGCGCGAGGAGGTGGATGCGCTCGGAAGACTGGGGGCTCGTGGCGTCACCCTGGGCCGGCGCATCCTCCGGACCGAGACGGCGGCGCTGGCCGCGCTCGCGGTGATGATGCACCTGGACGGGGAACTCGGATAGCGGGCGGCCGGGCAGCCGGCCGGTGTGCGCGGGTTCACACTGTCACGTGGTGATTCCTACGTTTCTGCCGTCCGGGACCGCATGAGGTCCCCCAACACAGGAGAGAGACACTCATGGGGATCATCGCATTCATCGTCATCGGCCTCATCGCGGGTCTCATTGCCCGCGCCATCCTTCCGGGACGGCAGAGCATGGGCCTGTTGGCCACGACGTTGCTGGGCATGGTCGGCTCGCTCGTGGGCGGCTTGATTGGCTCTCTGTTCCAGCGTGACGGCAAGCTCTTCGACCTGCACCCGGCAGGCATCATCATGTCGGTGATTGGCGCCATCGTCGTTCTCTTGTTGGTCGGGGCAGCGGGACGAAGGCGCGTCCATGCCTAGGGGTGAAGCCCCTCACACGGAACGTCCCGAAGGGGACGTGTTGGGTCGGCCGTTGACGAGCCCCTGACGGTTCCTCAGGCGAGGGACCTCGGGGGCTCGCACTTTTCTTGCCCCCCGCGCTGGGACGTCTTTTCATGGCGCCGCCGTCCAGCCGGGAGGAGTCCGTTGTCCAAGTGCCTGAAATGCGGTGCCGCGCTTCCGCCCGTGGGTGATTGCACCGCCTGCGCCATCACCGTCCGCGACACCCCGGTGCCGAGCCTGCTCGACCGCGACATCCGCATCGACCGCCGCGCCGCGGACCGCCCCGCCGCGGCTCCGGCCTCGCCTGCCTTCGTGGACGCCGCTCACGCGCCGCCGTCCGTGGCCCCGCTGGCCGCGCCGCTGCCTCCTCCCGCCACGCCCCGCGCCGCGGCGCCGCAGCCCGGCCATCCCGGTGTCCCCGCTCCGCGTGCGCCCGCGCCGCAGCCCGGCCATCCGGGTGTCGCCGCTCCGCGTGCAGCCGCGCCGCAGCCCGGCCAGCCGGGTGTCGCCGCTCCGCGTGCAGCCGCGCCGCAGCCTGGCGCGGCGGCGCCACGAGCCGCGAGCGCACAGCCTCCGCCTCCAGGCGCGGCACCGCGGGCTCCCGTGCCCCAGGGCGCCGCTCCGCACGCGGCCCCTCCGCAGGCTCCGGCCGCGCAGCCCCGCGCGGCCCAGGCTCCGGCGGCGGCCTCGCCCATGACTCCCGCCTACGGCACGCCCGCGGCCGCCGCTGCACCTCGCGCGCAGGCCCCGAGGCCTCCGGGTGCCGCGGCCCCCACTCCCGCTCCGTCAGGTCTGCCCCGCATGGAGTCCGCGTTCCCCGCGCCGGCTCCGTCGGGTCTGCCCCACATGGAGCCCGCGGCCCCCGCTCCCGCTCCGTCGGGTCTCCCCCACATGGAGTCCGCGGCTCCGATGAGCGCCGCGCCCGCTCCGTCAGGTCTGCCCCACATGGAGCCCGCGGCTCCGGCGGGCCTGCCGCGCATGGAGTCCATGCCTCCGGCTCCCGTGGTCGCCATGGGTGTGGCGCGCGCGGAGCACGGCAATGCTCCCGCCGCGAGGGCGAAGTCCGCGTCCGGTGTCACCGAGGTGCACGCGCGTCCGGCGTCCCTGTGGCGGCGCCTGCTGTCCTTCACCATCGACACGGCGGCCATCGCGGGCGTGGCCGCGCTCTACATCACGCTGGCCTCGTCGGTGACGGGGATGAAGGCGCCGGAGGCCGGGCTGAGCGGCCTGGATGGCTTCGTGGCGTGGCTGCGCGCGCTCCACACCGTCCTGCTGCCGGGCTTTTTCCTGGTGCTGGTCCTGGCGCTCGTGTACTGCGCGGTGGCGGCCTTCCTGTGGAACGGGCGCACGCTCGGCCGGCTGCTCCTGGGGCTGAGGCTCGTGGACACGCATGGCCTGGCGCCCGCGCCGGGACGTGCCATCGTGCGCGCGCTGCTCGCCAGCGTATCCTTCCTCATCTTCCTCGGTGGTTTCTGGATGGCGCTTTTCGACCGGCGCGGGCAGACACTGCATGACAAGCTGACGTCCACCTTCGTCGTTCAACCGAGCTGACCTTTCGTTTCATTGTGCCTTGCGGCCGCGGCCGTAAGATGCCGCGCCTACATGCCTGCCCGTCTCGCCCAGCTCCTCGTCTCGCGCATGCTCCTCTCACCGGAGAAGGCGGGGGAGTTGCTGCGCCAGCACCAGGCCCAGGGCGGGCACCTGGACACGCTGCTGCTGGAGCGGGGCGTCGCCGGTGAAGCGGACGTGCTCGCCATGCTCGGCGAGGTCTCCGGCTTCCGGCCGGTGAACCTGGTGGACT
Organism: Myxococcus sp. RHSTA-1-4; assembly: GCF_020037125.1. GTDB lineage: Bacteria > Myxococcota > Myxococcia > Myxococcales > Myxococcaceae > Myxococcus. Next base: position 366,189 of record NZ_JAIQDG010000001.1, read on the forward strand.
TCGAGCCCAACCCGGACGTCGCCTCCTTCATCCCGCCGAAAATCGCCGAGCGCCTCTGCGTGGTGCCGCTGTCGCTGGACGGCAACACGCTGCACGTGGCCTGCGGCTACCCGGTGCCGAAGAAGGAGCTGGACGAGGTCGGCTTCCTGCTCGGCAAGCCGCTCGAGGTCTGGGTGGCCGCGGAGGTGCGCGTCCGCGAGTGGGTCTCCACCATCTACCGCCAGCCGCTCCCTCCGCGCTTCGCCCAGCTCGCGGCCACGCTCGACCCGGAGCGCGTCGCGGCCGCGGCGCCCCCGCCCCCCGCGCCCACCGACGACTCGCTCACGGCGGACATGGTGGAGCGCCTGGCGCGCACCGTGGCCCAGGAGCCGCTGCCCGCCGAGGTGAGGACCGCTCCGCGCGAGCAGGCCGCGCCGAAGCGTCCCGAGACGCCCGCGGCCGCTCCGCAGCGCCCGCCTCCGCCGCCCGCCGAGGAGACCAATGTCCCCCCGCCGGCCTTCGTCCGCGCGCCCCTGCGGCTGAACATGCCGAAGGACGAGGCGGCCGCGCGTCCGGCCCCGGCGCAGCCGCAGCGTCCGGCGCAGCAGCCCGCCCAGGCGCCGCAGCTCGCGCCCACGCCGCAGGTCACCGCCGGCGCCCAGCCCGCGGCCCGGCCCGCCACGCCACAAGCCGCGCCTCCCGTGGTCCAGGCCCAGCCCGCCACGCCGCAGGCCGCGCCTCCCGTGCTCCAGGCCCAGCCCACCGCCCGGCCCGCCACACCACAGGCCGCGCCCCCCGTGCTCCAGGCCCAGCCCACGACGGCGCCCGCCAACGCTCCGGTGCCCACCAACGGCGCGCCGGCCGCTCCACGGGCCACGCCTCCGCAGCCGCCGCCGAGCGCCACCGCCACGCCCGCGCAGCGCCCCGCGACTCCGGGCACGCCCCAGGTGTGGCCTCCCGCGCCCGCCGCGCCGCCGCAGGCCAACGCGGTGACCGCCACCGGCACGCCGCAGGTGTGGCCTCCCGGCCCCACCGCGAAGCCCTCCACCTCGGGCAACCCGCCGACGATGCGCTTCGGCACGCTGCCGGGAAGGCCCGGACCGGCGCAGCAGTCCGCTCCGGCCGCGGAGCCCTCGTTCCTCGTCTTCCCCAACCCGGCGCGTCCGAGCACGCCCGAGCCCTCCGCGCCCGCCACCCGCCCGGCGCCTCCGCCGCCCGCGGGGCAGGACGTGCCGGACTGGACGCTGGCCCAGGCGCGCGCCGCGCTGAAGGAGGCCACCAAGGACCGGGACCGGCTCATCGACGTGGCGCTGCGCTTCGGCCGCCGCACGTTCGACTACGTGGCCGCCTTCGCCGTGGTGCGCGGCGCCGCGACGGGCCTGGAGGCCCGGGGCGAGGGCATGACGGGCGACCCGCTCACGCTGGTGTCCGTCCCGCTCGACGCGAGCAGCGTCTTCCGCACGGTGGCCGTCACCCGCGGCAGCTACGCGGGCCCCCTTCCGCCGGACGCGCTCACGCGGCACTACCTGGAGCTGTTCGGCCGGCAGACGCCGCGCACCGTCTTCCTCTACCCGGTAGAGGTGAAGGGCCGGCTGGTGGCCATCCTCTACGGGGACTGCGGGCAGAAGCCCATCAGCCAGCGCCGCCTGTCCGACTACATCCTCTTCTGCCAGGACCTGCCGGCCGCGTTCCAGGAGCTCATCCTCTTCCGCAAGCAGCGCGTGTCGGAGCTGCGCGCGCCGGAGGAGCCGGAGCTGACCATCGACGTGGACATGCCGGTCGCCGCCACACCGGCCCCCGCGCCCGCGGTGGTGGCGGGCCTGGGGTGGAGTCCCTTCTTCGGCCGGGGCGCCGCGGGCAGCGTGGGCCGCGCCGCCGCGCTGCCTCCGCGCGCGCAGTCGCAGGAGGAGCGCCCGCCGCCGGACTTCGCGCCGCTGCTCAAGCGCCTCACCGGTCCGGACGCCGCCCAGCGCGCCAACGCCATGGCGGAGCTGGCGCGCTCGCCCGAGGCCAGCGCGAAGGTGCTGGCGCAGCACTTCCCCGGCCCCACCGCGTGGAGCCGCCTGCCGGTGGTGGAGCTGCCCGAGGCGGACGAGCTGGGCCCCATTCCCGGCGCGCTGTCGCGCCTGGGCCGGCCCGCCGCGCACGCGCTGGCGCCGCTGTTGGACTCGCAGGACGCGGACACGCGCTACTTCGCGCTGCTCACCGCGGGCAACCTGCCCTACGTGGAGCTGGTGGACGGCGTGCTGCGCGGGCTGTTCGACCTGGAGCCCGACATCTCCAGCGCCGCGCGCGTGGCCGCCTCCGCCCTCAAGCACCTGCCCCGCCTGGACGCCGCCCTGCGCGACTTGCGCCAGGAGCTGGGCAGCCGGGACGCGATGCGCCGCTCTCTGGCCGCGCGCGCCCTGGGCACGCTGCATGACCGCGAGGCGATTGAAGGCCTCATCCAGCTCACCGGCAGCGACGACGAGATGTGCGCCCAGGCCGGAGCGGAGGCGCTGCGCGAGGTGACGCGCGCCACCTTCGGCCAGAGCCCGCGCCAGTGGGCGCAGTGGTGGGCGGAGAACCGCAGCCGCCGCCGCGCGGACTGGCTGGTGACGGCCCTGCGCCACCGCGAGCTGGACGTACGGCTGGCCGCCATCGAGGAGCTGAGCCGCGCCCTCAACGACACGCTCGGCTACTACGCGGACGCGCCCGAGACGGAGCGCGAGCTGGCGGTGCGCCGCTGGGAGTCCGCGGCGGTGGACCCGGCCAACGCGCGCCGGCTGGGCATGTTGTAGGCCCCTGCACGGGAGCACCGCATGACGGGCGGGATGTGGTTCAGTCTGGTGGCCTGCGCGGGGCTGCTGGCCCTGGCGGGCATCGCGCTCGCGCGCGTGGGACGCAGCCCACTGGCGCTGCCGCTGGCGCTGCTGTCCATCATCCTGTCCACGCTGAACTTCTCGGGCTTCGCGCTGGAGCGCTCGGGCGAGCCGGGCTGGAAGCTGGTGGGCTTCGCCGCGGCGCTGATGACGGTGCCCTGCACGCTGCACTTCATCCTCGCCTTCGTGGGACGGCGGCGGCGCTCCGCGTGGGCCATGTTCGGCACCTATGCCGTCTTCTGCGCGCTGGCCGCGTTGATGCTGGCGGGACTGGGCGCGCCCTCGCTGGCGGAGCGCCTGCTCACGCTGCGCTTCGGCCTGACGGTGACGGGGCTGGTGACGCCGCCGATGGGCGGAGGCTTCGCGCTGCTGTGGCTGCACCTGCGCCGCGCGCAGCACCCGGACGAGCGTGCACGGGCGGGGCTGGTGCTGCTGGGGCTGACGCTGCTGGTGGCGCTGCTGCTGACGGACCTGGCGGCGGAACTGGGCCTCCAGGTGCCCCGGCTGGGCAACCTGGGAACGCTGCTGGGCCTGCCGGTAATGGCCACGGCGGCGCTGCGCTTCGGCCTGTTCGGCCGGGACGTGGGCGCGGCGCGCATGGCGCTGCACGCGGTGGGGGTGGCGGGCGTGGGCGTGCTGGCGTACCTCGCCGTCTTCCGGCTCTTTGGTGGGCAGGCCGGCGCGCTGGTGGTGTGCACCTCGGCGGTGACGTTCTCCCTGCTGGCCGCCACGCGCCGGGTCGTCACCGCCTATGTCAGCCGGAGCGAGCGGATGGAGCGGCTGGCCACGCTGGGCCGCTTCTCCGCGCAGATGGCGCATGACCTGAAGAACCCCATCGCCGCGATGAAGGGCGCCGCGCAGTACCTCAAGGAGGAGCACGCGCGAGGGCGGCCGTGGGACGGGCACGGCGAGTTCCTGGACCTGCTGCTGGAGCAGGTGGAGCGGCTGGACCGGGTGGTGGACACGTACCAGCGGCTGGCGCGCGTGGAGCCGCTGCCCCGGCCGGTGGACCTGGGCCGGCTGGTGGAGGGCGTGCTGTCGCTGCAGTCCTTCGCGAGCCCCGGGCAGGTGTCCATCGTCCGCGAGCTGGCACCGGGGCTGCCACCGTGCTCGGGGGATGAGGACCTGCTGGCGAACGCGCTGGAGAACCTGGTGCGCAACGCCTTCGAGGCGATGCCCGGGGGAGGCACCCTCACCGTGCGCACGCTGCGGGACGGCGCGGACGTGGCGGTGGAGGTGGAGGACACCGGCGAGGGCATGGACGCACGCACCCGGGAGCGCGCCTTCGACGACTTCTTCACCACCAAGGCGGCGGGCAGCGGCCTGGGGCTGGCGTTCGTCCGGCGGGTGGTGGAGGCGCACGGCGGCGAGGTGGCCCTGACAAGCCGGGAGGGGCACGGTACCGTGGTCCGGCTGCGTCTGCCGGTGGGCATCCCGCACCTGGCGAATGGGGAAGGAGAGGCCGCGTGAGCGAGCCCTTGAAGGGGAACGTACTGCTGGTGGACGACGACCCGGCCGTGGCCAAGGTGCTGGGCGCGCTGCTGGCGCAGGCGGGGCTGACGACGCACGCGGCGCGGGACGGGGCGGAAGCGCTCGCGCTGCTGGCGCGCAAGCCCATCGACGTGGTGGTGAGCGACGTGCGCATGCCGGGCATGGACGGCATGCAGTTGCTGGCGGAGGTGGCGCGGGGCTGGCCGGACGTGCCCGTCGTCCTGCTCACCGCGCACGGCACGGTGCCGCTGGCGGTGGAGGCGATGAAGGCGGGCGCGGCGGACTTCATGCTGAAGCCCTTCGACCGGGAGGAAATCCTCTTCACCATCCGCAAGGCACTGCTGCGCACGCAGGGCGACGCGCCCGAGCCGCTGCGGGCGCCGAGCCCCTTCATCGGCCGCAGCCGGGCCATGGCGGACGTGCAGGCGATGCTGGCGAAGGCGGCCACGGGCACGGCCACGGTGCTGCTGCGGGGCGAGTCCGGCACGGGCAAGGAGCTGGCGGCGAAGGCGGTGCACGACGGCAGCCCGCGGCACTCGGGGCCCTTCGTGAAGCTGCACTGCGCGGCGCTGCCGGACACGCTGCTGGAGAGCGAGCTGTTCGGCTACGAGAAGGGCGCCTTCACCGGCGCGGCCACGCGCAAGCCCGGCCGCGTGGAGCTGGCACATGGCGGCACGCTGTTCCTGGACGAGGTGGGCGACATCCCCCTGTCGGTGCAGGTGAAGCTCTTGCGCGTGATTCAGGAGCGCGAGCTGGAGCGGCTGGGCGGCACGCAGACGGTGAAGGTGGACGTGCGCTTCGTGGCGGCCACGCACCAGCCGCTGGAGGAGCTGGTGAAGGCGGGCCGCTTCCGCGAGGACCTCTTCTACCGGCTCAACGTGGTGCCGGTGGAGCTGCCGCCGCTGCGCGCGCGGCCGGAGGACATCGAGCCGCTGGCCCGGCACTTCCTGGAGGTCCATGCGAAGACCAACGGCCGGCCGCCCTTCACCCTCACGGATGACGGGCTCGCGGTGCTCCAGGCGCAGCCCTGGCCGGGCAACGTGCGCCAGCTCCAGAACTTCCTGGAGCGGCTGGTGGTGCTGTCGGACGGGCAGGTGCTCACAGGCGCGGAGGTAACGCGCGAGCTGGCACGTCAGCCGGGCCTGTCCCCCACTCCCGCGCCCACCCTGCCAGCGGCACCGGAGGTAACGAGCGCTCCTGGAGCGCAGGCGGCGGGCACGGACGCGGTGCCCACGCTGGAGTCCCAGCGCAAGGGCATGGAGCGGCAGGCGCTGGTGGACGCGCTGAAGCGGGCCCATGACAACCGCACCATGGCGGCGCGGTTGCTCGGCATCAGCCGGCGCACGCTCTACAACAAGCTGGAGGAGCACGGGCTGCTGTAGGACGACACCTCAACCGCTCGCGGCCGCCCCCGCCAGTGCCTCCACCTCGTCGTGGAACGCGCGGATGAGCTCATGCGGGTCCGGCACCCGGCCCGCGTCCGCCGCCACGCCCACCGTCACCTGCCCCGCGTAGCTGAAGAGGCTCACCCCCAGGCCCAGGTGGCCCGCCTGGGGCACCCAGAAGGTGAGCCCGCCCAGCGTCGTGCCCGCCAGCGACACGGCCTCGCGCGGGCCCGGCACGTTGGTGGCCACCAACGTGGCCTTGGAGCCGAAGATGTCCACCGCCGCCCGCTTCATGGCCGCGGGGGTGTACCCCAGCACCTCCAGCATGCCGAACGTCACCACCGCCTCCGGCGAGCGCTTCACCAGCCCCATCCGCCGCGCCAGCTCGAGCAGGCGCCGCCGGGGCTCCTCGATGTGGACCGGCAGCCGCAGGAACACCACGCCGAAGCGGTTGCCCAGCTCGCGAGGCACGGGCTCGTCCAGTGGCCGCAGGTTCACCGGCACCAGCGCATGCACGTCCTCCGGCGGCACGTCGCGCGCCTCCAGGTACCGTCTCAGCGCGCCCGTCACCGCCGTCAGCAGCACGTCATTCACCGTACCGTCCAGCGCGCGCCCCAGCGCCTTCACCCGCTCCAGCGGCACCGGGTCCGACCACGCGGCGCGCTTCTCCGTGCCCAGCGGCCCACGCAGCGGCGTGCGCGGGTCCTGCGGAATCACCAGCAGCTTCCCCACCGCCGCCGCACCCCGGGCCCCCTGGCGCACCAGGTCTCCCGCGAGGATGGGCTCCGCCGCCAGCTCCGCGCCCTTGCGCAGCACCGTGCGCGCCGTCCCCGCCACCACCCGCGCCCCACGCATCCACCGCGCCAGCCCGCTCCCAGGCCCGTGCGTCCGCTCGCGCAGCTCCGGGGCCACGCCCTCGTGCGCGCCCTCCGCATCCGTGAGCGTCAGCAGCACCCGCGCCAACGCGATGCCATCCGCGAGGCAGTGGTGCAGGCGGCACAGCAGCACGTCCCCGCCACGTGCACCCTCCAGCACGTGGAACTGCCACAGCGGCCGGGAGCGCTCCAGGGGCGTGCTCATCCACTGCCCCACCAGCGTCTCCAGCGCCGCGCGGTCCCCCGGGGCCGGCACCGCGAGCCGCGACAGGTGCGCGTCCAGGTCGAAGTCCCGCGCCTCCTCCCAGTGCGGCACGCCCAGGCGCCCCAGCACCACGCGCTGCCGGAAGCGGGGGTAGCGCTCCACCAGCCGCTCACGCACCACCGCCTGGAGGCGCGCGAAGTCCAGCCGGCCCTCGAACCAGAGCACGGCGGTAATCATCATCAGGTTGGCGGGTTCCTCCATGTGGAACCACAGCGCGTCCACGCTCGCCATCCGCTCGTGCGCCGGCATCTCTCCGCATCCCTCCAGGTGCGCCAGCCGGAGTCTCGCCTGTCCAGCCCCACCCGCCTACTTCTTCCCGCCCTCCGGCGGTGTGCGGTCGAACTGGAAGGTCTGCTTCGTGGGGTCGTCCACCATGAGCGTGAGCGTCCCGTCCTCCACCCTCCAGAGATAGCTGCCACCGCGGAACTTCAGCCTCTTCCGGCTGAGAGGAATGACGCGTTTGTCCCCGCACACGGGGCCCACCGCCTGTCCGTCCCGCGTGCGCAGCGTCAGCCGGTCCTCGCCGGACAGCTCCACCGTCCCCCACGCGCGGACCACCAGCTTGTTGCCCTGCCCCAGGGTGGCTTCCTCCAGTGCGGTGCGCAGCACGAAGCAGCCGTCGGGCCTCACCTGGAGCGTGCGCGCGTAGTCCGCGCGAGGCTCTGCCTCGATTCGCTCGGGCCCGCCGTCCTGTTCCTCCGGAAGGCTCGCGGCGGCCAGCGTCCAGAGCCCGACCAGCGCCTCGGGGGGCTTCGTGGCCGGAACGGGAAGCCCCTGGCACGGGTCCGCCCGCTCCTTCTCCGGACTGGGCGGAGCCGGCTCGAAGGAGCGCTGGCAGGTGCGGCCACAGGTGCGCGACGCGCACTGCGTATCGTCCGGAGCGCAGCCCGCCTTCACGGTGCAGGCCTTGAGCCTGTCCAGCGCCTTCTCGCAGTCCTCGCGCAGGCACTTGTCCACGCACTCGGCGTCGATGCACTCGGCCACACACGCCCAGTTGGTGGCGCCGCACACGCCGGCCACGGTGCGCGGGCGCTCGGGAGACGTCTGGGCGGCCGCGGGCAGCGAGGTGCCCGACGCCAGGAACAGGACGAGAAGGACTCGGGAAGAAGGCATACCGCCGCCGGCGGGCCCTGTCCTCAGGTGAACTGCCAGCGCCAGGTGCGCACGTCGCCGGGGTCCCCCATCTCCAGCTCGAAGGACAACGTGTCGAAGCGCTCGAACTCGCGCGAGTCCACGCGCAACAGCGTCATGCCCGCGTGGTTCTGCCCGCGCAGCGGCGACACGGTGAAGGACAGCTCGGCATCGAAGGCCACCTTGTAGAAGAGACAGAAGCCGTCCACGCGCCCCTCCTCCACCACGGGCCGCGAGTAGCGCACGCGGTGCGGCAGGCCGTCCGCCGCCATCGTCTCCAGGTCGAAGGCGAAGGCGGGCTCCGGGTCGCACAGCAGGTGGTCCACCTCGTACGAGCGGATGACGCGCGTGAAGTAGGACGGGTTCATCGCCTCGCGCAGCGTCTGCAGGCAGCTGTAGTCCACGCTGGGGAAGCGCTGGCTCCAGATGAAGGGGATGCACGCCTCGTCGCGGAGCTGCACCGGCTCCACGAAGACCTCGAAGCGGTTGGGGAGGATGCGCCCGCCCGGCTTCAGCATCCGGGTGCGCAGGTCCAGCACCCTCGGCACCAGACCCGCGTCGAAGAGGGCGTCGCCCAGCAGCTCGTGCATCAGCACGTCCACCTTCTCCGGCGGGTGGTACTGCCAGGGGTGCGCGCGCACGAAGTCGATGTGCTCCAGGCCGTTGCGCCGCGCCACCCACTGCGCCGTGTCGAGCTGCCGCGAGCCGTCCACCGCGTACAGCTTCTTCGGGTGGCGGCTGGCCGCCAGGAAGGTGCGCAGCCCCGTGCCGGTGCACGCGTCCATCACCACGTGCCCGGGCCGCACGTAGCGCTCACACGCCCGCTGCCAGGCCTCCACGCGCTCGGGGTCCGCGAGCGCGTGGTCCTGCGGCGCGGGGCTGGACAGCGACAGACTGTCGGGCACCACATTGCGCAGCGGAAGCTGCGACACCAGCGGCAGGTGGCTCAGACGAGAACGCAAATCCATCAATGCCTGTCGAGGCAGGTCGAGCAGATTCGGCATGGTGGCATCCCCCCGGATGCTTGGATGTTTCGAGCAACGTCGCCGGCCCATTGGGGCACCGGGATTTCACACCATGCGGGAGTTACGGGCACTGGCCCATTGGGCGGGGGGACAGGGGGATTGTCCCCGTGTGAACAGCCCCCCCGAGTGTCAGCGGCCTCCCGTGCCTTCCGGTGCCGGGCGCAGCTTCGCGCCGAAGGCCAGCAGCCGCTCCCGGGCCTTCAGCAGCTTCTCGCGGGGAATGGAGAATACCGCACGCACGCGCTCGGCGTCGCCGCACCAGGGCCCACCGTTGAGCACCACATGGGTGTGCGCGTAGATGACGGCGGGCAGGTTCTCCGGCGTGAGGCGCACGCCGTCCACCTCGCGCCCCAGCCACGCCGTCATCCGGGGCGCCAGGAAGAGTCCACCCGCGTCTCCCGCATCCGAGCGCCCGTCTCCGGGCAGCGCCTCCGCCAGCAGCTCGCGCTTCTCCGCCAGCTCGCGCCGCATCTTCGCCAGGAAGGAGCGCAGCGCGCGGTGCCGCGCCGGGTAGTGGAGCTGCCCGTCCGGGTTGCGCGCATAGGCCGCGTACAGGTACGCCGCCGCGCGCGCCGTCACCAGGTGCAGCACGCCCGGGCCGCTGTCGCGCACCGCCGCCGCCAGCGCCCTGTCCCGCGTGGCCAGCCAGCCCACGCGCAGCCCGCCCGCGGCGAACTCCTTGGACAGGCCGCCCAGCAGCACCGTGCGCGCCCCCACGCCGGGCACCGCGCCCTCCAACGTCACCGGGCTGTGCACCGTCTCCGCCGTGGGGCTGGTGAGGTTGACCAGCCCGAAGATTTCGTCCGACACCAGCAGGCAGCGCTGCTCCACCACGTAGGTGGCCAGCGCCACCAGCTCCTCCTGCGTGAGGTACGTGCCGGTGGGGTTGGACGGCTGCGAGACGACGACGGCGTCCGGGGCGCCACCACCCTGCCCCCGCCGCGCCAGCAGCGCGGACAGCGGCGCCTGCTCCACGTCACAGCCGGCGGACACGAAGGTGGGCGGCAGGACGCCGTAGCACGGGGTGGCGAGGAAGACGCGGGGCGCCCGGCCCAGCCGCTGGCGCAGGGCCACGCCCAGGTGATGGATGAGGGGCCAGACTCCCGGCGCCACCACCACGTCCTCCAGCGCATAACGCGCGGCGCGCGTCTCCAGCAGGAAGGCGGTCACCGCCTCCGCCAGCCCCGTCTGCTGTCCCGACTCGCGCGGCGCGGTGCCCGCGGCGATGAGTCCCTCCACCAGCGGCGCGGGCAGCGGCCCCTCGTTCTCTCCGTAGTCCAGCCGCACCCGCTCCGGGTCGTCCTCGCGGAACACCCTGGGCGCGAAGGCGGGGAAGCCCGCCAGCCGGGCGATGCGCTTCGAGCGGGGCAGCGGCACCGCCGGAGCGCGCCGGGACGCGGGCGCCTCCGGCTCCGCGAAGGAGATGCGGAAGGACAACAGGTCCGCGAAGGTGCGCTCGTAGAACCACTGCGCCAGCGTGCTGATGCGCGAGTACGTCACCTCCGCCGCCACCTCCAGGTCCGCGCGCAGCGGCTCCGGCACGGGCAACAGCAGCGTCAGCTCCAGGTCCGGCCACACCGCGTTCTTGATGAGGCCGTAGAGCACCACCAGGTTGGGCATGTACGGCTCGCGCGCCAGGAACTCGAAGAGCGTGAGGGGCTCCACCTCGCCGGTGATGTTGAAGAAGGCGCTCTCGTCCAGCACCACCCAGATGCCCCGCCGCGCCGCCTCGGAGACGATGTCGCGCAGCACCGCGAGGTTGGTGCGCTCGCCCTTCTCCACCGTCAGCAGCACCAGCTTCACGTCGAAGGCCGTGAGCAGCCGGCGGACCTCCTCCAGCGTGGTGTGCGTCACCGTGGCGCGCACGCCCGCCTTCTCCAGCGCCCGCGCGTAGAGCGGGTGCAGGTTGCGCGACACCAGCACCGCGTCGCCCGGGTCGCACGTGGCCATCAGCAGCGAGTAGACGGCCTGCTCACGCTCGGGCGCGACGAACAGCTCCTCCTCCGCCAGCCGCAGCCCGAAGTACCGGTCCAGGTAGCGCACCACCCGGCGGCGGAAGGACGCGTCGCCCGCCTCGTGCGCGTACGGCATCAGCGGGCCGCGCGCCAGCCGCGCCGCCAGCTCCGCCACGAAGCCGAGCTGCTCGGCCGGCGCCGCGCCCAAATCGAGCTCCTCCTGCAAGGAGGCCGCGCCCAGCTCTCGCAGGGCCGCGCGCAGCGCCAGCGTCTCGCGAGGCAGCGCCAGCTGCGCCTCCCACACCGCCACCTCGTGCCACACGGGGTGGCCCGCCTGCAGCCAGCCCAGGGCCGTGGCGGCGCGCAGCGGCTCCGGGCTGCGGGCCTCCATGAAGAACTCGAACTCGCGCCCGGTGCGCTGCTCCAGCGCCACCAGCGGGCGGATGTCCGTGTCCGCCGCCTGCATCACCCGCCGCGCCACGCGCACGCGGGTGGTGAAGCCGCGCCGGGTGAACATGCGCGCGATGATGGGGCGCCCCGGCCGGCCCGCGAGGTTGAGCAGCAGCCGCCCGCCCGGCGCCAGCCGCTCCGGCGCCTCGTCCAGCAGCCGCGCGATGAGCCCCAGGCCGAAGTGGTCCTCGTAGACGTTCTGCAGCGTGCAGTAGTTGGAGAGGTCGTACAGCGCCTGCTCGTCCGCCTGGGACAGCTCCGACGGCAGCTCCTCCTCCCCGCGAAGCACCTGGGGGATGCAGCCCACCACGAAGTCCCACGGGGCCTCCGCCGGCACACCGCGGAGCAGGTCGCTCTCCCCGAAGGACAGGCGCGACACCAGCGCCTCGCCGCCGTTGAGCCACGCGTTGCACCGGGCCACCACCGGCGAGTGCGGGTTGAGGTCCGCGCCGTGTACGTGCGCCAGCCGGGTGAACTTCGCCAGGGCGATGCATATCCACCCCGAGCCCGCCCCCACCTCCACCAGCCGCTTCCCCGCGTACTCGTCCAACGGCACGCTCAGCAGGCCCTCCATGAAGGTGTAGGCCCAGGCCTCGGGGGCGAAGATGGACGGCAGCAGGAACAGCTCCAGCCGCTCCTGGGACGCGCCCACCGCCACCGTCACCGTCACCAGCCGCAGCGGCGCCGTCTCCGGCTGGTGGCGGGACGCCTCGGCCAGCTCGCGCAGCTCCGTCAGCGCGCGCGGGCGGCGGTCCGGGTGGGACAGCTCCTCCGACAGCGCGCGCAACAGGTGGAAGGCCTCGCGAGGTGAGGCGGGGTAGGTGGGCATGGCGCGGAATGTCGTGAGCCGCCGTCGACATGTCAACGCGGGTAGTGGCGTTTGGACGCAACCCTTTGGCGCCCTGGGGTGAGTCAAGGAATCGGCGACTGGCCGTATTTAGGGGTGTGCGGCCCGGAACACGGGAACGCCAACCGGAAAAGCATCGATGTCGCTCAGGCCCGTGGATGGACCCCGTAGTGGAGAGGGGGCAGTGATGGAGATGAACGTCTGGACGCCGGCCCTGACCGGCATGCAGGGAATGGGTGGTGTGCGCACTCTGGCGCAGCGGGTCTCTCGGGACCCGGCGCGTGCGAGGTGGGAGGCGCAGCCGTGGAAGCGTCAACTTCAGGACCCGGGGGAGTACGAGAACCCGGTGGCGCGCGACGCGCTGGTGAAGGCGCTGCTGGCGGAGGGGCACACGGTGGACGCGGAGGTGGCGCGCTTCGCGGGGACGGCGGAGGACCGGGTCTGCATCAGCATCGCGCAGGTGGTGCGCTTCGCGGACACGCTGGCGCTGCGCATGGCGCTGGCCCGCACGGATGACCAGGTGCTGCAGCTCGCGCACCTGCGCCGCAACGCCGAGGAGCTGGCGGAGCGGATGATTGACTGGGCCAACGCCGGCCGGATGTGAGCGGCTGGCGGGGTGCCCCGTAGAGGAGAGCGGTGATGGTGAGGGCAGCCCGTCCACGACAGACGCGCCGTGAGGTGCAGGCGCGTTCCATGAAGCCCGTCGGCCCCCGGGGCGCGAGGCCCCAGGCCCGCCCCCAGGGCACGCCGAAGCGTCAGGCGCCGCGCCAGATGCCCGGCGGGAAGTCGGGGGGCGGACTGGCGCCTCCCCGCTGGGTTCAGTAGCGAGTCTCGAACGGGAGACACTCGACTCACCCTCGGGGGCGCGTCATCCTTGACAGCCCCGGAGCCCGGCTGTTCTCACGGGGACATGCTCTCCTCGCTCGTCCTGGCGGCCACCCTGGCCGCGGCTCCCACTCCCCGCTCCGCCTCGGCGGCGCAGACCGTGGTCCACGTCCCGAAGCTGGATGCGATGGCGGGCCTGTCCTCCTTCCTGGAGCGCGCGGGAACCCATGCGGCGCTGCTGCGCCCCGCGGCCTGGCGCGCGGAACTGCACCCCTTCCTCGTCATCGACCCCACGAAGCCGGAGACGCTCTCCGCCGTGGGGCTGGACCCGGCGGGCCCGGCCACGGTGTCCCTGCGCGAGGATGGCCGCGTGTCCTGCATGCGCGTGAAGGACGCGAAGACGTTCCAGGCGAAGGCCGCCGAGGCCATCGCCGCCGCCGGTGGCGACGAGGTGAAGCCCACCACCTCCAAGGGCGTGACAACGGTGAGCGTGGAGCGCTCGGCCGGTGGCGTCATGGGCTACGCGCTCAAGGGGCAGGAGATGTGCTCCTTCGGAGCCACCGACGCGGGCGGCCCCGCGCTCCTCAAGGAGTCGGTGAGGCTGGTGGGCAAGGCGCCCGCGGCGGACGCGCGGCTGGGCAGGGTGACGGGCGTGGCGTACCTCGCGACGGGCGGGACGGTGGTGGGGCTGGACGGCACGGGCAACTCGCTGAAGGTGGACGGCACCGCGCTGAAGCTGCCGCTGCCGCCCTTCCAGGCGAAGGGCACCAGCCCCTACGGAGCGATGCAGCCGGCGGGCATGCTCTTCTCGCGCGTGGCGGTGGCGCCCGCGGGCGTGCAGCAGGCGGTGGGCTCGCTGCGCGCCACGATTCAGGCCGTGTGCCCCCAGTGCCCGAAGGAGCAGGTGCAGGCGGTGGCGGACTCGGTGGCGCAGCACCTCACCGGCAACATGCTGGTGAACATGGACAACGTGCAGGTGCGTGGCTCGCTGCGCGCACCGGAGGCGCGCTTCTTCGCCGTGCGCCAGGCGCTGGCCGCGGAGGTGACGGACGCGGCGGCGGTGAAGTCCGCGCTCGCGCCGCTGAGCGGCTTCCCCGGCGCGAAGGCGCTGGAGGACGGCTGGGCGCTGGCGGTGAAGGGCGGCAGCGTCTTCGTGCGGCAGAAGGGCAAGCAGCTCGTGGTGGGCAATGACGAGGCGGTGACGCAGGCCACGCTGGCGGCGCTGCCGGCGGCGGGCGCGAAGCAGGAGCGCGCGGTGGACTTCTCGCTGGACCCGAAGAAGCTGGCGCGCGGGCTCGGCCAGGTGGGGCTGTCGGACGTGCTCGCCGACGAGCAGCTCGCCGCCCTCTTCGCCGTCAGCACGGAGCTGGGCCCGCTGCTGGAGCGCAGCGAGCGGATTACGGGGTGGATGGACAGCGCCCCCGGCGGCGCGCACCGCTTCTCGCTCACCTGGACGCTGCCGGAGTCGAAGTAGCGCCACGCGCCGGGAGCGGCCCTATGCCGGCCGCTCCTGCCGGAAGCCCCGCTCCTGGCGCTCCGCCCGCTCCAGCCGCGTCTGGTACAGCGCCATCCCGCGCTGCACGTCGCCGATGTCCAGGGTGCCCGCCAGCGTCCCATCCGCCGCCACGACGGCGAGCTGCGGCACCTCCTTCTCCGCCATGCGCCGCAGGGCCGTCCACCCGTCCTCCTCCAGGCCCGCCACCTCCACCGGCGCCATCAGCTCCCGCGCGGCGCGCGTGGCCCGCGCCTCCTCCGGCACCGTGCGCAGCGCCTCCATCCCCACCCAGCCCACGGGTTTCCCGGCCTCCGTCACCGGCAGCATCAGCCGCCGCTCCCGCCGCAGCGCCCACATCGCGTCCCACAGCGAGTCCGAGGCCTCCACGCCCGCCACCCGCGGCGTCATCAGCGCCGACACCGGCACCCGCTCCAGCGTGGCCTTCATCCGCACCTGCCGCGCCTCGCCCTCCGCGCCCATGTAGATGAACACGGCGATGACCATCAGGAACGGGTTGAAGGACAGCGCCCCCCACAGGCCGAACAGCACCGCGAAGCCCCGGCCCAGCACGGACGCCACCCGCGTCGCGCGCAGCGCACCCAGCCGCCCCGTCAGCGACGCGCGGACGATGCGCCCTCCGTCCATGGGAAAGGCGGGCAGCAGGTTGAACAGGCCCAGGAACAGGTTGAGGCTCGCCAGGTAGAAACACGCGAACTGGAGGTTGAAGGAGCGCGTGCCCTCCAGCAGCCACGTCGCGCCGCCGAACACCCCCGCCAGGAAGATGCTGGTGAGCGGCCCCACCAGCGCCATCAGCGCCTCGTCCCGCGGCCTCGGCGGCGCCTCCGTCAGCTCCGACACGCCGCCCACCATCATCAGCGTAATCGAGCGCACCCGCCCGCCCCGGGCCAGCGCGTAGACGGTGTGCGCCAGCTCGTGCACGAACACGGAGGCGAACAGCCCCACCGCCACCCCCAACCCCCACAGCGCCGGAGAGCCGAGCAACCGCTCCGGTGGAACCTCGGCCAGCTCCGCCGCCCGGCGGAACGCGCCTCCGAACATCACCGCCAGCAGCGGCAGGACGAGCAACAGCGTGAAGTGGACGCGGATGGGAATGCCGCGAAACGCGCCCACCTGGAACGAACCCCGCGCAGCGCGCATGGCGGACCTCCGGGTTCTCAACGTCCGTCCCCCACCCGCCGCGCGCACGGGCCCGGGAGGGACGCGTTCGGCCGTCCGCCTCCTGAGTGTCCGTTCCCGGGCGCTCGGGATGTCCGCCCGCGGGCACCGCCGCCCGGGGCGTCCTCTCTCCCGCCCCACCCGCCGCGTACCCTGGCACCCACGGACCCGGGAGGCAGGCATGCGGAGCCCTGTCGCGTATGCGCGCACGGCCTGGCGGATGGCGCGAGCGCTGAGGTACCCGGAGCAGCTCCAGGACATCCTCGAGCTGGCCGCCGTGCTCGCCCCGCCCGCCGCCATGACACGGCTGGTGGAGCGGCTGATGCGCCATGACTCCGCGGCGCGGGCCTTCGTCGAGCGCCCCCGCGTGGGCTTCCTCCACCTGGCGTCACTTCG
This sequence comes from Myxococcus sp. RHSTA-1-4, assembly GCF_020037125.1. Taxonomy (GTDB): domain Bacteria; phylum Myxococcota; class Myxococcia; order Myxococcales; family Myxococcaceae; genus Myxococcus. The sequence goes on from NZ_JAIQDG010000001.1 coordinate 382,345, forward strand.
CACCCTCCCCCAGGGCACCCTGGGCCGCGCCTTCGCGGACCACCTGGAGGGGAACGGCCTGGACCCGGACGCCCTGCCCTACCTGGAGGCCCACACGGACGAGGAGTACGTCCGCGCCCACATGCTGGAGTCCCATGACGTCTGGCACGTGCTCACCGGCTTCCCCACGGACGTAGCCGGTGAGCTGGGCATCCAGGCCTTCAGCCTCGCCCAGGTGGGCAGCCCCTTCGCCCTGGGCATCCTGGCCGGGGGGCTGGCCAACACTCTTCTTTATGCCTTCTCTGAGCGGGACTGCCGCATGCGAGCCATCGTCCGGGGCTGGCTGCTGGGCCGGCGCGCCCGCCTCCTCTTCGGCGCGCCCTGGCGTCAGATGTGGGAGTGGCCCCTGGACGACGTCCGCCGGCACTTCGGCCTGGACCTGGACGCGGTGGAGGCGGTGCTTGCGGGCAGAGCGCCCCCCGCCCAATCGTGCTAGACGGGGCGCCCATGGACGAGACCTCCGAGAACCCCCTCCGCGCGCGGCTCCAGCAGCTCGAGAAGCAGGCCGAGCTGGGCGGCGGCGCCGACCGTATCGCCAAGCAGCACGAGGCCGGCAAGCTCACGGCCCGCGAGCGCATCGACCTGCTGCTCGACCCGGGCTCCTTCTGCGAGCTGGACAAGTTCGTCACCCACCGCTCGACCGACTTCGGCATGGGCGACAAGAAGATTCCCGGCGACGGCGTCGTCACCGGCTACGGCACCGTGGAGGGCCGCAAGGTCTTCGTCTTCGCCCAGGACTTCACCGTCTTCGGCGGCTCGCTGTCCGGCGCCTATGCCCAGAAGATCTGCAAAATCATGGACATGGCCACCCGCGTGGGCGCGCCCGTCATCGGCCTGAACGACTCGGGCGGCGCGCGCATCCAGGAGGGCGTGGAGAGCCTCGCCGGCTACGCCGACATCTTCCTGCGCAACACGCTGGCCTCGGGTGTGGTGCCCCAGATTTCCCTCATCATGGGCCCGTGCGCGGGCGGCGCGGTGTACTCGCCGGCGATTACGGACTTCATCATGATGGTGAAGGACACCTCCTACATGTTCATCACCGGCCCGGACGTCATCAAGACGGTGACGCACGAGGAGGTGTCGAAGGAGGCGCTGGGCGGCGCGGTGACGCACAACCAGAAGTCCGGCGTGGCGCACTTCGCGGCGGAGAACGAGCAGGCCGCCATCGTCATGACGCGCGAGCTGCTCTCCTTCCTGCCCTCCAACAACCAGGAGGACCCGCCCGTCCAGCCGTGTGATGACGACCCGTTCCGGGCCGAGGCGTCGCTCAAGGACATCGTCCCGAGCAACCCCAACAAGCCCTACGACATCAAGGAAGTCATCAAGGCCGTCGTCGACAACAAGCACTTCTTCGAGGTGCAGGAGCAGTACGCGAAGAACATCGTCGTCGGCTTCGCGCGGATGAACGGGAAGAGCGTGGGCATCGTCGCCAACCAGCCCGCGGTGCTGGCCGGCGTGCTCGATATCGACGCCAGCATCAAGGCCGCGCGCTTCGTGCGCTTCTGCGACTGCTTCAACATCCCCCTCATCACCTTCGTGGACGTGCCCGGCTTCCTCCCCGGCACCGCCCAGGAGTGGGGCGGCATCATCACCCACGGCGCCAAGCTGCTGTACGCCTTCGCCGAGGCCACCGTCCCCAAGGTCACCATCATCACCCGCAAGGCCTACGGCGGCGCCTACGACGTCATGGCGTCCAAGCACATCCGCGCGGACATCAACTACGCCTGGCCCACCGCCGAAATCGCCGTCATGGGCCCCGAGGGCGCGGTCAACATCATCTTCCGCAACGAGCTGCAGAAGGCGGCGGACGCCACCGCCGAGCGCGCGAAGCTCACCGCCGAGTACCGTGAGAAGTTCGCCAACCCCTTCAAGGCGGCGGAGCTGGGCTACATCGACGAGGTCATCCGCCCGGAGGACACGCGCAACCGGGTCATCCGCGCCCTGGAGATGCTGAAGGACAAGCGCCAGGAGAACCTGCCGCGCAAGCACGGCAACATCCCCCTGTAGGGGGGGGTTGGAGGGCAGGCAGGCACGCGCCACCCTGGAAATTTGAGGGTGGCGCGCGGGCTTTCAGGTTGCCAGGAAAGGAACCCATTTTGTCCCACCGCCGACTCATCCTCTTTCTCTCCGACGTTGAAGGTAACCTCACCGCGCTGCGCCAGACGTTGAAGCGCGTCTGTGAGGCGGTGGACCTGCCCACGCCCGAAGTGAAGTGGGTGGAGTCCCCTCCGGAGGGCCTCGCCGAGGCGGGCTGGCACGCCGCCGAGCTGGCGCTGCCCCCCGCCCCCGGCCGCAAGGCCCGCAAGTCCGAGCAGCCCTTCCTGGAGGAGCAGCTCGACGCCATGACGCAGGCGCTGGCGCAGGACTTCCGTGACAGGGCGCTGGGCCTCTTCGTGGACCGGGAGCACAGCTACGCGCGCACCAGCGTGAGCGGCCCGGGCCGTCCCTCCAAGGCCGTGGAGGGCGAGGTGCTGGACGTCATCCGCCAGGCCGCGCGCTGGCTGGACGTGGAGACGGGCATGCTGGCCCGCCTGTTCGGCGGCGGCAACGCGGCCCGCAACCTGCTGGCCGCGGCGGTGGACTTCGGCAACGAGGGCGCCCGCACGCCGCCCCCCGCCCCGCCCGAGCCGGACGAGGACGACCGCTTCGTGGAGGCCAAGCTGGCCCAGGCCAGGGTCTACATGGAGCAGTACCTGAGCCAGCGGAAGTAGCCGCGGCGGCACCGGCCGCAAGGGGGGCGGACACGCCCCCCCACACGGTCAGCAGTGCCCCTCCGCCTGGCGAGGGACCGGAAAAGAGAACGCAGGTGATGGGTGCGAGAAGAAGTTCCCGACCCCATCCAACCCGGGCAAACGCCGTCGCCCCGTGCTAGACGAGGCGCCATGCCCAAGATCCGCAAAGTGCTCGTCGCCAACCGCGGCGAGATCGCCATCCGGGTGATGCGCACCTGCAAGGAGCTCGGCATCGCCACCGCGGCGGTGTACTCGGAGGCGGACCGCGCCGCCCTGCACGTGCGCACCGCCGACCAGGCCTTCCTCGTGGGGCCCCCGCCGTCGCGTGAGAGCTACCTGGTGCAGCAGCGCATCATCGACGCCGCGAAGCAGGCCGGCGCGGATGCCATCCACCCCGGCTACGGCTTCCTCTCCGAGAACGCCTCCTTCGTCCGCGCCTGCGAGGCCGCCGGCCTCATCTTCATCGGCCCGCCGGCCTCCGCCATGGACGCCATGGGCGAGAAGACCCGCGCCCGCGCGAACATGATCAAGGCCGGCGTGCCCGTGGTGCCCGGCACCACCGAGCCCATCGCCACGCTGGAAGAGGCGCGCGACTACGCGGAGAAGATTGGCTTCCCCGTCATGCTCAAGGCCGCCGGCGGTGGTGGCGGCAAGGGCATGCGCAAGGTGGAGCGCGCCGCCGACTTCGACTCCTCCTGGCGCGCCGCCAAGAGCGAGGCGATGAACGCCTTCGGCAACGACGCCGTCTACATCGAGAAGTACCTGGAGAAGCCACACCACGTGGAGATCCAGGTGTTCGCTGACCAGTACGGCAACACCATCCACCTGAACGAGCGCGAGTGCTCGGCGCAGCGCCGGCACCAGAAGGTGGTGGAGGAGACGCCCAGCCCCATCCTCACGCCGGAGATGCGCGCGAAGATGGGCGAGGTGGCGGTGAAGGCGGCCAAGGCCGTCAACTACGTGGGCGCCGGGACGGTGGAGTTCCTGGTGGACGTGCACCGCAACTTCTACTTCCTGGAGATGAACACCCGCCTCCAGGTGGAGCACCCGGTGACGGAGTGGGTGACGGGGCTGGACCTGGTGGCCATGCAAATCAAGGCCGCCGAGGGCGAGAAGCTCCCCCTCACCCACGCCCCCGAGCCGCGCGGGCACTCCATCGAGGTGCGCGTGTACGCGGAGGACCCGGCGCGCAACTTCATGCCCAGCCCCGGGAAGATTACGTACCTGCGGGTGCCGGGCGGGCCGAACGTGCGTGACGACTCGGGCGTGTTCCCCGGCTACACGGTGCCCAACTTCTACGACCCGATGATTTCCAAGCTGTCCGTGTGGGCCCCCACGCGGGCGGAGGCGATTGCCCGGGCCCAGCGCGCGCTGTCCGAGTACGTGGTGAAGGGCATCACCACCAACATCCGCTACCTGAAGGCGATTCTCGCCCACCCCGAGTTCGTCGGCGGTGACTACGACACCAGCTTCCTCACCCGCGAGCACGAGGTGCTGCTGGGCACGGAGGACGCGAAGCTGAGCGAGATGGCCCTGCTGGCCAGCGCGGTGCACGCGTACCAGCGCGACCAGAAGCGCGCGAAGACGCTGCCCACGGCCTCGGGCCAGGGCGGCGGCAACGGTGGTGTCTCCCCGTGGAAGCTGGCGCTGCGGCGCCGCTAATCCCTCCCCTTCGAGCTCGGAAAAGACCTCCATGCGTTACTTCACGAAGCAGCAGGGCCAGAAGGAAGCCGTCCCGGTGGACCTGGAGCCCCTGGGCAATGACCTCTACAAGCTGACGGTCAACGGCAGGACGTACCAGGTGGACGCGCTCATGCTGGAGCACGGCACCATGACCATGCTGGTGGACGGCCAGTCCTACAGCGTCGAGTTCGAGGAGCACGGCGACGAGGTGGGCGTGCTCCTGCGCGGGCAGGTGAGCCGCTTCGACGTGGCGGACGAGCGCCGGCTGCGGCTGCGCGCGGCCAACGCCGCCTTCTCCGTGGAGGGCAAGCAGGTCGTCACCGCGCCCATGCCCGGCAAGGTGGTGAAGGTGCTGGTGGCGGTGGGTGACGAGGTGAAGGAGGGCCAGGGGCTCGTGGTGGTGGAGGCGATGAAGATGGAGAACGAGCTCAAGAGCCCCAAGGCCGGCAAGGTGACCGAGCTGTTCGCGAAGGAAGGCACCGCCGTGGAGAACAACGCGAAGCTGGTGGTGGTGGAGTAGCCCCATGTCCGACAAGGCCCGCTGGAAGAAGAGTGTCTACGAGAAGGCGAAATCCAAGGGCGGCGAGCGCAAGCCCTCCTTCGTCACCTCCAGCGGCATCGAGCCCGAGCCGGTGTACACGCCCGAGGGCGAGTACCCCGGCTACGGGGAGAAGCTGGGCATGCCCGGCGAGTACCCCTTCACCCGCGGCGTGCAGCCCACCATGTACCGCGGCCGCTTCTGGACCATGCGCCAGTACGCGGGCTTCGGCACCGCCGAGGAGTCCAACAAGCGCTACCACGCGCTGCTCGGCGCCGGGCAGACGGGCCTGTCCGTCGCGTTCGACCTGCCCACGCAGATGGGCAGGGACCCGGACAGCCCCCGCGCCCGCGGCGAGGTGGGCAAGGTGGGCGTGTCGATTGCGTCCCTGAAGGACATGGAGGTGCTGCTCCAGGGGATTCCCCTGGGCGAGGTGTCCACCTCCATGACCATCAACGCCACGGCGAGCACGCTGCTGTGCCTCTACGCGGCGGTGGGCGAGAAGCAGGGCGTGCCGATGGACGCCCTCAGCGGCACCGTGCAGAACGACATCCTCAAGGAGTACATGGCGCGCGGGACGTACATCTACCCGCCCGGCCCCTCCCTGCGGCTGATTACGAACATGTTCGCGTACTGCGCGAAGCGGATTCCGAAGTGGAACCCCATCAGCATCAGCGGGTACCACATCCGCGAGGCGGGCAGCACCGCGGCGCAGGAGATTGCCTTCACGCTGGCGGACGGCATCGCCTACGTGGACGCGGCGCTGAAGGCCGGGCTGGACGTGGACGAGTTCGCCGGGCGGCTCTCGTTCTTCTTCAACGTCCACAACAACTTCCTGGAAGAGATTGCCAAGTTCCGCGCGGCGCGCCGGCTGTGGGCGCGCATCATGAAGGAGCGCTTCAAGGCGAAGGACCCGCGGTCGATGATGCTGCGCTTCCACTCGCAGACGGCGGGCAGCACGCTCACCGCGCAGCAGGTGGACAACAACGTGGTGCGCGTGGCCCTGCAGGCGCTGGCGGCGGTGCTGGGCGGCACGCAGTCGCTGCACACCAACAGCCGGGACGAGGCGCTGGCGCTGCCCACGGAAGAGGCGGCGCGTCTGGCGCTGCGCACGCAGCAGGTCATCGCCTACGAGTCCGGCGTGGCGGACATCATCGACCCGCTGGGCGGAAGCTGGGCCGTCGAGGCGCTGACGGACGAGCTGGAGGCGAAGGCCGAGCACTACATCCGCCGCATCGACGACATGGGCGGCATGGTGCAGGCCATCGCCAAGGGCTACCCGCAGGCGGAAATCCAGGACGCCGCCTACACGGCGCAGCGTGACGTGGAGGAGAAGCGGCAGGTGGTGGTGGGGGTCAATCAGTTCCAGGTGAAGGAGCCGCCGCCCAAGGACCTGCTGCGCGTGGACGAGAAGGTGGAGGCCGCGCAGGTGGAGAAAATCAAGGCCCTGCGGCGCGAGCGCGACAACGCGGCGGCCACCCGCACGGTGGACGCCCTGAAGCGCGCGGCGGAGACGCCGGACGAGAACCTGATGCCCTTCATCCTGGACGCGGTGAAGGCGTACGCCACGCTCGGCGAGATTTCCGACGCCCTGCGCGCCGTGTTCGGCGAGCACAAGGAGCACGTCGTTCTGTAGTGCCCCGGGTGCAGCGGGAGCACGTCACCAGCACGTGCTCCCGTCACCCCACCTCACGCCCAGAGCAGCGTCGCCAGCGTATCCACCAGGGACGCGGCGACCTCCGGCGCGGGCATGCCGGCCTCGGTGACGAGCGACGCGTCCAGCGGCGAGGCCACCTCCGCGCGCAGCGTCTCCACCGCCTTCCGCTGCGCCTCGCGCAGGGCCTCGCGCTCGGCGGCGGTGAGCCGCGCTTGCGCCCAGGCATCAATGGCCCAGGACAGCTCGGCGTGCCGCGTCTCGTCCTCGGCGATGCGGGCCATCTCCTGGCGCACCTCCGCGTCGCGCGCGTGCAGCGCCTGGTGGTGCGCCACGAGCGCGCCGAACGTCTCGCGCACGCAGCCCTCCACGGCGTTGTCCAGCGCCACCTCGAAGAGGGAGCGCGGCGGCAGCGCCTCCACCTGGGGCGGCCGGGGCTGGGCGCCGAAGCGGTGGGCCAGCCGCGTGCTGGAGTCGGTGTGCAGCACCTCGTCCATCGCGCTCCGCAGCGCCGCGTTCCTCAGCTCGGCGCTCGCGCCGTGCAGCTCCAGTTCCTCGCGCAGCCGCAGGAAGGCGTTGATGGAGGCCGCCTCCAGGTGGGCGACGACGGCGAAGTGGCGCCCCAGCGCGTCCGAGCAGGCGACGTTGCCCGGGGCCCGCAGCCCCACCGGCCGCCGGCCGATGGCGCAGTTCGGGTCGCCCCGCTCGATGACCTCGCTGCTCAGCTCCTTCACCTCGCCGGAGGCCGACACCTCCAGCAGGAAGCGCGTCACCGCCGTGTTCTTCCCGCAGGCGAAGCCCTTCGTGGCGACGACGTTGAAGCTGCCCTCGGCGTTCGCCCGCACCGCGCCGCGCTCCAGGTCCGTGCAGGACGGGTTGTAGCCCTCCGCGAAGGCCAGCAGCGCGGCCTCCTGCGTCGTGTCGATGGCGCCCAGCAGGCTCCGGAGCGCCTCCACCGTGGTGTGGGCCGTCACCTCGTCGCCTCGGGTCGTGGCGATGTAGTACTCCGAGCACAGGTCCAGGCAGTCGCGGCGGAAGCCACTGTCCGCGGTGAGGCTGCTCAGGGCGGACTCGCAGGCGGCGGTGTCGGAGGCCGTCGCGCAGGCCGTGCCCGCGGAGGAGCTGACCGACTCGGTGCGCTCGCTCTCCGGGTTGGGCGAGGAGCTCACGTGCCGCAGTTGCACGAAGTCCGGCTGCGCCGGGAGGGACAGCCCGCTGACCGCGAGCCGGCCTCGCTCACAGGCGGGGGCCGAGTAGCCCGTCAGGTCCAGGTCCTCCCCATCGCAGCCGGCGAGCAGCAGCGGGGTGGCGAGCGAGGCGCGCAGGGCGCGGGTGAACAGCGGGCGCAGCAGCTTCGGGTCCATGGAGGCTCCATCCCAGGTCGTTGGTCCGAAGCCCTGAAGCAACGCGGGTGCCAGGGCCACGCCCAGGGGACACATGAGTGCGGGACGGCGGAGAAGCACGTCCGCGACGTCACACCCGGGCTCAGAAAGACGACACAGCGGCTCAGAAATCTGACCCGCCGAAGCTTCCGTGGCCTCGCGGCGGGCTGGTAGGGTCCGGCTTCCAGAAGCCGTCCGGGCTTCCCTGAGGTCACACCACATGGAGATGCTCTGCACCCTGCGCAGCGCCACGGAGGCGCAGCGCGCGGCCCTGCTCCAGGCCCCCGAGCGCCTGGAGGACTTCCTCGACGACGACGAGGACTTCGACGACCCGAAGGGGACAACCTTCGTGGAGCTGGACATCGGCGAGGCGTGGCACGGCCTCCAGTACCTGCTCACCGGGACGCCCTGGGAGGGCGCCGCGCCGCTGGACTTCCTGGTGCGTGGCGGTGAGGACGTGGGAGACATCCCCTCGGACGAGGGCACCGCGCGCATCTTCGCGCCCGCGCAGGTGAAGGCGCTCTCCGCGGCGCTCCAGAAGGTGTCCAAGGACACGCTGCGCCGCCGGTACGACCCGGTGAAGATGCAGTCCCAGGACATCTACCCGGGCACCTGGGAGGAGCCCGAGGAGGACGTGGACCTGCTGGAGGAGCTCATCTCCTACTTCGAGGAGCTCCAGAAGTTCGTGGCCACGGTGGCGAAGCGCGGGGACGCGCTGCTGGTGCACATCGGCTGACGCGCCGGGCGTCAGCCCATCACCAGGTCGCGCGCCAGCTTCAGCACCAGCGCCAGCACCACGCCCAGCACCACCTTGCGCACCAGCGTGTCGCCGCCCTTCACCGCCAGGTGCGCGCCCAGGTATCCGCCGGCGAACTGCGCGGCGGCCATGGGCAGCGCCACCTTCCACAGCACCACGCCCTTGAGGGCGAACATCGTCACCGAGGCGAGGTTGGAGGCGAAGTTCACCACCTTCGCGTCCGCGGACGCGCGCGCCAGGCCATGCCCCAGCAGCGTGGAGAAGCCGATGATGAGGAAGGTGCCCGTGCCCGGCCCGAAGAAGCCGTCATAGGCGCCGATGCCCAGCGCCACGAGCGCGCCAATGGCCTGCGCGCGCGGGCGCGGCGCGGGCGCGGGCCTGTCGCCTGGGGGAGGGGCCTTGCGGAAGGTGAGGAACACCGCCACCGCGATGAGCAGGACGAGCACCAGCGGCTTGAGCACCTCCGGCTTCACCAGCAGCACCAGCGCGGCGCCCGCGAAGGCCCCCACCAGGCCGAAGGGGAAGGTGACGCGCGCCAGCCTTCCGTCCACCAGCCCCGCGCGCGAGAAGCGCATCAGCGCGGCGAACGAGCCGAAAACGGCCTGGCCCTTGTTGGTGCCCAGCGCCACGTGCGGCGGCAGGCCGACGGCCAGCACCGCGGGCAGGGTGATGAGCCCGCCCCCTCCGGCGATGGCGTCCACGATGCCGGCGGTCATCGCGGCGAGGCAGAGCAGGATGATGTGCAGCGTGCTGACGTCCACGTCCACCGGTGCCCACCTCCTCGCGGGCGCGCCTGGGTACCACGCCCCGGGAGCGCCGTCGCGGCCGCCCGCTTCTTGCGTCGCCGCGCGCCTTGGGTGTCAATGACGGAGCGACTCCCCTCCCCCGAGGTCTCCCGTGCTCGCTTCCCTCTTCACCGTGCTGGCGCTCACGCTGGCTTCGGCCCCGCCCTCTCAGGACCCGTCCGCCCCCACCTGCCGCGCCGTGGATGGACAGGTGTCCTGCGGCTACGGGTGCAAGTCGGACGGACAGCGCGTGCGGTGTGCGCAGACGCCTCAGGGCCGCTGCCAGGTGGTGGACGGGCAGGCCGTGTGCTTCGACCCGCCGGCCTACGTGCTGAAGGCGTACGGCTCGGCGCTCCCGGACCCCGAGTGCAAGAACATCGATGGGGTGGTGGCCTGCGGCTACAACTGCGCCACCCAGCCCGGGAAGGTGAAGTGCGCGAAGAGCCCGGCGGGGGTGTGCCGGGGCCGGGGCGGCGAGGTGGAGTGCTTCGACCCGCCGGCCGTGGTGTTCGCCGTCTACGGCCGCGAGACGCCCAAGGCGGACTGCCGCTACAACGGCGTGGAGCTGATGTGCGGCTACAACTGCGTGAATGCCCCGGAGGGGGTGCGCTGCGCCCGGACGCCCGCGGGGGTGTGCAAGGCGACCAGCGGCCACATCACCTGCTTCGACCCGTCCCCGGCGGCGCTGTGCGCCTGGAAGCGCTCGCTGCCCGCGCCGGAGTGCCGCAACAGCGAGCGGGGGCCGGTGTGTGGCTACGGCTGCACCACCGCGTACTCCAAGGCGGCCTGCGCCGCGACGCCCTCGGGGCTGTGCAAGGTCTTCGACAGCGAGGTGTTCTGCTTCGACCCGCCCGCCGAGCAGCAGGCGGATGCCGCCTGCCTGGCCGCCCTGGGACTGGCGGCGCTGGACGGCGCGACGCCCTGACGGGGCGTGCGGGCCCGGGCGAAGGTCGTCTGCTTGGACCCGCCCGGAGACAGCGGTAGGTTCTCCCTTCTCTCAACTGCAACGGAGTCGAGCGGCACATGGCGGAGGGTGAGGTCCGGCAGTACTGGGTCCGCAACGACAGGGGCACCATGTGGGGGCCCCTCACCCTGCCGACCATCGAGCTGCTCGTCGAGAGCGGCTCCATCAAGGGCAAGCTGCAGGTGTCCGAGGACGGGCTGAACTTCGCCTTCCCCTGGCGCTTCCCCGAGGTCCGCGAAATCTTCCCCCGGGCGCTCTGGGGCGACGGCGCACCCGCCGACCTCGCACCGGCGGCCCCGGCCATCTCGCTCGGTCCCACGCCCGGGGCGGCCCCCGCCGCCGTGCCGCAGACGGGAGTGCCCGCGGCGGGCCCGGGTGCAGCCCCCATCGCGGGGCCCGGCGTAGCCCCCATGGCGGGCCCGGGCGCGGCTCCGAGAGCCGGTCCGGGTGCGGCTCCGATGGCGGGTCCGGGTGCAGCGCCCATGGCCGGGCCCGGCACCAGACCGGTCGCGGGCCCTGGCGCCAGACCGGGTCCGGGTGCCGCGCCGATGGCGGGCCCGGGAACCCGACCGGGTGCGCCCACGGCGGGTGCGGGCACAGTCCAGAGACCACCTCCCGTCGTCGCTGGAGCAGCACCGGGCGCGGTGCCCGGAGCGCCCGTCCCCGGCACCGTGCCGGGTAGACCGCCCGTGCCCCCCGGAGCGACAGGCGCGCCTCACGCCGCCGTGCCGAATCCCGCCATGCGCGGTGCCACGGCCCCGACGCATCCTCCAGGCGCGAGCCCGGTGGCCCCGCCCGCGCCCGTCACGGCGGCTCCACCCACTCCCGCGCCCGCCGTGGTGCCGGAGGACGCGTCGCCCTTCACGGTGCCCTCGCAGGGACAGCTCGAGCAGCACTCGTCCATCCGCCTCTACGGCCGCATCGCCGCCGGGGAGCAGACGGGCCTGCTCTCGCTCACGCTCGCGGACCGCACCGTCCACATCCACTTCCGCAAGGGCAATCCGGAGTTCGTCGACTCGTCGCATCCGGAGGACGCGCTCGGCACGTCGCTGATGGGCGCGAGGCTCCTCACGCCCGAGCAGCTCCAGCAGGCCGAGTCCGCGAAGGACCGCTTCGGCGGGGACCTGCTCTCCACGCTCTTCGGGCTGGGTCTGCTCCAGCCGGCGACCGCCTTCACCCAGCTCTCGCAGCGCGCGCTGAGCATCCTGTCGAAGGGGCTGCGCGCCGAGTCCGGCACCTTCACCTTCGAGCCTCGCGACCTGCCGGGGAACAAGGCGATGCCGCTCGGCAACCGCTGGGCGGTGCTGAGTGACACGGTGCGCCGCCTGCCGACCGTGGACCTCCGGCGCCGGTTGGCCCCGGTGCTCCAGCTCCCCATCATGAAGTCCGGCGGGCTGGTGGCCGCGAGCGAGCTGCGCCTCACTCCGCATGAGGTCCGAGCCCTGGCCGTCATCGACGGAGTGCGCTCCGTGGCGCAGCTCCTGAACGACTTCCCGCAGGACGCGGACCACCTGCTGCGCATCTCCTTCCTGCTCCGGGAGCTGGACGCGGTGTCCTTCGCGGCGCCGTCCAGGAGCGCTGCCGTCTCGCCACCTCCTCCCGGGGCCTCGACTCCGCCGCCGGCGGCCGCCACGCCGCCAGCCGCCGCGCAGCGCCCCGTCACCGCGCCACAGGCGGGGCCCGCCGCCGCGCAGCGCCCGCCGCCTGTCGTGGGTGCCGCCGCCACGGGCGCGCCCCGCCCCGCGGGAGTCGCCGCCCCAGGCACCGCTCCCGGCGCCGCCGCCAGCGCGGCGCCACCCCGCCCCGCTGGCACGGCGCCGGCCGCCGGTCCAGGCACCACGGCTTCGCCCCGTCCCGCGGGTACGCCGCCCGTGGTGGGTCCGGGCGCCGCCGGGGCCACGCCCCGTCCCGCGGGTGCGCCCCCCGTGGTCGGTCCGGGCGCCGCCGGGGCCGCGCCTCGTCCCGCGGGTGCGCCCCCCGTGGTGGGCCCGGGTGCCGCCGGAGCCGCGCCTCGTCCCGCGGGTGCGCCCCCCGTGGTGGGCGCCGCGCCCGCCGCCGCGCGGCCTCCCGGCGCCACGCCTCCCGCCGCGGGTGCCGCACAGTCCCGTCCGCCTCCCGTGATGACCGCCCAGGCGCCCGCCGCCGCGGCCACGCCCGCCAATGCCCCGGGGGCCGAGGAGATTCCGGCGCTGCGCCAGCTCGCCACGGCGATGAAGCAGCAGAACCATTTCCAGCGGCTGGGGCTGACGGAGCAGACGAACTCGGCCGCGGTGAAGGTGGCCTACTTCCGGCTGGCGAAGCTGTACCACCCGGACACGCTGCCGCCGGGCGCGCCACCGGAGCTGGAGAAGCTGAAGGCGGAGGTGTTCGCGTACATCGGCGATGCGTACCGGACGCTCACGGACGACAAGAGCCGGGCGGCCTACATCGAGGAGCTGAAGAGCGGCGGCGGCGGGTCGGAGGTGGACGTCAACTCCATCCTCATGGCCGAGGAGCTGTTCCAGAAGTCCTGCATCCTGGTGAAGGCACGCAAGTTCCCCGAGGCCGTGAAGATGCTGGACGAGGCCATCAAGCTGAACGCGGACGAGGCGGAGTTCTACGCGTGGCGGGGCTATGCACGGTTCTTCACGTCGGCGGACAAGAAGGCGGCGCAGCCGGAGGCCTTCCGTGAAATCCAGAACGCCATCAAGCGCAACGAGCGCTGCGCGCCGGCGCACTACTTCCTGGGGGTGATTGCCAAGCTGTGCGGCGACCCCCAGGGGGCCCTGAAGCACTTCAAGCGGACCGTGGAGCTTCAGCCAGACCACATCGACGCGCAGCGAGAGATCCGCATGGCGTCGCAGAAGAAGTAGGGTGCGTCCCCCTCGCCCGGATGGGGCCGGGGGCCCCTTTCGGGAACAACCAAGGAGAAGAGGAACGTGCCGCTCACCGGGAAGCAACGCCGCCACCTTCGCGCTCTGGGACACCACCTGGAGCCGGTGGTCATCGTCGGTCAGTCCGGCGTCACCGAGGGTGTCATCGCCGCCGTCGAGCAGGCGCTGCATGACCACGAGCTCATCAAGGTGAAGATCAACGAGGGCCCCGAGACGCGCCAGGAAGCCGCCGCGCGCATCGCCGAGGGCACCAGCGCCGAGCTGGCCCAGCTCCTGGGCCGCACCGCGCTCTTCTTCAAGAAGCGGAAGGAGAAGTCGAAGTTCGAGAAGTTCTGACAGGCGGATTCACATCCGGGTCATCCGGCAAGGCAATGGCCCCCACCGCGCCGCACCCCAGCTTTCGGTGCGATGCGCGCATCCACCACCATCACGGTCCTGCTACTGCTGGCCCCGGGGCTCTCGGCCCCGGGCCAGTCCCTGTCCGGGGAGGAACCGCTCTTCCTCGACCCCGGCCCCGCCGAGGGCTCGGACTGCTCACGCCTTCCCGAGGGCTGCCTCCCGGCCATGGCCACTCCGGCCCGGGAAGTCATGTACGCGTTCCTCGAGGAAGGCACGCTGGAGGACGCGGACCTCATCCTCGGGGACCGGTGGCCCGTGCCGCGCTTCGAGCCCGTGAAGCTCTCCCCGTCCCTCTCGTGGACGGAGGACCCCTTCGGGGAGAAGTACTGGCGCTTCACCTTCTATGGCCTGAGGCCCACGCGGCACCTGCTCTGGGCCTGGCGGCAGACGGGGGATAAGCGCTACCGCGACAAGCTCCTCCACGTGCTGGAGGGCTTCGTCATCCGTGGCCACCAGTCCGAGCACGCCTGGGACAAACACACCGTCGCGTTCCGGGCCATGGTGCTGGTGAACACCTACGTCAAGCTGCTCTCCGACAGGAGCCTCAAGGAACCGCTGGCGAGCCGCCTGCGCCTGCGCATCCACGAGCTGGGCGTCTTCCTGAGGGCCCCGGAGAACTTCGAGGAGGACTACAACCACGGGCTCGCCCAGGCCGGAGCGCTGCTGCTCATCGCGGAGAACTTCCCCGGCTTCGACGCGTCGCCCGAGTGGCGTGCCACGGCGGTGGCGCGGCTGGACGTGCTGCTGGAGAAGGTGCTCGACGCGGATGGCGTCGAGGTGGAGCAGTCGCCCTTCTACCATTTCTACTTCCTGACGGGCTTCTGGCAGGTCTACCACTGGGCGCACTCCCAGGGCGTGCCCCTGTCCGCGAACGCCGAGCAGCGCATCCGGCAGATGCTCCGCTACGCCACGCACATCACCCTGCCGGACGGGGACATCCCGATGATTGGCTCCAGCGTGGAGCGCAACATCCGCAGGTCCCAGGACACGCCGCTCTACCAGCAGATGGCGGCCATGGACCCGGGATTCGCCTGGGTCCTCTCGGCGGGCACCGCGGGCACCCCTCCCCCGGAGACGCGCGTGCTCTTCCCCTCGTCCGGACAGGCCGTGCTGCGCTCCAGCTTCGGGTCGGCGAAGAACTTCAAGATGCAGACCCACGTCATCTTCGACGTGGGGCCGTACCGCACGCTGCACAGCCACCTGGACGCGCTGGCGGTGCAGCTCTACTCGGCGGGACGGACGCTGCTGCCGGACTCGGGCCACTTCACCAACGAGCCCGAGACGGACGGCTACGACTACTTCCGGGGAACGCGCTCGCACAACACGGTGGTGGTGGACGGCGGGGACCAGCGCGAGGGCACCGCGCGGGCGGGGCTGTCCACCGGAGGCCCTCCGGGAAGCTGGGCCTACCAGTCGGGCTCACACGCGCTCTACGACGGCGTCGTGCACAAGCGCGCGGTGGCGCTGCTGCGGCAGGACCTGGTGCTCGTCATCGACGAGCTCGCCAGCGACACGCTGCACACGTACGACCAGGTCTGGCACCTCCCGCCGGAGGCGGACCTCCAGGTGGACCGGCTGCGCACGAGGGCCCTGGACTCCGTCACCGGCAGGCCCCTGCTCGTCATCCAGCAGGTCCTCACGGCCAGCGGCATGACGCTCGGCGTGCGCAAGGGGCACGCGGCGCCGATGGAGGGCTGGCACTCCGCGAAGTTCGAGCAGAAGGTGCCGAGCTTCACGCTGCGCTACCGGCGGACGGCGACGAAGCGGGTGCAGTTCGCCACGCTGCTCGCGTCGGGTGCGTTCGCGGAGGCCACCTCCCTGCCGGCCCTGGTGGAGCGGACCGCGCGGGGCTACGTGGCCACCGTGTGCATTCCGGACGGCCGGGGCTACCGGCTCACCCTGGAGGACCTGGCGGGGCCCGGGGAGCGGGCCGCGATGGAGACGATGCCCACGTGTCCCCTCCCCGCTTCCCCCTGAAGAACGGACCGCGCGGGGCGCTCAGCGCGTGAAGCCCGCCGTCCCCGCCGCCAGCTCCGCCGCCACGGCCAGCCGCTCCAGCAGCGCCGGCCCGAAGTACTGGCGCCTGGCCTCACCGCGGCCGTCCCGCACCGAGCCGGGAGTCTCCACGTAGCCCACGTAGCCATCCGCCAGTCCCAGCACGCCCGTGGCACCGGTGCGCCGCACCAGCTCCGCGCCCGCGTCCACGGTGGGCTCGCCCGGCACGGCCACCAGCTCCAGCGGCCCCAGCGCCAGCGCGCCCACCTCCGCCACGCGCTGCGCGGAGCCGCACAGCAGGTTGTCCCCCGCGGCGCGGGTGAGCGACGGAACCAGCCGCGACGCATCCGGCCGGGGCATCGCCACCTCCACGCGCGCCAGGGACAGCCGCACCGTCTCGCCCGTGGGGGCAAGGGCCGCCCTGCCTGCCAGCGCCGCCAGTGCCCGGGCGAAGCCGGCCACGCGCTCCAGCCCCTGCCCTTCCGAGAAGGCCACCGACGCGTTGCCCACCGGCCCTTGCAGGAGCAGCGTCACGCCGCTGCCCTCCGACTCACGCAGCGCGCTCAACCGGCCGGGATAGTCCGGGTCCACATACGCGCGCTTGCGCGGCACCATGGTGGGGTGCGCGGCGAAGACGAGCAGCTCCGCCACCGGCCCCGCCTGCCCGCGCAGCACGGCGCGGGTCAGCAGCCCATCCGGAGCCGTGCCACCGCTGCGGCTGTAGACGAGGCTCGGCTCGCGGGCCTCGCCCACCTCCAGCGTCACGTCGGTCAGCGAGGCGGCCGCCTGCGTCAGCGCCCCGACGGCCGCGTTGGCGATGGCGTCCACCGACTCCTGCCGGTAGCGGCCAATGCCGACGAGCTGCGCCACCAACCTCGAGTCATAGCCCCCCACGGACGAGTGCGTGTGCGTGGCCATCACCAGCACGTCCTTCAGTCCGGCGGCGGCCGCCTGCTCGCGCACGAGGGCCACCAGCTCGCTGGTGACGGAGAGCAGCTCCAGGGAGACGATGCCCACCCGCGTCCCGCCCGCCTCCAGCACCACCGCGCGCGCATGCAACGGCGGGTCCGCCTGCAGCGCCTCGGGGCGGGGCGGCGAATAGCCCGCCACCACGACCGGGAAGGGAGGCGCCAGGGCCACCTTCGCGGCGCCCGCTCGCAAGGGGCCCTCGCCTCGGACCTGCGACAGCACCATCGGGGCGCGCTCCGCCCAGACGCCGCACCAGTTCCATGACGCCAGCGCGTACGCGGCACCCACGGTGAGAAACACCAGGGGAATCAGGGAACGCCAGTGAACCTTTCGGAGGGAGAGCATCGCGCGGGCCAGACTATCCGCAGACACACCGCGTCGGGAGGCCCGCGAGCCCACATGGGCCGACCCCGGCGACGGGTGGAATACCCACCAGAGGGGCATGCGTTCCTGTTCCGCTCACCGCCCGAAAGGAGTAAGGCAGCGCGCCATGTGCGGCATCTTTGGAATCGTGGGGCACGCCGAGGCCTCCAACCTGACGTACCTGGGATTGCACGCTCTCCAGCACCGTGGGCAGGAGTCCGCGGGAATCGTTGCCACTGACGGAGCGGGCCTGCGGGCTCACCGGCAGATGGGGCTGGTCGCGGACATCTTCGACGCGCCGACGCTCGCCGGCCTGCCTGGTCAGGCGGCGATTGGCCACGTGCGCTACTCCACCGCGGGAGGCAGCGCGCTGAAGAACGCGCAGCCGCTCTTCGTGCAGTACGCGGGCGGCCAGTGCGCCATCGCCCACAACGGGAACCTGGTGAACGCGACCGAGCTGAAGGAACAGCTCGAGTCCGACGGCGCCATCTTCCAGTCGGACGCGGACACGGAGGTCATCCTGCACCTCCTGGCGCGCTCCAAGCAGCCGACCTTCGAGCAGAAGCTGGTGGAGGCGCTGCGCCGGGTGAAGGGCGCGTACAGCCTGCTGGTGCTGACGGAGAACAAGCTGGTCGCGGTGCGAGATCCGCACGGCATCCGGCCGCTGGTGCTGGGACGGATGAAGGAAGGCGCGTACGTGCTCGCCAGCGAGACGACGGCGCTGGACCTCATCGAGGCGGACCTGGTGCGCGAGCTGGAGCCGGGTGAGCTGCTCGTCATCGAGAACGGGGTGATGCGCACCAGCAGGCCCCTGGAGGAGCCGCCGCGGCTGGCCCGCTGCATCTTCGAGCACGTGTACTTCGCCCGTCCGGACTCGACGCTGTTCGGCACCAGCGTGTACGAGGTGCGCAAGCAGCTCGGCATGCAGCTGGCCATCGAGCACCCGGCGGAGGCGGACCTGGTCATCGCGGTGCCGGACTCGGGCGTGCCGGCGGCCATCGGCTTCTCGCAGCAGAGCGGGATTCCGTATGACGTGGGCCTCATCCGCAGCCACTACGTGGGCCGGACCTTCATCGAGCCGCAGCAGTCCATCCGTCACTTCGGCGTGAAGCTGAAGCTGTCGGCGGTGCGGCAGGTGCTGAAGGGCAAGCGCGTGGTGGTGGTGGACGACTCCATCGTCCGTGGCACCACGAGCCGGAAGATCGTCAAGATGATCAAGGCCGCGGGCGCGGTGGAGGTGCACCTGCGCATCTCGTCGCCGCCGACGAAGTGGCCCTGCTACTACGGCATCGACACGCCGAGCCGGCAGGAGCTCATCGCGGCCACCCACACCACCGAGGAGATCGCGAAGTACGTCACGGCGGACTCGCTCGGCTACATCACCCTGGAGGGCCTGGGCCGGGCCGTGGGAGACCCCGAGCGCGGCAGCTTCTGCACCGCGTGCTTCTCCGGCGAGTACCTCATCGGCGACTTCGGCCGCGCGAAGAGCGGCGAGGTCACCAAGCTGACCGCCTGAGGTCCGCGGGCGCGGTTCACGAACGAGGCCCCCTGCCCTCACCGGGCCTGGGGCCTCTGTCGTTTGAGGCAACCTCGCTCAGTGACGGTTGTCGAACTTGATGCCCTCGCGGACCTCGCTGATGGCCTGCTCGGTGAGGCCAATGGCCTTCACGCGGTGGCCGCCCTTGTCCTCGCTGGCGTTCTTCAGCGACGTGAGCGCGCGCTCCAGGTGGGCGAGCGCGTCCCGCATCTTCGGCTGACGCTCGGCGTACGCGTGGTTGGCGATGCCACCCAGGAAGAAGGCGGCGGTGGCGGCGATGACGGTGCGGCGCATGATGGGCTCCAGGCTGGGGTTCAGGTGCTGAGGACGGCCTGGCTCCCATGAACCCGGGGGCCTCGCGAAAGTTGCGGGGAAAAATGACGCGCCCCCCGCCCTCGGCGTATCCCGTATCCCACCTGCCGTGAGCCGGTAGCCCTCCCCCCGAGGCCCTGCCGGCAACGGCTGGGAGAACCCCGGCGGCTGACGTGGCGGTCAGGCCGCGTCCGGCTCGGGCCGCGCGGGTGACAGCGGCCTGCCGTCGATGAAACCGGTGAGGTCGGCGGGCAGCGGCGCCTCGAACACGACGGCCTCGCCGGAGCCCGGGTGTGGGAAGACGATGCGCGCGGCGTGCAGCGCGTGCCGGGGCAGGCGCAGCCGGGTCCACGCCTCGGGCTCCAGGCAGCGCTTGCTGAAGCGGTCGAAGTAGCCCGGGTCCGGCCCGTACATCTTGTCGCCCACGAGCGGGAAGCCCGCCTCGCGCAGGTGGATGCGAATCTGGTGCTGCCGTCCCGTCTCCGGGAAGCAGCGCAGCAGCGCGAAGGGCTCGCCGTCGCGGGAGAAGCGCTGGAGCACCTGGAAGCGGGTGCGGCTCTCCTTGCCTTCCGCGGGGTCGATGCGGACGGCGATGCGGATGAGCTCGGTGCCCTCGGCGATGGGCGCGTCCACGACGAAGGCGTCCTCGGGCGGGTGCCCCTCGCAGATGGCGAGGTACTCCTTGTGCACGTCGCGCGACACGAAGAGCCGGCCCAGCACGCGGCAGGACTCGGTGGTGCGGCCACAGACGACGAGGCCGCTCGTCTCGCGGTCCAGGCGGTGCGCGGGCTCGGCGTAGCGCTCCCCGAAGCGCTCACGCAGGAGCGTGACGAGGGTGCCCTTGTGGTAGCGCGCCGAGGGGTGGATGGGCAGGCCCGCCGGTTTGTCGAGCACCAGCAGCCACTCGTCCTGGAACACCACGGGCAGGTCCGTGGGTGTCTCGGGCTCCTCGCTGGCGCGGCGACGGAGGCGGAAGGCGAGCCCCGGGTACACGGGCGTGGACGGCTTGAGCCGCCGCTCGTCGCAGAGGATGCCGCGCCGGATGACGCCCTGGAGGCGCTCGCGGGTCATCCGGCGGATCTTCTGCTCCAGGTACTCGTCCAGCCGCCACCCGGCATAGTTGGGCTCCACCACGAAGGGGATGTCGACGTAACCCTCGGGGGCTTCGTCCTTCACGGAGGCGGAGGGGTCCGCCGGCTGTTCCCGCGCGCTGTGCATGGCCGTCCGCGCGCTCTAACACGTCCGGCCCCGCCGCACAGTCCGCGAGCCCGGCCGGGACGGAGACGAAGAAGCGGCCGCCACCCCGCTCCCCCGGCGGAGCCCGTCCGGGAGGAAGCCCGGGACGGCGCCGCGGTCCCAGGAGCGGAATGGAATCTCCATTCCGGTCGCCTGCCCCACGGGACACGAGGCGGAATGGAGGTTCCGTTCCAGGGCGCCTCCCGCCACGAGGGGGCAGCGGGAAGCGGAGCTCCCTCCCCCGACTGGTCGGAACACCCGCCCCGGTCACGCGGAGGCGGCGCAAGGCGAAGCGTCCCGCACGCCCAGGTAGCGCGCGAACACGTCCGCGATGCGCTCGCTGGCGCGGCCATCCCACAACTCCGGGATGCGCCCCTTCTTGCCCTGGCCGTCGAGGACGCGGTCCGCGGCCTGACGGATGAGGTCCGGGTCGGTGCCCACGACTTCGTTGGTGCCCTGCTCCACGGTGATGGGGCGCTCGGTCTGCTCGCGCAGGGTGAGGCACGACACGCCCAGCGCGGTGGTCTCCTCCTGGAGGCCACCCGAGTCGGTGAGGATGAGGCGGGCCTGCGAGGTGAGCCCGACGAACTCCATGTGCCCCATGGGGTCCACGGGGCGCAGGTTCGGATGACGCTCGAACCAGTGCCCCAGGCCCTGCTCGGCAATCATCTTCCGCGTGCGCGGATGCACCGGGAAGAGGACGGGCAGGCGCGTGGACACGTGGGAGATGGCGGACAGCAGGCCGCCCAGAACCCTCGGGTCGTCCACGTTGGAGGGACGGTGCAACGTGCACACCGCGTAGTCACGCGGGGTGAGGCCCAGGTCCTTCAAGGTAGAGAGCCGCTCCGCCTTCTCCTTCGAGGCGAGGAGCGAGTCGATCATCACGTTGCCCACGAAGTGGATGCGGGACGGGTCGGCGCCCTCCTTCAGGAGGTTGGCGTCCGCGTCGCGCGAGGGCGTCAAGAGCAGGTCGGACAGCCGGTCCGTGACGATGCGGTTGACCTCCTCCGGTTGGTGCTGGACGTAGCTGCGCAGGCCCGCCTCCACGTGGGCCAGCGGGATGGCCAGCTTCGACGTCACCAGCGCGGCGGCGATGGTGCTGTTGACGTCACCCACGACGGAGACGAGGTCCGGCTGTTGCTCCAGGAAGACCTTCTCCAGTTCCATCATCATCCGCGCGGTCTGCTGCGCATGGCTGCCCGAGCCGACGCCCAGATGGACGTCCGGAGGCGGCAGGCCCAGGTCGGTGAAGAAGACGTCACTCATCTTGACGTCGTAGTGCTGCCCGGTGTGGACGAGGACCTGCCGGAGCGCCGTGCGCGCGCCGATGGCCTTGTGGATGGGGGCCACCTTCATGAAATTGGGACGAGCGCCGACGATGTGGATGACCTTCTTCATGTCGACTGCGAAGCTAGGCACTGCCTCCCAGGTGACTAGTGGTTGAAGGTGGGCGTGCCGTCCGGTGGCGGAGATGCGTCCTGAATCTGATAGACGGGACGTGCCATGCCCCCGTCCAGGACTGTCGCCGTCATCCCCGCCCGCCACGCCAGCACCCGTTTCCCGGGCAAGCCGCTCGCCCTCATCGCCGGCCGGCCGATGATTGAGCACGTGTGGCGCCGCTGCCAGGAAGCGAACGCCTTCGACGAGGTGTGGGTGGCCACCGACGACGAGCGGATCCGCGCCACGGTGGAGGGCTTCGGCGGCCGGGCGGTGATGACGAGCCCGGACTGCGCCACCGGCACGGACCGGGTGGCGGAGGTGGCGCGCGGGCGTCCCGACGTGGACGTCTGGGTGAACGTGCAGGGCGATGAGCCGCTGGTGGACCCGGCCGCCCTGAAGGTGCTGTCGGGCCTCTTCTCGGACGCCAGCGTGCGCATGGGCACGCTGGTGCGCCCGCTGGAGCCGGACGAGGCGGCCAGCCCCAACGTGGTGAAGGCCGTGCTCGCGCTCAACGGGGACGCGCTCTACTTCAGCCGCAGCCTGGTGCCCTTCGTCCGCGAGCCGGGGACGCCCGTGAAGCGCTGGGGCCACATCGGCCTGTATGGCTACCGGCGGGACGTGCTGCTGTCGCTGGCGGGCCTGGCGCCCACCCCGCTGGAGGAGGCGGAGAAGCTGGAGCAGCTCCGCGCGCTGGAGCACGGCATCTCCATCCGCTGCGCGCAGGTGTCCTGGCGTACGGTGGCGGTGGACGTCCCCGAGGACGTGGCGAAGGTGGAGGCCGTCATGCGCGAGCGAGGGCTGTAGCCATGGGCTTCTGGAGCGACCTGTTCGGAGGAGGAAAGAACAAGGAGGCGAAGCAGGAGCCCGCCTCCCAGGCCCCGGGCACGGAGCCGCCCGCGGCGAAGGCGGAGGCGCCCCCCGCGCCGCCGCCCCCCGCCCCACCGAAGCAGAAGCCGCAGCCGAAGCAGGAGACCCGCAAGCAGCAAGAGGAGGACGAGGACATGGAGGGCGTGCAGCGGCTGTTGTCCCGGAAGGTGGAGCGGGTGCTCGAGCAGCTCGGCGCGCTGGCGGCGCGGGCGCGCACGGGCGAGGAGGTGCCCTCGATGACCGTCACGCTGCACCTGGCGCACGGGCACTCGATGACGGGCGAGGTGGTGGACTACGTCCCGCGCGAGTCGGTGCTGCTGGCGCTGGGCAAGGAGGGCCTGCTCCGGTCCGCCTCGGTGGCGTACGTGGACGTGGCCACGGTGGTCGCGGTGTCGGTGGGCAACGCGGACCCGCTCCTGGAGCTGCCGCAGCTCGTGCGGCCCAACCCCACGCGGCAGGACCTGGTGTCGCTGCTGGAGAAGGTGCCGCACGCCATCACCGAGCAGTTCTGGCCGGGCGAGGCGTCACTGGGCGGACGCCCGCTGCGCTTCGAGGTGGACTGGGTGGGGATGGACGACGAGCCGGGCCGGCGCGCGCTGGAGACGGCGGTGAACGTGGCGGGCCACGCGCTGCGCTCGCTCGCGCAGGAGCAGGGGCGCGAGGTGCTGCGCCGCATCCTCACCGTGCGCTTCATCAAGGGCCGCGACACCCGCGTCTCCATGGAGGGAGACACGGGAACCGTGACGGTGGCCCCCGGCACCGGAGACCCCACGGTGTCCGCCTTCCGGAAGGCCTTCGCCGCCGGAATCAGGTGACGGGCAGCTCGGCGGGCTCGAGCCCCAGGGGGAACGCCGCGTCGAGCCGGGCCAGCTCCTCGGACGACAGCTTCAGCGACGCCGCCGCGGCGTTGTCGCGCAGGTGGGCCTCGCGGCTGGCCTTCGGAATGGCGAACAGCGACGGCCGGCGCACGAGGAAGCGGAGCGCCACCTGGTACGGGCTGACGCCGTGCGCGCGGGCAATGGCGCCCAGCACCTTGCCGCCCCGGCTGTCCGGCCGCGGGAAGTTGCCACTGCCGAAGGGGCTGTAGCCCACCACCGCCACGCCGTGGGCCTCGCACCACGGCAGGACGCCGTGCTCAATCGCGCGCTCCTCCAGGTGGTACAGCACCTGGTTGCAGGCGATGCGTCCCGGCCCCGCCAGGGCGAGCGCCTCCTCCAGCTCCTCCACCCCGAAGTTGCTCACGCCCCAGGAGCGAATCTTCCCGTCCTTCACCAGCTTCTCGAAGGCGCGCACCGTGTCCTCCAGCGGGTGCGGCCCCGGCCAGTGCAGCAGGTAGCAGTCCAGCCGGTCCGTGCGCAGCCGCTTCAGGCTCCGCTCGCACGCGGCCAGCGTGCCCGCGTAGGTGGCGTTGGACGGCATCACCTTGGACACGAGGAACACCTCGTCCCGCCGGCCGGCGATGGCCTCGGAGACGAGGGTCTCCTCCACCTTGCCGTGCCCGTACAGCTCGGCCGTGTCCACATGCGTCATGCCCAGGTCCAACCCGGCCCGCAGGGCGCGGATGGCGCTCGCCCGGTCGTCGTCCTCCATCCGCCACGTCCCCTGCCCCAGGACGGGGACCTCCACTCCGGTGCCACCAAACGGGTGCTTCTCCATGTCACACCTCGCTCTCGAGCCGTCCGCCCTGGAAGGATTAGCACCGCCCGGGAGGACGGGCAGCCCCACGGAGTGCACGCCCGGGGGGCCCGCGTTACTCTGCCGCCCGTGTCTTCCCCTGAAACCACCCCGTCCCCACAGCTCCCCACCCGCGTGACGCTGCGCCGCCTGCTCTCCCTGGCGCGGCCGGAGCTCCCCGTCCTCGCCGCCGGCACCTTCTTCCTGCTCGTGAGCAGCGCGGCCAGCCTGGCCTACCCACAGGCCATCGGAGACCTGGTGGACGAGGCGCTCGGCACCCGCAGCCAGCAGATGCTGGACGGGCTGGCCCTGGCGATGCTCGCCGTCTTCGTGGTGCAGGGCGTGGCCATGGCGCTGCGCGCCTACCTGTTCAACACCGCCGGAGAGCGGGTGGTGGCCCGGCTGCGCAAGGACCTCTTCCGCGCCATGCTGTCGCAGGAGATTGCCTTCTTCGACGGGCGCCGCACCGGCGAGCTCACCAGCCGGCTCGCCTCGGACACCACCGTCCTGCAGAACACCGTCACCGCCAACGTCTCCATGGCCCTGCGCTTCACCATGCAGATTGCCGGCGGCGTGGCCCTCCTCTTCTACACGTCCGCCCGGCTCACCGGGGTGATGCTCGCCATCATCCCCGCGGTCGTCCTGGGCGCGGTGCTCTACGGCCGCCGGGTGCGCGGCATCTCCCGCCAGGTGCAGGACGCGCTGGCGGCCGCCAGCAATGTCGCCGAGGAGGACCTGTCCGGCATCCGCACCGTGCGCTCCTTCGCCGCCGAGCCCAACGAGGTGGAGCGCTACGGCACCGCCATGGACCGCGTCTTCGCCTTCGCACGCGCCCGCACGCGGGAGACGTCCATCTTCCTGGGAGCGACGTCCATCGCCGGCTACGGCGCCGTGGCCGCGGTGCTCTGGTACGGCGGCCGGCTGGTGGTGGCAGGCGGCCTCAGCGTGGGCGAGCTCACCTCGTTCCTCATCTACACCATGCTGGTGGCCTTCTCGTTCAGCGCCCTGGCCGAGCTGTGGGGCGACTTCATGCGCGCCAGCGGCGCCTCGGACCGCGTCTTCGAGCTGCTGGACCGCGAGCCCGCCATCGCCCCGGGCGGCCAGAGCCTGCCGGAGGTGCGCGGCCACGTGGAGTTCCGCGACGTGCACTTCGCCTACCCCACGCGCCCGGACGTGCCGGTGCTCCAGGGCGTGAATCTGGAGCTGCGCCCCGGAGAGGTGGTGGCGGTGGTGGGCCCCTCCGGCGCGGGCAAGTCCACGCTGGCCTCGCTGCTGTCGCGCTTCTACGACCCGCAGGGCGGCGCGGTGCTGCTGGACGGACACCCGCTCACCTCGCTGGACCCGCACTGGCTGCGCCGCAACATCGGCATGGTGGCCCAGGAGCCGCAGCTCTTCTCCTGCTCCATCGCGGACAACATCCGCTACGGCCGCCCGGACGCCACCGACGCCCAAATCGAGGAAGCCGCCCGCGCCGCCAACGCCCACGCCTTCATCCAGCGCTTCCCGGAGGGCTACCAGACCCAGGTGGGCGAGCGCGGCGTGCAGCTGTCCGGCGGCCAGAAGCAGCGCGTGGCCATTGCCCGCGCCGTGCTGAAGGACCCGCGCCTGCTCATCCTCGACGAGGCCACCAGCGCCCTGGACGCGGAGAGCGAACACCTGGTGAAGGACGCGCTGGAGCGCCTGATGAAGGGCCGCACCACCCTCATCATCGCCCACCGCCTGTCCACCGTGGCCAACGCGGACCGCGTGCTGGTGCTGGAGGGCGGCCACGTCATCCAGAGCGGCACCCACGCCGCCCTCATGGGCCAGGACGGCCTCTACCGCCGCCTCGTGGAGCGGCAATTCGTCGCCGCCTGAACGCCTGCCCTCCCGGCAGACGCACTTATCGGCCCAGGCAGTATGGCGCGCCTTTCGAGCCCGGATTAGATCCGGGACCTCGAAAGGAGGTGATGCCTTGACCGACAGCAAGCTCGAGGCGTCCACCTCCGCTTCGGTGGCCTGAAAAGGCCCTGGAGCGGTGGCAGACGCCCGCGGTTTCGGGCCCGTTCCCGCCTCGGTGGGGACGGGCCTTTTTATGTCCGCCCGGGAATGCCTGACCGACCTGGCTGTTCCGCGGCCCCGGGGGGAGTGGCCGACCCAACACGTTTCCTTTTGGGAGTACCCGCCGTGTCCATTACCCCGTGCCCCAGCCCCCTGCCCACCGCCCTCCGTGACGAGGAGGCCGTGGAGACGCAGCGCAACCTGTTCTGCCCCAACTACGACGCCTGCCTGCACCTGGTGGTGAAGCGCGGCTGGGAGGGCTGGAGCTGCCGGAATTGCGACTTGCGGGCCTTCCGCGTCGGCCAGCCCACCGCCCGGGAATTCGCGGTCGCCCGCCCCGGGGGTTGGGACGGAAACTGACGACACGTCCACCGCTGCACCGGACGGCCGTCCACCCGAAACAGAATAATTGACGCATCCCTCCCTGAGTTGGCAGAACGGGACATGCGCTCCAAGAAAACCAAGTTCATCTTCGTGACGGGCGGAGTGGTCAGCTCCCTCGGCAAGGGCCTTGCCTCGGCTTCCATTGGCGCCCTGCTGGAGAACCGTGGGCTGGCCGTCACCCTTCTCAAGCTGGACCCCTACATCAACGTGGACCCGGGCACGATGAGCCCGTTCCAGCATGGCGAGGTCTTCGTCACCGAGGACGGCGGCGAGACGGACATGGACCTGGGCCACTACGAGCGGTTCACCAACGCCCGGATGAGCCGGCTCAACAACTTCACGTCCGGCCGCATCTACCACGCCGTCATCATGAAGGAGCGGCGCGGCGAGTACCTGGGCAAGACGGTGCAGGTGATTCCGCACGTCACGGATGAAATCAAGGCCAACATCCGCCAGGCCGCCCAGGACGCCGACGTGGTCATCGTCGAAATCGGTGGCACCGTGGGTGACATCGAGTCGCTGCCCTTCCTCGAGGCCATCCGCCAGATGCGCTACGACGTGGGCAGCGAGAATGTCGTCTACGTCCACCTCACGCTGCTGCCGTACATCGGCGCGGCCGGCGAGGTGAAGACCAAGCCCACGCAGCACTCCGTCATGAAGCTGCGGGAGATTGGCATCCAGCCGGACTTCCTCGTGTGCCGCACGGACCGTGAGGTGTCCCGCGAGCTGAAGGACAAGATCGCGATGTTCTGCAACGTGGACACGCGCAGCGTGTTCACCTCGCCGGACGTGAAGAGCATCTACGAGCTGCCGCTGGAGCTGCACCGCCAGGGCCTGGACGAGCGGCTCGCGGAGGTCCTCAACATCTGGAGCCGCGCGCCCCACCTGGAGCGGTGGGAGAACATCATCCGGAAGGTCTACGAGCCCGGCCGCGGCCAGGTGCAGGTGGCCATCGTCGGCAAGTACGTCAACCTCACGGAGAGCTACAAGAGCCTCAACGAGGCGCTGCTGCACGGCGGCATCGCCAACGACGTGAAGGTGAACCTGCGCTTCGTGGACAGCCAGGACGTGGAGGCGCAGGGGCCGGAGAAGCTGCTGGCCGGCGTGGACGCCATCCTCGTGCCCGGCGGCTTCGGCGTGCGCGGCACGGAGGGCAAGATTGCCGCCGTCCGCTACGCGCGCGAGAAGAAGGTGCCCTTCTTCGGCATCTGCCTGGGCCTGCAGATGGCGGTGGTGGAGTTCAGCCGCAGCGTGCTGGGCCTGGCCAACGCCAACAGCCTGGAGTTCAACGAGCACACCCCGCACCCGGTGGTGACGCTCATGGAGAGCCAGGTGAAGGTGCAGGACAAGGGCGGCACCATGCGCCTGGGCAGCTACGCATGCGCGCTCAAGCCCGGCACGCTGGCGCACAAGCTCTACGGCCAGGACACCATCCAGGAGCGCCACCGCCACCGCTACGAGGTGAACAACACCTACCGCGGCAAGCTGCAGGAGGCCGGCCTCATCATCTCCGGCCACAACCCCGAGCTGAACCTCGTCGAGATGATTGAGCTGGCGGACCATCCCTACTTCGTCGGCTGCCAGTTCCACCCCGAGTTCAAGAGCAAGCCCTTCGCCCCCCACCCCCTCTTCTCCGGCTTCATCCGCGCGGCGCTCGAGCAGCGTGACGCCACCGCGGCGGCCGGCCAGGTGCGCGCATGAGTGCCTCCCTTCCCATCGAACTGTGTGGCTTCAAGGTCGGCCCCGGCCAGAAGCTCTTCGTCATCGCCGGTCCGGACAGCATCGAGTCCGAGGACATGGCCCTGCGCCACGCCCGCATGCTCAAGGAAATCACGGGCCGGCTGGGCGTGCCGTACGCCTTCAAGTGCTCCTACGACAAGGCCAACCGGACCAGCGGGAAGTCCTTCCGAGGCCCGGGCCTCAAGGAAGGGCTGCGGATTCTGGCGCGAGTCCGGGATGAGGTCGGTGTCCCGGTCCTCACGGACGTCCACGAAACCAGCCACGTCGGGCCTGCCTCGGAAGTTGTGGATATCATCCAGATACCGGCCTTTCTGTGCCGGCAGACGGACCTGGTGGAAGCGGTGGCTCGCAGTGGAAAGGGCGTCAACCTCAAGAAGGGGCAGTTCGTCGCCCCCAAGGACATCGTCCACTCGGCGCGCAAGGCGTTCGAGGCGGGCAACCCCAACGTGCTCGTCACGGAGCGGGGCTCGTCCTTCGGCTACAACAACCTCGTCGTGGACATGCGCGGCTTCGCCCAGATGCGCGAGGCGGGCCTGGCCGTGTGCTTCGACGCCACCCACTCCGTCCAGCTCCCCAGCGCCGGCAACGGCGAGACGGCCGGGGAGCGCAAGTTCGTCGCCCTCCTGGCCCGCGCCGCGGCCGCCGCCGGGATTGACGCGTTGTTCACGGAAGTCCATGAGGATCCGGATCGTGCCCTGTGTGACGGTCCGTGCTCCCTGAATCCACAGATGTTCGAGGACGTGGTACGAAATGTGCTGAACATCCGCCGGGTGTTGGGACACGAGCCCGGATGATGGGGACACGAGAAGGGGAGGAGCCAGGGAAGCCATGGTGACGGAAGCGCCTTCCAAGCCAGGAAAGGAAGAGCTGACGTCCCGCGCGGCACGCGTGCGGCTGCTCGTCTTCGACGTGGACGGGGTCCTCACCGACGGAGGCCTCTACTACGGCGCCGCCGGTGAGCAGATGAAGCGCTTCGACGTGAAGGACGGCCATGCCCTCGTCATGGCCCGCCTGGCCGGCCTGCCCGCCGCCATCATCACCGCCCGCACCTCGAGCATCGTGGAGGTCCGCGGGAGGGAACTGGGGTTGGCCGCCGTCATCCAGGGCCGCCGTGACAAGGGTGTCGCGCTGGACGAGCTGCTCCAACAGCTCGGTGTCTCCCCCGGGGCCTGCGCCTACATGGGAGATGACCACAACGACCTTGCCCCGCTCTCACGCGTGGGGTTGTCCGCGTGTCCCGCGGATGCGGTTCCGGAAGTGCGTCAGGAAGTCCACTTCGTTACGCAGAGCCCAGGCGGCCGAGGCGCCGCCCGGGAGCTCGTGGAGCTGTGCCTCCGCGCCAGTGGCCGCTGGGACGACGCGGTGGGTCTCATGAGAGGGACTGATGGGCGCGTTGGGCACACAGGTTGAACTAACCCCGTATTCAAGGTAGGTGATAAAATCCATGGGTAGCGGAATGATGCAGCAAGAGGGGAGTACGGCGATGACGGACCAGCTCTACACGACGCACGACATCAGTCGGCTGCTTCAGGTGGATCCGTCCACGGTGAGCAAGTGGATTGACCGGGGCATCCTGATGGCGTTCCGCACGCCGGGTGGCCACCGCCGCGTTCGCTCGGCGGACCTGCGCACGTTCCTCATCACCCACCAGATGCCGGTTCCGGAGGAGCTGGGCAGCGGCACGGTGCGCCTGCTGGTGGTGGATGACGAGCGCGCGGTGCTGGACGCCATCAAGCGCGCCTTCAAGCCCTACGCGGCGCAGGTGGAGCTGCAGACGACGACGAGCGGCGTGGAGGCCCTGCTGCTGGTGTCCGAGCAGAAGCCGCACGGCATGATCATCGACCTCAACATGCCGGACATCGACGGCCTGGAGGTCTGCCGGCGGATTCGCGCGCGCAAGCAGATGGAGGGCGTGCGGCTCATCACCATGACGTCCCTGCACTCGCCGGACGTGGTGGAGCAGTCCAAGCAGGCCGGCGCGCTCGCGTGCCTGGCCAAGCCGCTGGACGTGCAGCAGGTGCTGGAGCTGTTCCGCGTGCCGCTGGCGCTCAGCGCCAAGCGGTAGCGGGACGGGGCTTCCGCCTCCCCTCGCGGAAGCCCCGGACAGGGGGGATGGGGAGGAAGCCGCGCCGTTGTCCTGGCAGCGGCCTCCCGGGAGAGGTCTGCGCGCGAATCAGCCCTGGACCTTGACCTCGATGACGCGGGGCTTGGACTCCTCGCGCCGGGGCAGCGTCAGGGTGAGCACGCCGTGCTCGTACTTCGCCTCCACCTTGGAGGCATCCACCGTGTCCGGCAGCGCGAACGAGCGGGCGAAGGTGCCGAAGCCGCGCTCCTGGCGGCGCACCGTGACGCCCTCGGCCTTCGGCTCCGCCTTGCGCTCGGCCTGCACGGTGAGGACGTCCTTCTCCACCTTCACCTGGATGGCCTTCGCTTCCAGGCCCGGCATGTCCAGGTGCAGCGTCAGGCCGCTCTCGGACTCGACGATGTCGGCGGCGGGCGCGAACTGGCGCGGCGCCTGGGACTGACGCCACACGGGCTGGGTCAGCTCGCGGAAGAGCGCGTCGAAGTCGCGCATCAGCGGGTTCACCACCACGGCGGAGTTGAAGGGATTGCGGCTCTGCATGGTCGTCTCCTGTTCGTGTCGCCCTCGCGGGCGCACGGTATGACTCTTCGGGTCTGTTCTGGTTCGCGGTCGCCGCGGCCCCCACCGGGCTCCAGCGCCGCCTCACAAGACTCAAGAGAACCATGGATGCGGACGTGTCAAGGAACGCCCCCGCGCCCTCGGGGCGCCCTTCCCCACCCGCGCCGCCGCCTGCCTGCCCGCCTGCCCACCGGCCATGGAGGCCCCCAGGGTGGGTCAGCGGCGCGCTCAGTCGTCTTCGCGACCCAGGTGCACGCAGACGGCGTCCTCGTCGCGGGATACGTGCACCATCCAGGGGCGGCAGCACACCGGACAGTCCTCGACGTACGTCTCCGTGCTGGCGCCGATGGGGTCCACCTCGACCTCCACCCCCTCACCGCAGTAGGGGCAGCGCTGGGGAGTGGCGTCCGCGAAGGGTTGCATGAGCGTGCCTCCTCGCTTCTGGAGCGGGCGTATGCATCGCGGACTGAGCGTCCACGAATTCAGACGGTAGACTGTCGAACCATGGCGCCTCCTTCCCGCAACCGCATCGGAGACATCCTCGTCAAGGCCCGCGTCATCGACGACCTGCAGCTTCGCAGCGCGCTCGCCACCCAGGACCAGTGGGGCGGGCGCCTGTCGCGCATTGTCGCGGACATGGGCCTGGCCACCGACGACACGATTGCCGAGGCCATCTGCCAGGGCATGGGCATGCAGCGCGTCCAGCTGGGCAACATCACCCGGGACGCCGGCGCGCTGGCGCGCGTGGACGTGAGCCTGGCGGAGCAGAAGGGCATCTTCCCGGTGGGCCTGAGGGACAACGGGAAGACGCTGGTGCTGGCCATGGCGGACCCGTCGGACCTGGCCACCATCGACCAGGTGGCGGCGAAGAGCCGGGCCCGCGTGGTGGTCATGGTGGCCGGCGAGCGCGAAATCGAGCACGCCATCCTCCGCCACTACCGGAACCAGGAGCCCGTCGCGAGCACGCGCTACGGCGGCCCCCGGCCCCAGTCCTCCAGCAGCGAGCCCATCGACCAGGGGGACGACGACGACTTCAAGGTCGTCGACATGAGCGGCAAGACGGTGGTGAAGCGCATCGCGGACATCGTCCCGCCGGAGGCGCCCGCCGCCGCGCCCCCGTCCGCGCGCGCCGCGGAGAAACCGGCCCCGCCCGCGGCCAGCGGCTCGAGCGCCGCGGACATCCTGGACGAAATCCTCGCCGGCGGAGCGCCCTCGTCCGAGTGGACGGACGAGGACCTGCAGCGGCTGCAGACGGTGCAGCAGAACCAGGAGAAGAGCTCCAAGATTCTGCGAGCCCTGCTGGAGCTGCTTCTGGAGAAGGGCCAGCTCCAGCAGAAGGAGCTGGCGGCGCGGATGCGGCTGTAGCCGCAAGCGTTGCGCCCGCGCGCAGCCGTTGCGCGGGCGCCCTCAGCGCGCTTCCGCGAGCTCGCGCCCGGTGAGCCCCAGCAGGTGGAGGATGGCGTCCAGGCCGCCCGCGGAGATGGACGTGTCCGCCGCCTCGCGCAGCTTGGGCTTGGCGCGGAAGGCGATGCCCAGCCCGGCGCGCTCCAGCATCAGCAAGTCGTTGGCGCCGTCGCCCACGGCGATGACCTGGTCCAGGAGGATGCCCTCCGCCTGCGCCAGCGTCTCCAGCAGCTCCGCCTTGCGGCGCGCGTTGACGATGGGCCCCAGCGTGCGGCCGGTGAGCTTCCCGTCCTTCTCCTCCAGGACGTTGGAGTACGCGTAGTCGATGCCGAGCTTCGCCTTGAGCGCCTCGGCCGCCACGGAGAAGCCGCCGCTGATGACGGCGGTGCGGTAGCCCAGGCGCTTGAGCACGCGGATGAGCGTCTCCGCTCCTTCCGTGAGCGGCAGGTCCGCGGCGATGCGGCGCAGCACCGCCATGTCCAGCCCGGCCAGCAGCGCCACGCGCTGGCGCAGCGACTCGTCGTAGTCCATCTCCCCGTGCATGGCGCGCTCGGTGATTTTCGCCACCTGCTCGCCCACGCCGTGCGCGCGCGCCAGCTCGTCGATGACTTCAATCCGGATGAGCGTGGAGTCCATGTCCATCACCACCATCCGCTTGCTGCGCCGGAAGAGCCCCTCGCGCTGCAGGGCCACGTCGAAGGAGGACTCCTGCATGGACAGCGCGAGCAGCGAGCGCTTGAGCATGTCCGGGTCCTTGCCGCGCGGCAGGGTGATGTGGATTTCCACCGAGCCGAGGTGCGTCTCCGTCAGGCGCGTAATCCGCTCGATGTTGGCGCCGTGCTCGGCGAGCCGGGTGGCCAGCGCGTGCAGCTCGCGGGCGCCCAGCACGCGGCCCACCGCGGTGACGACGTAGCGCCGGGGGCCCGCGCCTTCAGGTTCCGACGTGGGGGCGTCCACCGCCTGGAAGTCCAGCTCCACGCCCAGCTCCTTGGCGGCGAAGAGCAGCTCCTTGAGCACCCCGCGGGCCTCGGGCAGGCGCACGAGCAGGCAGAGGGTGAGCCGGCCGTGCACCACCACCTGCTCCACGTCGAGCAGCTCCGCGCCGGCTTCGGCGAGCAGTCCGGTGAGGCGGGAGGTGATGCCGGGCTGGTCCTTCCCGGTCACGGTGACGAGCACACAGTCCGACGGGCGCGAAATCATGGGCACCCGTCAGTGTGTCAGCCCCACCCGCGCCGGGCGAGCCCGGAATGCACCCGGGCCCGGCCCGCCTGCCAGCTCACTCCTTCGGGGCGTCCGAGGAGAGGATGAGGTCGCCGCGGACGAGGAACTCCTTGTCCGGGAAGGCCTTGTAGAAGTCCTCCAGCATGGCGTCCACGTCCGGGTAGCGCTGCTCGCGCTTGTCCTGGGTGGCCTTGTCGAAGAGCTGGTCCAGGCCGCTGGGGGCCTCGGGGTTGACCTCGGAGGGCAGCGGCGAGCGGCGCCCCGGAATCTGCCCGGTGAGCATCTCGTAGAGGAGGATGCCCAGCCCGTAGACGTCCGCGGAGGCGCCCGGCTCCTTGCCCCCGCGGTTCATCAGCTCCGGCGCCATATAGGCCATGCCGCCGGTGCCCACGAAGACCTGGGGCATGCCCTTGGTGGCGTCCACCTCCACCACGCGGCCCATGCCGAAGTCGGCCAGCTTCGCGTTGCCGTACGCGTCGAAGAGGACGTTCTCCGGCTTGAGGTTGTGGTGGGTGAGGCCCGCGGCGTGCGCGGCGCGCAGGCCGTACGCCATCTGCAGGAAGGCGCGCAGCGCGAAGGGCACCGGCACGCCGTTGCCACCGCCCGCGTCCAGCCGCTCCTTCAGGCTGCCCTGCATCAGCTCCAGCACGAAGTACGGCCGCGCCGCGTCCACGTTCTGGTCCACCACCTGGACGACGCCCGGGTGGCGCACCTGCGCCTGGGCGCACAGCTCCTTCTTCAGCCGCTTGAGCACCTCGCCGCGCTGGAGGAAGGAGAAGTAGCCGAAGATGTCCTTCAGCTCCTTGAGGCAGATGTCCAGCCCCAGCGCCGTGAAGCGCCCCTTGAAGACCGTCCCGAGGGGCCCGGTGCCGATGGGGTCGAACTTCTGGTAGCGCAGGTCCAGCTCCGCGCCCTTCGGGGCGGGGGCGGCGGCCGGCGCGGCGGCGGGAGCGGGGGCGGCGGGAGGAGGCATGGGAGCGGCGGCGAGCGGCGAGGTGATGGAGGGCAGCGACGAGGTGCCCGGCGCGGGCGTCGTCGGCGCGAAGGGGGGATGCGAGATGATGGTCGCCTCCCGGCGGGGCTCGAGGGCCGGACTGTCCGCCCGGGACACGGGCGCGGCCGGCGCGGGGGCCACGGCCGCGGGGGGCGGAGTCGCCGGCGGCGGAGGCGCGGGAGGCGGCGGCGCCGGGGGCAGCGGCGTGGCCTGCGGCATCGTCACCTCCAGCGCGGGCATGGCCGTGCGCGAGGGCCGGGCCGGGGGCACGGGCGGAGGCGGCGCGAGCGGAGCCGGGGGCGCGGGGGGCACCACCACCTCCGTCTCGTCCAGCAGCAGCTCCGGCGGGGGCGGCGGCACCACCAGCGGCTCGTCGGCGGGGGGCGCCGCGGGAGGCTCCTCCTCGGCGGGAGTGAGCTGGTCCGCGAAGAACTCGCCCACCTCGGAGGTGAACCGGTCCTGCAGCTCGCCATCCACCACACGCTCCCCCTGCTCGGTGAGCTTGAGCTGGGCCTCGCGGTCCATGGCGATGTAGTGGGACTTGCGCAGGAAGAAGAAGTAGTTGTCGAACTCGAGCGACACGGACGGCTCGAGGGCGGCCTTCACGTCGGCCAGCTTGTTCGAGCGTCCAAGACGGCCGTTCTCCCTCAGGCTGCGGAGGATGAACAGCGCCTCGCCACTGACGGTGTCGCGGTTGATGGCGGGCTTCGGCATGGGTGGGAGACTCTACGCCACCCCCGCGCCACGGCTCAACGTGCGACTTGCGGTGAAACGAGCCCTACTTGATGCGCAGGAGCTGCTTCACCGTCTCCAGCACCTCCACGAAGCGGACGGGCTTGCGCAGGTAGATGTCCACGCCGAGCTGCATGGCGCGGTCCTGCGCTTCCTTGCCGCCCGCGGAGATGGCGATGATGGGAATGGTCCTCAGGGCCTCCTCCTCGCGGATGCGCTCCACGAGGGCGAAGCCGTCCATCACCGGCATGTAGAGGTCCGTCATCACCAGGTTGAAGCGGCCCTCGCGCAGCATCAGCAGCGCGTGGTGGCCGTCCGGCGCGAAGTGGACCTCCAGCGGCACCTTCCCGTGAAGCTCGCCGCTGGCCAGCTTCTTCAGGACGTAGCTGTACATCTCGATGATGTGCGGATTGTCCTCGACGATGAGCACACGGTACCCCTCGTGCTCGGCGTGGGACACGTGGCTGTCTGCTCCTGCCGCACTCAAGATGTCACCCAGTTTCCGCCGGTCCTGCTCGCGCTCCACGCGGACGCCGACGCCCCCGGGATGATCGGGGGCCGCCGGCCTGACCCAGGCCACGGTTCCGGCCACTTCTACCGGATCCAGGAGCCCCGGGAAAGAAAGTGCGAGCCGTACCGGGTCACCCAGGGTGAACGCCTGCTCGGTCTGCACGAAGAGCCCCGTATGGGACAGGTTCTCCGTCACGTCCCGGGCCTGGCGCCCATCCGTGTAGTCCACTCTCAGCACGGCCGGGACCCGGGTGTGCTGGCGCTTGTCCTCTGGTCCCGGGCTCATAACAAGGCGTTGAAATCGCTCGGCAATTTGCTGATGGCCGCCCAGTGTAGCGTCGAGGGTTTATGTTGACAACGAAGCCATTGGGGCAATACGTACGCCCCGCCATGGCGGAGCCCCTGTTCACTCCTGAAGAGCAGAAGAAGTTCGACGCGGGAATCGCGGAGATCCTCTCCCACTACCCCCCGGATCGCAAAAGCGCGGGCATGCTTCCCGCCCTGCGCCTGCTCCAGGACATCAAGGGCTGGCTGCCGCCCGAGGGCCTGCGGCTGGTGGCCAGGCACCTGGAAGTCACGCCGGAGCGCGCCATGGAGGTGGCGAGCTTCTACGTGATGTACCACCTCAAGAAGCCCGGCAAGTACGTCATCGACGTCTGCACCAACCTCTCCTGCTCGCTCTGGGGCGCGGAGAAGATGCTCGCCTACCTGGAGGAGAAGCTCGGCCTCAAGGCGGGTGAAGCCAACGAGAAGTTCACCTTGCGGGAGACCGAGTGCCTGGCCTCGTGTGGTACGGCGCCGTGCCTGCAAATCAATGAGGATCACCACGAGAGCCTCACCAAGGCGAAGCTCGACGCCATCCTGGCGAAGCTGAGCTGATCCTCCACCCCTTCTCTCTTCGGGACGTCATCAACATGGCCTCTACGGCAAAGGCGATTGAACCGATCATCTCGGCGGCCTGGGGCAAGCCGCAGTCCTGGACGCTGGACAGCTACCGCCAGCGCGGTGGCTACGAGGCGCTGAAGAAGGCGCTGGAGATGCAGCCGGCCGCCATCATCGACGAGGTGAAGAAGTCCAACCTCCGCGGCCGCGGCGGCGCGGGCTTCCCCACCGGCCTCAAGTGGAGCTTCGTCCCCAAGGACAGCCCCAAGCCCAAGTACCTCGCCGTCAACGGCGACGAGTCCGAGCCGGGCACCTTCAAGGACCGCTACATCCTCAGCGACGACCCGCACATGATGCTGGAGGGCATCGCCATCGCGTCCTACGCGCTCGGCGTGCACACCTGCTACGTGTACCTGCGCGGCGAGTTCAAGTTCCAGGCGCAGCGCGCCCAGGCGGCCATCGACGAGGCCTACAAGGCCGGCATCTTCGGCAAGAAGCTCATGGGCAAGGACTATGAGCTGAACGTCTACCTGGTGCGCGGCGCGGGCGCGTACATCTGCGGCGAGGAGACGGCGCTGCTGGAGAGCCTGGAGGGCAAGAAGGGCTGGCCCCGCTTGAAGCCCCCCTTCCCCGCGGTGGTGGGCCTCTTCGGCTGCCCCACGGTGGTGAACAACGTGGAGACGCTCGCCAGCGTGCCCGCCGTGTTCCAGAAGGGCGCGGACGCGTACGCGAAGCTGGGCACCGACAAGTCGGGTGGCACCCGCCTCGTCTGCCTCTCGGGCTCGGTGAACCGGCCGGGGGTGTACGAGGTGTCGATGTTCACCACCCTGGCGGAGCTCATCTTCGACGACAAGTACGGCCGGGGCATGCCGGCGGGCCGCAAGGTGAAGGCCGTGATTCCGGGCGGCTCCTCGGCGCCGGTGCTGGGCGCGGACGAGCTGGACGTGGCCATGGAGTTCGAGGCCCTCAAGGTGAAGCAGACCATGGCGGGCTCCGGCGGCGTCATCGTCATGGACGACGCCACCTGCATGGTGCGCAGCCTCTGGCGCGTGGCCCGCTTCTACGCGGAGGAGTCCTGCGGCCAGTGCACTCCGTGCCGCGAGGGCACGCCGTGGCAGACGCGCCTTCTGCGCAAGATTGAAGAGGGCCGCGGCGAGCCGGGCGACATCGACATGCTGTCCAACGTCGCCTCGTCCATCGCCCCGTATCCCCCCATCGGCCTGGGCAACACCATCTGCGCGCTCGGCGACGCGGCGGCGCTGCCCACGCACTCGTTCCTCATGCGGTTCCGGGACGAGTTCGAGGCCCACATCCGTGAGAAGCGCTGCCCGTTCGGCGACAAGCCCTGGGGTTCGTTCGGAGACTGGTCTTGAACATCGAGCTCATCCTCTTCGGGGCGTTCGCGCTCCTGACGCTGCTGTCGGCCGGAATGGTCATCTTCGCGCGCAGCCCCATCAACTCGGCCATGGCGCTGGTGTCCACGTTCTTCTTCCTGGCCGGCATCTACGTGCTCTTGTGGGCACACACCGTGGCGGTGCTGCAGGTGCTCGTCTACGCGGGCGCCATCATGGTGCTGTTCCTCTTCGTCATCATGCTGCTCAACCTGGGTGAGTCGCCCACGCGCGGGCGGCCCACGCTGGCTCGGCTGGCGGGTGGCGCGGCGACGGTGGGCCTGCTGGCCGTGCTGGTCGTCACCCTGTTGAAGGTGCCCGGCGACGTGCCGGCGATGGCGCCGGAGGCGCAGGCCTCCTTCGGCACCATGGCCCTGCTGGGACAGACCCTCTTCACCCAGTGGCTCTTGCCCTTCGAAGCGGTGAGCCTGCTGCTGCTGGTGGCGATGGTGGGCGCGGTGGTCGTGGCGAAGTCGCGAATCTGATCGCCCGTTGCGGACAACTTTCTGTGCTACATGGCGGCGGACGTTGCCGCTCGCGAGGCCCCGAATCGGCCCATGGTCCCCATCACCTACTACCTCCTGCTAGCCGCCGCGCTGTTCTGCATGGGCATGTTCGGCGTGCTGGTGCGCCGCAACGCCCTGGTCGTCTTCATGTCCGTGGAGCTGATGCTCAACGCGGCCAACCTGACGTTCCTGGCCTTCGCGCGCATGCGCGGTGACGCCATCGGCCACGTCTCCGCCTTCTTCGTCATCGCGGTGGCGGCGGCGGAAGCGGCCATCGGTCTGGCCATCGTCATCGCCGTCTTCCGCAGCCGTGGCAGCGTCCTGGTGGAAGACATCCGGACGATGAAGCACTGACGCCTGTTCCGCCAGGAGCCTTCCACCCATGACTCTCGCCGAATTCCTCCAGGTGGCGCCTGTCCCTCCGGAACAGCTGGCGCCCTCACTGTGGCTCATCATCGCGCTGCCCCTGCTGGGCGCGTTCATCTGTGGCGTGTTCGGCCGGATGCTGGGCCGGGCCAACGTCCACCTCGTCGCCCTGTCCGCGGTGGCGGGCGCCTTCGTGCTGAGTGTGCTGGCCTTCTGGGCCACCAGCCACACCGGCCCGGGCGCCGCCGAGGGCTCGCGGCGGCTCATGGCCTATTACCGGAACCCCTTCGGCATCGAAGCCGACTTCGTGCGCTACGCGCTGGCGTACGACTACGGCACCTGGTTCGCCGTGGGCGACTTCCGGGTGAACTTCGGGCTGTCGGTGGACCACCTGTCCGGAATCCTCCTGCTGGTCATCACCGGCGTGGGTTTCCTCATCCACCTGTACTCCACCAGCTACATGGAGCACGACGACGGGTACTGGCGGTACTTCGCGTACCTCAACCTCTTCGTCGCGGCGATGCTGACGCTGGTGCTGGCCGACAACCTCGTCCTGCTCTTCGTGGGCTGGGAGGGCGTGGGCATGGCCAGCTACCTGCTCATCGGCTTCTGGTACACGGACCCGGCCAAGGCCTGGGCGGGGCGCAAGGCGTTCATCACCAACCGCATCGGTGACTTCGCCTTCCTCATCGCCACGTTCCTCCTGGTGCTGCTGGTGTCCGCCTTCACGCGCCAGGCGAACGCGGCGGACTACGCCACCGCCGGCTCGAGCACCCAGCGCTACCAGGCTTCGCTGCAGGAGAAGGGCCCCGTCACCTTCAAGGGGCTGGAGAAGCTGGCCGAGGGCCTGGTGGACACGGGCACCGACAAGGTGGACCTGTCCACGCCCATCGAGGCGGGCCCGCTGGCGGGCTACACCTTCGGCGGGGTGATGACGGCGGCGCTGCTGCTGTTCCTGCTGGGCGCGGCGGGCAAGAGCGCGCAGCTGCCGCTCTACGTCTGGCTGCCGGACGCCATGGCGGGCCCGACGCCGGTCTCCGCCCTCATCCACGCGGCGACGATGGTCACCGCGGGCGTCTACCTCTTCAGCCGCATGTCCGCGCTGCTGGTGCTGAGCCCCACCGCCATGGCCACGGTGGCCATCGTCGGCGCGCTCACCTCGCTGCTTGCGGCGCTCATCGCCTTCGCGCAGGACGACATCAAGAAGGTGCTCGCCTACTCCACCGTGTCCCAGCTCGGCATCATGTTCATGGGCGTGGGCATGGGCATCTTCTGGGCGGCGGTGCTGCACCTCGTGACGCACGCCTTCTTCAAGGCCTGCCTCTTCCTGGGCGCCGGCAGCGTCATGCACGGCAACGGGGACGAGACGGACATCAAGAAGCTGGGTGGCCTGCGCCACGAGATGAAGTGGACGTGGGGCACCTTCCTGGTGGCCACGCTGGCGATTACGGGCATCATCCCGCTGTCCGGCTTCTTCTCGAAGGACGCCATCTTCCACGGCGTGCACCACAACCACCTGCACGGGCTGGAGTGGACGTCGAGCCTCGTCTACTACCTGGGCCTCGTCATCGCCGCGTGCACGGCCTTCTACATGACGCGCCTGTACCTGCTCACCTTCGAGGGTCCCCGCTCGAAGGAGGCCCGGGTGGAGCACGCGCACGAGAGCGCCTGGCAGATGACGCTGCCGCTGGTGGTGCTGGCGGTGCTCAGCGTGGTGGCGGCCGTCTATGCCTTCCCGCTGATGCGCAGCGCCTCCGACGGCCGGCCGCAGCCCATCTTCGAGAACTTCCTCAGCCCGGTGTTCGGCGCCATGGCCCGCATCGCCGAGGGCGCGAAGACGGTGGAGCTGGATACCAGCGTGCCTGGCATGGCCGACTACCTGAAGGCGTGGCTGGTGGCGCTGTCGGGCGGCGTGGCCGCGGCGTTCCTGTACCTGAAGTTCTTCCCGGCGCGGGTGGGCCAGCCGGTTCCGGCCTTCGCGCGGGCGGTGCGCCGCACGGCGCAGAACAAGTTCTACGTGGATGAGCTCTACGAGCTGGCCGTCATCCGGCCGGTGAAGTTCCTGAGCTTCATCCTCTTCCGCGTGGTGGACGCGCTCCTCATCGACACCGTGGCGGTGCGCGGCACGGCGTGGGTGACGGCGCGCGTGGGCAGCGCGCTCCGGTACGTGCAGTCGGGCGACGCCCAGGCCTACGCCGCAGTCATGGCCATCGCCATCTTGGGCGGCGTGGCCTACGCCCTCATCCAGGTGCTGCAATGAGCTTCTTCGACACCCACCTGCTCAACCTCGTCGTCTTCCTGCCGCTCGTCTTCGCGGCGCTGGTGCTGATGCTGCCCGCGAGCGAGTCGGGGCAGATTCGCACCGTCACCCTCATTGGCATGCTGGTGGACCTCGTCTTCGGGGTCTGGGCCTACGCGCGCTACGTGCCGGGCGGGCCGGAGTTCCAGCTCGAGTACCGGGTGCCGTGGTTCGAGATGTTCGGCACCAGCTACCACATTGGCGTGGACGGCCTGGCGGTGAGCCTGCTC
The DNA here is from genome assembly GCF_020037125.1 of Myxococcus sp. RHSTA-1-4. Taxonomy (GTDB): domain Bacteria; phylum Myxococcota; class Myxococcia; order Myxococcales; family Myxococcaceae; genus Myxococcus. The sequence goes on from NZ_JAIQDG010000001.1 coordinate 423,884, forward strand.
CTGCTCACCGTGTTCCTGGGCCCCCTGGTGGTGCTGGCCTCCACCACGTACATCAGCCACCGCATCAAGGAGTTCCACCTGGCGCTGCTGGTGCTCCAGACCACGATGCTGGGCGCGCTGGTGTCGCTGGACGTGCTGCTCTTCTACATCTTCTTCGAGGCCATGCTCATCCCCATGTACCTCATGGTGGGTGTGTGGGGCGCCGAGGACCGCCAGATGGCGGCGGTGAAGTTCTTCCTCTACACGCTGGCCGGCTCGCTGCTGATGCTGGTGGCCATCATCGCCGTGTACTTCATCAGCGCGCCGGCGGGCAGCCGCTCGTTCGACTACGCCGCCATCTACAACGGCCTGCTGGAGGCCAACCGGCAACTGTCCGCGTGCGCGGCCGGGCCGGAGGGCGCGTGTGATTCGCTGAGCGGCCTGGCCCGGACGCTGTACACCTGGGGCCCCTGGCTGTTCGGCGCGTTCGCCCTGGCGTTCGCCATCAAGGTACCGATGTGGCCGGTGCACACGTGGCTGCCGGACGCGCACGTGCAGGCGCCGGTGGCCGGCTCCATGATTCTGGCCGGCGTCATGCTGAAGATGGGCACCTTCGGCTTCTGGCGCTTCGCGATTCCCTTCTTCCCGGTGGCCACGCAGAGCGCGCGGCCGTTCCTGGCGGTGCTGTCCGTCATCGGCATCGTCTACGGCGCGCTGATGTGCCTGGCGCAGCGGGACATCAAGAAGCTCATCGCCTACTCGTCCGTGAGCCACCTGGGCTACTGCATGCTGGGCATCCTGGCCGTGACGGCCGAGGGCGCCACGGGCAGCGCGTACCAGATGCTGAACCACGGCGTGTCCACGGGCGCGCTGTTCCTCCTCTTCGGCTTCCTCTACGAGCGGCGCCACACGCGCCTGATGGCGGACTTCGGCGGCATCGCCAAGGTGATGCCGATGTTCACCGCGGCCTTCCTCATCATCACCTTCTCGTCGGTGGCGGTGCCGGGCACCAACGGCTTCATCGGCGAGTTCCTGGTGCTGCTGGGCACCTTCAAGAGCGACCTGGGCCTGGCCGCCGGCAACGCGCACCTGACGATGGTGTTCGGCGCCTTCGCGGCGCTGGGCGTCATCCTCGGCGCGGCGTACATGCTGTGGATGGTGCAGAAGGTGTTCTTCGGCGGGCTCACCCACCGGGAGAACCAGTACCTGCCGGACCTGAACCTGCGCGAGGGCATCACCGCGCTGCCCTTCCTCATCCTCGTGGTGGTGATGGGCCTGATGCCGCAGCCGTTCCTGGACCGGCTCAACCCCTCCACGGAGCGATTCCTCGCCCGCGCCCGCGTGGGCACCCCGGGGGCCACGGTGGACGAGAATCAGGTCCGCGTGGAGGTGATGTCGCTGCCCTCCAAGCAGACCGCCGCGGCGCCGTCCGCGCCCGTTCCCCTGGCCGCCGTCCCCTCGCCGCGGCAGTAGGCCGCCAGAGCTTCCAACATGAACCTGCCCACTCTCTCCCTGGCAGACTTCTTCCCGCTGCTGCCCGCCATCCTCATGGTGGTGGGCGCCTGCATCCTGCTGTTGTCGGAGGTGTTCCTCTCCGCCACGGCGTCGCGCGCGTACCAGGCGGTGCTCACCGTGGTGACGGCGGTGGCGGCCGGCGCGGTGGCGGTGGTGATGATGTTCGAGCCGCCGCGCGAGGTGATGCTCGGCTTCGGCGTGCTGGACCCGTTCTCCAGCTTCCTCACCTTCGTGGTGTGCGTGGGCCTGGGGCTCGCGGCGCTCAGCTCCGTGGGCTTCCTGCGGCGGCGCGGCGCGGAGCGCGGTGAGTTCTACGCGCTGATGCTGTTCGCCTCGGCGGGCATGAGCCTGCTGGCGATGTCCAACGAGCTCATCACCCTGTTCGTCAACATCGAGGTCCTCTCCATCGCCACCTACGCGCTGACGGCGTACCTGCGCCGCGGCACGCGGCCGAGCGAGGCGGGCTTCAAGTACTTCATCCTCGGGGCCTTCTCGTCCGCGGTGCTGCTGTACGGCGCGGCGCTGGTGTACGGCGCCACCGGCACCACGAACCTGACGGCCATGGTGGGTCCGCTGGGCGCGGCCATCCAGGCGCAGCCGGCGCTGGTGTACGCGGGCGTCGTCCTGGTGGGCGCGGGCTTCGCGTTCAAGGTGGCCGCGGTGCCCTTCCACATGTGGACGCCTGACGTGTACGAGGGCGCGCCCTCCCCCGTCACCGCGCTGATGAGCGCGGGCGTGAAGGCGGCGGCCTTCGCGGCGATGGTGCGCGTGTTCTTCACCATGGGTCAGGGCATCGACCCGAGGCTGCCGCTGGCGCTGTTCTCCACCCTGGCCTTCCTCACCATGGTGGTGGGCAACCTGATGGCGATTCCGCAGCGCAACGTGAAGCGCATGCTGGCGTACTCGTCCATCGCCCACGCCGGCTACCTGCTGTTGGGCGTGGCCGCCCTCTTCGTCACCGCGCCGGGCGAGCAGTTCCGCCTGCTGGGTCCGTCCGAGCTCACCGGCGGCTCCCCGCTGGACATCGCCCGCGCGGGCGCGCTGCGCGGCATCCTCTACTACCTGCTGGCCTATACCTTCAGCGCGGTGGGCGCCTTCGCCATGGTGTCCGCGCTGGAGCGCCGCGAGGACGAGGAGAAGGGAACGGCCTGGGATTTGGAGCGCTTCAGCGGCCTGGCGCAGCGCCGGCCGGGCTGGGCCTTCGCGATGGCGGCCTTCATGCTGTCGCTGGGCGGCATCCCTCCCACCATCGGCTTCATGAGCAAGCTGCTCATCTTCCAGAGCGCGGTGGACGCGGGCCTCATCGGCCTGACGATTGTCGCCGTGCTGTCCAGCGCGGCGGGCGTCTATTACTACCTGCGCGTGGTGGTCTACATGTTCATGCGGCCGGTGCCCGAGGGCGCGCAGGTGCTCGAGCGGAACTGGGGCACCGAGGTGGCGCTCGTGGTTTCCACGGCCGCCGTGGTGGTGCTGGGCATCATCCCCGGCCCCATCGGCGCTTGGCTGGAGCAGGCCGGCACGCTCTTCGGCCGGTAGTCTCGCGGGGCCCCTGAGGCCCCTGACGTCCACGCCCGCCCCGGCCTCGTGCCCGGGCGGGCGTCTTCTTTTCCGGCCTCTAGCCGCGAGGCTCCGGCAGCGGGCCGCGCAGCTCCAGCGTCTCGTGGCACACCTCCGCGCCCGCGCCACGCAGCAGCCCGTCCAGCACCTCGTCGCCCGTCACCACCAGGAGGAGTGACTCCACGCCGTCTCCCACCCGGGCGAAGGACTCCTCCAGCAGCGCTCTCGCGTGGCCGGGAGACGCCGCGAAGAAGGGGAACAGCAGCCCCGCCGCGGCGCGCAGGTCCATCACCCCCAGCGGGGCGTCCGGCGCGGCGCCCATCCGCGCCAGCCGCAGGAGCTGGTGCGAGCGCCGCGTCGCGAAGCGCGCCAGCTTGCCCGGCAGCATCCCGAAGGCCTCCGTCAGCGCCTCCCAGTCCCCGGGCTCCGCCCGCACCACCTCCAGCCCGGGAGGCCCGGGAGGCAGCGCCGCCACCTGGGCCCGCGTCACCCTGAGGGTGACCGACGGCCGGGCGGGCCTCAGCCCCACGGAGGCATAGAGGCCCAGCGCGGCCGTGTTGTCCCGCTTCACGTAGAGGGCCCAGCGCCGGCAGCCCTGGGCGCGAAGGCGCTCGGCCAGCCGCTCCATCATCCACCGCCCCAGCCCCTGGCGCCGGACGGACGCGTCCACCACGAGCTGCCCCACGTAGCCCAGCTCACCCATGGGGTCCGTCGCCGCGTAGCCCACCACCCCACCCGGCCCCTCCACGAAGACGGTGAGCGGCATCAGCTCCGCCGCCCACAGCGCCTGCGGCGGCGGCGGGTCATCCACCCCCAGCTCCGCGAACAGGCGCGTGAAGTCCGCATGGTCCTCCGGCCGCGCGGGCCTCAACACCCATGGCGGCTCCCTCTGTCCCACCTCTGCTGCCATCAGGTCACCCCTCCAAGCTTCCTGGAGTGAGTAACGACGCAAGCGGGAAACCGTGCCGGACGCTGGAGCGCAGAAAAGAAGGCGGCCCGACACCCCAGAAGGGTGCCGGGCCGCGGGTCTTCTCAAGGTGACTCACCGGAAGTGCTGAAGGGGTGGGGGGGAACCGCCTTCAGCCTCGCTTCGATGTGTCCCGTGCATTCCTTTAGCAGCCCGCGTGCCAGCGCCCCGTCAGAGCCAAAGTCCTGTCTTCTCAAGCACTTGGCTCAACACCCGACGTTGGCGGACCCGGCGGGTTTCATTTCAGCCCTGAAATCGGGTTTCAGAACTGAAAAGAACCAATGATTCCAGGCACTTGGCCTTTTCATGGATGAACCCCGCCCATTTCGGATCTGGAATTCAAGGGTGCGAAAAAGTTCCCGCTATTCGCGAGTCGGCTCGCTGGGTGGGCGGAGGTTGAGGCGCTTCATCTTCCGCCACAGGGTGGTGGAGGAGACGCCCAGCTCGTCCGCGACGCGGGCCAGGTCCACGCCGTGGCGCTCCAGGGCCTGCGTAATCGCGTGGCGCTCGGCCTCTTCCACCACCTGGGCCAGGGTGGGCCCGGCGGTGGAGACGAGGCGGCCGGGGCCGCCGCCCTGCCCCTCCAGCACGGCGATGCTGGGGGTGCCATGGGCCGGCGTGAGGCGGCTCACACGCAGGGGGAAGTCCTCGGGGAGCAGCTCGTCGCTCTCGGCCAGGGCGGCGGCCTGCTCCACCAGGTTCTCCAGCTCGCGCACGTTGCCGGGGAAGTCGTAGCCCATCAGGTGCGTCACGGCGGCGGCCGACAGGCGCTTGGGCTTGGGGCTGCGGGCGTTGGCGCGCTCCAGGAAGTGCTCGGCCAGCGCGGGCACGTCCTCCAGGCGCTCGCGCAGCGGGGGCACGCGCAGGGTGACGACGTTGAGGCGGTAGTAGAGGTCCTGGCGGAAGCGCTTCTCACGCACCTCCTGCTCGATGTCGCGGTTGGTGGCGGCGACGGTGCGCACGTCCACGCGCAGCGCGGTGGACTCGCCGACGCGGCGCACCTCGCCCTCCTGCAGGGCGCGCAGCAGCTTGGACTGGAAGGTGGGGCTGGTCTCCGTCACCTCGTCGATGAAGAGGGTGCCGCCGTCCGCCTCCTCGAAGAGGCCGCGCCGGGCCTTCACCGCGCCGGTGAAGGCGCCCTTGGCGTGGCCGAACAGCTCGCTCTCCAGCAGCGACTCGCTGATGGCGGCGCAGTTGACGGGCACGAAGGAGCGCGACTTGCGGCGGCTGTGCGCGTGGAGCGCGCGCGCCACCAGCTCCTTGCCGGTGCCGCTCTCGCCCTGGATGAGGACGGTGGCGTCGCTCTGGGCCACGCGCATCAGGCGGCTGGTGAGCTCGCGCATGGCCGGGCTGCGGCCCACCAGCGAGGACAGGCCATGGCGCTGGTTGAAGTCAGTGGCCAGGTTGTCCACGTCACGCAAGAGGCGGGCGCGCTCCAGGGCGCGCTCCACGCGGTAGCGCAGCTCGCTCTCCTTGAAGGACTTGGTGACGTAGTCGTAGGCGCCCAGGCGCATGGCCTCCACCGCGCTCTCGATGGAGCCGAAGGCCGTCATCATGATGACCTGGAGGCGGGGGGCCACCTCCAGCGCGCGCCGGAGCAGCGTGAGCCCGTCCATGGGCTCCATCTTCAGGTCCGTCAGCAGCAGGTCGATGCTGCCTCCGGCGAGCTGGGCCAGGGCCTCCTCGCCCGTGGCGGCCTCGAAGACGGTGTAGTGCTCCGCGCGAAGGAGCAGCGCGGTGGTGGCGCGCATGTTGCGCTGGTCGTCCACGACGAGGATGCGTCCACGGACAGGTGGGGTGTGCGCGTCGGTCATGGGAAGGCGGGGGGCTGCGACAGGGGCAGCCTGAAGGTGAAGGTGGTGCCGCGGCCCGGAGAGCTGTCCACGGCGATTTCTCCCCGATGCTCCTCGAGGATGCGTTTGACGACGGCGAGCCCCAGTCCGGTGCCCTGGGCCTTGGTGGTGAAGAAGGGCTCGAAGACGCGGTGGAGCAGCTCCGCGGGGATGCCCGGCCCCTGGTCCGCCACGTCGATGCGCAGGTGCTCCCGGCCCGCGTGAAGCTCGCGGCGCGCGCGCACCTGCACCTGGCCGCCCTGGGGCATGGATTGAATCGCGTTGACGGCCACGTTGACGAGCGCCTGGCGGATGAGGCGCCGGTCCATGGGCACCGGCGGCAGCCCCGCCTCCACGTCCGAGCGGATGACGACGGGCCGGTCCGCCCCGCCGCCCTGCACGCGCGCCGCCTCCAGCGAGTCCTGGAGCACGCGCCCCAAATCCTCGTGCTGGAGCACCGGGTCTCTCGGGCGCGTGTAGTCCAGCAGGTCGCCGACGATGCGGTTGAGCCGGTCGCTCTCCTCGCCCAGGATGTCCAGCAGCATGGCCGCGTCGCCGCCCGGGTCCAGCAGGCGCCGCAGCGAGGCCACCGCGTTGAAGATGACGCCCAGGGGGTTGCGCACCTCGTGGGCGACAATCGCGGACAGCTCACCCAGCGCGGCCAGCCGCTCGCGCTTCACCATCTCCGCGCGGGTGGCGGCCAGCTCCGCGTAGCTGGCCCACAGCGACTCGTACAGGCGCGCGTTGGCGATGGAGAGCGCGAGCTGCCCGCAGGTGGCCTCGGCCAGCTCAATCAGCTCCGGCCCGAAGGAGCGCGGCCGGCGGATGTCGTCCACCACCACCACGCCGATGAGCTCCTCGCGCGAGGTGAGCGGCAGGCCCAGCAGCGCCTTCTCCCCGAAGCGCAGGACGAGCTCCGAGTCATAGCCGCCGCCGACGGACGACAGGTCCTCGATGGCGATGGGCCGGCGCTCCCGGGCCACGCGCGCCGCGAGGCCGTCACCGTGCAGCGGCAGCACCACCGTGCGGAAGAAGTCGCGGTGGGCCGCGGAGGCGGCGGCGCCGCGCAAGAGCTTCGCCCCCTCGTCGTACAGCATGATGTAGCAGTTGGACACGTCCAGCAGGTGGACGAGGAAGTCCGAGGCCACGTCCAGGATGCTGGAGGTCTCCAGCACGCCCGACGTGGTGCGCGCCAAATCCAACAGGAGGCGCGTCTCGGCGAGCTGGCGCGAGGCCTCGGCGCGCAGCCGGCGCTGTTCCATCAGCGCCACCAGCAGCTCCGCCAGCGTGCCCAGCAGCCGCACGTCGCGCGTGTCGAAGGGCCTGCCGGCGCCGCGCAGCACCTGGAGGCTGCCGCACACCACGCCTCCCCGGGCGAGCGGCGCCACCGCCGCGCGGCCCAGCATCCCACCGGACAGCTCGCCCAGCGCCGCTTCCTGGGCCGCGGTGGAGAGCGCGCCCTCCCCCGACTCCGCCACGGCCCGCGCCAGCAGGCCGGTGAGGCGCTCCGCGTGCCCACCGTCCCGCACCACGTCCGCCAGCCCCACGTGGGTGACCAGCGCCAGCGCCCCACCCTGCGGGGGCGACACGTGCAGCGCCGCGGCCGAGCCCTGCAGGAGCTCCGCGACACGGGACAGGAAGTCCTCCAGCGAAGGAGGCACTGGCTGCGCGACGAAGCGCGCCACCTGGGCCACCGCCTCCATCTCCCAGCGGCTGCGCGCGCCGTCCGCCTGCACACGCGCGTCCGCCAGCGCCGCGCCCACCACCTTCGCGAACAGCGTCAGCACCGAGCCATGGCGCGGAGCCACCCAGGGCCCCTGCACCCACAGCACCTCGTCGTGGGGGCCGCCCACCGGCAGGTAGACATGCGTGGGCGAGGCCTGGTCCGCGCCGCCGAAGACGGGGCGCCCGTCCGACAGGGACTCCATCCCCAGGCTCACGTCGTCCGGCAGGGGCCCGCCGTCGCGCGCCAGCAGCCGCTCGCCGTCCCAGCGCAGCAGGCGGACCCGGAAGCCCGCGGCCTCCAGCCCCTTCAGCGCCACCTGGCGCACCGCATCCTCGGAGTGCGCGGTGACGAGGCTCGCGGACGTCTCCACCAGGCCCTCGGCCACGCCCATCTCCGGGTGGCGGTCCCCCAGCGGCAGGCAGTTGAGCAGCAGCGCCCCGGCGCCACCTTCCATGGGCAGGCGCGTCGCGTAGAGGGCCACCTCGCGCATGGAGCCATCCGCGCAGGGCACCTGGTGGATTTGCGTGCGCGGCTCCGGGGGCATGCCGGACTCGAGCAGGCGGTAGCGCTCGGCCAGACGGCTGCGGTCCTCGGGCTGGACGAAGTCGAGGAGGGGACGGCCCTCCACCCGCTCGCGGGGAAGCCCGAGCAGCGACAGGTAGGCCTGGTTGACGGCGGACACCCGTCCCTCGACCACCGCCAGCACGGGGTTGCCGTAGGGCTCGATGAGGGCGCGCAGGTCGGCCTCGCTGTAACGCTTCGTGCTCATCCGCGACGCAGCACCCGCTTCTCGCCCACCCGGAGCGTCACCTTCTCCCGGTCGAAGTACTCGGACAGCGGGATGACGAACTTGCGCGTCTGCCCCACCATTTCCTTGAAGGCCTGGGTGGTAATTTCCTTCTTCTCGCGCAGGTGGGCAACCAGCCGCTCCCGCAGGGCGGCGAGCGCCCCCGCGTCGAAGCACAGCTCCTCGCTCACGCGCACCACCGTCCCTTCCGACACCATGACCTTCAACAACTCCTGGAGCCGGGGCCCGGGAAGCTGGAGCTTCTGCGCCAGCTCGTTGAGGGTGGGCGGCGCCAGACCCGCCGCGGACAGCTCCGCGGCCAGCCTCGCCCGGGCCGCCTCGTCGCCCAGCGACAGGGTGCGGCCCCGCCCCTTGAGGCGCACCACCTCCTTGTCCAGCTCCACCTTGCCCGCGTCCACCAGCGCCTGCGTCACGCGCTGGAAGATGCGCGCATCCAGCTCGGCGGACAGCCGCTGGCGCAGCTCCTCACGCGGCAGCCCCTCCCTCAGGGGCTCCCGCTCGTGGAAGGCGGCCAGCAGGGCGAGCGCACGCCCGTGCAGTCCCCCGAACACCTCGCCGGAGAGGTACAGCCGCCGCTCCCGGTCCACCAACAGCGCCCCGCCCCGCGTGCCCAGGAGCTCCAGCGCGCGTGCCAGCACCCGGGGCCCCAGCCCCGAGCGGCCGAACAGCTCCTGCTGCGTCAGCCCCCGGTAGCCCGCCTGCCGCAGCAGCCACGCCACCTGCCCCGCCGGGTCGGCCTCCAGCAGCGGCGCCACCACCTCGGAGCCCCCCTTGCGGCGCCGGGGCGGAGTAATCGACAGGATGCGCCCGCCGGCCACCGTGGCCCCGCGGCCGGGCAGCGCGCGCGAGCCGCGCAGGATGAAGCGCTGGCCCACCAGCGCGCCCACCGGGGAATCCAGCCGGAGCTGCGCGAGCGCCGTCTCCCCCGGCTCCAGGCGCTCCACGTCCAGCAGCGCCACCGTGGCCTCCACCTGCGCGGTGCCCAGGTGCAGCAGCAGCTTCCTGCGGCGCGGCAGCGGCGACTCCGCCGCGGGCAGCAGCGAGAGCTCCACGTCCAGCATGCGCGTCTCCGGCAGCTCCCCGGAGCGCACCAGCACCATGCCCCGGTGCAGCGCCTCCGGCTCCACGCCGGCGACATTCACCGCCGCGCGCTGGCCGGCCTCCACCTTCGGCACCGCCTGCCCGTGCAGCTGCACGCCGCGCACGCGGAAGGGGCCGGGCTGTCCCGGCAGCAGCGACACCGCGTCGTCCACCGCCACCGCGCCCGACAGCAGCGTGCCCGTCACCACCGTGCCGAAGCCCTTGATGGTGAACACGCGGTCCACCGGCAGGAAGGCGGGCCCCTCCGCCGGGCGCTTCGGCAACGCCGCCGCGGCGCGGGTGAGCGCGGCCTTGAGCGCGTCCAGCCCCTCGCCCGTCCTCGACGAGCAGGGCACCACGGGCGCCCCTTCCAGGAAGGTGCCCGCGACGAGCGCGCCCAGGTCCGCCTCCACCAGCGCGCGCCACTCCGGGCCCAGCTCGGCCAGCAGGTCCGCCTTGGTGAGCGCGATGACGCCGGCCCTCACGCCCAGCAGCCGGCAGATGTCCAGGTGCTCGCGCGTCTGGGGCATGACACCCTCGTCCGCGGCCACCACCAGCACCGCCAGGTCCACGCCGCCGGCGCCCGCGGCCATGGCCTTCACGAAGCGCTCGTGGCCGGGCACGTCCACCACACCGGCCACCGTGCCGTCGTCCAGCGTCAGGTGCGCGAAGCCCAGCTCCAGGGTGATGCCGCGGCGCTTCTCTTCCTTCAGCCGGTCGGTGTCGATGCCGGTGAGCGCCTTCACCAGGGACGTCTTGCCGTGGTCGATGTGCCCCGCCGTCCCGATGATCATCTCCCCCCCACCACGCCGGGAGTCACGCCCCCGCCTTGTCCGGGTCTTCGTCGAAGCGCGCGTCGCCCGTGGCGGGCTGGTAGTCCCAGGGGAAGACCACCAGCGCCGCGGTGGCCAGCGCGCAGTAGTCCGGCGCGAAGCCCTCCGGCCGCGCCACCAGGCACGCCGTCTCCACCTTCTTCGCGCCCGCCTCGCGCGCCAGCGCCGTGGCCAGCTCCAGCGTGTCTCCGCTGGAGGCCACGTCGTCCACAATCAACACGCGCCGGCCCTTCAGCTCGCGAGGCAGCGCCTCCGCCAGCTTGGGCCCGGAGCCCGCGCGCGAGGCGCCGCCCGCGTCCCGGCTGCGGCGGCTGATGCGCACGGGGAAGAACTCGCAGCCGAGCGCCGATGCCAGCGCGCCGCCCACGAAGACGCCGCCGTGGGCCACGCCCACCACGGCCTGCGGCGCGAAGGACTCGCGGACGGCGCCCGCGAGCTCCTGCACGGCGCGGTCGAACTCCGCCCACGTCAGCTCGCGCACGCCCGCGGACCGGCCACGGGACTGGTCCCTCCCGGTGGGCTGGCGCGGCGCCTCGACCTGGGGCGCCAGCACCATGTCGGAGGGAATGGAGACGAGCTTCTCCGCGTCGCGCCGGGCCTGCTTCGGCACGGCGGCGGACCTGGAGGACGGCTTCTTCTTCGGAGAGGACTTCGCGGTGGGCTTGCGCTTGCCCTGGGCCTTGAGCCCGGGCGTTGCCCGCTTGGTGGCCACGGCGGTGACTCCGGATGGGGTGCGGGCCCCGTCATATCCCGAGGCACGCGCCCTGGCCACATCCAGCCGCTTCACCCGCCCTTTCTCACGCCGAAAGAAGGGGTGGCGGTGCCGCCCCGGCTCAGGCGGACAGCTTCTCCTCGACCATGCGGTCGGCCACCTGCTCGGGGCGCAGGCCGGAGTCCTTCGCGCGGGCCAGCACCGTGTCGATGGTGTCGAAGATGAGCGCGGCGCGGGCGTAGGCCTTCTCCCGGTCATACCCCGCCCACTCCTGGGCCACGTTGATGAGGCCGCCGGCGTTGGCCGCGTAGTCCGGCACGTAGAGGATGCCGCGCTTCGCCAGCTGCTCCCCGTGACTCTTGGTGAGGAGCTGGTTGTTGGCCGCGCCACACACCGCCTTCACCCGCAGGAGCGGCAGCGTGGTGTCGTTGATGGCGCCACCCAGCGCGCAGGGGGCATAGATGTCCGCCTCCATGCGGTGGAGCTGGTCGGCGCTCACCGCGGTGGCGCCGTACTGCTTCACGGCCTGCTCCACGCTGGCGGCGTTGATGTCGCTCACCCACACCTTCGCGCCGCGCTGGTGCAGCTCCTTCACCAGGTACATTCCCACGTGGCCCACGCCCAGCACGGTGACACGCAGGCCCTTGAGGTCCGGGCGGCCGAACAGGTGCTTCGCCGTGGCCTCCATGGCACGCGCCACGCCGTACGCCGTCACCGGCGACGGGTCACCGCTGCGCTCCTTCAGGCCCACGACGTACTTCGTGTGCTTGCGCACGTGCTCCATGTCGTCCGGGCTGGTGCCGCTGTCCTCGGTGGTGATGTAGCGGCCCCCGAGCGACTCCACCGCGCGGCCGAAGGACTCGAAGAGCTTCGCCCGGTCGAAGTTGCCGCGCGGCAGCATGATGACGGCCTTGCCACCGCCATGGGGCAGCCCCGCGAGGGCCGCCTTGTACGTCATGCCACGCGCCAGCCGCAGCGCGTCAGCAACGGCCTCCTCCTCGCTCGTGTACGTGGACAGCGCGCGGGTGCCGCCCAGTCCGGGCCCCAGCCGGGTGTTGTGCATGCCGACGATGGCGCGAAGGCCCGTCCGCGAATCACTGAGAAGGTGGACGGCCTCGTAGCCGCCCTCGAGCAGTTGCGTGAAGTAGCTCATGGCGCGCGGCAAGTACCGGGGAGGCCCGCTCAAGTCAAATCGCGCCGGCCTCCAACATCTCCCGAATTTCCTCTCCTGGAATGACGTATCGCGTCGTGCAGAACTGGCACGTGGCCTCCGCCTGGCCTTCCTTCTCCAGCAGGTCCGACAGCTCCTCACGGCCCATGGCCAGGAGCGCGCGCTTCACACGGTCCTTGCTGCACGAGCAAGCAAAGCGCAGCGGATAACGCGACATCACCTCGAAGTCCGACTCGGGCAGCAGGGCGCGCAGCACCGCCGTGGCGCCGGCCGGCGCATGAGCGCGCAGCGTGGCATCGAAGTCGCGGCGCAGCCGGACGCCGAGTTCCTTGAAGGCGTCCATGTCCGCGCCTGGCAGCGGCTGGACGAGCAGGCCGGCGACGATGCCCAGCGAGTCCGCTGCGCCGTCGCCCCCGGTGGGCAGCTGGGCCAGCAGCAGGTGCGAGGGGAGCTGGTCCGACTGGTGGAGATAGCGCTCCATGTCGGCTGCGAGGTCGAAGTGCACCAGCTCCACGGAGGAGCGGTAGTACTCACCGCCGCCGAGGTCTCTCAGCACGGAGAGGAAGCCCTTGTTCCCCAGCACGGGGCGCCAGTGGTACTGCCCCTCGCCGCCCACGTACCCGACGTGCAGGTTCTTCACGTACCCGCGGACGAGGCCGGAGGCGTCGCCGTCCACGAAGAGGCCGCGCAGGGGGCCATCACACTCCACCTGGAGGTTGATGCGCGCGTCGTGCTTCTGGAGGGCCCCCATGAGGGCGGCGGTGGTGAGGGCCTGGGACAGGAGCGCCGCGGCGGCAGGGGCGGTGCCGTGGGTGGCGCGCGCCTGGCGGGACAGCTCGGAGGTGATGGCCAGCACCACCCGCAGGTCCGTCTTCTTCAACAATCCACTGACGAGCTCATCGGACATGGTGAAGCGATTAGCGTGCCCCAGCCCTGCCCGCCAACGACAGAAGGTGGGCGCCCCTCCGCCCGCCGGGGGAGCAGCAAGCAGCCCGGGCCGGGTGACGCATAAGGTCAGCCTTATGCCTCCGTGTGGGATGGCTGGCATCCGGGGGTGCGGAAGAAATCCAGCACCCCGGCCGGAACGGCTATAAACCGCCGACCGACTGTCACCTGACATTGACTTGGACGCGGTATCCGTCCGCGCGCCGTCGTTGGAGACCCGATGAGCAGCCAAGCCGCCGTAGCCGTTCCGACGAAGACCCCGCTCCTCAAGTCCCGCCTGGGCTCGTTCCTGGCGGTGGTGCCCCTGTCCATCTGGGTCATCAACCACCTCTGGGACAACCTCTCCGCCTTCAATGGCGCGGCGGCGTGGGAAGCGTCGGTGACGACCTACTCGAACCCGTTCGCCCAGGCGTTCACCTTCGTCATCGTCCTGCTGCCCCTGCTGATCCACACCGGCTGGGGCCTCATCCGGCTGTTCAGCTTCAAGCCGAACAACATCCGCTACAGCTACTACGGCAACCTCAAGTACCTCCTCCAGCGCCTGAGCGCGGTGGGCGTGCTCTTCTTCCTCGGCGCCCACATCTGGCTGGCCTTCCTGCACCCGCGCCTCGTCGAGGGGCACCCGGAGCCGTTCTCCGACATCGCCCGGGAGATGCACCACCACTTCCCCACGCTCATCGTCTACCTGCTGGGCACGCTGGGCACGTCCTACCACCTGGCCAACGGCCTCCAGGGCTTCGCCATGTACTGGGGCATCCTCGCCAGCGAGCGCTCCATGCGCCGCTTCGAGCCGGTCGCCATCGGCATCTTCCTGCTCCTGACGGCGATGAGCTGGGGCGTCATCTACGCGCTCTACAACGCGGGCGCCTCCCTCTAGCCCCGAGGGGCTCCGCCCCTCCTCCGTCCAGCGCTGAAAAACGAACCGGCCGCCCCCGTCACTTCGGGAGCGGCCGGTTTCATTTCGGGGGGGGGGCTCCGAGGGAGCCCCTGCCGTGCTCTAGAACGGGATGTCGTCGTCGCCGCCGCCGCCGTGGCCGCCGTGGCCTCCGCCCATGCCGCTGTCATCCATGGGAGGCGGCTGGCCGTAGTCGCCTTCCATGCCACCGCCACTGCCGCGCTGCTGCGAGGAGAACTGCCGGCGCCCACCGCCGCCGCCGCTCATGCCCTCACCGGCGTCACGTCCACCACCGCCGAGGAACGTCACCGAGTTGGCGACGACTTCCGTGGTGTAGTTCTTCCGGTTCTCCTTGTCCGTCCACTCGCGCGTCTGCAGGCGGCCCTCGATGTAGCACTGCCGTCCCTTCTTCAGGTACTCGCCGCAGAGCTCCGCGAGCTTTCCCCAGACGACGATGCGGTGCCACTCGGTCCGCTCCTGCTTCTGGCCATTCTTGTCGGTCCAGCTGTCGCTGGTGGCGATGCGGAAGTTGGCGACCGCCTGCCCGCCCGGGGTGAAGCGAACCTCGGGGTCCGCGCCCAGGTTGCCGATGAGAATGACCTTGTTCACGCCTCCAGCCATGACTGCGTTCCTTTCGACGATAGCCGACCCACCACGGGCCGGCGTCACCCCACCAGGAAGAGTCCTGGCAGGTTGGCCTTCACCTATACCAGTGCACACCGACATTCCGCGAGGCGCCAGTAAACGGCCTCGGGGCAAGGCCGCACGGCTGCCCTCCGTGCGGGGAGACACACGCCCGGAGTAGAGAAACGGGAAGGAGGTGGGACTACCCGCCCGGGCGCGTCTCGGCGGTGCGCGCCTCGGGAGGGTTGCCGGGGCGGGGCGGCGGGAGCGGCGCCTTGCCAGCGGGGGCCACCACCTGCACCGGCACGAGCCCGTCCGGGGACCGGGGCGGGGCCTTGGCCTCGGCCACCTTCTGGGACAGCGTGGAGTCCAGGCCCTTGGCGAAGGTGGCGAGCTGCGGGTCCGTGGCGCCCAGCATGCGGCGCAGGGACTTCCAGAAGGGGTGGTCCGCCTGCCCCGCCTGCACGAGCGCGCGGGCCAGCAGCGTGGTGGAGGCCTCGCGGTCCGCGGCGGTGGCGGCGCGCAGGGCCACCACCAGCTCCTCGGGGGCGGTGCGGGCCACCTCGCCCAGCGCCTCGGACATCTCCTGCTGCGACTGCGCGTCCGTGCCGGTGGCGCCGGCCAGCTCCAGCACGCGGGCCAGGGCCTCGGCGTTACCGCCCGCGGCCAGCTCCACCATGCTGCTGACGCCCGGCACCTCCACGGAGAGCACGCGGGCCACTTCCTTCAGGCGGCCGTACACCTCGCCGGTGGCGGCGTAGCTGTCCAGCAGCGTGCGCGCGCCCAGGTAGTCATGCGGGTTGGACTGGTAGAGGCTCTCGGCCAGCACCGCGCGCACCGCCGGGTCCCTCTCGCTGCGCCACGCCGTGCGCAAAAAGCCGATGTTGCGCTGGTCGCGCTGCTTGCCCAGGTCCAGGTACGTCTTGATGCGGGCGGCCACGTCGTTGATGGCGCCCGGCGCGCGGCTGCTGTCGGCCAGCGCGGCCACCGCGTTGGAGGGCCCCAGGCTGGAGCCGGTGGCGGCCACCGCCGCGCCCAGCGCGTCCAGGCCGGCGACGATGGGGCCGGCGCGGCCCGCGAAGTCGTTGGCCATCATGGAGAAGGAGAAGCGCTCACCGCCCGCGCTCGTCACGTAGCCGCTGAGCGCGGAGACGCTCTCCAGCGTGCCCGTCTTGGCGCGCAGCCGGCCCACGGCCTCGCTGCCCTCGAAGCGGTACTTCAGCGTGCCGTCCTTGCCGGCGATGGGCACGGAGGAGAGGTACTCGGGGGCGAACGGGAAGCGCTCGTACATGTGGCGCAGGAGCCGGTTGAGCTGCGCCGCGGAGAAGCGGTTGGCGTCGTTGAGGCCGCTGCCGTTCTTCATCACGTAGGTGCCGCGGGGGATGCCCACGTCGCGCTCCAGGAACTGCTCCACCACCTCCACGCCCTTGATGAAGGAGCCCGGCGCGCCGCGCAGCTCCGCGCCCATCGTCTTGAGGAGCTGCTCGGCGACGAAGTTGCTGGAGAGCTTGTTGAGGCGCTTGAGGATGACGTCGAACGTCTCCGACTGGGCCACGTACAGCATCTTCGCCTTGGAGGGCGTCAGGCCGGCCTTCACCTTGCCCTTCACCTTCATGCCGCGGGTGCTCATCATCTGCTTGAGCGTCTGGCCGAAGTACATGGGCGGGTTGTCTATCTTCTTCCACACGCTGACGGCGCCGCCGCGCTCCTCGGGAATCTGCCCGCGGACGACGATTTTCTGCTGCGGCCCGGCGGGGTCCGACGTGACGGACACGCGGCGCGCGCGGCGCGAGCCGGTGGTGAGCTGGCTCTCCACGATGAAGTAGTCGCTGGGCGGCTCCATCTCCACCGTGCCCTTGGCGCCGGGGCCGTTGCCGGGGCGCAGGTAGATGGCCGCCGCGTTCCAGTTGAGGCTCAGCGCGCCGGTGGGCGCCATATAGGCGCGGTCCGAGTCCTCCTGGTCATAACCGGGCGGCGTGCGCTCGGCGTCGAACCAGGAGTCGTCGACGACAATCTCGCCCACCTCGCGCACGCCGGCGTGCCACAGCTCGGAGACGATGCCCCACAGGCGCTCGGTGGTGATGGACGGGTCGCCCTTTCCGCGCACGTAGAGCGTCTTGACCTTGCCGTCCGCCGGCAGCTCCGGGTCCACGAGGAACTCGGTGTCGTAGCGGAACTCGGGCCCGAGCGACGCGAGCGCCGCCGCCGACGTCACCAGCTTCACGTTGGAGGCCGGGTTGAGCAGCTCGTCGGCGTTGTGGCTGAACACCACGGTGCCGTCGTCGAGGCTCTGCATGTGCACGCCCACGCGGCTCGACTTCAGCGCCGTGCGCTGCAGCACCTCCATCAAGGCCGCCTTCAGCGCCTCACGGTCCGCGCGCTTCTGCGCGGCGGTGGGAGGCGCCGACAGCGCGGCGCTCGGGAGTGTCAGGAAAATGATGGCCGCTGCGGCCAAGAAGGGGCTGGCTCGATGGACCTGCACACTCTCTCCAGGGAAGACGCGGGCCATTATGGGGAAGGGGGTGAAAGGCCGGCAAGGGAGAGAGGCAGCGGGAGTCCACGTCTGGGCGCTCGCTCTTCCACCAGGCGGCAAGCGGATGCCCGGCCTGTGGACTTCTTTTCACTGCCTGCCTCTCAGAGTCCAAGACCCCACGGCGTAGAATCCCCTTCCCCCCTGACATCCCACCTGCAAGCGTGAGGCGGCCCCGCAACGGAAGGCCCCGTGCGAGCCGGTGTGCCAGCACCGGAGAGCGAGCAGGGAAACAGGGGCGCAGGGAGGACACGTCGATGCGAGCCGTGGTGCAGCGGGTGCTGGAGGCGTCGGTGACGGTGGAGGGGCAGCGGGTGAGCGAAATCGGCCCGGGGCTGCTGGTGCTGCTGGGCGTGGGCAAGGGCGACACCGAGGCGGACGTGACGTGGATGGCGGAGAAGCTCGCCACGCTGCGCATCTTCGAGGACGCCGCCGGGAAGATGAACCTGTCCCTGGAGGACACGTCGAAGCAGCTCATCGTCGTCAGCCAGTTCACCCTCTACGGCAACGCCCAGAAGGGCCGGCGGCCCAGCTTCATCGACGCCATGGAGCCCGCGGGCGCGAAGGCCCTCTACGAGCGCGCCTGTGAGCTGCTCCGCCAGCGCGGCCTCACGGTGGGCACCGGCGTCTTCGCCGCCGACATGAAGGTGGCGCTCGTCAACGACGGGCCCGTCACCCTCCTGCTGGAGAGCCCCGGCCCCGCCGCGCCGAAGCCGTAGCTAGACGCGGACGCTGGAGCCCTTCGTCACCAGCGCGGCCAGCCCCTGCTTCGACAGCGCGGCCGTGCGCACGTGGGACGTGAGCGCGCCCAGCTCGCGAATCCAGTTGGCCGCCCGGGGGCCCAGGCCGGAGAAGGCCACCGTGAGCGGCGGCGGCTGGGCCACCTTCCCCAGCCAGTAGCCGAGCACCTCGTCCTTCTCCGGCAGCGACGAGAGCTTCATCCGCTCCTGCTCGCGCGCCAGCAGCTTCTCCAGCTTGCGCGGCAGGTTCACCTGCCAGTGCGCCACCGCCTTCGCCGGCCGCCACGCCCAGTCCGCGAAGGCGAAGCGCTCGTGGGCGAAGTACTCACCGCGCCCCTGCGTGGCGAAGACGCGGTCCGGGGGAAACTCCGGGAAGGGCTCCCACTGGCCCGCCAGCAGCGAGGCCAGCCCCACGTCCGCCATGGGCCGGAAGCGGAAGCCGTCCCGCACCTCGCGCGACGCGCGCGCGTCCCAGTACGGATAGCCCGGCTGCTCCAGCATCAGCGCCAGGTGCAGCGCCTCGTCCCAGCCGTCCGCGTAGCCCGCCTGCATCGCCGCCACCTCCCAGCCCGCGGGGCCCTCGTGCCAGGGGAGGAAGACGAGCCGGTCCACCAGGTCCGCCCACGGCTCCGCGTCCACCGAGCCCAGGCCCCCGGGCACCGCCGTGGACAGCATCCGCTCGCAGAGCATGCGCGCCTGGCCGTCCCCCAGCCCCTCGAGCAGGGACTCCAGCGCCCCGGAGGCATCCGCCATGGCGCGGGTGAGGAACGGGAGGACCTGCTCGTGGAAGAACCGGTCGTTGATCGACCTCAGAACGACGTCCATGTGGTGCTGCTCCCCCCGGAGCGGCCTCAGGGCCGCGCGTCTTCCTGGATGATGAGGGCGTGGATGTCCGCGGCCGTGGGCGCCTCGAGGATGGCGGTCCGGAAGCGCGGGTTCTTGAACAGGCGGGAGATGCGGGCCAGGGCCTTGAGGTGCACGCCCGCGCTGTTCTCCGGCGCCACCAGCGCGAAGAACAGGTGGGTGGGCTTCCCGTCGATGGCCTCGAAGTCCACCCCCGCGCGCGACACGCCGAAGGCGGCCTGGAGCTGCGCCATGCCCGGCAGCTTGCCGTGGGGGATGGCCACGCCCTCGCCGATGCCGGTGCTGCCCAGCTTCTCGCGCTCGCGGAGCACCTCCACCAGCCGGTCCGCGGGGAGCAGCGGATGGGCGCGCACCAGCGTGGCGCTCAGCTCGCGCAACACCTCCGGCTTCGTCCGCGACTGCATGTCGGCGATGACGGCTTGGGGGCTGAGGAACTCGGCGATTCTCACTGACGCTCCCGCGCTGGCGCTCCTTGGAAGGGCGGCAATTACTCCTCACCCTCGTTTAGCGCAAGGGTGGCCTGCCTTCCCGGCCTTCGCTGCGCTCACTGCGCATCATGGCGGAGGAGCGACGGGACCGCCATACGCCGCGCCGCCCTCCCGTACTGGGGGACGATATGCGCCTCACGGGCTGGCGTTTCTGGCCACGAGTCCGCCACGAAGCGAGGCACGGCGGACACGGAGGACGTCCATGAAACGCCTGCTGCTGTCGACCGCTACCGTCCTGTCCCTTCTCGGCACGGGCTGCGCCGCCACCTCGGGCGCCCAGGCCTCCACCCAGGGCGTGCTCCTGGGCAACGCGTCCGTCGAGCCGCTGCGGCTGGAGGGCACCACCATCACCGGCCCCAACTCGTCGCTGGCCATCGAAGGGGACGGCATGCGCGGCCGCTTCCGCACCCGCCCCGTGGCCCTCCAGTGGAACTACCAGGAGGTGACCGGCTCCGTCGGAGAGCTGTCCACCCACCTGCAACTGGCCGAGGGGGACGACACCCGCGTCTGGGGCACCTTCGCCGGCATGGCCGTGGACCTCACCGAGGACGGGACCTGGATGCACGGCCGGGTGGGCCAGTGCGCCTATGCCCTCAAGCGGGAGGGGGACACCTTCAAGGGCATGCGCGACTGCGGCAACAGCCTGGAGCGAGGCGTCGAGGTCTCCTTCCCCCAGGAGCTCACGGCCAGGCCGGTGGGCGAGCGGGCCGCGCTGATGGCGTTCATGCTCGTCAACACCAAGGCGACGGCCTCGGCCCCCAGGATGGCCCCCAAGCCCCGGGGAGGCACGGAGCGCTTCGGCGAAATCACCAGCTGCCGCATCCCGGCCTTCTGAGGTTCCCGGGAGCCTGGGGGAGATACCCCGGCCACACACCGGGCCAGGGCCGGCGCGCTCCGTCTCCCGGGGGGGTGACGGGGCGCGCCATTTTTTCGGCCCGCTCAGGTGCCGGTGGCGGCGGCCGCCGTGGCCGGCGGGTGCGGCTCGATGAGGCCGTACTGGCCATCCTTGCGCCGGTAGACGATGCACAGCGCGTCCGACTCCACGTTGTGGAAGACGTAGAAGTCGTTGTTCATCAGGTTCATCTGCATCACCGCCTCATCCACCGACAGGGGCTTGATGGCGAGGTGGGTGGCGCGCACCACGCGGGCGGAGGGCGGCACGGGCGAGGGAGCCGCGGCGGCGGGCTTCGGCTCGGGCACGGCGGCGAGTCCCGGGGCCTCCCCGGCGATGGCGGCCAGCTCCTCCGCGTCCGGCAGCTCGAACACGGCGTGGCGGACCTTGAGCTGGTTCATCAGGTCCTGCCGGTGGTGGACGCGCTCGCGGCCGTGGTGCGTCTTCAGCTTGTCGCGGTAGCGCCGGAGCTGGCGCTCGATTTTGTCCATCGCCAGGTCGATGGACGCGTACATGTCATCACTCTTCTCCCGCCCGCGGAGCACCCACGCCCCGGAGTGGATGGTGATGTCCGCATGATGGAGGTGGCGCTCCAGGTACAGCACCACGTGGGCTTCGCCGGCCCGGTCCAGCAACCGGTTGACCCGTTCGACCTTCTCGCGTGCGTACTCCTTGAGGGAATCGGACGCTCCGAACTGACGGAAGGTGATGTTGAACTGCATGCGTGGCTGCCTCCTAGGGAGAGAGGGGAGCTCCGTGACGGATCAGAAACGGTCTGCACACGGGAAAGCAACCCACCCCCCCAGGTTGCTTCTTCCCAGGTGCACCCCACGTCCGAGGCCGGACATCCGCCAGCCACCCGGCGTCGCTGGAATCGGCCTCCCTTCTGGGCAGCAGCGGCGAGCGTGCTAGAATCGCGCGCCGCGTCAACCCAGGCGGGCACCTGCCCGCCCATGACGCCCGGAATCTCCGCGTCGACGTAGCTCGACTCGTCCGAGGCACGGGGCCACGCCGCGCTACTGCACGGCGACGACGACTTCCTCCGAGTGGAACAGCGTGCCCCCACACGAGGCCACGCCGGTGCACTCCAGCACCGTGCCGGGCGCGCTCCCACTCAGCGTCAGCAGGTGGCTGGCCACGGGCGTGCTGGCGGGCACGGTGAGGGTGACGAGCCCCGCGTCCTGGGTGATGGGCAGGGTGGCGGCGGCCGTCCCCCCCTCCCGCAGCAGGGTGGCGGTGACGGGGCCCGGCACCTCCCCGTCCGGCTGCCAGCGGTACGAATACGACTGGCCCCGCGTCAGCCGGTCCGCCTCGCCGGCGCTCTCGAAGGAGAAGTAGCGCTTGGCCTTGCCCCCCTGGAGGACGAGCGAGACGGTGTGGCTGGCGTCCTGGAGGACGACGCGGGCGTCCTCGACGGGCTGCTCTCCCCAGACGTTGGGGTCGAAGTCCAGGAAGGCACGGGTGGGCACACACACGTCCCGGCCGGCGGTGCCGTCGACGCCGCCCACCTCCAGGCGCATGGGCTCGCCGTTGAAGGTGGCGGTGACGCCCTCGGCCAGCCGGGTGCAGCGGCCGTCCTCCGCCAGGGAGAAGGTGACGGTGAAGCGGTGGGAGCCCGCGGGCTCCACGCCCTCGAAGAGGTCCGCGTCCGTGAGCGAGTAGGTGAGCGCGCGGTCCGCGAGCCCGGCCAGGGCGACAGTCTCTGATTCGAGGTCGCCACCACAGCCCACCAGCAGGGCGAGCACCCCGAGCGCGCCGGTGCGGACGCCGCGGGAGAACAGGGGAAGGGAGAGGTTCATACGAACCGCACCCTATACCCCCATCACCCGGCCTCCGGGAGGCAAGCGCCGCGCTGGCATGGGAGGCCAGCGGGCGAGCCGCCCCTCACGCTCAGTAGTACCGCTTGCGCTTGCTGCTGGGGAGGATGCCCAGCACCTCGCGGTACTTGGCCACCGTGCGGCGGGCAATCTCGGTGCCCTGCGCGCGCAGCAGCTCGACGATTTTCTGGTCCGAGTACGGGTTGCGCGGGTCCTCCTGCGACACCAGCTGCTTGATGTGGTGCTTCACCGCCTCGCTCGCGGTGTCCTCACCGGAGACGCGGGCAATGGACGAGTTGAAGAAGTACTTCAGCTCGAAGATGCCCTGCGGCGTGTGCACGTACTTGCTGGTGGTGACGCGGCTCACCGTGGACTCGTGCATGCCGATGTCCTCGGCCACGTCACGCAGGATGAGCGGCTTGAGGTGGGCGATGCCCTTGTCGAGGAAGTCCCGCTGGAACTTCACGATGCTTTCCGTGACTTTGTAGATGGTCCGCTGCCGCTGGTGGATGGAGCGGATGAGCCACATCGCGCTGCGCAGCTTGTCCTGGATGAAGTCCTTGGTCTGCCCCGGTCCCACCGCGCCCGTCTTCAGCGCGTTCCGGTACGTGCCGGAGATGCGCAGCTTCGACAGGCCGTCGTCGTTCAGCACCACCGTGTAGTCGTCCCCCATCTTGTAGACGAACACGTCGGGGGTGATGTACTGCGCGTCGTCCCCGCTGAAGTTGCGGCCCGGCTTGGGGTCCAGCTTGGGCAGCAGCTTCACCGCCTCCACCACCTCTTCCATGGGGACCTTCAGGTCCTTGGAGATGGCGGGCAGGTTCTTGGACTCCAGGAACTTCATGTGCCGCTTGATGATGAGGCCCAGCAGCGGCGCGTGTTTGTCCTTCATCCCCTGGAGCTGGATGAGCAGGCACTCCTGCAAGTCCCTGGCGCCGCAGCCGCGCGGCTCCAGCATCTGGATGCGGCGCAGGGTGCGCTCCGCCACGTGCATGGGCACGTCGGCCTCGTTGGCCAGGCGGATGAGCGGGTCGCCGTCCACTTCGGGCAGCTTGAGGTAGCCGTCGTCGTCCAGGTTGCCGAGGATGAGCAGGCCGATGCGGCGCTCGGCGTCGTTCAGGCGCAGCGTGCCGAGCTGCTCCTGGAGGTGGTCGACCAGGTCCTCCTTCTTGACGAGGTTGGCCTCGAACGACGGCAGGTCGTCCGTGGCCACGTTGCCCTTGTTGGAGGCGGTGGTGGGCTCGTTGAACTGGTAGCTGTTGAGGTACTGCTCCCAGTCGATTTCCGGCGGGCCCTCGCTGTCCGCCTTGAACTCCGGGGCATTCTCTCCCGTGGCGGCGGGCAGCTCCACATCGCGGGGCATCTCGACGTTGTCCGCCTCCAGCGAGGCCTCACCCGGCTCCTTGTCGGCCACGTCGCCGGGCGCCTGCTCGTCCGGTTGCTCCAGGAGGGGGTTCTGCTCCATCTCCTCGCGAACCTGCTCGAGCAGCTCCATGCGCGAGAGCTGGAGCAGCTTGATGGCCTGCTGCAGCTGCGGCGTCATCACCAGCTGCTGGGCAAGCTTCAGGCTTTGTTTGAGTTCCATCGCCATGAGACGGTGTCTCCCGATTGATGCGGACCCATCTGAAACAAGGCCGCAATCAAAGACCGTGCCAACGTAACAAGAGCCTCTGACTTCGTCCAGTGGCGTGAAGGTGGTTCCCTGCTTGCATGCTCCAAATTCTGCAAGGAAACCAACAACTTACACAAACCCATCGTAACACGGACGTGTTCAGGGGCCGACGCAAAAGCGAGGCCAACCCATCCTAGTCACTCGGTTGTCAGGTGGCCAGTCGTGCTCAGAGCGCCTGCTGCAGGCGGAACCGCTCTCCCAGGTAGACGGCGCGCGCCCGGGGCGAGGCGGCAATCTCCGCGGGGGTGCCCTCTTCGAGAATCTGCCCCTGTGCGATGATGTACGCACGGTCACAGATGCCGAGGGTGTCCTGGACGTTGTGGTCGGTGATGAGGACGCCCAGCCCGCGCTCCCGGAGGAGGAAAATCTGGCGCTGGAGGTCGCCCACGTTGATGGGGTCCACGCCGGCGAAGGGCTCGTCGAAGAGGATGAAGCGGGGCTGGGGGATGAGGCTGCGGGCAATCTCCGCGCGCCGGCGCTCGCCGCCGGAGAGCGTCTCGCCCAGGGACTCGGCGACGTGGGTGAGGCCGAACTCCTCCAGGAGCGTATCGGCGCGCTGCTGGCGGGCGCGCTTGTCGAGGCCCTTCTGCAATTCCAGCACGGACAGGAAGTTGTCGCGCACGGTGAGCTTGCGGAAGACGGAGGCCTCCTGCGGGAGGTAGCCCACGCCCCTGCGGGCGCGGCGGTGCATGGGCAGGTGGGTGAGGTCCTCGTCGCCCACGCGCACGCGGCCGGCCTCCGGCGTCACCAGCCCCACCACCATGTTGAAGCTGGTCGTCTTTCCGGCGCCGTTGGGGCCGAGCAGGCCCACCACCTCGCCGGGCGCGACGCTGAAGGACACGCCGCGCACCACCTTGCGGCGGCGGAAGGTCTTCTCCAGTCCCTCGGCCATCAGCTTCGCGCTCACTTCGACGTGCCTTTCTTCCGGCGCGGCGCCGGGGAGCTGGAAGGGGGTGGCTCGAAGATGATGACGGCGTTCTCCACCTCGAGCCGCTCGCTTCCCAGGGTGAGGCGCACCTTCGTCCCGCGCATGTACGTGGTCCCCTGCCGGGCCTCGGGCGAGCCAGTCACGACCAACACACCGGTGGGCACCTCGTATTCGGCGCGCTCGCCGCGGGCCATGCGGTCCCCGTCCTGCGCCTGCACGCCCCCGGTGCACACCACGCGCGTCACCACGCGGGGCTGGGTGTAGTAGGCGATCATCTTGTCGCACCGCAGGTCCAGGGTGCGGTGGGTGGCCTTCACGTTGCCCGTGAGGATTGCCTGGTTCTTCTCGCCGGTGATGAGGTCGGCCTTTATCTGCACCGGCTCCTTCAGGTCCGCGGGCGCCAGGGGGCTGGGGCCGCGAGCCCCCGCGTCGGCGGCGGGCGGCGTCCCCCCATCGGCCGGGGCCGCGGCGGCGGCCGGGACGGGTTGGGCGACGAAGAAGGCCATCACGAGGAACTCAATCACTCTGCCGCTCCCAGCACGGTTTCCACCGAGCCCGCGAAGATGAACGTCTCATCCGGGAAGGACAGCTCGAAGCGGTCCGCCCGCAGCCGGTAGTCCGGTCCCTTCACCGTCACGCCCTCGTTTCCATGCGCCCGCTGGGTGTTGGCGTCGTACGTCAACCGGGGAGTGCGGGCGACCATGCCCTCCCCCGTCCTGATGACCACACCGCCCGACCCCACCAGCTGCTTGGACGCGAGATTGCCCTCCATATTCGGAGCGCTCACCTGCACGCCCCCCGAGACACCCGGCGGGGCCCCCTCGGAGGCCCGGGTGGGAGGAAGCATCAACGTGGCGTTGGTGCCCTGCACGTCGCCCCCGGCGCGCTGGTACGTCAGGCGCTCGGCGGTGCCGGAGAGGGTGAGCCGCTCACCCTCGTAGGACTTCATGCGCGCGCCGTACAGCACCACCTGGGGTGGTGGCTCCTCCTGCTGGGGGCCCTGGGCACGGCGGGGCGAGCAGGCGGCGACGGCGAGCAGGACGGCGAGGCTGGCGGACAGGCGCGGCACGGGGCCCTCCTTATCACCGGGCCGCGGCCTTCGCCGCCTCCGGACGCGTCTTCCACCGCTGGTGCATCCACACCCACTGCTCGGGCGTGCGGCGGATGGCGGCCTCGATGCGGGCGGACAGGGCGGCGGTCAACTCCAGGGCCGCGGCCTCGCGGTCCTCGACCTGGGGCACCGGCACCTCTTCCATGGAAAGGCGGTACCCCTCGCCCTCGCGGTGGCAGAAGCCCGTCACCACCGCCGCCCCGGTGCGGATGGCGAGGTCCGCCGCGGCGCGGGGCGTGGCGGCGAGCTGGCCGAAGAAGGGCACGAAGAGGGACTGCACCTTCGTGTCCTGGTCGATGAGGATGCCGAGGATTTCGCCGCTCCGCAGGGCGCGCAGCATGGCGCGCGCGGCGCCCTCCTGGCCGCGCCAGATGCTGCGCACGCCGCCCCGCTCCCGGAAGCGGCCCACCAGCTCCGTGAGGCGCGGGTCGGTGGTCTCCTTGGCGATGCTCTGGCTGGGGTAGCCCGCGCGCGCCACCCGCCGGGCGAGCAGTTCCCAGTTGCCCACGTGCCCGGAGACGAAGACGACGCCCTTCCCTCGCGCCAGGGCCGCCTCCAGCACCCGGCGGTCCTCCTCCGGCCAGGCCACCAGTCCCTCCAGCCCCCGGTCCAGGGCGCCGGTGCAGGCCACCTCCAGCGCGGCGGCGCCCAGGTGGCTGAAGGCGGCGCGGGCCAGGGCCTGCCGCTCCGCGTCGGACTTCTCCGGGAAGGCCACCGCCAGGGACTTCAGGGCCTTGCGCCGCTCGCCTCCGGCCAGGGTGTAGGCCCATGCGCCCAGGCGCGCACCCAGGGCCCGGGCGGCCCCCAGGGGCAGGGGTTGGAGGAGTAACAGCACTCCGCGAATGAGCAGGTAGCGGAGGAAACGTTTGAGGCGCTTTGCTAAGGGAGGACGCTCCACGAAGCGTTCAATACCCCATGCGCGAATACAACTTCGACGGGCTCGTCGGTCCCACCCACAATTATGGCGGTCTCTCGCCCGGCAACCTGGCGTCTCAGAGCCATGGCGGGGAGCCCAGCCACCC
This sequence comes from Myxococcus sp. RHSTA-1-4, assembly GCF_020037125.1. Taxonomy (GTDB): domain Bacteria; phylum Myxococcota; class Myxococcia; order Myxococcales; family Myxococcaceae; genus Myxococcus. Next base: position 450,592 of record NZ_JAIQDG010000001.1, read on the forward strand.
CCGGGAGGCGGCGCTCCAGGGCCTGGAGAAGATGCGCTTCGTGTCCGGATTGGGCGTGGGGCAGGCGGTGCTGCCGCCCCAGCCGCGCCCGTCGCTGCGCGCCCTGCGGGCGCTGGGCTTCACCGGCACGGACGAGGAAATCATCACCCGCGCCGCGCGCGAGGCGGAGCACCTGCTGCGGCTGACGTCCAGCGCATCCGCCATGTGGACGGCCAACGCGGCCACGGTGGCGCCGAGCGCGGACACGGCGGACGGCCGCGTCCACCTGACGCCGGCCAACCTGTCGCAGATGTACCACCGCGCGATTGAAGCGGAGACGACGCACGCGGTGCTGCGCGCCATCTTCTCCGACCCGCGGCACTTCACGGTGCACGCGCCGCTGCCGGGCAGCAGCCACTTCGCGGACGAGGGCGCGGCCAACCACACGCGGCTGGCCACGCCGGGACACGCGGGCGTGCACCTGCTGGCCTGGGGGCGCAGCGCGTGGCAGGACGTGCCGGGCCCCAAGCGCTTCCCGGCGCGGCAGACGCTGGAGGCGAGCCAGGCGCTGGCCCGGCTTCACAAGCTGGACACGAAGCAGGTGCTCTTCCCGCAGCAGCACCCGGACGGCATCGACGCGGGCGCGTTCCACACGGACGTGCTGGCGGTGGGCAACGAGCGCTTCCTGATGCTGCACGAACTGGCCTTCGTGGACCCCGCGGGCCTGCTCCAGGTGCTGCGCGAGAAGCTGGGTCCGGACTTCCGCGCGGTGGTGGCCACGAGCGCGGAGCTGCCGCCGAGGGACGCGGTGAAGTCCTACCCGTTCAACTCGCAGGTGCTGACGCTGCCGGACGGCACCATGGCGATTGTGGCGCCGGTTGAAGCCCAGGAGACACCCACGGCGCGCCGGTTCCTGGAGCGCGTGGTGGCCGAGGACACACCGGTGAAGGCGGTGCACTACCTGGACGTGCGCCAGTCGATGAACAACGGCGGCGGCCCGGCGTGCCTGCGCCAGCGGGTGTGGCTGACGGACGCGGAGCGCAAGGCGATTACCGCGGACGTCTTCTACACGCCGGCGCTGCACGACTCGCTGGCCGCCTGGGTGCGGCGGCACTACCGCGAGGTGCTGCGCCCCAAGGACCTCCAGGACCCGCAGCTCGTGCGCGAGACGATGACCGCGCTGGACGAGCTGACGCGCATCCTCAGGCTGGGGAACGTGTACGACTTCCAGCAGTGAGGCCCCCTCGCTCCCCCGTCCTACCGGCGGGCCCGCGGGCCCCCGGAGGGTGGGAATGGCCACGGGGGAGCCGGGAGGCGGCGGCGTACGATGGTCGCCCCCGGCCGGGGGACACACCTTCTCCGACGAGGAGGTGACATCCCCATGATTCCCGAGTCCATCCAGCACTACCTCCGGCGCAACGGCGTGCGCTTCGAGCGGTACTGGCACCCCCACGCCGTGAGCGCCCAGGAACTGGCCCAGGCACTCCATGTCTCCGGCTGGCGCGTGGCGAAGTCGGTCATCATCCTGGCGGACCGGCAGCCCTGGATTTTCGTCGTGCCCGCCGCGGGCACGGTGGACCTGCGCCGCGTCCGGGACATCCTCGGCGTCCACGGCGTCCGGCTGGCCACCGAGGAGGAGTTCTCCCGCCACTTCCCGGACTGCGAGGTGGGCGCGGAGCCCCCCTTCGGCGAGCTGTATGGACTGCCCGTGGCCGTGGACGAGTCCCTCAGCCTGACGGACCGCCTGCTCTTCCGGGCGGGCTCACACGAGGAAGCCCTGGAGATGCGCTTCCAGGACTTCGCCACCCTGGAGTGGCCGCTGGTGGCCTCGTTCATCCAGGAGCAGCCACGGCAGGCCGTGGGGGTACCCCAGCTCGAAATGGAGTCCCACGCCCCCGCCTGACGCGGAAGCCCCCGGGCCCGGCTACGGCGAGTCCGGCGCGTCCGCCGCGCCCCCCGTGTTGCCCAGCAGGTGCTCCAGTTCCTCGGCCCGGGGGTCCTGCTCCAGCTCCTTGCGCCGGGTGTCCACCCGCGCGCGCTCCGCGGCCTCCAGCCGGGCCACCCACGCCTCGGCGTCCTTGCGGGAGCCGGGCGGCAACAGCCGCATGCCCTCGTGCACCGAGCGCGCCGCGGCGTCATACCGGCGCAGCGCCTCCTGCGTCCGCGCCACCGCGAACCACGCGTCCGGCCCCGGCACCAGCCGCGCCGCCGTCTGCCTCAATTCCACCGCGCGGGACAGCAGCCCCTCGCGCTCCAGGCATGACGCCTCCAGCGACAGGAGCCGCGCCCGCTGCGCGTAGTCCGTGAGGAAGGGAGACACCGCCTGCAGCGTGCCCCTCGCCCTGCGCGTCAGCCCCGCGTCCAACTGCCGCGCGGCCAGCGTGAAGGACAGCTCCACGTTGCCCGGGAAGCGCGCCAGCAGCCGCTCCAGCGCCTGCAAGGCCTCCTCGTGTTTCCCCTGCGCCCGCAGCACCTCCGCGCGCAGCAGGTGCGACTCCAGCGCCTCCGGCTCCAGCCGCTCCACCTCGGCGCACGCCGCCTCCGCCCCCGCCAATTCGCCCTGCCGCAGCCGCAGCCGCGCCTCGCGCGCCCACAGCGCCGCCATGCCGGGCTGGCCCTCGAAGCGCTCGCGCGCCCAGCCCGAGTAGGCCCGCGCCAGCTCCAGGCGCCCCGGCGTGTTGGCCAGCGAGTCCAGCAGCCGCACCGCCACCTCCGGCGCGTCCGGCGTCAGCGCGGCCACGTCCTCCACCGTGCGCGCCCGGGGCAGCGCCTCGCCCAGGAGCGCCGCCGTGTCTCCGGCCTCATGGGCCAGCCGGTACTCCAGGAAGCCCTGCGAGCCACGGCCCAGCGCCAGCAGGGCCCGCGCCGCCACCCGGTGCGACACGGCGTCGCGTGGCGCCAGGTACAGCGCGCGGTTGACGAAGGCCAGCGCCTCGCCCGCCGCCCCGCGCCCCTGCGCCGCGTACGCGGAGGCCACCAGCCGGTACAGCAGGTAGTCCGAGGGGTGCCGGTCGATGAGTGCCAGCCCGCGCGAGCGCACGTCCTGGATGGGCGCGCGCGAGGTGACGAGCCCCGCCAGCTCCGCCTCCGCGTCCGCCACGAGGTGCCGGCCGGGCACCAGCGCCACCAGCCCCAGCACCGCCAGCGCCGCGCCCGCGCCCAGCAGCAGCGGTGACGGCCTCAGGCCGCCCGGCTTCCCGGCCACCCGCCCGCGCTCCCGGGGACGCGCCACCGCGCCCAGCCCCACCAGCGCCGCCACCGCGCACGCCGGCAGCTCCAGGCTGAAGTCGAAGAAGTCATGCAGCGCCAGCGCCGCCACGCCCGCCAGCACCGCCAGCTCCAGCGCGTCCAGCCCCTCGCGGCGCAGCAATTGCGCGAAGCCCCACACCGCCACCGCCAGCAGCAACAGGCCCGGCACGCCCAGCTCCACCGCGGCCTGCAGCACCGCGTTCTCCGGGTGCGTGAGGGTGTTGGGGTTGGGCTCGCTCTGGTAGCGAGGGAAGGCCGCCTCGAAGGCGCCACGTCCCATGCCCAGCACCGGGAAGGCGCGCGCGGCCTCCGCCATCATCGGCCACAGCGACACCTTGGAGTGGCGCAGCTCCTCCACGCTGTCCGCCGTGCGCGCCTCCGCCCACAGCCGGTCCGCGGCGGTGTACGCGCCCACCGCCAGCACGGCCAGTAGCCCCAGCAGCGCGGCGGCGCTCCGGGCCCACACCGGCGGAGCGCGCCCTCCACCCTCATGGCGCCTGCGCAGCAGCAGCAACGCCAGCAGCACCTGGCCGAAGACGAAGAAGGCGATGCCGCCGCGCGACAGCGACAGCAGCACCCCCAGGCCCCCCGCCCCCGCCGCCAGCGCGTAGGGCAGTGCGCGCGAGCGGGGCCGCGTGGTGAGCGCCAGTCCCAGCGCCACCGTGGAGGACAGCCCGAGGAAACCCGCGAGGTGGTTGGGGTTGCCGAAGGGCGTCACCAGCGTGGGCCGCGCGTGCATCCACGGGCGTACGCCGAAGAGGGACTCCACCCCGAGCAGCGAGTGGCCCAGCCCCACTACCGCCAGGCCCGCGCCGGTGAAGGCCAGCACCGCCAGGAGGCGAACCCGGCTACGGCGCGAGCGGCACACCTGCACCGCCGCGAGCAACGTCAGCAGGTAGGCCAGGTGCTTCGCCAGCTCGCGCCACGTGGCCGGCGGGTCCAGCGACACCGGCCGCGCGCCCTCCAGCCCCAGCGGCACCAGCGCGAACTCGCGCAGCGCGGCCGCCTCCGGGCTCAGCACGCCCAGCACGCCCGCCGGCAGCGGCACCAGCTGCACCGCGCACAGCGCCGCGCCCGCCGCCAGGGGCACCGCCAGCAGCGGGAAGCGCAGCGACTGGCCCTGCCGCTTCGCCCCCACCGCCGCCAGCACCGCCGCCGCCCCGGACAGCGCCATCAGCGGCCAGGGCAGCCACGGCGCCGCGCCGCCGAGCGCCAGCGGGCACAGCACGACGAGCGCCGCCAGCGCCGCCTCGGCGAACAGGGTGAATCGGGAGGTGCCGCGGCGCGAGTGGGACATGCGGGAAATGGGGGGCCACGAGTATGTCACGCCTCGCCAGCCCCGCCCCCTTCCCGCCCCATCCCCGGCCGCAAAGGGGCCGGGCGTGCGTGGGGCAATGCGTCAGAAGCGCAGGGCCAGCAGGGGAATCGTGGGACGGGGCTGCCACCGCCGCGCCTGCAACGTGGTGCGCGCGTCCCGGCGGGCCTTCAAGTCCCGCAGCTCGTCCTCCAGGCGGATGCGCTCGCGAATCAGCTCCTCGCGCCGGGCCCGGTTGTCGTTGGACGCCTGGGTGCCATTGATGAAGCCGGCGACGAGCAGCCCCACGCCCGCCACTCCGGCCAAGGACAGCCCCGCCCCCACGCCAATCATCGTGGCCTGGTCGCCATCGTCCTCCTCCCCCAGGCCGACGATGATGAGGGGGATGCCCACCAGCAGCAGGGGTGACAGCACGTAGCCGAAGTACGCCATCAACAGCGAGCCCACGGGGAAGTTCACGTCGATGCCGCGAATCTCGCTCTGGAGCAGGGCCACCTGCCGTGTCAGCTCGTGGATGCGCGCGTCCAGCTCCGGGTCCACCCGGGACGCGGGCGCCTCCGGGGGAGCCTGGGCCACGAGCAGGCGCGCGGACAGGTGCCGCCCGGACTCCGGGCTCAGCAGTGACGGCGAGGGGGACGTGGGCGTGGCGGCCAGCAGGACGGCGGCGACGAGCGTCAGCATGGGAATGGGTCCTCCCGGGAAAGGAGCAGGCGGGCGACCCTAGCATCCACCCGGGCACGCAGGGCTCGCGCGCGGCTTGCATCCAGGGGACCTTCTGGCATCTTCGCGCACACCCATGCGCCGCCTCCTCATCACCGCCGCCCTCCTCTGCTCCACCCTGTCCGGCCTCGCTGGCTGCAAGGGCGCCTGCCGCGAGCTCGCGGAGAAGCTCTGCGACTGCTCCGTCAACTCCGTGGAGAAGGAGCTGTGCCTCCAGCGCGCCGCGGAGGAGGAGAACCGCGTGGAGCCCACCGAGGAGGACGAGGCCGTCTGCGAGGAGCGGCTGGAAGGCTGCGACTGCCGCGCCATCGAGACCGAGGAAGGCAAGCGCGCCTGCGGCCTGGCGCGCTGAAGGAGCATCGATAAATCGGCCCGCCTGCTCGTGACGCGGCCGGCGCTGACGAGAATCTCCGGAGCGCTTCCGCCCGGCTCCGTCTCCAGTCTGAATCCACCAGGAAACGCACGACGGGGATGGCCCCGGAGGGACGAGGGCCGCACGCGGACGGGCAGAGCTCTTGGAGTCCACTCCGGGTGCGTGCCACGCTGAGGGCCTCTGCCAGGAGAGGCCATGCGCCGGTCCCTTGTCTGGGTCTTCGTGCTGTCCTTGACGTCCGCCTGTCCCACCGCGCACAGGCCGGAGGGCTATCTCGACCGGGACTCGCGCGCGGACATCAAGAGACAGACCCAGACGGAGAGGTGCGACCAGGAGAAGTACAGGAAACTCTGCCTGGACCCATTGGATGAAGAGGAGTTGGAGGAGTGCCTCAAGGCGTGCTTCGAATGAGGTGGCGTGCCACCCTGGGCGCACTCATGGCGCTGCTGCTCCCGCTACCCCTGGTGCTGGTGCTGGGCAGCGCCCTGTACGCCCATCCGGAGCGCTCGCCCCCGCCTCCCGGCACGCCACCCACCGTACCCGTGCTCTCGTACGAGGAGCGCATGAGCCTCGTGACGTACCAGCGCGAGTGCTGGAGGCCCGGTGAATGCGAGCCCCCCTGGTCTGTTTCGGTGACGCTTATCGGATGGACCGCTACTGCACCGACAGCGAGTGCACCACGGATGCTCAGTGCGAGGAGGGGCAGGTCTGCCAGAGTCTGGCCGTCTCGAAGGGAAAGCTCCGGGTGCGCCGCTGCGTGGCCGTGGGCGTCCGCCAGGAGGGCGAGTCGTGCCTGAAGTACACCCTGGCCCCCGAGCAAGCCTGCCACCCCGGGCTGGTGTGCGGAGACCGGACGGGCCGGTGTGGTCGCCCCTGCCGCCCGGGCGAGGTGGGAAGCTGCCCGGAGGGCTTCTTCTGCGGCGACGTGGAGCCGGAGCCCATCTGCCTGCCCACCTGCGAGGGCCGCAATTGTCCCCAAGGCCAGCAGTGCATCCAGCACGAGGAGGGCGTCTCCGTGTGCGCCGTCGTCCACGGCACCAACTGCCAGCAGAACCCCTGCCCGGGGGGCGCTGATGAGTGCGAAATCGATACCAGCCTTGTCCGCCAGACGGAAACCTGGATGCGCTGCCTCCGCCGGTGCGGCAGGAAGCGCCCCCCCCTGCCCGGAAGGACTCGTCTGCGCCGGCGCCCGGTGCCAGTCCCCCTGCGACCCCACCGGCCCCGACACCTGCGAGCCGGGCTTCCACTGCACCCGCAGGACGCCGCGCAGCCCCTATCTCTGCGAGCCCGACACCTGGCCCAAGCGGTAGCCACACGCCCCCAGACCGCGGGGCACGGGGTTTCAGGGGAACGTGACGTTGCGCAGCGTGACGGTGTGCCCCCCTTCCGCCTCCCACGGGCTGAGCGCAAAGGGGCCCTGGGGCGTGCCGGAAACCCGCGCCCGCAAGAGGATGCGTCCCTCCTCCCCGGCGGCAATGGGCGCCTTCTGCCAGGGCGCGAGCCGGAGGGGGCGCCGTGCCCTCTCGGCCCAGCAGCGCCGCGCCCTCGGCCCGCCAGGCCCGGGCAGGGTCGTTGCTGGTCACCGCCACCGCCACCCACCGCGGGGAGCGGCAGGTAATGGCGCGACGGACCTTCGGCACGTCGCTGGCGCGCTGAGCCGCCCGGGACTTCAGGCCCCCGGCACCACCGGCCGCGCGGGCGCCGGCGCGGAGGACTCCTCGTCCACCCACGGCTGGAGCGCCTTGCGCACCCGCGAGCGCAGCGGCGTCTCCACGTAGCGGTGCACCACCACCGACGCCGAAATCGCCAGGCCCATCAGCAGGCAGAACGTGGGCACGGGCGCGCTCACCTCCAGCCACGGCCCCAGCACCTTCGCCGCCTCCGACACCGGGTACTGGAGGAGGTAGAGCGCGTAGCTGGCCCCGCCCAGGTGCACCAGCAGCGGGCGGGAGAAGAGCCAGCCCAGCGGCCCCCCCCCGCGCGCCAGCCCGTACACCAGCAGGCCCGACGCGGGCGCCAGCAGCGCGTTGTGCATCAGCGGGTACGGAATCCGCGCGCCCGCCGCGCCCGCCGCCACCAGCAGCGCCGCGCCCACCGCCGCCAGCACCGCCCCGCCGCCCTTCACCGTGCCCGCGTCACGCTCGCGCACGAAGTACCAGCCGAGCAGCACGCCGAAGACGAACTCGGGCAGCCGCGCCAGCGGGTTGAACTTGAGCGCCAGCATCCAGTTCCCCGAGGTGCTCGCGTCCACCGGGCCGGCCCCGTCCGGCAGCAGCCACAGGTACAGCAGCGGCGGCACCAGCCCCAGCACCCACACCGCGCCCATGGCCACGGGCAGCAGCGAGGGACGCAGCCGGGGCAGCCAGCGCGCCAGCCGGGGGAAGAAGGCGTAGAAGAAGGCCTCCACCGACACGGACCAGCCCGGCGGGTTCCAGTACAGCGCCAGCCGGGGCACCCACGCCTGCAGGAGCGCCAGCGCGCCCAGGCCCCCTATCGCCAGCTTCACCGCGGCCACCTTCCACCCGTTGGCGGACACGGACATGCTCATGGTGCTGGGCGCCGACAGGAGGAACGTCAGCGCGTAGACGGGGTACACCCGGGCCACGCGCGCGGCCCAGAAGGCGCGCGGCCCCGTCTCCATCCGGCCGTCCCCGTCCAGGTAGTTCCAGGCGAGGACGAAGCCCGACAGGACGAAGAACACACCCACGGCGGAGTAGCCCGCCCCCACCCAGTTGCGCACCCCCTCGGGGGCGTCCACCACGAGCGCCTTCCCGAAGTGGAACAGCACCACGTGGAGGGCCGCGAGGAACCGCAGCCCCGTGAGTGCGTCCAGAGAACCGGCCCGGCTCCGGCTCACCGCCGGCCGATGCCGAAGTACGTGAAGCCCAGCTCGCGCATGCGCTCCGGGTCGTAGACGTTGCGGCCGTCGAACACGACGGGGCTCTTCATCAGGCCCTTCATGCGCTCGAAGTCCGGGCGGCGGAACTCGTTCCACTCCGTCACCACGAAGAGGCCGTCCACGCCCTCCAGCGCCTCGTAGGGCACCGTGGCGTAGCGGATGCGGTCACCGAAGACGCGCTTCGCGGTGTGCGCGGCCACCGGGTCGTGCGCCACCACCTGCGCGCCCTTGCCGATGAGCCCCTCGATGACCTCGATGGAGGGCGCCTCGCGCATGTCGTCCGTCTTCGGCTTGAAGGCCAGGCCCCACACGCCGAACTTCTTGCCCTCGAGCGAGCCGTAGTGCTTCACGGCCTTGTTCACCAAGAGCTTCTTCTGGCGCTCGTTGGTGCGCTCCACGGCGCGCAGCAGGTCCAGCTCCAGGCCGTACTCACGCGCGGTGGCCACCAGCGCCTTCACGTCCTTGGGGAAGCAGGAGCCGCCGTAGCCCACGCCCGGGAAGAGGAACGGGTAGCCCACGCGCTTGTCCGAGCCCAGGCCCTTGCGCACGAAGTCCACGTCCGCGCCCACCTTCTCGCAGAGCGCGGCGATGTCGTTCATGAACGAGATGCGCGTGGCCAGCATCGCGTTGGCGGCGTACTTGGTCAGCTCCGCCGAGCGCGTGTCCATGAAGATGATGGGGTTCTCGGTGCGCACGAAGGGCGAGTACAGCTCGCCCATGACCTTGCGGGCACGCTCGGAGTCCACGCCGATGACGACGCGGTCCGGCTTGAGGAAGTCATCCAGCGCCGCGCCCTCCTTGAGGAACTCGGGGTTGGAGACGACGTCGAACTCGAGCGTGGTGGAGCGACGGAGCGCCTCGCGCACCTTGTCCGCGGTGCCCACCGGCACGGTGCTCTTGTCCACCACCACCGTGTACTGCTTCATCGCCTTGCCAATCTGCTCGGCGGCGGCCAGCACGTACTGGAGGTCGGCGTCACCGCTCTCGCCCTCGGGCGTGCCCACGGCGATGAAGACCACCTGCGCGTTGGCCACGGCCTCCGGCAGGTCGCGCGTGAAGAACAGGCGCTTCTCGCGCACGTTCTTCTTGATGAGCTCCTCGAGTCCGGGCTCGTAGATGGGCACCTCGCCCGCCTGGAGCATGCGGATCTTCCGCTCGTCGATATCCACGCACGTGACGTCGTTACCCGAGTCCGCGAAGCAGGTGCCCGCGACGAGGCCGACGTAGCCCGTTCCGATGATGGCAATACGCATGAAAGAGTCCCAGTGGGGAAGTGTCCGGAGCAGGACTCATACGCCGGGACGCGCTCCGAAAGGAAGCCCGTCCCCCAGGGCAGGAGGGCAACCGGCCGGGCTCACTGGCCCGTGAGCAGCCGGCGCACTCTTTCCAATCCCTTGAGAGCCGTGGAACGCCCCGGGGTGCTGACTGCCCCCACCACCGTCCGGTCCAGCAATTCGCGAGTAGCCCGGCGCAGCGGCGGGAAGGCGGCGGTGGCCTCCGCGGCGGCCTCCGGGAAGAGGCGCGCGACGACGGCGAGCGAGGTGTACAGGGCGCGCTCCAGGCGCCACTCCGCGGCCCGGGCCAGCAGCGTGGGCACGTCTAATGGCCGGGAGTAGGCGCCACCCATGGACTTCGCGCCGGTGACGAGCTCGCGCAGGTCGATGAAGGACAGCCAGGGGACCTCGTAGCCGTGGCGCGCATGCTCCAGGGCCGCGAGCAGCACCGCGTCCTCCAGGTCCGCGCGGAAGATGGACGGGCCATACATCTTCATGGGCGTCGCGCGCTCGAGGATGCCCGCGGCCTGCTCGCGGCGCTGGGGACCCAGCACGTCCGAGTAGAGCAGGATGAGGGTGCGCCCATCCGACACCGCCTTGCTGGCACCCGTGCCGGAGGCGTCCTCCGGCTTGAACTCGTGGTTGGAGAGGAAGCCCGCGAAGCCCTCCACGTCCAGCCGCTTCATGAGGAGCTGCAGCTCCGTCACCGGGCGGAAGGCCACGTGGGGATAGAGGGAGTCGGCGAAGGCGGCGCCCCCGAAGAGCACCAGCCTGCGCCCCTGCAGCTCGTCGACCATCTGCTTGAAGTTGACGAGCTTCATCACGTTGTCATTGGCGGAGCCCTGGTAGATGGCCAGCAGCCGGTCCATCACCCACTCCGGCACGCCCGCGCCACCGAGCCGGTACTGGAGGTTGTAGGCGGCCAGGGGCGCCAGGCCCTGGGCGATGGCCCAGTCCACGTACTGCTCCCAGGGCGCGCCCCGCAGTGAGCCACGCGGAGGGTCGAACGAGGCGAGGACGCGGAAGGTGTCGAGGAGGCTGGGCGGCATGGTGGGGCCCCTTTAACGGGCGGGATGCCGGGCCTGCAATGGCCGCCTTCGCCCCCTCTGTGTCCTCGGCCGGACACCGGGGGGTTCACCCCCACCGCGCCCGGACCGCGTTCCCCGCCCTGCGCAGCGCATACCGCGCCATGTCCCCGGCCCGTGGCGCCAGCAGGAGCTTCGCCGCCACCCAGGCCGGCTTGCTGCGCGCCAGCTCCGCGCCCAGCAGCCGCTCGCCGGAGAAGAAGCGCCCCGCCAGCACGCGCTGCCATCGTGGCGGCGCCAGCGCCTCCAGCACCTCCGCCGGCACCGGCGCATCCAGCAGCCGCCGCGCCGCCTCCCAGCCATACCAGGCCAGGTGTGGGAACGCCGTCCCTCGCGCCCCCTCCACCACGCCCCGCCAGTCCAGCCCCGCCAGGGCCAGCAGCTTCAAGTCGAAGAGCCACGCCAGCCGCTGCAGCAGGTGGTTGCTCGCATGCAGCGACAGGTACACCGCCTCGTCCTCCGGCCGCAGCCACCGCACCCGCCGGCCCTCCACCTCTCCCTCCACCGCCCGCGCCACCAGCGCGTCCCCTTCCAGCGCCTGCCCCCAGCCCGCCAGCGCGCGGAAGTGCAGCTCCACCAGCCCCGCCGGCCCCGCCAGCTCCAGGTGGTGCGAGTCCTCCTCGCCATGCCGCGCGCCATCCTCCGCCCGGGCCGCCAGCCCCAGCCCGGTGAGCGCCCGCGCCGCCACGTCCACCTCGCCGCGCGCCACCAGCAGGTCCACGTCCGTGGCCGCCCGCTGCAGCGGGTCCGGGTACAGCCGCAGCGCCAGCCCGTAGCCCTTGAGCAGCACCGGCACCACGCCCACCGAAGCGAGCGCCTCCAGGCTCCGCACCAGCAGCGCCTTCAGCCGCATGGCCCGCGCCGCGCCCGCCAGGGACTCACGGCGAAGCAGCGCCCGGGCCTCGGTGGGCAGCTCCCACCCGGCCCGGCCCACCGCGTGCTCCACGAAGCCCGCCAGCCCATGGTGCACGGCCGCGCGCACCAGCCCGCCGGCCTCCGCGCCCACGGGGGCCGGACGCACGGGGGCCTGGGGCCAGGACCGAAGCAGCGCCGCCAGGGCGCGCGCGTCCACCGCCGTCACCGCCTCAGCGCGACGACGCGCCCGGGCTCCACGTCCGCGTGCGCGTGCAGGCGCGCGGCCCGCTCCGCCACCGCGTCCGCCACCACCTCGAGCGCCAGCTCCTCATCGCGGTTGATGGCCGACCGCCCATCCCGCCACACCAGCAGCAGGGAGCCGAGCACCTCCTCGTCGTCCTTCACGTCGATGCTCACCTCGAACGGCACCGCCGTGCCCTCCGGGCGCTGCGTCTCGAAGACGATGCCCTCGGTGAGCCCGCCGGACACGCGCTGGAAGCGCAGCTCCTGCCGCGCCACGTCCAGCCCCTCCGCCAGCGGCCGCAGCGCGTTCCACACGTCCTGCAGCGACGGGGCCGCGCGCACCGCGCGGGTGACGTCCTTCACCAGCGAGCGCAGCCGGATGTTGCGCTGCCGCACCTGCTGCACGTCCGCCGCGCGGCGCAGGTCCAGGTAGCCCAGCTTGCGCATCATCACCACGATGACCACGCCCATGCCACACAGCAGCATGGCGCTCTGCGCGCTGTTGGCGAAGTTCAGCCCCAGCGCCGTCAGCGTGAAGAGTCCGCACAGCCCGTACAGCACCAGCACCGTGGAGCGGTGGCTGAGCACCATGCGGCTCATCACCCGGTGGTGGATGTGCTCCTTGTCCGCGCTGAACATCGGCCGGCCCAGCAGCGAGCGCCGCACCATGGCCAGCAGCGTGTCCATGATGGGCAGGCCCAGCGCCATCACCGGCACCAGCATGGCCACCGTCGTCCCGCTCTTCGTGCTCGTCTTGATGGCCACCGCCGCCAGCACGAAGCCCAGGAACATGCTCCCCGTGTCCCCCATGAAGATGGAGGCCGGGTTGAAGTTGAACACCAGGAACCCGAGGATGGCGCCCGCCAGCGCCGCCATCAGCAGGCACAGCAGCACGTCGCCCCGCGACAGCGCGAGGATGAAGTTGGTGGCCACGCCGAAGAAGGCCACCCCGCCCGCCAGCCCGTCCAGGCCGTCGATGAGGTTGAGCGCGTTGATGACGCCCACCACCCAGAATACCGTGAAGGGCAGGCTCATCGCCCCCAGCGACAGCTCCGGGCCGAAGGGATTGGCGATGACCTCGATGCGGAAGCCCAGCGCGTACAGCCCCAGCGCCACCGCGAACTGCACGGCGAACTTCAGCCGCGCGCCCGAGCCTCGCAAATCGTCATACAGCCCCAGCGCCGCAATCACAGCGCCGCCGATGAACAGTCCCGCCACCAAATCCTTGTGAGAGCGGAAGTGATAGCCCACTCCCGAGTCCACCAGGAACAGCGCGCACAGCGGCGCGAAGAAGCCGCCGACGATGCCAATGCCTCCCAGCCGCGGAATGGGGCGCACGTGCACCTTGCGGCTCGAGTTGGCCTGGTCCAACCACCCCCACGCGACGGCCCGGTTGCGCACGAGCAGCGTGAGCACCAGGGCCACCATGAGGGAGACGAGGAACGCGACGAAGAGGGTAATCATTCAGGTTGCGCCGCCCGCCATGGTGACGGGCCCTGGCTCGGCGCGTCAATGAATGCCGTTGTGTGATAACGGATAGACCCCGTGGCTGCTTGTTGAGCCACCGGCCGCCTGGACTTCACGGGTTCCGATGCTGGCGGAGAAGTGCCTCGTAGAGAGAAAGCGTGCGGGCGGCGATGTCCCGCCACGTCATGCTTCGCACCTCGGCCTGGGCGGCGGCACGCATCGTCAGCAGCCGCTCGCGGTCCTCCGCCAGCGAGCGCAGCGCGCCCACCTGCCCCTCCACGCTGCCAATGGGGATGAGCCGGCCCGTCACACCCTCTCGCACCACCTGAGGCGCCACACCCACAGGTGAGGACACCGGCGCGAGTCCGCAGGCCATGGCCTCCACCAGCGCCATGCCGAAGCCCTCCGAGTGGCTGGGGAAGAACAGCACCTCCTCGCCCTCCAGGATGCGCGGCAATTCGGCGCGAGCGTAGCGCGGCACCACGCGCAGCCGCCCCCGCACCTCGGCGGGAAAGGCCGCGAGCACCTCGTCCTCCTTCGAGCCCGTGCCGTACAGGCTCATGGCGAAGGGGATGCCCAGCGCGTGCAGCCGGCTGGCGGCGGCCACCATCTCGTCGCGGCCCTTGAGCGGCAACCAGCTCCCCACGCAGGCGATGCGCAGCGGCGCGCCGGGAGCGGAGGGGCGGGGCGGCGGCAGCGCCTGGAAGGGCGCGTCCAGCCCATGCCCGATGACGCTGAGGTGGTCCGCGGGCACGCCCAGGCGCTCACGCGCATACGCGGCGTCGAGCGTGTTGAGGAGCACCGCGTGGTCGGCCAGCAGCAGCGACTGGCGCACCTCCCAGAGGCGGAAGCCACCGTGGTAGAGCGGGTACTTCCAGCTCAGCTCCAGGTTGCCCGCGCGTGCGTCCGCCCGCAGCCGCTCGGAGAAGGTGTGCTCCAGGCCGTGGCTGCGCGTCACCAGCGCATGCCGGGCGCGAGCGCCGGGACGCTTCAGCCGCGCCCAGGGCCACGCATCTCCCGTGGTGATGTCCAGCACGTCGTACCTGCCGGCCGCGCGTGTCAGGTGCGCGGTGAGCTTCCACGGGAAGCGCACCTCGTGCCAGGTGCCGTGCTCGCGCACGCCGGGGAAGGCCTCGTAGTAGCTGAAGTAGTCCACCCCGCAGCCGAGCGCCTTCAGCGCCTCACCCAGCGCGAGCGTCACGCCGGGGGCGCCGAGGTTCGGGTCCAGCGGATGGTGGATGCCGAGGAGGACTTGCATGGGCGGGGCCCTTCTAGGCCACGGCATGGAGGGATTGCGACTTCTTCGTTCCCTCCTTTCCTCCGGACGGCCGCCCCCCTGGCCGCTGTTGACGGAGCGCCGCCGTGGACGACAATGGCCCGCCCCCTCATGTCCCTCCCCGCCCGCCCGACTTTGCAGGCCTGCCTCGAGGGCCGCCGCAACAACCTCGACTTCCTCCGCTTCGCCGCGGCCTCGGGAGTCATCCTCAGCCACGCCTTCCCCCTGGCCGAGGGCAAGGGTGCCGTGGAGCCGCTGGACGTGTTCACCCGGGGCCAGCTCTCGCTGGGCCGGCTGTGCGTGGCGGTGTTCCTGGTCATCAGCGGCGTGCTCATCACCCGGAGCTGGGAGCGCACGCCGGACCTGGCGCGCTTCACCTGGGCGCGCGTGCTGCGCATCTTCCCGGGCCTGGGCGTCATGCTGCTGCTGACCACGCTGGTGCTGGGCCCCGCCTTCACCGCCCTCCCGCTCCGGGACTACCTCACGTCCGCGGACACGCACCTGTACTGGCTGCGCAACTTCACCCTGGCCTTTCCGCAGTGGGACCTGCCCGGAGTCTTCGAGGGCAACGCGTACTCGCCCGCGGTCAACGGCTCGCTGTGGACGCTGAAGTACGAGGTGGGCTTCTACCTGCTGACGCTGGGGCTCGGCCTGACGGGCCTCTTGCGCAAGGGCATGGTGGCCTTCGGCTGGGTGGGCGCGGCGGTGGCGTCCGTCATCACCGGGCGGCTGGGCTTCTGGCCGGAGCTGTACCTGTACTTCGGCGGCGGCGTGGCGCTGTACCTGTGGCGCGACAGGGTGCGGATGAGCCCGTGGCTGGCGCTGGCGTGCACGGCGGCGTGGCTCGTCATGGCGCGGCTCGGGTATGGGCGCATCGGCACCGGCCTGTTCGGCGCGTATGTCGTGCTGTACCTGGCATACCTGCCCCTGGGCGCGCTGGCGGACTTCGGGCGCCGGGGCGACTTCTCCTACGGCGTCTACGTCTACGCCTTCCCCGTGCAGCAGGCCGTCACCGCGCTGCTCGGTGGGCGCACGGAGTGGTGGGTGAACGCGGCGGTGTCCTTCCCGGTGGTGGTGGCGCTGTCCGCGCTGTCCTGGCACCTCGTGGAGAAGCCCGCGCTGAGGCTCAAGGACTCGCCTCCCGCGCTGCTGCGCAGGCTGTGGCCCCCGGGCTCCCGGCCCGCCGCCGCGCACGAGCCCGGGGCGCACTGAAGCTCCCGCTCACGGCCCTCCGGCCAGCCGCTCCCGGGGGGTCGACGTCACGCTGAAGCTGTCGCCCACCAGCCGGTCGTAGGTGAGCAGGCGGTAGCGCCGCAGCCACTCGGCCGGGGAGCCCGGGGCGGGAGCCGCGGCATCCCGCTCCGGCAGCGGCAGGTACTCGCCCGCGGCGCTCTTCAGGAGGTCGCTCCTCACCACCGGGACGTTCCGGGCCAGCTCGGTGAGGAAGGCGAAGAAGCCGTGGGGCTTCATCCCCGCCGCCTCCAGGATGCGCGGCGCCAACATGCCCATGCTGAGGTGGACGTCCTGCTTCGGCAGCGCATGGTTCGACCAGAGCACCACCGGCACCTCGGCCATGCGCTCGCGCTGGGCGTCCGTCCACGGCTCCTTCAGGAACCCCGCCTCCCGGTAGAGGGAGTAGTTGGGGCCCAGCATCGGCAGGTGGTCGCCGAAGACGACCAGCAGCGTCTTGCGCGGGCGCTTCTCCAGCGTCCGCACCAGCCGCTCCAGGGCGCGGTCCGTCTGGCGAACCTTGTGCGCGTAGTTCGTCAGCAGGAGCTTGTTGTCCGGCGACAGCTCGCCCAGCACCTGGACCTCCTCCGCGCCGGTGAGCGGGAGGCTGTAGGGCCCATGGGTGGACATGGTGATGGCCATGACGAACTGAGGCTGGCTCTCGTCGGAGAGCTGCCGGAGGATGCGGTCGACGACCTCCTCGTCCGACACCCAGGGGCCCTCCAGCCTCGCGTCGGCGAAGTCCGCGAGCGACTGGAACGCATCGAAGCCGAGCAGCGGGTACACCACGTCCCGGCTCCAGTACCAGCCGTGGAACGGATGGATGGCGGCCGTGCGGTAGCCGGCGCTCCGGAACAGCGAGGGGAGCGCCTCCACGGGCTTGAGCACGTAGTGCTGGTAGGGGAAGGAGCCATCCGGCACGAACGAGGCCGACATGCCCGTCAGCAGCTCGAACTCCGCGTTGGCCGTGCCTCCGCCGAAGGACGGGCTGATGAGGTGGCCCGCGCTGTGGGTGGCGGAGAGCCCGCGCAGGAAGGGCAGCGGGTCCGTGCTGAGGCGCACGCCGAGCCGCGTGGGGTCCCAGAGGGACTCGGCCATGAAGATGATGACGTCGACCGGCTCCTCGGGCACGGGAGCGGGGGGCTCCACGTCACGGCCCAGCGCCGAGCGCACCGCCTCCGCCGAGTACGCGCTCCCCGGCTCCAGGCGCAGCCCCTCCCAGTTCCAGAGCATCATCAGCGGCAGGCCGTTTATCTGGAAGTTGGAGCGCTGGTCCCACACCTGGTGCATGACACCGAAGCGCATGAACGCCTTCGGCAGCAGGGGCAGGTGCTGGAAGAAGGTGATGGCCAGGAGGTACGCCAGCGACGCCATGGCGAGCCCGCCGCGCGCGGGCACCGGCAGCGGGAAGCGGGGCCGGCCCCGCATCACGGCGCGCGCCCCGGCCACGACGAGGCCCAGCAGGAGGAGCCCGGCGAGGATGGCGATGACCGTCCCGGCTCCCGGCAGGAGCGTGGGGGCCAGTGACGTCACCTGCCGCCACTCGAGGAAGTCCCACGGCAGCAGCGGCCGGCCGATGAGCTGGAGCTTCCGGATGTGGAGCGAGGACGTGAAGAGGAGGCCCGCGGAGACCAGGGCCAGCGAGACGCCGAGCCGGTTCGTCGCCGTCCAGAGCAGGCCCGTCACGCCGGTGATGACGCCCGCGCTGATGGCCATGGACCACAGGTTGCGCTCGTGGATGCCCTGAAGTCCCGCGGAGGAGAACGCCGCGATGGTCAGCTCCGTCGCGGCGACGAGCCCGGCGGAGGCCAGGATGACGGCGACGCACGGCCAGAGGATGGGGCGCGGCCGCTCGAGCGGGAGCGCTTCGGCTTTCAGGGAGCGGCGTGACAACTGCGGGCTTCTCCAGGATGCGCGGGCAGGTCCGTGACGGAACCGTAACCCATTCCTGGCGGATGGAGCTCAATTCCTCTCAAAAAGGCCCGGCGCCGGGGGCTCCTTCGCTCGACTGCCGCCGAGGCTGGCGGGCGTCATACGCCATTGCCTCACGGAGGCGCACCCTCACTTCGCCGGAGGCCCGGCGAGGAGCGCCGCGCCGATGGCGCCGGACAGCTCTCCCAGCTCCGCCATCAGCACCGGAGGCTGTCGCTCGGGGACGAAGATGTGCGGGCGCATGGCCTCATGGATGCGCCGGGCGTACTCGGGCCCGAGCCGCGTGCCCAGTCCTCCCCCGAGGATGATGGCCTCCACGTCGAGCAGGTTGATGGCGGACGCCATGCCCGCGCCGAGCATCCTCACGGCCCGGTCGATGAGCCACGTGGCCAGCGAGTCCTCCTCCCGCAGCGCCTTGTCCCAGATGCTGCTCGTCAGGCGCGGGCGTCCCTTGCGCTGCATCAGCTCGAAGAGAATCGTCTTCTCACCCTTGCGCACCGCCTTGCGCGCCTTGCGCTCCATGGCGGCCCGGCCCGCGTAGGCCTCCATGCAGCCTCGCCGCCCGCAGCCGCAGCGGGCGCCGCCCGGCTTCACCACCACGTGGCCAATCTCCCCCGCGGAGCCGCGGCCCCGCCAGGGAACCCTGTCCAGCACCAGCCCGCCGCCCACGCCCGTGCCCCACCACACGCCCAGCACGGAGCGATACGGACGGCCCGCGCCCAGCCGGTACTCGGCCGCGACCGCCACCTGCACGTCGTTGCCGAGCACCACGCGCCCGCCCGTCAGGTCTCCCAGGTCCGCGGCCACGGGGTACGGCTCCGTCCAGCCCTGGCCCACGTTGCTCACGTGCGCCAGCGTGCCCGCGGCGGCATCCACCGAGCCGGGGGCCCCCACCCCCACGCCCGCGAGCCGCTGGGGTGTCAGGCCCGCGGCGCGCGAGGCCTCCAGCAGGGCGCCGTACATCGCCTGCACCACGTCCGCGGCGTTGCCATCACCGGGAGTCGTATGCCGGGTCCGGCCCAGGACGGCGCCGGTGCTGTCGATGACCACGGACTCGATTTTCGTCCCGCCCAGGTCGATGCCTCCCCAGGCCATGGGCGTGCCGGGGGACGGCTGCTCCGTCGTCTCGGCGTCCACCGAGGTAGCCTCGTCCATCTCGCGCCTCCGGGTGCGGGCACTGCTCGCACGAAGATGCGCAGTCACTCGCATGGCACGCTGGGAGCGGCTGGAGGGCAGGGAGGCGGCCGTCCCGGTTCAGGGCCGGGAACGCTCGAAGGTCTGGAACGATGCCGATGCATGCGCGTGCTATGCCCGGGGAGTGATGCGCGCCTGGAGAGACTCGGCGGAGAGCGATGCCCTGGACACCCTGCTCGCGCGTGTGCTCGCGGGTGACGTGCCGCGAATGCCAGCCTCCTGTCCGGTGTGTGGGCGCGCGGAGTCCGCGCACCTCTATTTCCATGCCCGGGGAGAGGGTCGCATCGGCGGGGTATGGGTCTGGTGCAGCGCCTGCCGATGCTTCTCACACGGGACGGTGAAGCCGCCCGCGTGGTGGTCGAACCCGGACGTGGTGGACCCGGAGACGCTCACCGCCGCTCCCGAGGCGCTGGAGGAGCTGGCGGAGCGTATCGACGCGCACTGGAACACACGAAT
This sequence comes from Myxococcus sp. RHSTA-1-4, assembly GCF_020037125.1. Lineage (GTDB taxonomy): Bacteria > Myxococcota > Myxococcia > Myxococcales > Myxococcaceae > Myxococcus. The sequence goes on from NZ_JAIQDG010000001.1 coordinate 470,139, forward strand.
CGCTCCCGGGGTGAGCGCCGGAAAGCCTTGAGCCCTGCACCCGCCCGCTGTCCGCAACGGGGCCTACCTCCCTCCCACACTTCGAGGGAGACTGGCACGACGTTCGCACTCGCCGAGGGCTCGTGAAGCGCGTTCTCCAGCCATTCGACATCACCCTGCGCCATGGCCGGCGCTACCAGCGCATGCGCAGGCTGTTCCTCGGCTTCTCGGTGCTGCTGTCGGTGGGCCTGCCGCTGTGGCACCTGCGGGCCCTCGAGGTCGAGGGCGCCGGGCTGGCGGCCGACTCACGCTGGAGCGCCGTCGCGCGAATCTTTCCCACCACGCCGCCCCCATTCCTCGGCGCGCCGACCTCGGTGTGGGTGTGGCTGTTCGACCTGGTCGACCCGCTGGAGTCGCTGGCGACGGCGCTCTTCATGGGGGTGAGCTGGAACCTGGTGTGGACTGTCCTCCCCGGAGTGTTGCTGGTGGCCTTCCTCGGGCGCTTCTTCTGCGGGTGGGCGTGCCCCTACCTCCCCGTCCTCGCGGCGGCGAACGCGGCGCGCTGGTTGCTCTCGCGCCTGGGCCTGCCGACGGCCGATGTGAAGTTGCCGAGGGTGACGTCGCGGGTGGTGCTGGTGGGCGTGCTGCTCGTGGGCAGCGTGCTGGGGGTGCAGCTGGTGCCGCTGGTGTACCCGCCGGCGGTCATCGGGCGCGAGGCGTTCCGCGCGGTGTTCTACGGCTCGCTCGGCGCGGGCGGGCTGCTGGTGGTGGGGGCGTTCCTCTTCGACACCTTCGTCTCGCGCGCGGGGTTCTGCCGCTCGCTGTGCCCCGGGGGCGCGATGTTCTCGGTGCTGGGGAGCGCGTCGCCGCTGCGCGTGGTGAACGAGCGCTCGAAGTGCACCGACTGCACGGTGTGCGACGTCATCTGCAACCTGGGACAATCGCCGATGAACAACCGGCTCGACAGCGGCTGTGAGCGCTGCGGCAGGTGCATCGCCTCGTGCCCCACGCGGGCGCTGTCGTGGAAGCGGGTGTCGCCGCTGAAGGTGGAGGGGAAGCAATGAACCGCCGGGGCCTCGTGGGCGCGCTCGCCGCGGCCGCCGCGCTGGCGGTGGTGCCGAAGAAGACACGCGCGGAGACGAAGCGGAAGCTCCGCCCGCCCGGCGCCCTGCCCCGCGGCACCTTCGAGCAGGCGTGCATCGGCTGCTTCCGCTGCGCCGAGGTGTGCCCCACCAAGGTCATCCGCTTTCCCTCGGGGCTCTCGCTCGACGTGGCCACGCCGTACCTGGACTTCGACGACCGCGCCTGCGTGTTGTGCATGAAGTGCACACACGTCTGCCCCACCGACGCGCTGGTGCCGCTCGCGGCCGACGCCGACGTCGTCGCGCGCGAGGTGCGCCTGGGCGTGCCGAAGCTCGAGCGCTCGGCGTGCCTCCCGTGGACGGGCCGCGGCATCTGCCGGCTCTGCTACCAGGTGTGCCCCTACCCCGACCGCGCCGTGGAGGTGGTCGGCCCCCAGAAGGCGCCGCTGTTCCACCCCGAGGCCTGCGTGGGGTGCGGGCTGTGTGAAGAGGCCTGCCCGGAGACGGCGCGCGCCATCGTCATCGAGCCCCTGCCATGAGCCGCGAACCCCTCCAGCACGTGGTGCGCCGCAAGTGGACGCGCCGGGACCTCTTCAAGGCCGCTCCGCTGGGCGCCGTGGGGCTCGGCGTGGCCGGACTGGCGCTGGTGGGAAGGCAGGAGCCCGAGCGCCAGCGCACCATCGGCACCTGCCGCTTCTGCCTCATGCGCTGCGGCATCGAGTGCGTGGTGGAAGACGGGCGCCTGGTGAAGGTCGAGGGCGCGCTCGGCTCGCGCACCCGCGGCTTCGTCTGTGAGCACGGCTTCGCGCTGCGCGAATTGGTGCACAGCCACGAGCGCGTTCGGCACCCGATGATTCGCCGGGGCGACGCCTTCCACGAGGTGAGCTGGGAAGACGCCCTCGGGCACATCGCCTCGAAGCTCGCCGAGGTGAAGGCCCGGCACGGCGCGCGCGCGCTGGCGGTGCAGACCGGGTGGCCCTTCGTGCGGCACCCCTTCGTGGGCTTCCTCCATCGCTTCGCGCGCGCCTTCGGCACCCCCAACGTGGCGACAGTCTCGAGCCTCTGCGAGGCGAGCCTGCGCATGGGGCAGGCGCTGACAGTGGGCACCAAGTACACGCCCGAGCTGCGCCGCGTGAAGACGCTGGTGGTGTGGGGCGCGAACCCGCCGGTGACGGCACCTCCCTTCGCGCACCTCGTGGCGGCGAAGGCGGAGAGAGGCACACTCATCGTCATCGACCCGGTGCGCACCACGCTGGCGAAGGAAGCGACGGTGCACCTGAGCATCCGCCCCGGCACCGACGGCGCGCTGGCGCTCGGCCTCATCCACCTCGTGTTGCGGAAGCGCCCGCCCACCGATGCACTGCGCGAGCGCACCCACGGCCTCGACGCGCTGGCGAAGCTCGCCGCCGAGTACCCGGTGGAGCGGGTGGAGCTGCTGACGGGCGTGCCCCGCGCCCAGGTCGAGCGCGTGGCGGCCCTGCTCGTCGAAGGAGGCCCGCTCGGCATCTGGCAGGGCCTCGGCGTCGAGCACCACGTGAGCGGCGTGCAGACCGTGCGCGCCATCTCGTCGCTCGAGGTGCTGTGCGGCCGCTTCGACCAGGCCGCCCCGCGCTCGCTGGTGACGCCCAACGGGCCTCGCTTCCTCGAAGAGCCACTGCCGGCGCTGTACCGCATGCGCACCCCGAAGCCGGCGCCGCCGGAACTTCGCGAGGCCAACGTCGGCCACGCGCGCTTTCCGCTGTTCGACCGCTTCAACCGCGAGGCGCAGGGCGAGCTGCTCGCCGACGCCATCCTCCGTGACGCGCCCTACGCGGTGCGGGCACTCATCCTGTGGGGCAGCAACGCGCTCGTCACCGCGTCGGGCACGCAGGAGCTGGAGGCCGCCGCCGAGAAGCTCGACCTCCTCGTGAGCATCGACCCCTTCTTCAGCGTCTCGGCCCAGAAGAGCGACGTGGTGCTCCCCGCGAGCACGTTCGCCGAGTCACCCGACGTGGACGCCGATGACACGGAGGTCGCCGCGAAGGGCCTCGTGCCCGTGCAGGGCGACTCGAAGCCCGACTTCGACATCCTCACCGGGCTCGCGCAGGCCTGCGGGCTTGGCGAGTGGTTCCCGTGGAAGAGCTTCGCCGAGGCGATGAAGGCGCCGCGCGTCGAGTGGATGCGGGACGAGGCGCTGCAGCCGAAGCCGAAGGCCGGCGCGCGGACGGAGTTCGGAACGCCCACGGGGAAGGCCGAGTTCGTCAGCACCGCCCTCGAGGAGGCCGGCCTGGAGGGGCTCCCGGTCTGGGCGCCGCCGCCGATGCAGCCCACCGAGGCCTTCCCCCTGCGCCTCGTCACCGGCCCCCGCCCCCGCGCGCGCATCAACTCGCAGTTCGCCCAGAGCCCGAGCGTGAGGGCGCGCCTGCGGGAGCCGGAGCTGCTCGTGCACCCCGAGGCCGCGAGGCGCGCAGGCGTCACGCATGGGGCCCAGGTCGATGTGGTGTCGCCCACGGGGCGCATCACGCTGCGCGCGGTGGTGACGGAGGACGTGCACCCCGAGGCGGTGGTGATGCCCGCCGGGTGGGCCGAGGCGAACCCCAACCGGCTGGTGCCCACGGAGCACCGAGACCCCATCAGCGGGTTCCCCGCGTTCAGGTCGGCGGTGTGCCGCATCGAGCCGAAGCGGGTGTGAGGAGAAGCCAGGGCACTGCCCTGCTCCACACACGCTCCGGGGACGCCGTCCCCATGCTGTTGAATGTGTCCTTTCCTGCCCTCCTGCTCGCCTCGGTGAGTAGGCTCTGTCTTCGTCTCGTCGCCATGAGGGGAAGCCATGAGAAGGATACCAGTCCTCGTTTCACTTGCCGCGCTGATGGTTCTGCCGTCTGCCTGTGGACCCGAAGCAGCGGCCTCTCTCGAGAAGCTGGCCGGGGGCGGCGCTCGTGGCGTCGAACTGGCCATGCCGGAAGTGCAGGGCACCCAGGTCATCATCGAGGGACCTGGTGGCACCCACACGCTGGAGGTGAAGGCCGGCCAGTATGTGTTCCAGGGAGACATCTTGCTGACCGAAGAGCAGGTGGAGGTGCTGCGGGGAGATGAGAGCAGACTCCAGAGCGCACAGGTCCGCCCCAGCTCCGCGGCACTCAGTTCCTTGAGCAAGATGTGGCCCTTCCAGACGGTCTACTACGTCATCAACGGCGCACTGCCCGACCAGGGACGTGTCACCAGTGCGATAGCGCACTGGCAGGCCAACACGAACCTGCGCTTCGTGCCTCGCACCACACAGCCCAACTACGTGGAGTTCGTGAGGGGCAGCGGGTGCTCATCCTTGTTCGGAATGGTGGGCGGCCGGCAGGTCATCAACCTCGCTGACAACTGCAGTACCGGCAACACGATTCACGAGATTGGCCACGCGGTGGGGCTTCTGCACGAGCAGACACGGCAGGACCGGGATAACCATGTCATCATCCACTGGAACAACATCCAGTACGGAATGTCCTCCAACTTTCAGAAATACACCCAGCAAGGAATTGACGCCTTCGACAAGGGAGCCTTCGATTTCGATTCAGTCATGATGTATGACTCATATTCGTTCTCCGCCAACGGCCTGCCCACCATCACCCGGCTCAACGGGACTACGTTCTTCGCGCAGCGCGATGCGCTGTCCGCGGGAGACCTGAGCATGATTCAGTGGGTCTACGGCGGCCCCTACGCGCGAATCGAGTCCCAGTTGCTCTATGCGTCGGACAACCCGGACTATGTCCACGAAGAACACGAGCTCTCCGTCACCTTCTGGAGCGATCGCAATCACACCATCCCGGCCACGCTGGGGAAGGCGATAACGCTTCAGTACACAAGGGACGAGTACCGCTGGTGGCCCGGCGGAGGCGCCATGTACAAAAGCAACGTTTCCGTCTCTTTGCAGCCAGGCAGCCACAAGTATCTCCTGGCGAGCCCGCTGACGACAGTGCATTGCGAATACGACTACGGGAATATTCGCGGCGAATGCTTTAACGTCTCGCTGAACTTGCGGGACGGGTTTGGCTACGCCACGAGTTCCTATTGATTGATGAGCTGACTCGGGCACTGGAGGCTTCACGCCTCCGTCCAGCGCGGGTCAGCGCCCCAGCACGCGCTGGCGCACGGTGGTGGCCACCGCCCATGGCGGAAAGCCCAGCACGTAGCGCCAGCGCGGCGCGGCCAGATGGAACGGCAGGCCGCGCCGGTACAGGTCCAGCGCCAGGTCCACCCTCCCCTGCGCAAGCAGCCACTGCGTCACGTGGCGCAGGCTGTAGAGGAGCATCTCCAGGCGCTCGCGCCTCCGTGCCTCACCTCCCGGGTAGCGCCCCAGCCGCTCCTGCTCCAGCTGGTACAGCGTGCCCTGGTGGCTCAGCTCCAGCGCCGTGGACGACGAGCCCCCGTGCTGGCGGTAGCCCACCGTCACCGGCGCCCGCACCCACGCGAAGCCCGGCTCCGTGCCCAGCCGGTACAGCAGGTCGTAGTCCTCACCGTTGATGCGCCGGGGAGCGAAGCCGCCCACCCGCCGCAGCGCCTCCGTGCGCACCGCCACCACACACGCCGTGCGCGGCGTCCGGTCCTCCGCGCTCGCCAGGTAGTCCGCGAAGCGCACCACCCGCGGCGGCTCCCGCGTCACCCCGGCCAGTTCCTCGGGCCGGGTGAAGGACGCCGCCGTGCCCATCACCACCGAGGGCGCGCCCTGCTCGCGCAGCACCCGCCGGTACGTGGCCAGCGTCCACGGGAACCACAGGTCGTCACTGTCGAGGAAGACGACGTACTCGCCCCGGGCCTCCTGGATGCCCAGGTTACGCGCCGCGCCCGGACCCGCGTTGCGCTGCTGGAAGACGCGCACCCGACCGCCGTACCGCGCCAGCGTCTCCAGCGTGTCGTCGGTGGACCCATCGTCCACGACGAGCACCTCGTAGTCCGTCTCCTCCTGCGCGAACACCGAGGCGAGCGTCTCCTCCAGCAGCCGCGCGCGGTTGTACGTGGGGATGACGACGGAGAAGAACGGCATGCGGAGGCGGCCTCACACCCGGGCGCGCAGGCCCATCTTGGAAATGCCCAGGTAGGTGGAGAGCTGCCGCCGGTAGTCCGACAGGCTCGTGCGCCCGCGCACCAGCGTCTGCGTCAGCACCGCCGCGTTGTAAGGCAGCGTCCCCACCAGGATGGCGCGCATCGCCAGCTCATGCAGCCGGCCGTGGTGCTTGCGGAAGTACGCCAGCCGCGTACGCCACAGCTCGATTCGCACCTTGTCCGGCCCCGTCGCGGACGGCCGGAACGAGCGGCTCGACAGGTGCGTAATCACCGCCTCCGGGCAGAAGGCCACCTCCCAGCCCGCCTTCCACGCCCGCACGCACCAGTCCGTGTCCTCGGTGTTGCCCAGCGGGGACATCTGCTCGTCCAGCAGGCCCACCTCCGCGAGCGTCTCCTCGCGCACCACGATGCAGGCGCCCAGCACCCAGCGCACCCGGGCCTCCTCGTGCCCGTACTGCGCCGGGTCGATTTCCAGCGTCTTGAGGAAGTGCAGCGGGCGCGGCAGGAAGACGAGGTCGAAGAGCTGCCCCGCCAGCGACATGGGCCGGAAGGTGCAGTTCTGGATGGTGCCGTCCGCGTTCAGCAGCCGCGCGCCCGCCATGCCCACGCGGGGGTTCTCGTCCATGAAGCGCACCAGCGCGTCGAACGCCCCCTCGTGGACGATGGTGTCGTCGTTGAAGATGCAGATGTACCGGGCCCGCGCCGCGCGCAGCACCTGGTTGTGGTTGGCGGAGAAGCCCTTGCGCTCGGTGTTGAAGAGCCAGCGCACCTGCGGGAAGTCGCGCCGCATGGCCTCCACGCCCCTGCCGCCGGTGGCGTTGTCGACAATCCACACCTCGAAGGAGATGTCGTGCGTCGTCGCGTAGAGCGTGCGCAGGCAGTCGTGCAGCAACTCCGGGTTGCTGTGGTTGACGATGGAGATGACCAGGTCGACCTTCTTCATCGAATCGCTCGCGTCCTTCATCACGAAGCCGGGCTCACCGGAGCGGACCGCGCCGCCCGCCGTGCCCGGACGAATCCCAGGATGTCCTTCAGCTCGCCGAGGAGCGACAACGTCCCCGGCAGCCGCTCGCGCGCCAGCACCAGCACCGTGAACAGCGTGCCCCCCACCAGGGCCTGCATCACCGCACCACCGCGCACCAGCCCCAGCGCCGCCGCGCACGCGCCCGCCAGCAGCAGCCCCACCGTCACGAAGGGCTCCACCACCTGCGACACCAGGCCGCGCATCGCCGGGTTGAGGCGCGCCACCAGCCACGCCGTCACCCACAGCTCCGCCAGTCCCACCAGCACGCCCACCGGTCCGATGCCCGCCAGCCCGAAGCGCTGGATGGCCCATGTGCCGATGCCCCACTTCGCGGCGCCCACGCCCACGACGACGGCCAGCCGCTCCCACGGCCGTCCGCCCGCGTTCTGCGCCGTGGCCAGCAGCCCGGTCAGCGTGGTGAGCACGCACTCCAGGCTGAACCACTGCACCAGCATCACCGCCGGCCCCCAGCGCTCGCCGAAGAACAGCGGCACCGCCACCGGCAGCGCCAGCACCACCAGCGGAATGGCCAGCAACAGCACCGCGGACAGCCGCCGCAGCGACGTGCGCAGGTACTCCGCGAAGCCGGCCGGGTCGTCCTGCAGGCGGCAGTAGGCGGGGAACGCCACGCGGTTGAGCACCACGCTGAGCATCATCGGAGTGGAGGCCAGCGCCCAGGCCCAGTTGACCAGGCCCACCGCCTCCTTCCCGAGGATGTGCCCCACCACCAGTGGCACCCAGCCGGCCACCATCGCCGCCACCAGGGGCGGAAGCTGGAACGCCAGCCCGAAGCTCAACAGCCGCTTGAGCACCTCCAGGCGGAACGCGCCATGGGGCCGCCACGGCGAGGCCCACCAGACCAGCACCAGCCCCACCGCGCCGCGCACCAGACCGCCCAGCGCCAGCGCCCACGCGCCGAAGCCCAGCGCCGCCAGGGCGATGGTGGTGATGACCTGCACCACGTTCTCAATCAGCTCCGCGCGGGCGATGACGGGGAACGCGAGCTGGCGCTCCAGCGCCATCAGCGGAATCACCCGAAGCGAGGACAGGAACAACCCCAGGGCCAGGGCCCACACCATGGGCACCGCCCCGCTTCCCAGCGCGTAGCCCTCCGTGAGCCGGGGCGCGAGCGCGCAGACGGTGGCGACGATGACGGCGGTGAGCGCCTGATGACACCAGAAGATGGTGAAGGTCTCGTCGCGGGTGGGCTCGTGCGGCTGGCGCACCAGCGCGGCGCTCAGGCCCAGGTCCCCCAGGAACACGCCCAGGGACGCCGCGTAGGACACGATGCCGAACAGGCCGTAGTCCGCGGGGAAGAGCAGCCGGGACAGGAACAGGGCGCTCACCACCCGCAGCCCCTGCGAGGCCACGGTGCGGGCGGCCAGCACGAACATGCCCTTCAGGGCACGTGCCTTCACCTCGCCGGTACTGACCTCGGATGCCGCGGTTGCGTTCATGGGTACGGGCCGGCCCGCTCCGGGCGTCTCGTGGAGGGCCGGCCCGGATGGGCAGTGCCCCCGGAGCGCACGGCGCGAACAGGGGGCGAAATGCTACCGGTGGGACCCCAGGCCTACAAGCAACGAGAGCCCCCGGGTTCGAAGGATGGAGGCTCGCCCGGCACGGGGGGGACCGAGCGCGCGTCCGAAACGGGCTTTGCCTGCACGGATGCTCGCGTGTTTGTTGCTCCATGTGGAGCGCAACGGCTACGGTCCGCCGCGAATGGTTTCCAGCGGCGACATCCTCCAGTTCCTGAAGCGCGAAGTGCTCGTCGGCGAGCACGAGGTCCTCCACCGTACGCTGAAGGAGGCGCTGGTCGGCACGTGTGACAGCGTCCTCGACATCGGCTGTGGCTCGCGCTCGCCGCTGCACGGCTTCTCGCACCTGATTCCCCACACGGTGGGCATCGACGGCCACGCGACGAGCATCGAGCGCAGCCGCGCCGCGGGCATCCACCGCGAGTACCACCACATGGAGTTGATGGACGCGGGCAAGCGCTTCGGGCCGAAGAGCTTCGACGCCGTCGTGGCGCTGGACGTCATCGAGCACTTCGAGAAGCCCGACGGCTTCCGGCTGATGGAGATGATGGAGTCCCTGGCGCGCAAGCGCGTCATCATCTTCACGCCCAACGGCTTCCTTCCCCAGGACGAGTGGGACAGCAACGTGCACCAGGTGCACCGCTCCGGCTGGGAGGTCTACGACTTCGAGCTGCGGGGCTACCACGTCACCGGCATGAGCGGGTGGAAGCCGCTGCGCGGGGACTATGCGATTCCGCGCATCCGTCCGCTCCGGCTGGGCAGCCGCCTGTCCATCCTCACCGAGCCCTTCGCCACGCGCTTCCCGCGCCACGCCTTCCAGTTGCTCGCCATCCGCGACATGGAGGCGTCCTAGCTCCGGTCCGGTGGCTGGAAGCCGCGGCCCATGACTCCGCCCCTCACCGCGCCCGCCTGGCACGTCCTCACGGGTGAGTACCCGCCGCAGCCGGGCGGCGTCAGCGACTACACGCAGCAGGTGGCCATTGCGCTCGCCCGCGCTGGACAGGAGGTGCATGTCTGGGCACCGGGTGACGCGGACGTGCGCGAGGAGGACGGAGTCACCGTGCACCGCGTCCCGGCGCTCTTCACGCCCGCGGGGCTGAAGATGCTGGCGCGCGGGCTGGACGGGTGCCGCGGCCCCCGGCGGCTGCTGCTCCAGTACGTGCCGCATGCCTTCGGGATGAAGGCGATGAACGTGCCCTTCTGCGCGTGGTTCGCCGCGCGGCGGCGGGACGAGCGCTGGGTGTTCTTCCACGAGGTGGTGTACCCGTGGAGCGCGCGGGCCCCACTGAAGCACCAGGTGCTCGCGGGCGCCACGCGGGTGATGCTGCGGCTGGTGGCCGGCGCCGCGGACCGCGCCTTCGTGTCCATTCCCGCCTGGGCGGAGCACCTGCCCGCCAGCGTCCGCCGCCGCGCGGAGTGGCGGCCGGTGCCCAGCACCCTGCCTCCGGACGTGACGGTGGACGCGGTGGAGACGGTGAGGATGGCGCTGGGGCCCGGGCCATGGCTGGGACACTTCGGCACCTATGGGGCGCTCACCGCGGGGCCGCTGGAAGCGGTGCTGGTGCCGCTGCTGCGCGCGGATGCGGAGCGGAAGGCACTGCTCTTGGGCCGGGGGAGCCGGGCCTTTGGCAGGGCGCTGGCGGTGCGCTACCCGGAGCTGGCCGGCCGGCTGGAGAAGCGGGACTCGCTCGAGCCCGAGGCCGTGGCGGCATACCTCGCGGCGTGTGACGTGCTGGTGCAGCCCTACCCGGATGGCGTGAGCGCGCGGCGCACCACCGTCATGGCGGGGCTGGCGCTGGGGCGGCCCATCGTCACCAACGCCGGGCACCTCACGGAGCCCCTGTGGCGTGAGCTGGGCGCGGTGGCGCTGGTGGAGGGCACCGCGCCGGAGCCCCTGGTGGAGGCCACGGAGCGGCTGCTGTCCGATGCCGGAGCGCGCACCTCGCTGGGCGAGCGCGCGGCCCAGGTCTACCGCGAGCGCTTCGCGCTGGAGCGCACGGTGGAGGCCCTGTTGCGCGAGAAGGCGCCATGAGCCGGAGCTCCCCCCGTACCTCACCGCCGCGACTCGCGCTGCTGATGGACCCTCGCGATGAGGGCTGGCCGAGCATGGACCTGGTGGGCGAGGCGCTCCTGGAGGGGCTGTCCGCGCTGCCCTCCGAGGTCTCCGCCGAGGCCGTGCGTCCGCCCATTCCATCCGTGGCGCGACGGCTGCCGCGCCTGGGCACACGTAACGCGGCCTTCAACGCGGACCGCCTCCTCACCCGCTTCGGCCTGTACCCGGGCCGCGCGCTGCTCGCGCGGAGCCGGTACGACGCCTTCCACGTGGTGGACCACACCTACGCGCAGCTCGTGCACGCGCTGCCGGCCGGGCGCACGGGTGTCTACTGCCATGACCTGGACGCGTTCCGCTCCGTGCTGGAGCCCCAGCGCGAGCCGCGGCCGGCCTTGTTCCGCCTCATGGCACGGGCCCAGCTCGCGGGGCTGGAGCGGGCCGCGCTCGTCTTCCACAGCACGCAGGCGGTGCGCTCGGAGTTGCTCGCGCGTGGCGTGGTGGACCCGGCCCGGCTCGTCTGGGCGCCCTATGGAGTGTCCCCGGAGTACCGCCCCGAGCCGGTGCCGGGCGACCGGAGCGAGGAGCTGCTCGCGCCGCTGGGAGGCCGGCCCTACCTGCTGCACGTGGGCAGCGCGATTCCCCGCAAGCGGCTGGACGTGCTCTTCGCCGTCTTCGCGGCGCTGCGCGCCCGTCACCCGGAGCTGCGGCTGGTACAGCAGGGCGGCGCACTGAGCTCCGCCCAGCGCGCGCAGGTGGAGGCGCTGGGCATCGGAGACGCGCTGCTCCGGCCACCGCGGCAGGAGCGGCCCACGCTGGCGGGACTGTACCGGCGCGCCAGTGCGGTGCTCGTCACCAGCGAGGCGGAGGGCTTCGGCCTGCCCGTCATCGAGGCCCTGGCCTGCGGCGCGCCCGTGGTGGCCAGCGACCTGCCCGTGCTGCGCGAGGTGGGCGCCGACACGTGCGCCTACTGTCCCGTGGGCGACGTGCCCTCATGGGTGGAGACCGTGGACGCCCTGCTCACCGGACGCCAGCCTCCACCGTCGCGCGAGGCCCGCCTCGCCCGCGCCGCGCGCTTCACTTGGGCCGCGCACGCGCGCACCGTGCTGGATGCGTACCTGCGGCTGCTGGGCGGTCGGCTTCAGCCGTAGGGCGCCTACCTCCTCCGGCCAGAAGCGTCCTCCCGCTCTCGAGGGAGGAAGCGCCCATCAGGCGCATTCCCTCCCGTGCCGGAGCACGCCGCGCACCTGCTCGCGAGACCCGGCGGAACACGCACGGCGCATCGCCAGCAACGCGAGCATCACCACCAGCCCGGTGAGGGCCAACGAGCCCGAGCCACCGATGGACGCGCAGGACCCGCCCAGCGCAGAGCGGTCGTCACCCTCGCTCTCGTCATCGGTTCCGCCATCTCCCGAGCCGGCATCCACGCAGCCATCGGACGTCCCGCCATCCCTGGTGCCACCATCCGAGGTACCACTGAGGCGCGCGTAGATTGGATGCCCCACACCCCTCCTGCTACGTTGGCCTCACCATACGCACTCGCCCACTTCTCAGGTATGGCCTGCTTGCTGTCCTCATGGCGTCATCAGCCACTCAAGCCAGCGGCGAGCGCGACAAGCTCTCCGTGCGCCGCATCATGCTCTCCGAGCACCCGGCCGACGACACCCGCCCTATCTACGTGAAGGGGCAGGTCGTCACAACGCTGCGGTTCGAGCAGCTTGTAGACCCGAGCAAGACGAAAATGATTGGTTGGGAGGGCCGGCTCGAACCGCTGGCGGTGGTCCGCAACAAGGTGCTCCTTGAGCCCATCCATGACCTCAACAAGGACGAAGGGATTCCCCTGGTCGTGACGCTGGCTGATGGGACCGAAATTCCATTTCTCGTAAGACCTCCCTGGAGCAAGAGCGACGGGGGGTGGATGCCGATTACCGACCAACAAGTCGACGTGTTCAAGGACCGGGAGAGCTATGCGGCCATGCATGCGGCCCTGATGGACGCACTCAAGAAGAACGACACCCTTACCGAAGAGAACCAGCGTTACCGCAAGGAAGAGACCTCGGAGGATCACGCCCTTGCCGCCCTGCTGGCCTCGGGCGCGGTGGCGCAGACGCCGTTCATGATCGCGAGCCACATCACCGGCAAAGATGACGACACCGAGATCAAGGCGACGCTGTTCCGGGGGAAGGGCAAGGCGGCGGTCGTCTTCAACGTCAAGAACCTCGCCCCAGAGCAGCCCTGGAGCGTGAAGTCGGCCCGGCTTCTGACCGTATCCAGCGGACGGGAGAGCGCCGTCGCCGTGCGCTCGACCAGTTCCTCGATTGCTCCCGGCGAGTCTGGTGTGGTCGCGGTCGTTGCTGACAGGAGCGCGTTCATCGAAGACGGCAAGCTGGCCTCGGTTTTTCTGGAGATCTACCGGCACGACGGGATGCGGCAAGCCCTCGTCCAACTAGATCCAGCCCTCGTTGCGCGATAAGAGCGGGAGGCATGCACTCCAACACGTTCGCGCTCTTGGGCTGCGCCGTCCTGCTCGTGGTGTCCTCCGGCTGCCCTGGTACTGCTACAGGCGGAGTGGCACTTCGTCCTGACGGAACTCCGGGACCGCAGGAGTGCCCGGAAGAGGCACGCAAGGCGATGAACTACTTGAGGATGTTCGTCGGTGAGGCTGCTTGGGTGCAGGTCGACGCGAACCAGTCCAGTAGTCCAATCACTCTGTACGACGGGCCTATCGAGAGTGTGCTCGAAGACGACCTCGGTCTACTTGACGCACCATCGCGGCTGTACGGGCGCGTGTGGACCAGCGGCCCCCAAGCCGTCATCCGGTACTACGCCGCCCAGCCATTGAAGGGAGGCGATCAGGTGCCCATTTGCGCAGTTGCTCGGCTCGGGCTGGGGCAGCTCAGGAAGCGTCCCGAGTCCAAGCCAGGGACGGCGCTCCTCGACTCTTCCCGGGCTGGCGTCTACATCGTGAACGAGTTCCGGTAGCACGGCAAACCGCGCCGCCGGCTCTTCGAGATCGAAGGCGCCATGCGCTGTTCTGCTGTTCCTTGACCGTCCCGGACGGCTCTGCTTCGGTCAGCGCCACCGTGCGAATCCTCTTCCTCAACCCGGTGGGCATCCTCGGCGGGGCCGAGCGCGCGCTGCTGGACCTGATGGCGTGCCTGAAGCGTCTGGAGCCGGGGCTGTCACTCCACCTCCTCGCTGCCACCGCCGGGCCACTGCTGGACGAGGCGCGTTCGCTGGGAGTGGACGCCCGGCTGCTGGCACTACCGGAGCGGCTGTCCGCGCTGGGGGACAGCGCGCTGCGAGGGCGCGGGCCGAAGGAGGCGTGGCGCTTCGCCCGGAGCCTGGCGCCGACGCCGGTCCTGCTCGCGGGCTACGGCCGTGCCCTGCGGCGCGAGGTGGCGGCCGTGCGTCCGGACCTGCTGCACTCCAACGGCATCAAGACGCACCTGCTCAGCCCCGTCACGGCGGGCCTGCCGCTGAAGCGGGTGTGGCACATCCACGACTTCCTGGGCGAGCGACCGCTGGTGCGCCGCGCGCTGGGGGCGCTGTCGCCGCTGGCGGACGCGGCCATCGCCAACTCGCGCGCGGTGGGCGAGGACACGCGCGCGGTGCTGGGCCGGGTGCCGGTGCACGTCGTGCACAACGGCGTGGACGTGGAGCGCTTCTCCCCGGGCCCGGCGGACGGGGCCCGCCTGGACGCGCTGGCCGGGCTGCCTCCGGCGCCCGAGGGCACATTGCGCGTGGGGCTGGTGGCGACATACGCGCGCTGGAAGGGGCACGACGTCTTCCTCGAGGCGGCGGCGGAGCTGATGCGCCGGAGTCCCAACCTGCCCGCGCGCTTCTACCTGGTGGGTGCACCGCTGTACCGGACGCCCGGCTCGCAGTTCTCCGAGGAGGAGCTGCGCCAGCTCATCGACTCGCGGGGACTTACCGGCCGCGCGGGCCTGGTGCCCTTCCAGCCCGAGCCGGCGGCGGTGTACCGGGCGCTGGACGTGTTCGTGCACGCCAGCACCCGGCGCGAGCCCTTCGGCCTCACCATCGCGGAGGCGCTGGCGTGCGGGCGGCCGAGCATCGTCTCGCGCGCGAGCGGCGCGGCGGAGGCGCTCACCGACGGCGTGGACGCGCTGGCGGTGCCTCCGGGCGACAGGGATGCGCTGGTGGCGGCGCTGCGCACGCTGATGGAGGACGGTGCACTGAGAGCGCGGCTGGGCGAGGCGGCGAGGCGCACGGCGGTGGAGCGGTTCTCCCGAGAGCGCTACGCGCGCGAGGTGCTCGCGGTGTACCGCTCGCTGGTGCCCGGGCGCTGAGCTCCGGCATCAGCGCTGCATGGACATGTTCAGCCCACGTTCTCCGGCAGGTCGGTGAAGAGCGCGTGGAAGAGGGGCGTCTCCGGCGGCTCCTTCCAGCCCACGATGAGTGGGATGGGCGTCTCAGCCACCTCGCGCGGGAGCCTGCGCACATCGAAGGTGGCCTCGAGCTTCCGGGAGATGAGGTCGGCCGGGCCGCGCTGCTCGGGCGGGAGCTGCTCGAAGCTCAGCTTCGGGTAGTGGACCTCACTTCTGGAAAGGTCGTACTCCAAGCCGTAGACGACGTAGAGGGGGCCAGGATGCTGATGCAGCCGACGACGGCGAAATGGAATGGCGGAAAGCCCCCCAGCTTCCGGCCCGACCAGGCCACGCAATTGAAGCAGTGCCCAGCCCCGAGGAGGCCGCTGCTGACAAAGAACCCGGGAAGCTCAAGCTGAAGCTCCCGGGTCAACATGTCCCAGCGGTTGAAATCATCCTTCCGGAGCGTCTCTTCCCAGAGTGCATCGAGCCGGAGCGCCTCGGGTGAGCGCTCCTTCCGGTGTTCGTACTCCTTGTCCGCACGCCAGTACTTCCGGGCGATGGCCATCAGCTTTTCGGTCGAGAAGTCCATGGCGTCACGAGGCGAGCAGCGGGTTCACGGAATGTTGTCCGGCTGGCTGGTGAAGAGCGCGTGAAAGAGGGTCGTTTCCGGTGGCTCCGTGTTGTGCACGTAGAGGGGAACGGGCGTGGCCGCGACCTCGCGCGGGAGCCGACGGACGTCGAAGGTGGCCTCTATCTTCCGGGCGATGACTTCGGCCGGCTCGCGCATCTCGGGTGGAAACGGCTCGAAGCTCAGCCTCGGGTTGTATCGCTGCCTGCCCACGAAGTCGTACCGCACCCCGTAGACGAAAGTGGTGTGGTTCGACGCTGCCCAGGACAATGGTCATCGTGCCCCCCGTGGAACAGCCGGCCACGAGTCCCGACATGAGAGCAGGCAGGCAGAGGCTTGCGAGCCGGTTCAACGAGTCCATGGCTGAGCTCCTCGCCCGGTGATGGGCCTGGGAACATCCAGGACTCCAGGATGCTCCCCCTCCGTGCAACCATCCGCGCCCTCCCGATGTTGCCTCGCCCACCCGACCGCGGGCGCATTGACCCCACTCCCGCTTCTTCCGAAGTCCCAGCCTTGACCGTCCCGCGCGGCTCTGGTTCGGTCGCCCGCGCACCCCGAGGGCTCTCCCGTGAAGCGGCCACGCCGGCTCGTCACCGTCTCGCATTCCTACGTCGTCACCCTCAACCGGCGCCTCGCCAACGAGATGGCGCGCGTGGGCGGAGGTGACTGGGACGTCACCGCCGTGGCCCCCCGCTTCTTCCACGGCGACCTGAGCCCCCTCACCCTCCAGCGCGAGCCCGAGGAGTCCGCCCGTGTGGAGGACGTGCGAGCCCTCTTCAGCCGCTCCCTGCACGCCTTCGTCTACGGGCCGGAGCTGCGCGCGCGCCTGTCCGGCGGCGTGGACCTGGTGCACTCCTGGGAGGAGCCCTACGTCCTCGCGGGCCTCGAGGTGGCGCTGCTCACCCCGCGCCGCGTGCCGCTCGTCTTCTGCACCGCGCAGAACCTCTCCAAGCGCTACCCGCCGCCCTTCGCCCAGATGGAGCGCTTCGTCGTCCAGCGCTCCGCCGGCTGGGTCGCCTGGGGCGAGACGGTGAAGGACAACCTCCTCGCCCGGCCCGGCTATGCACAACGCCCCGCGCGCTACGTCCCCATGGGCGTGGACGCGGAGCTGTTCCGCCCGGACCGCGCCGCGGGAGAGACGCTCCTGCGCGAGCTCGGCTGGGAGCCCTCGGGCCCTCCCGTGGTCGGCTACCTGGGGCGCTTCGTGCCCGAGAAGGGCGTGCCCCTGCTGATGGAGGCGCTGGAGCGGCTCACCACGCCCTGGCGCGCCCTCTTCGCCGGCGGTGGCCCCATGGAAGGCGCGCTGCGGGACTGGGCCGCGCGCCATGGAGACCGGGTGCGCGTCCTCACCGGCGTGCCCCACACCGGCGTGCCACGCGTGCTCAACGCCATGGACGTGCTGTGCGCGCCCAGCCAGACGACGCCGAAGTGGAAGGAGCAGTTCGGCCGCATGCTCGCGGAGGGCTTCGCCTGCGGCGTGCCCGTGCTCGGCAGCGACTCCGGCGAGGTGCCCCGCACCGTGGGCGACGCGGGCCTCGTGCTCCCGGAGGCCGCTCCCGCCGCGTGGACCTCCGCGCTCGCCGGCCTGCTGGAGAGCCCGGAGCGCCGCCGGGAGCTGGCCACGCGCGGGCGCGAGCGCGCCGTCACCCGCTTCGCATGGCCCGTGGTGGCACGAGCCCACCTGGACTTCTTCTCCGAAGTGCTGGACCGCCGGTAGCCGCGAGGCCCCTCAGCCCTCGCGCTCCAGCACGTCCACGATGGCCGAGGCCATGCCGTCCCACGTCTGCGCCCGCAGCGACGCGGACAGCGCGGCCACGTGCGGGGCCCATGCGGCCTCGTGCTCCCGCCACGCCTCCAGCCGCCGCACCAGCCCGTCCACGTCGTCCGGGTCATCCAGCAGCAGCCCGTGCAGCGCGGCCGGGTAACGCTCCGCCACGCCCGCCGTGCGGCTCACCAGCGCGGGCAGCCCCGCGCACAGGGCCTCGTGCACGCCCAGGCCGTAGGCCTCGTAACGCGTGGGTGCCACCAGCAGGTCCGCCGCGGACAGCAGCGCCGGCACGTCCTTGCGGAAGCCGAGGAACTGGATGCGCTCGCCCAGCCCCTTCGCCGCCGCCTCGCGCTCCCAGGCCTCGCGCTGCGCCCCCACGCCCACCACCTTGAGGTCCACGCCCCAGTCGCCACGCGCGCACAGCCGCGCCCACGCGTGGAAGAGCGTGTCGAACCCCTTGCGCCTGTCTCCCAGCGCGCCCACGAAGAGCGCCACCCGCCGCGACTCCGGCCAGCCCAGCGCCGCCCGCGCCGCGCGCCGCTCCTCGGGCGAGGCCGGCTTGAAGCGCTCCGGGTCGGAGCCGTAGTAGATGACGCGCACCCGCGACTCGGGCACGCCGGTGGCCGCCACCAGGTCCGCCCGCGTGCGCTCCGAGTTGGCGATGATGACACGCGCCCGCCGCAGCGCCTGCCGCTCCCCCCGGAGATAGAGCTGGTGGCTCATCCGGCCCTTGAGCCTGCGCAGCGCGCCGCCCACGGGCTCGGAGACATAGGCCCCGTGGACGTAGTGCACCCAGTTGGCCGCGGGCACCGGGCAGTTGCCGCCGTTGGCCAGCACGCGCCCGCCCTCGGCCCGCGTGCGCAGCGCCCACGCGCGCCCCACCGCGTCCAGCAGCGGCTCACCCAGCATGTACGCGTTGCCCGGCTTGGGCACGCGCACGAAGCGAACGTTGGAGTAGCCGAGCAGCTCGTCCGCCACCCGGTGCGCCACCAGCCGCACGGGGCCGCCCTGCTTCGCCAGCCAGAGCGCCAGCGCCAGGTTGGCCCGGTCCATGCCACCGGTGGCGACGAAATCACCGGCGATGAGCGTGTAGGGTCTTCGCATGTGCCATGGCGCCGAAGAGCGCCGCGTTGAGCAGCCAGAACTCCATGCCCATCTGGCTCATGAAGAACGAATAGCTGAAGGTCAGTGCCAGCGCGCCCAGGTTGTACGCGAAGATGACGCTGCCCCACAGCCAGAACTCGCCCTCCGAGTCATCCTTCCTCCGGGCGATGCGGAACACCCACCACAGCGTGGCCAGCAGGCCCAGCGGGTAGAGCACCAGCGTCAGGATGCCGCCGTCGTACACCCAGGCCGTCCACTGGATTTCCGCCCACAGGGCCGGGCGCTCCGGGTCGCTGTTGTCGCCGAAGTAGGCATTGGCCATGCCGTAGCGGCCCAGGCCCGCGCCCAGCGGATACAGCGGCAGCACGTGCTCGAAGGTGCCCTCCAGGAAGTAGCCGCGGTTGTTCCGATAGACGTCCTCGGGCCGGCCTTCGAGGAGGCTGGCCCACCGCGACAGCACCGCGTCCCCGCCCACCGCCACCGCCCAGCCGAAGGCGGACACCGCGCCGCCGCCCACCACGGCCAGCAGCGTCAGGAGCCGCACCAGCCGGCCGCTCAGCGCGAGCACCCCCGCCATGGCCAGCAGGCACACGCCCAGCATGACGAAGGTGGCGCGCACCTGGCACAGGTAGAGGCACAGCAGCCCCATCAGGATGCCGCCCACGCTCACGAAGCGCACCAGCCCGCGCCGGGACGACAGCAGGAAGCCGCCCCCCAGCAGCACGGCGTAGAAGCCACCCGTGGCCGCGCCACCCGGCGTGTCCGTCAGCCCCATGGGACGGAACACGCGCTCGCCGCTGCTCGTCTCGAACTCGAGGCTGCGCAGGTAGCCCTCGCCCAGGCTCTGCACCACGGCCGACACGGGCGGCTGGAAGCGGCCGGGGAAGTAGACCTGGAGCACGCCCACGCCCGCGCTCGCCACGTTGAAGAGGAAGAGCAGCGCCAGCGTGCGGCGGAACGTCTTCGCGTCCATCGGCAGCCGCGTCACCCACAGCAGCGGCGCGACGATGGAGAGCTGGATGCCGAGCTGCACCAGCCCCGCCAGCGCGCTGGACGTGCCGGGGTTGAAGAAGCCGAGCGCGGTGACACCCAGGGCGCCCAGGATGAAGGGCAGCGCCGGGTGCTTCAGGCTCCGCCCGCGCACCAGCACCAGCATCAGCAGGCTGACGCCGAACGCCAGGATGCGCACCACCACGCGCAGGGGCGACAGCGCCGGCACCAGCAGCGCGAGCTGGCAGACGATGAGCATCAGGACGAACAGCGGCACCACCCGCCCCGACGCGAGCAGCCGTCCCATGGCGCCGGCGCTGGCGGGAGCGGCCTCGGGAGCGGCCACCGCGCCGGGGACCTCCGCCGGCGTCACCGGCCTCGGGGCGTCGAGGGGCACGGCCTCCAGCGGAGCACCCCGCGCCCGGCGCACGTAGCGGCGCCGCAGCACACCCGGGCCCTGGAGCTGAGGCCTCGCCATACCGGGCGCGCTCGGAAGACGCGGCCCCCTCATGACGCGCGCGACTCCCCGGGAGTCACGTCGCGCAGGGCCTCGTCCAGCGCGCGCAGGTAGACGGACGGCTCACACAGCTTCGCGGCGCGGGCCGGCCCCCCGGCGCCCAGCCGCTCGCGCGCGCCGGGGTCCTCGATGAGCTGGCGCAGCGCCTCGGCCAGGGGCGCCGGCTCCGGGGGCACGAGCACACCGCACGTCGCGTCCACGATTTCCAGCGGCCCGCCCATGGCCGTGGTCACCACCGGCAACCCGGCCTGCAAGGCCTCCACGAAGGCGATGCCGAACGGCTCCGGCCCCATGTTGGGCTGGCAGTGGATGTCCGCGGCCTCCAGCAGGCGCGGCACGTCCGAGCGCTGCCCGAGGAAGCGCACCCGCTCCGTCAACCCCAGGCCCGCGGCCTGGGCCTCGAGTCCCTCGAGGTAGGCCTCCTCCTCCGGCCGCTGCGCGCCACCGGCAATCCAGGCCCGCCAGCCCGGCACCTGGCGCAGCCGCCCGAGCGCCTCCAGCAGCAGCCGCTGGCCCTTCCACTCCTGCATGCGGCTGGTCTGGACGATGACGACGTCCCCCTCGCCCGCGCCCAGCTCCGCGCGAAGCCGCGCTCGCCCGCCGTCCCTCGAGTCCGCCCGCCGGGGCGCGAGCACCGGGTAGTACGCCAGCTTCCACCGCGCGCGCGGGTAGACGGAGGCCAGCGTCCCCGCCGAGTAGCGGCTGTTGGTGATGACGAGGTCCGGCTCGGTGACGCGGGCCCACCGCTCCAGCCAGTGCCGGCCGTTGAGCGCGTCATGCTGGTAGAAGACGAGCGGGACGCCGGCCGCGCGCACCACCGGGCCGAAGAGAGACTGCGGCCAGATGGCGTGGCAGATGACGGCGTCGTAGCGCTCGCGCCGGAGCAACTCCCTCAGCGCCTGCCGCGCGCGCCACACCGTCCACGGACGGCCCACGCGCGTCTCGCCCAGCAGGTGCAGCTCGGCTCCGGCCTCGCGCAGCTCGCGGGCCAGCCGGCCCTCGAAGCAGAGCGCGAACGCGTGGGTCAGCCCGGGCTGGCGTCCCTGCTCCCGTGCCATCGTGTGCAGGAACGTCTCGATGCCGCCGTAGAGGTTGCCGCTGTAGATGTGCAGCACTCGCATGAAAGGCCTCACACCCCTCCCGCCGCGGCGCGCGGCGCGACCTGGGGCGCGCTGTCGGCCGTGGGCACGGGACGTCCCAGGGCCTCGGCGTACAGCGTGAGGCTGCGCGCGGCCATGACCTCGTGACGGAACTCGGCCACCGCCCGCTCCCGCGCCATCTGGCCCAGCCGCTTCGCCAGCGCCGGCTCATCCACCAGCCGCCGCGCGGCGACGGCGAGCGCCGCCGCGTCACCCACCGGCACCGTCAACCCCGTCTCCTCGTGGCGGCTCACCCACGGCACGCCCGAGTGGGGAATGGCGGTGTTGAGCACGGGCAGCCCGCTGGCCATCGCCTCCACCTGCGACAGGCCATACGCCTCGCTGCGCGCGTTGCTGGGGAACCAGAGCGCGGTGGCCGCGCGGTACGCGCCGGCGAGCGCGTCCGGCGGCAGGTAGCCCGCCCACGTCACCCGGCCCTCCACGCCCAGCGCCCGCGCACGCTCCCGGCCCTGCGCCTCCAGCGGCCCCTGGCCCACCACCACCAGCCGGCCCGGCACCCGCGCCAGCGCCTCCAGCGCGGTGAACAGGCCCTTGTAGTAGACGAGCCGCCCCACCATCAGCCACAGCGGCGCGCCCGCGGCCTCCGCGCGCCAGTGCGCCTCCGCGCGCAGGGCCTCGGGCGAGGGCTGAAGGTACGGCGACAGGTCGATGCCCAGCGGCAGCGCGCGCACCTTGCTCCGGAAGGCGCGCAGCAGCGGCGAGCCCGGCACGTAGGCTTCACTCGTGGCCAGCACCCGCAGGGCGCGCGCGTACAGCAGCGCCTCGAAGGGGCGGAAGAGCGCGCCCGCCACCCGCTGCCGGATGACGTCGCTGTGGTGGGTGACGAAGACGGGCGGCAGCCGGGGCACCACGTCCAGTGCCAGCAGCATGGAGGGATTGGGCGTGTGCAGGTGCAGCACGTCCACGCCCCGCGCCAGCGCGCGCCGCAGCACGCGCGGCAGGTCCGGCATCACGTCCATGCGCGCCACCGAGGCGGCGCGGCCCAGGCGCACCACGCGCACCGGCCCGTCCCAATCCTCGCGCGTGGGGCTCTTGCCGTGGAACTCGTGGCTGGTGCCCGCGCCGTCCACCGAGTGGTTGGCGCACACCACCTCCACCTGCGCGCCCAGCTCCGCCTGGGCCCTCGCCAGCGTCTGGACGTGGGCCTCCATGCCGCCGGAGGCCGGCGGATAGAACTTGCCCAGGTGCAGCACCCTCAGGCCCGCGCCCGCCAGCGGCACGCTCACGACTGGGCCACCCCGTCCTTGGAGTCCTCGGCGTACTGCCCGTAGCCCTGATAGGCCAGGTACGAGTCCCCGTAGCGCGGCGCCTTGAGGTCCACGTCGTTGAGGACGGCGCCGTACATGCGCGCCTGCACGTCCGCCAGCGAGCGCAGCGCGCGCTTCGCGGACTCGCGGTTCGTCTTGCCCGCCTTCAGCACCAGCACCACGCCGTCACACTGCGTGGCCAGCACCGCCGAGTCCGCCACCGCGTTGATGGGCGGGCTGTCCAGGATGACGCGGTCGAAGCGCTCGGACACGGACTTGAGCAGGTCCGCGAAGGCCTGGGTGTGCAGCAGCTCCGCCGGGTTGGGAGGCAGCGGGCCGCACGGCAGCACGAAGAGGCCGGGCACCTCCGTGCTCTTCACCGCCTTCTCCAGCGTGCCCTCGCCCACCACCAGCGAGGAGATGCCCATTTCATTGGGCACGCCGAAGGCGCGGTGCAGCCGGGGCCGGCGCATGTCCGTGTCCAGCAGCAGCACCCGGTTGCCACTCTGCGCCATGGCCACGCCCAGGTTGATGCACGTGGTGGACTTGCCCTCCTGCGGGCCGCTGGACGTCACCACCAGCGTCTTGAAGGGCTTGTCCGGCGACATGAAGAGGAGGTTGGTCCGGATGGCGCGCGTGCACTCCGCCACCGTCGACTTGGGCTCGCGGTGCACGTGCAAATCCCTGTCTCGCGGCGCACGGGCGCCCTCGATGCGCGGCACCACGCCCAGGAACGCGAGGCCCAGCCGCTCCTCCACGTCCGCCTGCGTGGCCACGCTGTTCTCCAGCAGCTCCAGCAGGAACGCGATGCCCAGGCCCGCCACGAGCCCCAGCACCAGGCCCACCATGAGGTCGCGGCGCACGTGGGGCTTCACCGGCACGAAGATGGGCCGGGCCGGGTCCAGCACGCGCACGTTGCTGGTGCGCAGGAGGCCCGACAGCTCGATGTCCTTGAGGCGCCGGGCCACCAGCTCGTAGAGGCGCTGGTTGTTGTCCGACTCGCGCTTGAGCCGGTCGAACTCGATGGACTTCTTGTTCACCGCGAAGGCCTCCTGCTTCGCCGCGTCCAGCAGGCGCACCAGGTTCTTCTCCTGCGCCACCGACTCCGCCAGCCCCGTCTCCGCCGCGCGCACCACGTTGTTGAGGCTCTTGAGGAAGTCCTCGCGCACCACCGACAGCTTGCGGTTGCACTCCAGGAGCTTCGGGTGCTCGGGAAGGTAGCGCTCCGCCAGCTCCGCGCAGGCCACGCGCAGCTCCGTGTAGCTGCGGCGCAGGTCCTGGATGGGGCCCTCGTTCATGCCGGTGAGCGCCTCCGCCCACGTCTCATCCTCCGGCGCGGACTTGCGCAGCTTGTTGATGGCCTCCACGCGCGCCTGCTGGGCGGCGATCTGGATGCGCACCTCGGTCAGCTTGAGGTTGTACGTGTTGATGCGCTCGCTGACGATGCTCATCCGCGACTCCAGCGACGTGGACAGCATGTCCGCGTCCTTCTTGAAGTCGTAGACGGCCAGCTCGCTGGACTTGGACGTGGACTCCAGGTCCGCCAGGCGGCCCTCCAGCCACGAGCGCGCGTCCTCCGTCATCCGCAGCTTGAGGGCCAGGTTCTCCGCCATGTACGCGGAGGCCACCTCGTTGGCCAGGAGCGCCGCGCGCTTGGGGTCCAGGTCGTCCACCGCGATGTCCATCACCCGCGAGTCCTTCGCGGGGATGACGCGGATGCGCGACTGGAGCGCGCCCACCGCGTCCGCGGACTGCATGGCCTGCACGCGCGCCTTCTCGTCCTGGATGTGCGCCAGGCCCAGGAAGTCCGCGTCCGTCGCCAGGCCCAGCTTGTCCACCACCCGGCTGGCCACCGCGCGCGAGGTGATGATTTCGCTCTGGGTGGCGTAGTACTCCTTGTTGAACCAGTAGTTGCTGCGCTCCTCGCCCATGACCTCCTTGACGTCCCCGTCGAGGAAGCGCGGCGCCATCACGTCGATGATGAGCGAGGTGCTGGCGGAGTAGACCTTGGGCTGGCGCAGCGTGTGGACGGCCGTCAGCGCCGCCACCACCACCGCCGCGCCGAGCACGACCCATTTGCGCCGCCACAGCGCGCGCACGTGCTGCATCATGCCCGCGGGAGTCAGGCCGCCGGCACCGCCGGCCGGGTCGAACATGGTTCCGTCCACGTCTCGTCTCTCCTGGGTTTCCCCTGGCGCGGCCCCGGCCCGGAGGCTTGCCGCCCCGACCTTCACCCACACCCGAAATCAGCGGTCGAGCGTGCCGTTTCCACGCGGGGTTGTCCATCGTTCCGCCGCCGCCTGGATGCCCCTCATCCTTTCATCTTGAAGGCCCGAGAAGCCGCGGACGCGCGCGGCCCGGCGGGCTGTGCTAGTCAGCGCCGCGTGACTCGCGCGCTCTCCTTCGTCCTGCCCTACGCCCCCAGCACCGCCGCCGCCGCCTCCCGCTTCGCCCGGGAGCTGTCCCGAAGCGCCGAGGTGGTACTCGCCGGAGAGGGCCCCGTGGAGGTGGCCCCCGGCCCCGGCCTGCACGTGGTCGCCGCGCCGGGGGGCAAGGGGGCGGCCATCCGCGCGGCGCTGGACAAGGTGACGGGCGCGGTGACGGTGCTGCACGACCCCGACACGGCCTGGTCTCCGGACGTGTACGACGCGCTGGTGAAGCCCATCCGCGCGGACACCGCGGACGCCGTGTTCGGCCGCCGCAGCTTCCAGGGCCTCGCCCAGGGCCTGGCGCCGGAGCTGCTGGCGGACCGCGCCCTGGGGCACTTCACCCGCTTCGTCACCGACGTGGCGCTGGCGGACCCGCTCACCGGCCTGCGCGCCTTCCGCACGGAGGCGCTGCGCTCCGTCACCCTCACCAGCGACGACGACGCGGTGGACGCGGAGCTGGTGGTGAAGCTGGCCGCGCAGCTCTTCCGCCTCACCGAGGTGCCCCTGCCCCCCACGCCGGAGGTGCCCCGCCGCCCCCGCGCCGCGCACCTGTCCCGGCTGCGCACCCTCCTGCGCTACGCCACCGTGCGCGACGACGCGGACAACCAGCACGAGGGCTACACCACCCTGGAGCGCATGGACGGCGCCACCCACTACAACCAGTGGCTGGCCCGCCGCTTCCGCGAGCACCTGGGCCGCCGCGTGCTGGAGATTGGCGCCGGCATCGGCACGATTACACGCGAGCTGGAGCCCGGCCTGGAGCTGCTCGTGGCGCTGGAGGTGGACCGCTTCTACGTGGACCGCCTGAAGAACCTCTTCCGCGGCAAGCCCCACGTCCGGCCCTACCTGTCCGACGTGGCGCTGGCGGACTGGGAGTCGCTCAAGAAGGAGCGGCTGGACACCATCGTCCTGTCCAACGTGCTGGAGCACATCCCCGACGACGCCTCGGCGGTGCGCCGCTTCCGGCAGATTCTGTCCCCCGGCGGCCGGGTGGTCATCCTGGTGCCGGCGCTGCCCCAGCTCTTCGGCGCCATCGACGAGGCCGTGGGCCACCACCGCCGCTACACGCCCGCCTCCCTGCGCGCCGTGCTGGAGGAGAACGGCTTCGCGGTGGAGAAGCTGGAGTGGATGAACCTGGTGGGCATGCCGGGCTGGTTCGTCAACAGCCGCCTGCTGCGCCGCCGCGCGGTGCCGAAGCTGCAGCTCAAGCTCTACGACACGCTGGCGCCCCTCCTCGCCCAGGCCGAGTCCCACGTGAAGCTGCCCGTGGGAATGAGCCTCTTCGCCGTGGCCCGCGCCACCGGAGGCGACGCGTGAGTCCGGCCCGCGGCGCCGTGTGGGCCGCGCTGGTGGCGCTGTACGTGTTGCTGTTCCCGTACCACCCGGGCCTGCGCTCGCCCAACGAGCTGTGCCGGCTGTGGCAGACGCGCGCGCTGGTGGAGTACGGCACGCTCGACATCAACGGCGCGCTGCGCGACTACGGCTACGTGGGTGATTTGTCCGTGAAGGACGGGAAGTACTACCCCAGCAAGGCGCCGCTGCTGTCGTTCGCCGCCGTGCCGCTGTACGCCACCCTGCGCGCGCTCGGCGGAGGCCACCGCTACGCCGTGCCCGAGGTGCCGCTCGTCTTCTTCTCGCGCCTGTTCCTCACCGTGCTGCCCACGCTCTTCATGCTGTGGCTCGTGCGCCGCTACCTGCGCGCGCACCTGGCACCGCCCGTGGCGGACGCCCTCACGGTGACGTACGGGCTGGGCTCGCTGGCCTTCAGCTACTCGCTGCTCTTCATGAGCCACCAGACGACGGCGGTGCTGCTCTTCGCCGGCTTCTACGCGCTGTGGCGGTGCGCGCGCGGCGAGTGGCGCGAGCGGGGCTACCTGGTGGCGGGCGCCTGCGCTGGAGCCACCGTGGCCGCCGAGTACACCGGCGCGCTGGGCGTGCTCGGGCTGGTGCTGTACGCGGCGCTCACGCTCCTGTTCCAGCAGGCCCCCGCACGCGAGCGCTGGCGGCGCCTGGGCCGGGCCGCGGGCCTGGCCACGCTGGGCGCGCTGCCCTTCGTGGTGGCGCTGGCGCTCTACCACGACGCCGCCTTCGGCCACCCGCTGACCACGGGCTACAAGCACCTCAACGACGCGGCCTACCAGCCGTGGCACCTGGGCGGCTTCCTCGGCATCCGCACGCCGGACCCGCGCGCCTTCGCCCTCTCCTTCTTCTCCCCGCTGCGTGGGCTGTTCACCCTGTCTCCCTTCCTCCTGCTGGCGCTGCCGGGCCTGGCGCGGCTGAAGTACCGGCGCGGCGACACCACGCCGGAAGAGCGCGCGGCCGCGTGGATGACGGTGGCGCTCGTGGCCGGCTACACGTACTTCACCTCGTCCTTCTCCTATGACTCGTGGGGCTGGACGACGGGGCCGCGCCACCTGACGGGGCTGGTGCCCTTCCTCCTGCTGCCCGCGGGCCTGTGGCTGGAGTCACCGCGCGCCAGCGGACGGCCGTGGGCCACGGGCGCGGCCGCCATGCTGTGCGCGGCCTCCATCGCCACCACGGGCGTGGCCACCTTCGTCAACTACATCCCCGACGACGTCTCCAACGCCGTGGGTGGACTGGCGCTGCCGCTCGTGGGCGCCGGCTTCTTCCCGCCCGGCGTGCTGTCCTTCCTCGGCCTGCCCCAGCCGGCCGCGGGCGCGCTGCTGCTGGCCGTGCTGCTGGCCGTGGCCGCGTGGGTGTACCGCGAGGTGGCGCGAGCCCCCGGGCGGCGGTGGCCGGCCCCCATGGCCCTCGGCGCCGGGCTCGCCACGCTGGGGCTCATCGCCACGGCCCACGCCCTCACCACCGAGCACGACGAGGCGGACCGCAACGCCGTGCGCTTCCTCCAGTCGGTGTGGCTCACCCCGCCCGGCCGTGACGTGCCCTTCTGGCCCCGCCCCGGCGCTTGAGGTGCCCCGCTTTTTCTACTCTTCCAGCGATTTCATCCACCAACAGTTTTTGAGAATCCAGTTGCATTGGCCACAAGCCGCCCACCCTGCCTCGCAACTTTTGCGGACCTCGCAAAAGGTTGTCAGGACAACATGTGTCAATTGCAACCCGGGGGTGAGCCCAAAGGGCTGAAAGGACTGGAGTGCGCGCGACTTCCGGGCAGGCCCGGAGATTGCTGTTGGACGGACGCCACGCCCTTCCCGTTGCCTGCCTGGCAAGGAGCCTGTCGGTGAACCGTTCCCCGCCCAAGATGAGGTCGCTCGCGCGCCGGCGCGGCCGGCGCGGCTTCGCGCTGCTGATGGCGATTGGCATCATCGCCTTCATCGCCGCGGCGGTGGTCGTCTCGCTGCGCGCGGTGGCGTCGGAGAGCGCGCTCCAGGGAAGTGAGCGCCGCAACCGCGAGGCGCAGTTCGCCGCGGAGGCGGGACTCGCGGAGGCTCGCGAGGTGGTGCGGCTGATGCTCGTCTCCGCGGGCGGGCGGAACTACGGCCCCATCATGCAGCAGCTCGGGGACCTGCGAAGCCCGGGCAGCGGGGTGAACGGCTTCGTCACCGAGACGGGCCTGCCCAGCGACAATGCCGTGCCCTGGTACGAGGTCATCCCCTGGACGAGCTACACGCTGCAGGCGGCGAGCGCGGGCGCCGCCGTCGACCTGGACCACAACACGAACAACCAGGAGACGTACGGCTCGGATGGCCCCATCCTCGACTACCCGGACCAGCTCAACGTCCGCTACCGCGTCTTCCTCGTGGACGACGACGACTCCAACGACCGCAAGGCGGACAGCAACAACCGCGTCTGGCTCGTGTCCGTCGGTGAGGTCACCGGCCAGCAGGGCACCCAGCCCCAGCGCGCCATCATCCGCTCGCTCATCACCAGCGGTACCGGTGCCGGCGGCGGCTGCAGCCCCGAAGACGCCATGGGCGCGGACAACACCGGCGGCTGCTAGCCGCCCTTCCACCTCTTTCCCCCGCACAGGACACACCATGCTGCGCACCTGCAGACTGCTCATCGCCGCCATGGTCTTCGCCATTCCCTTGGCGGCAACCGCCCAGGACGGCGGAACCTCGTTCAATCCCTGTATCGACACCACCGGTGATGACCAGCAGCCGGACTTCACCGAGGAAATGGGTGCGCGCAGCGCCATCGACGTGACGAAGGAAGGCTGGCTGCGCCTCAACACCTTCCACAGCTCGCTGAACCCCGAGCGCATCGTCCTGCCCTTCGAGCAGGACCTGGAGGCGCTCATCGTGGACGACCGCGCGGGTGAAGGCGCGTCCCACACCCTGGGCTGGTTCTACTACGACGACCTCGTCAACCGCGGCTACGTGGACATCCGGGACCCGCTCAACAACAACGACGACGTGCTCATCGACAGCGATGGCAACGGCGTGCCCGACTTCCACGAGGACCTCTACAACCTCAACGCCAACCGGCCCTACATCGGTAGCGAGGGCCCCCGCTGCCCGAGCAGGACATTCACCCACCCCAAGCCGGACGGCGGCACGGCCACGCAGTTCCGCGAGCCGGACCTCCTCACGGGCTCGTGCGGTTCGGACCCCAGCTACGACCCGGATGAAGGTCCCCGGCGCTGGCCGGATGACGACTGGTATCCCGACAAGCCGAATGGCGGCGTGGTGGGCATGCGCGTCGTGGACACGTCGCTGGACATCTCCAGTAACGGCCCCGACTTCAACCGCACCGACACCTACTTCAGCGACCGCGGCCTGTTCCCCCACATCCCCAACCTGCTGGAGCCCCGCGCCGAGGAGAACAACAACCTGGGCCTGGGCAACATCGTCTTCTATGCCACGGACGATGACGGCAACTCCTGCCCCGGCTCGGACACCGCCGAGTGCCTCCAGCCGCGCATGGGCTACACGCTCGTCAACGGCGTGAAGGTGCCGGCGGGCCCCCTCTGGGACAGGAGAGGCGCCTATGACGGCCTGCCCGACTACAAGGCCAGCGCGTTCGACACCCAGGGGCGGCTCATCCCCGGCAAGAGCCCCACGGCCCCCATCAACGAGGAGGACCGGCGCGTCAAGGTGGGCCGCATCCAGGGTGAGCGGGAAATCGTCTTCTTCCTCGTCACCTACGTGGAGCAGATCTACGGCCGCCTGGGCGGCGAGCAGGCCACCGACTCGTGCTTCATGGTGAAGCCGGAGGACGGCCGCGTGCAGTGCACCCTCTGGGCGCACGGCGACATCAACGTCTTCTTCTCCAAGACACTGCTCAACATGGACCTGCACCAGGTGGGCGAGGGCTCCCCGCCCGGGGACACGGAGCTCGTCGCGGAGAAGACGCTGCAGTCCGGCTGGCTCGACTTTGGGGCCTACACCCGGCTCGGGTCGGACACGTACGGCAACGTCACCTTCCCGGCGGACCAGCCCATCCAGCAGGTGCGCTCGTACGGGTATCGCGCGGCCCACACGCTGGTGGGAGCGCCCTACAACAACCCGAACGTCTGGATTCTTGGGTGGGAAGACCAGAACTCGGGCGGCAACCGCACGTACAACGACATCGTCATCCTCATCAACAAGCAGAACAACGGCACGTTCAAGTCGGACATCGTCTCCGACATCTCGCCGGACATCGCGCTGGACTACACCATCACCTCGGTGGAGATGACCATCAACGACCAGCCGTACAACAACATCGATGGCCAGCCGAGCGACTGCAGCCCCGACCTCGACATCCCCCTGCCGGACGGCGGCACGGAGCAGCCTCGGCCCAAAATCACCTACCAGGTGGCGCTGGACTGCCAGGTGTGCACGGCGGACTGCGGCACCGCCACCCCCACGTTCTCGCCCAATCCCGAGCCGGGCTGGGTGACGATGCCCTTCCCGGCGGCCACGGCGACGCCGGGCACGCGGGTGGACATCACCCGGTCCGTCAGCGACTTCCTCGAGCGCGGCTACACCGGCTCCCAGCTCTGCTGGCGCGCCATCATCGAGAGCCCGGGCGAGTCCTGCCAGCCCATCATCAAGAACGTCAACGTCTCCTACAAGGCGCAGAAGTCCGGGCAGTACGGGCGCGCCTCCATCCTCCCCGTCGCGAACACCATCCTCTTCGGCCAGTCGGAGACGCCGGGCCGCACCTGGTACACGCCCAGACCCTGGTACGAGAACCCCGCGCCAGCGAGCCCGAACGTCCTCTACCCCTCCTACCGCGTCTATGACCGGCGGCTGGACGTGAGCGAGCGCGGCCACGTCTACCTGCGCAGGCTCTATGAGCCGGAGAACCCGGCCCACGAGAACACCGCGGCGGACAACTGGGACACGTGGAACGGCGGTGAGCGGCTCAGCCACCACGTCCGCACGGACACCCCCGACACCCGGCTGCTGCTCAGCACCAACCCGAACAACGCCACCCCGGCCCGCGCCACGGTGGCCTCCCTGGCCGGGGAGACGCTGAACATCAGCCCGCTCTTCCCGACCTCCACGACGGCGCCCAACAACGAGACGCTGAACCTGTGCGCCCCCTCGCTCGCGGGCCGCTACGACCTCAACCAGGATGGCGTGTGCAACGCGAACGACCGCAACACGCTGCGCAACTGGCTCTACGGCTGGGAGTACAACCAGTACACCACCATTCCCGCGGGCCTTCCCGCGGAGCAGCTCCCCACCCGGCGCACGTGGCCCATGGGCGGCATCAACCTGTCCACCGCCGCCATCGTGGGGCCCGCCAGCGAGCCGAGCTGGCTCAAGCGCGCGCCCTCGTCCGAGCAGGATGCGTTCCGCGCCGCGACCTTCCTCAACCACCCCACCCTCCAGAACCGTCAGGCCGTGGCCTTCATCGGCAGCACGACCGGCTACCTGCACGCGCTGTCCCTGGGCAAGGTGCGCTCCGGGGACGACAACTGCACCGCCTTCAAGGAGTTCCGCGGCTACTTCGCGCACGCCGTCTCCCCCGGCTGTGCACCGGAGCGTGACTACGGCACGGGCGAGGAGCTCTACGCGTACCTGCCGGGCAAGATGCTGCGCTACTACGTGGAGAACTACATCCGCTCGCAGGACAAGACGAGGCGCGCCACGGTGGACGCCGCCCCCTCGGTGGCCTTCGTGGACCTGCGCAACAGCACGGAGTACCTGCCGACCACCGGCTACAACCCCGCGTCGGGGACGCCCTGGGTCCTCAACACGACGCCCGGGGCCAGGGAGGGCGCGAAGACCGTCCTCGTCAGCGCCACCGGCCCGTCCCAGAGCGTCTTCTTCTCGCTGGACGTCACCAACCCGGCCGACACCACCAACTACCCCGGCATCATGTGGGAGCTGGACGTGCAGCGTGACCGGTTCTATGAGTCCGGAGCGAACCAGGGCGCTCTGTGCTCGCCGACCGCGACTGACTCCGCGTGCAAGACGCTCGAGCGAATCTTCCCCAGCGACATGAAGCCGGACACGGGCGGCTCGCGGCACAACCCGGTGCTGGTGCGCATGGACTTCGGAACGGCCGGCGGCAAGAAGTGGGTGGCGGCCTTCGCCTCCGACTACTCGCCGAAGGTGTATGACCACGACAACAACGCGGCCACGCCGCCCCAGGCCTCGCGTGGAACGCTCTACCTCATCGACGTGAAGACGGGCGTGCCCATCCAGGTCAACCATGGCACCAGCAAGCTGAAGAACCTGCTGGCGGGCGTGGTGGTGCTGGGCGACGTCGGCGAGGGCATTGGCAGCGCGCCGGTGAGCGTGGACGTGGACGGCGACAGCAACTACGACGTCGTCTACGTGGCCACCACCCGCGGCCGCGTCTTCCGCGTCAACCTGAGGAACGTGGACACGTCCTCGGCCGCCAGCAAGCTGGGCAAGGTCATCAGCTCGTGTGTCATCGCCAATGCGCGCGAGGCCCGGGACCCGGCCAACGGCAACAACCTGGTGCAGGACGCCGCGGCCCAGAGCATCTACTCCAACATCGCCGTGAAGCAGGACCGCAACGGCGCGAGCAGCGCCGTGCGCATCTTCTTCGGCACGGGCAACAACCCGGATGACGACACGGAGGCGGTGGACCAGGGCGCGCGGCCGCGCTACCACCTGATGGCCTTCGACGACCCGAACCCGCTCACCGACACCTCCTGCACGCAGGGCAGCGTGGCCTGGGTGCAACCGCTGGACCCCCGGCAGGTGGTGTGGGGCGGCGTGACGCTGGGCGATGACGACACCGTCTACACCGCCACGGCGGTGGGGACGTCCGCCAACCTCTGCAGCCTGGACGCGGACGAGAGCGGAATGCTCTACGCCTTCGGGGCGGTCAGCGGCGGCGTGGCCGGCGGCAACGGCACCTCGCTGGGGGGCCACAGCCTCACGCAGCCGGTGTCCTTCGACAGACGCATCTTCGTGCAGGCCAACACCACCGGCATCACCAACAACCGGCCCGGCCAGGCGTTCAACACCGAGAGCGGCAGTGGCAACGGGACCCGCTCCCGCACGATCATCTGGGACGTGCGTCCGGGCGGCAACATCCAGGGAGTCATCCCGTGACGTCTCACCGTCGCTCAGCGGGGCCGCGGGCCCACCGCGGCATCACCCTGCTGGAGGCCATGGCCACCATGGCGGTGGTGGTGTTCGGCATCCTCGGGATATCGCTGGTGGTCCTCGCGTCCTCCAAGCAGAACCGCCGCAACCTCATCCACGCGCAGGCGGGCCTCATCGCGGAGCAGGAGCTGGAGCGCATCGTCTCCATGCGCTGCGCCGCGCCGCCCCCCGCCGCGCCCTGCGCCAACGTCGCGGCGCTCGACGACACGACGCGCACGGTGTGGTGGAGCTCCAACGGCACGCCCCGGGAAGTGGCGCCCGGGGCCGGGGACCCGGAGCGGCTGCGGTACGAGGTGGCGGTGGACGTGGACCCTCCTTTCGAGGGACAGGAGACCGGCTCGCCCGTGCTCAACCGGCTGGTGGCCGGGCAGCCGCTCTCGAGCGTCGTCAACGTGCGCGTCACCGTCAGCTGGCTGGACGCGGACCTCGGCCGCCGCGCGGTGGCGTTGCAGACCCGGATGGCCCAATGAGAAGCCGCTTCGCTCCCCGAGGCTTCAGCCTCATCGAGATGATGATTGCCAGCACCATCGCGCTGTTCATCATCGCCGGCGCCGTGTCCGCCGGTATCTACCTCCAACGGCGTGGCCTGCTGGAGGAGCGCACGATGGAGACGCAGAACGCCGGGCGCGCCGCCAGGGACCTGCTGAGCCCCGCGGTGCAGCGGGCCGGGGCGGGCTTCGGCAGCGCGCCGCTGTACCTGGGGGGGGCGCCCGAGAACCTCCGCTACGCCGTCTCGGTGAGTAGCGACGCGGGCTTCTCGGGAGACCCCACCTTCGCGCTTCCGACAGGCACCTACGCGGGCATGCAGTCGGACGTGCTGGAAATCTTCGAGGCGGACATTGCCCGCGCGCTGCGCCTGGACAACTGCGGCGCCAGCGACGTCCGGATGGGCGGCAACAACAACGGTCCGCTGTGCCTGGAGCGGCCCGCGCCTCCCGACTCGGATGCCGGCATTCCGGCGAACACGCCCCTTATCGTGGCCGACCCCCAGGTGCGGGCCGCGTGCGTGGGGGTCGCCCAGGCCGGGCGCAACAGCGGCGGTAACAACAACCTCTCCTGGACACTGGGAGCCCCCGGCGCCGCCGCCTTCGCGGCCAACAGCCCCTGCTCCGGTACGGCGCCCATTCCGCCCCTGTTCGACGACGCCCGGCCGGAGAGCGACGGGTTGCTCATGCCGCTGTCCGCGCGGGCCTTCCGCGTCAACTGGAAGAGCGGCCAGCCGGTCCTGGAGATGGACCCGGATGGCTCGCTGGGGGCCCAGGGCTACCAGCCGCTGTCCGACGAAATCGAGCGGCTGCAGGTGCGGCTGGGCGTCGAAATCACTCCGGGCGCGGCGCTGGTGTATTACCCGGACCCCACGTCCATTCCCGTGCGGCCCGCGCTGGACCAGTGCACCAACGCGGCGTGCTGGCCGCACCTCGCGGCGGTGGACGCGGGCGTGATGGGGGTCAACGATTATGGCCCGGGCAGCGCCCGCGACGAGCTGATGCGGCGCGTGCGCGTGGTGGAGCTGGCCATCACCGCGCGCTCCGACCGGCCGGACAGCCAGAGCGTGATTGACGGCGGCGCCGACGACGAGAACAACCCGATGGACGGCTACAAGCGGCGCCACTTCATCATCCGCGTCGCGCCGCGCAACTTCGGATTCGCAGGGGGCTGACGTGCGAGCGACACAACGGGGAATGACGCTGCTGGAGCTGATGACGACGGTGGCGATTGCCGGCATCCTCCTGGGGCTGGGCGTCACCGGCTTCCAGGCCGTCATCCGCAACCAGCGCGCCAGCGCCGCCGAGCGCTCCATCCTCATCGCGGCCCAGGAGGCCCGGCGGAATGCGCGGCTCACCCGGCAGCCGGTGCGGCTTGGACAGGTCACCACGACGGAGAACGGGGTCGAGGTGCCCGGCCTGCGCTGGGAGAAGCTGGACTGCGCGAACGCGGCCACGGACAACTGGGGAAGCCAGTGTCCCCTCACCGCCTGCCTCAACGCGCCGTGCAACAATGATGGTGGGCCCTGCACCTGCACCGACGTGGGCGAGGCGGTGCCCCTGTCGCCGGAGATGGACGTCTCCTCCCTGGTGGGCACCTGCTGGTTGGGCGAGAGCGGCCGGCCCGTGGCCGCCGCGGGCGCCACCTCATGCAACCCCACGGGCGATGCTCCCGCCGCGGGGACGCTGAGAATCCGGCGCAAGCGGGAGGGCGAAGCGGCCTACACTCCGACCCGGGTGCTGGTGGTGGACCCGCTCACCGGCGCCGCGAGCATGGTCGACTGTGAAAAGGAGCCGGCCGCCGCCGGCTGCGCGCCCTGAGCCCACGCCACCGGATTCCCGAGGAGACACGGACGATGATGAAGCGGTTCGCCCTGATGATGGCCCTCTGCCTGGCCCCGAGCGCCCACGCGGAGGACGTCGCCGAGGTGTGGAAGGCGAAGTGCAAGTCCTGCCATGGGGACGACGGCAAGGCGAAGACGAAGATGGGCCAGAAGGAGTCCATCGTCGACATGAGCCAGCCCGCCTGGCAGCAGGCCCAGACGGACGCCGACATCCGGGAGATGATTGCCGACGGCTCCCCCCGGAACCGGAAGATGAAGCCCTACAAGGACAAGCTCTCCCCCCAGCAGCTTGACGCACTGGTGGGATACATCCGCACAATGAAGGCGAAGTAGCCGGCTTGAATTTCCGCGCGAGGCCGCGCGTCATGGGGGATGAGAAACGGAGCCGCCCATGAAGAACCTCGCCGTCGCCCTCGTGTTCTGCCTGTCCATGGTCAGCCTCTTCACCGCGCTGCGCGCGGACGCCCTGTCGTCCGTCCGCATCGAGAAGGGGCTGTCCCGGCCGGAGCCGCTGTCCGTGCTGCAGCGGGGCGACGGCAAGGGAGGGGGCAAGGGCGGCGGTGACGACAAGGGCGGCAAGGACGACGACGAGGAGGACGAGGAGGAGTACCGCGCCCGTTACTCCGGCCTGTCCCAGGCCGCCGCCCTGGAGCTGGTGGACCCGGGCGCGCTGGAAGACGTGCTCCGCGTCCGCGCGGGCCTGAAGTTCGGCGCCCGCTGAAGCCGCCTGCCCCTGGCTCAGGTGCCCCGGCCCGGAAGGGCGCCCGGCGGCCGGGCCACGCGGGGCAGCGTCACGGAGAAGCGGGTGCCGGCGTCCACCGAGGACGCCACGTCCACCCAGCCTCCATGGGCGGTGACGATTTGCGACACGATGTAGAGGCCCAGTCCCAGCCCCTGGTGCTGGGGCCTCGGCTGCCCGGGCTCGGCCGGCGCGCGGTGGAAGGGCGCGAAGAGGCGCGGGCGCAATGAGTCGGGGATGGGCGGCCCCCCGTTGTGCACCTCCACGCGCTGGAAGTGCGCGTCCGCGGCGGACAGCCTGACGCGCACCCCCGTCCCCTGCGGGCTGTGCTGCAGGGCATTGCCGAGCAGGTTGGACAGCACCTGCCCCAGCCGCTCCTCGTCCCATACGCCGCGGGACTCGCCCTCCACCTCCAGGAGGATGGGGCGCTCCGGGTGGGCGGGCTCCAGCTCGGAGATGATGCGGCGGCACACCTCCTCCAGCGACACCTCGCGCGGGCGCACGGGAATGCCGCCGGCCATGCGCGCCCGGGTGAAGTCCAGCAGCTGCTTCACCAGCCGCGCCATGCGTGCCGCGCTCCCGTCGATGCGCTCCACCCCGCGCCGCACGTCCGGCGGCAGCGTGTCTCGGGCGAGCAGGGCCGCGGCCGTCAGACGCACCGCGGCCAGCGGGTTGCCCAGGTCGTGCCCCAGCACGCCGATGAAGCGCTCCTGGTAGCGCGCCTCCTCCTCGCGCTCCAGCTCCAGGCGGCGCCGCGCGGTGACGTCCCGGCTGATGCCGAAGAGGCCATAGACGGTGCCGTCTCCGCGGCGCAGCACGCCCTTGGTCGTCTGCCAGATGCAGTCGGTGCCCGGGCCGCCCTCGGAGTCCTCGTAGGTGTCCGTCTGCCCGGACTCCGCCACCGCGCGGTCATGCTCCAGCGTGGGCACGGCGGCGGTGGGGCCCAGCAGCTCCGCGTCCGTGCGCCCGAGGATTTCCCTGGGCGGGCGGTTGAAGGCGCGCGCGGTGGCGGGGTTGATGAGCACGTAGCGCCCATCCAGGTCCTTCACGTAGATGGCGTCCGTGGCGCTCTCGATGACGGTGTGCAGCAGGTCATGGTCCCTGCGCAGGGCCTCCTCGGCGGCCATCCGCTCGGTGAGGTCCTCCAGGAAGAGGACGGTGCCGTCCTCCCAGGGCGACACACGCGCCTGCAGCCACACGGTGCCCACGGGAGAGCGGCGCGACAGCCGGACCACCTCCGGCTCGCGGCGCACCGCCACCCGGACACACACGGCGAACAGGCCGCACGCCTGCACCCACGGGGCCTCGTCCAGCAGCCGCTGGCGCACGAGGGGGCGCTCCTCCCGCCCGAGCCAGCGCTCCGCATAGGTGTTGGCGGAGACGCACTCGAAGTCGAGGATGCCGCCCACGGGGGAGCGGACACTGCGCAGCACGATGACCGCCTCGGAGGGGGGCATGTCACCCCCGCTGACCGGGCGCTTGTGGCTCCCACGTCCGGATTGCATGGCTGGCGCGGCCCCCCAAGTCGTGCCCTTTGGAGGAAGCCTGTCCCACACGGGGGCATGGGAGCAACCGGCCCCCGGTCCCACCGGACCGTGCCGGACCGGACCCGGTGGATGGAGGGGCCGCCCGTGACACGACAGGCCGCGCGCTCTGTCGTTGATTTGGGCCTCCCACCCCCCTAATTACCCGGGGGCCCTCAGGGTCCACTCATGGACACTCCCTTCACTCAGAGGCTGGATGTGGAGGCGGCGCTGCACGGCGGCGCGCCTCCGGTGGCAGGTGACCCGCTCGCCCAGGTCCTGGAGGCCCTCCACCCCGGCCGCCGCGTGCGGACGCAGGGGCTGAAGGGCGCGGCGCGCGGCCACGTGCTGGCCCGCCTGCACCAGGCGGCCCGGGCGCCGCTCGTCTGCGTGGCGGTGGACGAGGAGGCGGCCGACGCCCTGGCCGCCGACCTGGCCTTCTTCCTGGGAGGCAACGGCAGCCTGCTGGAGCCGCGCGTGCTGCGGCTGCCCGCGGACGAGATGCTGCCCTACGACGAGCTGTCGCCCGACACGGCCACCGTCACGGAGCGGCTGGGCGCCCTCTTCCACCTGGGCCAGGGCACGCGCTTCCCCGCGGTGGTGATGTCCGTGCGCGCGCTGTACCGCCGCATGCTGCCGCTGGACGTCATGACGTCGCTGTCCGAGCGGGTGGTGGTGGGACAGGACTTCGACCGCGACTCGCTGGCGCTGAAGCTGGCGCGCATGGGCTACCAGAACAGCCCGCTGGTGGAGGACGTGGGGACGTTCTCCGTGCGCGGCGGCCTGCTGGACGTCTTCAGCCCGCTCTACGACAAGCCGGTGCGCCTGGAGTTCTTCGGGGACACCATCGACTCCATCCGCGCCTTCGACCCGCAGTCGCAGCGCACGGTGGACTCGCTGAAGGAGGTCGTCCTCGTGCCGGCGCGGGAGGTCCTCCTCACGGACCAGACGCGGCCGCGCGCCGAGGCCGCCGCCCGCGCGGTGGCGGACCGCATCAACCTGCCCACCATCCAGCTCCGCGAGCGGCTGGACGCGCTGCGAGAGGGCCTGCCCGGCTTCGGCCTGGAGGGGCTCTTGCCCGGCCTCTTCGAGGGTGGGCTGTCCACGGTGTTCGACTTCCTGCGCCAGTGGGGCAAGGAGCCGCCCGTCTTCTACCTGGACGACCCGCTGGGGTTGGACCGCGCGGTGGACGAGCTGTGGGCGGAGCTGGAGCGCTCCTTCACGGCGGCGGAGGCGCGGCAGGACCTGGTGTGCCCGCCCGCGGAGCACTTCCTCACGCGAGACGCGGTGGCGGAGCGGCTGGGCGCCTTCCGCGTGGTGGAGGGCGGCGGCCTGTCGCTGGCGCAGTCGGAGCGGCCCCCGGTGCTCTTCAGCTTCGGCGGCACCCAGGATTTGCGCGAGGCGATTCTGGCGCACCACGGCGAGGAGGGCGCGCTCAGCCCGCTGGTGGAGCGCCTGCAGCGCTGGCGGGACATGCGCGTGGCGTGCGCGGTGGCGTGCGGCACGCTCAGCCAGGCGGACCGGCTCAAGCGCCTGCTGCTGGACCGCAACGTCATGGTGAAGGTGCACACGGAGCCGCTGGCGGACGTGTCCGCGCTGTACGAGCCGTCCGTGTGGGCCCACCTCTTCACCGGCGAGGTGAGCCACGGCTTCGTGGACGGCGCGGGCGGGCTGGCCGTGCTGGCGGACGAGGAGATTTTCGGCGTCCGCGCGCGCCGGCGCGTCAAGCGCGGCAAGCGGATGGACGCCTTCGCCTCCGGCTTTGGAGACTTGAAGGAAGGCGACCTCATCGTCCACACCGACTTCGGCATCGGCCGCTACGCGGGCCTGACGAAGATGCAGGTGAACGGGGTGCCCGGGGACTTCCTCGTCCTGGAGTACGCGGGCCGCGACAAAATCTACCTGCCGGTGGGCCGCATGCGGCTCATCCAGAAGTTCTCCGGCGGTGACCCGGAGAAGGTGCAGCTCGACAAGCTGGGCGGCACGAGCTGGGAGAAGACGAAGAAGCGCGTCAAGGAGCAGCTCCTCAAGATGGCGGCGGAGCTCCTCCAGATTGCCGCCGCGCGCAAGGCGCACCCGGGCCATGCCTTCAGCGCGCCGGACCGGTACTTCGCCCAGTTCGAGGCGGACTTCGAGTTCGAGGAGACGCCGGACCAGGCCAAGGCCATTGAAGACGTGCTGGCGGACATGCAGAAGCCTCAGCCCATGGACCGGCTGGTCTGCGGCGACGTGGGCTACGGCAAGACGGAGGTGGCCATGCGGGCCGCCTTCAAGGCGGCGTTGGACCGCAAGCAGGTGGCGGTGCTGGTGCCCACCACGGTGCTGGCGCAGCAGCACTACCTGTCCTTCAAGAAGCGCTTCAAGGACTACCCCGTCACGGTGGAGGTCATCTCCGGGCTGAAGAAGGCGCCGGAGGTGCGCGAAATCCTCAAGCGCGCCAAGGAGGGCAGGGTCGACATCCTCATCGGCACGCACAAGCTGCTGGGCGGCGAGGTGGCCTTCAAGGACCTGGGCCTGATGATTGTCGACGAGGAGCAGCGCTTCGGCGTGAAGCAGAAGGAGTCGCTGAAGAAGTGGCGCTCCCAGATTGACGTGCTGACGCTGACGGCGACGCCCATTCCCCGCACGCTGCACATGAGCATGTCGGGCGTGCGCGACATGAGCATCATCGCCACCCCGCCCCAGGACCGCCGGGCCATCCGCACCTTCGTGATGAAGTCGGACGACGCGGTCATCAAGGAGGCGATTGAGCGCGAGATTGGACGCGGCGGGCAGGTGTTCTTCGTGCACAACCGCGTGGAGTCGCTCCCGTCCGTGGAGCAGCAGCTGCGCACGCTGGTGCCCCACGTCAGCATCGGCGTGGCACACGGGCAGATGGGCGAGGGCCAGCTCGAGAAGGTGATGCTGGACTTCACGGAGCGGAAGTACCAGGTGCTGCTGTGCACCTCCATCATCGAGAGCGGCATCGACATCTCCAGCGCCAACACGATGATTGTGAACCGGGCGGACCAGTTCGGCCTGGCGCAGCTCTACCAGCTCCGCGGGCGCGTGGGCCGCAGCAAGGAGCGCGCGTACGCGTACCTGCTGGTGCCGTCGCGGCGGGCGGTGACGAAGGACGCGCAGCGGCGCCTGGAGGTGCTCCAGAACTTCACCGAGCTGGGCGCGGGCTTCTCCATCGCCAGCCACGATTTGGAGATTCGCGGCGCGGGCAACCTGCTGGGCGACAAGCAGTCGGGCGCCATCGCGGAGATTGGCTTCGACCTGTACGCGCAGCTGCTGGAGGAGGCCGTGGCCGAGCTGCAAGGCCAGCCGCCGAAGATGCAGGTGGAGCCGGACGTCAGCCTGCCCATGCCGGCGCTCATCCCGGACGACTACGTGCCGGACGTGCACCAGCGGCTCGTGTTCTACAAGCGCTTCAGCCAGGCCAGCCACCCGGACGAGGTGACGGACCTGCGCGCGGAGCTGGTGGACCGCTACGGCGAGGCCCCGGACGAGGTGGACGCCCTGTCCGAGCTGACGCTGCTGAAAATCGACATGCGGGACTTGCGGCTGCGCGCGCTGGAGGTGGGCACCGGCCGGCTGGTGGTGACGCTGGGCGCGGACGCGCTGCTGGACGGCGCCAGGGTGGCCGGGCTGGTGCAGCGCTCGAAGGGCGTGTACCGGCTCACGCCGGACATGAAGCTCATCGCCCGCGTGTCCCAGGACCTCGGCGGGCATGACCTCATCGCCGAGGCCAAGAAGGTGCTACGGGACTTGAGCCACTGCGCGCTGCCTCAGGCGTAGCGAGCAACAAGCCACGTTGCGCCGCCCCTCTCGGGCAAACCACAGCCCACCCAAGCCCGGATGGACAAACACGCATCAAGGCAGTCGGAAGAACTTATCTTCTTGCGACAGCCGAAGCACAGCAGCCCTTTTCACCAACGCGTCATCAACAGACGCCAACTTGTCAGCCAAAACACAAACAAGAAACTGGCCTTCAACACTCTCGGCAAGCTCAAAAAGCGTCTGCAACTGGTTAACTGAGACTGTTTCGACTTGGTCGTGCAAGGTAAACCGTACCGTATCCGATCGCAAGTCGCTCTGTAGCTTCATGTAGGCAAGATCGAATGCCGCGATCTGGGCGCGCTTCTTTCCTGTTCCCTCATTCCCCGCAACATTAGATATCTTGAACTCATACCTCTTACGCCCCTTCACCTCTCGTGCATCATAATAGACCACATACTCTTCCCCATAAAGACGACGTGAGTAATCAGAAAAGGCGGCGTTAAAAATCTCCAGTCGTTTATCTACAGCATGCTGACTTGCCGCGATGGCTGCCTCAGCCTCATCCAGCACCTTACGCGTGTCCTCTAGCTCTTTCTCAAGCTCCTCTATGCGCGAAAGCAGACCCATTTTCTCGCCACGACTCTCGTGCAGGCGATTGACCTCCATGTGAATTTTATTTAGATCCGCCAGAACCCCCTTATCTGAAATCACCTTAAGCAAAGCAGACTCTCTGCCCGCCGCAGCAGAAAGAGCCGCCTCTCGTTCTTCCAACTGAGCACGCGCCCGCTCAATACCCTGCTGCACAAAGCGGACCTTGCTCTCAACCATCGCATTATGAAAGCTCTGCAACTCCGAAAACTTGCGTGCGAGCTGTGGAAGTTCACTCTTGGCGGCCCTATACAACTCTTCCAAGCGAGCTGTGTCGATATTAGTGGACGCCTCCTTAAGGGCGCGCACCGTCCTTTCGCTATTCTGAATGCGCAATTGAAGGCGAGACATACTCAAACCAAGACTAGTAATCTCTTCCCTCACACCACTCAGAGTCGACAACTCGCTCCTTACCGCAGGACCCACTTCAAACTGCCCAAGTTGCCTCTGCTTTTGAGCAAGGTCGCGATCAATAACAGCAACCATCTGCCGCAAGGAGTTCTTCGAAACCCCTTTAAATCCAGCAAGCTGCCCATCAACGGCCTTCAACTTTCGCTGAAAGTCCCTACGTTTTCCTAGCAACTCCTGATCGTCGAACCCAAAAAGGAACAACCAAACAGGCTCATAATCCTCAAAAGA
The DNA here is from genome assembly GCF_020037125.1 of Myxococcus sp. RHSTA-1-4. Taxonomy (GTDB): domain Bacteria; phylum Myxococcota; class Myxococcia; order Myxococcales; family Myxococcaceae; genus Myxococcus. Next base: position 513,155 of record NZ_JAIQDG010000001.1, read on the forward strand.
GGCACTTGAATGAAGGAACCATAGCGTATTCGACACCTGCTGCTCGCCGATTCGGATAAACTTCCTAATCAACTGCCTGAGCGACGGCTTCTCGGTTCGCAGTCGAAACAACTCATAGCCCAACTTCCTTAATGCCTCTTTTTGCCCCGGACTCTCTCCGTTGACAACTGGCGGTTTTCCAAACTCCCGAAGCACGTGCAAATTCCTAGTTGATGAGCGAGCCTCCAACTCAAAGACAACACCATCCTGCAAGAATTTATGCACTCGCTCATTTACAGTCCCAAACTCAGGATCTTTGTATAGGTCGTCCCCCGTCGACCCCAAGCAGTAGTCCACAGCACGCAACAGCGTGGTCTTTCCAACACTGTTCCCGGAATCAGTCGACCTAACAGAAGTCTGATCGACCACCAAGTTCAGCCCCATTCGAAACTGAACCTCTCGAATAAGCTTATCCCGACGACGAACACGAAGGCGCTCTAAAAACATCTCTCAATGTCTCCGTCGGATGTAGCCTTGACAACTCCAAGAAGAAACAACCAATCAGCCGCGAGTATACAATACTCAAGCGGAACGGACCGCACACTGCCCTCTTCGTTAAGACGCTTAAACAACCACTCTATTTCAATGCGCCCCGTTGGAGCCTCCCTTAGCGCATGGATGATGCGAGCACCAATATAATAGAGACTTCGCTCCGGATGCGATTCGAGCTCGACTAACATAAAAACCTAGGGAGACGGTCGCTCAAGAATCTTGCAGTTAATGAATGCATGACACGTAATTGCATTGGCAGGGAATTCCACATCCTCAACAAACATCCCCGGAACAGGGGAGTCTCGTATTTCGCTGCCAATTTCGCGCGAAACCAACTCCAAAATCTTATCTGAATTCTCCCTCACAATCTCCATCACCCCCGTCCCCCTCGGAGCAAGGCTCGCCAATTCAGTTCGCACCCGCACATACTTTGCGCGAATGTGACGGAGAATCTTTGACCTTGCCCCAGGACTCTGCTCATCGAGTGCATCGTACGCCGCATCGACTGCATAACCGTACGCCCCATAATCATCAATCCACGCCCTATATGCCTCCACAGAATTGTAACTCAGTTTCTGCTCAATGTCATAAGTGCGAAAATCATGTGGCGAAGGCTCAGGACTGGCATCAATCGCCATCGACAAGCGAACTGCAGCAGCGGCCATTTGCGATGGCAGCCTCACCAACGACTGTTCGGGCATTACCAACAGGTTGATGGTCTCGTTATGATTGACCGTCTTATTAACTACATCTCCGGCTGCCTGTTGATTGTTATCGCCGCGAATGCTCTGCTGCTGGTTATGATCGCCTCTGATGCCTTGCGAAGCGTCACTGATTCCTTTGAACATTCACACCTCCTCCCGACTGAAGGTTTCCAGTCCCGGAGATAGACTGAGTCCCTTGAAATGAAGAAGGGTTGCGTTGGCTGAGCAAACGAGCCACATCACTCTTAATCTTGAGCGCCAAAAGGAAAGAGCCCACGGAGGCGAGTCCAGAGATCGCTTGCACCCACTCGATTGATGTCCAGTTCATAACTGAAGAATCGACTTAACGACCTCACAGAGTCAAGGCCCGATGGCGCTCAAGGGCCGCCCACAGTGCGTGGTTCGAGGTGCGTAAGATTCCGAGTCTTTCAGCTCATATCTGATGTCTTCAGCACCCCTCCAGATGGGTGCCCCTCGACACCGTGCCGATGCAGAGCGATGGAGTCATCAACAGGATGCGCGAACCGCGTGAGCGCGCAGATTGGTAACGCAATGGGCATAGACTCACACTTTACAGCCCTACACAGGTGAACATCTGCAGTTACGCCCGAATCGCTTAGCTTCAGAGCATCAGCGATTCGCCCGTAGCAGAATCCCCTACGCCGTCTATCGGTCAGACTCAGGCCGCGCGGGTCACGGAATTGTCCACGGGCCGCAGGAAGAAGTCCCGGGCGGCCTCCAGGGCGCGCGTGTCCGAGAGCACGTGGCCCGGGGCCGTGCCGTGGCCGATGAGCGCCCCGCGCCAGTGCATGCCCGTGTAGTCCGCGGACCACTTCAGGCTCTGGATGGCGGGCTGGGTGACGACGTCGTCCTCGTCGGAGGCATGCGCGGTGACGAGGGACAACACCTTTCCCTCCAGCCGCTCGCGGAAGCGCAGCCCCGGCACGCGCTTCCACCAGGACCAGTGCTCCAGGAAGTGCTGCGCGGTGGAAGGCAGGGCGTACCAGTAGATGGGCGCGACGAAGACCAGCTCGTCCGCGGCGAGGGTCCGCTCGATGAGCGCGAGCATCTCCGGGCCCGGCTTCGGGTAGCCGCCCGGCGCGTGGCGCAAGTCACGGAAGGGCTCGCGCAGGTGCTCCTCCAGGCGCAGCCAGTCCACCACCGTGCCGGCGGGCAGCGACTGTGCCGCGTGGCGCGCGAGCTGCTCGGCGTTACCTCCCACGCGGGCGCTGGCCAGCAGGAAGAGAACGTTGCGGGGAGTCGAAGGCGAGGTGCTCATGTTGGGTCCACCCGGAAGGAGATGCGCCCTCTCTTAACAGCCCCCCGCGGCGGGCGCAGACGCCCGTTGCACCGGCGCCGCGCCCATCCCCCGGGTCCGGGGCCGCCGCCTCACCGCGCGCCGCAGAAGTGCGCCACGGCGCGCGACAGCACGGCCTCGCAGCGCACCAGGTCGTCCACGGGAACGTACTCCCCCGTCTGGTGCGCCACGCGGATGTCGCCGGGGCCGAACACCACCGCCTCGGCGCCCAGCTCCGTCATCTGCGGCGCCTCCGTGCCGAAGGACACCGTGGTGGGCGCGTTGCCGCTGGCCTCCGCCAGGAAGCGCACCACCTCCGCGTCCGCCTTCGTATTCACGCCCCGGTCCGTGCGGAGCACGCGGATGTGCGCCTCGTACGCCGGCTCGTCGCGCACCAGCTCCTGGCGGAGGGTCTCCAGCAGCTGTGGCACCCGCTCCGGCGGCTGACCGGGGATGGGGCGCCACTCCACGATGAAGCGGCACGCGCCGGGGATGATGTTCTTCGCCTTGCCGCCCTGGATGACGCCCACGTTCACCGTGGTGAAGGGCGGCTGGAAGCCCTCGTCGCGCTCGTCGCGCAGCACCGTGGTGGCCAGGTGCTCCAGGCGCTGGAGGAAGCGGCCCGCTCGGAAGATGGCCGACGCGCCCGACTCCGGATACGCGCTGTGCCCCTCCTTCCCCAGCACCTCCACCTCCGCCAGGCAGTAGCCCTTGTTGGCGCGCACCGGCGTCAGGCGCGTGGGCTCGCCGACAATCGCGTGCCGCGCGCGGCCCAGGCCCGCCTCCACCAGCTTCTTGGCGCCCACCAGGCCCACTTCCTCGTCCGCGGTGAGCACCACCATCAGCGGGGCCCGCACGCGCTCCGCCTTCAGGGCCGCGTGCAGCGCGCAGGCGATGAAGCCCTTGGTGTCACACGCGCCGCGCGCGTAGAGCTTCCCGTCCTTCTCCGTCAGCCGCAGCGCGTCCGTCCACGCCGGGTCATACGGCACGCAGTCGGTGTGGCCCACCAGCGCCAGCTCGGCGCGGCCGGAGCCGCCCTTCACCGCGACGAGGTTCACCTTCTCCACACCCGCGTCGTCGGTGTAGCGCTGGCGCTCGGCGGTGAAGCCCGCGGCCTCCAGCCTCGCCTGCGCGTAGTCGACCAGCGGGGCATTGGGACGGGCGGACGTGGTGTCCATCGCCACCAGCTCCGTCAGGGTGGCGCGCAGCGCGGGCAACGTGTCGCTCATGGGGACGACCTCCAGGGGCCGCGTCATGCCACCGCCGGGCACGCCGCGCCAGCCCCCTGGAGGCCCTTCCCGCGGGGCAGGCCCCCTCAGTGGACGGAAGCCACCGTGCGGCCCGACTCGCTCGGCGGGTGCACGGAGTTGTCATTCTCCCCCGGGCGCCCCAGCCCCTTGTGCACCGCGGGCGCCGACGCGTTCACCGGCCCCACGTAGAAGACACCGTGGAAGCCCTCATCATTCACCCCACCCCACGTGTGGACGAAGAAGCGGTCCCCGTTGTCCTTGCCCTTCGCCTCGCGCACGCCGCAGTCCAGCGTGTTCACCCGGCCCTTGCTGTCCACCGCGCAGATCCACGCCGAGCCGCTGTCGTACGCCATGTCCAGCGCCACCACGTCCTTGACGTGCTTGGACAGCAGCAGGCCCATGGGCTGGTACTTGCCGTCCCACGGCAGCCCCGCCTTCGTGCGCGGGTGGACGTTGCCGCTAATCACCAGGAAGAAGCGGTCGGGCGCGTGCTTCACGCGCGACATCACCGTGGCCGCCATCGCCTCCTCGCGGACCTGCCCCTGCAGCTTCGGGTGGTCGAAGACGAAGGCCTCCACGTCCAGCCCGCGAGCCCGGAGCTGCCGGAGCTGCTCCAGCATGTTCGCCATGGCCTCGCTGCTGCGCCCGTCCGGGTACGGGCTGCGCCAGAAGGGCGCGTCCATCAGCTTCAGCCAGTCCTCCTCCTTGCCCTCGCTGGTGAGGAAGGCCGCCATGCGCTCCTGGCTCTCCACCGGCAGCTCCAGGCCCACCGTCACGGGGATGCCGGCCACCACCGACTGACACGCGGCCTGCGCCACGAAGCGCGGCACCTCCTGCGTGCCGTGCAGCTCGCCCAGCAGCAGCACCCCACCCTTCTTCACCTGCTTGCCCAGGCCGACGATGGGCAGCCCGCACTCCATGGACACGGCGCTGGGGGCCGCCTTCGCCTCGGGCGCCCTGGCCACCACCTGCACGGGCTGGGGCGCGTTCTTCGCCAGCCGGGGCTCCACCGCGCGGAACACCCGCCACTCCATCGTCAGGTCGCGCGTCCCCTGCCCCGACTCCGCGAAGTAGGAGTTCTCCCCGCGCGGCGCGTCGAAGCGCGCCTCGAAGTCCTCGACGTCCAGGAACGGCTCTCCGTCCGTGTTGAAGGTGTTGCCATGATAGGTCGAGCCCCCCGAGCCATTCGTGCCGATGGTGCGAGTGACACCCCAGTCGATTTCCTTGCCGGCCTGGGACAGCGCCTTGTTGGCGCTCTTGGTGATGCGGATGACCCACAGCTTGCTCTGCGTGGGGGACTCGCGCTTGCCCAGCACCAGGTAGCGGTGCCAGTAGCCCGACACCTTCGAGCCGCCGAACTCCTCCCGCCACTCCGTCTGGAGCACCATGCTGCCCTTGTCCTCGCGGAAGGGCAGGTCGTTCTCCGTGAAGAACTGGCGCACCTCCGGCCAGACCTCCTCCAGGGGCCTGTCGTAGACGGCCTCCCGGTCCGGAATGTCCCAGGCCCCCTGCCGGGCCGCACAGCCCGCCAGGAAACACATCAACGTCACCACCGCGTAGACCTTCGAGCGCATCGGCCCTCCCACAAAGCAGCCCTGGGAGGAAACGAGGCGCCACCCGGCGGCATATCGAGCGGAACGAGAAAAAATCCGCTCAGGAATACAGCGTGCGAGAGAGCCCCTGGAAGGCGCGGCCGCTCTCCTCCGCCAGGGGGTGACGCCCGTCCCGCACCACCACGCGCCCGGCCACCGCCACCTCCCGCACCGCCCCCTTCTCCGAGCCGAGGACGATGGCGGCCAGCAGCGACTCGGGGCTGGCGCCGACGAGGGACGGGTGGTTCAGGTCCACCGTGAAGAAGTCCGCGGGCGCCCCCGGCTCCAGGCCCCCCGTGGACAGCCCCAGGCTGCGCGCGCCCTCCACCGTGGCCATCTCCAGCAGCCGCCCCGCCAGCCCGCTCATGTCGCCGCGCCCCGGGTCCAGCACCGCGCGCCGCAGCCGCGCCAGCCGCAGGTGGCCCTCGAGCTGGCGGGCCTCGTCCAGCAGGTCCACCGTGGCCTGGCTGTCCGAGCCCAGGCTGATGCGAGCCCCCGCGCGGACCAGCGCGTCCGCGGGGACGATGCCGTCGCCCAGGTTGCGCTCGGTGGACGGGCACGCGCATACCGTCGCCTTCGCCCCGCCCAGCAGCGACACCTCCGCGTCCGACAGGTGGACGCCGTGGACGGCGGTGAAGCCCGGCCCGAGCAGCCCCAGGTCCGCCAGCAGCGCCACCGGCCGCAGCCCGTGCTCGGCGAGGCAGGCCTCGATTTCCTTCGGCTGCTCCGCCACGTGCATGTGCACGGGCATGCTCCGCGCGGGGGAGCCGGCGAGCGCGGCCAGCCACTCCCGCGGCACCGCGCGCACGCTGTGCGGCGCCAGGCCCACGCTGACCGCCGCGTCGCCCCTCACCTCGCGGGCGAGCGACTCCGCCGAGGCGACGAAGGCGTCCACGTCCCTGTCGATGAAGCGGCGCTGGCGCGGGTTCTCCGGCACCTGGAAGCCGGCGCGCGCGTAGCCCACGCGCAGCAGGCAGATGCGCAGGCCCACGTCCCGCGCGGCGCGGATGACGGCGTGCGCCAGCGTGTTGCGGTCCGCGTACGGCGTGCCGTCCGGCTGGTGGTGCAGGTAGTGGAACTCGCCCACGGTGGTGATGCCGGCCAGGGCCATCTCCAGGAAGGCCTGCCGCGAGGCGGCGTACACGTCGTCCGGGCCCAGCGCCTCCGCGGCGCGGTACATGGCCTCGCGCCAGCTCCAGAAGTCGTCCGCTTCGCGGCCCGCCGCCACGTACTCCGTGCGCCCGCGAATGAGGCGCTGGAAGGCATGCGAGTGGCCGTTGACGAGCCCCGGCAGCAGGGCGCGCCCCGGCAGCCGGACGATGCGCGCTCCGGCGGGGATGGAGCCCTGTTGAAGGACCACTCCCTCCGCGCTCACGCCGAGGGAGTGCCCTTCGTGGAGCCGGCCCTTCACGTAGAGGAAGTCCGGCTGGTAGACGGTGATATCAGTCACGCCGGCAGCGTATGCCAGCGGACCGGAGGACGCAGCAGCGGCGGAGTCAGGGAACGGACGCGACTCTCGAGCCCTGCTCGGGCGCGGGGTGCACCGAGTTGTCGTCCGCCCCCGGCCGGCCCAGCCCCCTGTGCACCGCGGGCGCCGACGCGTTCACCGGGCCCACGTAGAAGACGCCGTTGTAGCCCGCCCTCACGCTGCTCCACTGGTGCATGAAGAAGCGGTCCCCGTTGTCCCGGCCCTTCGCGTCGCGGATGCCGCAGTCCAGCTTGTTGCGCACCCCCTTGCTGTCCACCGCGCAGATCCACGCCGAGCCGCTGTCATACGCCATGTCCAGCGCCACCACGCTGTCCAGCGCCCCCTTCAGCAGCAGGCCCATGGGCCGGTACTTCGCGTCCCACGGCAGCCCCTGCTCCGTGCGCGCGTGGATGTTGCCCGAGAGCACCACGTAGAAGCGCCCGGGCGCGGACTCCACCTGGTGCTTCACCGTGGCCGCCATCGCGTCCTCCCGAGCCTGCCCCTGCGCCTTCGGGTGGTCGAAGACGAAGGCCTCCACGTCCAGTCCGCGCGAGCGGAGCTGGCGCAGCTGCTCCAGCATGTTGGCCACCGCCTCGCTGCTGCGGCCATCCGGGTACGGGCTGCGCCAGAAGGGCGCCTCCATCAGCTTCAGCCAGTCGTCCTCGGTGCCCGCGCTCTCCAGGAAGGTGTCCACGCGCGTCTGGTTCTCCAGCGGCAGCTCCAGGCCCACCGTCACCGGGATGCCCGCCACCATCGCCTGGCACGCGGCCTGCGCCACGAAGCGCGGCACCTCCTGCGTCCCGTGCAGCTCCCCCAGCAGCAGCACCCCGCCCTTCTTCGCCTGCTTGCCCAGGCCGATGATGGGCAGCCCGCACTCCATGGACATGGCGCTCGGGGCCTCCTTCGCCTCCGGCGCCCTGGCCACCTGCACCGGCTTCGGCACGTTCTCCTCCCTGGCCAACCGGGGCGCCACCGCATTGAACACCCGCCACTCCATCACCAGGTCGCGCGAGCCCTGCCCGGACTCCACGTAGAAGGAGTTCTCCCCCTGCGGCTCGTCCAGGCGGTCCTCATAGTCCTCGGGACTGAGGCCCGGAGTATCCTCGGTCCCCCCCATCAGGTTCCTGTTGACGCCCCAGTCGATTTCCTTGCCCGCCAGGGAGAGCGTTTTGTTGGAGCTCTTGGTGATGCGGATGATCCACAGCTTGCTCTGGGTGGGGGACTCGCGCTTGCCCAGCACCATGTAACGGTGCCAGAAGCCCGAAATCTTCGAGCCGCCGAACTCCTGCCGCCAGTCGGTCTCCAGCACCATGCTGCCCTTGTCCTCGCGGAAGGGCAGGTTGTTCTCCGTGAAGAACTGGCGCACCTCCGGCCACATCTCCTCCAGGGGCCTGTCGTAGACGGCCTCCCGGTCGGGGATGTCCAGGTCCCCCATGCGGGCCGCGCAGCCCGTTACCATGCACGCCAGTACTACCGCCGCGTATGACCATGAACGCATTCGTCACCCCTCCGCGAGAGCAGGTCCCGGGTGCGAGAACGAAGGCTCGGTCCTGGCATATCGTGCGAAGCGTCAGGCCTGGACTTCGGACCCTTCGTGGGCGGCGGCGCGCTCGCGCTCCCAGGGACGGGTCCGGACGGCCTCACGGACCCACATGACGTGACGCCGCTCGTCCTCGCGGTGCTTCTCGATGAGGGTGCGCACCTCCGGGCGCCAGTCGAACCGGAGGGCCAGGTCGTAGGAGCGGTTGGTGTACTCCTCGTTGCCGAGCATCGCCACCAGCGCGGCCTCGGTGCCCATCAGGCTCGTCATCGCGGTCAGCCCCTTCATCGCGGCGCCCTTGAGGTCCGGGCGCAGCTCCACCGGCTGGCCTCCAAACTGGTGGATGAGGGTGTTGAGGTCCTGCACATGCCGCACGTGGTCGATGCGGAATTCGTTGAGCCGCTCACGAACCAGGGGCTCCTGGATGCGAGCGAGGGCGGCGTCGTACGCGCCCACCGCATCCGCGTCGAGCTGGGCCAGGCTGCGCAGCCGGGCGACTTCGGAGTTCTCGGCCATGGGGACCTCCTCTGACGGGGCCCGGCCAATGTGCGATGGCTCTTCCCGCCGGCCAACCCACCCTCCGGGAGCAACTCCCGCCCGGCCCGAGGGCAGGCAGGCAGGCCCCCGGGGGAGACCGGACGCGGCATGCGCACTTTTGACGCGCAACCCTTCCGCCGGAGGAACGACATGAAGAACGAGGACCTCGCCACCACCCGTTTCGAGAGCGCGACCAGGCACATCCCGTCCATCGGCCTGCTCGGGCTCGCGCTGGGCTCCGTGTTGGCCAGTGCGACGCTGATGGCGCTGGGCCGCAAGCAGGCGGCGCTCTTCGTGGGCCAGTGGGCTCCGACCGTGGTGGCGTTCGCCATCTACAACAAAATCGTGAAGACCTTCTCCGCGCCGTACGACGAGGAGCAGCGCGTGAAACACGGCGACCACGCCTCCGTCATCAAGTCCGCGGACGAGCTGCGCCGGCAGGAGAACCTGCGTCCGCTGAGCTGAAGTCCTCCCCCTCCCCTCTTCCTTCCGGAGGGGCGGGCGCCGCGCGGGAGAGCCGGGGCCTCACGCATGGGCGGGCTGGGCGGCCCCGGGGCCCCCGGCCCTCGAGCCCGACACCCCGCGCCGGCGCTCCGCTCGGCGGTGCTTGAAGACGATGAGGATGCCCAGGAAGGCACTCAGCAACAGCAGGGCGTTGGTCACCACGAAGACCCAGTTGCGGACCAGGAAGCTGTAGATGGTGAAGCCCGTGGAGGCCGTAATCTGCCCCACGAAGAGCCACTTGGACACGCCCTGGCTGGAGCCGGACTTCCACTGCTTGTGGACCTGCTTGCCGATGGTCAGCACCAGGACGAACGAGCTGAACCAGCCGATGGCTTCGGACCCCATGCACCCTCCGGGCAGAGACGATGCTCACGCGCGCGCCCGGGGGCAGCCGGCCTGCCCGCATCCCCTCCCGGCGGCCCCGGACGTGTGACATGCAATGCGCGACAGAGCCCCTACCCTTGAGAATGAGGGGTGTGCAGCAAGGCACAGACACGCGTCCCGAGCCCGGTCTCAGTGGGGCCCGGTTGGCTGGCGGCTCTCCGGACAGTGGGTGGGGGCCCGGGGCGCGTGCCTCTCATCCCTGCCTCCCAGCACGGGATTCGCCGGTGGCACGCTGGATGCCAGACGTTCAGGGGCCCTGCCGCTGGAGGAGCCGCGGCGCCCACGGGTGAAGCCAACGCGCGCTGAGCGTCAGCGGGAGCGCTCCGGATTCAAGGCGCGGTGCTGCGCAATCCACTCGCGGGCCTGCTCCGGCGAGTCCACGTACAACACGTCCAGCGGCTTCCCGCCGCTGAGGATGGAGCCCACCATCAGGCTCTTGGTGGACGCCTTCTGGTCCAGCCCCGCGCCGATGTAGACGATGCCGCGGAACCAGTCCGCCTTCGCGTGCTCCACGAGGTAGCGGCGCGACTCCGGGCTCAGGTGTGAGCCGGTGATTTCCGCCGCCAGGTAGAAGCGCCCGGCCTCGGACATCTCCCGGTAGACGCCGCAGGACCACTGCGACGTCTCCAGCGTGACGGCGCCCCGGAACCGCGCCCAGAGGATGTCCGGGAGCTCTACCCACGCCCGCTGCTCGCCGAACTCCCACTGTTTTTCCCGTGACATGGCACTCCTACGCTTGGAACGGAATGATGATAGGCCCGTTCCACCGCGGAGACCACCGAGTCACTCTCGCCCTGTTAGAAGCCGAGCGGCAGGGCGAAGGCCGTGCCGTTCTGCGTCCCGGTGCGGTAGCTGCGAGGCGCGCCGATGAGGAGCATGGGGAGCGAGCCTCCACTCCCGGACATCAGCGCCATGTCTTGTCCGAGAGCGCTGCGCTCCGTTCCATCTCCCACCACCATGAGGAATGGGGAAAGCGCGCCCTCCTGGCCGCGCCCCCCGGCATACAGGAAAACCGCGCCTCCGCCGTCCGAGGCCGCCGAGGCGCCCGGCGCGCCCACCAGCAGGTCCGGCACGCTGTCGCCCGTCAAATCCCGGCCGCCCGCCAGGGACGCGCCGAAGCTCACCGCGCGGGTGCGGTGGACCAGCGTCACCGGCTCCAGCCCATCACCGAGCGCGCCAATCACCAGCGGCTCTCCCGCCGTCTGCCGCTTCTGCATCTCCGCCAGCAGCTCGGCCTTGTCGAAGAGGAGCACCACCGGCTGCGTCACCCCGTTGAAGGGGAGGCTGGTGGCGCTGATGGCCACGAAGTCGCGCGTGTCGTTCAGGAACCGGCCGGCCCGGGCAATGGCCACGCCCAGGCCGAGGTTGCTCAGGTTCCGCTCGCTGTCCCCGGCCACCCGCAGCACGGTGCCCGTGGTGCGCCCGCCGCAGCGCGCGCCGCCCGTGTCGAAGCCGAAGAGGATGGCCACGCCGGAGCGGGTGCCCTCCGCGTAGCGCCACGCCACCTCGTCACAGCCGTCGCCGTTCAGGTCCTCCAGCGATGCGGGCACGGACGTCTGGATGTTCATCGACTCCCACGAGTAGGCGGGGTCGCAGCCCATGGTCAGCTTCGCCAGCGAGGCGTCCTCCGGCGCGCGGCCGAGGAACAGCTCGAAGCCGTCATCGCGCAGGACGCCGAGGTCCTCCTTCCCGTCGTTGTTGAAGTCGAAGCCGCCCACCAGCCCGCGGCCGATGACGGTGCGCTTGCACCGCGAGTCCGTCTCCGGCGTGCAGCCGGCAATCAGCGAGGGCGCCCACAGCCGGTACGCCGGCTTGAAGGTGCCGTCCGCCTGCCCCAGCGACACCAGCACGCCGCCCAGCGTCTGGTTGCCGCTGGTGACACACGCGGCGTTGACGCTGGCGTAGGTGTTGTTGAGCTCCGTGTTGGAGCTGGCCGTGCCCGTGCCCGGCACGTAGAAGGTCGTCGCCCCCACCGCCAGGTCCACCCGGCCGTCACCGTTGAAGTCCGTGAAGGCCACGTCCGCGCCCACGCCCCGTCCCGCGCGGCTGGGCGAAGGAGCGCCCTCCTCCACCACGCGGCCGGCGGCCGGCTGGGTGACGTCATACAGGTACGCGCGGCCAATGGAGAGCGCGTCGCCATCGTTGTTGCTTCCCATGCCGGACCAGCCCGGCGCGCCCACCGCCGTCACGGCGCGGCCCTGGGGCCCCAGGGCCACCGCCACCGTCTCGCCGTAGCGCTCCACGCTCGGCTTCGCCGGCACCATGACGCCCGTGCGCGTCCACTCCGCCAGAGACGCACCCGTGCGCTGGTAGAGCTCCACCCGTCCGGTGAAGGCCCCCTGCTCCGACGAGGCCCGGCCCGAGAAGGCCACCAGCGCCGTGCCCCCGGGCAGGTTCCACGCCGCCAGGCCCGCGCCCAGCGTGTCCGACTTCGCCGCCCCGTTCAGCGAGGCCAGCGGCTTGTTGATTTCGCTGCCCTTCGCCAGCGTCGCCAGCGGGTACACCAGCACCTTGCCAATCCAGCGCTGCGCGTTGTTGGGCGCCGTGCCCGACGCCCTCGGCGCGCCCAGCAGCAGCTCCGGCCCCGGCTGGCCGTCCACGTCCATCACCGCCCAGCTCCGGCCCGCGTTGATGAAGCCCGCGTCACCGTAGATGCGGGCGAAGGCCTGCTCCCGAGTCACCTGCGGGGGCGTGGCCGGCGGCTCGCCCGAGGGCTTCCGGTCGCTCAGGTCGAACAGCAGCGCGCCGCCCGAGTCGGTGCCGGACTGGACGCCCCCGCTGGAGCGCAGGTCCGGCGAGTTCAGCGCGTCCGCCACCGCCAGCAGCAGCGGCGGCCGCGAGCCCTCACCGGGAATGGCGCCCAGCCGCCACGTGCCCTCGGAGCTGTCCGCGAGGTTGGCGGGCAGCACGTACACGTCGGGCGAGGCGCGGAAGCGGGAGCCGTCCGCCCGCGCGAAGAAGACGGAGATGGCCACCTGCGAACCCGACACGCTGCCATCCGCCGCGTAGCGCGACACACGGCCGAGCGCCGCCAGGTCCACGCGGCCGTCCGCGTTGAAGTCCGCCGCCACCACCGCGCGCCCCAGGTCCGAGTTGCTGCGCGCCACCAGCGCGCCGTCCCGCGTCAGGTCCGAGCCGCCCAGCCGCATCGTCGGCAGGTCCGGCACCGGGCTGCTGGCCTCGGACAGGTAGATGTCCACCGTGCCGCGCCTGTTGATGGCCTGGGTGGGCGACAGGTCTCCGGCCGGCGCGCCCGCCACCAGGTCCAAGTCTCCATCCCCGTCGATGTCGACGATGGCCAGGCCCGCGCCGAACGCGGCCTCCCTCAAGAGGCCGGTGAGCTGCTGGCGCAGCGGGGCCGGCGTGCCGCCCTTGAAGGTGTAGAGGTACACCGCGCCCGCGTTGCTGACGGCCACGTCCGCGCCCGGCGAGGACACCACCAGCTCCGCGCGCCCGTCCCGGTCCAGGTCACCCGCCGCCAGCACGTCACCGAAGGCCGCGGTGTCCGTGCTGCCGGTGAGCACCCACGTGGGCTGCGCCGGCAGGCCGTCCGGGCCGCCCTTGAAGATGAAGACGGCGCCGCCGCTCGGCCGGGACAAATCACTCTCACGCTGGCCCACCGCCAGGTCCTGCGTCCCGTCTCCGTCGAAGTCGGCCGTCACCATGCTGGCCACGTCCGTGAGGCGGCCATGCGCCAGCACCGGGCGCGTCAGCTCGTCCAGCACGCGCACCGACACCTGCGCCATCTGCTTCGTGAAGGGGTCCGTCGCGCTCAGCACCGTCACCCCGGTGGCGCCCGGCTCCAGCGACAGGCGCCCGTCCGCCAGCGTTCCGGGGCCGGACACCTTGGTCCAGCTCACCCGGTCACTGCCGCCGCGCGTGGCCAGCGGCACCGAGGCGCCGGAGGGCACGGCGAGGAACGCCGGGTCGCCCGCCAGCCGCGTGCCCGCGCGGACCTGATACTCGAGCAGCGCCTCGTCGCCCGTCAGCGAGTCGCGCACGGTGACCAGGTCCACGCCGTCGCGCGAGCCGGCCGTGTAGACGCCCTCCGGCGTCAGCGTGGCCCCGGAGTCGCCCCGCGTCAGGGTGTACGTGGGCGAGCCCAGCAGCCCGTCCACGGCAATCTGGAAGGAGGTGCCCGGCGGCAGCTCGGCGCGCGCGGGCGCCACGTCGAAGGCGGCCACCACCGTCACGGTGGCGCGGGCGTCGCCGGGGCACTTCGCGTCCTCCACCACCAGCGTGTCGGTGGCCGGGGTGCGCCCCGCGACGAAGCGGTTGCCCACCACCTCTCCGGACGAGCCGCCCGGCTCCAGCAGGTAGCGGTAGTGGCCGCTGCCGCCGGAGGCCACCAGCGACACCGGGGCGGACACGCGCACGCGCGCGGGCTCGGCGGTGAGCGCCAGCGGGGGCAGGCCCGTGCACTGGTCCACCGTGGGGGGCAGCGGAACCACGCGCGCGGGCTCCAGCTCATCCGAGCAGGCCGCGGTGAGGAGCGCGAGGAGGGGGGCCGCGCGGGTCAGTCGAATCATGTCGGGTGCCTCGAAACGGAGTACGGCCAGGTGCTTCAGGGCCTCGCGCCGGACGCGGCCCAGCGCTGGATGCGGGTGATGAGCTGCGGGTCCATGGGCCCGTCGGCGGGCATGCGCTGGTCCCTCACGGCGGCGGTGATGAGCGCCGCGTTGGCCTTCCACAGCTCGTAGGTGTTGAGCGGCCGGCCCGGGGTGGTGGTGTGGCACTTCGCGCAGCGCGCCTCGTGGATGGGGCGGATGTCCGCCGCCCAGCTCAGCGGCTCCGTGTCGAGGGGCTGGTAGTCGAAGGGCACCGTGCGCGTCGCCTCGGTGCCGTCCTCGAAGCGGGCCACCACGGCCACCACATGACGCCCGGCGTCCAGGCCCGCGAAGGAGTACGCCTTGAGCGTGCCGTCCGCCTCCGCGCCGCCCAGGCTGTACTGGGGGCCGGTGGTGGGCACGTCCGTCCCGTCCACCTGGAAGAAGACGCTCTGGGGCGCGGTGCCCGGCGGAATCACCGCGCTCACCACCAGCCCGTCCTCCACCACCTGCATGCCCTGGTACAGCCCCTTCACGCGCGGCACCGGCGCGCGGCTCACCGCCACCGACTCACCACCGAGCTGCACCCACGCGCAGCCGCTCTCGTCCGCGGCGAGGAAGCGGAACTCGCGCGTGTCCAGGTCCGAGGCCACGCCCCACGTGTTCACGTCCGCGTCGTAGAGCAACAGCGCGTCGTCGGACTTCACCCAGAGGAAGCGGCCCGAGGCCAGCAGCTGCGTGGGCCGCGCGCCCAGGTCCACCTGGCGCCAGCCGTCCCGCGTCTGGCGCAGCAGCCGCTTGTTGGTGAGCAGCCACAGCTCGCCGGAGGTGCCCACCGCGGGGCCCAGGCCCGCCATCGACTCCACCACCTCGCCCGCGTCCAGCGGCGCGCTCGCCCCGCGCACCTGGTACGTGGTGGCGCTGGTGGCCACCGCCACGTTCAGCGTCCCCTCGCGCAGGAACCAGACGCCCGGCGCGCCATCCGCCGCCGGCGCCGCCGCCATCGCGGTGATGCCGACGAGGGGGCCACCGTTCACCTTCAGCGCGGCGAGCGTCCCCTCCTGCAGACGGTAGAGGCCGCTGGTGTGCGCCAGCCACACCGCGCCGTCCTCGGACTGCGCGGTGCCGATGACGCCCGTCCCCAGCGCGTCCCGCCACGGCGGGGCGATGACCCAGCCGGACTCCGCCAGGAAGAGGCCGTTCTCCGCCTCCACCAGCGCGCTGTGCGGCCCCAGCCGGAAGATGGCATTCACCCGGCCCGCGGCCACGGTGTTGCCCGGATGCGGCTCCAGCGCGCCCTTCGAGCCGTCCAGCCGCAGCCGGACGAGCCCTCCCGAGGCGCTGGCGAAGACACCACCGCCCGACTGGTCCGCGAAGCCCGGCGTGGAGGCCAGCTCCACGCTGGACGGGACCTCCGTGGGACGGAAGGCCGCGGGCTGCGGGCGGTCCAGCGGGAGCGAGTCCTCGCCGCACGCGCTGGACACCACGGCGGCGAGAAGCAGGGAGACGACGGAGGAGGCGGTCCTCGGATGCATGCTCATGCGGATGACGGCTCAGGCGAGGATGGGGCGCAGGGGGTCCACGCGGGTGATGCTGTAGTCGAGCCCCGCCGAGGCCAGCACCGTGGCGATGACGTGCTCGGGGAAGATGTTCTCACCGTTCGGGTCCGCCGCGCCGGTGCGCAGGTCGAACGTGCCCGGGGACATGCCGATGTCACCGCTCCTGCCGAAGACGTAGTTGTGCTTGATGCCCGCGCCGATGAGCAGGCACGAGTTGCACAGGTGGTGGTCCCGGCCTCCAGCGGCGTTGATGAGCGGCGTACGGGAGAACTCGGAGAACACCATGATGGTGGTGTGGTCGATGAACTTCCCGCCGGACGGGTGGTCGCTCTCGCGCAGGTCCGCCACCAGGTTGGCCAGCGCGTCGAAGCCGCGGCGCTGGTTGTTGGCGTGGGTGAGCTGGGTACCGAAGTGGGTGTCCAGGTTGCCCGTGAGGTTGATGGTGACGCACTGGGCGATGCCCTTCTTGAGCGCGGTGGCCACCAGCGCGGCGCGGCCCCGCTCACCGTCCACCGCGGCCTGGTTGTCCAGGCCGTAGCGCGCGCGGACGGCCGCCATCTCCGGGTTGGTGGTGCTCAGGAAGTTGAAGGCCTGGTCCAGCCCCTGGGACTGCACCAGCCGCATCTGCTCCTGGCTGTTGCCGTAGGTGGTACCCACGCCGCGCGCGCCGTATGCCGCCTCCTCGCAGGTAACCGGCTGCCCGCGGAAGTCGAGGAGCTGCTTCTCGATTTCGCTGTCCAGCTTGTCGTTGCTGGCCCTCAGCGTCAGGAGCAGGTCGTCGCGGCGGCTGACGCGCAGCGCGTTGGCGTAGCCCCCGTACCGGTCATTGTACGACTCGATGTTGTAGGCAATGGAGGCGATGGGCACGCGCGGCTTCATCTGCCCGACGATTTCGGTCGCCGTGGACGAGCCTCGCGCCGCGCTGCCGATGGGGAGCTTGCCCGTGAGGAAGTAGCGGTAGCCCACCTCGTGGCCCAGCGTGTTCATGTTGATGCCGCGGATGACGGTCATCAAATCGTAGTGGGCCGCCAGGCTGTCACCCACCGCGGGGCCGAACTCGATGTTGGAGCGGGGCTTGCCGGCCAGCTCCGCGGGGAGGATGGGCCGGTCGAGGAAGCGCGAGTCGTTGATGAGGTTGTAGCCCGGGAGGATTTTCGTCTCGGACGCGCGGTCGGCGGTGAACTCGGCCGGGTCCCTCGGGTCGAAGGCGAGGAGCTGGTCCCAGCCTCCGGCGAAGTAGACGAACACGAAGCAGCGGTCCGCGGGGGCCAGCTCCGCGGCCTGGGCGAAGGCGCGGAAGGGCAGCCCGCCCAGCAGGGTGGAGCCCATGAAGCCGGCGGCGGCCTTGAGGAAGGTGCGGCGCCCGGGGTTGGCAGTCTCGTCGTGGCGGTTCTTCTTCATCGCTGTCACTCCGAGCGTCAGTAGGTGATGAACCGCGAGTCGGTCAGCATGGCGATGCACACCACCGCCAGTGCCTGGTGCCGCGGCTTGGGGTTCGTGGTCACGGTCTCCACCCGGGCCGCGGCCTGGGTGAAGAGGTTCACCCACCTCGTCAGCTCGTCACCGGCCAGCGGCGAGCCCCAGAAGCGCGTGGAGTTGTAGACGAGGTACTCGCGCACCTGCGCGTCGGTCAGCTTGCGCAGGTCCCCCCACGTCCCGGGCAGGGTGCGGCTGAGCGTGCGCAGCGCCGGGTTGGTCTGCGCCACCTCGGCCTTCGCCTGCTCCAGGCACACGTAGCGCGCGCCGTCCTCCAGGAACTTGGCGAAGACGAGGTTGGGCTCGGTGTTCTCGCTGGCCACCAGCGCGTAGTCCGCGCGGCCCAGCGAGGTGGCGCGGGCGTCGATGCCGTCGCCACTGGGGGTGACCCAGCGGCGGCCCACCGCCTGGAAGATGGCGGCGTCGAGCTGGGACACGGTGAGGCGGCGCGGCTGGCGGCCCACGCTGCCGCCCTGGGCCTCCGGGTCCGGCAGGGGCTCGAAGTCACCGGGCTGGTGAGGGTTGGCGACGGGCTCGAGCTGACCGTCCAGCGGCGGAGGCGTGGCCTTCTCCTCCGACTTCATGCAGCCGGAGGCGAGCGCGAGCAGCGCGGCGGAAAGAACGAGGCGGCGCATCAGTCAATCCTCCGGTAGGCGTCCGTCATCACCACCCGCTCGATGAGCGCCTTGAGGCGGTGGCCGCTCTTCGCGAACTCCTGCGACAGCGGCGCCAGGTACATGCGCTGCTCCTCCGCCGTCATCGGCCGGCCGAGGAACTCGTTCCAGATGCGCTTCACCGTGCAGCGCTCCAGGTCGCCCGTCTGCAGCATGCGCTGGACGAGGAGCTGGGGGCCGGCCTCGATGTTCTGCTCCTCGTCCGGCGTGCGGTAGAGGTACGTCTTCAGCATGCCCAGGCTGCTGGCGCCGTCACCGTCGTACGCCTGCATGACGTACTGGCCGCACTCGCCGCCGCAGTTGGTGTCGCCGTTGAGGGCGCAGTCACGGCACTTGGGGTCGAAGCGGGGGAACTGCTCCGGGGACAGGAACTGGGCGCTGCGCTCGGCGTAGCGGCCCCAGTGCGCGCCGGTGGGCTCGATGGTGGCGTGGCAGTAGTTGCAGCCGCAGCGCACCGCGAGGTTGTTCTCCCGGTTGCACGAGTCCTCGGGCGCGGGCAGGGAGACATCCGCCGGCGGGGAGAACGTCTTGCAGAGGAAGGCCTCGTAGAAGTGGTTCACCCGCGCGCGCTGCGTGGGGAAGCGGTAGAGGAAGGCGGGCGTGGTGAGCACACCGGCGTGCTCCCCGTCGCGCGTGTACTCCTCCCACCTGCCGTTCTCCTCGTAGGGCACCGCGGGCACCGCCTCCATGGCCGAGGGGGTGGTCACGTTGAAGATGCCCACGCCCTGCCGGTTCCGGTAGAACTCGGACAGGGTGCCATTCACGTAGGAGCGGCGCGTGGTGAGGATGTTGAAGTAGGGCTCGTCCCGCTTCACCACCGACTCGGCGATGCGCAGCGGCTCCTCGTTGAAGGCGGCCACGCGCAGCTCATGCACGCCGCGGACGCCCTGCGCGGAGATGGCGTTGACCTCGCAGCGGCGGAAGCGGTCGCCACAGCCACAGCTCCGGTCCCCGGTGAAGCGGCCCGTCTCGCAGGACGCCAGGGTCCACGGGTTGTGGGTGCGGTTCTGCGCCTCAATCGCGCACACCTTGACGGGGTTGGGCGTGGTGGCCGTGGCCCAGAAGGGCTGGGTCTGCGCCATGACGTAGCCCTCGCGCTGGAGGCAGCCGCGCGTGGGCAGGTAGTCGCCCTTGACGCCATTGCGCCAGTCGGGGTCCAGCGTGCAGCGCTTCAGCTCGGTGAGGGTCGGCCGGGAGGCGGGGTTGGGGTGCTTGAAGGCCACGAGGCGGCCGTTGGCATCCAGCTCCTCCACCGTCAGCGCGGCCGTGGCCGTCCTGCCCGGGTCCGGCACGCAGATGAACGGCTCCCTGGCCGCCCCGCGCACGTCGCAGAAGAAGAGGTACTTGCCCCAGGCGGTGCTCGTCTTCAGCGCCTCGCACGTGGACACCGCGTTGGCGCCCGCCGTGAAGGTGGCCAGCGGCGTGCAGCGGTGGAGGTTGGTGTCATAGTCGAACGTGACGGGCATGGGGACGCCGTGGTCGTCCCGGCACTTCGTCACCCGCGTCCGGAGGGGCTCCGCGTGGCTGTCCGGCTGCGACGCGGTGAGGCAGGCGTCCTGCTCGATGGTGGCGTCGCAGGTGACGTTGTTGGCGCCGCGCAGCGCGCTGGCGGAGTTGCCGCTCAGCACGAGGGCGCTGTCAGCGGCGCCCGTGCCGCTCATCCGCGAGTTGCCGTTGTCGAAGACGCTGGCGGAGATGTTGGAGCGCAGCAGCGCCCGGTGGTACGCGCGGATGCGGGCGTAGAACTCGTCCTTCTCCATCAGCGCGCGGATGTCCTCCGCGCCAATGGAGCCCTTGGCCTGGATGGCCAGATACTCCTCATGGGTGGGCGGACGCCCGAGCAGGTCCAACGAGAGCTGACGGAGGTGACGCTCCAGGGGCACCTTCGCCACTGGCGCGCAGACGGCCGCTTCGTCCTGAGCGGCTGCTGGCTGAGCCAGGAGGAAGGCGGCGCCGGCCAGGGCGGCAAGGCAACGCACACGGTCCAAGGGGACCTCCGAGAGGGGGGGTCGGGGGTGACTGTTTCTGAGTATGCTGGATTTTCTGGTTGAATATCAAACGATGGCGCAACGATTGCTACTCCGACATGTGGGGTCGGGTCGCTGGTGCAAGGGGGTGGCGGTTGCAACGGGGGGCGTGCCGGGAGAGATAGGAGGGTCATGTCGAACGCCGCTCCCGCCCCGCTGCCGGCCCGGGTGAATGACCGGGCCTTCTACGTGTTCACCGCCGTGGTCTCCGCCGCCGCGCTGGCCTTCCTCGCGTGGATTCTGCTGGTGAGACGCGGAGGCCCGGTGGAGGGGGTGGACCTGCGCTTCCTGCCGGCGGTCAACGCGGGCCTCAACGCGACGGCGGCGGCGCTGCTCATCGCGGGGTGGGTGGCGGTGAAGCGCGGGGCGCGGCGGGCGCACCAGTACCTGATGGTGGCGGCCTTCGCGGCGTCGGCGCTCTTCCTGGTGTGCTACCTGGCCTACCACTTCGTGCACGGGGACACGCGCTACGTGGGTGACTGGCGCGGACTGTACCTGAGCATCCTGGCCAGCCACGTGCTGCTGTCCATGTCGGTGGTGCCGCTGGCGCTGGTGGCCTTCTACTTCGCGTGGAGGAAGGAGTTCACCCGGCACCGCAAGGTGACGCGGTGGCTGGCGCCCATCTGGGTATACGTGTCGGTGACGGGCGTGGTCATCTTCTTCATGCTCCGCGGCAGCATGCCGGCGGTGCCGTAGGGCCCGCGCTCACGGCGTGGGCGAGACAGGGGGAGCGCCGGACACGGAGCCCCTGGACTCCAGCTCCGGCAGGCCGCGCGGCAGGCGCACGATGAAGGTGCTGCCGCGGCCCTCCTGGCTCTCCACGTGGATGGTGCCTCCGTGCAGCTCCACCAGGCGGCGCGCGCTGGCCAGCCCCACGCCGCTGCCGGAGACGTCCGGGGACACGTTGCTCCCGCGGTGGAAGCGCTCGAAGACGAGGGGCAGGTCCCCGGCGGGGATGCCCACGCCCTCGTCCGACACCTCCAGCCGCACCTGGTCCACGGGACTGGCGGGCTCCACGGCCAGCATCACCGTGACGGTGGTGCCCGGGGCGCTGTACTTCACCGCGTTGCCCAGCAGGTTCTCCAGCACGCGCTCCAGGGCCTGGGCGTCCCAGTCCCCGGTGAAGTCACCGCCCTCGGCGTGCAGGACGAAGCGGTGCCGGGCGGAGGCCTCCATCGCGTGCACCTTGGAGTCCACCAGGGCGCGCAAATCCAACCGTTCGCGGCGCAGCGGCTGCATCTCGCTCCGCGTCACCTCCAGGAAGTGGTCGATGAGCTCGCTCATGCGGTGCGCGGCGCGGACGATGTGCTCCAGCCGCGACTCCTGCGCGGTGGTGAGGGTGCCCTGGGGGAGCTGGCGGCGCAGCAACTGGGCGTTGAGGGCCATGATTTGCAGCGGCCCCTTGAGGTCGTGCGTGGCCATGGCGAACAGCTCGTCGCGCACCGCCAGCGCCTCGACGGCGGCGCGCTCGGCCCGCTCGGCCCGCTCCCGGCGCGACTCCAGCTCGCGCGTCATGCGCACCGTGTCCACCGCGGCCAGCAGGCTGCGGCGCAGCCGGCCCGCGCTGTAGCTCTCCTTGACGAGATAGTCCTGGGCGCCCGCCTTCATCGCGTCCACCGCCACGCGCTCGTTGCCGCTGCCGGTGAGCATCACCACCGCGGGGACCGCGCCGGGGATGCGCGACTGGAGCTCGCGCAGCAACCCGAGCCCCGTCATGCCGGGCAGGTGGTAGTCCACCAGGACGACGTCCGGCGGCGCGGCGATGATGCGCGGCAGGGCCTCCTCCGCCGACGTGGCGGTGTCCAGCACCCAGCGCGACTCCTCGTCACGCTCCAGGGCGCGGCGCACGGCGAGCCGGTCCGCCGGGCTGTCGTCGACCATCAGCACGCGCAGGCCACTCATGACGGCGGCCCTCCGGTGCCGGGCCGCCGGGCCGCGGTGAGCCAGGAGGCCTGGAGCGCCCGCGCGGCGGCATCCGCGCCGCTGGCCTCCACCCGCAGCAGGGGGCGCTGCTCGCTCATCACGGTCCCCGCCCCAGCGTGAAGTAGAAGGTGGAGCCCTGCCCCGGCGCGGAGTCCACCCACAGGTCGCCGCCGTGCAGCCGCACCAGCCGGCGGGCAATCGCGAGCCCCGCGCCGGAGCCCCCGCCATAGGCCTGCGCGGGGTGCAGCCGCCGGAACATCTCGAAGATGGCCTCCTGGAATTGCGAAGGGATGCCAATGCCGGGGTCTCTCACGAAGAAAACGTAGGGCGCTCCCGGACGGTCCGCCGCCCCCGGGCGCGGCTCCCCCGGCCCGAAGTAGCCGAGCTCCACCCAGTGCGGCTCGGCTGCCTGGTACTTGGCCGCGTTGGAGAGGAGGTTCAACCAGACCTGGCGGATGCGCACGGCGTCACAGGCGACACGGGGCAGACGGCGGGGCAGGCGCACCTCGACACGCCCCTCCTCCAGCCGCGCGGAAAGGGTGGCGAGCACCTCCTCCACCACCTCCTGCATGTCCTCCTCCCGCCAGGCCAGCTCCAGGCGGCCCAGGCGGCTGAACTCGAAGAGGTCGTCCAGCATCCCCTGGGCGCGCCGGGCGAGCCACACCACGGACTGGAGGTGCTCGCGGCCCTCGGCGTCGAGCGAGCCGCCGTGGTCCTCCAGGAAGAAGGAGGTGTACTGCTGGATGCCGCGCAGCGGCTCCTTGAGGTCGTGCGCCACGGTGACGCTGAAGGACTCCAGCTCCGCGTTGGAGCGGGACAGGGCGCGCGACAGGCGGGACAGCTCCGCCGCCTGGCGCAGCACCACGCCCGCCAGCGCGCCCCGGAAGGACTCCGCCGCCTCCACGTCCGCGGCCGTCCAGGGCGCGCTCGCGCCGCGCACCTGCTCGCGCCACGCGTCGAAGGAGCCGCGAGGGTGCAACCGCGCGTGGCCCGGCTCCGGCCACGCCGGCTGGTGCGGGTTGCCCGCCCACGTCACGGTGCGCTCCACCTCAGGGCGGAACCAGAGGACGAAGCGCGGGGCCTCGGGAGCCAACCGCACCGCCAGCAGGCCCGCGGCCACGTCCGTGCTCGCGGCAAGCCGGGGGAAGCTCGCGCCCAGGCGCTCCGTCCGGAAGGTGGCGCCCATGCCAGACTCCGTGGCGAGCCACGCGGCCAGGGCCCGCACCTCGCCCTCGCCGGGCGTCTTCCCGGCGAGGAGGGGCGCCTCGTCCGCCCCGGCGTCGAGGGAATCCCCCAGCAGCAGCGCCGCGCCGGTGGCTCCGGTGAGTTCCAGCAGCAGCTCTTGGTGGGCCTCGAGCGCCACGGCGAGCGTGGGTCCTTCGCCCAGGCGGGTGACGAGCCGGCCCTGGAGGCCAGCGCGGCGGGCGCGCGCGGTGGCCTCGGCACCGCGCTCCTCGGCGGCGAGTTGAAGGGACAACAACCGCGCGAGCACCTCGCAGGCCTGGCGCCGCGCGGCGGACACGTGGCGCGGCGAGAGGTGGTGGCAGGCGATGAGGCCCCACAGCACGCCGTCCTTCAGGAGTGACACGGAGAAGGAGGCGCCCACGCCCATGTTGCGCAGGTATTCGAGGTGCACCTCGGACACGCTGCGCAGGGCGGCGCAGGACAGGTCCAGCGGGCGGTCCGAGCCCGGCAACACGGGAGGCACCAGCGCCACGGGCCGGGCGCCCACGTCCGCGATGAGGCGCAGCGGGTTGCGCGTGTAGAGGGCCCGGGCCTGGACGGGGATGTCGCTGGCCGGGAAGTGCATGCCCAGGAAACCGTCCACGCCCTCTGCGCGGCTCTCGGCCACCACCTCGCCGTGCCAGTCCGCGTGGAAGCGGTACACCATGACGCGGTCGAAGCCGGTGAGCGCTCGCACCGCGTCCGCGGTGGACTGGAGGAGCGAGGACGTCCCCCGGGCCCCGGACAGGGGCGACACCAGCCGGTGCACGGCGGCGAGGGCGTCCTCCTCGGCGCTCGTGTCGTCACCGGCGAGGGGCTCCAGCTCCAGCACGGACAGGCCGTCACTGTCATGCAGCAGCGCGGAGCAGGCGAGGCCGCCCACCGTGACTCGCACGGGCCCGGCGGCGGTGCCGGCACGCACGCGGCGCAGGCCCGGCGCGTCCAGCACCCGGGTGATGGGCTGGTCCAGCAGCGCCTGGGGTGGCAGGCCTGGCAGCGACTCCGTGTTGGCGCTCACCACCGTCACGGCGAGGTCCGGCTCGCGGAAGGCCAGCAGCACGCCGTGCGGCTGGACGCCGCCGAGCAGGTGGATGGGCTCCCGGTCACACTGGCTGAGGTCGAGCTCAGTCGCGGGGGGACGCATTCGCCGTCTCCCGCAGCAGCCAGGCCCCGAAGGCATCGAAGGTGTCCCGCGCGCCCTTCACCACGCGCGCGTCGAAGTCGCCGGAGGCAGCCTCGGCCGCGGCCTGGGTGAGGGCCTGGCCGAAGGCGCGCCACATGGGACCCACCTCCTCGCCGTAGGCGCTGAAGAAGGCGAACGGGCCCACGGGCAGGTCCGCGAAGCGGCTGCGCAGGTGGCGGAGGATGAGCTGGCCTCCAAGGGTAGAGCCCTCCAGTACGTAGAAGCAGCCCAGCGCCTCGGGCACGCCGGACAGCGATGGGAGCAGAGAGCAGCGGGACAGCCGCGCGAGCGAGGCCTCGTCGTGGCCGAGCGCCCGCAGGTCCGCCTCCAGCAGGGGCACCTTCCAGCGCTCGTGCGCGCGGAGGGCGGGCACGGACTCGGCCAGCCGGGTGGAGAGCTCCGCCTCCAACGGGACGTAGAAGCCGTGGAGGGCTTCGAGGTGGCGCCGGTAGCCGGCGGGCGTCAGGTTCGAGTCCATCAGCCGGACCGCGGCCTCGGTGCGCTCGTGATGGGAGCGCGTCTCGGTCTTCAATCGCCGCAACAGGGACAAAGTGGTTGGAAGATGCCCCCGGCCCCTCAGGGTGGGAACCCGGCTCTCTCCGCGAGTGTCCACCCGTCCACCCCTCTCCTGCCCTGGGGCCCTCCGTGTTCACTGGCGGGCGGAGATGGGTGGGACTGCGGGCGGCGGTATCGTCCGCGCATCATGCCGGCCGCCGCCGAGAGAGGAACCGTGAAGTTCTACGAAGCCACCGAAGACACGTCCCTGGGCTACACGGGCAATCTCGACGCCGTGCATCGCTGGGGGTTACCGGGCGTACAGCCTTGCCCGACGTGCCGCGCGGGTGGAGGCTCGCCGTCGCTCGCGTACCCATGTGTGGACCTGTGCAGCCTGCCCGAGAGCGAGCTCAAGAGGCTCTCCAATCCGTGGCCCGTCCCGCGCGAGGAGAGCGCCCGTCTGATCGAGCTGATACGGCCGTTCGCGCCTTCGTGGGCCGTGCTGAAACCCGGAGCGCAGTTCGGCCCGAGGACCGGCTCAGGCTCGGGCCGGTTCGGTCCGCTCTTCATGCAGAACTCCTGGTCGCTCTATCTTCGGCGTGAAGCACTGGAACAACTTCAGGCCGCCGGAATCCGCGGCCTCCAGGGCTGTCCCCTCAGCGTGCGCTTCCGTGGAAAGAACCCGCCGGAACTCCTGGAACTGCAACTGGAGCTGCACGGCCGGTTTCATCCCTCCTGCCTGCCACCGGACCGCAAGCCACCCTGCCCCACCTGCGGCAATGATCGACTCAAGGTCCCGGAGCCCATCGTCCTCGACGCCGCATCGCTGCCAGACAGCGTGGACGTGTTCCGCATGACCGACGCCTGGACGGTCATCCTCGTCACCGAGCGCTTCGTCGAAGCAGTGCAGCGCCTCGGCCTGGACGGCGTCACGTTCCGCGAGCTGGAGACCCGCTGACACGGGCTCCCGGCCTCACAAGGCCGGGAGCCGTGCTCACCCGTACCTCACTCAGCGGCAGAAGCCGTCCGCGGCGCAGGTGCTGCCCACGGCGCAGTTCAGGCCGGTACCGATACAGCTCGGCTGGCAGTACCCCGCCCCCGTGCTGTCCTCGTAGCAGACGTAATCGGGACGGCAGTCGCCCTGGCCCGTGCCCACCGCCTGCGTACACGTCGCCAGACACGCCGCCGTGCCCGACGAGAAGGTGTAGCACTTGGAGCCCACCGGACATGCCGAGTCGCTGCAGTCCTTCGTGCAGTACCCACCCGGGTAGTTCGTCAGACACACGCCCCCGGAGCAGTCGAGGTCGGAGAAGCACGCCGCGCCCACCTCCAGCTCCGGCTCATCCTCGATGGGCGCCAGCGGCAGCAGGTCGAAGCTCACGCCGCTGAGGGTCTCATCCTCCTCCAGCACCAGCGGCTCGAAGGTGTCCAGGTTGCGCCAGAAGCCGGTGCGCTCACCGTCCTCGAAGAGCTCGCCGTCCTGGTCCTCGTCGATGGTGGCCAGCGCGTAATACGTGCGCGGCTCCAGGTCGATGGAGTACGCGTAGTTCGCCGAAGCGCGAGCCACCGTGATGGCCTCCTCCGACGCCTGCCACTCGCCCCCCTCCTGCCACACGAAGGCGACGATGGCGTCCAGGCCGTCGGCGGCCCCCACGGCAATCTGCACCCCCACCGAGGCCGAGCCCGCCGCACCGGAGCCCGCCAGGTTCAGGGTCGCCGTGTAGTCCCCATCCGCCAGCCCCGCCGCGTCCACCGTCACATTCACATTGGCCGTGCCGAACGCCGGCACCGTCACCTGGCTCGGAGAGACGGAAACCCGCGAGGCCTGCGTCCCCGAGACACTCACCGACACCGTCAGGTCCCCGCCCTGGTTGCCACCCACGTTGCTCACCGTGAGCTGCTGCGTCCCGCTCCCCCGGAAGAAGAGCGAAGCGGTGGCGACACCGAGCTGAGGAGGCACGGTGCCCGGGTCCGTGTTGGCGACGCGCTGGAGCGCGGCATTCGCGTTGACAAGGCCCGAGCCACAGCCACCCGGGCACTGCGAGCCAGGGATGGCGGTGGCGGTGGCCTTCAGGATGCTCTCCGCCAGCGCGGGCGTGAGGTTCGCCTGCCCCGCCCGCGCCGCCATCAGCGCCACCACGCCGGCCACGTGCGGTGCGGCCATGCTGGTGCCCTGCGAGAAGGTGTACGCCGGCTGGTTGTTCTCGTCACGCGCGGTGGACAGCACCCCGTCCGGGTAGTCGTCGCCGTTGAGGTCCTCGACCATCTCGCCGCCGGAAGCCATGACGTCCACCGCCGACCCGTAGTTGGAGAAGCTGCTGCGCCGGCCCGACAGGCCGGTGGAGCCCACGCAGATGACGTTGTTCTGGTTGCACGGCGTGCTCCGGCTGGCCTCCATGTTCTCGTTGCCCGCGGCGATGACGAAGATGGCGCCGCGGCCGGTGCCGGCGTTGATGGCGTCCTGATAGGACTGCTGCGGCGGCGCCTCACCGCCCAGGCTCATGTTCACCACCTTGGCCGGATTCGGGTTGGCCGGCACGCCCGTCACGCCGCCCCCCGTGGCCCAGGTCATGCCCGCCACGATGTCGAAGGTGGTGCCACCCTCCTTGCCCAGCACGCGCACCGGGAGGATGCGCGCATTCCAGGCCACACCCGCCACGCCGCTGGTGTTGGTGTTCGTCTCCGCGGCGATGGTGCCCGACACGTGCGAGCCGTGCCACGAGGAGCCGCCGTTGGGCAGGTCGCCGCCCTGGTCCAGCGGGTTGTTGTCACGGCCGTTGCCGTCCCCCGCGTTGGCCGTGTCCGAAATCATGTCGTAGCCGGCCAGGCGGCGGTTATCGAGGTCCGGGTGCGGGACGATGCCCGTGTCCAGCACCGCCACCACCACGCCCGTCGCGTCCGACTCGATGTCCCACGCGGCCGGCAGGTTGAGCGTGGGGTAGTGCCACTGCGCGCTGTAGGCCCTGTCATTGGGCACCTTCAGCGGGTACATGCGCAGGTTGCTCTCCGTGAAGCGCACGCCCGGCACCTTCGCGAGCTGCGCCACCAGCCCGCGCGTCTCCTCCGCCGTCACCGCGTGGCCGTCCAGCGCCTCGAAGCCCACCAGGTGCAGATACTCGCTGGCGTAGCCCTTGTGCGTCGCGCGGTAGCCGGGGAGCTTCGCCGCCTCCAGCACGCGCTCGGGCAGCAGGCCCGCTTCCTCGAAGCGCAGGATGACGTCTCCCGGAATCGTGGGGTCCGTCTTCGGAATGCGCGCCAGCGGCGGCTCGCCCACCGGGGGCCGGACGATGGGCAGGCCCGGGTCCGTCACCACCGGGCCCGTCGTTCCCAACCCCTGCGCGCGCTGCCCACGCACCGCGGCCTTCACCTTCTCCAGGTCGGCCTTGCCGAACGGCGAGCGGATGGCGCGGGAGACCCCACCCTCCGCGGACTCGTTGTTGCTGCGGAAGGGCGTCAGCTCGCCACGGATGGTGCCCTTGCCGACGGACGGCCCATCACCATCACCATCATCACAGGCGGAGGACAGAACAAGCAGACCCAGGAGCAACAGGCGACGCATACGGTACAACCCCCTCGAAATACGGTCAGTGGGGGCACCCTAGCATTGCCAGTACGGGCGGAAATCGATTCTCAGCTCGCCATCACCTCGCCGCTTCCGCCGTCCGTGTCCTCGCCAACGTTGCCGTCGGGCTCATCCTCCAGCGCGTCGACGTCCCGTGGCACGCCGTCCACGTAGGTGACGACGTTGCCCGGCATGGCGGGCACGCGAGGCCCCGGAGTCACCACACCAGTGAGGTTGAGCGGGTCCACCCCGGAGAGCTGCACCCGCACGCCCGACGGAGCCTGGCGGCGCACGGCGCGCGCCATGTCCACCGCCTCCGGCAGCGCGAACTGCTCGCCCACGAAGCCCGCCACGAAGCGGCCGCCGCGCACCTCGCCGCGCGCCTCCATGCGCCGGTACACGAACAGCAACTCGCGCCAGGTGGGCGCCAGCGCCTCGCGCATGACGAGGTCCCTCCAGACGATGCCGTAGCGCTGGAGGAACAGGCGCGCCAGCGACTCCATCACCTCGTCCGCGGGCTTCGGCTCGGCCGGGGCCAGCAGGCTCCAGCGGCCCGGGCCGCCGCGCTGCAACAGCTTCTGCCGCTTGCGGTGCGCCGGGCTCTGGAGCACGCGCAGGTTCTGCACCGCGTCCGCCGTCACCAGCCCGCGCGCCACCAATTCCCACAGCGCGTCCTCCACCTCCGCGGGCAGCCGCCGCGCGCGCGTCACCAGGTCCTGGAAGAAGCACGCGCCGCGCCGCTCCAGCACCGCCACCACGTCCTTCGCGGCGGCGCTCAGGTCCGGCGGCGTCCACACGTCCCCGTCCGCCAGCACGGCGTGGGGCCGCGCCGACGTGAGCATCCACTCCAGGTCCTCGCGCAGCACGAAGGTCAGCGGCGCATTGCGCGTGGGCGATGCCCGCGAGCGCGGCGGCGGAGCGGCCTCGGGCTCCGGCGGTGTCACCGGCGCGCCCCGGCGCGGCCCCGGCGCGGGCTTCGCGTCCTTCATCGTCAGCCGGCCCCAGGCCACCTCGCCCGAGTAGCAGGCCCGCTCCAGCATGTCCGGCGTGTACCCGCGCATGCGCGCCGGCAGGAGGAAGCGCTCCCACGCGGAGGCCGGCGCCTCGTACCCCTGCAGCAGGCGCACCGCCTTGAGCAACCCCGTGGAGCCGCGCAGCGCGTCCACGTCCTCCAGGTGGTGCCACCGGAAGAGGAAGCGCATGAAGTCCTGCGCGCTCAGCGGCTCGATTTCCCTGCGCAGCCGCCCCACCGTCAGCCGGTGGATGCGCTGGAGCAGACGCCGGTCGCACCACTCCAGCGGCGGTGTCTCGCCCGGCGCCGGCGGCGACTCCAGCGGACGGAAGCGGCCGCGCAGCACGGAGCCCTGGGACTCCAGCGTGTGCAGGGCGATGTTCACCTCGCCCTCGTCCAGCACGGTGAGCCGGGCCAGCTCCTCCACGGTGGTGGGGCCCAGCATCTCCATGCGCCCGCGCACCACCTGGAGGACGGCGGCGTCGCGCTCCACCGGCCTGTCGTGCGCCAGCACCGGCAGCGGCGGCTGCGTCACCGCGTCCGGGAAGAGCGCCCGCAGCGCGCTGCCCCGCTCGGCGGACACCAGGAAGCGGCCGGCCGGCAGCTCCAGCCAGGCCACGCGCCCCTGCTCGAGCAGCGGCGCCTCCAGCCCGCGCGGCACCTCGTGGGCGTGCACCAGCACCCACTGCAACAGGACGTCGTGCAGCTCGTCCTCGTCGCGCAGGGGCGGCGCGGCGTCCTCCACCACCGTGGTGATGGCCGCCGCGTCCAGCGCGCCGAAGGCCGCCGCGTCCTCGGCGGGCATGGCGCGGCGCAGGGCCACGTTGCGCACGCGGCGCTCCTCGGCCGGCGCGTCGTCCAGGAAGGTGTACGGCTGGCTGTGAATCATCGCGTGCGAGAAGACGCTCGGCTCCGGCACGTCGCGCGCCTCCAGGCGGATGCGGCCGTCACGCATGCGCCGCAGCACCTCGCGCAGGCCCTCGATGTCCATCGCCTCGCGCAGGCAGTCGTCCATCGTCTGCTTCACCAGCGGGTGGTCCGGCAGCTCGAGGTCGGCGCCCCCGTGGTTGTCCTGGCAGCCCACCTGCGCGGGGAAGACGGCCGCCAGCAAGTCCTCGCTGCGCGCGCGCTGGAGGTTGGGCGCCACGCGCTTGCCGCCCATCATCCGGTGCAGCGCCAGCGCCCGCGTGGCCACCCACCGGAAGCGGGTGCCAAAAATCGGCGCCTGGAGCACCGCCTGCACCAGCACCTCCTCCACGTTGTCCGGGTGGAGGAAGTCGAAGATGTCCGCCAGCGGGAAGGAGTGCTGCTCGCCCAGCGACAGGAGGATGCCGTCCTCGGTGGCCGCCGCCTGCAGTTCGAAGTCGAAGGAGCGGCAGAAGCGCTTGCGCAGCGCCATGCCCCACGCGCGGTTGATGCGGCTGCCGAAGGGCGCGTGGATGATGAGCTGCATGCCGCCCGCCTCGTCGAAGAAGCGCTCGGCCACCACCGTGGTGTGGCTGGGCACCGCGCCGAGCATCTTCTGCCCCAGCCGCAGGTAGCCCATCAGCGCGTCCACCGCGGGCGGCGGCATGCGCAGCTCCTTCTCCAGGAAGCCCGCCGCGTCCTCGCGCTTCAGCAATTCCTCGCGCAGGCGGCCCA
Source organism: Myxococcus sp. RHSTA-1-4 (assembly GCF_020037125.1). Taxonomy (GTDB): domain Bacteria; phylum Myxococcota; class Myxococcia; order Myxococcales; family Myxococcaceae; genus Myxococcus. Next base: position 544,285 of record NZ_JAIQDG010000001.1, read on the forward strand.
CCTGGGCGGACAGCTCGTCCGTGCGGCCCGGCGCCTCGCCGCGCCAGAAGGGCACGTTGGGCGGCGCGCCCTTCGCGTCCTCCACCACCACCGTGCTGCCCATCACCCGCTGAATCCGCCACGCGGTGCTGCCCAGCAGGAAGATGTCCCCGGGCGAGGACTCCACCGCGAAGTCCTCGTCCAGCGTGCCCACCACCTTGCCCTCCGGCTCCGCGGTGACGCTGAAGGTGAAGGTGTCCGGAATGGCGCCGCCGTTGGTGAGCGCGGTGATGCGCACCCCGCGCCGGCCCTTGAGGCGCTGATTCACGCGGTCTCTGTGCAGGTGGATGCCCGCGCGGCCCCGCGCCGCGGCGATGCCCTCCGACAGCACCTCCAGCACCGACTGGTATTCCTCCCAGGTGAGGTCGCGGTACGGGTACGCGCGCTGGAAGAGACTGAAGAGGGCGCGCTCGTCCCACTCCTCGCAGGCGCACGCCGCGACAATCTGCTGGGCCAGCACGTCCAGCGGCTTCTGCGGGATGATGACCGTGTCCAGGTCGCCCTCGCGCACGGCGTTGAGGAGCGCGGCGCACTCCATCAGCTCGTCGCGCGTCATCGCGAAGAGGATGCCCTTGGAGATGCCGGCCTTGTGGTGGCCCGCGCGGCCCACGCGCTGGAGCAGCACGGAGATGGCGCGCGTGGTGCCGAGCTGCACCACCAGGTCCACGTTGCCCACGTCGATGCCCAGCTCCAGCGACGCGGTGGCCACCATGGCGCGCAGCTGCCCCGTCTTCAGCTTCTCCTCCGCCGCCAGCCGGATTTCGCGCGACATGCTGCCGTGGTGGGCCGCCACCAGCCCCTCCCCCAGCCGCTCGCCCAGATCATGCGCCACGCGCTCCGCCATCTTCCGCGTGTTGACGAAGATGAGCGTGGTGCGGTGCTGGCCCGTCAGCTCCACCAGCCTGTCGTAGACCTGCCCCCACATCTCGTGCGTGGCGAGCGACGACAGCTCCGCGTCCGGAATCTCCAGCGTCAAGTCCCATGGGCGCAGGTGGCCCACCTCCACGCGCCGGCACTCCCGGTGGGAGGCGCCGGTGAGGAAGGCGGAGATGGCGTCCAGCGGCTTCTGCGTGGCGGACAGGCCGATGAGCTGCGGGCGCACCTCGGTGAGCGCCTTGAGCCGCTCCATGGACAGGGCGAAGTGGCTGCCCCGCTTGTCGCGCGCCAGCGCGTGGATTTCGTCCACGATGACGGTGCGCACGCCGCGCAGCGTGGCGCGGGCGCGCTCCGCGGTGAGGTAGAGGTAGAAGGACTCCGGCGTGGTGATGAGGATGTGCGGCGGGCGGCGCACCATCTGCGAGCGCTCGGAGGCGGGCGTGTCCCCGCTGCGCACCTGCACGCGCAACTCCCTCGGCTGGTAGCCCTCCGCGCGGGCGCGGGCGAGCAATTCCTCCAGCGGCTGGAGCAGGTTCTTCTGCACGTCGTTGCCCAGCGCCTTGAGGGGCGACACGTAGAGCACCTGGGTGCGGTCCTCCAGCGTCCCCTCCAGCGCGAGCCGGAAGAGGGAGTCCAGCGCGGCGAGGAAGGCGGTGAGCGTCTTGCCGCTGCCCGTGGGCGCGGCGATGAGCACGTCGTGGCCGGCCTGGATGAGCGGCCAGCCCTCCACCTGCGGCCGGCTGGGCTCGCCCAGCCGCTCGGCGAACCAGCGCCGCACCACCGGGTGGAACGGGGCCAGCGCGGGATGCGCCGCGCACTCGGCGGCGAAGTCGAGGCTGATCTGCGGGGCCATGCGTACCTCTCCAGAAAGAGCCTGAACACAGGTGCAGCCCCGCGTCAACGCGTGCCCATCACCCCACGGACCTACGTACCAACCCCATCCCAAGCCCCCGCGAACCCTCGACACACATTCCCCGGTGTCACCTACTCTCCATGTACGGCGACGCGGTGCGGCGGCGCGCGGGCATCCAGCGCATTCTGTAGACGCCCCCTGCCCCCTCCGCCATGGACTCGACGCCCAGCCGATTCACGCTCGAAGCACTCAATCCGGATGGGTTCCTCGCCCTCCGTCCCCTCGGAGGCAGCGCCGAGGCGCCCGGCGACTTCCTCTGCGACTACGCGAACCCCGCCGCGGAGATGCTGCTGGGCCCCGGACTCACGGGCCAGCCGCTGCTGGCCACACGGCCCGCGCTGGCCGGCATGCACGCGCCGTGGACCGCCACCATGGCCACCGGCCAGCGCACCGAGCACGCCTTCTCCTGGGGCGGGGGTGAGGCGGCACGCCAGATGCGAGCACGGGCCGCGCGCATGGAGGACGGCCGCCTGGCCGTGTGGCTGGCGGACATCACCGAGGAGGCGCGCTTCGTCGTGGAGGCAGAGGCCTTCGAGGAGCGGATGAGCGCCTACGTGGAGTGCATGCCGGATGCCTTCCTCGCGCTGGATGGCGGCTTCCGGGTCCGCCACGCCAACCGCGCCGCGGAGAAGCTGCTGGGACAGAGCCGGGAGGAGCTGCTGGGCCGTGTGCTGTGGGACGCCTACGGCGACGAGCCCGAGTCCGCGCTGCGCCGCCAGCTCCAGCGCGCGCTGAGCACCGGGCGCACCGTGGAGTTCGAGGAGTGTCTCTCCACGCCCCAGCTCCACTTCCGCGTGACGGCGGTGCCCTCGCCCGGCGGGCTGCTGGTGTACCTGGCCGACATCACCCAGCGCCGGCGCTCCGAGGACTCCCTGCGGCGCACCAGCGCGCTCTTCAACGCCGTGCTCCAGGGCTGCACGGACGCCATCTACACGAAGGACCTGGCGGGCCGGTACACGCGCATCAACGCGGCCGGCGCGCGGCTGATGGGCAGGCCCGCGGAGGAGATGCTGGGCCACACGGACGCGGAGCTGTGGCCGGAGGAGGCGCGCACCACGGCCTCGCACGACCGCGAGGTGCTGGCCTTCCGGCAGACGTTCACCTACGAGGAGGTGCAGCAGCGAGGCCCCAAGCCGCGAGTGTGGCTGTCCACCAAGGGCGTGCTGAAGGACGACTCGGGCGCGGTGTTCGGCCTGTTCGGCATCAGCCGCGACATCACCGAGCGCAAGGCCATGGAGGAGGCGCTGCGGCGCAACGAGGCGCGGATGATTCAGGCGCTGTCCGCCGCGTCGCTGACGCTCTTCGACCTGCGGCTGCCGGAGGGGCTGCTGCACTGGGAGCGCAACGCGGCGACCCACTTCGGACAGGCGGAGCTGCCGGCGGAGGAGCCGCTGGGGACCTTCCTCTCCCGCGTGCACCCGGAGGACCGGCTGGGCGTGGCGGAGCGGCTGGCCCGCTGCACCGAGGCCCCGGGCGAGGTGGTGCTGGACTACCGCGTGGTGTTGGCCGGCGGGCAGGTGCGGCGGCACGCGCTGCGGGCCCGCTCTCGCGCGGAGGACGGGAGAATCGGCCGCGTCCTGGGCGTGCTGGCGGACATCACCCACCGGCAGCCCGGGCCCAGCGGCGTCATCCAGGCCGCGTGAGACACCGTCACGCGCCCGGGGGCGCGCCCCGGCTGAGCCTTGCTGAACCCAGCACGGCGTCATGCTGGTTTACTACCCTACACGTCATATCTCCAAACACCTCCGCTACCGCTTCGGGTAGAGTCGGGCCGTGGCCAAGAAACGTCCGAACCGGTCAGCCCGTCCTCGCACTTCGAAAACGAAGACTCCCGCCAAACGGCGGACGTCTTCCCGACGCCAGGCCATCTCTCCGGACACAGCCAGGCTCGCACGGCGCATCGCGGAGTCCGTTCCGTTCGTCCACTTTCCATCGCAGACCCTCTTCCCCACCTTCCTGCACTGGCAGAGGCTCAGGAGCAGGAAGGACCTGGGTGAGGCTCAACCCCTGGGAGACTTCGAGCAACTGCGCTGGGGGCACGTCTTCGCATACGCGGGGCCCTCCTGTTATCGGAGCAACGACAGCATTGGAGACGCGGCCGTTTATTTCCTGCCGTCACTCGACACCGTGCAGTCCGGAGCCATCGCGCCGTTCGACTCGGGCTCCCTCGAGGATCCCCACCCGAGACTCCAGCCCTGGGTCAGCCGGACGCTCAGGGCTCGCTGGCAGTTCGTGCAGAAATCCTCGATGCCTCTCTCCGGATGGCGCGTCAGGTTCGAGAAATGGCTCCTCCACTGCTACGTCATGCCGGACCGCTACCTGGACTCGTCGGCTGACCGCTACGCAGCGGGGGTTCCGGACCGGCTGCGTCCGCCCTCGCTCCTCCAGCACAACGGTCCTCGTGGACGCGCCACCTACGGAGAGGGCCAGTGCGGAGACCGGCGTGCCTGGACGTGGGAGGCACGCTTCGAGCAACCCGTGCCTTTTGTCCGGCTCCAGGCACTGCATCTGGCCCGGGACCGGGTCCGCGCCGCCGTGCTGGAGGTGAGCCGGTTGCGTTTTGACTCCCACCCCTCCATCACCATCAAGGCACTGCCCTGGGGGAAAGATGCCTCCGCTGATACCCTCTACGAGGACTCCGGCCGCGTTCTTCGCGAGTTGATTGGACTATGAGCAAGCCCTCATCCAACAAGCCGTACCCGGTGACGCTGTCTCATGAAGGCGAGATTCCGGGAGTCCAAGTCGTCGGATTTCATGGGGAGGTGGATGCCGGGGACACGCCTGCTCGGCGGGCCGCCATCCTGGTGGATGCGGAAGGCTGGCTCGTGCGGATACTCCCCTTCAGCGATGCACCCGAGCGGGAGCCCGGCGAGGAGCGACCCGCGCGAATCCGGCTCGAGCGCGGCCCGCTCCGAGTCGATGCCGAGGGCCCTCTTCCGGGAGTCGGCACACGCCTCGGCCCATGGCCGGCCCGCCTGGGGTACACGGTGGTGCTGCTGGGCCAGACCGAGCTGCGCGCGGCGGCGCGGCTCGCGGCCCACGCCCCCGCGGACGAGTCCGGCCCAACGCGGCTCATCCAGTGGCTGGCCCAGGGACGCCCCGCTCCTGCTCCGGAGTGGACCGCGCAACTGAACGGGCTGGTGGCCTGGTACTGCCCGGAAAGGGAGGCCCATGCACTCTGGCTGTCCATCCTCCGGGAGGCGAGGCTCGCGGCGCTCCAGTCCTTCGGTGGGAGCCCCCAGCTCCTGGAAGAGGCGGCATGGTGGCTCTCACGAACCGCGCTTTCCGATGATGACCTCTACCTCTCAGCGGCGTGCCTGAAACATGCGGGCTCGCCTCATGCGGAGGCCATGCTGCAGGCCATGATGGAAACGCCTCCCGCCCCAGGGGAGCTGCAGAAACGCATGACGGAACAGCTCCTGTTCCTGGATGCCGAGGCCAGGCTCGCCTCCCGTCCAGAAGAAGGAACGGGCCCCGGTGCCTCCCAGCCGCTTGACGTAGAACTGTCCCGCACGCGAAGCAGGGTCCGCCAGGGCGCCCTCATCCAGGCACGATGAACTCCCAGCTCATCACGGTCGACATCCCCGGATTGGACCTTGCGCTCGGCGGCGGCATCTGGGCCGTCCGCCGCATGCCCGAGGCGAACGCGAGCGCGACGTTGCTCCTCCGCGGCCCTCCTGGCTCCGGCAAGACGGCTTTCGGAACACAGCTCGCGGCGGCGCTGGGACTCGCGCTCGGGGGAGATGCCGCCTACGGGTGCGTGGAACTTCTCCCCGTCGAGCTCCAGGCCCAGTACGCCAACCTCCAGCTCGAAAGGGCTCGCGCGAAGGTCGTGATTCCCCCATTCCAGAAGGGGGCCCCTGCTGGAGACACCGGATGCCGCATCTTCGCCGGCTTGTTGGACCTGGGCGCTTCCGGCCAGGAGCAGACACGGCTCGGTCCAGCCATCCACGCCCTCCTCGATGAGGTCTCCCGAGCCGGGGGCCGCCCTCGGGTGCTGGTCATCGACTCGCTCTCGGAGGGGTACGGGCTTGGCGGTTCGGCACCGCGGCTGCTTGCCGATGCCCTGTCCAAGCTCGCCGCGGAACTGGGGCTGATACTCGTGCTCTTGGAAGAGGCCATCGACTCACGGCCCTCAACCTGGAGCTTCACGTCGGATGTGGTTCTGGAGCTGGCAAGTGGCGAGGAGGACCGCTCTCCCGGTTCACCCGCACCTTTCGAGCGCCGGGTGACCGTCACGAAGAATCGCTTCGGTCCTTCCGATGCGGGGCCCCATCGCTTCGAGTTCCTGCCCTCGGGACTGCGGCTCTTTCCCCGTCCCACCGCGTACCTGGCGACCTGGGCGGAAAGACTCCTGAAGCTCGAGGTGCTTCAGGAAGAGATAGCGCCGCAGAGTTGGGTGGCTGCGCCGGAAGTGCGCCAGCCCGACTGGCCAGACATCCGTGATTGCGTCATCGCAGTCCATGGTCCCGAGGCCCACGTTGTCCATCAAGTCTCTGGGATGTTGGGCAGTGAGGAGCCTGGAGGCAATCCCTACCCCGGCATCATTCTCTTCATTGATTTCTTGCGACAAATGGGCAGGAGGCGTGAGGAAGAATTTTACGATGAGGGGACGTGGGTCATCGGCGCTGGCAATCCCTACCTCAGCGGCCACCGGCTGCTCGCCATGGTTCGAGACAGCCTCGACAGGTTCCGAGGCAACGAGCCTGTCATCGGCAAGGTTCTCATAGGGGACCTGCGCTCTCTTCGCAGCTTCTGGAATCCCGAGGGGCTGCGACGCGCAATCGCGGTCATTACGGCCCTCTTCCGTCAGGCACGCATTCCAGTCGTACTCTTCGAAACAACCGCACCCCGGCAGATTGAGCAAATACAGCCAGTCGGCGACATCTTCTCCCAATCTCACATCGTGGAGACGGGCCATCCCGAGCCTCATGCCGTGGACTTCGCGGACATCGTGGTTGACCTGCTCCCCATGCGGCTATCGGGTCGCGTGACACCGCTGGCCCGTATCACCGATGTACGGACGGGACGCCAGCACGCATGGAACCCCTTCGCGGAAGATGAGTAGGAGCGTCCAAGCTGAAGCTCCGCACCCGCGAGCTCAGGCGCCATGGCCGGCCGCGGCGGGCGGGCTCCGCGCCGCGCCGCGCGCCCACGTGAGGCGGAAGGTGGCGGCGGTGCCGTCGAAGGCGATGGGCCGCACCTTCACCTGCCCCGCACCGGCGGAGCGCAGCGTCTCCGCGAGGAAGCCGGCGGCGAAGTACGGGTTGTCCGCCATGACGTCCTTCATCCACAGCGTGGCGGAGTCCTGCGTGGACTCCTCCACGCGCACCTCGTTGAAGTTGTTGCCGGCCCGCACGTTGTAGGGCACCCGCTCCAGCGTGCGGCGCGGCCCCAACTGGGTGACGAGCGCCATGCTGGCCCGGCCCACCGAGGTCTGCCGGAAGCCTTGCAGGTAGCGCGCGCCCAATTCGACGCAGGCCTCGTGCGCAGGCAGGTCCGTGTAGACGTCCCGCGCGGCCACACGCAGGAAGCCGCGCCACTGCTCCACCGTGTAGTGCGGGCGCAGCGGCTCCGACAGGTCCAGACCCGCGGCCTTCAGGGCCTGGCGGCCTTCACGGGTGAGGTGCGGCCCCAGGGCGCGCACGAAGAGGGCTTCCACGGACTGGGCGAAGATGAGCTTCTCGGACGGCATGACCGAAAGCTGGCAACACCACCGTCCAGCGGCGAGGGCCGACGCACCGCATCCGTCCGCTGGTCATCACCGCGGCAGGTGCACGGTGAACGTGGTGCCACCCGGAGCGCTGGAGGCGACCTCCACGTCGCCTCCGTGCCCCCGGACAATCTGATGGGTGATGTACAGACCCAGGCCCAGCCCCGAACCCGAGCCCCCTTCCGGCCGGGCGCGCTTGCCCCGCCTCCAGGCGCTGAAGACGTGGGGCAGCTCCTCGGCGGGGATGGGCGCCCCCTGGTTGTGCACGCGCAGCACCGCGCCCCGAGGGCCGCCCTCGGCGTGCACGTGCACGGCGGTGTCCGGCGGGCTGTACTTCAGCGCGTTGGCCAGCAGGTTGCCCAGGGCCTGCTCCAGCCGGTCCGCGTCCCAGTCGCCCCGGCCGTCTCCCCGCACCTCGAGCCGCACCTCCCGCCCGGGGTGGCTGGCGCGCAGCTCCTCCACGGTGCGGCGCACGGCATCGAACAAATCCCCCGGCGCGCGCATCACGGGGATGCCACCGCCCAGCCTCGCGCGCGCGAAGTCCAGGAGCTGACGAATCATCCGGTCCATCCGCTCCGCGCTGGTGAGGATGCGGGCGGTGAGGCTGGCCTGGCGCTCGTCCAGCCCGCCCCGGCGCTGGAGCTGCTGGGCGGAGATGGACAGGGCGTTGAGCGGGTTGCGCAGGTCATGCCCCAGCATGCCGATGAACTGCTCGCGGAACTCCTCCGCGCTGCGCTCCTCGGTGACGTCGCGCGAGGAGGCCATCACCGCCATCACCCGTCCGTCGGGCGCCACCGCGGGTGACACCACGAAGGCGTAGTGCCGGGGCCCCCGGTCCGAGGAGACGTTGATGCCGCCCCGCTGCACCTGGCCCGTGCGCAGCGCCACCTCCACGAGGCGGATGTAGGGCTCCATCGAGGGGTCCTCGGCGGCCATCTGCGCCAGCGTCTTCCCCACGCCGTGCACACCGTGGCTGCCGCGCGCCGCGCAGAGGGCCTGGTTGACGTAGATGACGCGCCCGGCGCCGTCATAGAGGGCGATGGGCTCCGCCGCGCTGGAGATGGCCAGCTCCAGCAGCCGGCGCTGATGCTCCACCTCGCGGGACAGCGCCTGGACCTCGCGCTCCGCCTTGCGCAGCCGCAGGAGCGCGTGCACCTGGGCGACCAGCTCCTGCGGGTCCACCGGGGCCACTAGGTAGCCGTCCGCGCCATGCTCCAGGCCCTGCGCCCGGTCGCCCGGCCCCACGGCCTGCGCGGACAGGTGCAGCACCAGCACGTTCTGGGTGCGCGGCGCGGCCTTCAGCCGCCGGCAGACCTCCAGCCCGCTGATGTCCGGCAGCCGCACGTCGAGGATGACCAGGTCCGTGAGCTCGTCCGCCAGCGCGAGCGCTTCATTCCCGGACGAGGCCTCCACCACGCGGAAGCCGGCCAGCCCCAGCACGCGCGAAGTCACGTACCGGCTGGCGACGTCGTCATTGACGTTGAGGATGACGGCGGGCTTGGAAGTCATGCGCAGGCCAAGAGATACCGGACAGCGAGTGTCCGCTTCCAGGGTAGACGGGCTATCAACAGCCCGGGAGGCCGCAAAAGTTCTCCACGGAGCGCATCCGGCCGAAGCCTGCTTCGCGCGGCGCGGCCTGAGCCACCCTCGGTGGAGCGAAGATGACGGAGGGTGCGCCCTGGCGCCCCTTCCGTGGCGCGCTCGCAACTTCCCGGGGGCGGAGCGGATAATCCGGACGGATTTCCCCCCTTCCGAGACAGGCCCCCATCATGAGTGTCCGGCTTCCCCCTTCCGTCACGACTCGCACCGCCCCGGCACAGCTCACGCGCGCCGCCGCGCCCGCGGCCGCCGTCACCGCGCCCCCGGCGGGCCTGCGCAAGGGTGACACCGGCCCCAAGGTGAAGCAGCTCCAGGACGCGCTGGTGAAGCTGGGCTACATGACGAAGGCCCAGGTGGCCACCGGCCCCGGCACCTTCGGCCCGAAGACGGAAGCGGCCGTGAAGAAGTTCCAGGCCGACAAGAAGCTGCCCACCACCGGCTACTACGGTGAGCTGACCCACGCGGCGCTGAAGAAGGCGCTCTCCAGCGGGAGCAAGCCGCCCGTGGACGGGCCGGCGAAGCCTCCGCCGACGAAGCCGGGCACCTTCACCAAGCCGCCCGTCATCAGCGCGCCCTCGCCCAACTACAACGAGCGCGGTGGCAAGGACATCGACACCATCGTCCTGCACCACACCGCGTCCAACAACGGCGCGGGCGACCTGGCGTGGATGCGCAACCCGAAGAGCCAGGTGTCCGCGCACTACATGCTGGACCGCGACGGGAAGATCTACCAACTCGTCGGCGACGAGAAGCGCGCGTGGCACGCGGGCAAGGGCGAGCTGCACGGTGTGCCCAGCGACATCAACGCCCGCTCCATCGGCATCGAAATCGTCAACGTGGGCGACGGCAAGACGCCCTTCACCGAGGCCCAGTACAAGGCCCTCACCCAGCTCACCGGCTACCTGAAGCAGAAGTACGACGTGCCCATGAAGAACATCGTCGGGCACGCAGACGTCGCGGTGCCCAAGGGCCGCAAGAACGACCCGGCGCCCAACTTCGACTGGAACCGGCTGCGCAAGGGCATCTCCTGAGCCTCCCCCCGGCGCTGCGTTGAACCGGCCCTTCCATTTTCAAGGGCCGCCGCTCCTCCGGCGCCCCACACCCTCCGTGAGGCCCCACCGCGCGTTCCGTCCGGAACCGTGGTAGGAGTGCCCCCGGTGCTTCGAATCTGGCTCTGCCTCAGCCTGCTGCTGTTCGCCCCGAGCATGGGGCGCCTGCTGCCCGTCCTGTCGGGCACGGTAGGTGAGGTGTGCACGCAGAGCTGCCCGGACGATGACGAGCGCGGGCAGTGCGCTCCCGACTGCACGGACTGCACCTGCTGCGGCCACGTGCGCACCGTGGCCGCGCCGCTCCCCGTGCCCTCGCTCGTGACGCACATGCCCGGACCGCCCCTCTTCGTGCACGAAGAGGACGAGCCGGCCTCCACGGACGCAGGCGACATCCTGCACCCCCCCATAGCCTTCCTCGCGTAGGCCCCCGTCCGTCTTCCGTCCGCACGCGTCCGCCAGGACGGGTGTGCCCCTGTCTCGCTCCGGGCATGCCCTCGCCTGACGCTCGCCGGCTTCGCGAGGTCCCTTCCATGTCCCATCGTCTCGCGATGGCGGCCCCATGGCTTGCCATCGCCCTGCTCCTGCCACGCCCCGGCGTGGCCCGAACGTCATCCGAGCTCACGCTCGAAGAAGCCCTGGTGCTGGCCCGCCAGCGAGCCCCCGCGTTGCTCGAAGCCGCGGGCCGTGTCGCGGAAGCCCGCGGGCCCGTGGCGGGTGCCTCGCCCCCGCTGCGGGACAACCCCACCCTCGAGTTGGAGGCCGGGCCGAGCTCCACCGCGGAGGGCAGGCGCGGCGTGGACGTGGCCGTGGGGCTCGTCCAGCCGCTCGAGCTGGGCGGCAAGCAGGGCGCCCGCCGGGAGTCCGCGCGCGCCGGGCTGGCCCGGGAGACGGCGGCCCGGCAAGACACCGAGCGCCGCGTGCTGGGCGAGGTGGCCGCCACCTTCCTCCGGGCCCTGCACGCCCGGGAGCGGACGAAGCTGGCGCGAGAGGCGGAAGCCACCGCCGTGAGCACCGCACAGTCCACGCAGCGGCGCTTCGAGGCGGGAGACGTGCCCGTGGTGGACGTCAACGTGGCGCGCGTGGCGCTCGCCCGGGCCCGCGCGGACGTGGCGGGCGCGGAGGGAGAGGAGGCGTCCCTCCTTTATATGTTGCGCGCGCTGCTGGGCGTCGGGCTCGCGCAGCCCCTCGGCGTGCGCGGCGAGCTGCGAGCCCTGGCCGTCGCCGGCCCGCCAGCGGCTTCGACGGGAGAGCGCCCGGACATCGTCGCCCTGGAGTCGGAGGTGGCGCAGGCCGAGGCCGACCTCCGGCTGGGCCGGCGCAGCGCGTGGCCCGACGTTGGCGTCGGCGTGCGCTACCAGCGCGAAGTCGATGAGACCGCCGTGCTCGGCACCCTCAGCGTACCGGTGCCCCTCTTCTCCTGGGGACAGGAGGCGCGCGTGACGGGCGAGGCCCGCGTGCGGCGCCTCCAGACGGCGCTGGAAGCCGCCCGCCGCGCGCGGGACGTCCAGGTGGAGGCCGCGCGCGTGCAGCACCGCAAGCGCCAGGAAGCGCTGGAGCTGCTGGAGCGCGAGGCCCTCCCGCTGCTCGCCGACAATGAGTCGCTCGCGCTCAAGTCGTACGAGGCCGGGGAGATGGGGCTCGCCGAGTTCCTCCTCGTCCGCCGGGACACCCTCGAAGCCCGTACCGCATACCTCGACAGCCTCCTCCAGGCCGCCCTCGCCCGCGTGCAGCTCGCCGTGGAGACAGGAGCCCTTCCATGAAGCCCGCCCGCATCCTCCTGCCCGCCCTGCTCCTGCTGGCCGCCCCGCCCTCCTGCAAGCCGGAGTCGCCAAGACACGACGACGCGCACGCGCATGAGGAGGGCGAAGGCGCGGAGGCCCATGGCGGCCACCCCGACGAGCCCCACGTCCGCGTCGCCTCCGAGATGCTGAGGGACTTGCGCGTCACCACCGCCCGCGTGGCCCAGCGTCCCGGCGGTGAGAGCGTCACCGTGCTGGGCGAGCTGACGTTCAGTGAGAATGCCTACGCCGAGGTGGCCTCGCCCATCTCCGCCCGGGTGGGCACCGTCTTCGTCACCACCGGCCAGGAGGTGAGGCAGGGAGACAAGCTCGCCGAGCTGCGCAGCCCCGAGCTGGGCAAGGCCCGCGCGGCGCTGCAAGCGGCCCAGGCCCGCGCCGCCACCGCGCGGCAGGCCGCCGAGCGCAAGCGCTCCCTCGCCGAGGAGCGCATCGTCGCACAGAAGGACGTGCAGGCCGCCGAAGCGGACGCGGCCGCCGCCGACGCGGAGGTTGCCGCGGCCCGCGCGGAGCTGACGTCCCTGGGCGCCAGCGAGGAGGAGCTGCGCGGTGGGCAGGGTGCGCCGGGCTTCGTCCTGCGCGCCCCTCTCTCCGGCACCGTCATCGAGCGCGACGCGCACGTGGGGCAGATGGCGGACCCGGCGCGGCCCCTCTTCCGCGTCGGCGACCTGTCGTCGCTGTGGCTCATCGTCCACGCCTTCGAGCGCGACGCCGTGCGCATCCAGCGAGGCGCATCGGCGCGCGTCACCTTCGCCGCCTTCCCGGGCCGGGAGTACACCGCGAAGGTGGGCCACGTGGGGCAGCGGGTGGACGCGGCCTCGCGCACCATCCCCGTGCGCCTGGAGCTGGACAACCGCGAGGGCCTGCTGCGGCCGGGCATGTCCGCGTCGGCGTCCTTCCCGCTGGGCGACCCCGGCGCCGCCATCACCACCGTCCCGGCGGCGGCCTTGCAGCGCCTGGAGGACGGCTGGGTCGCCTTCCTGCCCACGGACACGCGAGGCGTGTTCGAGCGGCGTGACGTGGGACGGGGCCGCACGCTCGGCGGCGAGGTGGAGGTGCTGTCGGGCCTGAAGGCCGGAGAGCTGGTGGTGGTGGACGGCGCCTTCCTCCTCAAGGCGGAGGTGGAGAAGCAGAGCGGCGGAGGAGAAGGCCATGCGCACTGAGACGGACGCCTCTTCCTCGGTGGTGGACCGCCTGCTGCGCGCGTCCTTCGCCCGGCCCGGCCTCACGGTGGTGCTGGCCCTGGCCCTGGCCGCCTTCGGCGCGGTGGCCCTCCAGGGCCTGCGCCGCGACGTGTTCCCGGACCTGTCCGCCCCCATCTTCAACGTCATCGTGCAGAACGCGGCCATGGGCGCGGAGGAGCTGGAAACGGCCGTGGCCATTCCGCTGGAGGTGGCGCTCGCGGGCCTGCCGGACGTGCGCCGCATCCGCTCCACCTCGCAGCTCGGCGTGACGCAGGTGACGGTGGAGTTCGAGCCGGATGCCGACTACTTCCGCAGCCGCCAGTACGTCGCGGAGCGCGTGGCCCAGGCGCAGGGCGAGCTGCCTCCCGGCACCGACGCGCCGCTCGTCTCCAGCCTCACCGGCCGGCTCAACGAGGTCTTCGAGTTCACCCTGGAGGCGGAGCCCGGCGCGGCGGACCTGATGGCGCTGAGGGATTTGGCCGAGTTCGAGGTGAAGAACCGACTGCTCGCCGTCCCCGGTGTCGCGGGCGTGGAGCGGCTGGGCGGCTACCTGCGGCAGTTCCAGGTGCAGCTCGACCCGGACCAGATGGTGGCGCGCGGCATCAGCCTGGACGCGGTGGAGCACGCGCTGGAGGGCGCCAACCTCAACGCCTCCGGCGGCTTCGTGGTGCAGGGGCCCATGGAGTGGACGGTGCGCGCCGTGGGCCGGGCGCAGACGGTGGAGGACCTGAGCGGCACCGTGGTGGCCCTGCGCGGCGGCACGCCCGTGCTGCTCGGGGACGTCGCCGACATCCGCGAGGCCCCCGCGCTCCGCCGCGGCATCGCCCACCGGCTGAAGGGCGAGGTGGTGAGCTGCCGGGTCATCAAGCAGTTCGGCGCGGACACGCAGCAGGTGGCCGCGGGCGTGCGCGCCGCCCTCACCGAGCTCCAGCAGGGACTGCCCCCGGGCGTGCACCTGCGCGTCGTGTATGACCAGTCACAGCTGGTGGACTCCGCGCTGGGTGGCGTGAGCCGGGCCATCCTGCTCGGGGCCTTCCTGGTGGTGCTCGTCCTCTTCGGGCTGCTGGGGGACTGGCGCGCGGCGCTCATCGTCACGCTCACCCTGCCCCTGTCGCTGGCACTGGCGGGCGTGCTGCTGAAGGCCACGGGCATCGGCATCAACACCATGACGCTGGGCGGGCTGGCCATCGCCGTGGGCCTGCTGGTGGACGCGGCCATCATCGTCACGGAGAACATCGTCCACGATTTGCGCGAGGGCGCGGGACGGAGACCCCGGCGCGAGGAGGCGCTCGCCGCGTCGCTGGAGGTGGGCCGGCCCATCGCCTTCGCCACCCTCATCGTGGTGTCCGTCTTCATTCCCCTGTTCGCGATGACGGGCATCGAGGGGCGCATGTACCAGCCGCTGGCGGCGGCCGTGGTGGCGTGCCTCACCGCGTCGCTGGGGCTGGCCCTCACGCTGGTGCCGGTGGCCTCCGGCCTCTTCCTCCGAGCGCCCCGGCAGGACGCGCCGGAGGACGTGTGGCTCGTGCGCAAGGTGAAGGCCGTCTACGCGCCGCTCCTGGAGTCCTGCATGCGCAGGGCGGGACGGGTGCGGTTGGTGGCGCTCGCCGTCACGGTGCCGGCGCTGGGGTTGGCCTTCGCCGTGGGCAGCGACTTCATGCCCCGGCTGGACGAGGGCGCGCTGCTGCTCCAGACGGTGCTGCCTCCGGAGGCGTCACTGGAGGAGGTGGACCGGCTCAACCACCTCGTGGAGGACGTGCTGCTCGAGTTCCCCGAGGTGGACGACGTGGTGCGCCGCACGGGCCGCGCCGAGCGCACCGAGGACCCGATGCCGCACACGCTCTCCGACGTGCTCGTCGTGCTCAAGCCGGAGCGGGGACGCTCGCTGGAGCGACTGGAGGCGGACATGCGCGAGGCCGTGGCGAAGGTGCCCGGCGTGTCCGCGCTGTTCACCACGCCCCTGGGCATGCGCATCGACGAGGGACTGGGCGGGAGCCCCGCGGACCTCTCCGTGCGCATCTTCGGCCCGGACCTGGAGGTGCTCGCCGGGCTGGCCGAGCGGGCCCGCGCCATCATGGCGAAGGTGGAGGGTGTGGAGGACCTGCGCGCGGAGAAGCTGAGCGGGCTGCCCCAGCTGCGCATCACCGTGAATCGCGCCGCCGTGGCCCGCGTGGGCCTGACACCCGGTGACGTCATCCGCGCGGTGCGCGTGGGACTGGTGGGACAGGAGTCGTCCCAGGTGTGGAAGGGCCAGCGGCGCCATGACCTGGTGCTGCGGCTGGCGGACCACCGCCGGGGAGATGCCAACGCCATCCGCAACCTCCTGGTGGATGGGCATGACGGCACCCGCATTCCGCTGAGCCAGCTCGCGGACATCGAGGAGACCTTCGGCGCGGGCAGCATCCGCCGCGAGGCGGGCAGCCGCCGCATCGCCGTGGAGGCCGGCGTCTCCGGGAGGGACCTGGGGAGCACCGCGGCCGAGGTGCGCGAGCGGCTGGCCGCGGACCTGAAGCTGCCCACCGGCTACTTCCTGGACGTGGGCGGCAAGGTGGAGAGCCAGGAGCGCGCCGCGCGGTCGCTGATGGCCGCCATCGCGGTGGCCATCCTCGCGGTGGTCATCCTGCTCTACCTCGCGCTGGGCTCCCTGTCGGAGGCGCTGGTCATCGTCGCGACCCTGCCGGATGCGTTCGTGGGCGGCATCCTCGCGCTGCTCATCGCCGGGGAGACGTGGAACGTGTCCAGCCTGGTGGGACTCATCGGGCTGTTCGGCATCGCCGTGCAGAACGGGCTGGTACTGGTGGCGCAGACGAAGCTCCTCATGGAGCGCGGCAAGCCCTTCGCCGAGGCCCTGCGCGAGGCGAGCATCGGCCGGGTGCGGCCCAAGCTGATGACGGCGTGCACGGCCATCCTCGGCCTGCTGCCCCTGCTGGTGCTGCCGCTGCACGGCACCGAGGTGGAGCGGCCCCTCGCCGTGGTGATGGTGGGCGGGCTCGTCACGTCCACCCTGTTCACCCTGCTGGTGCTGCCCACGTTCTATGCCTTCGTCCATGGGCTGCGGGAGCGCGTGAGGCGGCGGCTGGCGATGCGGCGCGCGGCCCCCTGAGCACGGAGAGTCGCACCATCGCTCCGGGGGGCCCATGCGCGGTCCCCTCGTCGACACAAAGCTCATACCCGGGGACACGTATACGGCACCGGGCGCTCGCCCTATCTCTCCACGCCGCGGCAAACGGGATTTCCTCACTTGCCGCCGCACCCCGCAGCCCCCGAGCGAGGCAGCTCAATGAGCCAGGAGCAGATCCCCATGCAGGAGCAGCAGATGTACGGCGAGGCCCTCAAGGCCCGCATCACCGACGCTGTTCGCGAGCGCGTCGTGCCGACTCTCGAGGAGCGCCTCGGCAATGAAATCCGTGAGCGTGTGGGCGAGGCGGTGCGCAGCGCGGTGAGCGAGCGCGGGGCGGGCATGCAGCAGGGCAATGCCCCCCAGTTTGGCCCCCAGTTCGACACGGAGCGCATTACCGACGCCATCCACAACCGCCTGGCGGATGCCCTCCGTGAGCGCATCAGCACCGGGGTGCAGGAGCGCGCGCGCGAGGTGCTCAGGGACCGGCTGGCGGAGACGCTGCGCACCGCCCTGGTCGAGAACTGGATGACCCTGCAGCAGGGCTACGGGCAGTTCGACCCCGAGCGCATCGCGGAGAGGGTCCGCGGCCGCCTCGAGGATGTGCTCTGGAGCCGTCTCCACACCGTCGTGCGCGAGCGCATCCGCGAGGTGCTGCGGGAGCGGCTGGCGGAGGGGCTGCGCGGCGCGGTGGGCGAGCGGCTCGCGGGGCCCCAGCAGGGCGCCGGCCAGTTCGACCCCGAGCGCATCGCGGAGGTGCTCCGCGTCCGGCTCGCCGACACCTTGCACGAGCGGCTCCACACCGTCGTGCGTGAGCGCGTCCGCGAGGCGCTGCGGGAGCGGCTGACGGAGGGACTGCGCACCGTCATCTCCGAGCAGCGGATGCAGGGCTTCGCGCAGTTCGACCCCGAGCGCATCGCCGACACCCTCCGCGAGCGCATCGTGGAAGGCATCCGGGAGCGGGTCCACGCCGGCCTGCGCGAGCGCGTCCGTGAAACGCTGCGGGAGCGGCTGGGAGAGGAGCTGCGCGGCGTGGTGAGCGCGCGGTCCATGGGCTTCCAGCCGCAGGGCTTCCAGCCGCAGGGCTTCCAGCCGCAGGGCGGCGGCCAGTTCAACCCCGAGCGCATCGCCGACGCCCTCCGCGGGCGCCTGGTCGATGCCCTCCACGAGCGGCTCTCCATCACCCTGCGTGAGCACCTGAACGAGGTGCTCCGGGAGCGGCTGACCGAGTCGATTCGCGAGGCGCTGGGCGGGACGATGGGCGGCGGCATGGGCTTCCAGCCGGGCATGGGCTTCCCGATGGGGATGGGTGTCCCGATGGGGATGGGCGCCCAGCCGGGCATGGGCTTCCCGCAGGGCGCCGGCCAGGTCGACACCGAGAGCATCGTGTCCGCCGTCCGCGAGCGCATCGGCGAGGAGATCCGCGAGCGCGTGGCGGACGTGGTCCGCGAGCGCGTCGGCGAGGCGGTGCGCAAGGAGCTGAAGACCACCGTCGCCGCCGCTCAGCCGCCGCTGTCCTGACGAGCGCCGGGTCCGGGCCCGGGTGACGGCCACGGACAGAGTGCCTGGATTGCCGTGTCAGCGGCGTCCAGGCACTCGGCGTTTGGGGGCTACTTCGCGAGGCCCTCCCAGTTGCCGTTGGCGCCGTGGCCGTAGTCCTCGCCGTCATCGCGGAACTGCACCGTGTGGTAGCTCCACCTGGCGAAGTTGCCCTCGCAGGCGCCGGAGCCCGTCGTCAGGCCGTTGCAGAACCAGTCGGAGGCAGTCCAGCGCGTCGCGGACCCGGCTCCGGCTCGAGCGCTACCGGCCGTGCCTGCCTGGAGTGGGTCGCGCCGGACGCGGCTCGAAGCCGCTCCACATGACGTCCACGAGGGACTGGATGCGGGCCTTCCGTCCCTCCCGGCGCGGCAGGCCGTTCAGCGTCTCGAACATGGCGATGCTGTGCACCGCCGCCAGGAAGTTCTGGGCCGCGGCGGCCGGCTCCACCTGCGAGATGCGTCCCTCCTCGCGCCACCGTGTCATCCGCGCGGTGAACTCCTCCAGGAGCCGCATGAAGGGCAGTCCCCGGTGCCACTTCACCAGCGTGGGCCGGTCCAGCGAGGGATGGGTGATGACGTGGAGGAGCGTCGGAAGCAGCTCCACGAAGTACTCCGCCACCCGCGTCGCGACCTCCTCCAGGTGGGCCTTCATGTCCTCGGGGGAGGGACTTCCCAACAACTTCTCCACGTCGACCGGGGGCGGCGTCATCGCCGCGAGGAAGAGGTCGTCCTTGGAGCCGAAGCGCTGGTACAGCACGGCCTCGGAGATGCCCACCTCCTGGGCCACCGTCCGCGTGGACACCGCATGGCCCTTCTCCCGGAAGAGCCGCTCCGCGATGCGGAGGATGGCTGCGTCATCAATCGTCTTCGTCCGGCCCACGTCCGCTCCCTGGCATCCCTCGGGCGGTCTGTCTCCGCCCTCCCTTCCGAGCATGGGCCCGGGGAGGAAGCGCGGCAAGGCCCGGGAATGCTCAGCCCCGCGCTGGCGCCGCCACCGGCTCCGTGTTCCCCGTGTGCCCCCACACCCGCTGTCCCGGAACCAGCGGCGCCGTGCCTTGAACCTCCACGAAGACCTCGCGGATGCGGACGTCCGCGCGAGTCGTCGGCGTCTCCGTGGCCAGCCCGCGACGTCCCAACAAGGGCGCGAGCCGCACCACCCGTCCCTCCGCCAGCCGTGCACCGCCATCCGTGTAGAGCGCGCAGGGCATGCCCACCTCCACCCGGGGCGCGTCGATTTCATCCACCTCCAGCCGCACCTGCATCCGGGTGGTGTCGCCCAGCACGAACAGGGCCTGCGCGCCCTGGGTGTAGAGCTCGCCCGGCTGGAAGCGCCCCCACAGCACCGTGCCGGTAAGCGGCGAGAGGACCTGACGCCGCGCCAGCGCCGCTTCGGCCTGGCGCAGCCTCGCACGCGCCGCCTGCAGCCGCTCCTGCGCCACCCTCCGGTCCTCCCGCCGGGGTCCCCGCTCGATGGCCTGGAGCCGCGCCTCGGCCGCGAGCGCCGCCGCCTCGAGGGCCCGGGACTCGGCGGTGGCCCGCTCCGCGTCGGCGGTGGGCAGCGTGCCGGCCTCCCGCAGCCGGCGGGCCCGCTCCGCATCCGCCACGGCCTGCCTCGCCCGCGACACGGCGGCCTCGTGCTCGGCCCGGGCCTGGGCCCGCTCCTCGACGGTGGCGCCATGCTGGTAGCGCTCGGCCACGGCCACGGCCTCGGCGACCTCGGCCCGCGCCAGGGAGATGGCGTGCCGCTGGGCCTCATCATCGAGCCGCGCGAGCACCTGCCCCTCGGTGACGGCCTGTCCCTCGCCGACCAGCACCTCCGCCACGCGCCCGGACTCCTGCGCGGCCAGTTCCACGGCCCCACCCCAGGGCTCGACGATGCCGGGGGCCACCACACGGAGACTGTCGATGGGCAGGACTCCAGCGCCCGAGGTCCCCGTCACCGAGCTCTTGCGCTCGACGGCCGGAGGCCCGTGGCAGCCCGACAGCCCCACGCCGAGTACCACCGATGCCATGACTCCCAGACGACGCTGCCGCTTCATGCGTGTACCTCCCGTACGACGGGGCTCGCCTTCTCGTGGACGCGCCCATCGACGACCTCGACGAGCCGGTCCGCGATGGAGAGCACCCGCTCGTCATGGGTGACGACCACGACGGCACGCCCCAGGTCCGTGGCGAGCGCCTTCAACGTGTTCAGGACGACCCGGCCCGTCGCCCCATCCAGCGAGGCCGTGGGCTCGTCGCACAAGATGACGGGCGCATCGGTGACCAGCGCGCGGGCAATGGCCACACGCTGCTGCTGGCCTCCTGACAGGAGCCGGGGCTTCGCCGCCTCGCGGTCTGACAGCCCCACGCGGGCCAGCGCCTCACGAGCGCGCGCCGTCCGCTCCCGGGCCGGTGTCCCCCGCAGGAGCAGCGGGAGCGCCACGTTGTCGAGCGCGCTCAGCCCCGGCATGAGGTTGAACTGCTGGAACACGAAGCCCACGCGGTCCCTCCGCAGGAGCGCCAGCGCGTCGGGGTTGCCTTCCGACACCACCTGCCCGTCGAGCACCACCTCGCCCTCCGTCGGCGAGAGGACGAGCCCGAGGAGGCTCAGCAGCGTCGTCTTGCCGCTCCCGGACGGGCCCATGACGACGAGCACCTCGCCACGGCGCACCTGGATGTCCGTGGGATGGAGGGCCCGCACGGCGAGCGCCCCCGTGCCGAACACCCGGCCGACACCGCGGCCTTCGAGGACCACCTGGGAAGAAGA
The DNA here is from genome assembly GCF_020037125.1 of Myxococcus sp. RHSTA-1-4. Lineage (GTDB taxonomy): Bacteria > Myxococcota > Myxococcia > Myxococcales > Myxococcaceae > Myxococcus. Next base: position 564,859 of record NZ_JAIQDG010000001.1, read on the forward strand.
CGTGTGCATGGTGTCAGCCCCGGAAGACGATGGCGGGGTCGATGGCGAGCGCCCGGCGCACCGCCGCCAGTGATGCGAGCGTGCAGGAGAGGAAGGACGCCGCCACGACGCTTGCGAGCATCCACGGCGGAGCCAGCATGGGCGCCTGCGTGGCGTGCGCCTTCACGAAGAAGAAGGCCAGGAGCCCCACCGTGCAGCCCACGGCGAAGAACAGCCACGCCTGCGCCAGCAGCAGGCGGAAGAGGTCCCTCCGCGTGGCCCCCAGGGCCTTGAGCGTGCCGTAGTCGCGAAGGCGGTCGATGACCGAGGAGTAGAGCGTAATCGCGACGATGACGGAGCCGATGAACGCGGCCACCATCGTCCCCATGCCGAACACCATTCCCACCGGCGTGCGCCGGAGGAAGTGGCGGACCTCCATGGCGCTCAATTCATCACGCGTGACGGCGAGCGCGTCCGGAAGGCGGGCCTGGAGGCGCTGGCGCACGGCGATGGCGTCCTCGCCCGGGGCGACGCCCGCGGCCACGAAGGTGACGCGGTCCTGGGGAAACCCGGTGTACGCGCGCGCGTCGTCGAGGTTCGCGAAGACGTAGGAGTACGAGCTGTGCGGGTCGAGCTTGTCGAAGTAACCGGCCACGAAGGCCGTCTTCCCGTCGATTTCGAGCCGCTCGCCCCGGGGCGGGAAGGCGAAGACGGGCCGGGCCGTCCAGGAGAGGAAGACTCGCGCGGTGCCACGCAGCTCCTCGCGACGGGTGCCATCCACCAGCGTCCGGGCCAGCCCCGCGTAGCGCGGTGGCTCGACGCCCACCACCATCACCGGCTCGCGCACGCCGTCCGGGCGGGTGATGCGGCTCATTCCCTGGATGACGGGCGCGGCCCAGGCCACGCCCGGAGTGCTGGCGACTTCCGACACCCGCGTCGCGGGCAGCGAGCCGGTGAGCTCCGTGTTCTCCGTGGCCGCCGAGGCGACCCAGAGGTCCGCGTCCGTCCCATCCGCGAAGGCGGAGACGAGTCCCAGGATGCCCAGCAGGATGGAGAGCTGCTGGGACATGAGGAACACGGACACGACCACGCCCGCGAGCGTCCCCAGGCTCTTGGAGGGTGCGTCGAGCAGCATCTTCAGGGCGAGACCGAGCATCCGCATGAGTGGGCGCCGTGGGAGTGGGCTGGAACGTCGATGCCCGATAAATAAGCAAGCGCTTGCTTATTGTCAATGAAGTGGGACGCTCCCGGTCCTGGTGGAGGGGCGAGCCGGAGGGAGCACGCAACATGGGGTGGTGAACACCGCCCGCGCACCGGCACGTCACAGTGTGACGGCATCGGTTACATGAAGTGTTCATCCACCGCGCGTCCCGCGAGGGAGTTGCCCGTGAGCACGCACGGGCGGCCCGGCACATGGCTTGCTCACCGAAGTGTGCTTCTGGCGGCCGGCATGGCCCGCCACCCCCGAGGTCCGTCATGCACCGAACCTTCTGCGCTCTCGCGAGCCTCCTCGTGCTCGCGGCCTGCGCCTCCGCCGAGCCGAAGAGGCCACCCGCCACACTGGACCCGTCGAATCCGGATGCGCCCGAAGCCCCGCACGCCTCGCTGCCGGGCACGCTCACGGCTGCCCCTCCCTCCGCGCAGTCCCCCACCGAATCTCCCGAGGCTGGCCATGCACGTCACGGCGCGGCGGCTCCGGCTTCCACGCGGGACGCGGGCACCACCGCTCCGGGCCATGAACACCATGGCTCCGCATCCCAGCCCCCCGCGCGGGACGCTGGCACCGCCACTGTCTACACGTGCCCCATGCACCCGGAGGTGCGGTCCGAAACGCCCGGCACCTGCCCCATTTGCGGAATGAAGCTGGTGCCGGAGCAACCCCGGCCCGGAGGCCCCGCGGACGCGGGACAGCCCCGGCCCGCTCCGTCCGGACATGAACATCATGGCCACGGCCAGGGAGCGCATCCATGAGAGCAGCCGCCCCTGTCTGCATCGCACTGCTCGCGAGCGGCTGTGCCACCATCCAGAAGGACCTCGGCCACTCCGAGGTGGCGTCGCTCGTCGAGAAGCGGCTGGGCCGCAAGACGCGCTGGAACCAGGGGACGCCCGAGGACGCCGAGGTGGCGCGTCACCTCGACACACTCCTCGCGGGCGACCTCACCTCGGACCGCGCGGTGGAGGTGGCGCTGCTCAACAACCCCTCGCTCCAGTCCACGTACGAGGACCTGGGTGTCTCACAGGCCGACATGGTGCAGGCGGGGCTCATCAGCAATCCGACCTTCAGCGGCAGCATCGGCTTCCCCATCTCCGGAATCGGCGGCATCGAGCACGAGTTCTCCCTGGTGCAGGAGTTCGTGGACCTCTTCACGCTGCCGCTGCGCAAGCGCGTGGCCCAGGAGCAGTTCGTGGCCGACACGCTGCGTGTCGCGCACGAGGCGCTCGCCACCGCGGCCGAGGTGCGCAAGACCTTCAGCGAGGTGCAGGCGCGCCAGCAACTCGTGGAGCTGCGCCGCATGGTGCTGCACGCGGCGGAGGCCACGTCCGAGCTGGCGGCCCGCCAGTACGAAGCGGGCAACATCACCGAGCTGGAGCTGGCCGCCGAGCAGGCCGCCGCCGAGGAGGCTCGGCTCGTGCTGGCACAGGAGGAGCTGACGCTGGTGGAGGACCGGGAGCACCTCAACCGGCTGCTGGGCCTCTGGGGCCCTCGCACGCAGTGGACCGTCTCGGAGCGCCTCCCCTCGCTGCCCGAGCAGGAGTTGCCACTGGAGCGGCTGGAGTCGCTCGCCATCCGGCAGCGGCTGGACATCGACGCGGCCCGGAAGCAGGCCTCGCTCCTGTGGAACGCACTGGAGCTGGCGCGGAGCACGCGCTACTTCGGGCGCGTCGAGGTGGGCGTCCACACGCACAAGGACGCGGACGGCCCGCGCCTCTTCGGCCCCACCCTGTCGCTGGAGCTGCCCATCTTCGACCAGCGCCAGGCCCTCATCGCCCGGCTGGAGTCCCAGCACCGCCAGGGCGAGCGGCGGCTCACGGAGCTGTCCGTCAACGCCCGCTCGGAGGTCCGCGCCGCGCGGGCCCGGCTGCTGTCGCTCCGCATGGTGGCCGAGCGCTACCGGCGCGTCGTCCTCCCCCTGCGCGAGAAGGTCGTGGATCAGTCGCAGCTCCAGTACAACGGCATGCAGATTGGCCTCTACCAGCTGCTCGCCGCCAAGCGGGAGCAGGTGGAGGCGTATCGCTCGTACGTCGAAGCCGTCCGCGACTACTGGATGGCGCGCGCCGAGCTGGAGCGGCTCGTGGGCGGCCGGCTTCCCGGACGGACGACGCAGCCCACCCAACCCGAGACACAGCCCGAACACGGCCAGCACCGTGACGGCGGTACGGAGGCTCCTCATGAGCACGGACAACACTGACGCCGGGCAGGCTCCCGGTGCTTCACCGTCCGACACCTCCGAGACTCAGGAGCGCGCGGACAGCACCGGGGGCCCCCTGACGCGGCGGAGCATGCTGGCCACGACGGGCGCCACGCTCGCGGGCGGCGCGCTGCTGCTCAGGGGCGCCACGGCCCATGCGCAGTCGGACGTCCCGGGCGCTCGCAGGCCCCGGGAGGGCTCCGCCGCGGCGACTGGCCGGCGCCATGCGAGACAGGACTGGCTGCCCCCCGGGATGCCGAACCGCGACTACCGGCCCGTCGTCGTGCCCAACGGCTCGAAGCTGCCGTGGAAGGTGGTGGACGGCGTGAAGGTCTTCCACCTGGTGGCCGAGGAGGTGGAGCACGAGTTCGCGCCCGGCCTGAAGGCCTTCTGCTGGGGCTACAACGGCAAGGTGCATGGTCCCACCATCGAGGTGGTGGAGGGCGACCGGGTCCGTTTCTACGTCACCAACCGGCTGCCCGCGGCCACCACCGTGCACTGGCACGGCATCCTGCTGCCCAACGGCATGGACGGCGTGGGCGGCCTCAACCAGAAGTCCATCGCCCCGGGAGAGACGTTCCGCTACGAGTACACCGTGCGCCAGTCGGGCATGGGCATGTACCACTCGCACCATGACGAGATGACGCAGATGGCGCTCGGCATGGCGGGGCTGTTCGTCATCCACCCGCGCCGGCCCGTGGGCCCTCGCATCGACCGCGACTTCGCCATCCTCCTGCACGAGTGGCGCATCGACGCCGGCACCCGCCGGCCCAACCCCAACGAGATGACGGACTTCAACGTGCTCACCATGAACGCGAAGGCGTTCCCTGGCACGGAGCCGCTCGTGGTGCGCAAGGGCGAGCGGGTGCGCATCCGCCTGGGCAACCTGTCCGCGACGGACCACCACCCCATCCACCTGCACGGCTACCAGTTCCGCATCACCGAGACGGACGGAGGCCGCATCGCCGAGGCCGCGCAGTGGCCGGAGACGACGGTGCTGGTGCCGGTGGGCAGCACGCGCACCATCGAGTTCGTCGCGGACGAGCCCGGCGACTGGGCCATGCACTGCCACATGACGCACCACCTGATGAACCAGATGGGCCACGAGTTTCCCAACATGATTGGCGTGAAGCCGGGCGGGCTGGACGCGAAGGTGCGCACGCTGCTGCCGGGCTACATGACCATGGGCCAGACGGGCATGGCCGAGATGGCGGACATGGGGATGGCCGTGCCCGCCAACTCCATTCCCATGCTCGGAGCCCGCGGCAAGCACGACTCCATCACCATGGGCGGCATGTTCACCGTGCTCAAGGTGCGCGAGCGGCTGGAGAGCTACGAGGACCCGGGCTGGTACGACAACCCACCCGGCACGCTCGCGGAGGCGGCGGGCACGGACGAACTGCGCCGGGACGGCATCGACGTGAACGCCCCGTCCACCGCCGACCCGGGCTCACCCGGCGGTGGCCGCCGCGGATGAACGTCAGGGGCCAGTAAGAGCGCGCGCGGTGCCGCGTTTCCCTTCGCGAGCCGGCGATGAACGCCGGGCAGACGAGGAGCGACACCATGGCGAAGAATCAGGAAGTCGTACTGAACGTCGAGGGAATGACCTGCGGCTCGTGCATCCGCCACGTCAACAGCGCGCTGCGCAAGGTGGAGGGCGTGAAGGAGGTGGATGTCCAGCTCGCCAGCGGCCGCGTCATCGTGCGCCATGACTCCGGCACGCCGGACGTCGGCGAGATGATTGAAGCGCTGCGGGACGCCGGGTACCCGTCCTCCGCCGCGGCGTGAGTCCCCTCCTCGGCCAGTGGCTGAGCCCCGAGACGACCGCACCTCGCGGAACGAGGTGGCCCTCCGCTCCGGACATCCCGGGGACGGGCGGTCACCTCGTTCCGCTTTTCGCCGTTGGCCCCTGGAGCATGGCGTACAAAACGCGAAACCCCACCCGGCACGAGACAGCCTCCGTGGAGACGGAGGCCCGCCGCGTGAGCCAGGTGGGGAAGGCCTCGGGTGCCCGAGGCGGATGAAGCGCGGTGCCCTCAGCCGAAGCGAGCGTCCACGTCGATGCCGTCCGCGGCCAGCCGCGACGGGTCGGCCTTGTCGGCCACGGTGCCACGGGGGTGCACGTACCAGCCGCTCCCGTCCTCCGTCTCCGGGTTCTCCCGCACCTTGAGCAGGGTGAACATGCCGCCCATGTCGATGGAGCCGAAGGGCCCCTTGCCGCCCACCATGGGAATGCTGTTGGCGGGCATTGGCATTCCCATCTCCTCCATGCCGCCCATGCCCTGGTGCCCCATCGTCATGTAGCCCGGCACCAGCGACTGCACCCGCCGGTCGATGGCCCGCGCGTCGGCCCCCAGTGTCACCGGGGCCGCGTGGCCCATCTGGTTCATCACGTGGTGCGTCATGTGGCAGTGCATGGCCCAGTCGCCGGGCTCGTCCGCGACGAACTCGATGACACGCGTGCTGCCCACCGGCACCAGCACCGTCGTCTCCGGGTAGCGCGCGGACTCGGGGACGTAGCCCCCGTCCGTGGCCGTCATCTCGAACGACAGGCCGTGCAGGTGGATGGGGTGGTGGTCCATCGCGGACAGGTTGCCCAGGCGGATGCGCACCCGCTCCCCACGCCCGATGACGAGCGGCGCGGTGGCCGGGAAGGCCTTGGAGTTGAACGTGAGGACGTTGAAGTCACTCATCGCGCTGGGGTCCGGCCGGCGCATGCCCGGCAGCACCTTCCACTCGTGCGTCATCAGCGCGAAGTCTCGGTCCACGCGCGGGCCGCGCGGGCGCTTCGGGTGGACGATGAACATCCCCATCATCCCGAGCGCCATCTGCGTCATCTCGTCGTAGTGGGGGTGATACATGTACGTGCCCGGCCGGTTCAGCGTGAGCTCGTAGACGAAGGTCTCCCCCGGAGGAATGGGGCGCTGGTTGAGCCCGGACACGCCGTCCATGCCGTTGGGGACGATGAGCCCATGCCAGTGCACGGTGGTGGGCTCGGGCAGCCGGTTGGTGACGTAGATGCGGACCCGGTCCCCCTCCACCGCCTCGATGGTGGGGCCCGGCGTCGAGCCGTTGTAGCCCCACGCCTCCACCTCCAGCCCGGGAGCGAAGGTGTGCTTCACCGGCATCGCCACCAGGTGGCCCACCTTCACGCCACCCACGTTCTTCCACGGCAGCGTGGAGCCGTTGGGCGTGGTGACGGCCACCTGCCCTCCCGGAGCGATGATGCGCGGCTTTTCAGCGCGCGCGGTGACGGGCGCGAGCGGCGCGGGATGAGGCTGCCCCTCGGCGAGAGCGTGGCGGGCGAGCAGCGTGCCCCCGGCCAGTGCCCCCAGCTGCATGAATTCCCTGCGGTCCATGGTGTCGTGTCCTCTCGAAAGCGAAGTGCCGTGATGGCGAAGGTCAGTGCGCGTCCGCCGGAGCGGCGCCGCCGGAGCCGGGGGTTGCCGCCGAGACGCGAGTGGGCCCCAATTCCAGGCCCTGGTGGCGGCCCGCCAGGAGCTGCTCCAGCGCGGAGCGGGCGCGATGGTGTTCGAGCAGCGTCTCCACGTAGGTGCTGGCGGCATCCGTCACCGCGGCCTGGGCGCGCAGCACCTCGAAGACGCCGACCTGCATGGCGTTGTACTGGAGCACCGTCTCGTCGAGCGCCCTGCTGCGCGCGGGCAGGAGCACGTCCCGCACGTGCCGAGCCCGGCGCGCGGTGGACTCCACGCGCCCACGGGCCTGGCGCAGCGAGGCGCGGATGGCGGTGGCCGTGGCCTCGTACCGGGCCTTGAGGGACTCGCGCGAGGAGAGCGCGGACATGCGCTCGCCCTGCTTGCGGTCGAATAGCGGAAGCCCCACGGTGAGGTGGGCGCCCAGCTCCCACCGGTCCTCGTCCTTCTCGCCGTGGAGGCCACCGGACAGGTGGGGCAGGAAGCCCTCCGTCGCCGCGAGCCGGTGGCGCTGGTCCGCGGACTCCATGCGGCCCCGCAGCTCGGCCAGGTCGAGGCTCGCCTCGATGGCGCGCGCCTCCAGCCCCTCGCCCGGCCCCAGCTCTTCCGCCGGGTCGGCCAGCGGCGCGTCCAGCGTCCAGCGGGTGCTCGGACCGAAGAGGCCCAGCAACACGTTGAGCGCCTCGCGCGCGTCCAGCAGGGCGCTCTCCGCCTCGGCCACGGCCAGCCGCGCGGACTCCACGGCGGAGCGCTCGTTGGCCAGGGTGAGCGCGGAGACGTTGCCCACCTTCTCCAGCTCCACCGCCGTGCCATGGCCCGCCTGCGCGGTCTGCAGGGCCCGGTTGCGCAGGTCCAGTTGCTGCTGGCGCGCCTGGACCTCGAGGAAGGCCAGCCGCGTACGGTACGCCAGCTCCAGCACCGTTCCCGCCGTGCGGGCCCGCTCCGCCGAGCGCTCGGCCTGGGCCGCGCCGCGGCGGAGGGGCAGGAGGATGAGCTCGGACAGGTCGTACTCGAGCCCGATGTCCACCTGCATGGGGTCGTCGCCCTGGGTGGGCTTGCGCAGCTCCAGCTCCACCTCGGGGTTGGGCGGGAGGCTGGCCTGCACGAGGTTGCCGGTGGCCACGCCCAGGTCGTGCATGGCGGCGCGCAGCTCGCGGTTGTTCAGCAGGGCGATGCTGACGGCGCTATCGGCGGTGAGCGGCCGGGCCAGCAGCGCCTGCACGTCCACGTCCGTGTCCGTCCGCGAGGCCTCACCCGAGAGCGCATTCACCGGGACACCCGGCGTCCAGCGAGAGCCTAGCGTCGCGTGCACGTCGCGCGCGTCGCTGGCCAGGGGGACGGTGACGCATCCACCCAGGACGAGCGTGGAGGCCAGGAGGGCGCCGGCGGCGGGTCTCTTCCAGCGTGAGGGTGACCAGGTCTTCATGGTGCGTGTTTCCGTCGCGAGTGGCTACGAATGGCTAGTGGTGGTGACCGTGGGCGGGAGCGGGCGTGCCGGCGTCCGGGGCGGGAGCGGAGGGGCCGTCATGCGCGCCCTGCTTCTGTGCGCCGTGGCCCGCGTGCGCATCGGAGGTCCTGCCCTTGTCGTGGCTCGTGTGCTGACCGTGCCCCGCGTGCTGACCGTGCCCGCCATGGCCCGCGTGTCCGGTCCCCACCCCTTCCGCGGCGTCCTGCCGCGCCGCTCCTCCGTGGCTCCCGTGATGGCCGGCATGACCTCCGCCCGTGGCCGCGGCTCCGGAGGCAAGGCCCGAGGGAGCGAGCAGTGGGTCGGCATCGGCCAGCACCTCGGCCAGGGTGGGACGGGGAGCTTCGGGGGCACGAAGGGACGTGGGCGACGTGGGGTCCGCGTCGAGCGCGCTCCAGGAAGCGGCGGCGCAGGCGGACAGCGGCGACACGAGGGAAAGGACGAGGAGCTTCTTCATGGTGGGATTCCTTTCGGAGCGAGTGCTTCAGCGCCGCAAACGCGGAAGGGGCCGGAGACTTACAGGCGCGAAGCTCAGGTCTCGGCGATGAGGCGGCCGCGCAGCATGTTCATTCCGCAGGTGAAGTCGTACGCACCTGGAGTGAGCGCAGGCAGGTCGATGCTCACCACGCGCCCGGTGGGCAGGGAGCGCGACACGCCGAGGTCACCGAGCACGAGCTGCTCGGAGCACGCGGAGCGGTCCGTGCGCAGGACGTTGAGCTTCACCGGCACGCCCGCGCGCACCACGATGCGGTCGGGGCGGTAGCCGCCGTCCACCATCAGGTCCACCTCCTGGGCGCCGCCCACCTCACTCCGGGCCCGGGTGCGCTTGCGCGGGCCGAAGAAGAACAGAACGGTGGCCACCGCCAACAACATGCTTCCCGAGACGACTCCGACTTCCACAGGGTCCAACATGGCGCTCTCCGTTGACGCGAGGTCCGAGCGGCGGGGAGCTGCCTTCCGAGCCCGCCGCCGCTTTCATCCACGCAAACGCGGAGGGCGCCGGGCTCTTACAGGTGCCGATGGGAGCCCGCGTCCGGGAGCGGGCACCGAGCGGAACCGGGCGTCCCTGAGGCGAGCGCCACGGCCCCCGAGTCCCACACGTTCAGCGGACGTGAAGGCACGTGCGTCACGGCCTCGCGCGGAGGAGCCGGAACGGAATGCCCATTCCGCATGGCCTTGCCCTGCCTCCACCGCTCACGGGCCCTTCCGCCCGTGCAGGCCAGCCCCCCGGAGCGCCCGTGTCCGGAATGGAATGTCCATTCCGCGTGGCCGCCCCAGCCTGCACCGCTCACGGGCCCTTCCGCCCGTGCAGGCCAGCCCCCCGGAGCGCCCTTGTCCGGAATGGAATGTCCATTCCGCGTGGCCGCCCCAGCCTGCACCGCTCACGGCCCCTTCCACCCCTGCATGCAGGCCAGCCCCCGGAGCGCCCGTGTCCGGAATGGAATGTCCATTCCGCGTGGTCTGCCAGCCCCGCCCCGCTCGAGGGCCCTGCCTGCCCGGCCTGTCAGCCTCCTGGGGGAGCATGTCCGGAATGGAGCCTCCGTTCCGCATGACCTGCCAGGGTCCTCGCCGGTCGGGGGCCTTCGCCGCCTCGTCGGGCCCGGAGGCGCCTTCGATCCCCCCCGTGGCCCAGGCCTCAGCGGGCGGCACCTTGCCTCATGCGATTCCCCGCCGCGTCATGAATCAGACCGCGCGGGTGACCGGCAGCGACAGGCCGCGCAGCCGCAGGCTGTTGAGCAGCACCGACACGCTCGACAGGGACATGGCCAGGCTGGCGAGCATGGGCGACAGCAGCCAGCCCGTCATTCCGTACAGCAGGCCCGCGGCCACCGGAATGCCGAGCGCGTTGTAGAGGAACGCCCAGAACAGGTTCTGGCGGATGACCCGCATCGTGGAGCGGGCCAGGCCGAGCGCCGCGGGCAGGCTCCTCAGGTCGGCGCGCAGCAGCGTCACGTCCGCGGCGTCCCGAGCCACGTCCGAGCCGGAACCCATGGCCACTCCCAGGTCCGCTTCGGCCAGCGCGGGGGCGTCATTGATGCCGTCCCCCACCATGGCCACCCGCCGCCCCTCGGCTTTCAGCGTTCGCACCACCTGCGCCTTGCCGGACGGAAGCACGCCCGCGAAGACCTGGTCGATGCCGAGCGCGCGCGCCACCCGTGCCGCCGGTGCCTCGTGGTCTCCGGTGAGCATGACCACGTGCAGCCCCATGCGGTGCAGCACCTGGACGGACTCGGCCGCCTCCTCTCGCGCGGTGTCGGCCAGCCCCAGCGCACCGGCGAGCCGCCCCTCCACCGCCACCAGCACGGGCGTCTGCCCGTCGGCGGCCAGCTCCTTCTCCAGGGCCGCAGCGCCGGCCACGCCCTTCGTGTCCAGCAGCTTCCGGCTGCCCACGAGTACGGTGCGCCCGCTCACGCTCGCCTCCACGCCCAGGCCCGGGGTGGCGTTGAAGGACTCGGCGGCGCCCGTCGTGAGCCCCCGGGTGGACGCGGCGGAGACGACGGCCCGGGCCAGCGGGTGCTCGCTGCCGGACTCGGCCGCGGCGGCCAGGGACAGCACCTCCGCCTCCGTGAAGCCCCGCGCGGCCAGGATGCGCGTCACCTCGGGGCGTCCCCGGGTGAGCGTGCCCGTCTTGTCGAGCACCACCGTGTCGATGCGGCTGGCGCCCTCCAGTGCGGCGGCGCTCTTCACCAGGACGCCAAGCTGCGCGCCCCGCCCCATGCCCACCATGAGCGCCGCGGGCGTGGCCAGGCCGAGCGCGCAAGGGCAGGCGATGACCAGCACCGCCACCGCGTTGAGCACCGCCATCGTCAGCCGCGTCTCCTCCGGGGCCAGGACGAACCAGGTGGCGAAGGTGGCCAGGGCCACCAGCAGCACCACCGGGGTGAACACGCCGCTCACCACGTCCGCCAACCGGGCGATGGGCGCCTTCGTGCCCTGTGCGCGCTCCACCACCTGGACAATCTGCTGCAGCGCCGTGTCGCGGCCCACCTTGCTCGCGCGGAAGACGAGGCGGCCCGTGCCGTTCATCGTGCCGGCGAAGACCTCCGCGCCCTCGCGCTTCTCCACCGGCAGGCTCTCGCCGGTGAGCATGGCCTCGTCCACGGAGGATGAGCCCTCGACGACGGCGCCGTCGACGGGAATGGACTGGCCCGGGCGGACCACCACCCTGTCGCCCACGCCGACGCTGGACAGCGGCACCTCGCGCTCCACGCCACCCTCCTCCACCGTGGCGGTGGCCGGCGCCAGTGCCTGCAGGCGACGGATGGCGTCACCCGCGCGAGTGCGGGCACGGGCCTCCAGGAAGCGCCCGAGCAACACGAATGCAATCACCGCCGCGGCCGCCTCGAAGTAGACGGGCAGCGCAGTCCCGTGGCCCTCGCCGTGCCCGTGGCCCTCGGGAGCGCCGAGACCGGGCCACACGGTGGCCACCACCGAGTACACGAAGGCCGCCCCGGTGCCGAGCGCCACCAGCACGTTCATGTCCGCCGAGCGGTGCCGCAGCGCCGCCCACGCCGAGCGGAAGATGGGCGCGCCGCTGTAGACGATGACGGGCAGGGTGAGGCCGAGCTGCACCAGGTTGACGCCCGGGAAGTCGAGCGCCCCATGGGCCATGGCCAGCACCACCACGGGCAGGCCGAAGAGGACCGCCACCGCCAGCCGGCGCCGGAGCGCGCGGTCCTCATCGAAGTCCGCCTCCTTCGCGGTCTCGGCTCGCGGCACCTCGGCCTGGTAGCCCGCGTCCGCCACCGCCCCGGTCAGGGCCTCCACCGAGGTGGCTCCCGTGTCGAAGACCACCGAGGCCCGGCGGGTGGCGAAGTTCACACTGCACTCGAGGACTCCCTCCACTTCCCCCAGGGAGCGCTCCACCCGCCGCGCGCAGGCGGCGCAGGTCATTCCCGAGACGGCCAGGTCCAGGTGCTCCAGGGCGCCCACGGGGGACGGGGACGGAGATGCTTCGACGGCACGCATTGCGGCTTCCTCCTGCCCGCTTCGTGGCGGGCTCGTCCCCACGAACGAAGCACCCGCCAGGGCCTTACAGCCCGGCGAGGAGAGCAGGAGGGCTCAGGTCCGCATCTTCAGCCGCGTCTCGTGGACGGCGTCGCCCACGGCGCCGGGCTTCTCCTTCTCGGCGGCGCGCAGCAGGCGGAGGATGCCGGGCCCGAGCACGTCAATCTCCGTGGAGGCATAGGACTCCGTGCCGAAGCGGCGGATGGTCTCCGTCTGGGTCTTCAGGATGCGCGCGTCCTGGCCGAAGATGTGGAGCGCCACCGGCATCGCCAGCGGGAGCACGGCGCGCGTCAGCCAGCGCGGCAGCGGCAGGCGGAACGTCACCACCGCGTACACCAGGGTGTCCCAGTCCGACACGGGCGTCATCGCCGAGGTGACGACGATGTGGCTGCCCTCGCCGAGCCGGTACTCCACCTGGGCAATGGACGGCATCAGGAAGCGGTCGAAGTGCTGCACCTCGCCGCCGCCGGGTGCCAGCAACCGGCCCACGAGCCCGCTGGGACGCGGCTCGCCGATGTACTCCGCCTCCACCTTGTCGGCGCTCCGGCGCACCACCACGTCAATCTCGTTGCGCTTCTCCTCGGTGCGGAACAGGCCGCCGTGCAGGTACGCGGTGTGCGGCACGTCCAGCGTGTTCTCCAGCGTGGCGTGCAGCGAGCCGGGAGCGCGGAGGATGCGGCGCACGGTGGTGTACTCGCGCGCCTCCAGCAGCGGGAAGCGGAAGGGCTCCGTCGCCGGCGTGACACCGGGCGTGGAGTAGACCCAGACGAAGCCGTCCTGCTCACGCGTGGCATACGCGGTGGCGCAGCGGGCCCGGGCGCCGGGCTCGCCAAGGAAGCCGGGAATCGCGCGGCACTGGCCCTCGGTGTCGAAGCGCCAGCCGTGGTAGCCGCACTGGAGCTGGCCCTCCTTCACGCGGCCCAACGACAGCGGCACGTTGCGATGCGGGCAGCGGTCCACCAGGGCCGTGGGCTTGCCACCCTCGCCGCGGAAGAGCACCAGCGGCGTGCCCTGGAGCGTGCGGGCCAGCGGCTTGCTCCCCAGCTCGCGCGACGCGCAGAGGATGAACCAGGCGTTCGGCAGGTGGACGACGGAGACGTGACCGGCGGGCGCACCGGGGGTGCGCGCCTCCTCGCGAGGAGTCATGGAGGGCACTCTAATCCCACCCCCGGGGGGGCGCCATGCCGGGACCGCCTGGAGCGCCCTTTACGCCGGCAGGTCCGCCGCGCGCTGGGCGGCTTCCAGGTTGGGGGCCTGGGGCATGATGCCCGCGCTCATCTTCCGGCAGGACTCCTCGCACCGGCGGCACATGTCCGCGCACGCCTTCATCATCGAATCGCCGCCCAGGTCCTCGCAGGACTCGGCACAGCGCTCGCACACCTCCGCGCAGGCGAAACATGTGCGGGTGTGGAGCTCCGAGCCGCGCAGCAGGAAGTTCGCGCTCGTCTGGCAGATTTCCACGCAGTCCAGCAGCAGGCGGATGTGACTCACCTCCGCGTGCCTCCCACCCCTCTGCACGCAATACGTCACCGTCTCCAGGCAGGTGCGGTAGCACTCCAGACAGGCCTGGATGCACTGCTGCATGTCCTTGTCGGGTCTCACCACTTCGGCGGGAGCCATCGCTCACCTCTCGTTGTTGGGGTTCCAAGCAAGGAAGATGGGCACGCAACGGCGTGCGTCCGGAGAGGCCCGGGCGCACGCTCGCTCTCGCCTCAGCGCGGCGAGCCGGCATCCGCACTGGAGCCGCCGCGCGCGCCGCCCCCTCCGCGCCGCTGCTCGTGCCGTGGGCACGGGCAGGTCCCCGCGTCCGCCCCCGGGCATGGGCACTTCATGGCGCCCTGGTGGTGGGGACACGGGCACGTCCCCGCGTCCGCATTCGGGCACGGGCAGGTCATGGCGCCCTGGTGGTGGGGACACGGACAGGTTCCGGTGGTGGCGGCGCCCTCGGGCCTGCACGGGCACGCCTCGACATCCTGGTGGTGCGGACAGGGGCAGGGCCCGGTGGGGTCCTCGGGCTGGCACGGACAGGTGGGCGACTTCTTCCCGTTCGGCGCCGACGGAGCGGCCCCCGCGCCACCCGTGGCGGGTGTCTCGTCTCCGCTGCTGGGAGAGGTCCCCACCGCGCCCGTGGGAGGAACGGGGTGGCCCGCCTGCTCATGTTCTCCCACCCCCTCGGGAGCCCCGGGGCTCTGCCGTTCCCCGGTGATGGGCGTCGTGTCGTCTTCCTCGACGGGAGGCGGCGGCGAAGGTTGCGGTGGAGCCTGCGCGCCCGCCCCGAGCGGGACGGCGAGCAACCACAAGGACACGGCCAGGAGTGGAACGCGCATGGGACAGCCCCCTTGCGCCTGAAGCTGGAGACACTCCGGGCCGGGAGGAAGCACCCCGAGCGTGGCGGCCCACCGGTTGCCCACCTGGCGGGCGCCACTCCGCCCGGGAGCTACAGCCCCAGCTTCCGCAGCCGGAGCGCGTTGCCGATGACCGACACCGACGAGAGGCTCATGGCCGCGCTGGCGAAGATGGGGCTGAGCAGCAGGCCGAAGAAGGGGTACAGCACGCCCGCCGCCACCGGCACGCCCAGCATGTTGTAGACGAAGGCGAAGAAGAGGTTCTGCCGGATGTTGCCCAGCGTGCCCCGGCTCAGCCTCCGCGCCCGGGCGATGGCCCGCAGGTCGCCCTTCACCAGCGTGACGCCCGCGCTCTCCATCGCGATGTCCGTGCCCGTCCCCATGGCGATGCCCACGTCCGCCTGAGCCAGCGCGGGCGCGTCGTTGACGCCGTCACCGGCCATGGCCACCACCCGCCCCTCCCGCTGGAGCCGCCGCACCACGTCGCCCTTCGCCTCCGGCAGCACCCCGGCGATGACCTCCGAGATGCCCAGCCGCCGCGCCACCGCCTCCGCCGTCGTCTGACTGTCACCGGTGAGCATCACCACGCGCAGCCCCTCGTGGCGCAGCAACTCCAGCGCCTCCGGCGTGGACGCCTTCACCGGGTCCGCAACGCCGAGCAGCCCCGCCATCCGCCCGTCCACCGAGACCAGCACCACCGTCTGTCCCTCGCCGCGCAGCGACTCCGCGCGCGAGGCCAGGCCGTCCGCGTCGACGCCTCGCGCCCGCATCAGCGCCACGTTGCCCAGCGCCACCTCGGCGCCGTCCACCCGGCCGGTGACGCCCTGGCCGGTGTGCGAGCGGAAGTCCTCCACCTTCGACAACGTGACGCCGCGCTCCTTCGCGCCCTCGACGATGGCCGCGGCCAGCGGGTGCTCGCTGCCGCGCTCCAGCGTCGCGGCCATCCGCAGCAGGCGCGCCTCGTCGAAGTCCGGGGCCGGCACCACCGACACGAGGCGCGGCTTGCCCTCGGTGAGCGTGCCCGTCTTGTCCACCACCAGCGTGTCCACCGCCTCGAGCCGCTCCAGCGCCGCCGCGTCGCGGATGAGCACGCCCGCCTGCGCGCCCCGGCCCGTGCCCACCATGACGGACATGGGCGTGGCCAGGCCCAGCGCGCACGGGCAGGCGATGATGAGCACCGCCACCGCGTTCACCAGCGCGTGCGCCAGCCGGGGCTCCGGCCCCCACACGCCCCACACCACCGCCGTCACCACCGCCACCGCGATGACCATGGGCACGAAGATGGCCGCCACCTTGTCCGCCAGCCGCTGAATGGGCGCGCGGGTGCGCTGCGCCTCGCTCACGCGCTGGACGATGCGCGACAGCAGCGTGTCCTTCCCCACCCGCTCCGCGCGCATCACCAGCGAGCCCGTGCCATTCACCGTGCCGCCCGTCACCTTCTCGCCCGGGGACTTCTCCACCGGGAGGGACTCGCCCGTCACCATGGACTCGTCCACCGCGCTGGCGCCCTCCAGCACCACGCCGTCCACCGGCACCTTCTCACCGGGACGCACGCGCAGCCTGTCTCCCACGTGGACGTGCGTGAGCGGAATGTCCTCCTCGTGCCCGTCCTCGCGGATGCGCCGCGCGATGGCCGGCGCCAGGCTCAGCAACGCGCGCAGCGCACCGGACGTGGCGTGCCGGGCGCGCAGCTCCAGCACCTGCCCCAGCGCCACCAGGGTGACGATGACGGCGGCGGCCTCGAAGTAGAGCGGCGCCGTGCCCCCGTGCCCCGTGCGCAGGCCGTGCGGCAGGGCGTCGGGCAGCAGCGTGGCGAAGACGCTGAAGACATACGCCGCGCCCGTGCCCAGCGCGATGAGGGTGAACATGTTCAGGTGCCGGTTGCGCACCGACGCCCAGCCACGCTGGAAGAAGGGCCAGCCGGACCAGAGCACCACCGGCGTGGCCAGCAGGAGCTGCGCCCACGCCAGCACGGACGCGGGCACCGCGTGCTGCACCGGCTGGCCCGGAATCATGTCCGACATGGCCAGCACCAGCAGGGGCACCGTGAGGCCCAGGCCCACGAGGAAGCGCCGCCACATGGACTGCAGCTCGGGGTCGGGGGCCTCCTCCGGCAGCACGGTGCGCGGCTCCAGCGCCATGCCGCAGATGGGGCAGCTCCCCGGCCTGTCCCGGACAATCTCCGGGTGCATGGGGCACACGTACTCGACGCGGGCCTCCAGCGTGGGCGGGGACTCGGGCTCCAGCGCCATGCCGCACTTCGGGCACGCGCCCGGGTGGTCCTGCCGGACCTCCGGGTCCATGGGGCACACGTACATCGTCCCGGGCGCCGCGGGTGGCTCGGGCTCGGCGGGCGTGGGCTCGGGCGATAGAAAGCGCGCCGGGTCCGCGCGGAAACGCTCCCGGCACTTCGGGTTGCAGAAGAAGTAGGTCTGCCCCTCGTGCTCCAGGCTGCCCCCCTTGGGAGCACGCGGGTCCACCTTCATCCCGCAGACCGGGTCGATGGCAGGCGCCTGCTCGCCCGGGGGAGGAGCCGGCGTGGAGTGATGGTGCTCGTGGGAGTGGGACATGGGGCTTCTATGCTCCTTTCACCCAGGCGAACGAAACACCCTGCTGGCTCTTACAGCGGGCTCCTCCAAGGAGAGGTAACAGTCATCCTCCAGGACGGTAGGGCCCTGCCCGCCAGTCAGGGGAGCAGCCCTGGCGGGCCGGATGGGAGACGCCCCCCTGCCCCGCCCGCCTCACGCCGGCGGTGGTGGCTCGTTGTAGCCCGCGTCACCGTAGGGCTTGAGCCGCTCCAGCCAGAGCTCCTCCAGCACGCGCAGCTCCTCCTTCGGGTCCTCGCGAGGCTCCTCGGTGGGAGGGAGGACGTCGAGCACCTCGAAGGAGAAGCTGTCGGCGCCGTAGCGGTTCCAGTCATCCAGCAGGGCGGGGATGCGCCGCATGCCGGTGGTCAGCTCGAAGCGGATGCGATTGAGCGCGCCCGGGACATTGAGGCTGGAGCCCACCAGCACCTTGCCATTGGCGCGGTTGCGGACGGCGAACACGCCCATGGGTGGAGGCTTTTCCTTGTAGGCGCGCTTCAGCTCGGCGCGATTCGCCTTGCCGCGACTCGGCTGGGGCGAGACATCCGGGGGAGAGTCAACAGAGGACATGACGGCCTTCCTGGGTGAGTGAGAGGGATTGCGCTTCTTCGCGCGAAGAGGTTCCGCGAGACGGGCGAGCCGCACCGCGAGCCGCGCATGGGCGGCCCGGTCCAGCGGCTCCACCCAGTTGGGACCCGCCCGCGCCCAGTCCGGGTCGGCGAGGTCCACTCCGAGCGTCGTGAGGAGGCTGGCCTCGCAGACGAAGAACTGGCGGCGGAAGGGAAAGAGATAGCCACCCTCCACCCGCAACGAGGCGAGCGCCTCGTCGTACGAGGTGAACCAGCGGTTGAGGAAGAGGCCACCGACGCCGGAGAGCAGGGCCTCGAAGTCCACGCTGGACGCGGCCTCCTCCTCGCGCGCGTCCTTCAGCTCCACCCAGGACGCGAATCCCTGCTCGCGGGCGATGACCGCCAGCGCATGCTTGCGCTGCACCGAGTCCCTCCGAGCGAGCAGCTCGCCGGGTGACAGGTCCGCGAAGGCGGGGAGCACGCGCAGCCGCTCAGCGGCCCGCGTGGCGCGCGAGGTGTCGGCCGAGCACAGCTCCTTGAGGAGGAGCGATGCGCGGACCTTGCATTCCTGGAGGGAGAGCGGCGCGGCGCGGGAGTCGGTTCCCATGGCAAGTCCCTCGTAATCGGCCCTCACCCGAGAATGGGCCGTGGAAGGAACTCATCAGGAACTGTCGAGCTGCCGGGAAACGAAGTGAGGGTGACGTCGTCTTTTTCGGGTACAGGCGCCCCTCGGCACCTGCCCCGGAGTCAATGCCGGGCCGGCGTCTTCCGCAAGCCCTTTCTCACCAGCTCACGCGCGGGACTTCTTGCACGAACAGTCCAGGCAGCCGTGCGAGGCGCAGGTCCCACAGCTCCTCTCCAGCTGCTTCTTCAGGGCCTGCCGCGCCCGGTGCAGGCGCACGCCCGCGTTGTTGGCGGTGATGCCGGCCTCGCGGGCCACGTCCGGGACGCTCCGCTCCTCCAGGTCCACCTGGCGCACCATGTCCGCGTACTCGGGCTTGAGGGTGGGCAGCAGGTCGCCCACGCATGCGCACACGGCATGCTTCAGCTCGGGGTCTTCCGTGGGTTCCTCCGCCTCGCGCGCCTCGCGCTCCAGCGCGCGGCCCTCGACGGACTGGCGGCGGTAGTGGTCCACCAGCGCGTTGCGCAGCAGGCGGTAGAACCACGTCACCGCGCCCTCGTCATCGGCCGGCACCCCGCCCTTCTCCAGCGTCTTCACGAAGGCCGTCTGGAGGATTTCCTCCGCCACGGCCCGGTTGCCCACACGGCGCTCCAGGAAGGCGAGGAAGCGGCGGTGGTTGGCCACCAGTGCCTGCGTCACCTCGTCCCCCGGGGCCCGCGCCGCTTCCATGCCGTCCGCCACATCCCGCTGGTCCACTTCCCGCCCTCCCTATTCACGCACCACCAGGGTGCCCTTCATCATCTGCATGCCACAGGTGAAGGGGAACGAGCCCACCTTGTCCGGCACGAAGGACACCACCGTCTCCTTCAGGCCCGGCAGCGGCTTCTGGATGCCAAAAGCCGGAATGAGCAACTCCTCCCCGCACCCGCCCGAGTCCTTGCGCACGAAGCGCAGCCGCGCCGGCACGCCCTGCTTCAGCACCACCTCGCTCGGCGCGTAGCCGCCCTGCACGGTGATGGTGACTTCCTGCACCGCTCCGGCCTGTGCCACCGCGCCGGCCGCGGCCGCCTTGGGCGCATCCACGGGCGTGAGCATGAAGCCGATGAAGTACTCGGGGTCGTCCGGCATCGGCAGGCGCACCGTCACCTCGCGCTCGGCCTCGGAGGGTGAGAGCTTTCCGGTGAGGTACTCGCCCGCCGCATCGGGAACCAGTGGAACGGCGGTGCCTTCCACCTCCACCGTGCCCTTCTTGCCCTCCAGCGACACCGGCTGACGGTAGGCATCCGTCACCCAGACGCGGACCTCACCGGACTTCAGCGACAGCACCTCCAGGTGCGTGTCCCCGCTCATCGCCACGATGCCGCCGTGCAGCGGCGTGTGGTCGTGCGCCTGCATCGGCGTGTGGGGGGCGCCCTCCGGCCCGTGGGGGTTCGCCTCCAGGTGCGCGGTGAAGCGCGCCACCTCCGGCTTCCCGTCCTTCACCACCGTCACCACCATGGCGAGGTGCTCATCCGAGTGCTCCGGCCCCTGTCCCGCGAGGTGGTCTCCCGCGGGCGCCAGCTTCACGTCCGGGTAGCCGCCCTTCGCCACCTTCACCGAGCCGCTGGCGCCATCCACCGGACGCACGTTGAGCGCCTCGTCCAGCAGGTACACGCGATACGTGCCTCCACGCGCCGCCACCAATTCCATGTGGCCATGCTGCGTGGACTCCACCAGTCCGCCATGCGGCGCGGCGTGGGCATGAGGCGCCTCCGCGGTGTGCGACTTCGCGGGCGCGGCCACCGCCTTCGGAGCCGAGGCCTCGGAAGGTGCGTCCTTCTTGCTGCACGCGGCCACCAGTCCCAGGGCCATCACCGCCGTGATGATTCGCTTCTTCATCGAACGTCCTCCCAATCCCGAATCCCGTGGGCCCGCCTTCACAGCGAGCCCGCGAGCCGCTCCGCCGGAGGCGCCGCCTCCGGAAGACCGGTGTCCTCTTCGGCGCGAGCCACCGCCTTGCGCGCCAGGTAGCGCTCCAGGGCCGGACGCCCGAAGCGGTAGAACACGGCCGGCGTGACGAGCAAATCCAACAGGGTGGAGCTGATGAGCCCCCCGAGGATGACCGTCGCCACCGGGTGCAGAATCTCCTTGCCCGGCGCGCCCGACGCGAGCGCCAGCGGCACCAGCGCCAGCCCCGCCGTCAGCGCCGTCATCAGCACCGGCACCAGACGCTCCAGCGAGCCGCGCAGCACCAGCTCCCTGCCGAACTGCTCGCCCTCCACCTCCACCAGGTGCAGGTAGTGGGAGATGAGCATGATGGTGTTGCGGCTGGCGATGCCACACAGGGTGATGAAGCCCACCAGCGTGGCCACGGACAGCGGCTGCCCGGTGAGCACCACCGCCGTCACGCTGCCCACCAGCGCCAGGGGGATGTTGAGCATGACCTGGAGCACGAGCCGCACCGAGCGGAAGTGCGCGTACAGCACCAGGAACATGCCGCCCACCGACAGGAGCGACAGCAACGCGATGAGCCGCGTGGCGGACTGCTGGCTCTCGAACTGGCCCTCGTAGGTGACGAAGGCGCCGGGAGGCAGCGACACCTGCGCGGCCACGCGCTCGCGCACCTGCTCCACCGCGCTGCCCAAATCACGTCCCGCCACGTTGGCCATCACCACGATGCGCCGCTGCAGGTGGTCGTGGTGGATGACGTTGGGCCCCTGAGACTCCACCACGTCCGCCACCGCGGCCACCGGCACCCGCGCGCCCGACGGCGTGTCCACCAGCGCCCGGCGGAACGCCTCCGCGTCCACGCGCGCCCGCTCGTCGTAGCGCACCAGCACGTCGAAGGTGCGCTGCCCTTCCAGCACCTGCCCCACCACCACGCCGTTGAACGCCTTCTCCAGTTGCTCCGCCATGGCGCCGGGCTGCACACCCAGGCGCGCCGCCTCCTCGCGCTTCAGCTTCACCTGGAGCTGGGGAATCAGCGTCTGCTGCTCCACCTGCAGGTCGACGATGCCGGGCACACCCGCCATGACGCCGCGGACCTCCTCCGCCTTGCCGCGCAACACGTCCAGGTCCTGCCCGAAGAGCTTCACCGCCACCTGCGCGCGGATGCCCGACAGCAGGTGGTCCAGCCGGTGGGAGATGGGCTGCCCCACGGACACGGACATGCCCGGGAGCTGGGACAGCCGCTCACGCAACTCCGCGAGCACCACCTCGCGCGGGCGGCCCTCCCCTTCCTTGAAGTCCACGTCCAGCTCCGAGTAGTGCACCCCTTCCGCGTGCTCGTCCTGCTCGGCGCGGCCGGTGCGCCGTCCCACCGTCTCCACCTCGGGCACGGCGGCGATGAGGCGCTCGGCCAGCAGCCCGAAGCGGTTGGACTCCTCCAGAGATGTACCCGGCGGCGCGATGAGCGTCACCGTGGCGGTGCCCTCGTTGAAGGGCGGCAGGAAGGAGCGCCCCAGGAAGGGCACCACCGCCGCCGCCCCGAGCACCAGCACCCCCGCGCCCACCATCACCGGGCGGGAGTGCGCCAGCGCCACCTCCAGCACCCGCCGCGCCCGCGCCTTCAACCACCGCACCAGCGCGCCGTCGCCGTGCTCCAGCAGACGCCCCTTGGGCAGCAGGTACGCGCAGAGCGCCGGCGTCACCGTGAGCGAGACCAGAAGCGAGGCGAGGATGGACACGATGTAGGCCACGCCCAGCGGCGCGAAGAGCCGGCCCTCGATTCCGCCCAGCGCGAACAGCGGGATGAACACCAGCACCACGATGAGCGTGGCGAAGACGATGGAGCCCCGCACCTCCGACGACGCCCGGAAGATGACGCGCAGCGCGGGCTCCGGCTGCTCCTTCGCCCGGTTCTCCTTGAGGCGCCGGTAGACGTTCTCCACGTCCACAATCGCGTCGTCCACCAGCTCGCCAATGGCCACCGCGAGGCCGCCCAGCGTCAGCGTGTTGATGGACAGGCCGAACGCCTTCATCACCAGCGCGGTGATGACCAGGGACAGCGGAATCGCGGTGAGGGTAATCGCCGTGGTGCGCAGGTTGACGAGGAAGAGGAAGAGCACCACCACCACCAGCAGCGCGCCGTCGCGAAGCGCCTCGGCCACGTTGCCGATGGCGGAGTGGATGAAGTCCGCCTGCCGGAAGAGCGTCCGCACCCGCACGTCCCCGGGCAGCGTGGCCTGCAGCTCCGTCACCGCGGCCTCCACCTTCTCCGTCAACTCCAGCGTGCTGGCCCCGGGCTGCTTCTGCACCGCGAGGATGACCGCGGGCTGGCCGTTCATCCCTCCGTCGCCGCGCTTCACCGCCGGGCCCACCACCACCTCGCCCACCTGGGACAGGCGCACCGGTACACCGTCGCGCACCGCCACCACCGTGTTCGCCAGGTCCTCCACGGAGGCGCTGCGCGCGAGGTTGCGCACGAGGTACTCGCGGCCGCCCTTGTCCACGAAACCGCCCGTGGTGTTGCCCTGGGCCAGCCCG
This sequence comes from Myxococcus sp. RHSTA-1-4, assembly GCF_020037125.1. Lineage (GTDB taxonomy): Bacteria > Myxococcota > Myxococcia > Myxococcales > Myxococcaceae > Myxococcus. The sequence goes on from NZ_JAIQDG010000001.1 coordinate 587,740, forward strand.
GCCGCGCGCTCCACCTCCTCGAAGGTGAGCCCGAAGGCCAGCAGCTTCTCCGGGTCCACGCGCACCTGGAACTGCTTCACCCCGCCGCCCAGCACCGTCACCTGGGCGATGCCCGGAATCGTCAGCAGGCGCTGGCGGATGGTCCAGTCCGCCAGCGTGCGCAGCTCCAGCGGCGAGGTGCGCCCGCCCTCGCTCTGCACGCCGAGCAGCAGGATTTCGCCCATGATGGAGGACACCGGCGCCAGGTGCGGCGTCACGTCACGCGGCAGCCGCTCGCGCGCCACCTGGAGCCGCTCGGACACGAGCTGCCGGTCCAGGTAGATGTCCGTCCCCCAGTCGAACTCCACGTAGACGATGGACAGGCCCACGCCCGACGACGAGCGCACCCGCTGCACGCCCGGCGCGCCGTTCATCGCCGTCTCAATCGGCGTGGTGACGAGCGTCTCCACCTCCTCCGGAGACAGGCCGCCCGCCTCCGTCATCACCGTCACCGTGGGGCGATTCAGGTCCGGGAACACGTCCACCGGAAGGCGCGTGACGGCCCAGCCGCCGTAGAGCAGCAGCGCCACCGCCGCCAGCACCACGAACAGGCGATGCCGCAGCGCCATCAGGATGACGTGGTCAATCACCGGGTGCCTCCCCGGGCCATGCGCAGCGCCGCCACGCCGCCCACCACCACCCGCTCGCCCGCCCTCAGCCCCTGGCGCACCTCGCGCCACTCGCCGTCCCGCCCGCCGAGCACCACCGGCCGCAGCTCGAAGGCCTCGGCCGCGGTGTGTACGAAGACGAAGGCGCGGCCCTCCTCCTCCACCACCGCGGGCCCGGGCACCGCCAGCGCGTCACGCCGGCCGCCCTGGCCGATGGCCACGTCCACGAACATGCCCGGCCGCAGCCGGCCCTCGCGGTTGTCCACCTCGAAGAGGACGCGCACGCTGCGCGTGGACTCATCCACCATCTGCCCCACGTGGTGCAGCCGCGCCGCGAAGTGCTGGCCCTCGTACGCGGGTGTACCCACCAGCGCGCCCGAGGCGCTCTCCACCCGCGCCACGTCGCCCTCGTACACGCGCGCCTCCACCCAGACGACGGAGGCATCCAGCACCGCGAAGAGCGGGCGCGCCGGGTCCACCTGCTCGCCCACCGAGGCCCGCGCCTCCACCAGCACCCCGTCGATGGGCGCCACCAGCGGGAAGCGCGCCGTGCCCTGCCCCTGGCGCGCACCGGACAGCACGTCCCGCGCCGCCTTCGCGCGGGCCCACTCCTGCTCCGCCGTGCTCACGACGAGCCGCGCCTGCTGGACCTCCTTCTCCGCCACCACGCCTTGCAGCGACTCCAGGCGCGCCAAATCCCTCCGGGCCTGCTCCAGCGCCGCCTGCGCACGGGACACCTCCGCCTCCGCCTGGATGTAGCCCGTGGACAGGCCCGTGGCCTCCGACGTGGAGAGGCTCTGCTGCACCAGGGCCAGCACCTCGCCGCGCTTCACGCGCTGCCCCACCAGCGGCACCGAGGCCCCGGACGCGAGCACGCGGCCCGGCACCGGCGCGGACACCTGCGCGTAGCGGTCCGTGCGTGGCGCCACCTTGCCCGGCGCCACCAGCCGCGACTCCAGCGGCCGCACCGCCGCCCGCTGCGTGCGCACCTCCAGGAGGAACTGCGTCTCCTTGGGCACCGTGAAGGCCACGCCGGGGACGATGGGCTGCTGGGAGGGCCGGGCCGCCTCACCATGGCCCTCGTGCGCCTGGGCCTCGGGGCTCCCCGCGAGACATATAAAGGATACGGCCAGGAGCGCCGTCAGCGCCCGCCTCGGGGCCTTCGCCAGGGTCATCACGTCACTCACAGCAGTCCCCTCTTGCGGCGCCACACCCACAACGCGCCCAGCGCCACCAGCACGGCCACGCCTCCCGCGACGCTCCAGGCGAGCTCCGCGCCGCGTTGCTCGCCGGCGTGCTCTTCGTCCTCCGCCTCCACGTGCACCGTGCCCAGCGCCAGCACGTCCACGGCGTCACCACGCGTCACCGTCGCCACCGCCGCCAGCTCCACCTCGGGCGACAGCTCCGCCTCCGCCACGTAGATGCCCGGCGACTCCATCTTCGGCACCAGCGACTGCACGGCCGAGCCGGTCAGCGTCAGCTCCACCCGCGCCCCGCTCACCGGCGCGTTCGTCTCGCTGTCCGCCACCAGCACGCGCAGCGGCGTCCTGGGGCCCTCCGCGTGCTCCGGGTGCTTGAGCACCACCTCGAACACGTCTCCCGTCGCCGCCAGCACGTGTTGTGCCTCACCCGGCGTGGGGGCCCTGGGCGCCTCGCCGTGCGACTCGCCCCCGTGTGCCGCCGCCACTCCGGGCAGGGCCAGGCACACCGCCACCAGCATCCACAATCCGCGTCTCATTGCGGCACCCCTCCCGTGGGCAGCCGTCCTTCCGCGCGCAGCAGCGCGGTGCGCGCCCGGGCCAGCTCCGCCGCCGCGTCCACCGCCTCGGCCCGCGCCGCGAAGGCCCTGTCCCGCGCCAGCAGCAGGGCATCCAGGCCCAGCTCGCCCGCGTCGTAGGCACGACGTACCAACTCCAGGTTGCGCTCCACGGAGGGCAGGGCCGCCTCCAGCGCCGTGTTCGCCGCGCTCGCCGCCTCGAACGTGGCACGCGCCGCGCCCGACTCCGCCTCCAGCTCGCGCTCGCGGGCCACGCGCTCCGCCTCGCGTGCCGCGCGCCGCGCCCGCGCCTCCGCCAGCTCGCGACGGTTGAGGTCCCACACCGGCAGGGGCACCGACAGCCGGGCCACGAACAGTTGGGCCGTGTGCAGGTCCGTGATGACGCCGTGCGACTCGGGACGCCGCTCGCGCTCGTAGCCCACGCCCACGGTCGGGTCCGGGAAGCGCTCGCGCCGCAGCAGCTCCACCTCCGCCTTCGCCGCGGCCTCCTCGGCGCGCGCGGCCTGAAGCTCGGGCCGCTCGGTCCGCAGCGGCGAGGGCAGTGTCGCGCGGGCGGCACGCAGCAGGGACGTGTCCTCCTCCTGCCTGGGCGATTCCCCCGTCACCTCGCGCGTCTCCCCTGCCTCCGTCACAGGCGCGGCCCGCGACTCTCGCGCCGCCCGTGTGCCCTCGTCGACGGAGGAAGCCCCCGCGCCCACCACCAGCACGGACACCGTCAGCGGAGCCGCCGCCGGGCGCCCCAGCCTCCGGTTCAGCGCCGCGCGCGCGCCTTGCGCCTCGGCCCGTGCCAGCGCGGCCCGCGCCTCCGCCCGCGCCCGCTCCAGCGCCGCGCCATTGCGCTCCAGTTCCGGCACGTCCCCCGCGGCGAAGCGGCGCGCGGTGGCCTCCTCCAGCGCCCGCGCCAGCCCCAGCGCCTCCTCCGCCAGCCTCGCCCGGGCCTCGCGCCGCTCCAGTTCCACCGCCGCGCTCACCGCCTGCGCCGCCGCTTCCAGCATCACGGCCCGCCGCCGGGCCCGGGCCGCCTCCAGCGCGGCCTCCGCCCGCTCCACGCGCAGTCCCCGCTGCCCGGCGACCTGCAGTGTCTGGCTCAGCATCAGATTGATGCGCTGATCGCCCTCATTGTCCGTGAGCGCATCGCTGGCGATCTCCGCCTCCAGCTCGGGGTTGTCCTGGAGCCACCGCCCATCCGACGACCGCACGCCCGCCGCGCCGGCCTCCTCCGCCCGCGCCGCCGCCACTTCCGGGCTGCGCTCCACCGCCTCCGCGACCACGCGTTCCAGCGTCCAGGCCTCCTCGGGCGAGGCAGCCAGCATGAGGGTCAGGGCGGCGGACACGACGAACATGTCCCCATCCCAACGCAAGCCGCGTACCGAACCAGGGCCCAGTGATTTCGCGGACCTGGACGCGCCGGAACGCGCCCGGGTGTGACCGCGGCGGTCACACTGTGATGTGCCGGGAGGAAGCGCACCGGGCCCAGGCAACTTTTCCACACCCTGTCGGATAATTCCCACAAACCCCGAGAGCACCCGGCCCCAACCGGAGCCTCGAGGCCCCCCGTGCCCCGGAAGGACCCCCATGTCGAACTCCATGACCGTGCGTTCGAGCAACGTCTCCCAGGTTCGCGCCACGCCGAGCCCCGCGGAGCAGGACCTCAACGCCATCCTGTCGCGATACCAACCCTCGGGGGCCTCCGCGAGGACGGCGAGCCAGGACGGCCTGTCCGCGGGTGTGGGCGCCTCCCAGAAGATGGCGCAGACGGACCTGTCGAAGCTGAAGAAGTACGAGGCCGCGTTCGAGGCCGCGGGCAAGAAGTACGGCCTGCCTCCGGCGCTGCTGGCCGCCATCGCCAGCCGTGAGTCGCGCGCGGGCGGCGCGCTGGACAGCCGCGGGCGCGGTGACGGCGGCAACGGCTTCGGGCTGATGCAGGTGGACTTCCGCTACCACAAGCCCGCGGGCGGTCCGTACAGCAGCGAGCACATCGACCAGGCCGCCGGCATCCTGAAGGACTACTTCAACCAGGTGAAGAAGAACCACCCGGACTGGCCGCCCGAGCAGCAGCTCCGCGGCGCGGTGGCCGCCTACAACTCCGGCGTGAGCAACGTCCAGACCCTCAAGGGCATGGACATCGGCACCACCGGCAACGACTACTCCAATGACGTGTGGGCCCGCGCGCAGGCGCTGACGAAGCACTTCGGCGGCACCACGAGCACCGGCGGCACCAACACGCCCACCGGCGGCACCCCGGTGAAGCCCTCCGAGCTGCCGAAGTTCGACGGCCGCTACACCCCCGCGCCGAGCCTCGCGGACGTGAAGTCCGGCAAGGCGTCGCTGCACATCGGCCACCAGGGCCCGGCCGTCAAGGAGCTCCAGAAGAAGCTGGGCATCGAGGCGGACGGCTACTTCGGCCCGAAGACGCGCGAGGCCGTCTACAAGTTCCAGCTCGAGCACAAGCTGACGCCCCCCGCCGGCAAGGAGGGCACCGTCGGCCCCACCACGCTGGAGTGGATCAACGCCGGTGGCCGCCCGTCCGCGACGAACACCAAGCCGACGACGACGCCGGGCACGAATGACACCTTCGACGCCGGCAGCACCGGCAAGACGCTCGGCAACGGCGTCAGCATCAACACCAACCACCCCGCGCTGAAGAAGCTGGCCACGTCGCACCTGAACAACGGCCCCACCGGCTGGTGCGTGCTCACCACGCTCAACAACATGAAGCGGCTGGGCATCCCCAACACGCCGGAAGCCACGGGCATGGACCCGAACAACCCGCGCGGCGGCATGGCGCAGATGCTCCGCAACGGCTGGGAGTCCATCCCCTTCCCGGGCGCGCGCCAGCAGACCATCAAGAGCCCGTACGGCAACGCCACCGCCAACGTGGTGTCCGCCGACCAGTACCGGAAGCTCGTCGCGCAGGGGAAGGTGCCGGACGGCGCCATCATCTTCCAGACGCGCCACGGCTGGGACTACAGCGGCGGCTCCAAGGGCAATGACATGGGCATCGTGCGCAACGGCGGCAAGACGACGCACAACTACGCCGACATGAGCTCCATCATCTACCGGGACTGCAAGGACGTGGTCATCCTCGTCCCGAAGGGTGCCATCCAGCGGGACTGAGCTGACGCACGACAGCTTGACTTCCGCGCGCCGGGCGATGAGGGGCTCCAAGACCCTCACCGCCCGGCGTCCTATTTCACGCCTGAAACAAGAGAGGGATTGACAGGCGAAGGCTTCGCGTTTATCTGCTGTCCCAGCATCCAGAGCGGCCTCCGCCTCGCGGCGGTGGCCCGACAACCTGGGGTCGGACCTCCAAGGTGTCCAAACGATGCGGCTCGGGGAGAAATACCTCCACGGGCAATCCAAGTGTCCGAAGCCCCTCGGCTTCGGTGAGAGAGGACCCCCGTGGTTCCATCCACCTGCTCCGCATCCCTGAACGCCACCGCTGAGCACCTCACGCCCGCCGCGTGCATGTGTCCGCCGCGCGTGTGGCGCGCCCGAATGCGCCGGCCCGGCGGCCTCCGCTAGTCCGCGTCCGCCCGGGCCCCGCCTCCTCCCGCTTTCAATTCCTTGCATCGTGGCGCGCGTGCGCCGCGCCGGGCCCGCGTGTGCCCGGAGCGCGGCCCGTGTCTGCCTTTGACTGTCTTCCAGGGCCCGTGCGGCCCGTTGAGGTCTTCCAGATGAGCAGCGCTCCGTTCCAGGTGATGAAGTTCGGAGGTTCCTCCGTGGGCTCCCCGCGGCGGCTCCGGCAGGTCGTGGAGCTGATTGGCAGGCATGCGAAGCAGGGGCCGCTCGCGGTCGTCGTCTCCGCGATGGGCGACACCACCGACTGGCTGATTGAAGCGGCGGGGCTCGCCACGTCGGGAGATTTGGAGGGCGCGCTGACGGTGGTGGCGCGCATCGCCCACCTCGCGAAGACCAACGCCGCGGCGCTCCACCCGGAGCAGTCCACCGCGCTGGCGGCGCGCGTGGACACGCTGCTCGCGCCGCTGCAGCAGCTCCTCCAGGGCATCTCCCTCACCCGCGAGTGCTCGGCGCCGTCGCGGGACAGGGTGCTCTCCTTCGGCGAGCGGGTCTCCGCCACGCTCCTGGCCGAGCTGCTGACGGCCGCGGGCACCCAGGCCACCTTCCACGACGCGAGGCAGCTCCTGGTGACGGATGACCGCTTCGGCGCGGCACGGGTGGACGTGGCCCGGACGCGTGAGCGGCTCCAGGCGGTGGTGGGAAGCTGGAGGGCCTCCGTCCCCGTCCTCCCCGGCTTCATCGCCGCGACGCCGGACGGACGCACCACCACGCTGGGGCGCAACGGCTCCGACTACACGGCGGCGCTGGTGGCCCAGGGCATCGACGCGGCGGAAGTCACGGTGTGGACGGACGTGCTGGGCCTGCACACCGCCGACCCGGACCTCGTGAGTGACGCGTACCCCGTCCCGCACCTCACCCACGCCGAGGGACTGGAGCTGGCGGCGGTCGGCGTCCGGATGCTGCACCCGCGGACGATGATTCCGCTCATCGAGTCCGGCATCTCCCTGCGCATCCGCAACACGATGCACCCGGACCATCCCGGCACGCTCATCGACGCCATCGGCTCGCGCGACGGCCAGCGGCCCACGTGCATCGCCACGCGCGAGGAGCTCGCCCTGCTGGGCATCGAGGTGCGCAAGCTGTCCGACCAGTTCCAGCTCGGTGAGCGGGTGCTGGCCGCGCTGCGCGAGGCGCAAGTCACGGTGTGGCTGTCCACGCAGTCGGCGAACGGCCAGTCCATCGCCGTCGTCGTGCCCCGGCCGGACGTGGCGCGCGCCCAGAAGGCGCTGGAGTCCGAGCTGTCCCAGGAGCAGGCGCGCCACGAGGTGGAGCCCCTGGCCATCCGCCAGCCGGTGACACTGCTGACGCTGGTGGCGGAGGCGATGGGCCAGGGCGTCAACGTGGCCGGGCGCTTCTTCAGCGCGCTGGGAGCGGTGGGCGTCAGCGTGCGAGCGAGCGCCCAGGGCGCCAGCTCGCGCTCCATCTCCTGTGTCGTCGACGCGGCGGACACCGCCATCGCGGTGCGCACCACGCACGCGGCCTTCAACCTGGCCCACCAGCAGGTGAGCCTGTTCCTCCTGGGCCGGGGCACGGTGGGAGGACAGGTGCTGGCGCAGCTCCGCGCGCAGCAGGCGCTGCTGCGGGACAGGCATGGCATCGCGCTGCGGGTGGTGGGCCTCGCGGACAGCCGCCGGGCCCTCTTCGACGCCGCGGGCCTGCCGCTGGACGGACTGGAGGAGCGCCTTGCCCGCGTCGAGCCGGAGGCCCCGGAGAAACGCACGCTGGTGCCGCTGCTGGACGAGCTGCGGCGGCTACCGGTGCCCATCCTCGTGGACTGCACCGCCGCGAGCGGCATGGAGGCCGTCTACACGGCGGCGTTCCAGCGCGGCATCCACGTGGTGGGGGCCAACAAGAAGCCGCTGGCGCTGCCCTGGAATGAACGCGAGGCGCTCCTCGGTGAGGCGCGGCGCCACCACGTGGCCTACCACTACGAGACGACGGTGGCGTCCAGCCTGCCCGTCATCGACACGCTGGCGAACCTCGTCCGCACGGGCGACACGGTGCGCCTCATCACCGCGTCACTCTCCGGCAGCCTGGGCTTCATCTGCAACGAGCTGACGGCCGGCGTGCCGCTGTCGGTGGCCGTGCGCACGGCCCGCGAGCGCGGCTTCACGGAGCCGGACCCTCGCGAGGACCTGGGCGGAACGGACGTCGCGCGCAAGGCGCTCATCCTCGCGAGGGAGCTGGGCCTGCCGCTCTCCCTCTCCGACGTGGCGCTGGAGCCATTCGTCCCCGCCGAGTCCCAGCCCGGCACCTCGGTGGACGCGTTCCTCCAGGGGCTGAAGGCGCTGGACGCCGCCTACGCGGAGCGCGTGGCCCGCTACCGCCAGTCGGGCACGGTGCCGCGCTACCTGGCGCGCATCGACCCGTCGAAGGTCGGCACCGGCACGCCCGTCATCCGCGTGGGCCCCGTCCCCGTCGAGGCGGGCCAGGCGGCGGCGGACCTCCGCGGCTCCGAGTCCTTCGTCTCCTTCACCACCACGCGGCACAGCGACTTCCCGCTCACCGTCCGCGGCGCGGGAGCCGGAGGCGCGGTGACGGCCTCGGGTGTGCTGGCCGACATCCTCCGCATCTCCCAGACGCTGCGAGGCCGCTGACCCATGTCCCTCCCGAATGCAGGAACTCCTCCGATGAAACTCGCCACCGCCCTCGTCCACGCGGGCGTGCGCCGGGACCCGTCCACCGGCGCGGTCGCCGTCCCCATCTACCAGTCCGCCACCTTCCAGCACCCCGCGCTCGGCCAGTCCACCGGCTACGACTACTCGCGCACGAAGAACCCCACCCGCTCCGCGCTGGAGGACGCGCTGGCGCGGCTGGAGGGTGGCAGCCTCGGCCTCGCCTTCAGCTCCGGCATGGCGGCGCTGCACTGTGCCTTCCAGCTCTTCGGCCCGGAGGACCACGTCATCCTCACCGAGGACCTGTACGGCGGCACGTACCGGCTGGTGGACCGCCTCCTCCACGTGCCCTGTACCTTCGTGGACACCACGCGTCCGGACGCGGTGCGGGCCGCGCTGCGCCCCAACACGCGAGCCATCCTGGTGGAGTCCCCCACCAACCCGCTGATGAAGACGGCGGACCTCCCGGCGATTGCCCGCATCGCGCACGAGGCCGGGGCGCTGCTCATCGTCGACAACACCTTCCTGACGCCGTGGCTCCAGCGCCCGCTGGAGCTGGGCGCGGACCTCGTCGTCCACAGCGCGACGAAGTACCTCGCCGGGCACAACGACGTGGTGGCGGGCGCGCTGGTGGTGAAGGACGCGGCGCTGGGCGAGCGCCTCGCGTACGTGCAGAACGGCATCGGCGCCATCCTCGGGCCGCAGGACGCGTACCTCGTGATTCGCGGGCTGAAGACGCTGGCCCTGCGCATGGAGCGCCACCAGGCCAACGCGCGCGAGGTGGCCGCGTGGCTGGACGCCCACCCGCTGGTGGAGCGCGTCTTCTACCCGGGCGTGGGCGGCATGTTGTCCTTCACCGTCACCGACGCGGCCCTGGTGCCCGGGGTGCTCGCCTCCGTCCAGGTGTGCCTCTTCGCCGAGTCGCTCGGCGGCGTCGAGACGCTCATCACCTATCCGACCACCCAGACCCACGCCGACATCCCCGTCGCGCGCCGGGAGCAACTGGGTATCTCCGACCGGCTGCTTCGCCTCTCCGTGGGAATCGAGGACTGTCATGACATCATCGCCGACCTGGCCCAGGCGCTCGAAGGAGCCCGCCGTGCGAACCCGACTCGCCACGCGCTTGCTGCACACGGGTCATGAAGTCGACCCCGCGACGGGCGCCGCGGCGGTGCCCATCTACCAGGTGTCCATGTTCGACCAGCCGGGGTTGGAGCGTCCCGGCGAGTTCGACTACGCGCGCTCGGGCAACCCCACGCGCAAGGCGCTGGAAGGCGTGCTCGCCGAGCTGGACGAGGCCCACGCCGCCTTTGCCTTCGGCTCCGGCATGGCCGCCATCTCCACCGTGCTGATGCTCTTCAGCGCGGGGGACCACCTGGTCGTCACCGACGACTGTTACGGCGGCACCTACCGGGTGCTCACGCGCGTCTTCAGCCGGTTCGGCCTCAAGGCCACCTTCGTGGACACGAGCGACCCGGAGGCCGTGCGCGCCGCCCTCCGCCCCAATACCCGCGCCCTGCTGGTGGAGAGCGTCAGCAACCCGTTCCTGAAGCGCACGGACATCACCGCGATGTCCATCATCGCGAAGACGCATGGCGCGCTGCTCGTCGTGGACAACACGTTCCTGTCGCCCTGGGTGTCGCGCCCGCTCACGGAGGGCGCGGACATCGTGGTGCACTCCGCCACGAAGTACCTCGGGGGCCACAGCGACGTCGTCGCGGGGACGGTGGCGGTGAAGACGCCGAGCCTGGCGCAGGAGGTGTACTTCCTCCAGAACGCGGTGGGCGCGGTGCCAGGCCCGCAGGACTGCTTCCTCCTCCAGCGCGGCATCAAGACGCTGGGGGTCCGCATGGAGCGGCAGGTGCGGACGGCGGCGGCGCTCGCTCGCTGGCTCGCGGACCGGCCCGAGGTGCGGGAGGTCTACTACCCGGGCACGGGCGCGGTGGTGTCGTTCCGGCTCGCGCGGGACGAATGGGCGGCGCCCTTCGTGGAGGCGCTCCGGCTTCCCCTGCTCGGCGTCTCGCTGGGCGCGGTGGAGAGCATCGTCACCGTGCCGGCCCGGCACTCCCATGCCTCCGTCCCCGCCGCCGAGCGGCAGCGCCGCGGCATCACCGACGGGCTCATCCGCTTCTCGGTGGGGCTGGAGGAGCTGGAGGACCTCCAGGAAGACCTCGCGCTCGCGCTCGGACAGGCGGTGCGCGCGGCGGCGTGAGCGGCAAGTCGGGTTGACAGGCCCCGGGGGCGTCCGTTACCTCTGGGGCCGATGCTCATTTCCGTCGCCATGTTCGGGACCTGTTGTGGAGGCATGTGTTGCCATGCCCCCATGGGTCCGTCCGTGCGCGCGAACTGAGCTTCCCTCACGCCTCCGCGTACTTCCGGCCCGTGCCCCGCTTCCAGGGAACGGGCCGTTTCGTTTCCCCTCCCCGCGTGCACCTTCCCGGGGATGGGGCCCTCCACCATGCAGTGGCGGCACGCCGCCCAGGAGTCTCGGATGTACCGCAGCACCCAGGAGGACTCTCAGCACCCGCGTCCCGGAGAGAGCGCCGCCGGCCCCACCCGGGATGACACCTGCGAAGGCCCGACGGTGGTGTCACCGCTCGGCACGCCCACCATCGGCCTCACCGGCTTCACTTCGCGGGTGGTGACGCGATGGCTCCGCCGGGAGGTGCGCCGCGATGGAGCTTCACCGCGACAGCAGGATGTACGGGCGGGGCGAGCAGGCCGTCACCTGCTGCTCCGCCGGGAGGTGCGCCGTGATTGAGCTGCGCGGTGTCAGCAAGGTGTACGGGCGCGGCGAGCAGTCGGTGACGGCCCTGCGGAACGTGTCGCTCCGGGTGGAGTACGGCGAGGTGTTCGGCATGCTCGGGCAGAGCGGCGCCGGCAAGTCCACGCTCATCCGCTGCGTCAACCTGCTGGAGCGTCCCTCCTGCGGCGAGGTGCGGGTGGACGGGAAGGACATGCTGGCGCTCACGCCCGCCGAGCTGCGCGAGGCGCGCCAGGGCATCGGGATGATCTTCCAGCACTTCAACCTCTTCGCCTCGCGGACGGTGGCCGGCAACGTCGCGTGGCCGCTGGAGGTGGCGGGCTGGCCCCGCGAGCGCATCCGCGAGCGCGTGGAGGAGCTGCTGGCGCTGGTGGGGCTGTCCGACAAGGCACGGGCGTACCCCGCGCAGCTCTCGGGTGGGCAGAAGCAGCGGGTGGGAATCGCCCGGGCGCTGGCGCCCCGCCCGCGCATCCTGCTGTCCGACGAGGCCACGTCCGCGCTGGACCCGGAGACGACGCGCTCGGTGCTCGGGCTGCTGCGGGACATCAACCAGAAGCTCGGGCTGACCATCCTGCTCATCACCCACCAGATGGAGGTGGTGAAGTCCATCTGCGACTCGGTGGCGGTGCTGGAGCAGGGACGGGTGGTGGAGCAGGGCAAGGCGGTGGACCTCATCGCGCGCTCCGGAACCCGGCTGCACGAGCTGTGCTACCCGCCCTCCGCTCCGGCGGACGGCTCCGCGCTTCCCGGAGGCCGGAGGGTGGAGCTGTCCCTGGTGGGCGAGCACTCCACCCGGCCCATCCTCACCACCCTGGCACGGCGCTTCGGCGTGGACGCATGGCTGCTGGAGGGCTCCATGGAGCGCGTGGGAGAGACGCGCGTGGGCCGGCTCCTCTTCGAGCTCACCGGTCCGCCGGAGGCCGTCGACGGAGCGCTGGGCTTCCTCCGCGAGCAGGGCCTGACGCCGGAGGTGCCCCGTGTCTAGCGAGCTGCTGCGCGCCCTGTGGGTGGCCACGGGGGAGACGCTCTACATGACGTCGGTGGCCGCGGTGCTGGTGCTGCTGGCGGGGCTGCCGCTGGGTGTGCTGCTGGTCGTCACGGACCGTGGCGGACTGTGGGAGCGGCCGGCGGTGAACCGGGTGCTGGGAACACTCGTCAACGTGGGCCGCTCCGTCCCCTTCATCATCCTCATGGTGGCCATCGTCCCGCTCACCCGCCTGCTGGTGGGCACCACCATCGGCACCACGGCCGCCATCGTCCCGCTGGTGGTGGCGGCGATTCCCTTCATGGGCCGCGTGGTGGAGCAGGGCCTTCGCGAGGTGGACTCCGGGCTGGTGGAGGCCGCCGTCGCCATGGGCGCCACCCGCCGCCGCGTCATCCTCGGAGTCCTCATCCCGGAGGCGCTGCCGTCGCTCGTGCGAGGCACGGCGCTCATGGTCATCAGCCTGCTGGGCTACAGCGCCATGGCCGGCGCGGTGGGCGGCGGGGGCCTGGGCGACCTGGCCGTGAAGTACGGCTACATGCGCTTCCGCACCGACGTCATGCTGGGCTGCCTGGTGGTGCTGCTGGTGCTCGTGCAGCTCGTCCAGTGGCTCGGTGACGGACTGGCCTCGCGCTTCGAGCGCGCCTCTTCCTGAACTTCTCTTCCTGGAGTCCTCAGCCGTGAAACGCTTCTCTGCCTTCTTTCTGCTCTCCGCCGCCGTGCTGCTGGCCGGCTGCAAGCCGTCATCCGGGTCCTCCACGGGTGGCGATTCCTCCGGCGTCCGTACCTTGAAGGTGGGCGTCAACCCCGTGCCCCACGGAGAAATCCTGCGCGCCGCCGTGCCCGCGGCCCTTCGCGAGGGCGTGCGCATCGAGGTGGTCGAGTTCACCGACTACGTGCAGCCGAACATCGCGCTGGCGGATGGACAGCTCGACGCCAACTACTTCCAGCACGTACCGTACCTGGAGCGCTCCAGCGCGGACCGGAAGCTGTCCCTGGGCAGCGTGGGCGCGGTGCACCTGGAGCCGCTGGCGCTCTACTCCACGAAGTACCGCCAGCTCGCGGAGCTGCCCGAGGGGGCGCAAGTCACCATTCCCGCCGACCCGAGCAACGCCGCCCGAGCGCTGCGGCTGCTCGAAGCGCAGGGGCTGGTACGGCTGAGGGAAGGCGCGGGCGCCACCGCCACCGTGCAGGACGTGGTGGGCAACCCGCGGAAGCTGGAGCTGCGGGAGATTGATGCCGAGCAACAGCCTCGCACCCTGGAGGACGTGGCCGGTGCCGTCATCAACGGCAACTACTTCCTGGAGGCCCAGAAGAACCTCCGGCTGGAGGCGAGCGTCCTCGCCCGCGAGTCTCCGAAGGACAACCCGTACGCAAACGTGCTCGCCGTGCGGAAGGGCGATGAAGGCCGGCCCGAGGTGCAGGCGCTGGTGAAGGCACTCCACTCCGAAGAGGTGCGGAAGTTCATCGAGGCCACCTACGGGGGCGCGGTGGTTCCGGCGTTCTGACGGTGCGGGCAGACCGGGTGCGCCCCGTACCCGAATGGGTGCGGAGCATGAGGCGGCTGGAGGCTTCCGGCCGGGCTGCCGTGGAATGGAGGCTCCATTCCGCGCGAGCCCGCCCCGGGCGTGTGCCCTCTCGTGTGAGGTGGCTGGACGCTTCCGGCCGGGCTGCCGTGGAATGGAGATTCCATTCCGCGCGAGCGCCGCCCGGGAGTGCCCTCTGGAGCCTGAGGTGACTGGAGGATTCCGCTCAGGCTGCCGTGGAATGGAGGCTCCATTCCGCGCGAGCTCCACCCGAGGCATGCACAAGACCGGGAGCGAGGCGTTCCCCCGCTTCCTGTCTCAGTCCGGGCGCTTGAAGTCGTCCGAGCGCACCCCGTAGCGCTTGAGCAGCCGGTGCAGGCTCTCCCGCTCCATGCCGGCGCGCTCGGCGGCGTGAGTGACGTTGCCGCCGAACTCCTGCATCAGCGCGGAGAGGTACTCGCGCGACACCGCGTCGCGCGCGCTATCCACTGCCTCACGGTAGGGCAGCTTCGCGAGCGCCTCGGCCGGAATCCGTCCAGCCGGGGCTCCAGAGACATCCGCCGCCCGGGCCGCGCCCAGCTCCGGCGGCAGGTCCTCCACGCCAATGCGCGGCCCCTGAGCCACCGCGACGGCCCGCGCCACCGCGTTCTCCAACTGCCGCACGTTGCCGGGCCACGCGTACGCCGCGAGGGCCCGCAGCGCCTCGGGCGCGAAGCCCTCCAGCTCCGGCCGCCCCGCGCGGGAGAGGAAGTGCATGGCCAGCAACGGAATATCTTCGCGCCGCTCGCGCAGCGCGGGCAGCAGCACCGTCACCACGTTGAGCCGGTAGTAGAGGTCCTCGCGGAAGCGGCCCGCCGCCACCTCCGCCGAGAGGTCGCGGTGCGTGGCCGCCACCACCCGCACGTCCACCTTCACCGGCGAGGTGGTGCCCACGCGCCGCACCTCCTTCTCCTGCAAGGCGCGGTTGAGCTTCACCTGCACCGGCAGCGGCAGGTCGCCAATCTCATCCAGGAAGAGCGTGCCGCCGTGCGCCTCCTCGAAGAGGCCCGGCTTCGCCACCGTGGCACCGGTGAAGGCGCCCTTCGCATGACCGAACAGCTCGCTCTCCACCAGCTCCGCCGGCAGCGCCCCGCAGTTCACCGCCACGAAGGGCTTCGCCCTGCGCGGGCTCTCCGCATGGACGGCGCGCGCGGCCAGCTCCTTGCCCGTACCCGTCTCGCCCGTCAGCAGCACGGTGAGGTCCCGGGCCGCCACCTGGGACAGCAGCGCATGCAGGCCGCGCATGGCAGCGCTCGTGCCCAGCAGTCCGTGGAGGGCCGGTGCCTCCGCGAGCCGCGCCTTCAGCCCCGCCGCGTCCTTCCGCTGCCGCCGCTGCTCCAGCGCCCTCGCCACGATGAGCGCCACCTCGTCCGGGTCGAACGGCTTGGACAGGTAGTCGTAGGCGCCTTCCTTGATGGCCTCCACGGCCTTGGGAATGCTCGCGTACGCGGTGACGAGCACCACCTCCGTGTCCGGTGCGCGCCGCTTCACCTCACGCAGCACCGCGAAGCCGTCCGCCCCCGGCATCTGGATGTCCGTCACCACCACGTCGAACTCGCGCGACGCCAGCAGCGCCAGGGCCTGGGCCCCATCCGCCGCCTCCGTCACCGCGTAGGCATCCCCGAGGATGCGCGAGAACAGCTTGCGCATGTTCTCCTTGTCGTCCACCACCAGGACGCCCGGCTTCTCCGGCGCGCTCATGCCATGGCCTCCTGCGCGGGCGAGGCGGGCGGCAGCCGCAGCGTGAAGCGCGCGCCTCCCAGCGGGCCCGTGTCCGCCTCAATCCGTCCGCCGTGCGCCTCCGCGATGGCCTGGCTCACCGCCAGCCCCAGGCCCGTCCCCGAGGGCTTCGTGGTGAAGAAGGGCTCGAAGAGGCGCGGCCGGTCCTCCGGCTTCACGCCCGGCCCGGAGTCCGACACCGCCACGCTCGCCCCGCCATCCGGCGCCGCGTCGATGCGCAGCGCCACCCGGCCCCCCTGCCCCGCCGCCTCCGCCGCGTTCTTCACCAGGTTGAGCAACACCTGCCGCAGCCGCGGCGGCCACGCCCAGGCGGACGCGTCTCCCTCCACGCGCACCTCCACGTCACCCAGCCGCGAGGACTCGCGCAGCCGCGCCACCACTTCCTCGCAGACCTCGCGCAGGGGCACGCGCTCCACCGGGCCACGCCCCGGGCGGGACAGGTCCAGCAGCCCCTCGACGATTTGCTGGCAGCGCACCGCCTCTTCCTCCACCACCTTCAGGTCCTCCGCGAGCGAGCCCTCCGCCTTGCGCTGCAGCAGGCGCACATACCCGAGGATGACGCCCAGCGGGTTGTTGATTTCGTGCGCCACACCCGCCGCCAGCCGGCCGATGCCCGCGAGCTTCTCATGCTGGACGAGCTGCGCCTGGTGCGCGCGGAGCGCCTCCGTCATCCGGTTGAACTGCGCCGCGAGCTGGCCGAGCTCACCCGGGTCGCCCTCGGGGATGCGGGTGTTCAGGTCGCCGCCGGCCAGCCGCGCCGCGCCCTCGGAGAGCCGCGCCACCGGCCGCGCCACCGAGTTGCCGATGTAGACGCCCACGCCCACGGCGAACAGCGTGGCCCCGCCGAGGAAGAGCAGGGCCCACCGGAAGCTGGCGTGCTCCACCGCGCCCACGTGCTCCTCGAAGGAGCCGATGGACGCATCGAAGCGCTGCGCCAGCGAGTCCGCCCGGGCCTGGATTTGCGAGACGAGCTCCAGCGCGCGGCCGTGCGCCGCGGTGACGGCGGCCTGGTCCTTGGCGAGCACGGCGGGGAGGAGCGTGTCGCGGTAGAGCCGGTCCAGCGCGTCGCCGTTCTGCTGGATGTCCGCGACCCAGGTGTGCTCCTGCGCGTCGCGCGCCTGCTCCCGGAGCCGGCGGGTGAGCGCCTCCACGCGGGCCCGGGCCTCGTCGTGAAAGCGCGAGTGGCTGTCATTGCCGAGGATGATGGTGTGCGCCAGGTGCGCGTACTGGTCCCTCACGGCGGTGGCCAGTTCCAGCGCGTCGCGCACCCGGCCACCGGCCTCGCGGAGGGTGTGCGAGCCGTCGTGGATGTCCGTCAGCCGGGCGAGCGCGAAGCCGGACGCGGCCGTGAAGAGCGCCACCAGCGCGCCGAAGGCCAGGAGCAGCTTGCGGGTCGTCGAGCCGGAGGGGGAGAGCATCGGGCTCTCTATATCGGGAAGTGAGGGCCTGGGCTGCTCACTGTGCGTCGGCCGGGTGCCCTCCGGGGTGGGTGGAGCCGGGGAGGGCTGCCGGTAGGCTCGTCAGGCTGCCTGCTTCCTCCGCGGGGGACTCCGATGCAATGCCCGGCCACGTGGGTCTGTGCGCTGTCTCTTGCCCTGATGGGGTGCCCCGAGATGCACAGGCCCGGCGGCCTCATCGACCGGGCGGCGCACAAGGATGCGCTGGAGAACATTCCAGAGCGATGTACGCCGGAGGAGTTCCGGAGATACTGCGAGGGAGACAAGAAGCACAGCGCGGCATGCCGCGAGACGTGTGGCGAGACCGAATGAGCTGGCGCACGGCACTCAGGGCAGTCTTCGGGCTTCTACTGCCCCTTCCCATGGTGCTGCTCCTGGCCAGTGCCCTCCCTATGGGCATGCCGGCGCAGCACCAGGTAAATGGACATCAGGTCAGCCCCGTGCTCGCCGCCGAGGAACGCGCGCGCCTGCAGACCTACCACCGGAACTGCGCGTTGAGTTCCGAGTGTGAGCCGCCCCTCGGGTGCCTGCTGGATACCCGGGCCGGGGCCCAGTACTGCTCCGACAGCCAGTGCCTGACGGATGTGCAATGCCGGGATGGACAGGTCTGCCGAACCCTGACGACGTCTGGAGACGGGCCGTTGGTCCGCATCTGCGTTCCAGTGGGTGTCCGCAAGGAAGGCGAGATGTGCGTCGAGATTGGGAGAGCGCTTGATGATGCGTGTGCTCCCGGGCTCACCTGCGGCGGACAGGACGGCTTCTGCGCCCGCCCATGCAAGAAGAAGGACCCGGCAAGCTGCCCGGAGGGCTTCTTCTGCGCGGAGACCGAGCTCGAATCCCTATGCCTGCCGACCTGTGAAGAGACGGGATGCCCCGATGGCCAGCACTGCATCCAGTACGAAGACGGTGCCTCCGCGTGCGAGAAGGTCTACGGAACCAACTGCCGCCAGACACCGTGCACTGACAACCAGGAATGTCTGCTGGACCACGAGACGAGCCGCCCCGCCACGGTATGGATGCATTGCTGGCAGTCCTGCCGCGGGGACCCGTCCTCCTGCCCCCCCGGACTCATCTGCGATGGCTGGAGCTGCCACCCTCCCTGTGACCCCAACGGCCCCAACACCTGCGCGGAGGGCTATCGTTGCAAGAAAGCCCGCCCCAACCGGCCGTGGGTCTGCCTGCCGGACTACTAGCGAGCTACGCCATCCCCCTTGCACCCCCGCCTCCGCCCGAGCATGACAGGGCCCCTCCCCAGCCCACACGGGCCCACGGAAGGGACGGAGGAACAACCACATGGCCCCGCGATTCAAGAACCTCGACGGCAGCGGGCCGCAGCCGTTCGACCGCATCTTCAAGTGGGCCGTGACGGACAAGTTCACCGGCCGCCGCCGCAAGTCCCCGGACCGCGCGCCCGTCCCCCGCGTGGAGCCGGACCTCGCCCTGCTCGCCACGCCTCCCTCGCCGGGTGAAGGCGCCCGCCTCACCTGGCTCGGCCACGCCAGCTGGCTCGTCCAGCTCGACGGCGTATCCCTCCTCATCGACCCCGTGCTGCGCGATGCCATCAACGTCGTCATCCGCCGCAACGTCCCTCCCGGCGTCCCCGTGGAGAAGCTGCCGCCCATCACCGCCAGCCTCGTCTCCCACAACCACTACGACCACCTGGACCTGCCCACCCTGAAGGACGTCGGCGCGCCCATCGTCACCGGCCTCGGCCACACGCCCGTGTTCCGCGGCTCGGGACAGCCCGTCACCGAGCTGGACTGGTGGCAGTCCACGAAGGTGGGCCCCGTCACCGTGCACTTCGTCCCCTCGCAGCACTGGAGCCGCCGCGGCCTCAACGACATCAACGAGATGCTCTGGGGCGGCTTCGTGGTGGAGGGCTCCAGCGCCCGCGTCTTCCACTCCGGCGACACCGCGTACTTCGACGGCTTCAAGGAAATCGGCCGGCGCTTCCCCGGCCTCGACGCCGCGCTGCTTCCCATCGGCGCGTATGACCCGGCCTGGTTCATGAGCCACCAGCACATGAACCCCGAGGAGGCCGTCCAGGCCTTCGAGGACCTCGGCGCCGCGCGCTTCCTCGCCATGCACTGGGGCACCTTCAAGCTCACGGACGAGCCGCTCGACGAGCCTCCCCAGCGCCTGGACGCGGAGTGGACCCGCCGTGGCCTGCCGCGTGAGCGCGTCCACGTCCTCCCCGTGGGTGGGACACTCACCGTGCGCGCCGGTTGAAACACTCCAAAGCCTGTGCTGTGGGAAGGCCATGCTCCTCCCCGCCCTCCTCGCCCTGACGCTCACCCAGGCACCACCCCCTCTCACCACCGTCGCGGAACAGAGCGGCTGGAAGCGCACAGGCCGCTACGCGGAGGTGGAGTCGCTCTGCCGCGCCCTCCCCAGGGCCTTCCCCGGCAAGGTGCGCTGCGACACGCTCGGCACCACGCCCGAGGGCCGGCCCCTGCTCGCGCTCGTCGCCAGCGCGGACGGCACCCTCACTCCCGCCGCCGCCGTGAAGAAGGGCCGCCCCGTCGTCTTCTTCCAGGGCGGCATCCACGCCGGAGAGATTGACGGCAAGGACGCCGGCTTCTGGCTGCTGCGGGACATGCTCACCGGCACCGCGCTGCCCGGCGTGCTCAAGGGCGTCACCGCCGTCTTCGTCCCCGTCTTCAACGTGGACGGCCACGAGCGCTTCGGCACCAACCACCGCCCCAACCAGGTGGGCCCCGAGGAGATGGGCTGGCGCGCCACCGGGCAGAACCTCAACCTCAACCGCGACTACGTGAAGGCGGACGCCCCGGAGATGGTGGCGCTGCTGAAGTACCTCCACGCGTGGGACCCGCTCGTCTACGCGGACCTGCACGTCACCGACGGCGCCAGGTTCGAGCCTGACGTGTCCGTGAGCCTGGAGCCGCAGAAGTCCGGCCCGGAGGGCCTGCGCGTCCTGGGCGTGAAGCTGCGCGAGGAGCTCTTCACCGAGCTGGAGTCCCTGGGCCACCAGCCCCTGGAGTTCTACCCGGCCTTCCTCGAGGACGATGACCCGGCCTCCGGCTTCGCCTACGGCGTGCCCCCGCCGCGCTTCAGCCACGCCTACTGGGCCGTCCACCACCGCTTCGGCGTGCTGGTGGAGACGCACTCGTGGAAGCCCTACGCGCAGCGCGTGAAGGCCACCCGAAACGTAGTGGCGGGCCTGCTGCGGCTGGTGGCCCGGGACGGCGCCGCCCTGCGCGCGGCGGTGAAGGCGGCGGACGAGGAGAGCGCGTCCGGCCGGGTGCGCGAGGTGGTGCTCGGCTGGGAGCACACGGAGATGAGCCGCACCCTCGCCTTCCGCGGCTACGCCTACGAGCGTGCCGCTTCGGACGTGTCCGGCCAGCCGTGGATTCGCTACGACGACTCGAAGCCGCGGGTGTGGAACGTGCCCTACTTCGCGGACATCCGCCCCGCCCTCACCGTGGCGCTTCCCTCGGGTGGCTACCTGGTGCCTCCGGCGCACGCCGCGAAGGTGGAGGAGAAGCTCACCACCCATGGCCTGCGCTTCCAGCGGCTCACCCGCGCCGTGCCCGCCGCCGAGGCCGAGCAGTTCCGCGCCACCGACGTGAAGTGGGGCGCGCAGTCCGTGGAGGGCCGGCAGACGCTCGCCGTGAAGGGCGCGTGGGAGCGGACCACGCACGCGCTGCCCGCGGGCACGCTGTACGTGCCGGTGGCCCAGCCGGGCGTGGAACTGGTGGCCCACCTGCTGGAGCCCACGGGGCCGGACTCGCTGCTGGCGTGGGGCTTCTTCAATCCCCACTTCGAGCAGAAGGAATACATCGAGGACTACGTGCTGGAGCCCTTCGCCCGGGAGCTGCTGGCGAAGGACGCCGCGGTGAAGGCCGAGTGGGAGGCGAAGCTGAAGGACGCCGCCTTCGCCAACGACGCGCGCGCCCGCCTGCGCTTCTTCTACGAGCGCCACCCCGCTCGCGACGCCCGCCTGCGCGTCTACCCCGTCCTCCGCACCCAGGCCGCCCCTTCCGTGCTGGCGGCCGGGAAGTAGCGCCCGCCCCCTGAAACGGGAACGCCC
This sequence comes from Myxococcus sp. RHSTA-1-4, assembly GCF_020037125.1. Taxonomy (GTDB): domain Bacteria; phylum Myxococcota; class Myxococcia; order Myxococcales; family Myxococcaceae; genus Myxococcus. Next base: position 608,920 of record NZ_JAIQDG010000001.1, read on the forward strand.
CGGGAGCGCGAGGCCCCGGGGCGTTTCGTTCAGCACCTGCCCCGCCCCGGACTCCCGCGTGACGGGAGGCCGGAGCGGCGGGCGCCATCAGCCGATGGTGCCCTCACACGCGCAGGTGCTCGGGTTGCACGTCTCACGGAGGCCGCAGCCACCGCAGTCCGGCTTGCACACGCACGCGCACGCATTGGCATCCGGCTGGTACCGGGAGCCGCAGTTGAGCGCCGCCGTGTCGCACACGCAGCCGCACGCGTTCGCGTCGAAGGTGTAGCCCGCCGCGCAGGTGGCGCTCTGCACGCAGGTGCATGCGCAGGCCGCCTGGTTGCACGTCTCATACGTCCCGCACGTCCCGCCGCAGTCCGCCGTGCAGGTGAAGGCGCACACCGCCGGGTCCGTGTTGCACACCTGGCCCGGCGAGCCACCGCCGCCGCAGTCGGCCGGGCACTCGCACCGGTCCGTCGCGCGGTTGCAGACGAGCTTGCCACGGCAGAAGTCCGCCTCGCTGGCGTCGTAGTACACCGTGTCCGACTTGCACGGAGGCGGCGCCCCGTTGGGGTTGGTGGTGCGGTCGCTCCAGTACCGGTAGGACACTGCCGCCAGCGTGGTGCCCGCCACCTTCGGGCGGCAGGCGCCATAGAAGGACACCGCCCGGCTGATGCCGTCCACGTCGAAGCCGTTCGTCCGGCTGCGCGGCAGGTCGCCCGAGTTCGGGCACGCCGCCGAGTCCGTCACCTCCGCCACCGCCACCTTCAGCGAGGCGCCGATGGGCGGCTTCTGCGTCCTGTAGCCCACCGAGGCGATGACACTGTCGACGATGGCGTTGATGGTGGTGGTGATGGAGGCCGCGTCGCGGATGCTCCCGTACACGCCGCCCGTGGCCTGGATGATGTCCAGGTGCCGCGGGTTGGCGTTCTCCTCGTAGTTGTTCGAGTTGTTCGGGTCCACCCAGCAGCGCGGCCCGTCCGGCGGGCAGATGATGCCGTGGACCTGGATGGCCTGGTCCACCGGGTTGTTGCTCTCCCCCGCCACCGAGCCCGTGTCCATGAAGTACTGCGTGAAGGTGGAGACGGGGTTGGAGGACTGGTCTCGCGTGTCCGTCAGGATGACGACCACCACCTTGGCCCCCGCGCGGATGCGGGTCTCCGCCGTGCCGCCGGCCGCCTTCAGGTCATTGAGGGCCTTGCGCGCGGCGTCCAGCGAGCGCTCCGTGCCGGTGCCGTCGATGTTCACCCAGCACTGGTTGTTGCTCGTGCAGGTGGTGGCCTCACCACCCGCGGGGATGGTGACGTTGGAGCACTGGCCGTTGCCGCCACAGGTGCTGTTCTCCGTCAGCCACGCCCGGAACTGGTTGACGTTGCGGGTGAAGCCGCGCAGCACGCCGGTGTTGGTCTCACCGGACGTGGTGTAGCTCGTCGTCACCATGGCCAGGCGCCAGTCGAGCGTCGCGTTGCCCAGCTTCTGCGCCACCGCCGAGGCCGCGTCCGCCAGCGACTGCTGCGACGTGGCCATGGAGCCGCTGTCGTCCACCACGAAGAGGAAGTCCACCACCGCCTGCCGGGAGGTGAACTGCTCGCACTGCACCGCGTCCGCGTCACCGAACTGCGCCAGCGCCGTGCCACCCGCCGTGTCCGACAGCGTGAAGAGGCTGCCGCCCTCGGTGTACCGGGCCGTGGGGGTGATGGCCAGCACCACCACCACGCTCTGGTTGGAGCGGTGCACGTACTGCGCCTGAATCTTGAACGGACCGGTGACTCCGGCCGTCCCCGCCAGCGCGCCGGCGCTGTTGGGCACCAGCGAGCGGGCCAGGGTGTTGGTGAAGGTCTTCAGGTCCGCCGTGCCCGCCTGCGAGTAGCGCGCGGCCAGCGCCGGGAAGCCGTCCCAGGTGGTGAAGGTCTGCGTGTAGTCGCGCGTGGCGGTGTTGAAGGACGCCGTGCGGATGCCGGCCTCGTCCGCGGTGGGGTCCGCGGCGGTGCCCACCTGGCCACGCTTGTACGCAATCAGCGTCACCTGCTTCGTGTCGTCCCAGCCGATGAGGCCCACCGAGCTGCCATTCACGGTGAGGTTCACCAGGTTGGCGTCCTTGAAGGTGCCGGGCAGCGCCAGCCGGAGGTCTCCGCCGGAGTCCTCCTTGAAGGTGACGGTGCGCAGGTTGGTCGTCTTGCACGCCTGGCCCGCGGGCGTGCCGGCCGCGCCGTCGTTGGGGTTGCGCGGGTCCAGCTCGCCCGGGTCCACCTGGCCGTTCTGGTTGGCGTCCTCCGCGCCGTCCTGGATGCCATCACCGTCCGTGTCGGCGTTCACCGGCGTGGTGGTCGTCGTCGTATGCGTGTCGCCGGAGTAGCCGCAGTTGGTGCGGGGGGCCGCCGCCGTCGCCACGCCGCGCTCCAGGCCGTCCCTCAGGCCGTCACCGTCCGTGTCCGGGTTGGTGGGGTCCGTCTCGTTCGTGTCCACGCGCCCGTTGTTATTGGGGTCCTCGCCCAGGAAGCCGCCGCGGCCGGGGCCATCCTGCAGGCCGTCGCAGTCGGTGTCCGTCAGGCGCGGGTCCGTCTCGTTCGCGTCCACGCGGCCGTTGCGGTTCTCGTCCTCCACGCCGTCCTGCGTGCCGTCACCGTCCGTGTCGGCGTTGTCCTTGTTGGTGCCGGTGGCGGTCTCCACCGCGTCGGGGATGCCGTCGAAGTCCGCGTCCGGCACGGAGGCGGCGCAGTCCGCCACCCGCGGGTCCGTCTCGCCCGTGTCCTTCACGCCATCGTGGTCCTTGTCCTCGTCGCCGTCGCTGCACGAATCGCCGTCGGTGTCCGGCTTGAGCGGGTCCGTGCCCCGGTTCTTCTCCAGGCCGTCCGGCAGCCCGTCGCCATCCGTGTCCCGGTTGCGCGGGTCCGTCTCGCCCGGGCTCACCGTGCCGCTGACGTTGGTGTCCTCCTCGTTCTCCTTCAGCCCGTCGCCGTCCGAGTCGAGCGCGTTCGGGTCCGTCTCGCCCGGCTCCCGCGAGCCGTTGCGGTTGGTGTCCTCCAGGCCGTCCGCGAGGCCATCACCGTCCGTGTCCGCCTTCACCGGCGAGGTGCGCGTGGCGGGGTCCGCGTCCGCGCGGAAGGTGCAGGTGGTGTTGAGCGTGGTGGTGCGGCCCACCTCCACGCCGTCGCGGATGCCGTCGCCATCCGTGTCACGCAGGCCCGGGTCCGTCTTCAGGCCACCGGTGTACACGTTCGCGAACTCCTCCGCGTCCGTCAGTCCGTCGCAGTCCGAGTCCTGCTGCGTGTTGTTCCCATTGGCCACGTCCGTGGGCACACGGCCCGGGTCCGGGTCCGGGTCCGGCTCGATGCCGGCATCCTCTTCCGGCGGTGGGCCGCCGCTGTCGGGCACGTCCGAGCCACCATCCGTACCAGCATCCACGACGGGCTTCGGGTCTTGAGGGTCATCACCGCCACCGCAGCCGGCCAGCAGCGAGGCTGCCAGCAGCGCACAGGTGACGAACTGCCTGAGAGGGGTTCGCATCATCCTTGACTCCAACTGGCTTCGACCCCGGTTGGGGGGGATGGGTCGAAGCAGACATCCAGTCTAGAGAGCGGTTGCGCCCCTGCCGAGTGTCTATTCCCCGCAGGGCGAAAGAAGGTCAGCGCCCGGCCGCTTTCCATGCAGTCTCAGGAGCAGATTGCGCCGGGACTGTGAGCAAAGGGGTGTTCGCGAGGTTGGAGGGCTCGGATATCGTCATGTCCGTGCCAGTCTTCGGTCTAGCGGCATTGTGGAATGGCTCGGCACCGCCGGAGCGCGTGGCGGCCTGGGTGGAAGGGCTCAACGCGCTGCTGCCCATGGCCCAGTCGCTCCAGCTCGTGGTGGCGCTGCGCGCGGAGGACGGCGGCATCGAGCTGAAGGTGGAGGCGCCCGGCTACCCACGCGCCGCGGTGGAGCGGCTCGCGGAGGAGGTGAAGCGCAGTGGCGGCACCTTCGTGGAGCTGTGGCGTCTGCCCAAGGCCGAGCGTGATGGCTTTCGCGCCACCACGTTCGGTGGTGGCACCCCGTACCCGGGCGAGGAGCGCGCCGCCGCCGCTCGGGCGTTGCAGCAGCACCTGAGCAAGCTGGCGGCCAGTGGCGTGCACGCCTCGAGCCCACCCGCCAGCCCGCTGGATGCGCCCGTGCCCGGCAGGGCGACCCCGTCCGGGAGGACGCCCGCGGTCGCCAGGCCGGAGGAGCCCGCCGCTCCCACTCCCCCCGCTGGCGCCGCGGCGCCGCCCACGGCGGCCCAGGCCCACCGCGTGCCCATGGCGCCGCCGGGCAGCCCCCAGCGGCGCGGACGGCGCTTCGCGGTGACGCTGGAGCTGGAGTTCCGCACCGAACTGGACTTCGTGCGCGAGCACGCGCTCAACATCTCCAATGGGGGCCTCTTCGTGCGCACCGCGCACCGGCCGCTGCCCGACAGCGTCGTCACCGTGGACGTGAAGCTGCCCAACGGTGAGCGGCTGCAAGGGGACGCGGTGGTGGTGCACGTGGTGGACGACCCATACACCGGCGGCGTGGGGCTCGCGTTCCTCAGCGACGACGCCACCTTCGCCCGGACGCTGGACCGCTACCTCGCGAGCCTGGCCGGCGGTGCGGGCTGACGATGGACGGCGTGTCGGACACGTGGCCGCGGGACTGTGGCCGCTTCGAGCTGCTGTCGCGGCTGGGGCGCGGAGGCATGGCGGAGGTGTTCCTCGCGAGGATGCGCGAGGGCCCGCGGGCCGGAGAGCGGGTGGCCCTCAAGCGGGTGCGCCCCGAGCGCGCGCATGACGCCGAGGCCCACGAGCAGCTCCTCCACGAGGCGGAGCTGGCCCGCTGCCTGAAACACCCGCACGTCGTCGGCTTCGTGGAGTACGGCGAGCTGCCGGACGGCGGCTACCTCGCGCTGGAGCTGGTGGAAGGCCCGGACCTGGGCCGTGTGCTGGCGCAGTGCCGGCGCCGCCGCATCGAGCTGCCCATCGACATCTCCGTGCTCATCGTCCGGCAGGTGCTGGAGGCGCTCGCGCACGCGCACCAGGCCACCAGCACCACCGGACGTCCGCTGGGCGTGGTGCACTGTGACGTGTCCCCGCACAACGTGCTGCTGTCGCGCACGGGCGAGGTGAAGCTGGCGGACTTCGGCGTCGCCCGCTCGCGCGCGGGCCTGGCGGTGGATGCGCGGCGGCTGGGCAAGCAGCACTACCGCTCTCCGGAGCTGCTCGCGGGCGACGTGTCCGTGGCGGTGGACCTGTGGGCGGCGGCGGTGCTCCTGTACGAGCTGCTGTCGCTGGAGTCGCCCTTCCCCTCCGGCCCCGGAGAGGAGGTGGAGTCCTCCATCCGTGGCGGACGGGTGACGCCCATCCGCATGCTGGTGCCGGAGGTGTCCGACGCGCTGGCCCTGGTGCTGGACCGCGCGCTGGCTCCCAACCCCGCGCAGCGCTTCAAGTCCGCGGAGCAGTTCGCCCGGGCGCTCGCGCCGCTGTGTGATGACCGGGTGGCCACGCCGCTGGCGGTGGCCGCCGTGGTGCGGGGGTTGATGAGCACGGAGCGCTGAGGCCCCGCGCCCGGCCGCTCACGCCACCTGCTGCCCCACGGAGGGCGGCACCATGCCCGGGTCTCCCTCCACCACCAGCCGGCTGCGGCCTCCGCCCTGCTTCACCACGCGCACCTGCACTCCGATGCGCTCGGCCAGCCCGCTGACGTGGGAGATGATGCCCACCTGCCGGCCCGTGGCCTGGAGCGCATCCAGCGTGGCCAGGGCCACCTCCAGCGTCTCCGGGTCCAGCGTGCCGAAGCCCTCGTCGATGAAGAGGGTCTCCACCTGCGTCGTCTCCGACGACAGCGACGCCAGCCCCAGCGCGAGCGCCAGCGACACCAGGAAGCTCTCCCCGCCGGAGAGGCTGGCCACGCTGCGCACCTCGTCGCCCATGTCCCCGTCCACCACCTGCAGGTCCAGGTCGTGCCCGGGCACGCGCATCAGCCGGTAGCGCCGCGCCAGCTCGCGCAGGTGCGCGTTGGCGTGCAGCAGCAGCGCGTCCAGCGTGAGGCTCTGGGCGAACACCTTGAAGCGCTTGCCGTCATGCGAGCCGATGAGGTCTCCCAGCGTCTTCCACACCTCGGCCTCGCGCCGGCGCTCCTCCAGGGCCGCGGCCTCCGCGCCGTGCCGGGCCCGGGCCGTGTCGTCCGCCTCCAGGCGCGCGCGCAGCGTGGCCTCGGCCCGGCGCCGCGCCTCCACGTCCGCGCGCAGCCGCTCGCACGCGGGCACCGCCTCCGGCTCGGACAGGGACGGCGGGCCGGACTCCTCGTGCCGAGTCCGCCGCTCGCGCCGCTCCACCAGCACCGCGCGGGCATGGGCGAGCGCCTCGCGCAGCGCCGCCAGGGCCCGCGCCTCGGCCTCGCACCACGCGGCGTCGTGCGCCAGCAGCGCCTTCACCGCCTCCAGCGTGGTGCCCCGCGCGGAGAGCTGCGCCGCCAGCGCGGCCCGCGCCGACTCCCGGGCCTCGACGGCCTCCGTCCGCGCGCGCACCGCGTCCTCGGCGCGAGCGGTGGCCACGCGCTCCGCCTGCTTCGCGGTATCCGCGGCCTCGCGGGCCCGCTCGAAGGACTCCACCGCCGCGTCCACGCGGGCCCGCAGCTCCGCCCGCACCTCCTCGGTGGGACGGCCATTCAGCAGCGCCGCGCGGGCGCGGGCCGCCTCGCTCCGCTCCTCCTCCTTGAGCGCGGCGAGCCTCGCCTGCTCCTCGGCGTGCTGGGTGCTGACGTCCACCAGCCCCTGGGCCCTGGCGCGGTGCTGCTGCTCCTTCTGCTCCAGCGCCTCCGCCTTCTGCCGCGCCTCCTCCTTCGCCTTCCACAGGGCCACCCGGTCGCCGCACTTGCGGCGGAAGGTGGCCGGGTCCGCCTCCAGCTTCGCCTCCCAGCCCTCGTCCGCCGCGAAGACCGGAGCCACGTCCGCGAGCACCTGCCGCAGCGTCGCGTCGGACGCGTCGATGCGCGCCTGCACTTCCTTGAGCGTGCTCTCCGCGCGCGCGAGTGCCTCCTCGGCGCGCCGGAGCGCCTCGGCCGCCGCCTCCCGCCGCGTGCGCTGGGTGTCCAGCGCGGCCCGGGCCTCACGCGCCGCGCGGACCCGGCCCTCCTCCGCCGCCTCCTCCGCCTTCAGCGCCTCCAGCCGCGCCCGCACCTCCGCGCGCGCCGCCTCCAGCCAGCCCCCCGCCTCGGCGGACTCGCCCGCCTCGGGCGGTGGTGCCGCACCGGAGGCCTCGGCCACGGAGCGCAGCCACCGCTCACGCTCCCGCCCCCAGGCCGCACGGTGCTCCGCGCAACGCGCCGTAGCGGCGTCACGACGCGCGCCCGCCTGTCCCGCGCGTGTCCGCGCCGCCGCTTCACGAGCGCGCGCCGCCATCTCGGCCCGCGACGCCTCGGCTCCTTCCGCCTCCAGCGCCTCCACGCGCGAGGTGGACTCCACCACCAGTCCATCCAGCGCGGACGCCTCGCGGGCATACGGGTGCTCCGTGGCGCCACACAGCGGGCACGCCTCGCCGTCCCGCAGCAGGGCCCGGTGGGACACGTAGCCCTGCGCCGCCTGGGCCAGGGACAGCGCCCGGCGCGCCTCCTTCAGCGCCGCCTCGCGCTCCGTCCGCCGGGCCGCCGCCTCCCGGGCCTCGCCCGCCGCGGCCTCGGCCTCCGTCTTCGCCGCCGTGGCCTCGAGCTCCGCGGCCCGCGCCTCCGCCTCGTCCGAGGTCAGCCCCTCCCGCGCCATCCCCAGCGCCCGCAGCAGGTCCTGCCGGGCCAGCAGCGCCTCACGCAGCGCGCGCCGTCCCGCCGTGGACTCCTCGCCCACCGCGGCCTCGGCATGGGTGGCCGCCGCCTGCGCCATCTCCTCTGACTCGGCCGCGGCCTCCTTCTCCTCGCGCCGCAGCGCCACGTCGCCGCGCAGCCGGTCCACGTCACCGCGCAGCGTCCCGGCCTCCTGGCGCGCCTTCCGTCCCTCTCCCTGCGCCGCCTCGTAGCGCTCCAGCTCGCGCTGCCAGCGGGGCCACTCCCCCGCCAGGGCCGCCCAGTGCGCCTTCTCCGTGAGCCACTTCCTCGCGGCCTCTCCCTCCGCCCGCGCCGCCGCTTCCCGCGTGAGCACGGCCTCCAGCTCCGCCATCGCCGTCGCCGCCGCTCCCCGCGATGACTCCGCGCGCTTGCGAGCCTCCTCCGCCTCCCGCGCCACCACCGCCAGCCGCGCGTCCAGCCCCGCCGCCTCCTCCAGCGCCGGCCTCGCCGCCTCCTCTGCGTCCTGCGCCGCCGCCCGGACCCGCTCCAGGTCCAGCAGCCCCCCGCGCTTCGCGGCGGACTCCGCCAGCGCCTTCTCCGCCTCCGAGGCCCGAGCCACCTGCGCGGCCTCCGCCTCCGCCCACCGGCGCTCCGCCTCCTCCGCCGCCGTCACCGCGCCCCGGAAGGACTCCGCCGCGCGAATCTCCTCCAGCCGCGCCGCCCGGGGCGCCGCCGCCTCCACCGCCTCCGCCGCCTCGGCGGCCTTCGTCTCGGCCGCCAGCTCCGCGCCCAGCAGCGCCGCCCGCTCCGAGTGCCACGCCGCCGCGGCCTCCGCCGCCGCGAGCTGGGCCTCCGCCGCCGAGCGCGCCGCCGACTCCTCGCCGAGCCGCCCCTCCGCCGCCGCCCGCTCCGCCTCCGGCATCAGCGCAATCGCCGCCAGCCCCTGGGCCCGCCGCGCCAGCTCCTCCTGCTCCGTGCGGTTCTTCTCGTGCGCGGCGACGGACAGCCGGCTGTACACCTCCGTGCCCGTCATCCGCTCCAGCAGCTCCGCGCGCTCGCTGGCGTCCGCCTTCAGGAAGGCCGCGAACTCGCCCTGCGCCAGCAGCGCCGAGCGGCGGAACTGGTCGAACGACAGCCCCAGCCGCTCCTGGATGGCGGCGAGCACCTCGCTCTTGGTGCGGCCGAACTGCTGCCCGGTGGCCACGTCCACCAGCGACATCTCCTGCGGCCGGAAGCGCCCCTCCGCGCGGCTGCGCGCCCGCCACACCGACCAGCGCGCCCGGTAGCGCCGCCCGTCCTTGCCCAGGAAGTCCACCTCGGCGAAGCCCTCGCCCGCCCCGCGCCGCAGCATGCCGCGCACGTCGTACGCCGACAGCCGCGCCTCCTCCTCCTCGTCCGCCCGGCCCACCGGCGCGCCGCCGCGCCCGCCCAGCCGGGGCGTGCGGTCGAACAGCGCCAGGCACATGGCGTCCAGCAGCGTGCTCTTGCCGGCGCCGGTGGCCCCGGTAATCGCGAACAGGCCCAGCCTGTCCAGCGGAGGCTGGTCCAGGTCCATGGCGAAGTCGCCCGCGAAGCTCGTCAGGTTGGAGCCGCGGATGGCCAGGATTTTCATGACGCGTCCTCCTGCACCTCGGCCAGCAGCACGTGGAAGGCCTCCAGCAGCACGGGAGACGGAGGCTCCTGGAAGTCGCGCGCGTAGCGGGCCCGGAAGACGTCCTCGGGGGTGCGCTCCTTCAACGACAGGCCCGGCTGCGCCTCCGCCAGCGCGCCGCCGGTGCCCGTGTACGCGGGCGTCAGCTTCACCAGCCGCGCCGCCTTGTTCTCCAGCACCTTCTCCACCTTGTGCCGCAGCGACGGCTCCGGCCGGGGCAGCGCCACGCAGACCTCCAGGTACGGCCGCCGCCACTCCGGCGCGCCCTCCTCACGGTCCGGCAGCGCCTCCAGCAGCGCCACCACCTCCTCCAGCGGCACCGCGTCCCGCGCGGGCACGCGCACCATGTCGGTGGTGCGAGGCACCGTCAGCGGGCGCACCCCTTCCAGCGCGTCACCCTTCAACTCCACCAGCAGCACCTGGTGCCGGTAGCCCGCCTCCGACAGCGACAGCGGCAACGGCGAGCCGCTGTAGCGCACGCCCTCGCGCCCGCCCACTCGCTGCGCCTTGTGCAGGTGCCCCAGCGCCGCGTACGCCAGGTCCTCCGGGAACAGGTCCACCGGCAGCGCGTGCTGGTTGCCGCCGAGAATCTTCCGCTCGCTCAGCACGGACAGCTCCGTGCCCGTCATGTAGCAGTGGCCCATGGCCACCAGCGCCTGCCCCGGCTGGCGCCTGCGCCGCGCCGCCGCCAGCACCTCGCCGTAGACGGCGCGCACGCCTTCCACCAGCCGGTCTCCCGCCTCCTGCGGCACGGGCGGCAGGTCCGCGGGCCGCAGGTACGGCACCGCCGCCACCCACGCGCCCACACGCCCCTTGGCGTCGTGCAGCGGCACCAGCAGCCGCTCCACGTCCGTCTCGCCCCGGGCTCGCGGCAGGCCGCCCACCACGCGCACGCCGAGCGCGGCGAACAGCGGGTCCGGCGCGTCCAGCCGTGCCGCCGAGTCGTGGTTGCCGCCGATGACCACCACGTCCAGCCTCGGCAGCCGCCGCCGGGCCCGCGCGACGAAGTGGTACCAGGCCGCCTGCGCCTCCGCGCTGGGGTTGGCGGTGTCGAAGATGTCGCCGGCCACCAGCAGCGCGTCCACCTCCTGCGCCTCCAGTGTGCCCAGCAGCCAGTCCAGGAAGGCGGCATGCTCCGCCTCCCGGGAGACGTCGTACAGCGTGTGTCCCAGGTGCCAGTCCGACGTGTGCAGCAGGCGCATCCAGCGTTCACCCTCCCTCACCCCGCGGCGCTCGGGCACCGGGCAGCCTCCCCTGGGGAAGCCACCCGCTCCAAGCGGCGGGCGCCTGCTCCCTTACTCGCTCCCTCTGACATGTGCACAAGTTCCTGGAAGTACGAGGACTTGCGAAGGCGGCTACCCCGGCAGGTCCCGCGAACCCGGGCGGACGTGGGGTGTCGGTGACCTTCACGCCGGGGCAGGCCGGCCGCCGCGCCCCGCTTGGAGCGGGTGGCTCGCTCCCGCCCCCCAGGACGGGGGATGCTCACCGGGCATGGTCCCCATCCTCGTGTCAGCCGTTTCCGCCGCCATCTTCATGGCCTTCCTGGCGCTGGGGGTCTCCGCCCTGCGGCGCCATTGGAATCGACGGCGCGAGACGTGGAACACCTTCGCGAGCCGGCATGACTGGGGCTTCAGCGAGAAGTGGGGCGCCGTGGAGGTCCAGGGCCTCTTCCTCGGCCAGCAACTCTCGGTGCTCACGGAGTCGCGCGGCAATGGCAAGCACGGCAGGGAGGTGACGGTGCTGCGGCTGGACCTGGGCATGACGCTTCCGCCGGAGCTGACGCTGTCGCCCGAGGGACTCGGCGACAAGTTCCTCAAGCTGTTCGGCGGGAAGGACGAGGAGGTGGGCGACGAGGAGCTCGACAGGGCACTCGACGTGAAGCGCCTCTCGCCCGAGTCGCGCGCCGCGCTCCGTGCACCTCGGGTGCGAGAGCACCTGCTGAGCCTGCATGCCCGGTGCGCGCGGTTCTCCATCGAGGCAGGGCTCCTGGAGGCGGAGTGGCGCGGTGTGCCTGACACCGTCGACGCGCTGGAGGCGCTGGTGGCTCCAGCGCTCCGTCTGGCCGAGGCGCTGCACGAAGCCGCGGGCAAGCACCGCGAGTCCACGGGCCAGACCTCGCCAGGAGCGCGATAGGGACGGCCCCCGCCACTGCTTCCCCACGAGCAGGTGCTACCGCACCAGGCTCCCACCTCGGAGCCCGGCCAGGCCGGGGCGCTCCTGTCCGTCTGAATAATTCCGAGCGCGCGAGCGTCGGATGCCGCGTTCTTCAGGAGGGGTCACCGTGGTGAGCAACCGGAATGGACGCATGAACGTCCTGGTCGCGGCGCTGCTCGTCGCGTCGCTTGCGCACGCCGATGGCGTCGAGCGCCGCATCAACAAGCCGGACACCCCGGCGCGCTTGCACGCGGTGACCACGATGCTGCCGATGGAGAACGGCGGCTTCGTCACCGTGGGTTTCTCGACCCTGCGTGTGCTCGCCCCCGGCGCGAAGCAGTTCACCACGGTGCACCGGATCCCGAAGGACAACCTGTACCGCGTCGCCTCGAACGAAGCAGGCGACGTCCTCGCGGCCTGGGAGAATGACCCGTCGCTGCACCTCTTCAAGGGACCGGCGAGGCAGCACGTGACGCTCCCGAAGCCACGGCCGCCCACCGAGGAGATTCGCAGCGCTCAGGTGGAGTACCTCGCATTCCTCCCGAATGGGCGCGACGCGCTGGTGCACATGGAGGGACGAAAGGCGCCGCGCGGCGAGGTGAGTATCGTGTACCGCGTGCCGCTCGACGGCGGCGCTCCCGAGCTGCTCTACCGCGTGGACGACGCCCGCCAGCTCCACATGGCTCGCGACGTCGCGGTGTACGTCATTCCAGAGAGACCGGGCCAGATGTGCGAGCACCTCAGGTGCGACCCGGTCCGGCAGGTCGTCGCGTACGAACTGAACGGCAGGGGCGTCAAGCAGACGGTCCTGGTTCACGGCCCGGACATGAAGCTTGAGAATGCGCGGATGATTTGGGGCAACCGGGACGGGCGCATCTTCCTCGAGCTGAGCCTCCCCAGGAACGAGCGCGCCGTGCTCCGGTGGAAACCGGGCCAGCCGAAGGCCGACGTCCGGCCCTTCGCCAGGTCCTTGTCCAGCAGCGAACGCCTCTTCGCGACGAACGACGGGGACGTGCTCCGGCTGCTCAACGACGAGGAGGAGGCGCTCACCCTCCATCGCCATATGCCCGACGGAAGGCAGCAGAGCATCCGGCTGCTCGCCTCGCACGACCCGGACATCATCGACTACAGCGTGCACGCGCTCGGGATGCGGAACAGCGGCGCGTTGTGGCTGCACTGGGGCGACTTCATCTTTCTCTTCGACCGCGACCTGGCCAGACCACCGCGCGCGTACAACATCGAGCCGCTGCTCACGCGTCACACGGAGTGGGCGGACGTCGCCGTGTACGTCAAGGAGCCCGAGGCGCTGTGGATGGGCATCGAGGTGAGGCGCTCACGTGACTTCGTCCGGGTGAGCTTTTCCGAGCTCGAGAAGGGCGCGAAGGCCTGGAACCCGGTGCGGGCCGCCGACACCGGGCTGGACTGACGCGACGCACGCCAGGGCCCACCGGCCGGCCCTGGCGTACGTGAAGGGATATGCGCTCTTGCCGGACCTGTTGCGCTGCTCCCTGGGGACGCTCGCTCACGTCATGGCCACCGCTCCTTCTACTGCTCGAAGCAGATGAGCCGGGAAGTAGAGTAGCAGGGCTGGTTCATCTGCGAGGAATAGGGTCCGCCCTCGGTCCACGTCGTCGTGGTGGAATTCGCGAAGCCCACTCCACCGACGTGGTACTCGCCCCCTGCCTGGTTTGGCGGGTTGCCCGTCCAGTCCACGCAGGTCGCAGGCTCTTGAAGGCCGGAGAAGTTCTTCCAGCTCGCTACCGTCCCCGCCTTCGTGGAGCCCGTCCAGACGGACGCCGACTCGCGCTTCCCATTGTAATAGAAGGACGTTTCTCCTCCACGCTCATCGTACTCGATGGGATTGATGGGCCCGGTGAGGAAGTTGGTCTTGTTGTTGAAGACGAGCTCGCCCTTCATGTTCCTCCAGGGGCCAACATCACTGATCCGGTCCACGGCATTGACGGCTGAGGCCGAGAGCCATGCTTTCCAGACTCCCCCGAGGTTGACGCTGTCCGCCGCTCGGGCACACAGCTTGTCAGCGCTATCGAGCCCGTCGACTCCGTCAGCCACGGCCTTGAGATTGCCGTCGTAGCTGTTCCGCGTGATGAACACTCGCTTGAACTGGGTGCCTGCATCCGCGGGACTGGCCGCTTCGCATCTTCCTGACGAAGTGCAGGTCTGCGACGTGCTGCAGACAATGCAGGCCGCTCCGCTCGAACCACATGCCGACATGGTGATGCCCGTCTCACACCGATCGCCATTGCAACAGCCGCCGCAGTTGCTCCCGTTGCAAGTGCTGCCGGAGGGGACGTCAGGCGGGTCTGTATCCTTGCTCTCGGTGCCGGGCTGAGAACCACAAGCCGTCACGAACAAGAGCGCCAGGGAAAGGGTCGTTGTCTTCATTGAGAATCTCCGTCCCAGAATGGGATTCATGGCGTTAGCACCTCGACCTTGTCTGATGAGTACTCGCTGAAATTGGGTGCCTCGGCGCCGCCGATGACCCAGATCCTACCGTCGGCCGTTCTGACCGCCGCCGTTCCACGACGCGCCGTTGGCATGCTCGCGGCGCTCTTCCACTGACGCCCGAGCACGTCGTAGACGAGGGTGTAACCCAGGTCGCCACTTCCAGCGTTACCACCAAAGACATACACACGACCCGAGGGACCCGGGGCGGCCGAAGCGTCCGCGTTCGCAAACGGCATCTGCGGCAGCGTCGACCAGCCACCCATCGACGCATCAAACATTTCCGCGGAAGCGGTTCGGCCGCCGCCCGAAGGAAACCCACCCGCCACGAAGATGCGCCCATCAGGTAGCTGCGCCGAGGCGTGGCTGTTCCTCCCCGTGACCATGGGGGTCGGAGCAGCGGTCCATGTCGACTGCGATGGCGAGAAGATGACGGGGGTGGCCAGCGTGGTGATGGGATTCACGCTGATGCCGCCGGACACCATGATGCTCTCATTGGCCAGGACTGCCGATGATGCACCCATTCGGCCGTCCGGGAGCTCCGGCAGGTTCGTCCACTGCTGGGCCGTGAAGTCGTAGACCTCGGCTGTCTTCGAAACGCCGTCGACGAACGGAGAGCTGCTGGCGTCGTATTGCCCGCCGAAGACGTAGAGGCGGCCGTCCCGTCCGATGACGGCCGAATGGCCGTATCGAGCACGGTTCATCGGAGGAGCAGTGGTCCAACTGTCTGTTTGCGGGTTGTAGACCTCGACCACCGAGGAGGCTCCGTCTCCATGGGTGAAGCCCCCGATGACCCAGATGCGCCCATCCGGGCCAACAACCGCCGCGGGAGAAAGTCGAGGCGTCGGAAGGGGAGCCTTCGTCGACCACACCCCCGGCAGGCAGTACGTCTGGTCGCACGTCGTGCCGGCTGCGCAATCCGCCTGCTTCGAGCAGTGCCTTCCCGCGGCACAAGCCGCGCAGGTTCCGCCGCAGTCGACATCGCCTTCGCCCGGGTCCTTCATGCCGTTCTGGCAGAGCGGTACGCCGCACTGACCCGGTACGCCGGCACCGCCGCACGATTCCCCTGAGTCACAGCCGCACGCGAGGGTGTCACCGCAGCCATCATCCAACTGGCCACAGCTCACCTGGTCACAGGTGCGCGGAGTACAGCCCGCATCGGCCGCGTCACCGCCAGCATCGGTGGCACCACCGTCCATGGACCCACTGTCTGGCCCCCGTGCGTGACTCCCGCCGTCTTCCGCCCCGGCCTGAACGGTGAGGTCGCACCCCCAGAGCATCGCGAGGAGGCTCGCCACGGCTACGAAGTTCTGGCCTCTTGTCATGTCCTCTCCCGCGAATTCCCAGGGCCTCCAACGCACTCGAGGCCGTTCGGGCGAGGTATTGGAACGGAGTGGCGGCATTTATCTCGAAATCGGGGTTCGTTCTCATGAGGCCAGCCAACAGGTACGCGTGGTAAGAGGGCCACACCGTGCTTGTGGCCGTGACCCGGGCGTTGGGTGTCGCCCTGCTTTCACTCGTGGTGCTCGCGCCTTGGGAGACCAGGGCTGACGGCCGACCTGTCACCCTGACCTACGTCGTGGAGGCCGGACCCGAGCGCTGTCCCGATGAAAGATGGGTTCGACAAGCGGTAGCCGCCCGCCTTGGATTCGACCCATTCCGGCCCGACGGCGACACCCGAATCGAAGCGAGGATTCGAAGGACCGAGCAGGGCCTTGCAGCGAGCCTCGAGGTAACGACGCGCGAGGGCCAGAGAATCGGCCGCCGGCACTTCACCTCTCCGACGGGGGACTGCCTCGAGCTGGCATCGGCGATGGAGCTGGCCATGGCCATCGCTGTCGACCCACGGTACCTCTCCCGGCCAGCCGCCCCCCCTCCTCCTCCCCCTCCTGCCCCGGAGCCCCATCTCGTAGAGCCCACGAAGAACGCGGCGCCGCCCCTGGTGCCACCGCGGCCCGGAGCCCCGGTGCAGGTCCGGGCGGGGGCCGGCGTCCTGGCCGCCGCCGGAGTCTCTCCGGCCGTCGTTCCGAGTGTCCTCATCCAGGTGTCGATGCGATGGCCCAGGTTCAGCATCGGACTCGATGGCAGAGCTGACATCGCCAGCAATTTCTCTGTCGGCAGCGGTCAGGTTTCCTCGTCGGCCCTCCTGGGCACGGTGGTTCCCTGCCTCCACGTCGGCCGATTCGGAGCATGCGGCCTGCTCTCCATGGGCGCCATCCAGGTGACCGGGGAGATCGGCCAGCAACGGAGGGAGACCAGTCCCCTCGTTCTCGCGGGCGGTAGGGTACAAGCGGAGCTGCCGCTCTCGAAGTCGCTCTACGTTCAACCCTTTCTCGATTTTCAGGCGGTGCTGACACGGACGACCATTCTGTCCGGGGAGCAGCCGGTCTGGGTGACCTCGCCGGTGGCGGGAGCAGCGGGTCTCACCCTGGCGTTGCGGTTTCTCTGATGAAGTCGCCGCCCGTCCTGCAATACGTCCAATGATGGATGGCGCCGCCCCAGATGGCCGCAGCATGGGCCTCGAGCAGATCTACAGCGCAGAGCTGCCGTACGTGTACAGCTTCCTCTACCGGCTCGGCTGCCGGAACATCGAGCTGGAAGACCTCGCACACGACGTCTTTGTCACCGCGATGCGGCGCTGGAACACCTACGACTCCAGCCGCCCGGTCCGGCCCTGGCTGTTCGGCATCGCCTTCCGAGTCGTGGTGGATGCCAGGCGCCGAAGAACGGCCCAGCGGGAAGTGATTCAGGAGCCGCCCGAGGACATTCCCCATGAGGGAGAAGGCGCGGAGGAGCGGCTGGCTCAGCGAGAGCGGCGCGAGCTCGTGGAAGAAGCCCTCGAGTCCCTCGAGCCAGAGCGCCGGGCAGTGTTCGTGATGTACGAGCTGGAGGGGATACCCGCTGCGCAAATCGCCGAGGCGATGGGAACGCCAGTGCCGACCACCTACTCACGCCTCCGCATCGGCCGAGAGGAATTCACAGCGGCCGTGCGCCGCATTCAACTTCGGCGAGGTGAGCCATGACGGAACCCGACCTCAAGCCTCTTCCCGCCGACATCCAGGACCTCCTGAGGTCCGCACCCCGGCCAGTCCCTCCGGCCGGCTTCGAGGCCGCGGTGCTGACCCGCCTCGAGGCCAGCCTGGATGCCGCTCCCGGAGGGACGCCGCCCAGCTCCATGGGAGCGGGCGGTATGACCACCGCCACGCTGTCCAGGATGGGAACGTGGGGTATTCCCGTGAGCGTGTTCGCCCTCCTCACGGGCCTCGCTGGCGGGTTGCTCGTCGGGAAGAACATGGCACCGCCGGTTTCACCCGCGCCGATGGTTGAGCTCCCCCAGCGAAACACCCTGTCCGTCCTCGAGCCCCCGCCCAGCATCATCGCTCCGCCGGTTGCTCTGGAGATGCCACGGCCTCCAAGCGCCCCCACTCCACAGCGCCCTCGGCAGGCTTCCAAGGTCAAAGCCCAACCGGAGCCCCTGCGCCCCGAGCGGGACCTTGCGCTCGCGGATGAGCGAGGCTTGATTGAGATTGCTCGAACCGCCCTGGCAAGACGCGACACCGCGAGAGCTTTGGAGGCCATCGAAGACCATGCCAGCCGATTTCCACGGGGTCAGCTCGTGGAAGAACGAGAGAGCCTCTGGGTGCAGGCGCTGGTCAATGCGGGAAACCTCGAGGGCGCTCGGCGGAGGGCCACCGAATTCCGTCGCAGCTTCCCCGAGAGCATGCTGCTGCCCGCCGTCGACGCCGCCCTCGAGAAGTAGCGGCCCGAACGCCTTCAGGAACGGGCACGGGGCATGACTCATCGCGGGCCAGGAGCCTGTCCCGCCCCCCCTGGGAAGCGCTTCGGGTTCGGGCAGAATGCGCCCATGCGAAGAATCCTGACCGTGCTCCTCGTCCTGCTGGTGGCCCTTGCCGCCTACCTGCTGCTGTGGCCCGTTCCCATCGAGCCGGTGGTGTGGAGTGCCCCTCCGGACCCTGGCTACCAGGGGCCCCATGCGGTGAACCACAAGCTGGCGGGGTTGAATCATCTCGAGCTGGGCGAGGACGTGGGCCCCGAGCACATCGTCGTCCGTGACGGCCACGTCTACGCCGCCGTGCTCAGCGGCGCCATCCTGCGCCTGGCCCCCGATGGCGCCTCGAGCGAGGTGGTGGTGAACACGGGGGGGCGGCCGCTGGGCTTCGATTTCGATGCACAGGGCGACATGATCATCGCGGACCCGATGCGGGGATTGCTCAAGGCCACCCACCTCGGAGCGGACGCGAAGATCGACGTGCTGGCCGCCACGGTGGATCACCCCGTGAAGGGAGACCCCATCCTCTATGCAGACGGCGTGGTGGTGGCGCCCGACGGCCGCATCTATTTCACGGACGCCTCGCGCCGCTTCGCTCCGGCGAAGTGGGGTGGCACCTTCAACGCCAGCGTGCTCGACATCCTCGAGCACCAATGCACCGGACGCCTGCTCGAGTACGAGCCTACGACGAAGACCACGCGCGTGGTGATGACGGGCCTGTGCTTCCCCAACGGGCTGGCGCTCTCCGAGGACGGGAAGTCCCTGTTCCTCACCGAGACAGGCGAGTACCGCATCTGGAAGGTGGCCGTGGACGCGAAGGAGCTGGACGCGAAGCAGTTGGCGGCCCAGCCGAGCGAACAGGCCCGGGTGCTGTTCTCCAACCTGCCCGGCTACCCGGACAACCTGATGCGCGGACAGGAGGGTCGCATCTGGGTGGGCTTCACCAAGCCTCGCGGCGCCTTCGTGGACAAGGCGGCCGGCAAGCCCTGGCTGCGCGCGCTCTCGGTGCGGCTGCCCAGGTCCTTGTGGCCCGTGCCGAAGCCCTATGGCCACGTCTTCGCCTTCGACGAGGAGGGCCGTGTGCTCGTGGACATGCAGGACCCGAGTGGCGCCTACCCCGAGGCCACCTCCGTGACGGAGACGGCCGACCGGCTCTACATCCAGAGCCTCCACGCGAAGGCCCTGGGATGGGTGGACAAGAAGGCCGCGGGACTCTGAAGGGACGGAACGAGCCGTGTCTCATCGACCGTCCCCTCGCGACGCGCTCAATTCATGCTGGCGTTGAGCTGCATGCGGAACCAATCGTTCCCGTCGTCCATCACGCCCTGGAGCGAGTACTTCTCGCCCGCCTTCAGGTACAAGGTGGTGCGCACGCTCCGCCCGGCATCAGCCGGCGGCTTGCCGTCGGCGGTGAAGACGATATCCATGGTCGAGACCTCCACGCCGGTCCGCCTCGCCACCTCGTTCCCCTTCGAGTCCCGGAGGACCAGCGTGGCGGCGTCGCTGGAGCCTCCCACCACCGCCGATGCACGCAGCTTGGACCCCGGGGTGTTGGAGAAGAACGAAACCGTCGAGACGCCCCGGTCCTTGAAGTCGCGGAACCATGAGCCACCCGAGGAGAAATCCTGCACCGCCCGCATCGAGGCCGCGGGCGGGCGCGCCTGACTCCGGCGGGGCCGCTCGGTCCTCCCGGCCCCCTTGCCCTCGCCGAAGGCATCGGGAGGCCCGTAGGGCTTCTGCGGGTCGGCCTTCACGTTGTTCCAGTGGGTGCGGATCTTCTCCTGCGTCCAGCTCATCGGGTAGGCAAAGACGCCCTCCCTGACCTCCAGGGGACCGCCCGCGTGGGCCGCGCGAATCAGGTCGGCCTTGTTGGGGTGGTTGGCGGGAATCGCCGCCGAGTCCTTGAACTTCTCTGCGTTGTAGATGTGCTCATGCGGCAGTCCCTCCAGGGTGACGCCCTTGGCGGGCTTGCTGGAGGGCCCGGAGGCCTTGCTCACGGCGGGACTGTTGTGGGCCTGGAGCTTCTGAGTCACACGCGACAGAAAAGACATTCGATTCCCTGGAAGAAGTTGAGAGCGGGCACGAGCGTGACGCGGCACCCGCCGGCATTATCGGCAGGGCTTTTCTGGCGTTGCTTTTTCGAGTGCGCCTGGCGGCATCTTGATGCAAGCACGCACGATTTGCGCCCCTCGCTGGGGGCACGCAGTTCATGCACATCATCGCGCCGTGACGGTGACCTCCACCTCGCCCCCTGCGCCCGTGTGCCATTTCGCACTGTGAGCAGACTTTCCCAGCCACGCTTCATGGAAAAGAACCGCGTCCGCGAAATTCGCAATTAACCTTCAAGTCGCGACTTCATTGCTATATCCGACGACTCCCTTCCCATTTCGGGAACCAGGAGGAGCGTCGAATGGCACGGGGAACTTTCACGGTATCCGGGCGTGGCTGGGTGTTGGCGTTGGGACTTGGAGGTCTGCTGTCGGGGCTGACGGGGTGCTCGCCCGCGGAGGAGGTGGCACCTCCCGCGGTGGAGTCCCAGGCGCAGCGGCTGGCGGCGCCCATCGGGCAGCGCATCTCGCTGAAGGCGTGCTCGACACAGAAGTTCGTCTCCGCGGACCAGAACCTCACCAACACGGCGCTCGTGGCGGACCGGGCCACGGTGCAGGACTGGGAGGAGTTCCAGGTGGTGGACGCCGGAGGCGGGCTCATCGCGCTGCGCGCCGTGTACTCGGACCGGTACGTGTCGGCGGACACCAACCTGGGCGGGCAGCTCGTCGCCAACCGCACGTCCATCCAGGACTGGGAGAAGTTCGAGTGGGTGGACCTCGGCAACAACTCCATTGCCCTGAAGGCGCGCAGCAATGGCCTCTTCGTGTCGGCGGACCTCGACCGGGGCGCGTCCGGCCCGCTGTACGCGGACCGCACGTCGGCCGACTGCTGGGAGTCCTTCACGGTGACCATCCTCGGCGGCGGAGGCGGCTGGGTCGAGCTCTGGCGTGACGACTTCGACGGCACCAGCGTGAATCCGGCCAACTGGACCGCCATCACCGACATCCATGTGAACAGCGAGCAACAGCAGTACACCACGTCGCCGCAGAACATCCAGGTGAGCAACGGGACGCTGAAGCTCATCGCGCGCAACGAGTGGAACAACGGGTACCCCTTCACCTCGGGCCGTCTGGAGAGCGCGGGCCTGCGCGAGTTCGGACACGGCAAGGTGGAGGCGCGCATCAAGATGCCCGTGGGCCCGGGTCTATGGCCGGCATTCTGGATGCTCGGCAACAACATCGGCCAGGTCGGCTGGCCCGCCTGCGGAGAGCTCGACATCATGGAGAACGTCGGCTACGCGGACTGGACGTCCGGCGCGCTGCACGGCCCGGGGTACTCGGGCAACACGCCTATCAACCAGCGCTTCTACCCGGCTTCACCCGTCAGCAACTGGCATATCTATGCGACGGAGTTCTCGTCCCAGGACATCAAGTGGTTCATCGACGGCGTCCTGCTGAAGACCGTGACGCGCGCCGAGGTCGAGCGCTACGGCCAGTGGGTCTATGACCGGCCCTTCTTCATCATCCTGAACCTGGCGGTCGGCGGCACCTACCCGAACGGCACCAATGGCGCGACCACGCCGTACTTCGGCGTGCCGCAGTCCACCCTGGACCTCATCCGCAACACGCCGCAGGCGCTGGAGGTGGACTGGGTCCGCTTCTCCCAGTGGCAGTGACACGGCGGCGTGAGGAGGACTCCGCCAGGCGCAAGGGCACGGCCTCCGTCCAGGCGTAGGCCCTTGCCGCCGCGTGTGTGTCTCCCCCCTGGCTGGCCTGCTCCGGCGCTCCGGAGCAGGCGGCCACGGGAGGTGATGCCGTAGGAGGCTCGGAGCACGCCGTGCTCGCAACGCGGGTGATGGGCCATACATGCCCACGTAGACGGGTGGCATCAATGCCATCCCGTGCCGGCCTTGTCCGCTGCGGCAATCCAGGGCTCGGCGGGACTGCCTCTAAATCCGTGGCTGGCCGGCCGCCTCATCTCCTTATAGTCTCGTCGAGGACGTTATCTTGTGGGCAACTGGCAACTGCGCGTTTCGGGCGCCGTGAAGTGTTCAAGGGAGGCATGAAGAGAATGCCGGCACAAAAGGCACAGAGGCGAGGCGTTGAAACACAAAAGGAGTTGTCACCAGAACAACGGGAAGAGCTACTCCGTACGCTGAAATCCCGTTTCGAGAAGAACACGAACCGCCACAAAGGCCTTGAATGGACAAAAGTACAGGCAAGACTGGAAGCCCATCCTGAAAAACTATGGTCACTCAATGAAATGGAAAGAACTGGCGGTGAACCGGACGTAACTGGTCACGACAAGCAGACTGGCGAGTACATTTTTTGCGATTGCTCAGCGGAAAGCCCCAAAGGCCGCCGGAGTGTTTGTTACGACCATGAAGCGCTGGAGGCGAGGAAGGAACACAAGCCGAAAAACAGCGCCGTAGATATGGCAACCGCCATGGGCATCGAGCTCTTGTCGGAAGAACAATATCGAGAATTGCAGACCCTGGACAGCTTCGATACGAAGACGTCGAGCTGGGTGAAAACGCCTTCCAATATCAGAAAGCTCGGCGGCGCTGTCTTTTGTGACCGCCGTTACGACCGTGTCTTTACGTATCACAACGGTGCCGAGTCTTACTATGCCGCCAGGGCGTTCCGTGGCTTGCTGAAGGTCTAGATTCGCTCCGCGCGGTCACCTCCGCTCCCCCTGCTGGACGCGGCGGGCCCCCTGCATGCTGGAGAAGGGCTCCACGAGGTTTCCCTCTGGATTCCGAGCCCTTCTCTTGGCGAGGAGTCCGGGACGTGAACCTGCTGTCCCTGACGCTCGCGCGTCACTCCTCGCGCGCCCGCCTCCGCCGGAGCGCCAGGGCGGCGAGCGCCAGCCACGCGAGCGGCGCCACCGGGGCCGCGCCGCAGCCGCAGCCGCTCTCGTCCTCCACGCCCATCGGCCCACCCGCTCCGGCATCCAGCCCGCCCGTCCCGGCGTCCGGCTGGAACAGCTCGCAGCTCCCATTCCCAACGCACACCGTCACCTCCGCCTGCGACTGCCGTCCCGCCGTGTCCACCACGACGAACCGGACCCGGTGCCCGCCCGGCGCCAGCCCCGTGGTGTCCCAGCGGTTGTGCTCACCACCGAAGTGGAAGTGATTGTCCGAGCGCGTGTCCGTGTATTGCAGCTCCCCGTCCACGTAGAACTCGGCGCGGGTGCAGCCCACGTCGTCCACGCAGTCGCCGAAGAACTCCGCCATCGTCCCCGACACGCGCTCCCCATCCTCTGGGCGCGTGAGGATGGCACGCGGCGGCGCATCCGCCTTCGTGGTGAGGGTGAAGGTCTGCGTCGCGTCCGGCGGGTTGCCGTTGGCCGCCACCACGCTCACCTCCGCCGAGCCCTCCACCGTGGGCGCCCAGGTGATGACGCCGGTGGCCGCGTTGATGCTCATGCCCTCCGGCACCGTGCCCACCAGCGAGTACGTGGGCGCCGGCCGGCCGCGCGCCTCCACGTCGTAGCCATACGGCGCCCCCACCACCGCGGTGGTGACAGCCGTGGAGATGATGGAGGGAGCCAGCGGCTCGTCATCCGCCTCGGTGGCCAGCACCGAGCGCGCGTCCAGGCCCGCGGCGGCCACGGTGATGGTGGCGGTGCCGTCCGCGCTGTCCGCGTCCGACGCGGCCCGCAGCGTCACGGCCCGCGGCGTGTTCCAGCTCACGGAGGTGAACTGGAGTGAGGCCCCGTCCTGCACGGTGATGTCACCATCCCCCTGCGTGCGCGCCACGGTGACGGTGACGTTGCCCGAGGGCCGCTGCGACAGCGACACGTCGAACGCGGCGGTGCCATTCTCGGGGACCACCACGTTGGAGGAGGACAGCACCAGCCTCGGGGTGTTGTCGTCGATGGTGGTGGCCACCACCTCCTCGGTGTCCAGCCCCTCCGCCGTCACCAGGAAGGTAGCAACGTCAGGAGCCGAGTCCGCGTCCAACGCCGCCGCGAGCGTCACCCCTTGCGGCACGCTCCAGTCCGCCGGAGTGAAGGTGAGCGACTCGCTGGAGACGACCAGGTCCTCGGAGCCGCCCAGGGCGCGTACCACGCGGACGGTGACGGGCGCGGTGGGGGCCCCGGACAGCCGCACGGTGAAGGCGGCGCGCCCGCCCTCCACCACGCGCAGGTGGCCCCCGGACACCACCAGCTTCCGCCCGGGCTGCGCCGGGGTGATGCGGCGCAGGACTCCGCCGGTGACGCCGATGGTGTAGAGCGCTCCATCCGGCCCCACGGACACGTCCACGTTGGCGCTGAAGCCCGTGCCCCACTCGTCCACCGTGGCCACCGAGTTGTCCGCCGCCAGCGTGACGCGCGTCACCTGTCCGGAGTTGTAGTCCCCGAAGAAGAAGTTGCCGCGGTACTCCGGGCCGAAGAGCGTGGAGTCAAAGAAGGTGCCCCCGGTGATGGAGCCGCCCAGCGCCTGCGTCGTCGCGGTGCCTCCGCCACTCGTCGCGTCCGGCAGTGCCGGCTGCGCCACGGTGAAGGTGGTGAGGCTGGGGACACTGGCGACGACCGGAGCCCCGTTGAAGCTCGTGTCCGTCACGCCGCTGAGGGTGAGCCGCTCCCCCTTCCGGAAGCCGTGCTCCGCGGTGGTGGTGAAGGTAGCGACACCACCTGAGCGCACCGCCCCGTTCGCGGCGATGGTGCGCGTGTCCACGCCGTTGGTGACGTACTTGACCACGGGCGTGATGAAGCCGGCGGGCTGATTGTTCTCGTAGCGGTTGTACCCGGCGTGGTTCCCCTTCCCCACCACGAAGATCTGCTCGTAGCTGGTGCCCACCGTGTTCACCCACAGCGCCCCGGTGGACGGCTGGAATGTGAGGGTGAACGGATTGCGGAAGCCCCTCGCCCAGATGTACTCGTTGTTGGGGCCGACTCCGTCGTTGTACGGGTTGTCGTTGGCGGGCGTGCCGTCCAGGTTGGCGCGCCCCACCTTGGCCGCGAGCGACGTCAGGTCCGCGTTCACCCCGGTGCCGTTACCCAGGTCGCCAATGGCCCAGTAGAGCTTCCCATCCGGCCCGAAGCCGAGCCCTCCGCCATCATGGTTCTGCCCCACCGTGGGCAGCCCGGAGATGACCACGGTGCGCGCGCTGCCCACGCTGTTGGCGTCCGTGTAGCGGACGATGCGCTGCTCGGAGGCGGAGACGGTGACGAAGACGTAGACGTAACGGTTGGCCACGTAGTTCGGGTCGAACGCGATGCCGATGAGGCCGCACTCGCTGTTCGTATGGACGGAGGGCTCCGTCGCGAACACCCGCGTCACCAGCGTGCCCCCCTGCTGCGTCTCCGGGACGCCATCCTTCAGCGACACGATGCGTATCTGACCGTTCTTCAGGGTGATGAACAGGCGGCCCGAGCCATCCGGCGCCCAGGCCATGCCCGTGGCCAGATTCAGCGCGCTGGAGGTGTAGCTCGTCTCCACGAACCCGGTGGGCACCGCTGCCCATACCGCCGTGGATGACAGCAGGAGCGAAGTCAGCAGGAGCGTACGCATAGGAACGGAGAAGCTAGCGCACCTGGAGCGTGGCTTCTGTCCGTCAACTGTCCGCGGCCACGAAGCTGTAACACTGTGACAGCACCAAACCCGGGGCCGGCTACCAGTCGCTCCGGGTGACGCGATACATCACCGCGTCACTGGCAGGGCAGGCGAAGAGCCGCTGGAAGGCACCGGACTGCCCGAGGAGGAGCCGCTCGGCGGGACTGTCCCTGCGCACGCTCACCCAGCGGGGCCGGAGGGCGCGGAGCTTGCGAAGGTAGGCGGCGGAGTCACCCTGGTGGCTGACGTACTCCACGCGGTTGCGCAAATCCCACGTCCAATACTCCCCGAGGAAGCTGGTGGAGCTGTCATAGGCCACCACGTCCCCGGGCTTCAGCTCCTGCTCCCGCAGGCGCACCGCCTCGCCCGGCCACAGCCAGTTCATCCGGGCGCGCAGCCGGTCATCGTCGCTGACTCCCGCCACCTCGGGCCGGCCCAGGGTGGGCAGCACCTGGTAGCCCACACTCGCCTTGGCGTAGGACGCCACGGAGAGGAAGGCCGCGGCGGCCGCCAGCAGCGTCTGGAGATAGGGCGTGCGGAGCTGGCGGTGCAGCACGGCGAGCGCCACCAGCCCCGCGGCGGGAAGTCCCAGCGTGAAGCGTCCCCACCACGCCGCGGGCACCAGCACCGCGAGCCCGGCGAGCAGCAGCAGCGATAGCCGGAGGAAGCGCTCCCGGAAGACACCACAGAGCCCCACCCACAGCAGCGCGGGCAGCAGCAGGTAGGGGAAGAGCCAGCCGAAGGCGCGCTCGCGCACGTCCGGCCAGTAGAGCCCCTCGGGCGCGAACCAGTTGCTCACCATCTTCGAGAAGGCGCCCTCCTCGCGGAAGAAGGCTGGAGTGCCGAGCTTCTCCACGGCGATGGGGCCCGCCAGCTCGCGCCCCAGCACCCTCATGCGCGCGGGCCACAGCGGATTGCCCGTGCGCGCCAGGTTCTCCACGTAGGTGGGCGCGCCCAGCCACACCAGCAGCACCACCGCGAGCGCCGTCTGCCCCAGCCGCCTCCGGCGCATCGCCGGCTCCCCCTTGAGGGCGAGCAACAGGCGCACGAGCAGCACCGGCGAGAGGAGCGCGAGATGGAACAGGCCCGTCACCTTGGTGCCCGCATACAGCCCGAGCGCCAGCAGCGTGAGGGCGCGCGCGGCGGGGCTCCAGGGCCGCTCGGTGAGGAAATAGAAGGCGGTGATGAAGAGGGCCCCGGCCGCGACGTCGGCGTGCGTGGTGTGGAGTTGCAGGGCCACCGCCGGCAGAGCCACCCACATCGCGCCCAGCGAGGCAGCCAGCGCCGCGCTCGCGCAGGCCCGGCGGCACAGCGCGGCCACAGCGAAGGCGCCGAGCAACGCGAAGGGAAGCTGCGACACGTCCTCCAGGCGCGTGTCCCTCGGAAGGAGCACGTTCCAGACGGACAGCAACTCCACGGCCTCGGGGTAGCCGTTGACGTACCAGATGGAGGTCTCCACCCAGAGGACGGAGCCCGTCTGCACCGCGTAGTTCGTCTTCGGCGTGTGGTACCAGACGACGTCCCATGCCCAGCTCGGGAAGCACCACGCGATGAGGCCGGAGACGAGCAGCCCCCAGACCGCCGGGAGCAGCGCCCAGGCGGCCAGCTCCCGGCGCTGGTGGATGTCCTTCAGCAGCCGCCAGGGCGCACCCAGGTCGGCACGAAGCTGAGAGCGCAGCCTCGCGACTCCGGCGCGTCGCACCGCCCACGCCAGCATCGCGCCGTGCAGCACCAGCCCCGCCAGGGCGAGGTGAAGCCGGGTGAGCTGCCCGATGAGCCCCAGCCCCTGCACGCAGGTGACGAGGCTCGCCGCGAAGAAGAGGAGCGCGGCCATCCAGCGCTCCAGGGTGGAGCGCTCACGCAGCAGCGCGGCGGAGAGGGCCCAGGCAGCCCCGGCCGCCAGCAGCGTCTCGAATGTCCAGAGCGCCCAGCCCATGTGAGGGGCGCCCTACCAGGTGACGAACCCCTCCAGGTACAGCGCCGCCTGCCCGGCGATGCTCACGCGCGAGCCACGCTCCTCGCAGCGCAGCTCCCCGCCGCGCGCGGACACCTGCCGTGCCAGCAGCGATGGCCGGCCCAGCCGCTTCGCCCAGTACGGAACCAGCGAGCAATGCGCGGAGCCCGTCACCGGGTCCTCCGGCACGCCCGCGCGCGGCGCGAAGAAGCGCGACACGAAGTCCGAGTCCTTCCCCTGCGCCGTCGGCACCACCGCGAAGGTATCCAGCGCCGCCAGCCGCGCCATGTCCGGCCGCAGCGCGCGCACCTGCTCCTCCGAGTCGAACACGGCCACCAGGTCCCTCGATGCGAGTGTCTCGCGAGGGGCCGCGCCCAGCGCCTCCACCAGCCCGGCGGGCACCGGGCACGGCGAGGGCGGCCGCGAGGGGAAGTCCATCGCCAGCCACCCGTCCGCCGCCTGCGTCACCACCAGCGGCCCGGAGCGCGAGGCGAACTCCACCCGCTCCAGCCCCACCTCCCAGCGGTTGAAGAGCACCCACGCGGCGGCGAGCGTGGCGTGGCCGCACAGGTCCACCTCCTGCGCCGGAGTGAACCAGCGCAGCCGGAAGCCTTCCGCCTCGCGGACGAAGAAGGCCGTCTCGGAGAGGTTGTTCTCCAGGGCGATGGCCTGCATGTCCGCGTCCGGCAGCCATGCGTCCAGCGGGCACACCGCGGCGGGGTTGCCGCCGAAGACGCGGGAAGTGAAGGCATCCACCTGGAAGAGGGGCAGGCGCATGGGACGTCCTTTCATTCACCGCCCCGCCGGCTCAGCCGGTGGCGGACAGGGTCTGCTCGTACAAGGAGCGTACCCGAGAGGACAGTGCCGCCGGGTCGGGGCCGAATGTCTCCGGCGGAAGCGGCGGCAGCACCCGCACCCGGATGGAGGCGCGCGGGCCCATCCACGGGCCGTCGCCCTCGAGCAACTGCGTCGTGCCCTCCACCACCACCGGCACCACCGGCACGTGCTCCTCCAGCGCGAGCTGGAAGGCGCCCCGCTTGAAGGGCAGCAGCTGGCCTCCCTTGGAGTAGGTGCCCTCCGGGAAGATGAGCACCGGCATGCCCCGGCGCAGCCACCGCCGGCACGGGTCCATCAACTGATGCAGGGCGGTGGAGGAGCCTCGGACGATGGGCACGTACGCCAGCAGCGTCATCATCCACCCCACGATGGGCAGGGAGAACAGCGACGCCTTGGCCACGAACTTGTACTGATAGCCCAGGCCCATGACGGCGAGGATGTCCATGGCGGACTGGTGATTGACGACCAGCACGCACGGCCCCTTCGGCAGCAGCTCGCGGCCCTCGATGCGCGTGCGCCAGCCGGGGGACAGGTGCAGCCAGAGCCAGTGACACCAGCCGCACACCAGCGTGTGCAGCATCCGCCGGTCCCGGTCGAACGGGTACGTGACGGCGAGCAGCAGCGCCCCCAGCGTGAAGAGCACGGGGGCGGTGAGCAGGAAGACGAGCCAGAACCAGAGTGTGACGGCGTACTTCATGTCGGGGCGGACTGGCATAGCACCTTCCCGGGCCTCCGTGCGCGGCGCTCGCCTCCCTCCCGGGTTCCGAACAGTGCACGTGGAGAAGTCACGCTCGGGTGTTCCCTCGGCGGCCGGGTGGAGGGGCGCTGGCGGCCATTGCCGGGAAAGCCTCCCGATGCCCTCCGCGCGCCTCCAAATCCGAAGTGAAGCGGCACGACGTCCCACGCTACTCTCCGCGCCTGCCGGGGCAGTAGGCGCCCAAGTCGCTGGATGAAAGGTCGTGGCATGCGTTTCCGCACCTGCGTCGCGCTTCTGCTCGTCCTCCCGGCCTGCGCCACGACGGAGCCGCACAAGCAGATGGCCCTTCCATGGACACCCCTGGTCGCGCCAAAGCCCCTCGCCCCCGTTCTTCCGGCACCGGTCGGCCTGACGCCGCCCGCCCCCGTCATGGTGGACCCCAACGCACAGCCACGGCAGGAGCCGGCAACGCAGCCACAGGGGGATGGTTCGCGGCGAGGCCCGCCGGCTCCAGTGACTTCGGGGCGCCGCCGCCCGGAGTGTGCGCCCATCCCGAAGCCCCATCTCGGCGGTGACGCCCTGCATGACTGGTGCGCTGATACGTTTCCGCCGAACCACTACCCAGGCATGGACGTGCTCGTTGACGGGAAGCGCTTCGACGCGCTTCAGGTCGGCGTCCCCGTGCTGTGGGAGATCAAGACCGACCGCTTCGACACGTACAATGCGTTCCTTCGAAATCAGGTGGTCATCAAACAACTGGATGAACTCCAACGCGAACGTGAGCTTGCGGAGGCATGTGGATATGGCTTCGTCGTCGGCGTGAGCAGCGCCGCGCACAGAACTGCCTTGCTGAAGCTGGACCCCACCCTCGATATCGTCGTCACGGGGTGCTGAATGGTGGACGCACGAAACTCTCTTATCCTCACCGTCTATGCGCCTGCGCTTATGGGCAATGACGGACGCACCCTTGCTGCCGTCCGCGGCCTGGAGCAGGCACTTCCCGGCGTGTGCATGGGATGGAGGATTTCCGACGAGGGGCAGCCCATCGCATTGCCACGACGCGACGAGTGGCTTGCTGAGGCTGCGACACGTGGGAAGTTCCCAATGCTATGCAATGGTGACGAGCGCGCTCCGGTGACGATCGCCGGGTTGCCGAGACCCGCCCGTCTGAGCCCGAACGGAGAGTCGCAGTTTGAAATCCATGCGGAGTTGCCGCTGGACGCGACCGTTATCGCGGCGGCAGCGGATGTGCTCGAAGTCCTCGGGGAGGGCGCACACGCGTTCTGGGGACGAGCCACGCCAGGCGGCGCCGCGTTGGAGATCGCGGAGCAGACGAGCCCTACTCTGGGGGGGCCACCTCGTCCGCCCAGGGGGTTGCCAGCGCTCAAACTCTTCAAGGACATCCGCGCGCCGGAGACTCCCTACTACCTCGGGTGGCTGAACTACTGGTCGGCCACCACCGCACGGGCCATCGGATTCCCGGACCCTACGCGCGACGCGGAGCTCCTCTCACGAGCGCGGCGCACGGCAACGGGAGGCTGGATCGTCCGGCTCACGGAGGCGCCGCTCGACCTCGACAACCCCGCCCACCTCGACGCGCTCCTGCGCGCCTATGAACGCTTCCCGGAGATTGGCGGGCGCGCTGCGCCTTGAGGCCCGCGCCGTTGTTGGTGTTCACGGCGTAGTGGACGCTTCAGGTAATGCCTGTTTGTAGCGATGGCCTTCCCGGAGCGAATCCGCTGAGGAGCAGACGCGTCCCCCGGGGCTCAGCCCGCGGCTCCAGGCTCGAAGCGCGCGAGGAAGACCTTGTACTGCAGCGAGACGAAGTGCGGACGCGGCGCCACCAATCCAGCCCGGGCGAGCATCGCGAACAGGGCGCCATCGGACTCGATGGGGCGCATCACCGCGAAGCGCTGGCGCCGGTGCTCCAGCTCGTCCGGGGGGATTCCATACGCCCGCCACCGCCGCAGCTCCACGTTCGTCAGCTCGGGGTCCTTGCCAACGCGACAACCCAGGACGAGGGGCGCTCCGGGCTTGAGCCGCCGGGTCACCTCTCGCAGCAGCTCGATGCGGGCCTCCTCTCCCTCCACATGGTGCAGGACCCCCATCATCTGCGCGCCATCGAACGGGGGGCAGGGAGGCAGGGTGTGCAGCTCGCCCACGTGCAGATGCGTGCGCGAGAGCAGTCCCTCGGCCTCCAGACGCTTGCGGGCGACGGCGAGCATGGCGACAGAGGGGTCCACACCCGTGAAGCGCCAGCCCGGCACGCCGAAGCGTGTGTAGGGCAGCTGCATGGCCTTCTTCGGGGGGCCAGGCTCCTCTGCGGAGCCTACACCGACCCGGGCACGTGGCGACGCGCCAGAGCAGCCCCTCTGTCTGGAGCCAGGCACCGCCCACGGGCCCGGGCCAGCAGCCGACCACCTCAGGGCAGCGTCTTGTACAGGTGGTTGTTCTGCTCGTTGGCCTCGAACACGTCGCCCGAGATGTCCACGGTGGCCCACATGCTCCCGGGCCAGCAGCCCGGCACACTGCAGGCGTCGCTTGCTGTCTGCGCGCACTCTCCGGGTGCCGGCACCGGAAGCGGCTGGTACGACGGCGTCTGGTACGGCCATCCCGTCGCGCGATTGATCAGCCGGACCTCGAAGCGCGTCGTGGACGTCCCCAGCCCCTGGTTGCAGTACGACACGACGTAGGTACTCCCCTGCCGCCAGACATCCGACACGACCAGGTCCGCCAGCGCGGTGGACGGCGTGAATCGGGCCACCGCGTCGTTGTTGACCTCGCTCCACTCGGAGATGACGTATGCGCCGTCCGCGGTGACGCGCACCTCGAGCGTGTCGACGCAGTTGCTTCCCACCGTCGAGCAGGGAATCCCGGGGGTCCAGGCGCAGGTTCCCTGGGCAGGCACCGCGAAGGTGTCCGCCGTCAGGTGCATCTGCCCCGTCGCGGTGTTGGTGAGTCGCATCGCGAAGGTGGACAAGGTGTCCGCGGTGCCATGGTTGCAGTACCTCGCATGCAGGTAGGCGCCGGTGCGGACGACCTCCTCCACCACCAGGTCTGGCAGGACGACGTGCTCGCGGAAGCTCACCGTCATCGTGTTGTTGTATTCGTAGGTCTCCGTCACGTTGCTCGTGTCATCCACCTGGGCCGTCAGCGTGACGAAGTCATTGCACGCGGCCCCCACCAGCCCGCAGCTGAAGCCGCCCGTCCAGATGCAGGTGCCCGGCGCCGGCACGGAATAGGGATACAGCGGGTTGCTCTGGAAGGACTGGCCGTTGAGCTCGTTCGTCAGCCGCACCGTGAAGGTGAGCTCCGAGCCGTAGGAGCTCCGGTTGCAGAACTTCACCTTGTAGGAGGTCGAGTCTCGCGAGAGCTCCTCCACCGTCAGGTCCGGCAGGAAGCCCCGGGTGGCCTGCTCCGCCTCGCCCACCCACGGCGACTCCGGCGCACCGTCCACCGCCCCGCAGCCCGCCTGGAACACCAGCGCCGCCCCCATCAGGAGCGCACGCATCGCCATCCAGGAACCCAGCCTGTCTTCGCTTCCAATGCGCATGTTTCCCCCTCGGAAAGTGGGCACACCCTAGCGCCGCGGACTGACATCTGGATGACAATGCAGCGGTGCTCACGACGACCGGAATCCGGCGCGATTTCCAAGAAATGTTTCATGAGATGTTTCACGACCACGGGCGACACGGACGCACGGAGAAGGCGATTTGACGTCAAGTGTGTCCCGCCTGGGGCAATGAGGGCATGCGGCCTGCCCTGGCTTCCCTCCCCCGAGGTCCATCCCGCTGGCTCGTGGGGCTGGGGACCTGGCTGTCCCTGGTGGCCTGTAGCGAAGGAAGCGCGCCCACCACTCCGCCGGAGGATGAGCCTGAGAACCCCCTGCCTCCGCCTCCCGAGGCCGTCACGTATCCGGAGTCGCTGCTCTGCCCCGAGTCTGCCGGTGCCGACGCCCGCTGTGGCACGCCCTACGTGCAGGCCAACGCGCTCCCCCAGGAGGCGCTGGCGGCGCGCATCGTCAACGAGCCCCGCATCGCCCGCCCCGTCCCCGGCGGTGAGGACGAGCTCAACGCGCTGCTGCCCGAGCGCTTCTTCGCGCTCCAGGACGAGGCGCGCAACCGCGCCCAGGCCGTGCAGGAGGCGGCACAGAAGCGCGACGACGCGGCGCTCGCGGAGAGCTTCGGCCGGCTGACGGAGACGTGCGTGAGCTGCCACTCCGTCTACACGAGCCACCGGAAGTAGCTCGACCGGCCGGAGCCCGAGGCAACCCAGACCGTGCGTCAAACTCCCTCATCGCCGTACGGCCCCTGCCCCCCCAGCGCGGGTTCGCCTCGCGCTGCGCCCCAAGCAGCCCCCTTCTCCGGCTTCACGGAGCTTCTCGCGACCAGCCGCCATGTGCGCGAATTTCCGGCGCGGCTCGCAGCATGCTCACCAGACCTGCGGTCAGCGTCAGCACGGCTCCGATGGCGAGGCCGATGCGCGGCGCAACGTCGATGGGGGTTCGCATGAACAGCAAGGCCATGACGACAGCGCCAGTCGTCTGGCCCGCCAGCCGCGCGGTGCCTTGCATGCCGCCCGCGGCGCCGCTCCGCGCGCGCGGCGCCGCGAGAAACATGTTGCGGTTGTTGGGCACCTGGAAGAGCCCGAAACCCGCGCCGCACAACACGACAAACGGGACCAGCGCGAGCGGTGTCCCGGGCAGCGGCCACAGCGCGGCCGCGGTGAGCCCGAGCGCGAGGCACAGACCGCCCGCCGCGCACAGCCAGGCAGTCGACACGCGGTTGGCGAGACGGCCCGCGATGGGCGCCACGATGGCCACGCTCAGCGGCCACGGAGTCATCATCAGCCCGGTGGTCAGGGCATCCTGGCCGAAGCCGTGCTGCAGGTAGAAAGGCAACGCCACCAGCGCCGATGCCTGCCCCGCGAAGCAAGCGGCCGAAGCGAGCACCGAGATGCGAAACGAGCGCGCGCGTAGCAGGTCGAGCGGGACCAAGGGGGCGTCCTTCGGCAGCTCGCGGCGGACCAGCGCCGTCACGGTCAGCGCGGAGGCGGCAAGCACCCCGGCGCCCAGCGCTGGCTTCGCCGGCATGAGCTCCGCGCCCACGAACAGCGAGCCGAAGGCGCCCGCATTCAGCGCCATGCTGATCGCGTCCGGCTCGCGCGCCGTGCCACGCACCTCGGGGAGTCCGCGCGTGGCGACCAGCACCGCCACCCCGATGGGGAGGTTGACGGCGAACAGCCAGGACCAGCTCGCGCCCGAAAGCAGCAGCGCGCCGACTGTAGGTCCCGCGGCGGAGGACAATGCCACGGTGAGCGCGTTCCATCCGATGGCGGCAGCGAGCTGCTCCTGCTGAACGACGAAGCGCAGAAGCGCGACGCCGAGCGCCATCACAGCCGCGCCACCGAGCCCCTGCACGAAACGCGCTGCCACCAGCCAGTGCAGCGAAGGCGCCAGCACACACAGCACGGACGCGCCTGTGAACAGCCCGACACCTGTCGTGAACACAGGGCGGTAACCGAGGCTCTCGCCGAGCGCGGCGCAAGGCAAGAGCGCCATGACCAGCCCGAGCTGATAGGCGGTGACGACGCGCACCGACACGCCGGGCGTCACCTGGAACGCGTGAGCGAGCGCGGGCAGCGCCACGTTGGCGGTGGCCGCGGAGAGCACCACGAGCACCATCGCCGCGAGCACGCACGCAATCGCGACCACGCGCCGCGGGCCTTGCAGCCCCGAAGCCGCATCGTCCGAGGCCTGCATCACCCTCATGGCGCCACCGTCCAGACGCCGTCCCGCTCGACGTAGCGAGTCACGCGTCGCGCGACCAGGTCCTCCTGCTTGAGGTCGCGCTCAGTGAAGCGGAACAGCAGCGCTGGACCGGTCACGCAGCGCGTGTCGTGAATATCTCCCGGCAAGAACAGCCGTGCTTGCCCAGCCCGCAGGAGCGTCTCGTCGCGTTTGACCAGCCGAATGCCCTCCGCGGCTTCGACGCGCGCGTACGTCGACATCGCGATCTCCCCGCATTGGAGGGCGTAGATCACCCATCCGCGCCCGTGATCATGCGGCGGGCGATAGAGCCCGGCGTGCTCCGTGTGGGCCTGGAGCACGAAGCCGTGCTTCGCATCGCGGTAGAGCTCCTTGGACGCTGGCGCTTCCTCTCGCAGCGCCGAGAGCCAGCGCTCCGTGGCGGGCGCCTTCACGAGTTCCTCCAAGTGACGGAGGCCGCTGGCGACCAGGTCGCTGGTGAGCGGTCCCCAGATGGACCGGGTCCGCTGGATGAAGAGTTCAAGGGCGTTGTCAGTCATGCGCTCTGCCTCCGGTTTGGCTCGGATCCACGTGATTCGAGCTTCGATGTCCAAGCTAGGGCGCACGCGTGGGTTGCGGAACGCGCAACGGTTGCAAGGTATCCGTGCGTTTGACGCCATGTCGCGCCGCGACCTCTGCTAGGCTCGTCGCATGGCGCTGCCCGACCTGAATCTGCTCGTGACGCTCGATGTACTGCTCGCGGAGGGCAGCGTCGCCGGCGCGGCGCGACGGCTACGCCTGAGCCCCTCGGCGATGAGCCGGGCGCTCTCGCGCTTGCGGGAGACCCTCGGCGACCCCTTGTTGGTGCGCGCCGGACGCGGCCTTGTGCCAACCCCGCGTGCACTCGAGCTTCGCGAGCGCGTCAGCCAGCTCGTGCAGAACGCCGAGGCGGTCCTGCGCCCTGCGGAGACGCTCGACCTCAAGCGATTGGTTCGCACCTTCACGCTGCGCACCAGCGAAGGCTTCGTGGAGAGCTTCGGTCCAGGCCTGATCGCGCGCAGCGGCGCAGAAGCGCCGGGCGTACAACTGCGCTTCGTGCCCAAGCCCGACAAGGACAGCACGTCTCTGCGCGACGGCACGGTCGATCTGGAGACGGGAGTCGTCGACAAGGACACGGGCCCCGAGCTCCGTACCCAGGTTCTGTTCCGCGATCGCTTCATCGGCGTCGTGCGCAGCGGACACGCGCTCAGTCGCGCAAGAATCACTCCGGCGAGCTACGCCGCTGGACGGCATGTCGTGTTCTCGCGGCGCGGCATCGCCAAGGGGCGCATCGACGAGACCCTGGCCACGCTCGGCGTCGCGCGCGAGGTGGTGACGATAGTCGGGGGGTTCGCCACCGCCATCGCGCTCGCGCGCGCGACCGAGCTCATCGCCACGGTGCCCGAACGTCATACGCAGAGTCTGCGTGCCGGCATGTTCAGCTTCGCGCTGCCGTTCGCGGCGCCCGAGCTCACCGTCTCGTTGCTTTGGCACCCGCGGCTGGACGCAGATCCTGCCCACCGCTGGCTGCGCGACTGCGTTCGCGACGTCGTCGCAACCGGCGGAGTGGCGCCACGTTCGCTCCAACGCTCCGGGGAGGCACGGCGCTCCTCGCGGACCAGGCGAAAGGGCTGAGCCACCCCCACCCGGCCTGCGCTACGCAGAGCAGCCCCTGGCGGCCGGCGGGACGTCCGGCACTCGCGGGTTGTTACTCCCTCTCTCTACTGAGCGTGCGCAAACTCCTGCGCCATCATCGGCGCCACCCGCCCGGAGCAGGTGCATGACAACGTGAAGGCCGCGGGCGTGAAGCTGGAGGCGGCGCTGCTGGGCCGCATCGACTCGGTGCTGTCCTCCTGCGCAACTCTGCCCAGTCCACTCGCGGTGTCCTCTCCTTCATCCGCTCCTTCCTGGCCGCTGCCTCAAACCCCGCGCTCCCCTCCTCCGCACCTGCTTGAGGGAACTCGATGGCCTTCGTGGCGTCGTTCAGCGCGAGGTACGGCGCGAGGGAGTAATAGCCGTCGGGAATCGCCTTGGGCACGGCTGCTCCTGGGTGTGGGCCCGCTCCATGCGGGGGGCGGGGGATTGCGCGCAACGGGCGTCTGGCTGCAAGGCCGTTCAGTCTCTCGCGGCAAGGAAATGACACCATGGCGCCCGGCACGGCAGCACGGCTCGCATGGCGTTGGTGGCTCGTTGGGGACGTGAACTCCGTTCGCGACCGCGCACATCGCACCCCTTCGCGGCGGGGGGCGCGAAGGAGTGCGTTGACCTGAAGGATTGCGCTGACACGCACCTACTCCGGGAGTAGCCTCCTGGCGGGTGGAGCGAACCGCGCATCTGCTCGCGAGGCACTCATGCAGCTCGGCCATTTGAATCCGGCACGCCTTCCCCCGGGGACAAGGGTGGGGCCTTGGCGCGTGCTGGAGCGGCGCGGGCTGGGGGCCCACGGAGCCGTCTACCGTGCCATCGGCGCGGAGGCACCCCGCGGCTTCGTGGCCCTCAAGCTGGCCCTGCACCCTCGCAACGCGCGCTTCGCGCGAGAGGTGGAGCTGCTCTCCCGCCTCCGTCATCCCAACGTCCCACGCCTCGTGGACCATGGCGTCTGGCAACAGTTCCCGTACTTCGCGATGGAGCTGGTGAACGGCGTGTCGCTGTATGACTGGGCGATGGAGCGCGTGCCCACCTCGCGGCAGGTGCTCCACGTCCTCGCCGGCCTCGCGCGGGCCCTGGAGGCGACACATTCAGCGGGCGGCGTTCACCGCGACGTGAAGGGCGACAACACGCTCGTCAGAGAGGCCGATGGCCGGGTCTTCCTCACCGACTTCAGCTCCGGGCACTACATCGGCGCCGCCACGCTGACGCAACCACCGTTTCCGCCCGGGACGCCGCCCTACCGTTCGCCGGAGGCGTGGCGCTCCGTGCAGTTGCCCATGCGCGAGCCCATCGTGCCCTACGCCCCCGGGCCGGCGGATGATGTCTTCGCGCTGGGCGTCACCGCGTTCCGGCTCGTGACGGGCGAGTACCCATTCCCGCCGGCTCCCGCGCCCCATGCCGGGCCCATGGAGGAAGGCGCGCCTCCGTCCGTGCGAGCGGTCAACGCCCGCTGCTGCGAGGAGTTGAGTGCGCTGGCGTCCCAGATGCTCGCCGTGAGTCCCGAGGCACGCGGAGGTGCGCGCGAGCTGGCCGAGGCGCTGGAGCACGCCGCGCGCGAGGCGGGGCCGGAGGCGGATGTGCCCCTCTTCATTCGGGAGGTGTCTCGGCCCGTGGAGGCCAGGGCCGCTCCTCGGCACGTCCAGCATCACGCTCCCAGTCGCTCCAGGTGGTCCTGGCTCACGGCGGCCAGCGTCGGAGGCGCGCTCGCGCTGGGAGCCGGGTGGATGCTGAGCACGCATCCTGGAGGGGAGGCCGAGACGATGCAGGCTTCGGCACCCGAGGAGTCCAGGGATGGCGGTACCGTCGCCGTCGGAGACTCGGTGCTGACGGCCCCGGTGCCTCTCAGCCGGGCCCCCTCTGCGTGGTCCACCATCGCCGTGGACCTGCCACCCAGGCCCCTCCCAGGACAGCGGCGGCCGGATGCCAACGGCCGCTGCCCCAGGAAGCCGCAGGTGCCCATCAACGGAGGCTGCTGGATCAAGCTGACCGTGGAGCTGAAGGACTGTGGCGAGGACACCTATGTGTACAAAGGAGCGTGTTACACGCCCGCCTTCCCTCCGGCGCGCCCACCCACCTCGAGTCCCACGGGTGGCCTTGAGGACGCCCCATAGTTGAGGGGACTGTTGCTCGAGCATCCGAAATCCGGAACACCCCTGCCCGACGGAACCGATTGTCAGTCCGCCACACCCGCGTGAGCTTGAGCCCACCGTCAACCAGGGGGGGATATGGCCACACGCGGCGAGGGGCGGCCGGGAAGAGCGGGGATGAGGTGGGTCGGAGTGCTGGGCGCGCTGCTGATCGCCTGTGAGCCGGCCCCCCAATGGGTTGGAGAAGCCGAGGAGCCGCTCGCCCCCTCCACCCAGACCGGAGAGCTTCGGAAGCCGGAGCCTCGGGAGGGCCCTGTCGGTCCGGAGTTCCGCGTGAACACGCCCGACCTGCGCATGTTGGAGACCTTGTCGCGACTGGCGGTTGGCCACGGGCCCGCGGTGGCATTCGATGGGGAGCTGTACCTCGTCGTCTGGGTCGACGACCGCCGTGGCGTCAACAACATCTTCGGCGCGAGGGTGAAGCGTGATGGCACCCTGCTGGACCCGGCCGGCTTCATCATCGCGGAGTACCGCCGCGATGAGATCGAGGACATCTTCGCCTCCACCCCGTCCGTGGCCTTCGATGGCGAGCAGTTCGTCGTCGCCTGGGTGGGAGGAGATGAGGAGCATCGGAAGGTCTTCGTCACCCGTGTGCGGCGGGACAGGACGGTGGTGGACCCCGGCGGCATCCGGCTTCCCGATACGCCCTTCGACGCCCCGGGCCTGGCCGCCGACATCGCCTGTGACAGCACCGACGGGACGTGCCTGGTCATCCGCACCATCTTCTCCGAGGACGACGAGCCGCCACCCGAGGAGGCATCGCGCATCGGCGCCGTGCTGCTGCGCGACGGAGACGTGGTGGGGACGGGCTTCCGCGTCGAAGGTCCGGCGGGTCGTCCCCTTGCCTCGACGGTGGCCTGGTCGGGCCGCGAGTTCCTCGTCGTCTGGGAGGACCGCCGCGCCAGCACGGAGGAGGCCGAGGACCGCGACATCTTCGGGGCCCGGGTGCTCCCGGACGGCACCGTGCTGGACGCCGGAGGAGGATTTCCCATCGTCACCGGGCCCGCCTTGCAGACGAATCCCGACGTGGCCTGGACGGGGGAGGATTTCCAGGTCGTCTGGGAGGAGCGGACAGCGTCCGACGCGGAGAGCGACGTGCGTGGCGCCCGGGTGAGCGAGGACGGCACCGTGGTGGATGCGGGTGGCTTTCCCATCTCCACCGCGGCGGGAGACCAGCTTCAGCCCCGGGTGAGCGCGGGAGGTGGGACGACGCTCGTCGTGTGGACGGACCTGCGCACGGGACGCTCGCGCATTCGCGGAGCGCGGCTGGAAGGGGATGACGTGCTGGACCCGACTGGCTTCGCCGTGTCCCGCTCCCTTTTCACGCAGGACTTCCCGGCGCTGGCTTTCGGAACTGGGCGCTTCCTCGTCACCTTCGGGGCGGCGCGCGAGGGCGCCGAGACGCGCACGGTGCTGGCGACGCGCGTGGACGCGGACGGAGACACCCTGGACACTCCGGCCCTGCGCGTACTGCGCGGGGCTCCGGCGCAGCGCACGCCCGCGACGGCATACGGCGGGGGTGTTTACCTGGTGGCGTGGCAGGACGAGCGCGATGACGCGGGCTCGCACATCCGCGCGGCCCGGGTGCGGCCCGACGGCACCGTCCTCGACCCGAGCGGCATCCGGCTTCCCAGCGCCCCGGGAGCTTCCGCGCCGGCGGTGGCCTTCAATGGCCGCGACTTCCTGGTGACGTGGCTGGAGCCCACCGGCCCCGACACGCTGGAGGTCCGAGCGGCGCGCGTGAGTCCCCGAGGCAGCCGGCTCGACTCCACCAGCCTCTTCATTGGCACGGCGCCGGCCACCCCCACCACCGAGGTGGACGTGGCGGGAGGTAGCGGCCGTTTCCTCGTTGTGTGGACGGATTCGATGGACGTCCGTGGCGCACGGGTGGGGGCCGATGGCGCGGTGCTGGACCCGGGTGGATTCTTCATCTCGCCCACCGGGGACGGTCGGGATCAGTTCGATCTGACCGTGGCCTTCATGCGGACCCACTTCCTGGTCGTGTACCGGGAGACGCGCTTCACCTTCCCCTTCCCTATCATCGACCAGCTTCTCGCCGCGAGGGTGACCTTCGAGGGCACCGTCCTGGACCCCGAGGGCCGCTTCATCACGGGCACCGGAGCAGGCGAGCCGGACCTCGCCCCGGATGGGACGGGGACCGAGGCCCTGCTGGTGTGGACCTCGCGCGTGGGACCGGCCGCCCCCGATATCCTCGGGGCCCGGCTGGGAGCGGATGGGAGTGTGCTGGCCCCGGGCATCTTCACTGTCTCCGAGGCGCCCATGGCGCAGCGAAGGCCCACGGCCACCTTCGATGGCACCCGCTATTGGGTGGCCTGGGAGGACGACCGCGCCGGAGAAGGCGTCTTCGCCGTCACCCCGTTCTTCCTGCCGGACCTCTTCGGCGCCCGCGTGAGCCGTGACGGCACGGTGCTGGACCTGGAGGGCGTGCCCATTGCCACGCTGCGACGGACCGAGGAGCTCGGCCCCGCGCTCGTCTCCAATGGACGGGGGGACTCCGCGGTCTTCTACTGGCGCTTCGTGCGCGGCCGGGAGCTGAACAACTTCCGCATCAAGGGACGGCTGCTCAACTGAGCAAGTCGCTTCGCCAGGGCTGACGGAGCCACGGGTCGGGTGGTGCGAATGCAGGTGTCGCCGCGTCCGACCCACGCAGCAGATATCATCCGGAACGCCCCCGTCCGTCGGGGCGGCTGTACTCAGAGGGGTAGGGCTCATGGCCCCGCCCAGAGAACGGGGAGGCCCTCCGAGCAATCCATGGAGTAGGACTCCCAGTCTCCAACCTGACAGAGCAGCGGGGAAGCTAGGCGCCAGGGCGGACGCAAGCTACATCTTGGGCCTCCTCACTCCTGCTCAACACCCTCTCAGCATAATCCTTTCACGCGTCGCCTACATTGATACTCACCGCTTGAGCCCCCTTGGGGGACACGCCTGCCCAGGCCTCGCTCCCATCAGATGCGTGGCAGCGGCCGCCGGCCTGTTGGCGCCTCTTGTGCCTCAACACCCTGCGGCCTGGGGGCCCTCGTGCCGCGGACAACCTCGCACAGGCCGTGGGCATGCCCAGGTGCTTCAGATTCGCCCGCACCCCGGGGGCCCCCTTCACGTACGCCAAGAGGAGGTGCGTAGTGCCGTCCGGCAGCGGGCGCTTCATCCGATAGGCGATGCGGCCGTCCTCCGCTCGTGACAGCCGCTCCAGCGCCAGCGCACCGCGCGCCCCGTAGCGGCATCGCCGTTCCAGTCCCTGCCTGTCGTTGGCATGCAGGTGCGTGTTGGCGTGCAGGGAGAAACCCTCCAGCAAGGCGCACCGCGGCTGCTTGTTGGGCGGGGGCCGGACGTCCACCTCCGTCCAGCGCAGCCGTTGCTGCAGGGAGTGCGCCGGGTACGCCTGCAGCGCGTCCTCAGGCCCTTGCGCGGGCAGGGCCCCTCTTTTCTCCAGCAGGCGCAGCACCCGGTGACGCACCACCCTCAGCAGCCGCTCCACCTCACCTTGCGTGGGCGGCGGCAACGCCTCGAAGCGCACGCCGCCCTCCCCCGGCACGAAGACGCCTTCCGGCATCAACGCATGCAAGATTCTCCCTCACCGCCTCGTACAGCACCGTCCCCTCCGGCTGCCTCCGCCGGTACGCCCACCCCCGCTCCTCCACCTGCCCCTCCCCAGCTCCACCTCGCCAGGGCACACGCGACAGTCAGCCTCCCACGGGCTTCCCGTGAGCCCTGCGAGACTGGGGAGCTCGGGCCGCTCGCGTCCGTGAGCGGGTTGACCCTGTTGCCGGGGACGCGTGATTCGGCGGCCTCCTCGTGCTCCGGGCCGTGGCCATCCTCACCCCATGCGCTCCTGGCTCGTGCTGCTGTGCTGCTGGCTGCTGGTGGGAGTATCCGGCCGCGCGGCGGCAGGGACGCCCCCATCCTTCGAGGCCGAGGTGCGCGCCCAGGCGAGGCAGGAGCCGAAGGAGACGGGCAGGGCCCTGCTGCGCTTCTACGAGGCCCGGGAGTTCCAGCCCGCGTGGTTCTCCGAGGATGGCCGGGCGCGGCTCCGGGCGCACGAGTACCTGGATGCGCTCGGCAACGCGGAAGCGGAGGGATTGTCTCCAGAGCGCTACCACCGCTCCGAGCTCGACTCCGCCCTGCAGGCCCTGGAGCAGGGGGACTCCGGGGAGGACGCCTGGAGGCGGGTGGAGCTGCGGCTCACGTCGAGCTTCCTCACCTATGCGTCGCACCTCGCCTCCGGGCAGGTCTCCTCACGGAGGGTCCGGTGGCAGCTGGGCAGGCCGGAGCCGGTGGACCTGCCGGCCGTGCTGGAAGGCGCGCTCGCCAGCGGCGACCTGGCGGGAACACTGCGGAGCCTCTCTCCGCGCATGGAAGGCTTCGTGCGGCTCCGGGAGGCGCTCGCGCGCTACCGCGCCATCGCCGCGACCGGAGGCTGGCCGCTGGTGCCCAGGGGCGCGCTGCTGGCACCGGGAGCGCTCGGCCCGCGCGTGGCGGTGCTGCGAGAGCGCCTGCGCGTCACG
The DNA here is from genome assembly GCF_020037125.1 of Myxococcus sp. RHSTA-1-4. Taxonomy (GTDB): domain Bacteria; phylum Myxococcota; class Myxococcia; order Myxococcales; family Myxococcaceae; genus Myxococcus. The sequence continues at coordinate 651,902 of NZ_JAIQDG010000001.1, forward strand.
GGAGACCTGGCTCCGGCGCCAACCCGCACAGGGCCTCCGGGCGTGGGCACCGAGGCGGCGGAGGACTTCTTCGACGCGGAACTGGAGACGGCGGTGCGGCACTTCCAGCAGCGGCACGGGCTGGAGGTGGACGGGAAGGTGGGCCGGGACACGCTGGCGGCGCTGCGCGTGCCGGTGGAGGCGCGCATCACCCAGCTGCGGGTGAACCTGGAGCGCTGGCGCTGGCTGCCGGATGAGCTGGAGCCGCTGCACGTGGCCGTGAACCTGCCGGCATTCGAGCTGGTGGCGGTGGCAGAAGGGCGGGCCGTGCTGTGGATGCCGGTCGTCATTGGCAGGCAGGACTGGAGCACCCCCGTCTTCACCGCGAGGCTCCAGTCCCTGGTCCTCAACCCGTCGTGGCACGTGCCCCGGGACATCACGGCGGAGGAGGTGCTGCCCAGGCTCCAGGAGGACCCGGGCGCGGCCGAGAGGCTCGGGCTGACGGTGCTGGACCGGGCCACGGGAGTAGAGGTGGCGCCGTGGACGGTGGACTGGCGTGGGCTGGGCGATGGGGCGCTCCCGTACCGCTTCATGCAGCTCCCCGGCGCGTCCAACCCCATGGGGAGCATCAAGTTCGTCCTGCCCAACCCCCACGGCATCTACCTGCACGGCACGCCCGAGCCGTCCCTCTTCACGCAGGTGAGCCGCGTCTTCAGCCATGGCTGCATCCGGGTGGCCGAGCCGCTGCTGCTCGCGGACTTCCTGCTGCGAGGCCACGGGGGCTGGACACTGGAGGCCCTGGCGGCGACAGGCGCCAGCGGCATGCCGCTGCGCGGCGACCTGCGGGTGGAACTGCCGGAGCCCGTGCCGGTGTACCTGCTCTACTGGACGGCCTTCATGGGCCCGGCCGGACAGGTGGAGTTCCGGCCGGACATCTACGGGCGGGACCGGGAGGTGCGGCGGGCACTGCCAGCTTCCGACCGCCGCGCGAGGTAGAGGGCCCCGCGGCGCGACGCGAGTCCGGCTCACTTCCCGGCCGGCGGAGAGAACGGCGGAGGCCAGCCGCCGAAGCCACGAGGCACCTGCAGGGGTTTGCCGGGTTGTCCCGGCGGCCCCTCGTCGGGGTTGAGCGCCTGGTTCCACTTCTGGCACTCCTTCAGGAACCGGGTGGCCGCATCCCCGGCGGCGGGCAGGTTGTACAGCATGATGCCGATGCGGTTCGGACGCAGCACGTCGCGGCACAGCTTCTCCGTGCCGCCATCGACCTTGTCCGTCCAGATGCCGAACTGCACCTGCGACGGGTGAAGCCCGGCGCCGCCCTTGTCGCCCGCGGGCCGCAGCGCGCAGGCGATGGACTCCTTGATGAGCGAAAGCGGCGTGCTGGCCGTGCCGTCGAAGCACATCGGCCGCGCGAGCAGGTTGAGCCCGGTGGCCGCCACGGCGAACGGTTGAATCTTCATGAACCCGTGCTGGTTGTCTCCGTCCTGCTTGAAGGGCGCGTTGGCGTAGCTCACGAGCCCATTCCGGTGCGCCACCGCCTCGGAGGTCTTCCGGTACAACAGCGCCAGGTTGTCCCGGTGCTTCTCGGTCAGCTCGTCGAACTCGAAGTCGAACCCGATTCCATCCACGTCCAGCCCGCGCGAGCTGAAGTGCGCGTAGATGGAAGCGGCGTACGCCTCGATTTCGGAGGGTGACGCCTTCTCCAGCCAGCTGGCGAAGTCGCGGCAGAGGTCGATGAGGGCCTGCTGCTTCTTCGTCGGCACCTGGCCCTTCTTCAGCGTCCCCCGGACGATTTCGAAGCCCGGGATGACCTGCACGCCCATCTTGTGGAGTGCGTCGATGAGCACGCGAAGGTACTGGGTGCGGTGCTGCTCGGACGTCTGGCCCGCTGGCGCGTGCCCGCCGTGCCAGCGCGGCGGGAGGGCCGGCCCCTTGGGGTCCGCCCTCGTCTGCCAGGTGACGGTGTGGACGAGGGACAGGTCGTCCACCCCGGCCCGCTCGAACAGTCCCAGCAGCGCCGGGTCCAGCGCCACGCCGTCCTTGCCGAGCCCCTTCGTGAACGGCGGGGTGAAGGCCCACATCGAGACGCGCAGCCGCGTCGACACGACCAGCGGGTGCGTGGTGCCGGGCGTGAGCACGGCCCCCGTCCCCCCGCTGACCATCCGCCACAGGGTGGCCGAGCGATGGGTGCCCACGCGGGAGGCGTTCGTCACCGTGGCCTGGCCGGCGCTCCCCGAGGGAATCTCGAACGCGCCGCCGGTGCCCACCTCCTGCCGCACCCGCGTCGTGCCGTCGTCGAGCGCCAGCTCGATGCGGTCGCCCTTCCAGCCGTAGCTGCTCTCGCGCGCCGCTGGAGTGAGGACCGGCGGGTCGTCCAGCCGCACCTTGAAGGGGGGCGCCGCCATGTCACGCGAGCTCGGGCAGCGAGGTGTTGAGCGAGACGTCGAGCGCGCTCGTGGGGGTGTACTCCCACCACGTCGCCTGCAGCAGGCCCCGCTCGGCCGCGTTCACCTCCTCCTCTTTGGGAGGGTTGGCCGGATTGGCCGGCGGAATCCCCGGGTAGTTCGTCTTCGCGTAGTTCTGGATCTCCTCGGCGATGCTCACATACGGATGGTCGCCGGGAAGGCTCCCGAACGAGCCGCTCTCGACGAGCTGGGCGAAGCTCTTCTCGAACCCCGGGCGAATCGTGATGACCACCCGGGCGCAGCCGGCGCGCAGGAAGGTCCGGTGCAGCGCGTCCGGGTGCTGGAGGAACTGCTTGAGGCTCCAGTTCGCGGGCGTGTCCCAGAAGTACGGGTAGGTGAAGTAGAGGACGTTCTCCCACTCGATGGCCTGCTGCACGTACTTGATGAACTCTCCGAACTCGAGCATCCGCTGCCACTGCTGATGGCTCAGCGTGGAGGTGTCCAGCGCGTCGTTCTTCAGCGGGTCGTTCGCCGCCATCTGGTTGAGAATCTTCTGGATGTCCGCGGGCGTCATGTTGAAGGACGGGCCGAAGAGCCAGCGCAGCACGCCCTTCTCGATTTCCTCCAGCTCCATGCGCCGCAAGGTGAGCGCGTCGAAGGGAGCAATCTCCGTCGCCAGGGAGGCACGCTGGTCTCGCAGGCGCTGCCGGCTCTCCTGGTATTGCTCCCAGGCGCCCTGCCGGAGCGCCGACCAGGCGCGGAACCTCCAGGCCTGGAAGACCTCGGAGCGCAGGGTGAGCTTGCAGCGCACCGTGACGCCGCCCGCGTTGACGCCCACGTGCGCGAACGGGATGCTCATGCGCCCGTTGCGGTTCAGGAGGCCCCACACGGAGCCGTAGTAGCTCGCCGTGCGGAAGAGCGGCGAGCTCTGGGGCGCGACGTCGTCGAAGAGGACGTCGAAGAAGTAGGGCGGCTCCGGCTCACCGTCGAAGTACTTGAGCCCCGTCACCTCGGCGCTCGTCACCTCGTAGTCGGTGTCCACATCCAGCTCCACCGTCCCGATGGCGACGCGCTTCACCTCGTCCTCGCCGCGCTGGAACGTGGTCGTCTGCATGATCCACTTCTCGGCCGGCGGTGGCACCTCGTGGAAGGTGGCCTGGTACGCCGCCGCCAGTTTGGTCCAGTTCTGGCGGGTGACGTGCTCCGGCTTCAGGGCGAACTCGAAAGGGGCGTCGATGCGGGCATCGAGCGCGCGCAGCTCTTCGACCTTCCGGATGAGGTCCGCCCCGGGGCTCGGGATGACGATGTCGTAGGTCATCCGCAGCCCGTAGCGGTACAGGTCGACGCGCCACTTGCGCATCAGCTGGTAGTAGTCGACACGCATGGCCTTGGTGTCGCTCGGGTTGGTGATGACGCGGACGGCGGCGTCCTCGGTGCCCACGACCGAGGACACGCGGAAGCTCACCTTCTTGTCCTTCCGGGTGCGCGCCGAGGCGCGGCGCGTGGCGGCGACGCTGTGGTTGCGGCTGTCCTTGCGCGCCGTCTCGTCGTTGGAGCCGGCGTTGTAGCCGAACGACGAGCTCAGCGTGACGCCCAGGTAGCTGGCGGACGCGGCGGCCCCGAAGCTGAGCGTGCTCGTGTGCCGGCTCTGGTTCTCCGTGGACTGGGCGACGTCGGTCTTCTCCGCGACGCCCTGCTCGCTGTACCCCTCGAAGTAGTCCTTGACGATGGACTCGTACTCCTCCGCAGTGATGGACCACTCGCGGTGGGTGATGTTCACCGTCTCCTTGGGCGTGAGCGGAATGGAGCTGACCAGCTCGCCGCGCTCCACGCCCACCGGCGTCATCTCCAGGCGCTCCAGGTGCAGCCGTCCCACCGGCTCCACCTTCATGTTCTCCTTGAAGGCATGCAGCGCCGCCTTCGCCATCCCGACGGAGCCCGCCACCTTCGGGAGGACGTGCGACAGCACCTGGGGGAGACCGGCGTTGGTATAGGCCAGCGGCGCAGGCGCGTGCGCGACGGTGAGCGCGTGCAGCTCGGAGAAGGTGTCCGGCTGGTTCCGGGCCGCCCAGGCCACGGCGTCCTCGATGGAGGGCGAGATGGTGAGTGGCTCCTCCACTTCCTCGGCGCGGTTCTCGACCAGCTCCACCTGGAGGGTGAAGCCTGCCATGCCCGAGGTGTCGCGCGCCGGCTCGGGGCGGGTGAGGCGCGCGCGGCGGCCGCGCCCGTCGCGCCCCTCAATCGTCATCGTTCCCGGGCGCGTCGCGAGGGAGACGGCCGTCTCCCCTCCGGAAGCCGGCTCGGGGGACGCCGCGGAGAGTGCGGGCGCCGACAGCACCAGGCGGTAGGCGTCGCGGAGCTGTCCGACCTTCGTCGCGAGCTGGGCGGCGGCCTGCTGCCGCACCTCGATGAGGGCCAGAGCAAAGCGCTCCAGGGTCTCGGCCTCGACCTCCGCCAGCAGTGGGGCCTGGCGAAGCGAAGCGCCGGGTGAGTCGTCGCGCACCAGGGCTTCGATGACGTCCAGCGCGGCCACCAGCGCGGTGTCCTTCGGGTCCGAGAGCCGTCGCACGGACTGGAGCTCGTGCTGCCTCACGGCCATTGCCGCGACGAAGGAGGCCTTGGTCAGTCCACGGCGTGTCGGAGCCCGCCCGTCGGGAACCGTTGCCGCGTAGGTGGCCTTGTAGAGTCGCCGCTGAGAATTGGTCAAATCAGGCATGGGTCCCCCGGGGAAGGGCCGGCGGATGTGGAGTGCCGCGGCTGCTTCGCCTGGCAGGCCCTTCTGTCTCCCAAACGAGACCCGGCCCATTTCTTCCCTGGTCCTCACTGGCGCACGTCAGCGCGAGCTTCGGCGGCCTCCCACCGCTGGCACATCAAGCGCCCGAAACCACTGGAAAGTCCCCCCAGTCGAACGTCCTCCTGAGCGACTCCGCGAAAGTCCACTCGCGGCGTCCTCTCCTTCATCCGCTCCTTCCTGGCCGCTGCCTCAAGCCCCGCGCTCCCCTCCTCCGCTCCATTCGGGCGGCCCGGGATTCCCGCGGGCCCCCGGGCCGAGAGCCGGCCGCGCCAGCGACTCGGGCGCGGCCGGTTCTGTCCATTCAGGGGTAGAGCTTCTCGTGCCGGGCGAGCATCTCCACGAACTGGGCGATTCGCCGGGCCCGGGTCTCCGCCTTCTTCGCGGTGTGGGTGCGGTGCAGCACGGCGTAGCGGTTGGTGGCGTCCAGGGTGGCGAAGAACGCCGCGGCGCGGGGGTTGGCGGCGAGGGCCGCGGCCAGGTCCTCGGGCACGGAGGCCCTGCTCGGTGAGTCGTAGGCCGCCTCCCAGCGGCCGTCCTTCTTCGCGGCCTCCACGGCCGCGAGCCCCGAGGGCTTCATCTTCCCTGCGTCGATGAGCGCCTGCGCCTTTCCGCGGTTCACCTTGGACCAGATGCTCTTCGACCCGCGTGGGGTGAACTTCTGGAGCCACCACGCGTCGTCGAAGCTCCCCTTCTGACCGTCGATCCACCCCCACGCGAGCGCCACCTCCAGCGCCTCCGGATAGGTGACCGACGCAACACCCGCCCCCTTCTTGGCGAGCTTGAGCCACACACCGCGCGACGACGCATGATTCTCGGCGAGCCAGGTGTCCCAGGCGCGCGGGCTGTCGAAGGGCATGACGGGGGGCTCACCCGCGGGCGCGGCCTTCACCGCGCTATTTCGTGCTGGCGCCTCCTTCGCGGCGGCGCGGCCGGTCGTCGCACGCCCGCCCACCACGTTCTTTCGCGCTGGCGACTGCTTCGCGGTGGTGCGCCTGTCCGTAGCGCCCCGACCCATGGTGCCCCTGGTCGCGGCCTTCTTCACGGCGGTCTTCTTCGTCGCGGGCGTCTTCGTCGGGCTCATGACGGAGCCCGGATAACACGACGCCCCGTCGCGCGCATGGTGACGCGGCTACTTCGGGCCACGCTTAGCGGTGGTTCAGGCGGCTCTACTCGAGCGCCTGCGCCTGCGCGTGGCGGGAGTCCTTCGGCCTGCCCAACGCATAAGAGGGATGGGGCCCTGAAGGGGCCCATGGGGCAGGCCATTTCCTACGCCCTGAAGCAGTGGGACGCGATGAGCCGCTTCGCCTCGGACTGCTCGTGCAGACGCACCCCAACTCGCGCATCGGTGAGTTGCTGCCTCACGAGAGGAAGCGACGGCGCGCCGTCGACTCCTCCTGAGCACCGTCGCGCGGGCTCCTCCCCTCCACCTGCTCACGCCCGGGCTCGCGACCACCGCCGAGCCCAGCCCCGGTCCGTCTTCAAGCGGCCGGTACGGCGTTCACCGGACGGATACGAGGGATGGCCCGCCCCGCTCAGCTCCGCAATGCCCCGCGGACGTCGCTCGCCGGACAGCTACGCCACTTCTCGCGCCTCACGTCCGGAGCCGTGACCTGCCATCGCCTCCGGGCCCGTATACGAGCGGGGAGCGGAGCCTCCGATTTCCGGGCAGTCCCCAGGAGGTGGGATGTCCGCCTCCCTTTGAAGCGGAACTCTCGTGGTGTCGGCGCCCGGGAGCGGACGGAGGGATGCATGGCGCGCGGCGCCCGAGCACTGATGGATACGGCCGAGCCCGCCTACGCCCCTCGTGGGCAGGACGACGCGGCATGGGTGCGCTCGGTGGTGGCCGCCGTGCGCCCCGCCCTGGACGCCGGAGAAGGCGTCCTGGGCTGGCTGTATGACGCGCGAGATACCACGCACGTCCGCCTGTCACACCTGACGCAGCTCGGGGTGCGTGCCACGGTCCTGGAGGCCTTCGAGCAGGTGGCGGCCCACCCTGCCACGATGACGGGGCTGATGGCGCTGTACGAGCGAACCCCGGCGGGCTCCTTCAGCGGCAGCCTCGGTGCCCACCTCGACCACCACCGGCCATGGCACCGGAACATGGTGCCTACCGGCGTGCGCGACCTGGTGGTGGTCAACGTGCTGGACGACAGCCACAGGGGGCTGGTCGTGTGCGCCCCCCGGCGCGCGCGGCTGGAGCTGTCCCCGGCGCGCGCCGCGTTGCTGCAGCGGGCGGCGGCACACCTGGCCGAGGCGCACCGGCTGCGCCAGCGCTCGGTGGAGGGGGCGCGCGCCGAAGCCTGGCTGTCCCCCGCGGGCTGGGGGGAGCACGCCGAGGAGCACGCGCGCTCCGCCCAGATGCGCGCCGAACTGGCGCGCGCGGTGCGCAGCCTGGAGCTGGCGCGCGGGCGGCTTCGACGCACCTCACCCGAGGAGGCGCTGGAGCTGTGGCGTACCATGGCCGCCGGGCACTGGACGCTCGTGGACGAGGTGGAGCGCGATGGCAGACGGTACGTGCTCGCGCGGGTGAACGCGCCCGAGCCGCCAACGCTCACGGCCCTGTCCGCGCGCGAGCGCACCGTGGCGGAACTCGTCGCGCTCGGGCACTCCAACAAGCACATCGCCTACGAGCTGGGCGTCTCCCTCTCGAGTGTTGCCACACACCTGCGCCGCGCGAAGGCCAAGCTTCAGGTGACGAGCAGCGCGGCCCTGGCCCGCCTCATGCTGCGCAACACGGGCGCGCGGCCGGAGGACGGCGGGTTGGACTGAGCGGCGAGCTCCCTCAGGAGCCCGAGCGCGCCGGGCCCGCACGCCCCGGCAACGCCAGCAGCTCGCGACGCGAGCGCGCGCCCAGCTTCGTGTAGATGGACGTCAACTGCCTGGCCACGGTGCGAGGTGAGGTGCCGCGGCGCTCGGCGATGGCACGCGTGCTCAACCCACTCTCCGCGAGCGTCGCGACCTCGCGCTCGGCGGCCGTGAGGCTCCGCCAGGCGTGCGCCGCGGTCATCTCCGGGACAGCGCGCGCCGCGGGAGCGTCCTGCTCGATGAGGACGTAGCGCTCGTCCTTCATGTCCAGCACGAGGAAACGGGCGTCGAACGGGGTGGGAGGCGAGCGTCGTGACGTCACGGCCGCACCATCGCATGCACCTCGTGCTGTCACCAAACGTCCCATGGAACGCGCGGGCCGAGGGGCGCTATCCGCATGTCTCGCAGGGGCCCTGCACCCGTAACGGAGTACACGTGTTTCGCATCGGAAAGCAGGACGCGCCGGGGGGATGGCGCGGTGGAAGCTGGCGGGGGCTCCGGGCCGCCGTCGTCGGGCTGTGGCTCGCTGCTTGCGGCGGGGTCGAGACGGAAGAGCCCGTCAATCCGCAGCCGCGGCTGGCCTCGCAGGAGCAGCACTTCGAGCCGATAAGCCATGCCATCCCCAACCTGATGGCGCATGTCTATGAGCCCATCCGGGTCAAGACGAACTTCGACCCGTCCACGCCCCAGGCGGAGCGCGACCGCCTCAACGGGCTGGTGCGGGACGCCGTCCTGCAGTGGCTCGAGCCGCTGCGCTACATGCCTGGCCTCGCCGTCACGCGCCAGGTGGACATCGTGCAGGACTCGTCCCATATCGACGTGACGTTCCCCGCCGAAACGGGCCGCTCGTTCTACTCCGGCAACTGCTTCGTGTTCTGCACGCACCCGGTCATCACCATCTACTCGGATGACCGCGACCTCGACACCATCCTCCACGAGTTCGGACACGCCTTCGGTCTCGGTGACGTGTACGTGGAGGACGTCTGGACCTGCAAGGACAACCAGTACCCGCAGTCCGTGATGTGCAACGAGGGGACCACCCTGACGGCCGATGACATCCGCGGCATCCGTTACCAGTACTGCCGCGAGCACGGGCAGTGTGACAGCCAGCATTACGAGGACATGTACGGAGGCACGGGTGGCACCTCCGACCGCTTCCAGTGCAGCGGCGGGAGCTCGGTCAGCGCGCTCACGGTGCGCAGCGGCTCATGGATGGACCAGCTGCAGGTGGGTTGCTGGAACGGCGATGGCAGGACCTTCGGCGGTTGGGGAGGCGGTCCGGCCGGGACCAGCTCATGCCCGTCCGGAACGGTGATGTGGGGCGTGCGGATGTGGACCGGTAGCAACGTGCACGCCGTGCAGGCCGTGTGCTCGGGCGGCGCCGAGGGTGCCAAGGTGGGCGCCAGCGGCGGCGACTTCTCCACCACCTATTACTGCCCCGCGCAGTATCCCGTGGTGCTGGGGGTGCGCGTGCAGTCGGGGACGTACATGGACCGTCTGGGCCTCATCTGCGGCACCGCGACCGGCCAGCTGCGCACCGCCTGGTACCCGCCGCCCCCTCCGCCTCCGCCTCCGCCTCCGCCGGACGAGGAGTGCCCGTCGGGTCGCATCTTCTGCGACTGCACGCAGACGTGCACGACCACGACCATCTGCGATCACGCCTGCTGAGCCATCCGGGGGGGTGACGGGCCGCTCCATTGGAGCGCTCGCGGGTCACCCCCTCGGACCGTGGTTTCGCGCATGCCGTGGGCAAGCCCAGGTGCTGCCCGGGGTCAAGGCGTCGGCGGTGATGGAGACGGCAGGTCTTTCAGCTCGGCACGCGCATAGGCCGCGTCCAGGTAGATGAGCCTCTCGATGCGCTGGGGGAAGTGGATGCCCACCCAGGTGAGCTCCGTCCCCGCGATGGAGTGGCCGACGAGCGCCGCCTTCTCGATTCCCAGCGCGTCGAGCGCATGCACGACATCCAAGCCCAGGGTGGCGGTGTCGTAGCCCTGCTCGGGCCAGCTCGAAGCGCCGACCCCTCTCCGGGTCAGGGCCCAGACGTGCCGGTGCGTGGTGAACCGAGGCGCGAGCTCGTCGAAGACATGCCCGGTGTTGCCCATCCCCGCCAGGAACACGAGCGCTGGCCCGTGTCCGCCATGGTCGAGAACCTCGAGCTCCACGCCGTCAGCAACGGTGACCCGCCTCACCTGGTGCACGGCCCCGGAGGGAGCCGCACCGGAGCCGGGTGTCGTTGCCGCACAGGCGGCCAGCCACAGAACTCCGAGGAGCACGAGCGGGCGCAAGAACATCGCTCGAGCCTACCCGATGGAGCCGCGGCCTCCTCCCCCTCCCGCCAACGCCCCGGAATTCAGGCGCCGTCAGCGCGCGGCGCGCGAGGCGGCGGCGGGCGCTCTCGTGCTGGGTGGCCGTACGGCGGGAGCAGGGAGCGGAAACCACGCGGGAGCCTGGCACCCAGGGCCAGCGGCACCACGAGCAAAGGAGTGGGGAAGACGACGCGCGAGGACTCCGGCAGCTCGGGCGCGGAGGCGCTCGAAAAGCTTCTGCTGTGGTGAGCCGAACTGTTGCAACAGGATTGCTGAAGCGTTGGGGTAATATCTTGGGACCGTGCCAACGTCGGCACCGGCGATCCTGCCTGGTGGGTGCCATTGGACGGCTGGGGGACATATTATGCCAACCTCGCGTTTGCTATTGCTTCCGCTGTTGTTGTGCACCACGTGGCTGGGCTGCTCCGACGACCCCGGGCCGGCTCCGGACGCCGGAACGACGGTGGACGGAGGACAGACCCGGGACTCGGGCACGGACCCTGACCCGGTCGACTCGGGCACGAGCCCGGTCGACTCAGGCACGGACGCGGGAACGGACCCGGTCGACTCGGGCACGGACGGCGGCCTCGTCGACGGCGGTACCGATGCGGGCCCTCCGGACAACACGGTGCGCATCAAGCGGTTCATGCGCTACCGCACGGCGAGCGGCGTCGAGGAGCTGCCGGAGGACTTCACGCGCAACCCCGTCGAGCTCCTCCTCAGGGACGGAGAGACCTTCGTCTCCGTGGCCGGCGCGGCCGGTGGGCCCGGCGAGTACGCCTTTCCGGACGTGCCTCACTCCACCACCTACTACCTGAAGATGGGCACCCTCTACGTCGTCACCGATGCACGCACTCTGGACCTGAGCATCAACTTCCTGGGCCGGCCCGATGCCGGTGTCCTCGAGAACCGGGAAGAGGGGCATCTGGCGAACCTGGAGGTGGACGGGCTCGAGCCCTGGATCGATTTCTCCGAGTTCCAGCTCGTCTCCGAAGAGGTAGACCTCGTGGCGACCCTGTTCCCCGCCACGGCGCGGGCGGGCGACGTCTCGGTGGCGGAGCAGGGAGTGTTCATCGCTCACGTGTCGGATCGGATGCCCGTATTCGACCAGGCGCGTGGGGACCGGGCCTGGCTGATGCAGATGTCTGCGCAGGACCTTGGGACGCTGCCTGATGGAGGCGTCCAGCGCTACAGCACGGCCGTCCGTGCCACGCATCTGCCTCCGCTCTCCTATGACGGCACCGCCCCCATGGACATCCGCGCAACGCTCGAAGCGCTGCCGATGAATGAGCTGCCGCTCGACTGGAGGGTCTCCGAATTCGCCGCGCTCGCCGCCGAGGTGCATCCGGAGGCCACCTTCTCCACGGCCAGCTTCTATCTGCAGCCGGCCGCGCACGGGCCGCCCGAAGGCTGGGTGGGGTGGTCGGGCGATCTGCTCACGCTCTCCCGTTCTCGGGGACTGACCGCCGACGTTCAGGGCACCCTTGTCTACGGCAATCCCTTTCCTGCTCACTGGGGCATGGTGGGCACGGCGTCCGCACGCTTCACGCTGCCCTTCGTATTTCCCGGGGAGCGGGTCATCCCGCTCTCCGCCAGAATCCTCGTCAATGACCGGCCCTCCGGATTGTCGGCAGGTCCCCTCACGCCGCGCATCCGGCCGCCTCGCGCGCTTACCCTGGATGGAACGGCGGCGTATGGGCCACGCTCTCTTTCCGTGGGGCCGCACGTCATCGCGTGGCAGCCGCCCTCCAGCGGGGCCGCGGACGCCTACTGGGTGAAACTGCGGCAGTTCACCCAGCGTTCGGAGAACTCCGTGGTGATTGACTCAGCGGCCTCCTTCCTCGTGGATGGAAGCACCACCTCGCTCCTGGTGCCCTCCGGAGTCCTGGAGCCGGGCAGGCACTACTACCTCGAGGTGCAGGCCGTCCGCGCCGAGGGGTTCGACGTGTCGGACAGGCCGCTGATGCTCGTCGACCGGGCCGTTCAGAGCTTGGCTATCACGACCAGCGGGCTGCTCAGCGTTCCGGCCGCCACGCCCTGAGTCGCCAGGGGCCGGTGGGCATCGCGTCCCACCGGCCCCGTCAAGATGCCTCGATTCAGTACGCATGAGAGGGATGGAGCCCTGTTGAGGGGGAGGGAGGGTGCAGCGGGGCCGAGGCGGGACGCTGACGGGGCCCACCTCGCACATGCCGTGGGCAAGCCCAGGTGCTCCAGAGTCGCCCGCTCCCGGGGTGCTCCCTTCACGTACGCCAAGCGCCGCCGCCTGCCTCCACACCTCACTCAGGCAAACACGCCGCAGTCGAACGTCCTCCTCAGCAACTCTTCCCAGTCCACTCGCGGCGTCCTCTCCTTCATCCGCACCTTCCTGGCCGCTGCCTCAAGCCCCGCGCTCCCCTCCTCCGCACCTGCTTGGGGGACCAGAAATGGCCGCAGTTCGGCGCCTGGAACGAGCGGGGCGCGCATCCGTGCTGGGACAGGCTCCTCGGGTGTTGCGTCTAGAAGTTCCGCGGCTCCACCTCAAGAATGCTCCGCACCCTCCACGCCATGAACCGCAGGGGGATTGACGTCCGAGCGGCGAACCTGTTCACCTGAGCGGGAGCGCTGACCCAGCGCCTCAAGCCTTGTCTTGGAACTGCGATATCGGCGTTCTGCGCAACCCGCCCGCTCGCCTCGCGGAACCAACGCCTGAGCCTGCCCCGATTCCGTGGACACCCGAGATGTGATGGAAAGGGTGTCCAATGTCGGCGAGTGACGTGAAGCAGAAGAAGCCCCGAAGGGCGCGCCGGAAGTTCACGCAGGAGTTCAAGGACGGCGCGGTGAAGATGGTGTTGGACGAGGGCAAGGGCATCCCGGAGGTGGCCGAGGACCTGGACCTCACCGAGTCGGCCCTGCGGACGTCGGTGGAGCGGGCGAAGGAGAAACGCGGCGAGGGAAGGCCGGGGGCGCTCATTCAGGAGGAGAGGGAGGAGCTTGCCCGGCTGCGAGCGGAGAACCGCCAGCTGCGGATGGAGCGAGAGCTACTAAAAAAGCGGCGGCCTTCTTCGCGAAGGAGACGACGTGAAGTTCGCGTTCATCCACGTGCAGAAGGCCCACTTCCCGATTGCCTTCATGTGTAAGCAGTTGGAGGTGTCCCGCAGCGGCTACTACGCCTGGGCCCGCCGGCCGGAGTCCGCGCGCAAGACGAAGGACCGGGAGCTGACCGAGGTCGTTGCCGACGTCCACGAGGAGAGCCGGCGTCGGTACGGCAGCCCGCGCGTGTTCCGGGAGCTCAAGGCCCGAGGCTACCGCGTCAGCAGGAAGCGTGTGGCCCGACTGATGCGGCAGACGGGGCTGCGCGCCCGAACTCGCCGCCGCTTCGTCAAGACGACGGACTCGGCTCACAGCCACCCCGTGGCGCCCAACGTGCTCGAGCGCGACTTCTCCCCCGAGGAGCCCAATAGCAAATGGGCGGGCGATATCACCTACGTCTGGACCGCCGAGGGGTGGCTGTACCTGGCCGTCGTGCTGGACCTCTTCAGTCGCAAGGTGGTGGGCTGGGCGATGAGCGACACCATCGACCGTCAGCTCGTGCTGTCCGCGCTCAACATGGCCCTGCTCAACCGCCCCGCGCCGGACCTCCACCATTCGGACCGCGGCAGCCAGTACGCGAGCGAGGACTACCGCGAGCTGCTGAAGCAGCAGGGAATCGAGGCGTGGTACAACCGCCGTCGCAGGCACTCCGCTCTCGGCTATGTCAGCCCCGAGGCGTACGAGCGGAACGCCTCAACCCGAAGTGCGGCAGCTTAACGAACCTGTCCACGAAATCGGGGCAAGCCCAGCCCGAAGTGGGCCCTGGCTAAGGGGGGACAATCAATATGTCATTGCCAAAGAATCCGCTGCATGAAAGCAGTGCGACGCCATTGTGGGAGAGCCGGGAGGGGTGCATCACGGGCACTGATGGAGAAGGAAGGGTCCTCGTGGACTTCGAGGGAAACCCGACTGGTCCCAGCGTGGCGCTCAGCACGGTTCCACTGGAGGGCTCGCTCCAGGATGAGGCGCTCACGGTCCGTCAGCGCGTCAAGCTCCGCTTCCACGACGGCGATATCCGCCGCCCCGTCATCATCGGGCTTTCACAGGATGAGCCGGAAAGAACCGCCCCCGGGAGCCCGCTCACTCCAAGCGGTACAGGGTTGGAGGTTCAAGAGGACGCTGACGGCGTCACTCTTCGCGTTGGCAAGTCCAGCATCAAGCTGCTGCGTGACGGGAAGATCATCATCAAGGGCACGTACATCGAGACATGCGCCGAGGGTCTCAACCGGATCAAGGGCGGCACGGTGGATATCGGATGAGAACTGCACCGCAAGGACACTCGATGTCCCAGAGGGGGAAACTCCGTGGGTAGCAACCAACAGGCCCCTCCATTCCGTCCTGAAGGTCCCCACGTTCGACGGTGGAGGGGCTTCGCGCCGGGCGAGGTCTCCGCGCTCCACAACGAGGAGGTGCTGGAGCAGCATGCCAGTGAGGCGGCCTTCCTCTGGACGCAGCGCGCTCGCGCCGTCGATGCCCCGCACTACCGGCTGAAGGACCTGGTTCGCCTGGACGGAAGACTGGAGGCTCACCTGGACGGCCTCCGGACGGCAGGCACGAAGGGCTGGGAGAAATGCCTCGGAGCCCTCGAAGCCCCTGGCCCTGGAGAGGTCTTCGTCGCCATGCTGATCGCCGGCGAGCGCCATGACGGTGACCACATCACCGAGCTGATCAAGCTGGCCCTGGAGGACGCGGCATGGCAGCGCGCGCTGATATCCGCCCTTGGCTGGCTGCCGTTCGCCAGGGCCGTTCCGGTGCTGGAAGCGCTGCTGGAAGAGGAGCATCCAGCCGTGCGCCGGCTGGGCCTCGCAGGCGCCGCTGTGCAGCGCTGGGATGCGGGCCCCTTTCTGGCTCCCCTCCTGACATCGACTGACCCCGCCCTGCGGGCATGCGCACTGGAAACCGCGGGGCTCCTGGGCCGCATGGATGTGCTCCCGGAGGTGCAGCGTGCATTGACGGACGATGACGAGGCCTGCCGCTTCGCCGCGGCATGGACCCTGGTGCGCCTGGGCCATCGTTCAGGGCCCGCCATCTCACTGCTGCGGGGCTTCGGCGACACCCCCGGTCCTCTTGCCCGGCGCGCGCTCGCCATGGCGATGCGGTGCATGCCCTCGGGACAAGCCCGGGACTGGTATTCCAAGCTCCGCGAGTCTCCCGAGAAGTACCATCTCGCGGCCATGGCGGCGGGAGCCCTGGGTGACGCCGCGTGCGTCGAGGATCTGCTGAACTGGATGGCGCTCCCCTGGGTGGCACGGCTGGCGGGTGAGGCCTTCTCCTTCATCACCGGCGTGGATCTACCATGGGAGGACTTGGACGGGGATGCGCCAGAGGAAGAAGGGGAAGCCGAGAGCCAGGAGGCCACGTCTGACACAGAGGGCCTGCCCTGGCCGGTGGCCGAGAAGGTAGCGGCCTGGTGGCGGCAACACCATGGGAGTTTCCAGCGCGGCACCCGTTACCTGGCGGGTAGAACTCTTTCGGAAGCAGGCCTTCTCGAAGTGCTGCGGCAGGGGACACAGCGCCAGCGTGCCGCGGCCGCATTGGAGTGGGGGCTCCGCAAGCCCCAGAGTCCACTCTTCGAGGTGCGTGCGGCGGGGCATGTGCAAACACGGAGGCTGGCGTCGTGGACTTCGTAAACGAGATACCACTGGAAGCGGGATGGACCGTGGGATTCCAACCGGACGGACGCGAGGTTCTGGTGGTGGTGGCCAAAGCCACCTTCACGCTTCCGACAGAGGACACGGTCGCGCCTCTTGCGCCAGAACAGGTCCCCCTCACAGAAGCCGATACCTTCACGGGCGAGCCGGGCTTCTCCGCGCCCCTCCATGAGACCGACTTCGCGCACCGCAAGCCTCGCTGCGACGTGCTGCTCAATGGGAGCGCCTGGGCTCCCGGAGGACGACCTGCCCGGGTTGTTCCCGTCTCCCTATCGCTGGGAGGCATGAAGAAGAGCTTCGCCGTGCACGGCCCACGCGTGTGGCGCAAGACACTGGTAGGCGGCATCCAGCCCTCCGAGGCGCAGGCATTCACCTCCCAGTCCATCAGCTATGACCATGCCTTCGGCGGGGTGGACACCGGCCCGAAAGATGCCTCCAAGCACCAGACCTTCCTTCCCAACCCGGTAGGAAAGGGCTTCCACCACTTCCTGGCCGAGGTGGACGGACGGCCCATGCCCAACACGGAGGAGATCCGCGCGCCCATCACCTCCCCTCGCGGCCCCTACCGGCCCATGGCATTCGGTGCGCTTGGCCGTAACTGGCAACCACGCGCCTCCTACGCGGGCACATACGACGCGAGGTGGATGGACGAGTGCCTGCCCTTCTTCCCCAAGGATTTCGACGACAAGTACTTCCAGGCCGCGCCCGAGGACCAGCAGGTTCCCTACCCACGCGGTGGCGAAGCCGTCACGCTCGTCAACCTCAGCCCACAGGGCATGCTACGATTCCGCCTTCCCCATCTGCGAGTGCCCATCGCCTTCATTCCCCATCAAGGTCGGGCGACTCAGCAGGACGCAGTGCTGGACACGGTGCTCCTAGAGCCCGACGCGAACCGTCTCCTGCTGACGTGGCGCATCGCTTGGCCCTTGCGACGCAACGCCTTCGAAATGAAGCAGGTGGTGGTAGGAGGAAGAACGCCCGGGTGGATGCGCGCCCATGCCGTTGGCAAGAAGTACTACCCCGGCCTGAACGAGCTGATCCAGGCAGACCGCGCCCGGAAGGGAGGCCGTCATGGCTGAGCTCGCCATCAAGGCTGCAGGGCTGGTGACAGCCGTGGGCTTCAATGCTCCAGCCTCTCTGGCGGCCATGCGCGCGGGGGTGAGTGGAGTCAAGCAATCTCACCTGTGGCACGCCCCTTCCGGGAAGCACCTGAAGGCGGCCAAGGTGAACCTGCCCCAATGGTGGGAAGGGCTCGGGAAGCTGGCGGAACTGGTGGCTCCGGCCATTGGCGAGTGCCTGGCAGCCGCCGCTCCGGCCCGAGCGGACGGCATTCCCCTCCTGCTCTGCGTGCCCGAGCCCAGCCGGCCCTTCCGCCCTCAAGGACTGGAAGAAGCACTGGTGGCCGAGGTCGAGGGCCGGCTGGAAGCCCGCTTCCACCCCTCCACGCGGGTGGTTGCGCACGGGCAGGTATCCGTGGCACGCGCCCTGCGCGAGGCGCAGCGCCTCCTTTCCACGCAGCGGGTGACGTGCTGCATCGTCGCCGGAGTGGACAGCCTGCTCAACCCCAGGATGGTGAAGGCGTTCGTCGACAAGCGCCGCGTGCTGGCTCCGGACAACTCCAATGGCTTCATCCCCGGAGAGGCTGCGGGTGCCCTCCTGGTTGCGCCCGCCGGGAGACAGTCCGAAGGAGAGCTGCGCCTGCTGGGACTGGGCCTCGCACACGAGGAGGCGGGTGTCGACTCCGAAGACCCACTCAGAGGCGACGGACTGACCAATGCCATCAAGCGGGCCCTCGCCGAGGCCCGGCTCTCGCTCTTCGACGTCGCCTGGCGCATCACGGACCTGAATGGCGAGCACTACAAATTCAAGGAGTCCGCCTTCGCCGCCGCGCGCCTGCAGCGTAGACCCAAGGACGTCCTCTTCGACTTGTGGCACCCCATCGAGTACATCGGTGAAGTCGGGGCAGCCATCGGCCCATGCGTGCTGGCCTGGGCGCTCCACGCCGGTCAGAAGGGCTATGCTCCTGGCGACGTAGCGCTCTGCCACTTCGGTAGCGACGAGGGCGAGCGGGCAGCACTGGTCGTGAAGTACGAGGAAAGGAGCAGCCCTCGATGAGCACCAAGGTGTATGCCAACGGTCGCGAACTCTCTGGGAAGTCCACGTCCAACAAGTCAGTGGCCGCCATGCCTGACGTGTGCCTCTCCCCTCCCGGACCACCCGCGGGCCCCATCCCCATCCCGTACCCCAACACGTCGCAGGCAACGAAATCCGCGGATGGCAGCAAGAGCGTCCTGGTCAACGGCAAGGAAATCGGGCTCAAGAACCAGTCCGTCTACAAGTCCAGCAACGGCAACGAGGCAGCCACCCGCAACTTCGGCGCCGGCGTCATCACCCACACCATCACCGGCAAGACAAAGTTCGCGGCCTGGTCCTTCGACGTCAAGGTGGAGGGGCAGAACGTCGTCAGGCACATGGATTTGACGACCCACAACCACCAGAACCCCAGCAATGGCGCCATCACCCTCAATGCGGGCAGCATGTTCTTCGACGAGGGCGAGTCTCCCGAGAAGAGCTGCGCCGACCTCCAGAAAGATAACCAGGAGCTTCGGAAGACCACCGACTCGAGTACAGGCCCCAGCGAGCGACAACTCGAGGAAGCCACGACATTGACCACGGCGCAGTTCGTCAACGCCAAGGATGGGAAGCGCTATGGCACGAAGGGCTTCAGCCGCCAGCTGGACAAGGACGGATGGGCTCAGGGGGTTGGGACCCTCCAGTACTCAGAGGTGGCCACCAGGAAACGCGTCATCACGTCCTACGAGTCCAACATTCCAGGCTTCAAGTACAAGCCAACGTCGAACATGCCCTTCTCAAGTCACACGGAGGCGCGCATCATCGAAGACATCTTCGCCGCAACCGATGGAAAGCCGCAGGGGAAGGTGCGAATGCGCATCCAGTGGAACCAGAAGTCCAAGAAGGTCATGTCGTGCGAAGCCTGCCCCGAGTGCAGGCGCATCATCTGCGCGGCGATGAACAACGGCCTCGAAATCGAGCTCTGCGACGACAGCGGCAAGCCCACCACCCCTGACTGGTGCGACGAGTACTCCGAGTAGCCCCCCTGGACATTCCCCAATGACCATGACCTTTCCGCACTACATCCGAGCCGGGGTCGATCCCCAGGCTCCCATCACCTTCGAGTGGGACGACGAGACCACCAACGTCTTCCTCGAAGACGCCCGGCTCGCCCAGCGCGTGGGTGCCAGCACCGCACGGGGCATCGCCGCCCTGTCCATCGGAATCACCGAGTGGATTGTCTACAGGTTCAGCACGCTTTCGGACGACCCCATGCCCTCCACGTATCTCGAGGCCGCCTGGGTGGGGCTCATCAACTGGGACTACATGAATGTCAAACATGGGACAAAGCTGAAGGACTGGAAGGGCCCGGTCCGTCGTCCCCTCTTCCTCGCGATTCGCACGCTCAAGGAGAGCCTCGAAATGGCGAGCAAGGGCAGCTTCCCCGCGGAATGGACCGTCTATCTCTACTTCCTGACGCTCCATGTCCTGCCCGACCCCAAGCCGTTCCGCAGATGGCTCGACTTCGCGCTGACCCGGATGGCAACGCACTTCGCGGGCGATGACATGGGGACCCCAGTGCCGCGCGAGGCGCTCGACCCGGACTTCGATTTCAAGCCAGAGCAGGCCAGCGCGCTGCTGGACAACTACCTGCGGAAGGTGGCGGCCACCAAGAACCCCTACCTCACGCTCCCCGCGGCTCCATGACCCTTCCCGTCCCAGCCTACCTGCAACGGGCCGGCATCCAGGACCGGACCCTGCGCTTCACGTGGGACGATCAGGCCTACGAGAGGGCCTATGAGCCTCTCGACAAGGACGTACGGACCCGGATGAGCCACCTCTCCCAGCGCGCGAACCTCGCGTTCGCAATCGCCTGCGCGGAGTGGCTCTTCCACCGCTTCAAGCTCATCTCGGATGTACCCCTCATCGAGGACTACATCGAAGCAGCGTGGGCGGCCGTCGTGGATGCCCGGTACGCCAACTACTACCTTGAGCCTCGCGGAGACGACTGGCAGGGGCCTGACCGCAAGCCCCTCGCAGTGACACTCATGCTCCTGGTGGACACGATTGTCCGGGTGGAGAACGACGACCACCCCGACATCGGCGCCGTGTCCCTGGCCAATCTGGCCGAGCACGTCATGACCCACCCCAAGCCCTTCCAGGAGTGGCGCGAGCGTGTCGTCACGAGACTGGAGCGCCTCTACCCGCTGAATCCACGCGACACCCGTGGGGAGCCCGTGCCGCGCGAGGCGCTGGACCCCGACTTCGACTTCCAGCCCGAACAGGCGCCAGCGCTCATTGGCGGGTTCCTGAAGCGCCTGTCCCCCCAGGCGAACCCGTTCCTTCGCTCTCCAGAGGACATGCGCAAGCTGTACTTCGAGGGCACTCCCTACGAGCTGCCCTGACCCCAGAAAGGACTCAGCCTGCGGCTCCAGGCTCGAAGCGCGCGAGGAAGACCTTGTATTGCAGCGAGACGAAGAGCGGACGCGGCGCCACCAGTCCGGTCAGGGCGAACAGCGCGAACAGCGCGGCATCGGACTCGATGGGCCGCATCACCGCGAAGAGCTGGCGCCGACGCTCCAACTCGTCCGGAGGGATTCCATACGCCCGCAACCGCCGCAGCTCCACGTTCGTCAGCTCGGGGTCCTTGCCGACGCGGCAGCCCAGGACGAGGGGCGCTCCGGGCTTGAGCCGCCGGGTCACCTCTCGCAGCAACTCGATGCGGGCCTCCTCTCCCTCCACATGGTGCAGGACCCCCATCATCTGCGCGCCGTCGAACGGGGGGCCGGGAGGCAGGGTGTGCAGCTCGCCCACGTGCAGATGCGTGCGCGAGAGCAGTCCTTCGGCCTCCAGACGCTTGCGGGCGACGGCGAGCATGGCTTCAGAGGGGTCCACACCCGTGAAGCGCCAGCCCGGCACGTCGAAGCGGGTGTAGGGCATCAACTCCGCGCCCGTGCCCAGCCCCACGAAGAGTAGCGATGCCTCGTCCTGACCGTCGAGACAGGCGGTCAGCGCGCTGACACCGAGTTCGTACGCCGCCTGGAAACCGGCGAGGCTGACGGACGCCTGGGTGTCGTAGTGGGCGGCGCGGTCGGCGCCAAAGCCCGGCACGATGTGGTGGGCGGAGGGGGCGGGGTGTTCGTGAGCCATGACGTGTCCTCGGGAGGCCCGCGGGAGGCGGGCGATTGGACCAGAGGATGCGTGGGGCCCCCGATGAATGGGAGAGCGGGGATTCAGGCTGGATCGGCGGAAACTCCGGTCCCGCCAGTTCGTGCGCATGGGGGCCGCTCAAGCATTGCGGCGCACCCTGCCCGCGTCGTCGTGGCGCCCGGTGCGCCCTCCCGTGGCGGACGAGCCCGACCGGTGATGGTACGGCAAGGCGCCCTTCCAGGAGTGAACCCCGGCCCCTCCCACCTGAGAGGGGCCCTCGGGGGCCGGCTTCAAGGAGCCAGGGGCTGGAGAGGGCGCGGCCCAGGAGCGCGAGCTTGTCGGAGGCCATGCCTCGCGCTCTTGGCGCGCCACAAGGGCTGGATCTCGCTGACACCAATCCACATGTGCCTCGAACGAAAGAGCATTGCTTCCCGCATCGGCGTGGCGCCCCCGGTGCCTCCTGGTTAGACCAGCGGGCGAAAACACGCGTGGAAGCGCCGCGCGGTGGACGTCCGGCCACCTCCGGGGAGGAGCAGACGTTGCGCCCACGTCACTGCACGCACTCGCACTTGCCCGGGAATGACGGAGGCGGCGTAAGGTGCCCGCCCGAGTCGACACCGGAGGAGGCAGCGGCATGGACGCGCAGGGCCTGCACATCGA
This sequence comes from Myxococcus sp. RHSTA-1-4, assembly GCF_020037125.1. GTDB lineage: Bacteria > Myxococcota > Myxococcia > Myxococcales > Myxococcaceae > Myxococcus. The sequence continues at coordinate 673,794 of NZ_JAIQDG010000001.1, forward strand.
GACCCACCCCCGTGAAGGAGAACCGGTGCTGCGCGCCGGGCGCCCGGACCCGTGCACGGTGGTGCTCTTCGGCGCCACCGGAGACCTGGCCGAGCGCAAGCTGTTCCCCGCCCTCTTCGAGCTGGCCCGCGCCAACCTCCTCCCGGAGCGCTTCGCCGTCGTCGCATACAGCCGCTCCACGCTGCACGCGGACGCCTTCCGGAACGACGTGAAGGCGGGCCTCCAGAAGTTCGCCCGCACGCAGCCGCTGGACGAGGACACCTGGAAGCGCTTCGCCCCGCGCCTGGAGGTTGTCTCCGGCGCCTATGACGACCCGGCCTCCTTCGCCCGCCTGAGGGAGAAGCTGGACGAGGTCTCCCGCCACCACGGCACCGAGGGCAACCAGCTCTACTACCTGGCCACCCCCGCCTCCACCTTCCCGCAAATCCTCCACGGGCTCGCCGGCGCCGGCCTGCTGCCGCGGCAGGAGGAGCCCCACCAGAAGCCCTGGCGGCGCATCGTCATCGAGAAGCCCTTCGGGCATGACCTGGAGAGCGCGCGCGAGCTCAACCGCGAGCTGTCGTCGGTGCTGGACGAGCGGCAGGTGTTCCGCATCGACCACTACCTGGGCAAGGAGACGGTGCAGAACATCCTCGTCTTCCGCTTCGCCAACGCCATCTTCGAGCCGCTGTGGAACCGGCAGCACATCGACCACGTGGAAATCACCGCGGCGGAGAAGATTGGCGTGGAGGGCCGCGGCGGCTTCTACGACGAGACGGGCGTCATCCGGGACATGGTGCAGAACCACCTGCTCCAGGTGCTCGCACTGTGCGCCATGGAGCCACCGGTGTCCTTCGGCGCGGAGGACATCCGCGACGAGAAGAACAAGGTCTTCCGCGCGCTGCGCACCCTGGAGGGCCGCGAGGTGTCGCAGGCCGTGGTGGTGGGCCAGTACGAGGGCTACCGCCAGGAGAAGGGCGTGAAGCCCGGCTCGCGCACGCCCACGTACGTGGCCATGAAGATGAACGTGGACTCCTGGCGCTGGCAGGGCGTGCCCTTCTACCTGCGCGCGGGCAAGCACCTGAAGGAGCGCGTGACGGAGGTGTCCATCCACTTCAAGGCGGTGCCGGTGGGCCTCTTCGCGGGCGAGGGCGCCACCTGCCAGCGCCTGCAGCCCAACGTGCTCACCCTGCGCATCCAGCCGAAGGAAGGCATCGCCCTCTCCTTCGAGTCCAAGGTGCCCGGAGAGGACGTCAGCATCGCGGGCGTCACCATGGACTTCAACTACGCGGAGAGCTTCCACAAGCCGGTGCCGGAGGCGTACGAGCGGCTGCTCCTGGACTGCATGCGCGGCAACGCCACCCTCTTCGCGCGGCAGGACAGCGTGGAGCAGGCGTGGTCCTACGTGACGCCCATCCTCCAGGCGCTGGAGTCCGGCGAGGGCGGCGAGGTGCACTCCTACGCGCAGGGCAGCACCGGCCCGGACGCCGCCGCCGCGCTGCTGGCCCGCGACGGCCGGAGGTGGACACGGCTATGAGCTTCGCGCCTCCCCGAGTCGTCCCCTCGGAGTCCCTGGCCCAGGAGGCCGCCGCGTGGATGGCGCGCTCGCTCCAGGACGCGCTCGCCACGCGCCCGCGCGCGAGCCTGGCCCTGTCCGGCGGCGGCACGCCGGGCCCCGCGTACCGGGCGCTGGCGGACATGAAGCTCCCCTGGGAGCGGGTGGACGTCTTCTTCGTGGACGAGCGCTTCGTGCCGCCGGACCACGCGGAGAGCAACTACCGGCTGGTGGAGGACACGCTGCTCAAGCCGCTGCGGCTTCCCTCCTCGCAGGTGTTCCGCATGGAGGGCGAGCGCGAGGACCGCGACGCCGCCGCGCGCGACTACGAGGCGAAGCTGCCCCCGGTGCTGGACGTGGTGCTGCTGGGCATGGGCCCGGACGGGCACACGGCCAGCCTCTTTCCCGGCCACCCCGCGCTGGAGGAGCGCGAGCGGCGGGTGCTGGCGGTGGTGGGCCCCAAGCCGCCGCCCTGGCGGATGACGTTGACGCTGCCGGTGCTGCTGTCGGCGCGCGCGGTGCTGAACCTGGTGGCGGGCGCGGGCAAGGCGGACGCGGTGCGAAGGGCGCTCGCGGGTGACGTGAGCCTGCCGGCGGCCCGGGTGACGAATACGCAGTGGATGCTGGACCCCTCCGCCGCCGGACGGTGAGCGGACCGTGACAGGACTTCGGGAGGAAACATGAGTGAGGCAGCGGGCGCGCAGTTCGGCGTGGCGGGCATGGGTGTCATGGGGGCGGCCCTCGCCCTCAACATCGCGGACCACGGCTTCCGGGTGACGGTGTGGGACCGGCACATCGAGCGCGTCGACGAGATGCACACGAAGTACGGCCACCCGGAGGTGAAGGGCACCGCGTCGCTGGAGGAGTTCGTCCAGCGGCTGGAGCGCCCGCGCCGGGTGCTGCTGATGGTGACGGCGGGCGCGGCGGTGGACCAGATGATGGAGCGCCTGTTCCCCCTGCTGTCGCCGGGCGACGTCATCATGGACGCGGGCAACTCCTGGTTCCATGACACGCGCCGCCGCGAGGAGCTGTGCAAGTCGAAGGGGCTGCACTTCCTGGGCGTCGGCGTGTCCGGTGGCGAGGAGGGCGCGCGCAACGGCCCGTCCATCATGCCGGGCGGCCCGCCGGAGGCGTACGCGCTGGTGCGTCCCGTGCTGGAGGCCATCGCCGCTCGCGCGGAGTCGGGCCTGTGCGTCACCCACGTGGGCGCGGACGGCGCGGGCCACTTCGTGAAGATGGTGCACAACGGCATCGAGTACGCCGACATGCAGCTGCTGGCGGAGACGTACGACGTGCTGCGCCGGGGCCTGGGGCTGGGCGCGGACGCGCTGGCGGAGCTGTTCTCCAGGTGGAACGAGGGCATCGCCGAGTCCTTCCTGCTGGAGACCACCATCCAGGTGCTGCGCAAGAAGGACCCGGAGACGGGCAAGCCGCTGGTGGACCTGGTGCTGGACAAGGCGGGCCAGAAGGGCACCGGCAAGTGGACGGTGCAGGTGGCTTTGGACCTGGGCGTCCCGGTGCCCTCCATCGCGGCGGCGCTGGACGCGCGCAACCTGTCCTCCATGAAGGACGAGCGCGTGGCGGCGAGCGCGAAGCTGAGGGGCCCGTCCGAGCAGCTCTCCCCGGAGGAGAAGGCGCAGCTCGCGGCGTGGGCGCATGACGCGCTCTACGCGGCGCGGGTGGTGACGTACGCGCAGGGCATGCGGCTCATCCAGGCGGCGTCCAACGAGTACCAGTGGGGCATCTCCCTGGCGGAGATGGCGCGCATCTGGCGGGGCGGCTGCATCATCCGCGCGAAGCTGCTCACCCCGCTGCGCGAGTCCTTCGAGAAGCAGCCGGCCCTGCCCAACCTCGTGGTGTCGGACGCCTTCGCGCCGGTGCTGGAGCGCATGGCCCCCGCATGGCGCAAGCTGGTGGCGGTGGCCACGAAGGTGGGCATCCCCGTGCCGGTGTTCAGCGCCTCGCTGGCGTACCTGGACAGCTACCGCAGCCCGGAGCTGCCGCAGAACCTCACCCAGGCCCAGCGCGACGCCTTCGGCGCACACACGTACCAGCGCCGGGACAGGCCGGAAGCGGGCTTCGTCCACACGGAGTGGGGTAGGTAGCGCCCCCCTCCCGACACAGACACGTCCAGCCTTCCGCTCCCGCAAGGCATCGTGCATGGTTATGGGGGTCCCCACCACAGAGCCCCCCAACATGACATTGGATGCTGGAGCGAAGCTGCTGCAAGCGGTGCGAGAGCTGGCCCCCACCCTCACGGCACGGAGCGCTGAGATTGAGAAGGCGGGAGAGCTCCCCGAGGACCTCGTCGCCCTGCTGAAGGACCTCGGCTGTTACCGGATGTTCGTGCCGCGCAGCCACGGCGGCCTGGAGCTGGACCTGGTGACGGGGCTGGAGGTGCTGGCCGAGCTGGCCCGCGCGGACGCCTCCACCGGGTGGACGATGATGATTACCTCGGAGAGCCCCCAGCTCTTCTCCCTGCTCCCTCGCGAGGAGTTCGACGCCCTCTACGCCAACGGCCCGGACATCACCGGGGGCGGCGCCTTCAACGCCCAGGGCCTGGCCATGCAGGTGGACGGCGGCTACCGCGTCACCGGCCGCTGGAACTTCGCCAGCAACTGCCGGCGGACGGACTGGCTCTTCGGCAACTGCGTCGTCCTGGGCCCGGACGGCCAGCCCCGCCCCGGCCCCGTCGAGGGCCTGCCGGAGACACGCGCCATGGTGGTCCCCGCCCGCGACGTGCGCATCGAGGAGCACTGGGACGTGCTCGGCATGCGGGGCACGGGCAGCCACGACATCCTCATCGACACCTTCGTCCCCCAGCAGCGCACCTTCGACATCTTCACCGGCCAGCCCGCCGTGCCCGGCCCCTGCTACATGGTGCCGGTGCTGCACTACGCGCTGCACATCGGCGCGGTGGCGGCCGGCATCGCCCAGGGCGCGGTGGACGACCTGCTCGTCCTCGCCCGCTCCGGCAAGCGCCGGCTGTACGCGCGCACCTCGCTCATCGACTCGCCCGTGTTCCGCAACCGGCTCGGCCGCGCGGAGACGGGCGCCCGAGCCGCGCACGACACCCTGCGCCGCATGGGCGAGGTCTTCTGGGAGGCCTGCAAGCACTCTCCCCAGGCCGCCTTCGCCATGGCCCCGCAGGTGTCCGCCACGCTGGCGTGGGTGGCGGAGACGGCCGCGGAGGTGGTGACGGCCTGCTACCACGCGGGCGGCGGCACCACCGTGCGCGACGGCACGTCCCTCCAGCGGCGCTTCCGCGACATCCACACCCTCACCCAGCACGCCGCCGTCGCGGAGGGCTGGTTCACCCAGGAGGGCAGCGCGCTGCTCGGCTTCCCCGTCCTCTTCGAGGCGTAGCCGGCGGGCCTACCGCTTCGGCGCCGTGCCCCGCAGCTCCGCGCGGCGAATCTTCCCGCTCACCGTCTTGGGCAGCTCGGTGACGAACTCGATGTCGCGCGGGTACTTGTACGGCGCCGTCGTGTGCTTCACGTGCTCCTGCAATTCCTTCGCGAGCGCGCCGGACGCGGTGTGCCCCGGCGCCAGCACCACGAAGGCCTTGATGCGCTGGCCAATCTTGTCGTCCGGCACGCCGATGACGGCCGACTCCGCCACGGCCGCGTGCTCCAGCAGCGCGGACTCCACCTCGAAGGGGCCCACCCGGTAGCCGGACGTCTTGATGACGTCGTCCGCGCGGCCCACGAACCAGAAGTACCCTTCCGCGTCCCGCACCGCCCGGTCCCCCGTCACGTACCAGTCTCCCCGGCGGCAGGCCGCGTTGGCGCCCTCGTCGTCGAGGTAGCCCTGGAACAGCCCCACCGGCCGCTCCGGCGCCACGCGCACGGCGATGTCCCCCTCCTGCCCGTCCGCCACCTCGCGGCCCTGGTCGTCGATGACGCCCACGGTGAAGCCCGGGGACGGCTTGCCCATGGAGCCCACGCGCGGCTCCACGCCCGGGTACATGCCCACCAGCACCACCGTCTCCGTCTGCCCGTAGCCCTCGCGGATGTGCAGCCCCGTGGCCTCCTTCCACGTGTCGATGACCTCGGGGTTGAGCGGCTCGCCCGCGCTCACCGTGTGCCGCAGCGAGGACAGGTCAAAGCCCTTCAAGTCCTGGAGCACCATGGCCCGCCACGCGGTGGGCGGCGCGCAGAAGGTGGTGACGCGCTGGGACTCCAGCACCTTGAGCAGCTTCGCCGGCTCGAAGCGGCCCCGGAAGTCGTAGACGACGTTGCACGCGCCCTGGCTCCACGGCCCGAAGAGCTTGCCCCACGCGCACTTCGCCCAGCCGGTGTCGCTCAGCGTCAGGTGCCGGTCCTCCGGCGTGAGGTCCAGCCAGTAGCGCCCGGTAATCACGTGCCCCAGGCCGTAGCTGGCCTGCGTGTGCAGCACCATCTTCGGCATGCCGGTGGTGCCGGAGGTGAAGTAGATGAGCAGCGGGTCGTCCGCGCGCGTGGGCGGGAAGGTGGCCTCGTGCGCGCCCGTGCCCGCCGCCCCGGCCTCGTAGCGCACCCAGGGCGAGGGAGCGCCCTCGCCCACCGCCACCCAGGTCTCCACCCGGCCCGTGCCGGCGAGCCCCTCGAAGCGGTCCAGGCAGCTCGTGTCCGCGATGACGGCGTTGGCATCCGCGGCCACCAGCCGGTAGCGGATGTCCTTGACGGTGAGCATGGGCGTGCCGGGCATGAAGACGATGCCGGCGCGGATGCAGCCCAGCACCAGGAACCACCACTCCGGCACGCGCGGCATCATGATGAAGACGCGGTCCCCCCGGTGCAGGCCCAGCCCGGCGAGGAAGCTCGCGGCGTGTTGCGAGTGCCGCCGCACGTCCTCCCAGGTGAAGCGCCGCTCGCGCCCCGCCTCGTCGGACCAGAGCAGCGCCAGCGCGTCCGGGCGCTCGGAGGCGTGCCGGTCCACGACGTCGGCGGCGAAGTTGAAGTGCTCGGGGCGCTCCCACCGGAAGGCCCGGCGCGTGGCCTCGTAGTCACTCATGTTGCGCGGTGCGGAAGGGGGCATCGGTCTCTCCTGGAGAGAGGGGAGCTTAAACGCGAAGAGGCCCGTCCTCCCGGACAGGCCTCCGCGGATGAAGCAGTTTGCTTCAGTGCTTCAGTTGATTTGCGTGCAGTTGAACAGCCGGGTGTACGCCTCGCAGGTGCGCAGCGTGTTCAGCAGGAGCTGCTCCGCGCTGGCGCGGCCCCGCATGTCCTCGCTCCAGGCCCGCTCGCGGTCCGCCAGCAGCGTCAGCCACGGGTCTCGGGAGGCGTGGGCGAAGCGCGCGAGCGCCTTGAGCGCCTCGGCGTCCTTCGCCGCCGCGCCCGTGTGCACCAGCGCGCCGAAGTAGAGGTCCCACTCCTGCGAGCGGCGCAGCGAGTCCAGCAGGCCCGGCGTCAGCGCGCCGTCCAGCAGCTTCGCGTAGTCGCGCGCCAGCGGGGCACGCACGGCGAAGTCCCGCGCCGCCATGTCCCGGACGTAGTCCTGCAGCACCGAGCCACCGCCCACGCGGTCCAGCTCCTTCGCGAGCGGCGCCAGCGCCGTCACCGCGCCGGGCGTGGTGGCCGTGCGCACCGCCTCGTAGAAGGCCTCGCGCGCGAGCGCCGGCTGCTGCATCAGCTCCTTCAGGTCCGCCGTGCCCGCGGAGAGCCGCCTGCTCGTCTCGCGCACCTGCGTCCGCCACCGCGCCTCTTCCAGCTCCAGGGAGTCGCGCAGCTCGTTGGCGCGGGTCTCCGCCTCCTTCGCCCAGCCCTCCTCCTGCGCCGGCAGCGCCGCCGCGTCCCGGAAGGACACCTCCGCCAGCTTCTTCAGCCCGCGGCCCTGCAGCGCCAGCCCGCGGTTCCACAGCGCCTGCGCGTGCCTCGGCTCCCGGCGCAGCGCGCCGCCGAGCAGCCCCAGCGCGTCCTCCCAGCGGCCGCGGCTGAGGGCCACCACCGCGAGGTCGTTGTCCTTGTCCGGCGAGTCCGGAGCCCGCAGCAGGAAGGCCTCCGCCTGCTGCCAGTCCCCGCGCAGCGCGTACGCCGCGGCGATGCCCCGGAAGTCCTGGCGCTCCTCCAACTCCGCCAGCGGCCGCAGCGGCAGCACGTCCGCGGTCTGCGCCGTGCCCCGGTACGGCACGTAGGGCCGGAACGGGTCCGCCTTCGGGTGGCTCAGCCGCGCGTCCAGCTTCCGCTCCGTCGCGCTCGCCAGCCATACCTCGCCCGGCATCTCCGGCTCCGACTGAAGGCGGAACACCCCCACCGCCGCCATCCCCGCCGCCAGCGCCACCGGCACCGCCGTCCGGTACGCGCGGTGCAGCCAGGGCCGCAGCGGCGTCACCTTCCGGGAGTGCTCGGCCTGCTCGCCGCCGGTGCCCGCGCCCGCCAGGGCCCGCGAGGCCAGCATCTCCAGCTGGAGCAAATCCCTCAGTCCGACCTCGCACTCAGCACAACGCGTCAGATGGTGACGGAAGGCCTCCGCCTCGGTGGCGGACAGCTCTCCGTCCACGAAGAGGTGCAGCTTGGTGCATGGCGTGTTCATGAGCTTCGTGCCCCCTGCTCCCGGGCCACCGCCACCTGGGGCAGCAGCAGTTCCTTCAAATCCCGCCGCGCCAGGGTGAGCCAACTGCCCACCGTGCCCACGGGAACGTTGAAATGCTCGGCGATGGCCGTGTAGCGCCTGCCCTCCGCGTGGAGCCGGTAGGCGTCCCGCAGGTGGGGCTTCAGCCGCTCGATGGCCTTCTGGAACTCGTCGGTGTTCACCAGCTCCCAGTTCTCCTGGGAGTCCTCCGGCGACACCGCCGCGTCCTGCACCAGCGCCAGGTGGGGCAGTCCCCGGACTTCCGTCCGCTGGCGGCGGCAGTAGTCCAGGAACCGGTTCGTCATGGTGGTGCACAGCCAGGCCGCCGCCGCCGAGTCCGTCCTGTCCTTCAACTGGGAGAACTCGGGCATTGCCCGCTCGAACGTCTCCTGGACCAGGTCCTCCGGTTCCAGGCTGGAGCGGGCACACAACCGGCGCGCCAGGCCCAGGAGGGCCGGACGATGCTGGCGGATGAACGCTTCAAAGCGCCGCCGCTCCCGGTTGAAGAGGTCTGCCATTGATGCCCCACGCTTGTGCTGCTGGTGGTTTCCCACCAAAGACGCGCGGCGGCCCAATCCTTGAGAAGAAAAAAGCAGCCGCCCGGCGGAAAATGCCCGGGAGGGTGGAAATTGCCCTCTCCGGGCGGGGATCAGCGGCCCTGCGACGTGCTGGCCGCGCCCATCAGGGCGGGCCCCACCGGCGGCGGCAGGGGCCGGCGCTGGCGCTGGACGTCCACGTTGGTGGCGCAGTCCACGTAGTTGTTCTTGACGTTGGCCTCCCTGGCGACACTCTCCTGGAGGTCGGCCTTCACCGACTCATTGGCACCGGGCGTCATCACGCTCGCTCCTCGTGCTGGGATACAGGCAGCACGGACAAGTTGCTGATGGATGAAAAACGAGAACGGTTGTGCTCCTTACCACGCCGGTTCCATTTCCGTGAGTAGCCCCGGGTCGGATTGGCGCCAGGAATTCAGGGAGTTCTAAATGTCCAAGGAAAATTCGCGTCTGACGCCCGAGTGGCAGGGGTGGCTGGTGGAGAACCTCGCGCTGGGCGTGAGCGAGGAAGAGGCGCGGCAGGTCCTTCAGGGTGCCGGCGTGAGCGAGGACGTGGCGCGGGAAGAGGTGGCCGGCGTGCTGGCACATCCCTACTACCAGGCCGCCTGGCGCCTGGGACGCCGGTACAGCTGGATGGAGTCCGTGATGGACGTCTACAGCGCGCTGCTGCGGCAGGCGGGCCAGCACCAGACGCTTGAGCGGCGCGAGGACCTGGCGCCGGAGGAGTTCTTCACGCGCTACTACTTCGGGCACCGGCCGGTGGTGCTGACGGGGATGATGCGGGACTGGCCCGCGCTGGGCCGCTGGTCGCTGAAGTCCCTGGCCGAGCGCGCGGGGGAGGTGGAGGTGGAGGTGATGACGGGGCGCAACGCCAACCCGGACCACTCTCCCCAGTACGAGAAGCACCGCACCTCCATGCGCTTCCGGGACTACCTGCACATGGTGGAGACGGGCGGCGAGACGAACGACTACTACATGGTGCCGCGCAACGAGAACTGGACGCGGGACGGCTTCCGCCCGCTGCGCGAGGACGTGCGCGCGCCCAGGGGCATCATCGACGCGGAGCTGCGGCCGGACATGATGACGCTGCTGCTGGGCCCGGCGGGCACCGTCACCCCGCTGCACCACGACAACATGAACGTGCTGCTGGCGCAGGTGATGGGGCGCAAGCACGTGAAGCTCATCCCCTCCTTCCAGCGGCACCTGATGTACCCGCGCTACGGCACCTTCAGCGAGGTGGACGCGGAGCGCCCGGACCCGGAGCGCTTCCCCCTCTACGCGGAGGCGGACGTGGTGGAGGCGGTGCTGGAGCCGGGGGAGATGGTCTTCATCCCCGTGGGCTGGTGGCACTGGGTGCGCGCGCTGGACGTGAGCGCCTCGGTGACGTTCCACCACTTCCGGGTGCCCAAGGGGAACACGTACCTGCCCACGCCTCCCTGAGGGCGCCGGGGGCCGGCCGCGCTACTCGGACGTCTCCACGAGCAGCACGTGCTGCGTCCAGCCGTTGCGCGAGTCGCGCTCGAGCCACTTGCGCCGCTCGTCGCGCAGGGCCTCGGCGGGTGAGGTGCCCGCGCGGATGCGCTGGCGCACCCCGTCGAAGAACCGGCCGGCGGCGTCGGGGATGTCCACGGTGGAGGCGAGCACCGCCCGGGCGCCCGCGTCGATGAAGGCGGCCGGCAGGCTGAAGGGCTCGTGGGTGGTGGAGGAGGCCAGGCGGCCCGCGCTGCACGCGGCGAGGTAGACGAGCGGCGAGCCCATCAGCCGCTGCTGCCGGACGACGTCCGCGGTGAGGGCGTAGCGCCCGTTGCCCTCCGGAGAGAGCACCACCAGTGACGCGTCCGACAGGGCGGGGTCGCTGATGCCGTGTGCGTGAATCTCGATTTCGGTGGCGTCCGACATGCTGGAGAGCACGCGCGAGGGCGTCGCCTCCGAGCCGGACAGCAGCTCCAGCGGCGTGGGCCCCGGCTCCGGCGGAGGCGTCCAGGCGGGCAGCCGCGGCAACTGCAGCAGCGACGGAGCCTCCACGCTGGAGACGACGAGCCGGCGTCCCCCGGACGCGGTGCGCGGCTGGGCCGTGCGGCCCATGCGGAAGCTCCAGGCCATGTCCGGCGGCAGCAGGTCCGTGCGGCCGAAGACGGGCGCCCAGGCCAGCACGTCCACGCGCTCGCAGCCCCGCAGCTTCTGCCGCAGCCCCTCGGGGACGAGCCTGGAGGTGGGGCTGCGGGAGAAGGGCTCCTCGCGGTTCTCGTCGTAGTGCCCCTCCACCCTTCCATCGGCACCGCGAGCGACCACCACCGCGCGCTCGTGGTGCACCGCCGCGGCCAGCGCGCACCGCGAGGGCACGGACGTCCCCAGTTGCGCGGCCATCAACTCCAGCACCCGGACATAGTCGCCCGTGCGCCCCGCGTCGGTGATGAGCGACGAATAGCTCAGCGTCCAGGCCTCGCGCGCCAGCGTGTCCGCGCGCGGCAGCTTCTCCGCCTCGTCGATGGCACGCCGCAGCAGGGCCTGGCCCTGTTCACGCTCGCGGTCCAGCATGAAGCGCCCCTCGATGTAGCGCGTGTAGACGGCGTCACCGGGCATGGGGTTGGAGGCGCGTGCGGCGAGCGTGCGGCGGAGCAGCTCCGCGTCACCCGAGGCCGGATGGGTGCGGGCCATCTCCGCGAAGGTGGCGCCGAACATATGGTCCAGCGGCGCGGTGGGGCACGCCGCGGCGGCCTCCAGCGCGCGGCGCGCGTCCTCCGGGCGCATGTCCAGGAAGTGGATGTGCGCCAGGTTGACCTGGGGCCAGTAGCAGGTGTTGAACCGCCCGCCTCGCGCGGACCACTCCTCGACGTAGGCCCGGGCGCTCGAGAAGTCACCGCGGTCCCGGGAGATGTGGGCCAGCATCTCCAGCGAGGTCAGCTCCAGCTCCCACTCGCGGAGCTGGCGCGCCCACGTCCAGGCAGTGTGGGCGTGGCGCTCGGCCTCGGTGAGGCGCCGCAGCTCGGCATAGAGGATGCCCAGGCGAAGCTCCAGCTCCACGCAGCGCGCGGACAGGGCGCCCTCGCGGCAGCGCTGGAGCGCACTGAAGAGCCGCTGCTCGGCCTTCCACCACTCCCCGTCCGCCATTTCCTTCCGGGCCTGCTCGCGCTCCAGATAGAAGTGGAACCAGGGGTCCTGCTGGCGCCTGCCGCGCTCCACCGCGTCCGCCAGGTAGCCCAGCGCGCCGCGGGTGCGGAGGACCGCCCCCAGGAAGAGGTCGTCCTCGCCGGAGGCCCGCAGCGTGTCCAGCATCGACTCCGACGCCTGGGTCCGAGAGCGCACCAGCTCCGCGTAGCCGCGCGCCAGGCCGCCGCGCCGGGCGAAGTCCCGGGCCGCCACGCGCCGCACGTAGTCGCCCAGCGCGGTGCCGCCCTGGAGCCGGTCCAGCTCCTGCGCGAGCGGGAGCAGCCCCATCGCGCGCTCCTTGGAGGAAGCGGAGCGGACCACCTCGTAGAAGTGCTGCCGGACCACGCCGGGGTGCTGCCGGGCCTCGTCCAGGGGCAGCGGCGCCTGGGCGTCATCCATGAGCGCCAGGGTGGCGTCCCGCGCGCCCTTCCACTTCCGGGCGCGCTCCAGCGTCTCCTCGCGCAGGGTGAGCGCGTGCGCATGGGCCTCGCGGCCCCAGCCCGGCTCGTTCAGGGAGGCCACCTGCTCGTAGGTCTCCGCCGCTTTCATGGTGAGCCCCATCTCCTGGAGCACCAGCGCGCGGTTCCACAGCGCCTGCGGGTGCTTCGGGTGGGAGGCCAGCACCGCGTCCAGCAGCCGCAGGGCCTTCTCGTGGGCGCCCCGGGCCAGGTGCACCGCGGCCAGGTCCGTGTCCCGGTCCGGCGACGCGGGCATCCGCTCCAGGAAGGAGGCCGCCTGGTTCCACTCGCCCTGGAGGGCATAGGCGGCGGCGATGCCCCCCCAGTCCCCGGCCTCCTCCAGCCGGGCCAGCTCCCTCAGGGGGATGGGCTCGGGGGGAACGGGACATCCCCCGGACGACACGCGGGGCCGGTGCCTGTCCGCCTCGGGGTGGGTGAGCCGGGCCTCGATGCGCGCCGCGGCCCGGCGCTCCGCCCAGAACTGGGGCGTGACGCCCGCGTCTGCCCCCTTGGATGGGGAGCACGCGAGCATCGTGGTCAGCACGAGCACGGGCGTCGCCAGCGCCAGGACCAGGACCTTGTCGTACGCCGGCTTCAACATACTGCCCCCTCGGGCGCCACCCCCAAGCAGTCGCCCACCTGTTGCGTTCTACACCAACATGCCCCGTCCGCCGACTTCACCCCGGCGGGCGGCCCGGGACTCCGGGGCGCGCGGACGTTCCGCACTCCACGAAACCCCTGACCGCCCGGGCATGCCATTGTCCGGTTCCGGGCCTCTTCCCCGCGCCGCTCCATCCCCTTCCGAGACCCCTTCCCCCTCTGACGGGCCGCGCGACGCCGCGCGGTCAGGCCGGGAACCGGGCGGCCTGGATTAGAGACGGACGGGGTCGGAATCCTTGAGTGGAACCCCCTACGCATCCCGCCGGAATCATTGCTTTCGGGGTGCTCCTGGCGGCGGCGGAAGCCGGGGCTCGCGGGGCTGACCGCCCTCCGGCCGGAGCGGCGGGGGTACGGAGGACCGGGGGTTGGCAGGCGGGCGTTGACGGGAAGCGTCTCGCCCGCCCGGGTGTCCCATTGCGCCAACCCGGAACGAAAGGACCTCAGTTGACGCATCTCCTTCGACTCGTCGCCCTGGTGTTGCTGCTTCCCGCAATCGCGTCCGCGGACGTGCAGTGGAAGGGCGACTTCGAGACGGGAAACATCTCTCAGTGGACCCGCTCGCAGAGCGTCGCCAACAGCCGCCTCCAGGTGGTGACGGACGTCGTTCGCGAGGGGCGCTATGCGCTGAAGGCCACCGTGCGGCAGGGCGATGACCCCATCAACGCCAGCGGCAACCGCAACGAGCTGCTCTACATCAGCCAGGAGAAGACGGGCTCCACGTGGTTCTACAAGTGGAGCACGCTGTTCCCGAAGGGCTACCCCAGCGCGGACACGTGGCAGGTCTTCGCCCAGTGGCACCAGGCGGGCGACTCGGGCTCGCCGCCGCTGGAGTTCTTCGTGCGCGGCGAGCAGATGAACCTGCGCGTGGGCGGCTCCAGCGGCGACGTGGTGTGGCAGGCGCCGTTGAATCGCGGCGAGTGGCACGACTTCATCCTGCAGGTGAAGTGGTCGTCCAACCCGAAGACGGGCTTCGTGCAGCTGTGGCACAACGGAAAGCTCGTGCTGCCGAAGACCTTCGGGCCCACGCAGTACGGCACGGAGCTGAACTACCTCAAGCTCGGACTGTACCGGGACGACACCATCAGCCCCGAGGCGAGCGTGTACCACGACGGCTTCACCATGGCCTCCACGCTGGGGGACGTGATGCCCCCCGCGGCCGAGCCCGAGCCGACGGCGCCGGTGGTGGCCACGCCCGAGCCGGCGCCCACGCCCTCCGAGCCGGAGACCCCGGTGGTGGAGGAGCCCGAGGCCCCCGAGGTGGAGGCCCCGCTGCTGACCCACGCGCCGGACCTGGGCGTCCTGCCCGGTGACGAGACGCCCGGCGCCCCGGACACCGCCTCGAGCGCCCCCGGCTCCGCGCCCCAGGGCTGCGGCGCCTCGGCCACGGGGACGGGCGGTGTGCCGCTCGCCGCCGCCGGGCTGCTCGGCCTGGCCGCCGTGTTCCGCCGCCGGCGGCAACACGCCCGGGCGTTCGCCCGCTCGCGGCGCTGAGCGGGTGGACCGGAAGCCCTGACGTCCCGCGGTCTCCGGCGGGCCCATCCGAAGAGGGTGGGCCCGCCTGTTCGTTTCCGGGCCGTGGTGCCCTCTGGCACCCGAGGGCCGGAAAATGTCGGCGAGCTTCGTGTCGATCTCCCGTGCCGTCGTTCGTCGCCGGGTTGGAGGCAGGATTTCCCCCTTCCCAACCCACCAGGAGCGACGCCCATGGCGACCAGGATTTTCGTGAACCTTCCCGTGCAGTCCCTCGGCCGGTCCGTCGAGTTCTTCAAGCAGCTCGGCTACACGTTCAATGCCCAGTTCACGGACCAGAACGCCACGTGCATGGTCATCAGCGAGGACATCTACGTGATGCTGCTGGTGAAGGACTTCTTCAAGGGCTTCATCAAGAAGGAAATCGCGGACTCCACCAAGGTGACCGAGGCCATCATCGCCCTCACCGCGGAGAGCCGGAGCGCCGTCGACGAGCACCTGAAGAAGGCCCTGGCGGCCGGCGCCCAGGAGACGAAGGAGCCGATGGACCACGGCTTCATGTACCAGCGGAGCTTCCAGGACCTCGACGGGCACCAGTGGGAAATCTTCTGGATGGACCCCAAGCACGTCCAGTAGCCCGTGCTCCACGGTGACGGGCGGGTCCCCCTGAATCGAGGGCCCGCCCGTCGTACAAGCGCCGGCCGGGCGTCAGTGCGCGCCTTCCACCTTCACGCCGGCGGCGGGCTTCTTCAGCATGAACACCAGCACCAGCGACAGGGCGAAGATGGCGGTGAGCACGGTGAAGTTGGCGTTGAAGGCGCGCACCAGCGCCTGCCCGTTGATGCGCTGGCCGATGAGGCTGTAGGCGGCGGACAGCGGGTCCGCCACGCGCGCGCCCACCGCGGCCTTGAGCGAGGCGACCTGCTCCTGCGTCACCTGGCTGTACGGGTCCACGTGCGACGACAGCGCGGTGACGTTCACCTTCGTCGCCCGGTTGAGGGCGCTGCTCATCCACGCGGTGCCGATGGAGCCGCCCAGCTCGCGCGTCAGGTTGTAGAGGCCCGCCGCGTTGCCGCGCTGCTCCGGCCGCAGGTTGCTCAGCGCCATGACGGACAGGGGCACGAAAATCAGCCCCAGCGAGCAGGCGCGGATGAAGACGGGCGCAATCAGCGCGGCCTCGTCCGCCGTGCTGGACAGGTGGCCGTTCGTCCACAGCGAGAAGCACATACCGGCGATGCCCACCCCCACCAGCACCCGGCCATCCACCTTCCCTCCGAAGCGGCCGATGAGCGGCATCAGCACTAACTGGATGGCGCTGCCCTTCAGGAAGATGAGGCCGATGTCGAGCGCCGAGTAGCGCATCACCGTGCCGCAGAAGAGGCTGAAGAGGAACGAGCCGGCGAACAGCGCCGTGCCGACGATGAGGTTGATGCCCGTGGCCGCCGTGTAGGAGCGGTTGGCGAACACGCGCAGGTCCACCACCGGCTGTGGCGTCTCCAGCTCGTGCACCACGAAGGTGATGAGCGCCACGGCCGCCACCACCGCGAGCACCGTGATTTCGAGGCTGTCGAACCAGTCCTTGCGGGTGCCCTCCTCCAGCACGAACTGGAGCGCCGCCATGCCCACTGCCAGCAGGGCGATGCCATACCGGTCCACCCTGTCCCGGGTGGGCTCGAAGGCCGGCTGTTCGATGTGACGCCACGCCATGTACGCGGCGAACAGGCCCACCGGCAGGTTGATGAGGAAAATCCAGTGCCAGCTCGCCGCCTCGATGAGCAGGCCACCCACGGTGGGCCCCAGCAGCGGCCCCGTCACCGCGCCCAGGCCGAACAGCGCGCCCGCCATGCCGTGCTCCTCGCGCGGGTAGCGGGCGAAGAGGATGGCCTGCGACGTGGGGATGATGGCCCCGCCTCCGACGCCCTGGAGGATGCGGAAGACGACCAGCGACGTCAGGTTCCACGACAGGCCGCACAGCACGCTGGCCGCGGTGAACACCAGGATGGAGCCGGTGAAGTAGCGCCGGTAGCCGAAGCGCCGCTGCAGCCACCCCGTCATGGGGATGACCACCACGTTGGCCATCATGTAGCCGGTGGACACCCAGGCAATCTGGTCCAGCGGAGTGCCGAAGCTGGCGCGGATGTCGCTGAGCGCCACGTTGACGATGGAGATGTCCAGCACGGACATCAGCGCCGCGGCCATGGCGGCGATGGTGATACCGGCCTTGGAGCCGGTGATGGTGTCACCGCTCACGGCTATCGGCTCCTCGTGTCCACCGTGACTTCGGCGCTCATGCCGGGCCGGAGCTGCACGTCCTTCGTGTCACCATCCAGGCGGATGAGCACGGGGATGCGCTGCACCACCTTCACGAAGTTGCCGGAGGCGTTGTCCGGAGGCAGCAGCGCGAAGCGCGCGCCGCTGGCGCCGGCCAGGCTGTCCACGTGGCCCCGGAACTCGCGGCCGCCGAAGGCGTCCACCGTCAGCGCCACCGGCTGGCCCGGCCGCATGTCCCCGACCTGGTCCTCCTTGAAGTTGGCCACCACCCAGATGTCGTCCTGCGGCACCAGCGCCATCAGCGGGCGCTCGGGGCCCACCACCTGCCCCACCTCCACCGTGCGGCGACTCACCACGCCCGACACCGGCGCGCGCACCTGCGTATAGGAGACGTTCAGCTCGGCCAGCCTCAGCGCCGCCTGGGCCTGCTTCAGCTTCGCCTCGGCCAGCTTCACCGCCGCCTGCGCCGCCTGCACCTGCACCTGCACCGTCTCCGCCGCCGCCAGCTTGCCCTGCGCCGCCTCCAGGCCGCCGGACGAGCCCTGCACACCCGCCTCGGTGGACGTCAGCCGCGCGCGCGCCACGTCCAGCGCCGCCTTCGCCTGGTCATACCCGGCCTGCCGCGCGTCCAGGTCCGCCTGCGTGACGGCCCCTTCCACCTTCAGCGTCTTCACGCGCGCCAGGTCCGCGTCCGCCAGCTTGAAGCGGGCCTCCGCCGCCTGCACGTCCCCGCGCGCCTGCTCCAGCGCCGCCTTCGACGAGTGGATGCCGCTGGAGGCCTGCACCACGCCGCCGCGCGCCTGGCGAAGGTTGGCGCCGGCGTTGGCCTCGGTGAGGGCGAGCTGCGACTGCGCGCTGGACAGCTGCGCCTCCGCGCTCAGCACGTCCGCGCGCGCCACCTCCAGCTTCGCGTTCAAATCGGAGGGGTCCAGCTCCACCAGCACGTCACCGGCCTTCACCGTCTGGTTGTCCGCCACCAGCACCTTCGCCACCTGCCCGGTGACGCGCGGCGACACGTTGGCGATGCGGCCCTCCACCTGCGCGTCGTCCGTGGACTCCTCGCCGAACGCCACCGCCCAGCGCGCGCCGCCGCCCACCAGCGCCACGGCCAGCAGGGCGGGCAGCACCCGCTTCGCCCGGGAGCGGGGCGCGGCGGGCTTCTTCACCTCGGCGGGCGAGGGGGCTTCGATGCTGGGGACGTCCTTCTCCAGGTTCACGCTCTGAGTGCTCATTTGAAAGACTCGAAGGTTCGACGGCTGATGATTTGGGGGCTAACCATCCGGCCCGACGAAGACGTCCGACGGAGCCGGAGGAAGGAATCAGGGGCGTGGGAGGGGCTTCAGGGGTCGCGGAGGGCGGGGATGCCGGAGGCGACCTTGGCCAGCAGCTCGCGGAGGGTGGTGCGCTCGGCCTCACTCAGGGGCGCCATGAGCCCCGCGACGCGGCGGTAATAGTCCGGCAGCATGCCCTCGAGCAGCTCCCGGGCCTTGGGGGTGAGGTGGACCGTGTACATGCGACGGTCCTCGGGGTGGTCCTGGCGCGAGATGAGGCCGTCCTTCTCCAGGGTGTCCAGGAGGCCCGTCATGGTGGCCCGGCTGACCGCCGAGCCCTCCGCCAGCTCGGCCGGGGTGAGCCCCCGCCCGGCCTCGGTCTCCTCCATGGAAAAGAGCCGGATGAGGACGATGAAGCGCCCCATGGACAGTCCGTGGCGCGCCATGTGCGCGTCATAGGCGCCCGTCAGTCCGTGCCCCAGATGCAGCATGAAGATGCACGTCTCGATGGCGCTCATGTCCATCTGGGGGAAGCGCGCGGCCAGCCGCTGCAGCCGTTCGTAGCGGGGCACTGGAGGAAGCGTCGGGAAGGAGGGTGTTCGTGTAGCCACTGTGCCCTTACCATAAGGCCCCTAACTATTTTGGCAACGGGAAGTGCGGGGGTGTGCTCCGACGGTTGCTCCGTGCGGGGAGTCGAGCGCGGGCCCGCCCGGCCGCCGGGCCTCACTCCCGGGCCCGCGCCGTTATGGAGTCGGGGTGCTGGACGTGAAGGACCCCACGGTGCAGGCCGCGCTGCGGCGCGCATGCGAGGAGGCCGGGTTGCCGGACTCGTTGCGGGGCTGCGTCTATCCGCTGCTGAGGGACGCGGAGGGCGAGTGGCCCCCGTGCTGTGGCGGAGGCTGCCATCCGTGTTCGTCGACGCTGGTGGACGTGGCCGTGCGCACGCTGGAGTTGCTGGGCACGCCCCGCCGCTCGCCCGTTGTGGGGTAGGCCGGGACCTGGGGGCGCATGCGCCGCCAAGGGCATACGCTGGCGGCAATGAATCCCATCGTCCATGGCGAGCTCGCGTGGCTCGCGGCCCAGGGCCTGCGCGAGCGCAGGGACCGCATCCTCGTCGTCTGCGCGGGGCTGGCCCCGGACCTGGACGGGCTCACCCTCCTCGCGGGTGAGGAGTGGTACGGGCGCTATCACCACGTCCTCTTCCATGGCTACGTGGGCGCGCTCCTCACCACCGCGGTGTGCGCGGCGCTGGCGCGGCAGCGCGCCTGGGTGGCGGGACTGTCGCTGTTCGCATTCCACCTCCACATCCTCTGCGACCTCGCGGGCAGCGGCCCCGGCTGGCCCATCCACTACTGGTGGCCGAACAGCATGAAGGAGTGGTTCTGGGACGGGCAGTGGGACCTGGCCTCGTGGCAGAACAGCGTCATCGGCCTCGCCGTCACGCTGGCGTGCCTCGCGTGCGCGCTGCGCTTCCGGCGCACCGTCGTGGAGGTGTTCTCCGCCCGGTGGGACGCGGAGGTCACCCGCACGCTGCGGCGCCGGTTCCTCGGCGAGGCGGACGCGCCGGACGCCACGCCGCCCATGAAGTGAGCGCGCGCGTCGCGCCGCGGAGCCTCCACGCGCCGCGCCGCTCACTCCGGCAGCTTGCACTCGCGCCGCAGAGCCTCCACGCGTTCCTTCGGCATGGCGCGCATCGTGGCAGGCGCGAGCGTCCGGAAGCGCTCGCACCGTTCATGCGCGTCCGGGTCCTCCTCCAGTTGGCGGGCGGCCACCTCCGCGGCCTGGGCCGTCTGGCCCTTGCGCTGGTAGAGCCGCTCCAGCAGGACGTGCGCGCCCTCCGGCTTCGGGTTCTCCGCCACCTGGCGCTTCGCCGCGTCAATCGCCTCGTCCACCCGGCCCTGCCGCTCCAGCTCCGCCGCGCGCTCCATGTCCTCCGTCCGCGTGCAGTAGGGCAGCAGCGCCTGTACCTTCTGCGCCACCTTCGTGTTCGCCTGGTACAGCTTCGGGTCCACCGAGCGCCAGATTTCGCAGCGCGTGGCGCGGCGCTCGCCCTGCACGAGCCCCGACACCTTGTCCGCCACCTGCGCCGCCGCGTCCGTCCGGCCCATGCCCTCCAGCCGCTTCGCGAACCGCAGGTGGTCCATCGCGTCCTGCGAGTCCCGGTACGGGCTCACCTCCAGATGCTTCTGGTAGCTCTCCACCGCGGCATCCACGTTCCCCTCGGCCAGCTCCGCCTGGGCCAGGTCCTTGTTCGCCTGCGGGTGCTTCGGGTTCAGCGCCACCGTGCGCTTGAGCAGCGGCAGCCGCTGCGTCTCGTTCTTCTGCCGCAGGCTCAGCTCCCAGTACGGCCGCGCATCCTTCACGTTCCGGTCCACCAGCTTCTGGTAGATGCCGAGCGCGCGCTGCCGCAACTCCCCGCGCGTGCGCGCCTGAGGGGCCTCCCGGTACGACGTGTTCCAGTACGCCTGCGCCAGCGCGAGCTGCACGTCCGTGTTCTCCGGGTCCGTCCGCGCGGCCTCCTGGAGCAGGCCGATGGCCTTGTCGCAGCCCTCCTTGTCGAAGCCGTCCGACGGGCAGTGCTCCTGCGCCAGGCGGATGCCCTCCTTCGCGGAGGAGGACAGCGCCGCGGGCGCCGCCACCGAGGGCGTCGGCGCGGCGGAGGGAGGCTGGGGCGGCGCCGTGGGCGTCGGGGCCGCCACCTGGGCCCACACCAGCACGGGGACGGCGAGCAGCGAGAGCCACACGCCTCGAAGTGAAAGCGACGTCATCTCACGCTCCTCCTCACCGCTGGATGTGGACGTGGTCCGCGGCCGGGTCGTTGCAATCGAGGAACGTCACCGGCCCGTTCTCGCTGAAGCTGTTCGGCTCGCCCGCCACACGGATGCCCGCCAGCTCCACCACGCACATGAGCTGGCGCGCGTCCTTGCCGGGGATGGACAGGGAGCGCGGGTCCAGGTCGAGCGCCAGGCCCCGCGTGTGGCGGCTGTTGATGGTGCCGGAGCCGATGAACTTGTTGCGCTGCGGGTTGCGGAAGGCACTGGTGACGATGGACGGCAGGCTCACCCGGGTGCCGCGGTTGTTGGCGCGCGTGTCGGCGACGCGGTTGGGCCCGGCGTGGATGGGCCCCGCGCAGCCGCCGTTGACGCGCGCGCCGGCGCACACGTCGTCGCCCTGGGGCTCGGTGTCCCCCAGGGGCCCGAGCATCAGCACCGACGGCCCCGGGGACACCACCACCGACGTGGGGCTCGGCGCCAGCGTCCCCACCGCCACCGCCTGCACGTCGTCATTGAGGAGGCGGTTCACCTCCGCCTCCACGTCCCGAAGCAGCTTGTCCAGCTCGCCCGGCTTCTCCTCGACGATGAGGGAGTAGTTGCCCCGGTTGAGGGTGGTGGTCTCCGGCACGAGCACATTGGCCGGCGCGGGCTGGAACTGCGTGCCGTAGTCCAGGTACTCCTGCCGCAGGATGTCCGCCTCCTCCTGGCGGATGAAGGTGGTGGGCGGCAGCTTCGCCTCCAGCGTGCGCCCCTCCACGTCCAGCGTGGCCGCCACCTCGTACTCCAGCGGCGGGTTGGGCTCGCGGCTTCCCGTGCGGGGCAGCGCGGAGCTGCCGCGGAACGCCAGCTCCGGTCCCGTCGTCTCGGTGGGCGTGGAGGGGCCGGTGTGCGCGCCCACCGGCTTCACCGCCCAGCGAATCTGGGCCTCCAGCCCCGGAGTGCCGCCCAGCACACGCGCGCGCGCGACCATCTCCTCCTGGGTGACGAACGAGGTCTGGGGCGTCGTCGCGCCCTCGCGCCGCGTGAGCACCTCGATGATTTCCAGCTTCACCTCCTGGCCGTCGACGTCCTTCGAGTCCTCGGCCAGCGGAGGCGTACCACCGCCGCCCGTGCCCGGGCCGGCCTCCTCCTTCTCGCTTCCGCACTTACAGGCCGTGGCGAGCACGGCGCAGGCCAGGCCCGCGGCCAGCCACCAGCGTGGATTCCTCTTCACGAGCGCTTCACCCCCCGCCGCGCCCGCCAGGAAGACTCCCGTCACGCGCGGCCGTGCAGCGACGCGCGCATCTTGCGCAGCCCCCCACGCGCGGCCACGCCTCCCCGCGCCGGGGATGTCGCGGGGACGACGCGCCCGCGAGAGACGACACACTCCCCGACGCGGGCCCTGCCCCGTGGGGCACCGCCCTCCTCCCGCGTGGCCCTCCCTCTGGGCCCCATGCCCGGTGAGGAAGGTGACAGCCGCGCCTCGACGGGCCCGGGGCATTCTGCCCCTCGAACGGGGCATTCCGCCCCACCGGCCGGGGACTCCGGCCGGGTCCTCCTCTCGGAGGACGCTGGCACAGCGGATGCTGTGGCTCCGGCTGGGGACGGCGGGGTTCCGCCTCCCTTGTTGCAGCACTCGCGGTACGTTGTGAGTACCCAGCCCCGGTCCGTGAGCTCCTTCCCCCTCGCTCACGGGCCGGGGTGCTCTCATCCAGGCCGGCCCGTGAGACTCGCCCGCAAGTTCACCCTCGCCCTCGTGCTGCTCGCCGTCGCCGTCATCTCCGGCCTGCAGTACGTCCTGGTGCGCCGCGAGCTGGAGCGCTCCGCGCTCGACATGCAGCTCGACCACCGCCTGCTCGGCCACACGCTCGCCGGCTCCATCGGCAAGGCCTGGCAGCTCGCCGGGGAGCGCGAGGCCTTCACCCTCCTCCACGAGGCCAACCGCTTCCAGGAGCAGGTCGCCCTGCGCTGGGTGTGGCTCGACGGCGGCCCCGGCACCCCGCCCCTGGCCGGCTTCCCGCCGCGCCTGCTCGCCACGCTGCGCAGCGGGCAGGACGGCTCCATGGTGGACCTCGACCCGGAGCCGGGCCTCTTGCACTCGTACACGCCGGTGCGGCTCGGCTCGCGCCTGGGCGCCATCGAAATCACCGAGTCCCTGGGCGAGCAGCGGCAGCACGTGCGCACCGTCGTGGTGGGCACCATCGCCGCCACCGCCGCGATGACGCTCGCCTTCCTCGTGGCCGCCATGGCCATGGGCCGCCGCCTCGTGGGCGAGCCCGTGGAGCAGCTCGTTCAGCTCGCGCACCGCATCGGCCAGGGGGACCTCACCGCCCGCGTGCGGCTGCCCCAGCGCAGCAACGACGAGCTCACCACGCTGGCCAGCGCCATGAACCGCATGGGCGAGCAGCTCCAGGAGACGCGCTCGCGCCTGGCCTCGGAGACGGCCGCCCGGCTGTCCGCCGTGGAGCACCTGCGGCACGCGGACCGGCTCACCACCGTGGGCAAGCTGGCCTCCGGCGTGGCCCACGAGCTGGGCACCCCGCTCAACGTCGTCATGGGCCGGGCGAAGATGATTGCCACCGGCGAGGCGGAGGGCGAGGAGGTGGCCGAGTCCGCCAACATCATCTCCCAGCAGGCCCAGCACATGACGGGCATCATCCGCCAGCTCCTGGACTTCGCCCGCCGCCGAGCGCCCCACCGCGCCCCGGAGGACGTGCAGGGGCTCGTCGAGCGCTCGCTCTCCCTGCTGCGGCCCATGGCCTCGAAGAAGAGCATCTCCCTGGAGCAGGAGGTGCCCGCGGGCCTGACGCTGGAGGTGGACGGCGGGCAGGTGCAGCAGGTCCTCACCAACCTGGTGATGAACGCCCTCCAGGCCATGAAGCGGCCGGGCACGGTGCGCGTGCGCGCCGAAGAGGTCCGCGCCGTGCCCCCGGAAGGCGTGGGCGGCGCCGAGGCCGACTACGTGCGGCTGGACGTGGAGGACGAGGGCGAGGGAATTCCCCCCGACGTGCTGGCCCACGTCTTCGAGCCCTTCTTCACCACCAAGGACGTGGGCGAGGGCACGGGGCTGGGCCTGTCCGTGTCCTACGGTCTGGTGAGAGACCATGGCGGCTGGATTGGCGTGCGCAGCGAGCCCGGACGCGGTACCTGCTTCTCCATCTACCTGCCGCGAGGAGGAAGCTGATGCCGGGCCGCGTCCTGGTCGTCGAGGACGAGCGCGAGATGCGCGTGATGTTGGAGAAGGGACTGACGCGCCGGGGCTTCACCCCGGTGGCGCTCCCTTCCGCGGACGAGGCCCTGGCGCGACTGGCCGACGAGGACTTCGACGTGGTGCTCACGGACCTGCGCATGCCCGGCATGGACGGGCTGGCGCTGTGCGAGCGCATCGTCCTCAACCGCCCGGACATCCCCGTGGTGGTGGTGACGGCCTTCGGCAGCCTGGAGACGGCGGTGGCCGCCATCCGTGCGGGCGCATACGACTTCGTCACCAAGCCCATCGACGTGGACGCGCTGGTGTTGGTGCTGGAGCGCGCGGTGGGGCACCGTGCCCTGCGCGACGAGGTGCGCCGGCTGCGCCAGGAGCTGGGCCGCAGGGACGTGGGCGACGCGGTGGTGGGCGACAGCCCGGCCATGAAGCAGGCGTACGCGCTCATCGACCGCGTGGCGGACCTGGACTCCACGGTGCTGATTACCGGCGAGAGCGGCACCGGCAAGGAGGTGGCCGCCCGGGCCGTGCACGCGCGCGGCCGGCGCAAGGACGGGCCCTTCGTGGCCCTCAACTGCGCGGCCATGCCGGAGGCGCTGCTGGAGAGCGAGCTGTTCGGCCACGCCAAGGGCGCCTTCACCGACGCGAAGGCGGCGCGCACCGGCCTCTTCGTCCAGGCGCACGGCGGCACCCTCTTCCTGGACGAGGTGGGCGAGCTGCCCCTCACGCTCCAGCCCAAGCTCCTGCGCGCGCTCCAGGAGCGCGTGGTGCGCCCGGTGGGCGGGGACACGGAGGTGCCCTTCGACGCGCGCATCGTCGCGGCCACCAACCGGGATTTGGAGCTGGCCGTGGAGGAGGGCCGCTTCCGCGAGGACCTCTACTACCGGCTCAACGTCATCGGCATCGAGCTGCCGCCGCTGCGGGCGCGGGGCAACGACGTGCTCGCGCTGTCCCAGCGCTTCATCGAGCAGTTCGCCTCGCGCACCGGCAAGCGCGTGGTGGGCCTGTCCCCGGCGGCGGCGCAGCGGCTGCTGGCCTACGGGTGGCCGGGCAACGTGCGCGAGCTGCAGAACTGCATCGAGCGCGCGGTGGCCCTCACCTCCTTCGAGCAGCTCACCGTGGACGATTTGCCCGAGCGCGTGCGCAACTACAGCCAGCCGAAGGCGGTGCCGGAGAACACGGACCCGTCGGAGCTGGTGACGCTGGAGGAGCTGGAGCGACGCTACATCCACCGCGTGCTGGAGGCGGTGGGAGGCAGCCGCACGCTGGCCGCGCGCGTGCTGGGCGTGGACCGCAAGACGCTCTACCGGAAGCTGGAGCGCGACGACGAGGCGAAGAAGCCCTGACGCCGCTGTGCTTCACCCCGCGCCGCCCGCGGGCTCCAGGCGCACCTCGAACAGCCGGGGCCACAGCTTGCCCGTCATGAACATGCGGCCCGTGCCCGGCTCCACGGCGATGCCGTTGAGCACCGCCTCGGTGCTGCTGAGCTCCGGCGCCACCGCGCGCACCAGCTCGGACGCGTCGATGACGGCCACCACGTTGCCGGTGGTGGGGTCGATTTCGAGCACGCTCGAGCTGTGCCAGACGTTGGCGTAGATGACGCCGTTGGCGCACTCCAGCTCGTTGAGCTGCTCCTGCGGCTGGCCCTGGAGCGTCACCTCCACGGAGCCCAGCACGCGGAAGGTGCCCGGCTCATGGAACGTCAGGATGGAGCTGCCGTCGCTGCGCACCAGCTTCCCATTCCAGTAACAGAGGCCCCAGCCCTCGCCGTCGTAGCGCGTCATCCGCTCCTGGCGCGGCGGCATGCCGCTCCACGTGTAGAGGAGGCCCTCCGTCCAGGTGAGCTGGTAGAGGCGCTCGCCGTCGCTGGCCAGCCCCTCGGTGAAGATGTCCCCGAGTTCCTCCATCCACTCCGGCTCCGCCGACTCGAAGGAGAGGCGCCGCAGCGTGCCCTGGTGGCCGGTGCTCTCGAAGAGCCCGCCCTGATGGAAGACCAGCCCCTGCGTGAAGGCGTCCGTCGCGTGGGGATACTCCGCGACGATTCGCGCCACCCGCCGCAGGGGCGCTGGCCCCTCCGTGCCATCCAGGATGGGCCGGTGCGCGGGAGCACAGCTCGCCCCCAGTGCGCACAGCGACAGCAACCAGGACGACTTGATGGGGGTGGGCCTCATGGGGGCGCACCTTATCTCGCGCGGCGGCGGTGACCAGGGACTCAGCGCGGCAGCGGCACGAGCGCCTCTACTGCCTCACAGAGGTCCTCCATGGCGAAGGGCTTGTTGAGCACGCACGCCGCGCCGAGCTGTGCCGCCTCCTCGTGGAGCTTCGCGTCTCCGAAGGCGGTGATGAGGATGACGGGCGTGGTCCACCCCTCGCGCCTCAGCCGGGCGAGCACCTCCAGGCCAGAGAAGCCGGGCATGCGGACGTCGGTGACGATGAGGTCCGGAATCTGGGTCTCCTTCGCCATCAGCCCTTCCACGATGGCGCGGATGAGCTCCGGGCCGTCCGGGGCGTCCACCACGTCGTAGCCCCGGCGCTTCAGGGCCCGCAGCAGCAGCGCGCGCATCTCAGGCTGGTCCTCCGCCAGGAGGACGCGGGGCGCGCTCCCGCGCGTCACCCACTCCCGCGTCGACAGCGGCCCGTGCCGCGATTCCACCTGTGCTCCAGCGCTCTCTTCCGGCCCCATCAATATCGGCTCCTTGGTCGTGGTGTGGTGGGCTCGCCCGTCACCCGCGCTCCTCCCACATGGGGAGCCGGGGCGCGGACAGGCACGCCCGGACAGAGCATCCGCCGTGCCACGAGGGCTTCACGGAGCGCGGCGCTTCCTCGCCCACCGAGCCGCACATCCTCGGCACCCACTGCGCGCCATCGACATGGAGCGCCGCGGGCATCGGCCTTCGCCGCCCGGCTGCCCGCCCCACGTGGGGCACCCTGCCCCGGGGAGAAATGCCCCGGCCGGGGCACTTTGCCCCGCCGTCCCTGGGGCATCGGGCCACGAAAGCCCCACGCCCCAGGGGGAAGCACCGGGCGGAAGGCGTTGGCCCACGGCCTGCAATGTCACCCGGCATCGGTTCGGGCACGGGGCCTCGCACGATGAGCCCCAGGCACTGATTGACCACCGCGGGAGTCGGGGGACGCCAGCGGACGGACATCACGCCATACCCCTCCAAGGTGGGACGCGCCGTGCGTCGCCCCGCGCCCGAACCGACCCTTTCACCTCTTCCCGCCGGAGCACCTCCGGCCTCAAAGGAGAACGAACATGCCCTGCTCGCTCCCCTCGCGTCGTTTCCTCAGCGCCCTGGCCCTGCTTCCCGCCGCCACGCTCGGTGCTTGCGGCGGCCAGGCCCTGGGCTCCCAGACCTCGGCGGCCCCCACCGCCGCGCTGTCCACCCCGGCGCCCGCGAAGGCCGCCGCGCCGTCCACGCCCGCCGCGCCCGTGCAGCAGGCGCTCTACAGCCCCGCGGCGTCGGGCGCGCCGGGCACGCTCACCTCGCTGGCGCCGCTGGTGGACGCGGTGAAGGGCGCGGTGGTGAACGTGGAGGTGCGGTCCCGTCCCCGCCCCGTCTCCAGCATGCGGCGCCTGCCGCCGGGCTTCGGCTTCGAGGGGCAGACGCCTTCGCGGCAGGGCGCGGGCTCCGGCTTCATCATCGACCCGGCCGGCACCGTCCTCACCAACAACCACGTGGTGCAGGACGCGGACCTCGTGCGCGTGAAGCTGGACGACGGCCGCGCCTTCGACGCCGAGGTGCTGGGGCGCGACCCGCTCACCGACGTGGCGCTGCTGAAGATGAAGAACGCGCCGGGCAACCTGCCCTCCGTGCCGCTGGGGGATTCGGACGCGCTGCGCGTGGGCGACGCGGTGATGGCCATCGGCAACCCGTTCGGCCTCGCCTCCAGCGTGAGCGCCGGCATCCTCTCCGCGCGGGCCCGCGACATCCACGCCGGCCCGTATGACGACTTCCTCCAGACGGACGCCGCCATCAACCCCGGCAACTCCGGCGGGCCGCTCTTCAACATGAAGGGCGAGGTGGTGGGCATGAACACGGCCATCATCGGCGGCGCCACCGGCATCGGCTTCGCGGTGCCCAGCAACCTCATCCGCAACCTGCTGTCCCAGCTCCAGGAGACGGGCGTGGTGCGGCGTGGCTGGCTGGGCCTGGCCATCCAGGACCTCACGCCCGACATCGCGCGGGCCCTGGGTGTGGAGGTGACGAAGGGCGCGGTGGTGGCCGGCGTCAACAGCGGCGGGCCGGGCGCGCGCGCGGGCCTGCGCGAGGAGGACGTCATCACCTCCGTGGACGGCAAGCCGGTGGACTCGGCCGGTGCCCTCACCCGCGCCGTGGGCCAGCTGCGGCCCGACAGCCGGGTGAAGGTGGAGCTGGTGCGCGGAGGCAAGGCGCAGACGGTGGAGGTGACGCTCGGCACGCGTCCGGCCATGGAGGGTGAGGAGGAGGTGGCCCCGCGCAACGGCCCCACCGCCACCGCGCCGCGCCGCATCGGCGTGCAGCTCGCCAACACCCAGGACGGCGTGCGGGTGATGGCGGTGGAGCCCGGCAGCCCCGCCGAGCGCGCGGGCCTGGTGCCGGGCATGGTGCTCGTCCAGGTGGGGGACCAGAAGATTTCCTCCCCGGAGGACGTGTCGAAGGCGCTCAACGCCGCGAAGCCCGGCGCGGCGCTGCTGCTGCGCGTGCGAGCCCCCAACTCGGACACCACGCTGCTGCGCGCGGTGGAGGTGCCGGAGCGCTGACGCAGGCGTCCCGGGGCCGTGCTGGGGCCATCCGAACCCTGTCCTGAAGGGAGGGGTCCCACGCCCGCTCGGCGGGTGATGGAGGACGACCCATCGGGTCACCCCGCGGCCGTCCGTCCGATTCTGAAACACGGTGGCACATGACGTAGAGTGCCGCCCGTGCCGCGCTGCCAGACATGCGGGCGGCGTTGGGAGGGTTCCCACGCGCCGTGCCCGCCGAGCCCCCCTCCTCCGGGGGAGGACCTCGCGCCGTCCGCCGAGCCGTCCACCCTGCCCTCCATCCCGGGCTACCAGGTGGAGCGGGTGCTGGCGCACGGCGGCTTTGGCGTGCTGCTGGACGCGAGGCGCAGCTCGGACGGCCAGCGCACGGCCATCAAGTTGGCGCGCAGCGGCAACGCGCTGGGCCGCGCGCAGCTCGTCCGGGAGTCGGAGGCGCTGCGGGTGCTGGGCCCTCCCACCGTGCCCGCCCTGTACGAGGCCGGCACACTTCCGGGCGGCGCGCGCTTCCTCGCCATGGAGCACGTGGCCCTGCCCACGCTGGCCGAGCGCCTGGCGCGCGCCGCCGGGCCGCTGCCCGCGGGCGAGCTGGCCACCCGGGCCCTGGCGGTGGTGGACGCGGCGGCCCGGGTCCACGAGCACGGGCTCGCCCACTGTGACTTGAAGCCGGAGCACCTCTTCCTGGACGACGCGGCCGGCCGCGTGCGCGTCTTCGACTTCGGCCTGGTGCGCGGCACCTCGCTGGAGAACGTGGCCCTGCCCGGCGAGGGCGCCACCCCCAGCGACACGTCCGGCTTCGCGGGCACCGCGGAGTACATGGCGCCGGAGCAGTGCGCGGGCAACTCGGACGTGGACGCGCGCACGGACGTGTACGCGCTGGGCGTGCTCCTCTACGAGCTGCTCACCGGCCGGCCGCCCTTCTTCGGCCCCACGCCGGACGTGCTCCAGGCGCACCTGTCGCTGCGGCCGCCACCGCCCTCCGACTTCGCGCCCGTCCCTCCCGCGCTGGAAGAGGTGGTGCTGCGCTGCCTCGCCAAGGAGCGCGCCCGCCGCCCGGAGGACGCCGCCGCGCTGGCCACCCTGCTGCGGGCCGCCTTCGAGCACGCGCACCGCCCCGCCGAGCCTTCCGCGCCCCGGCCGATGGCCCCCGGAGAGCCCCGCCCCGCCCAGGTGCGCCGCTCCGTCGCCATCCTCTTCCTCACCTCGCGCGCCAACCCCGTCTCCCTCCAGAAGGCCCTGGCCTCCTACGGCGGCCACATGGCCTTCACGGACGGGCCGCGCATCGCCGCCGTGTTCGACCCGGACGTGGGGGAGAACCCGGTGCGCCGCGCCATGCGCGCCGCGGAGGGGCTGGCCGAGCGGGGGCTGGCCCCCGGCGCGCTGGTGGACGTGTCCGCCGTCACCGTGCAGCGCCGCCCCACCGGTGCCCCGCGCTACCTCGGCGCCATCCTCTCTCGCGAGGACCACTACCCCAGCGGGCCGGACGCGCACGGGCTGCTCTTGTCCCCCGCCGCCGCGGAGGCGGTGCCCGAGGTGCCCTGCATGGAGGTGCCGGGCCTGCGCGGCCTCTTGCGCCCCGCGCCTCCGGGGGCCGCGCCGCGCCCGGACATCACCGTGCTCCAGCTCGGCAGCGAGGTGCTGGTGGGCCGCGAGTCGGAGGTGGCCTCGCTGCTGGAGAGCGCGCGCTCGGCGGTGGGCGAGGCCTCGCCCACGCTGGTGACGGTGCTGGGCGAGCGGGGCCACGGCAAGAGCCACCTCGCCGCCATGCTGGCCCGCCGGCTCCAGGCACAGCTCCCGCACGCGCGGGTCTTCGCCACGCGCTCGCGAGAGCCGGTGCAGGGCGACCCGGACGGAACCCTGCGCACGCTCCTGCGCTGCGCCCTCAACGCCTTCGAGCGCGACGACACGGACACGGAGGAGCAGGGCCACGCGGCCATGCAGCAGCGGCTGGGCCCCACGCTGGGCACGGAGCTGTGGCCCGGCGTGGCCGCCACGCTGGGCTGGTACGCGCCCGGCGGGCCGGAGCTGCAGAGCTGGGCGGCGGCCCCGGGCGCGCTGCGCTCGCTGGCCATGCGCGCCGCCGGAGAGCTGCTGGCCGCCAACGCCCGCGAGCGCCCGCTGTGCCTCATCATCGACGACGCGCACTTCGCCGAGGAGACGGCGCTGGACGCGCTGGAGTACGCCTGCCTCGCCGAGGCCAGCGTGCCGCTGTGGGTGTGCGTGCTGGCCCGCCCGGGCTTCGAGAAGAGCCGCCCCATGTGGGGCGCCCGCGCGGCGCGGCAGGCCACGCTGTCCTTGCCCGCGCTGCCGGTGGACCAGGCCCAGCAGCTCTGCCGCATGCTGCTCAAGCCGGTGGAGAACGTGCCCGCGCAGGCGGTGGAGCGCATCGTCGAGCGCGCCCAGCACGTGCCCCTCTACGTGGTGGAGCTGGTGCGCGGCCTCAAGCGCCAGGGGCTGGTGCGCCAGCGCGCGCCCGGCGGGAGCTGGTACCTCGTCACCGACGGGCTGGAGAAGGTGCCGGAGCTGCGCCTCGTGGAGTGGCTGGCGGACCGCGAGCTGGGCGCGCTGCCCCCGTCGCTGGCCGCGCACGCGCGGCTGTGCGCCCTGCTGGGCACGGACTTCACCGCCGCCACCGCGGAGGGCGTGGTGCGCGAGCTGGAGCGCGACGGCGCCGCGGGCGGCTTCCCCCTGGACGCGGGCCACGCCACGCGGCGGCTGCTGGACTCCGGCCTGCTGGTGTCCCACCGCCAGGAAGGGCTGAGCTTCCGCAACGAGCTGCTGCGCCAGGCGGTGGCCGCCACCCTGCCCGCCGCCGAGCGCCAGCGCATCCACGCCGCCGCCTACCGCTACTACCTGGGCCCGGCGGGCGCCAGCGAGCGCCAGCGCCTGCCCCGCCTCGCCCTGCACGCCGCCGCCGCGGGCCTGCGCGAGGAAGCCGCCGCGCTCTCCATCGACCTGGCCGAGTCCGCGCGAGGCCGCCACGCCTTCCTCGACGCGGAGGCCATGTACACCCGCGCGCTGGAGCTGCTGGAGGCGTCGGACGAGTTGCGCTGCCTCACCGCGCTGCGCGGCCGGGGACTGATGCGCATCCGCATCGGCCGGTATGACGACTCGCTGGCGGACTTCGCCGCCGCGCGCGAGCGGGCCCGCCGCCTGGGTGACTCGCGCACGGAGGTGGAGCTGCTGCTGGACGAAGCCATGGCGCTGGACTGGACCAACGACTACGCGCGCAGCGAGGCCCGCGCGCTGGAGGCCCAGGCCCTGGCGGCCCGCGTGGAGTCCCCCTACGTGCAGGCCCGGCTGCTGCTCGCGCTGGGCCGCGCCCAGTTCCGCAAGGGCGAGTGGCAGGAGGCGCGCATGCCGCTGGAGGCCGCCGCCGAGCGCGCCCGCCGCCTGGGAGACGCGGGCTACGAGACGCAGGTGGTGGCGCAGCTGCTGCTCGCCGTCATCCTCCCCAACCTGGGCGACATCGACGAGACGGACCGCGTGCTGACGGAGGTCATCGACGCCTGCACCGAGCGTGGAGATCGCTTCCACCTGGGCAGCGCCATCAACAACCGCCGCAACCTCTGGGTGGCGCGGAAGGACCTGGCCAACGCGCTGAAGGACCAGGAGCGCTTCATGCACCTGGGCCGCGAGCTGGGCATGGTGGGCTGGGAGTACTTCGCCGAGCACAACCTGGGCGAGCTGCACTACCAGGCGGGCGACGTGGACGCGGCCACCCCACACATCGCCCGCGCCATTGCCCTCGAGCGCCGGCACCCGGAGGTGGCGCCGCGACCGTGGGCGCTGCTGCTGCAGGCGCGGGCCATGGCGTGGACGGGCCGGCACGCTCGCGGGAGGGAGTTGCTGGCGCAGGTGCGGCAGGTGCTGGCGGACGGCAGGCACGGCGTGGAGCTGAGCCCCTCGGAGGAGGTGCTCTTCGCCATGGTGGAGCTGGCCACGCGCGAAGCGTCGGCGGAGGCATGGCGGGCGCTGCGTGAGCGCTCCTCCCATGTGTCCGTGGAGCAGGAGCCCCTGGAGGTGCTGGAGATGATGGGGCTGGCGGCGCTGCGCCGGGGCGACCGCGAGGAGGCCTCGCGCGTGCTCGAGGAGGCGCTGGAGCGAGCCCTCCACGTGCCCAACCTCATGGAGGGGCGCATCCGCCGCTCGCTGGAGCGCGTGAGGGACATCACCCCTGCGGCATGAGCCCCAGTGCGACGAGGGCGGCGATGAGCACGCCCGTGAGTGACTCACCGGCGATGGCGCCCGCGCCCATCGTCGGCACGTTCCGGTCCGTGGCCTCCGGCCACTTCCGCCGCGCCACCGCCACCGCCACCGCGCCCAGGCAGATGGACACCGCGTAGAAGGCCGGGAGGATGAAGCCGATGCCCAGGGCCACCGGCAGCGGCAGCCACCGTGCCGTCCGGCCTCGCGATGCCAGCGTCAGCAGCGCGCCCACTCCGGCCGCGATGCCCGCCGCCAGCGCCGCGTGTGGAGGCAGCCCGTCGAAGCCACGCACCGCCACCTCCGCCACCGCGCGGAACTGGCGCGCGAAGGGCGCGGGCAACGCCTCCGAGCCCAGGCCATACGCCTTCGACAGGAACAGGTAGGCCGGCACGCCCACCACCGAGCCCGCCAGCACGCCCACCAACTGCGCGGCGAGCTGCCGGCGCGGCGTGGCCCCCAGGAGGTGCCCCGCCTTGAGCGACCACATGCTGACGCCCGTCTGCGCCGCCGCGCCCGACACCACCGCGCCCGCCGCCACGTTGGGCCCCATCGCCCCGGGCAGCAGCGCGCCGAAGATGACCTGCGTAATCTGCCCCATCTGCGTCACCGGCGAGACGTCCGCCTGCCCCGCGCCGCGCGCGCACACCGCGCACAGGGGCAGCACCAGCACCAGCGCCAGCAGCATGTACGGCACGCTCAGCCCGAAGAGCGCACCGCCCAGCACCACCGCCAGCACACACGCGGCCAGCCCCGCGCCCAGGGCCCACCGCGGCAGCACCTCGCCACGGCCCATGGCGCCCACATCCCTCGCGGCCTTGAGGAAGTCGCGCGCCTGCGCCAGCAGGGACGCCAGCGCCGAGCCCACCAGCAGCCCCACGCCCGGCCAGGTGAGCCAGCCGGACAGGTCGCTCTCGTAGCCGGTGCCCTTCAACACACCCGAGCCCATCAGCCAGGGCGCGAGCACGCCATAGGCCACCACCGCCCCGGCCAGCATGCTCAGCCCCAGGCGCAGGCCCGTCATCATCCCAATCGCCAGCAGCATGGGGCTCCACCCGATGCCCCACGTCAGCGTCGCCGCCGGCACGCCGCCCAGCGTCCCCGGCAGCGCCGTCATTCCCGGCAGCCACTTGAAGCCATCCCTCAGCGCGGTGACGGCCACCGACACGCCGCTCACGCCCGCGAGCAGCCACCCGCGCCCGGTGCGGCGCTCCGGCTGCGAGGGCGCATGCATGGCGGTAATCAACTCCGCCGTGGCGATGCCGGTGGGGAACGGCAGCGCCTCCTCCGCCACCAGCCTGCGCCGCAGGAGATACGCGGCCAGCACGCCCAGCGCCCCCAGCGCCACGCTCCACGCGGCCACGCCCCAGCCGGGCACGGACACGCCCAGCATCGCCAGCGCGGGCAGCGCGCCCAGCAGGCCCGCCGCCGCCGGCATCGCGCCCACCGAGGACGCGGCCGACTGGGTGATGTTGTTCTCCAGCCGCGTGTACGGTGAGCCCCGGCGGCGAGACACCGCCGCCAGCGCGCTGAAGCCCAGCACCGCCGCGGTGACGGAGCCGCTCTCCCACCAACCCGTCTTCAGGCCCATGTACACGTTGGTGACGGCCAGCATCCCGCCGATGAGCAGGCCCACGCCCAGCGCGCGCGCCGTCAGCTCGCGCGGCGCCTCGGCCAGCGGCGCCACGGAGGACAGCGGCGGCCGCGCCCCCTCGGAAGTCTGGAGCCCGGACGCGGAGGGGTTCGCGGGAGGACTCATCGCCCCGCCTCCGCGGAGCGGCCCACCAGCTCGCGAAGCTGGGTGAGGTCCAGCGGCTTGGAAATCTTGAGGTTCGGCACGTCGCGCAGGAAGGACACCGTGCGCGGGGTGAAGGCACCGCCCGTCATGAACACCATGCGGCCAGCCTGCTCCGGGGCGCAGCGGCCCAGCTCGTTGTACAGGTCCATGCCCGTCATGCCCGGCATCATCACGTCACAGAGGATGAGGTCGAACCGCCCGCCCTCGCTCACCAGCCGCAGCGCGGCCTGGGCGCTGTTGGCCGTGGCCACCTCGTGGTCCGCCGCCAGCGAGCGCTGCAAGGCCAGCGTCACGTTGGGCTCGTCGTCCACGACGAGGATGCGCGCCCGCGCGTTGGACTGCACCACCGTGGCCAGCCGCGGCACCACCTCCAGCTCGCGCGTGGCGGCGCGCAGCACCACGCGGAAGGTGCTGCCCCTGCCCGGCTCGCTCTCCGCCTGGATGGAGCCGCCCATGGACTCGATGATGCCGTGGCAGATGGACAGCCCCAGCCCCGTGCCCACCCCCACCGGCTTGGTGGTGAAGAACGGGTCGAAGATGCGGTCCAGCACCTCCGGCGTCATCCCCACGCCGGTGTCGCGCACCTCCACCACCACCCGCCCCCGCTCGCCCGAGCGGATGACCACGCGGATTTCATGCTCCCGCGTGCCCTCCTCGGGAATGGCCTGCGCCGCGTTGAGCAGCAGGTTGAGGAACACCTGGCACAGCCGCGACTCGCTGGCCTCCACCGGCGCCACCGGCTCGAACTCCGTCACCAGCCGCGCGCGGTGGCGGATGACGTTGTCCGCCATCTTGCACGCCAGCTCCACCGCCCGGCGCACGTCCACCGGCATCAGCCGCGCCTCCTGCTCGCCGCGCGCGAAGACCTTCAAGTCCCTCACAATCGTGGCGATGCGCTCGGCGCCCTCCGTCGTCTCGCGCACCAGCTGCTGCAGCGAGGCGATGGGCGCCGCGGGCGCCTGGCTCTCCAGCCGCTCCAGCCCCTCGCGGATGAGGTGCAGGTTGACCATCATGTAGGCCAGCGGGTTGTTGATTTCGTGCGCCACGCCGGCGCCCAGCGTGCCCACCGACGCCAGCCGGTCCGCCACCACCAGGTGCGCCTGGAGCTGCTTCCGCTCCGTCGTGTCGCGGTGGACCATGATGTTGGCGATGGCGCGCCCCTCGCTGTCGCGCAGCGGCACCACCACGGACTCACACCAGCACGTGTTGCCGTCCTTGCGGCGGAACTCCAGCTCCCCGGACCAGCGCCCCTGCTTCTCCAGCCCGGAGAGCACCTCGGCCGTGAGCCGGTCCGCCTCCCCGGGGTGCAGCACGCTGAAGAGCGTCTGTCCCAGCGCCTCGGACTTGTTGCGGCCGAACATGCGCTCCGCGCTGGGGTTCCAGTCGATGATGCCGCCGCCCAGGTCGGTAATCACCACGCCGTCGTAGATGCTCTCGAAGATGAGCGACTGGCGCTGCAATTCCTGCTCGGCCAGCTTGCGCGCGGTGATGTCCATCACCGTGCCCGTCACCCGCGCCGGCGCGCCCGTCGCGTCGCACAGCACGTCGCCCTTACAGGAAATCCAGCGCAGCGCGCTGCCCTTGGGCTCGATGCGGTACTCGACGTCCACCTGCGTCTTCTTCTCCAGCGCCACGCGCAGCGCCTCGCGCACCCGGGGCAGGTCCGCCGGGTGCACCACCTCGTCCAGGTCCATGGCGCGCCCGGACAGCTTGCCCACGGCCAGCCCGAGCAGCCGGTCCACCTGCTCGCTCCACGTCACCCGGCCGCTCTGCGCGTTCCAATCCCAGATGCCCACGCGCGCGGCGGACAGCGCCTGCCGGAGCTGCTCCTCGCGCTGCTCCAGCACCTCGCGCTTGGAGAAGCGGAACACGGTGACGGTGCCAATCTGGAGCCTGTCACCCTCCTGCAATTCGGCGGTGGAGATGGGCACGCCGTTGAGCAGCGTGCCGTTGGTGGACTCCAGGTCCGTCACCTGGCAGGCACCGTCGTCGGTGCGGATGATGCGCGCGTGCTTGCGCGACACCCCGTGGTCGTCGATGCGCACCGTGGCCTCGGAGCCACGGCCGATGACGTGCTCGCCCGGCTCCAGGCGGTACGCCTTGCCGATGGCGGCCGGCGTCGTGGTGCTGATGAGGATGAGACACGCCCCCGTCGAGGAGGGCGGAGCCAACGCAAGGCCCGCGCACGTGGTGAGGTCGTCCAGCGTTGTCATGTCGATGCCCCCCGGCACCCACGAGCGTTGCAGCCCCGCCCAGCCCACCCCGGCCTCTGCCTCCGCGTGTGTCGCCACGCGCGAAATCCAGCAGCCCCGGGCACTGGCCGTCCAATCCCCGGGGGCCTCGCGGGAACCCGGAGCATATGCCAGCCGACACCCGGTCCACCGGAGGCCTCCCACGATGATGGATGGTGAACGACTGCCCCCAGGTGGCGCGGCGCGGCGAGCGCTCGGGGCCCGGGCCGTGCAGCGGGAACCGGGGGGAATGGTGGTAGAGTCGTCCACCCATGGCGGCGGACTCCGAGAGCACCTTCCGCATCCAGGCCCGGGCGGACCTCAGCTCCTTTGAAAGGGAGCGTGGGGAGCCCCCCCGGTCCGAGCGCGGCCCCGGGACGCTGGCCGGGGAGTACGTCCTCAAGGCGCTGCTGGCCTCGGGCGGCCACGGAAGCGTGTATGAGGCCGAGCACCGGATTCTCGGCCGCCGGGCCGCGGTGAAGGTGCTGCACCCGCACCTGGCGGACCAGGGAGAGATGCTCAAGCGCTTCGTGCGCGAGGCGCGGGTGGTGAACCAGATTCGCCACCCCAACATCGTGGACGTGTACGACTTCGGCCTGATGCCGGATGGCAGCCCCTATTACGTCATGGAGCTGTTGACGGGGCGCACGCTGAGCCAGGTCGTCCAGGAGCGCGGCAGGCTGACCTCGTCCCGCGCGCTGGCGTACCTGGAGCCGGTGTGCGCGGCGCTCGAGGCGGCGCACCGCGCGGGCGTGGTCCACCGGGACTTGAAGGCCAGCAACGTGCTGGTGATGGAGGAGGGAGAGCGGCCGCGGGTGAAGCTGCTGGACTTCGGCATCGCCAAGCTGCTGCACGCGGAGTCCTCGCAGGAGGGCCTCACCATCGCCGGCCAGCGGCTGGGCACCGCGCACGCCATGGCGCCCGAGCAGTTCCGCGGCGGCCCCATCGGCCCCCACACGGACATCTACGCGCTGGGCGTGCTGCTGCACCAGCTGCTCACCGGCCGCTATCCCTTCCAGTGCGAGGACCGGATGGAGCTGGAGCGGCTGCACCTGGAGGCCCCCGCGCCCCGGCCCAGCGCCATTGCCCCCGTGTCGCCCGCCGTGGACGCGGTGGTGCTGCGCTGCCTGGAGAAGGACGGCGGCCGCCGCTACGGCAGCGTGGGCGTCTTCCTCGCCGCCCTCGGCGAGGCCGCCGAGGAGCCCGTGCAGCCCGCCCGCCGCACCCGCCTGGCGCTCGCCGTCCACTGCGAGGTGGTGCTGGCCGAGGCCGCCCAGGACGACGACGCGGTGTACGCCGTGCTCGCGGACGTGCTGGACGGCCTGGAGCAGGGCCTGCGCGGCGGAGGCTTCCTCCTGGCGCTCCAGTCCGGCACCACCCTGCTCGCCGTGCGCCCGCTGGAGAATGGCGCCCCCAGCCCGGAGCGCACCGAGTACCTGCGCGAGGCGGAGAACTCGCTGCGCATCCTCCAGCAGGCCGCCCAGAAGCTGGCGGACCCCGTGGGCGCCCAGGTCCACCTCTGCATGCACCTGGGCCAGGCCGAGACGCGCGGAGACCTGGCCGAGTCCGAGGTGGTGGGAGGCCCCGTCACCGACGTCGGCGCCTGGCGCCTGCGCACTCCCGACGGCTTCGCCCTCACCCCCGCCGCCTCGCTGGCCCTGGAATTCCCAGAGCCCGGGTAGCAACCCAAATCAGGACAGACCGCTGATCCAGGCCCACCCCGAGTGCAGGGCGTCCTGCATCATACACACGGCATGTCTGCGTTTGGACCCAGGCGGCAATTTTCCCGTCTGGTCGCATTTCATCGCACCGGCCAACCTCGTCACACTTCCCTCACTCACCAATTACAGCGTTTTTGTTTTGGCACGCTGGAACGGGTGGGCGTCAAGACGGCCATCGCACCGGCCGTCGCAACGGGGGGAAGTCCATGCGCCACACACCAGCCGAGCAATCTGGAATGGGAATCAACGTCAGCCTCGCCCCGAGCCGCCACCGAGGGCTCACCGGGGGACTCCTGAGTCTGACACTGGCGGTGGGGGCGGCGGGATGCGGGCCCATGGCCGGGCCGGAGGAAGCACCCGAGACCCTGGGAGTCCTCCGAGCGGAGGAGCAGAGCGACAACGGATTGTCGACGAATGGCTTGTCGACAAATGGCCTGTCCACGAATGGCTTGTCGACAAATGGCCTGTCCACGAATGGCCTGTCGACGAATGGCCTGTCCACGAATGGCTTCTCCACCTGGTTCAACCAGGACACGGCGAGCGCGGAGGTGGTGATGAAGTACCTGGTGCGGTGCGCGTTGCCGGCGGGGCAGACGCGCACCTTCACCAACTCCGTGACGGGGGTGACGTACACCTGGACGGGCAGCGTGGGGCTGGCGCCGGGCTGGGGCTCGGGGCTGGCGGCGACGGCGCTGGAGCAGCAGGTGGTGTCCGCGTGCCTGGCGGCGCACGTCAACAAGTACGGCGTGTCCATTCCCTTCTCCGTGCTGGGCCGCACCGCGCAGGGAGCGGCCATTGCGTACACGGCCTCGGAGCTGTCGACGTTCAGCGAGAAGGAGGCGTGCTTCTTCGGCAACCTCTTCGACGGCAGCGGCATCTACGCGGCCAATGACCAGAACTCCCTCAACCATCGCGAGAGCACCTCGCGTGGGTGCGGGCTGTCCTCGAACGTGCCGAACGCCGAGTGCTCGCCCCTCCTCCACGTGGGCACGTGCAGCTCGCTGTGCGAGCGGGCCTACGACGGCGGCGAAGCGAAGCCGTACTACGCGAAGTGCACGTACAACGGGAAGGAGTACCGGCCCATCACCACGCGCATCCGCCCGCAGGACCTCTACAAGTGTGGCGACGGCGTGTGCCAGTTCACCGAGAGCTGTGGCACCGGCAACTCCTACGACAACTGCCAGGCCGACTGTGGGACGTGCTCGCCCTGAGCGGATGACTCGCTCCGGGCGGCACGCGCGGTCCGCCAGATTCGACCGCGCGCGCGGCGAGCGCATGCGGGCCGGTGCCGCGCCGGGTGAACTCCAGAATGGCACGTCGGCTGGCCGGCCCTCGTCAGCGGCCCGTGTCGGCACCTCCTGGTATTTCCTGGATTTTCAGGAGGCATCTCACGATGGATTGTCAGGCCCGGTGTGCCGCGAGTGCCCGCCGTCTGGGAGCGTTGGCGTTGGTGGGGCAAGTACCCGCGCTTCAACTTCACGCCGGACTCGAAGTGGGAGCGCATGTACCGCACCGTGCTGGAGAACGCGGGCCACGGCGGAGAATTCGAGCTTCAGGTGCTCCAGAAGCAGGGCTACCAGAAGAACACCGCCCTCACGCTGCCACCTCCGGGCGTCAAGGCGGAGCAGGGCTTCATCCCGGACTCAGTGGTGGGCAACCCCGAGGAGTTGGTGTGGGGCAGGCCCTACCGCTTCGTCGAGGTGAAGGCCCGCGCCGAGATGGCACTGACTGGCAACCTCAAGGCCATGATGAACTACGTCCGAACCCATGGTGGACATATCGAGGTGTGGTTCCGCTCCGACCTGCATCCTGCAGGAAGAACGCACCCAACGGGTCCCCTCCAAGGCGATTTGCGCCGTCTCGAAGATCTCGGCAGAGCCACGGTGCGGTACTTTCCCGAGTAGGCACATGGCGCTGAGCTACATCGACACATCCTTCTGGTTGCCGCCCGCCCCGCCCTCAGCGGCGGTCGTACGAGAACTCCTGCAACGCATCTTCGAGGAGTACCGCTGGTTCCAGCCCATGCGTGACGGGCTGGTCTTCACCGACGAACGTCTTGAGCCAGGTCACATCGACTACGACGCCGTGGTGTCCTTCTATTCCCAGCACCGGGGCGTAACGGTACTCGCCGACACGGACCGCGACTTCATCATGCTCGCGCCGACCCTTCCCGACGCCCCCCCTTCGTGGGCAGGTTCACCTGGTGCACCGCCGTCACCGAGGCCACGAGCGCCGACTGGCGAGAGGCTCACCTGCACCAAGTCACGGAATTGATGCGTTTGCTGGGCTCCCATCTGGTCCAGACGTGTCTGGGTGAAGACCTCGAACACAAGCAGCGGAGGCGCATCCCCGCCCCAGATGGCGTTGGCTCCGTCCGCACTTCCACGGTCCGCGACCCCAGCGAAGGACTCGCCGGCCTCTACTGGCGCAACTTCTTCGGCCCGCCCTTCATCCGGCTGTTCGGAGACCGCCTCCTGTCCCTCCCTCCCGACACCGTCCAGCAGCTCGGAGACGGCCTCGTCCTCGTCCAGCCCTACGCGCTCCCCACCCAGGCCATGACTCCAGAGGGAGACGCCGCGGAGGAGCGCCTCATCACCGTGCTCGGCCCCGAGTGCTTCTACGACTTCCAGCACCACCGCAAACCCACGCGCCTTCCCGACCTCTCCCCACCGTGAGCGGCGCATCCCTCACGACGTCATCGGAAACATCCACTCTGCAACGCTATCCGGGTGCAATCGCATGGCGTCTCCTCAACGGGCGCCTGGGCGGTTGGCGTGGGTCGCTCCGGCTCCTCACCGCAGGTCCCTTGCCCCTCCCCTCGCGCCGGTGTTGACTGCGCGGGTCCGCCGCGCCCGGAGGCCCGGGATGGGGCGGACAGCGGACGCCGGAGCAGGACGTGATGACGCTACGAGCGAGGGTGTTGCTGATGTCGTCGGTGGCGCGGCGCCGCGGTACGCTGAGGCGCGCCTTCGATGCGCTGCATCCGCCCCGGCGCCCTCGCGCGGCGTTCGAACCGCTGGAGGACACGGTGCGCGAGCGCACCGCGGAGCTGGAGGCCGCCAACGCCAAGCTGTCCCGCAGCCTGGAGCAGCTCCGCGCCACCCAGGCCCAGCTCCTCTTCGCGGACCGGCTGATTGCGCTCGGGCGCATCGCCGCGGGCGTGGGGCACGAAATCAACAACCCGCTCGCCTTCATCCTCAGCAACCTCGAGTACATCCACCAGGAGCTGCAACAGAAGGAGCAGCTCCCCGAGCAGGAGCGGCAGGAGGTGCTGGAGGCCCTGGCCGAGACGCGCGACGGCGCGGAGCGCATCCGGCTCATCGTCCGTGACTTGCAGTCGCTGTCGCGCGCGGAGGACGTGGGCACCGGCCCGTCGGACCTCGCGGCGGTGCTGCGCACGGCGGCGAAGATGGCCATGCACGAGCTGCGGCACCGGGCGCGCCTGGTGGTGGAGTGCGAAGGCCTGCCGCCAGTTCAGGGCAACGGCGCGCGGCTGGGGCAGGTGTTCCTCAACCTGCTGCTCAACGCGGCGCAGGCCATCCCCCCCGGCCGGGTGGAGGAGAACGAGGTGCGCGTGGTGGCCCGCGCGGCCCTCCCCGGCCCCGTCGTGGTGGAGGTGCGCGACACCGGCTGCGGCATCTCCCCCGAGCACCGCGAGCGCATCTTCGACCCGTTCTTCACCACCAAGCCGCTGGGCGTGGGCACCGGCCTGGGGCTCGCCGTGTGCCATGGCATCGTCACGTCCCTCGGCGGCACCCTGACGGTGGACAGCGAACCCGGCCAGGGCAGCATCTTCCGCGTCACCCTGCCCGTGGCCGGAGCCTTCGCGCAGCCCCCGAGGCAGCAGGCGGACGCGGCGGCCTGAGGACGGCGTCCCCCACGCGGGAGCGCT
The DNA here is from genome assembly GCF_020037125.1 of Myxococcus sp. RHSTA-1-4. Taxonomy (GTDB): domain Bacteria; phylum Myxococcota; class Myxococcia; order Myxococcales; family Myxococcaceae; genus Myxococcus. The sequence continues at coordinate 716,258 of NZ_JAIQDG010000001.1, forward strand.
GCCCCGGCATCCCGCAGACGCGCGGCGGCTCACACGCTCGCCGGTCCGCTCCAGGAGCGGCCAGCCGAGCAGCGCCGCCACCTCGGGACGGCCCCCGCTGCCTTCGCCGCCCGTGCGGGGTGCCCTCCCGGGGTGTGCGTCGGAGTGTGAACATCGGGTCCGCGCCTGCCCGGGGTGATGTGTTTCACACCCAGGTGTGACGTCCGGGCAGGGGGCGTCCGCGAGGTGCTCCCCGTCAGTGCGCGACATACAATCGCGGGGTGCCAGCATTCAGTGGTTGTGACGTAGCCATCGTCGGAGGAGGGGCCAGCGGGACGCTGTTGGCGGTGAACCTCCTGAGGAGCGCGCGGGCGCCCTTCCGGGTGGTCATCGTGGAACGAAGTGGCCTCCTCGGGCGGGGACTGGCGTACTCCACGCGGAGCCCCCGCCACCTGTTGAACGTCCCCGCGGCGAGGATGGGGGCCCTCCCGGAGGACGCGGAACACTTCCTGCGCTGGCTGCGCAAGACGTGGCCCGACACGGCACCCGGTGACTTCGTCCCCCGCGACCGCTACGGCCTCTACCTGGAGTCGCTGCTGCGCGACGTGGCGGCGCGCGCGCCCGCGGGCGTCCAGCTCGAAACGGTGCCCGCCGAGGTCGTGTCCGTCCAGGAGGAGGGCGGCCGCGTCCGGCTGGCCCTGGCGTCGGGTGGCTGGGTGGAGGCGCGCGCCGCGGTGCTGGCGGTGGGCAACGCGGTGCCGGCGGACCTGCGGGTGCCCGACGGCGGCCTGTACGCCAGTGAGCGCTACCACCGCTCGCCCTGGGCGTCGTGGGCACTGCGCGACGTGGGGCCACGGGACTCGGTGCTGCTCATCGGCACGGGCCTTACCATGGTGGACACGGTGCTGTCGCTGGAGGAGCAGGGGCACCAGGGCGTCATGCACGCGCTGTCGCGGCACGGGCTGCTGCCCCATGTGCACCGGGCCGGGGCGCTGGAGCGCTCGATGGCGTATTCGTCTCCCGGCATCCGGGACGTCCTGCGCGCACTGCGCCAGGAGGTGATGCGCGAGTGCGAGGAGGCCGTGGGCGCCGACGGCCACCTGCACCCCATTCCCGTCCGCATCCGCGCCGTGCTGCGCATCATGCGCCAGGAGGTGAAGCGCGCGACGGACGCGGGCGCGGACTGGCGGGCGGTGGTGGACGCGCTGCGGCCGGCCACGGTGCCGCTGTGGCACCGGCTGACACCGGGAGAGCGGCGGCGCTTCCTGCGGCACCTGCGCTCGCACTGGGAGGTGCACCGGCACCGGATGGCGCCGGCCATTGGCGAAACGGTGGAGCGGCTGCGGCGCGAGGGCCGGCTGGTCCTCCACGCGGGGCGGGTGCGGAGCTTCCGGCTGGAGGACTCGGGCGTGGAGGTGCGGCTGCGGCCCCGGGGACGCGAGGCCGAGGAGGTGCTGCACGTCCAGCACGTCGTGAATTGCACGGGGCCGGAGGGCGCCATCACCCGCGCGCACCCGCTGCTCCAGGAGATGGTGGCGGCGGGGCGGGTGTGCCCGGACGTGCTGGGCATGGGACTGGCCACGGACGCGCATGGCGCGCTGATGGACCTGAGCGGCCACGCCTCCGGCCTCCTCTTCACACTGGGCCCGCCGCGCCGGGGGGAGCTGTGGGAGACGACGGCCGTGCCGGAGATTCGCGTCCAGGCCCGGGCCCTGGCGGAGCACCTGCTGCAGCGCCTGGGGACGGCGCCGGTGACTCGCGTGCCGATGGTGCACACGGGCCTTCCGCTCGACAGGTGAGCGGCGCCCGTCCGGGCGGCGGGAGCGGCCCCCTCCATCAGGGTGGGAAGGGGCGGAACGACCCCTCGGGTTCCCCCGTGCCCTGCCCGGGAGAAGGGCACCCGGACGGACGGTGAAGCGCGGCCGGCGCCGATGCGGGAAGTCCCGGGACGGGGCGTTTCGTGCGAACCTCGGACTCCCCCTCTGGAGTCCCCCGCCCATGTCCCGTTCCCGTCCCCTCCTCGCCCTGGTTGGTGGCGCGCTCGCCATCACCGCCGCGAGCGTTGGGGGCACGGCGTACCTGACGCTGCGCACGGGGCCGCTGGCCGAGCGGCTGGTGCGAGAGGTGAACGCGCTGGCGCGAGCCCGCCACCCGCGCCCCTCGCACGTGACGCCCGCGAAGCCGGGCACGTTCGCGGAGCACCTGGAGCCGCTGATGGGCGAGGTGCTCCGGCTGTATCGCGAGCGGCCCGAGGCGCTCCGGGATTCGGCCTCCGAGTGGCCATGTCTCGCGGTGCTGGAGGGGCGGGCGCCCGTCTCCGAGCTGCCGCCCTCCTGCCTCGCGGCGGTGGAGCAGGGCCGGGAGCTGGTGGCCCGGGTGCTGGAGGCCACGCACGCGGAGGAAGGCGGATTGCCGGAGGGGCTGGGGCCGCTGGCGTCTCCGGCGCATGCCCACGCGCGCGACGGCATGCTCGCGCTGCAGTACGTGGTGCGGCTGGCGGGGCTGGAGACGCGGCTGCGGCTCGCGCGGGGCAAGGCGGAGGAGGCGGTGGACGTCTGCCTGGACTCGCTGGCGCTGAGCCGGGAGCTGGCGGGTGGAGGGCTCCTCGGACACATGGTCTCCGCGGCGGGCCATGGGGCGCTGTACCGGCCCTGCGCGGACGCGCTGGACGCGGCGCCCTGGGAGCGCAAGCGGAGCGCGGTGACGCAGCTGTCGCGGCTGGAGGAGGGGCTGGTGCCGTTCTCGTGGACGATGAAGCAGGAGTCCGCGGCGGTGCAGCTCATGGCCTTCGGCGGGCTGATGTCGGCGAAGGCGCGGGCCTCCCTGCCGGTGGGCGCGCGGGAGTTGGCCACGCAGTCGCACGGCCTCGCGTTGGCCCCGGGCAACCCGCTCGACGCCCGGCTGTCGTGGCGGAAGATGGCGAGGGTGTTCGACGCGTTGGTGCCGGTGGCGGACCTGGGCCCGGAGGCGCGGCGGCGGGCCTTCACCGCCATCGAAGCGAGGAACACCGGAGGGCTCTACCCCGTCGAGGGCCCGGACGTGATGGCCTACGAGCGGTTCGCGGAGCGGCTCGAGCTGCTCCGCCTCCAGCAGGACGCGCTCCGCGTGCTGGTGGAGGTGGACATGCACCGCGCGGAGACGGGCCGCTGGCCGGAGGCGGTGCCGAACCGGGCCGCGTACACCTTCGTGCTGGAGGCGCCCCTTCCCACGGAGGCGCTCTTGAGGCCCTGCGCCGCGGACCTCCAGCAGCACGGGCTGCGCGTGACGGCCGACGTTCGCTCCGCCTCGTGGGTGCCGGTGCCATGAGCCAGCAGGTGCCCCGGGTCATCACCCGCCACGCGGCCTGAGCATCCTCGCCCGCTCCCTCCGTGCCCGGGCGGGCGGGCGGGGGGCGGCAGGCTGCCTGGGTGCGGCGCGGGGGCTACCTTCCTGGCGAACCTCCTTCAGCCGGGGAGCGGAAATGGGCCTGCTGGCACACACGAGTCTGCGCATCGCCGAGCGCGCGGGGAGCCGCCGGGGACTGGAAGCACTGGGCGGCATGCCCATTGGCGCGCTGCGCAGCACCTGGCACCACGTGGATGACCTGCGCATCCACACCCGCGTGTCCGCACAGCCCGTGCCGGGACGCGCGTGGAGCGTCGTCCTCCTCCACGGCCTCGTCGCCTCCAGCACGTACATGGTGCCCACCGCCATGGGCCTCGCCCCGTACTTCCGCGTCTACGCGCCGGACCTGCCCGGCTTCGGCCGCAGCGAGAAGCCCCGCCGCCCCCTGGACGTCGCCGGACTCGCGGACTCGCTCGCCGCGTGGATGGACGAGGCCGGCCTCGAGCACCCCGCCATCGTCGCCCACTCCTCCGGCTGCCAGTTCGCCGTGGACTTCGCCTCGCGCTACCCGGAGCGCCGCGGGCCGCTCGTCCTCCTCGGGCCCTCGCTGGACACGAAGCAGCGCGGCACCCCGGCCCAGGTGCTGCGCCGGCTCGTGGACGGCGTGCGAGAGCCCGCGTCCCTCGGCGTCATCCTGGCCCAGGACTACCGCACCTTCGGCTTCCTCCGCGCCCTGCGCGCGGTCCGCTCCGCCCGCCAGGACGTCCCCACCGGGAAGCTGCCCCTCATCCACACGCCGGTGCTGGTGGCGCGCGGAGAGAAGGACCGCGTCGTCCCGCGCGCCCAGGCGGAGGCGCTGGTGCGCAGCCTCCCCCAGGGCCGGCTGGCGGAGGTCCCCGGCGCCGGACACACGCTCAACTTCAACTCGCCCGAGGCCGTGGTGAAGCTCATCCGCCGCTACCTCTACGAACTGGAGGCGCGCGGCGAGGCCCACCCCTGAGCTCCGGCGGCGCCGCTACGCGGCCGACACCGCCACCGAGCCCAGCCCCTCCACCGTGAGCTGCACCCTGTCTCCGGGCCGCAGCATGTGCGCGGCCGTGGCCGCCCCCGCCAGGACGATGCTCCCGGCCGGCAGCACCTGCCCGCGCTGCGCCAGCAACTCGCAGAGCTGGATGACGGACACCACCGGGTCCCCGGAGATGGCATCCGAGCGAGCCGCCTGCACCACCTCGCCATTCACGGACATCTTCATCTCCAGCCGCGTCAGGTCCATGGCGCGCGGAGGGTGCTCGGCGGTGCCCAGCACGAACAGCGACGACGACGAGTTGTCCGCCACCACGTCCGGCAGGGAGAAGTACTTGAAGTCCCGGTAGCGCGAGTCGAGGATTTCCATCGCCGCGAAGACGGACACACACGCGTCCAGCACCTCGTCGCGCGTCACCTTCCCGCCCAGCTCGCGCCCGGTGCGGAAGGCAATCTCCGGCTCAATCTTCGGGTGGATGCCCTGGGCGAGCTGAATCACGCCGTCCGCCGGCACCTGCATCCGGTCCGTGAGCACGCCGTACACGGGCGAGTCCAGGTTCATCTGCCGGCGCTTGGCCTCCGAGGTGAGCCCCATCTTCAGGCCCACCACGCGCTCGCCCCGGGACAGGCGCAGCCGGATGCCCGCCTCCTGGATGGCGTAGGCGTCCGGCAGCGCGAGCTGCGGCACCTCGCGGGTGAGCGGCGCCACCTCGCGGCGCTCCAGCCGCGCGGAGTCCAGCGCACGGGCAAGCTCCTGGTGGTCCACGGTCGCGGTCATCCCCTTCCCTTCCTCTCTGTCATGTCGGACGCGCCCGGAGGGCACGTGGTGGCCGCGGAGCTTCCGGCCCCGCGCGCGGGCGCGCAAGCACCGTCAGCGGTTGAAGGCCACCAGGGTCATGAAGGCGAGCAGCGCCAGCACCACGAGCGCCACGAGCCCGTACCCCGCCGTGCCCAGGAGCCGGGCGTTCCGGGCGACGTCCATCCTGCCCAGCCCCCGGTACACGACGGCGATGCCCGCCAGGAAGGTGGCCGCCGTCAGCGCCAGCGTCACCATCATCCCGAAGCCGGCGCGAGCCCCCAGCGCCTTCCCCGCGATGAGCAGCCCCACCATCAGCCACAGGCCGGACAGCACGAGGCTGCCCCCGAGCGTCCCCGCGGCGACGAGCAGGCTCCGCAGGAGCGTGCTCATGTCGCGTCCGCCAGCTCGAGGTTCATGCCCAGCAGCTCCACCATGGGCACGTCGAGCACCTCCACGGGCTTGTTGGCGCGGTCGAGCCACTCCCGCACCACCGCCCAGCCGGGCTCCTTCGCGTTGATGAGCTCGTCCAGGGTCTTGGCCATGAAGGCAGAGGCTACCCGAGACACCCCGCCTCCGGGGACTCCCGGTGGACGCCGCACGGCGCCACCTCTACGCGTGAATACTGGCCAGCCCCCACCGTCGTAGCGGATAACGCGGTGTGCCCGTGGCCGGGGCGGGACCATCAACCAAGGAATCCTCTTCATGCGACACACATGGATTATCGCGGCAGTGCTCCTCACGGCGTCGGTGGCGAGCGCCCAGGGCCGGAGAGAGCGGGGAAACCACGATGACGGCCGGCATGAGCACGACGGCTTCTACCTGCGCTTCCAGCTGGGCGGCGGCTACACCCAGGCCACCGTCGTCGGCGAGGACTTCGCCATCAAGGGTACCGGGTACGGCTTCAACGCGGAGTTCGGCGGCGCGCCGGTGCGCAACCTCATCCTCTTCGGCAAGCTCTACGGCACGTCCGCGCCGAACCCGGACATCGAGATGGGTGACATCACCATCGAGGGCCAGGACGACGACGTGAGCCAGAACATCGGCGCCGTGGGCGCGGGCGTCGCGTATTACATCATGCCCGCCAACGTCTACCTGTCGGGCGCGCTCACCTTCGCCCAGCTCACCGTCAGCGAGGACGGCGACACCGTCGCGGAGTCCGACCTGGGCGGCGCCCTCCACCTGGGCGTGGGCAAGGAGTGGTGGGTGAGCGACAACTGGGGCCTGGGCCTCGGCGCCGAGCTCGCGCTCGGACGTGTCCCGGAGAAGAACGACAGCTCGAAGTGGAACGTCGTCAACGCGATGCTGCTCCTCTCCGCGACCTTCAACTGAGGCCCTGGGGCAGGAGCCTCAGGCCTGCTGGTTGAGGCTGGCGGCGATGGAGCGCACGGCGAAACGCGGGCTGAAGCGCACCATCACCGCCGCCAGCCAGTTGAGGACGCCGTGCACCGCGAGCACGCGTCCCCGCATCATCATCGCGTAGGCGTGGGCGGCCACGTCCGGCGCCTTCGCCACGCCCGGCCGCTGGAACAGACGCGTCTTGCCGTTGCCCGCCCGCTGGGCGAACTCGGTGTGCGTGGCGCCGGGGCAGTAACACGTCACCGTCACGCCGGTGCCCTTCAGCTCGTGCGCCAGCGCCTCCGAGAAGGACACCACGAAGGCCTTGGTCGCGAAGTACGTGGCCATGTACGGCCCGGGCTGGAAGCCGGCGGTGGAGGCGACGTTGAGGATGCGCCCGCTGCCGCGCTCGCGCATGGGGCGCGCGAAGAGGTGCGTCAGCTTCAGGAGCGCGGTGCAGTTCACCTCCACCATCTCCGCCTCGCGCCCCAGGTCCTGCTCCAGGAACGGGCCGGTGGAGCCGAAGCCCGCGTTGTTGACGAGGAAGTCCACCGCCAGCCCCTTCGCGCGCACTGTCTCGAAGACGTGCTGGGGCGCTTCGGGCCGGCCCAGGTCCGCCGGCACCACGTGGGCCGTCACCCCGTGGTCCTTCTCCAGCCGCGCCGCGAGCGCCTCCAGCTTCGCGGCGCCGCGCGCCACCAGGATGACGTCGTGCCCGTCCCGGGCGAAGCACTGCGCGAACTGCTCTCCCAGGCCCGCCGAGGCTCCGGTGATGAGCGCCACCTTGCGCGACATGATGTTCCCTCCTGCCCCCCTTATAGCCGAGCCGCTCCGCGGCCGTGGCCCGGGGCTCCCGGGCCGCGCCCAAGTCCCGTTCCACCCACCATGTCTCATGCTTCTCACCGTTCAAGAACAGACGCGCGGCCGCCTTTTTGGCGTTGCATTCGCGCATGGGGTCGCGAAAGCCTCTCTCCATGTCCACCGAAAAGACCGACGCGGAACTCGAAAGTCCCCAGCTCGCGCGAGACGGCTTCGACGTCGCCAGCTTTCGCGACCTGCTCGCGAAGCTGAAGCGCGGTGAGCTGGCCGAAGCCGCGGCGCCCTCGGGCGCCCTGCAGCCGCTGCTCGATGGCGACGTCCAGCCGCTCCCCCGTCCGGGCACGCCCGCATATGAGCGGTGCCGGGCGCGTGGCGAGGAGGCCTTCCGGAAGGGGCAGGTGGCGGCCCTCATCGTGGCCGGCGGCGCGGGCACGCGCTTCGGCGGCGCGGTGAAGGCGCTGGTGCCCGTGGTGGGCGAGCGCACCTTCCTGGACATCAAGCTGGAGGAAGGCCGCCGGCTGGAGGAGCGCTTCGGGCGCCCGGTGCCCATGGCGGTGATGACGTCGTACCTCACGCACGACGGCATCGAGGAGCACCTGAAGCAGACGGGGCAGACGAAGAACGTGTACCTGTTCCGCCAGCGGATGCTGCCGCGCCTGACGGCGAACGGCGAGCTGTGGCGGGACGCGGAGGGGAAGCTCTCCTTCGCGCCGTCCGGCCATGGCGACGTCTTCCGCGCCCTGCGCGAGAGCGGCGTGGGCGAGGCGCTGCGCAAGCAGGGCGTCAAGCAGGTCTACTTCTCCAACGTGGACAACCTCGCCGCCACGCTGGACCCGGTGGTCATCGGGATGCACCTGGAGCTGGGCAAGCAGATGACGGTGGAGGTGACGCCTCGCACCAACCCCAGCGGCGCGCTGGACGCGGGTGCCGCGCCGGTGCGCATCAACGGGCAGCTCCAGCTCGTGGAGAAGGTGGACCCGACGAAGCACGCCACCATCTCCACCAACAACATCACCTTCGACCTGGAGCCCCTGCTCGACAAGGAAATCCCCATCCCCTACCGCGTCGTCACCAAGAAGGTGGACGGCCATCCGGTGGTGCAGCTGGAGCAGGTGACGGCGGAGGCCAGCAGCCTCACCCGTCCGGACGGCCAGCCGCTCCTGCCGGTGACGTTCATCGAGGTGGAGCGCGTGGACCCGGCCACCAGCCGGTTCGAGCCGGTGAAGGCCCCCGAGGACTTCCCCCGCGTGAAGGAGCGGCTCAAGGCGCGGCTCGGCGGGTAGGCGCGGCTCACCGGGGGAGGACGACCTCGAAGCGGCTGCCCTGGCCGGGCGTGCTGTGCACGAGGACCTCTCCCCCGTGGGACTCGACAATCTGCCGGGTGATGTAGAGCCCCAGGCCGAGGCCGCCGTAGTGCCGCTCGCTGACGGCGCGCCCGAAGCGCTCGAAGATGCGGGACAGGTGCTCGGGCGCGATGCCGATGCCCGAGTCCTCCACGGCGATGCGCACGTGGACCTCGTCCCCGGAGAGGCGCACGGCCACCGGCCTTCCCGCGCCGTATTTCAGCGCGTTGGTGAGCAGGTTGGTGAGCACCTGGTCCACGCGCAGCCGGTCCCAGCTTCCGCGCATGTCGTCCTGGGCGTACAGCGTCACGGGGCTGCCGGCCTGGTTCGCCGTCACCGAGAAGCGGGACACCACGTCGCGCGCCAGCTCGGCCAGGTCCAGGGGCTCCTTGTCCAGCGTCAGCCGCCCGCTGGAGATGCGCGACACGTCCAGCAGCCCGTTGACGAGCGCCGACATCTTCGTCACCTGGCGCTGCACCACATCCAACTGCGAGACCACCAGGGACGTGGGAATGGAGGCGGCGCCCTTCTGCGTCTCGCGCCGCAGCGCCTGGAGGCGGAGCTGCAGGGGCGTGAGCGGCGTCTTCAGCTCGTGGCTGGCGATGGAGAGGAACTCGTCGCGCAGGAGCACCGACTTGCGGGCCTCGCGGTAGAGGATGGCGTTGTCCAGGAGGAGGGCCGCGCGCCGCGCGAGGTCCTGCGCGGTGTGGAGGTCCGCCTGCGTGTAGCGCCGCGACTGCCGCACCGCGAGGAAGGTGAGCGCCCCCAGCGCGCGCCCCCGCGCCAGCAGCGGGACGGACATGATGCAGTGGAAGCCCACGGCCTTCATGAGCGCGTAGTGCCTGTCACTCACCGCCACCTTGCGCAGCCACGCGTCGGAGACGTCGTCCACCAGGAGGGACTCGCCCCGGCGCACCACGCACGTGGTGGGGTGACGGGAGCCGTCCGGGCCGGGCGGGAAGTCCCGCACCTCGCAGGCGAGCGCCTTGTCGGCCGCGTTCGCGTGCGCCACCGCCATGCGCTGCGCCGCGCCCGCCTCGTCCATGACGTCCACGAAGCACCAGTCCGCCAGCGTGGGCACGGTGAGCCAGGCGAGCGTGCTGAGCGTCGCCTTGGGGTCCAGCGACGAGGAGGCCAGCACCCGGCTCGCCTCCGCCAGGAAAGCCGAGCGCTGCTCGGCGACCTCGGCCTCGGTGCGCGCGGCATGCTCCTCGCGCAGCCGCCGCTCCAGCTCGTCCTCGGACACCTGGACGGACGCGAGGTTGACGGTCATGCCCACCCACTCCCGCGGGGTGCCGTCCTCGTTCAGCACGGGCAGCGCCCGCGCGAGCGCCGTCATGTACGTGCCGTCGCGCCTGCGCAGCCGGTACTCGCATTCGTAGGGCCCCAGCACGGCCGCCGTGCGGCGCACGACATCCGCCACCCGGGCGTGGTCATCGGGGTGGACGGCGCTCATCCACCCCCAGCCGGCGTACTCCTCGCGTGTCTGCCCGGTGAAGTCCTCCCAGGTGGAGCTCGGCCGGTTGACGGCGCCGTGGGCATCCGTCAGCCACACCACCTGCCTCGACGCGCCGGCCAGGGCCTGGAACCGCTGCTCGCCGAGCTGGACCTCCTGGCGCAGCGCCTGGTTCTCCTCGCGCAGCCGCGCGGTCTCGAGCGCCACGTCCGCCAATCCGGCCAGCCCGGTGAGGGCTTCCTCGTCCTCCGGGGTGAAATCCTCTCCTGACTCCGGGTCGAAGAGATGGATGTGCCCCTCCAGGGTCCGGAGTGGCACCACGAGCCAGCCACGCGGCCTCTCCGCCCCGCCTTCGAGGACGGGCCGTGAGGCACCGGGGTTCAAGGGCGGCACCGAGTATCCCCCCCAGGCCTCGAACGCCCTGGACAGGGACGTAGCGCTCACGCCGTGGGGCCTGCTGGCCGTGGGTGCGAGCGTGACGGTGGCCTGGTGTGCCCGCGCCAGCCGCCGGGCCGACCTCGCCAGGCGGAGGAGCGTCTCCTCGGCGCTCGGCCCGGAGAAGGCCGGGCGTGGGCCGTCCTCCTCGTCGGGCAGCTCTTGCGTCAAGGGCGCGGCAGGTTCCGTGCGCATCAAAAATCCCCTGGAGGACAACTCCTTGGCCCCTCACGCACATTTGCCTGTCATGGGCTTCCCCGGGGCCGCCCGCACGGCAGGCGGCCCGGAGCGAGAGCACGCAGGAGCGCGCTCACAGGCCATGGGCCCGGTGTCATCAGATGCTGGAAGCCGTGGCATCGGAAAATCTGCTCACCCGGAAGCCGTGCTGACTTCACTCCGAGAGGGTGGGCGTACCCTGCCGCGCGAAACCGGGGAGGAACCGATGCGACGCATGCAAGTCGAGGGGGAGTGCGCGCCCGAGCTCGCGAAGCTCCGGGCGGTGTTCGAGGAGAACTTCCAGCGGCACGGAGAGGTCGGCGCCGCCGTCTCGGTGTGCATCGACGGCAGGCCCGTGGTCGACCTGTGGGGCGGACTCGCCCGCCGCGAGGAGGGCCTCCCGTGGGAGCGCGACACGCGGGTGTGCATGATGTCGGTGAGCAAGGCGATGGCGGCGATATGCGTCCACCTGCTCGCGCAGGACGGGCGCATCGACCTGGAGGCGCCGGTGGCGCGCTACTGGCCGGCGTTCGGCAACGCGGGCAAGGAGCACATCACCGTCACGCAGGTGCTCTCCCATACGAGCGGCGTGCTCGACATGGATGCCCTGAAGCGCGGGCAGCTCTTCGATCCGGCGCTGGCCGCCGCGGCCCTGGAGGCGCAGAAGCCCAGGTGGCCTCCGGAGAAGAAGCGCGGCGCGTACCACTCCGCCACGTACGGCATCATCCTGTCGGAGCTGGTCCGCCGCGTCAGTGGCGAGCCGCTGGACGACTTCTTCGAGCGCCGGGTGAACGGGCCGCTCGGCACCGACTACCACTTCCGCAGCCGGGACGAGGAGCTGGGGCGCACGGCGCACCTCATCGAGCGGCGCTTCAACACGCTGCGCATGCTGCTGCTCGAGGAGCCCTACTCCATGCGCATGGCCATGCAGTGGAAGGCCATGCCTCCGCTGGGGAAGCCCGGCTTCAACTCGCCCGTGTTCCTGCGGTCCGGCTTCCCCTCGGGCGCGGGCACCGGGACGGCGCGCGGGGTGGCGCGCATCTATGGGGAGCTGGCGCGGAACTCGGAGGACGCGGTGCTGCTGCGGCCCGCCGCGGTGGAGCGCGTGTCCCGGGCCGAGTGGGAGGGCAGGTGCTGGACCACGGGCCAGCCGATGCGCCTGTCGCCGGGGTTCATGATGAACACGCCGGGTGGCGCGTACTTCGGCCCGGGGCAGCGGACCTTCGGGCAGGCGGGCCGGGGTGGCTCCTTCGGCTTCGCGGACCCCGAGCGGCGGGTGGGCTTCAGCTACTGCACCAACCGCCTGTCGGAGACGGGCTACCCGGACGCGCGCAGCCAGCGGCTCGTGGCCGCGCTTTACGACGCGGTGAGCCGAGCCTGAGACGGACCTCCACCGCCCCCTTCAGGACAGTGGACAGGGCGCATCCGTGGTGCTGGTGACGGGCGGAGGGGCGGCATAGATTGCGCCCCGCCCCACCGGGCCGGCGCGGTCCCCTTCCCTGTGAGCGACCGGGGAAGCGGGAGTCCGTGGCCGGGCCGTGTGGGTTGGCACACACGGAGGGCTTCCGCCTTGGAGAAGGTGCTCAACTACATCGGTGGCGAGCTGCTGCCCGCGAGCAGCGGCGCGTGGCTGGACAAGCCCGAGCCGGCGACGGCGCGGACGTATGCCCAGGTGCCGGACTCGGACGAGCCGGACGTGCAGCGCGCCGTGGAGGCCGCCTCGCGCGCCTTCCCCGCCTGGTCCGCCACCCCGGCCACCGAGCGTGCGCGAATGCTGCGCCGCATCGCGGACGCGATTCGCTCGCGCCTGGACGCCTTCGCCCGCGCGGAGTCCATCGACACGGGCAAGCCCCTGTCCGTCGCCTCCACCGTGGACATCCCCCGCAGCATCCTCAACTTCGAGTTCTTCGCGGACGCGGTGACGCAGTTCTCCAGCGAGGCGCACCCGACGGACAACGTCGCCCTCAACTACACCCTGCGCTCGCCGCTGGGCGTGGTGGGCTGCATCTCCCCGTGGAACCTGCCGCTCTACCTGCTCACGTGGAAGATTGCGCCCGCGCTGGCCATCGGTAACTGCGTGGTGGCCAAGCCGTCCGAAGTCACGCCCATGACGGCGTACCTCCTGTCGCAGGTCTGCCGCGAGGTGGGCCTGCCCCCGGGCGTGCTCAACCTCGTGCACGGCCTGGGCCCCAAGGTGGGCGCGGCCATGAGCCGCCACCCGGACATCAGCGCCATCTCCTTCACCGGCAGCACCCGCACCGGCGCGGAGATTGCCCGCGTCGCCGCGCCCGCCTTCAAGAAGCTGTCGCTGGAGATGGGCGGGAAGAACCCCAACGTCATCTTCGCGGACTGCGACTTCGACGAGGCGCTGGCCACCACCCTGCGCTCGTCCTTCGCCAACCAGGGGCAAATCTGCCTCTGCGGCCCGCGCATCTTCGTGCAGCGCCCCCTCTATGAGCGCTTCAAGGAGGCGCTCGTCACCCGCACCCGCGCCCTCAAGGTGGGAGACCCGCTGGAGCCCGGCACGGACCAGGGCGCGCTGGTGTCGCAGCAGCACTTCGAGAAGGTGCTGGGCTACATCGACCTGGCGAAGCAGGAGGGCGGGCGCATCCTCACCGGAGGCCAGCGCGCCAGCGTGCCCGGCCGGTGCCGCGACGGCTGGTTCGTGGAGCCCACCCTCATCGAGGGCCTGGACGCCGCGTGCCGCACCAACCAGGAGGAAATCTTCGGCCCCGTGGCCAGCCTCATCCCCTTCGACCAGGAGGAGGAGGTCCTCGCCTGGGCCAACTCCACGAAGTACGGGCTGGCGGCCAGCGTGTGGACGAAGGACTTGCAGCGCGCGCACCGCTTCGCCTCGCGGCTGCACAGCGGCATCGTCTGGGTGAACTGCTGGATGCTGCGTGACTTGCGCACGCCGTTCGGCGGGGTGAAGGACTCGGGCGTGGGGCGCGAAGGCGGCTGGGACGCGCTGCGCTTCTTCACCGAGCCGAAGAACGTGTGCATCAAGCTGTGAGCCCGTCGTTTGGAGACACGCGTGAGCACGAGTGAGCGAGTCGATTCCCAGAAGGCCCCGGAGCCGGTGGGCCTGTACCCCCACGCCCGGCGCGTGGGCAACCTCCTGTTCCTGTCCGGCGTGGGCCCGCGCGAGCGCGGCACCCGGAAGATTCCCGGCGTGGAATTGGACGCTGAGGGCAACATCATCTCGTACGACATCGAGGCGCAGTGCCACTCGGTGTTCCGCAACGTCCGCTACATCCTGGAGGACGCCGGCTCGTCCTGGGACAAGCTGGTGGACGTCACGGTGTACCTCACCAACATGAAGAAGGACTTCCCCACCTACAACCGGCTGTGGGCGGAGTACTTCAAGGACAACCCGCCGTGCAGGACGACGCTCGAAATCAACCGGCTGCCCACGCCGATTGCCATCGAGCTCAAGTGCATCGCCACCATCGGAGATGAATGAATGGGCCGCCTGACTCCCATCAACTTCAAGAAGTGGATTGACGAGCACCGCCACCTGCTCAAGCCGCCCGTCGGCAACCAGCAGGTGTGGGCCGACCGCGAGTTCATGGTCACCGTCGTCGGTGGCCCCAACTCGCGCACGGACTTCCACATCAACGAGGGCGAGGAGTTCTTCTACCAGCTCGAGGGCACGATGAACCTGCGGGTCATCGACGAGGGGAAGCAGCAGGACATCCCCATCCACGAGGGGGAAATCTTCCTGCTGCCGCCCAAGGTGCCGCACTCGCCGCAGCGCCCCGCGGGCACGGTGGGGCTGGTGCTGGAGCGCCGCCGCCTGCCGCATGAGCTGGACGGCTTCATGTGGCTGTGCCCCAACTGCGGCGAGAAGCTCTACGAGGAGTTCGTGCACGTCACCAACCTCGTGACGCAGCTGCCGCCCATCTTCGAGCACTTCTACGGGAACCCGGACCACTGCACCTGCAAGAAGTGCGGGACGAAGGTGACCAAGGGGAGCCCCGCCCGTTGAAGGTCGACATCCACACCCACCTGCTGCCGGAGAAGCTCCCCCGCTTCGCCGAGCGGTACGGCCATGGCGGCTTCATCACCCTGGACCACCACGCGCCGTGCCGGGCGCGCATGCTCCGCGATGACGGGAAGTTCTTCCGTGAAATCGAGAGCAACTGCTGGGACCCGGTGAAGCGCATCGAGGAGTGCGACGGGCACGGCGTCCACGTGCAGGTGCTGTCCACCATTCCGGTGATGTTCAGCTACTGGACGAAGCCGGAGCACGGCGCGGACCTGTCGCGCTTCCTCAACGACCACCTGGCTTCCGTCGTCCGAGAGCACCCGAAGCGCTTCGTGGGGCTGGGCACGGTGCCGCTCCAGTCGCCGGAGCTGGCGGTGCGCGAGCTGGAGCGCTGCGTGAAGGAGCTGGGGCTGGCGGGCGTGCAGATTGGCAGCCACGTCAACGACTGGAACCTGTCAGACGCGGCGCTGTTCCCCTTCTTCCAGGCCGCGAGCGAGCTGGGCGCCGCCATCTTCGTCCACCCGTGGGACATGATGGGCGAGGCGAAGATGCAGAAGTACTGGCTGCCGTGGCTGGTGGGCATGCCGGCGGAGGTGTCGCTCGCCATCTGCTCGCTCATCTTCGGCGGTGTCATGGAGCGGCTGCCGAAGCTGCGCTTCGCCTTCGCGCACGGCGGCGGCGCCTTCCCCCACACGCTGGGCCGGATTCAACACGGCTTCGAGGCGAGGCCGGACCTGGTGGCGGTGGACAACAAGGTGCCGCCCCGGGACTACCTCGGGCGCTTCTGGGTGGACTCGCTGGTCCACGACGTGGAGGCGCTGCGCTTCATCGTCCGGCTGTTCGGCCAGGACAAGGTGGCGCTCGGCAGTGACTACCCCTTCCCCCTGGGCGAGGACCGCCCGGGCACACTCATCGAGTCCCTGAAGGAGCTGGAGCCGGCCTCGCGCGAGCGGCTGCTCTGGCGCAACGCCCTGGAGTGGCTGGGACGCTCGCGCGAGGACTTCGCACCATGACGACGCCGTACCCCTTCGAGGACACCGAGTCCTTCGCTGCCAGGCTGGACGCCGAGGACCCGCTGCGCTCCTTCCGCGACGAGTTCCTCTTCCCCAAGGGCCCGGACGGAAAGCCCGTCGTCTACCTCGCGGGCAACTCGCTGGGCCTGCAGCCGCGCAACGCCTCGCGCTACATCCAGGAGGAGCTGGAGGACTGGGCCCGGCTGGGCGTGGAGGGCCACCACGAGGGCCGCCACCCGTGGCTGCACTACCACGAGCTCGTCATGGACAAGGCCGCGCGGCTGGTGGGCGCGAAGCCGCTGGAAGTGGTGGTGATGAACACCCTCACGGTGAACCTGCACCTGATGATGGTGTCCTTCTACCGGCCCACGAAGGAGCGCTTCAAAATCCTGATGGAGGGCGGCGCCTTCCCTTCGGACCAGTACGCGGTGGCCTCGCAGGTGCGCTTCCACGGTTACGACGTGCGCGAGGCGGTGCTGGAGCTGAAGCCGCGCGCCGGCGAGGAGACGCTGCGCACCGAGGACATCCTCGCGACGATTGACCGGCACGGCCACGAGGTGTCGCTGGTGCTGCTGGGCAGCGTGAACTACCTCACCGGGCAGGCCTTCGACATCGCCGCGATTACGAAGGCGGCGCACGCGAAGGGCTGCTTCGTGGGCTTCGACCTGGCGCACGGCGCGGGCAACCTCAAGGTGTCCCTGCACGACGACGGGCCGGACTTCGCGGTGTGGTGCTCGTACAAGTACCTCAACGGCGGCCCGGGCAACCTGGGCGGCGTCTTCGTCCACGAGCGGCACGCGCACGAGAAGGACCTGCCCCGCTTCGAGGGCTGGTGGGGGCACAACAAGACGACGCGCTTCCAGATGGGACCCACCTTCGACCCGCTGCCGGGCGCGGAGGGGTGGCAGCTCTCGAATCCGCCCATCTTCCAGCTCGCGGCGCTGCGCGCGTCCCTGGAGCTGTTCGACCAGGCCGGCATGGAGGCGCTGCGCGCCAAGAGCGAGCGGCTCACCGGCTACCTGGAGTTCCTGCTGGACAAGCTGCCCCCGGGCTTCGTGAGCATCACCACGCCCCGGGACGCGAAGCAGCGCGGGGCGCAGCTCTCGCTGCGCTTCAAGGGCGAGCCCCAGGGCATGCTGAAGCGGCTGGCGGACGCGGGCATCGTCTGCGACTTCCGCAAGCCGGACATCATCCGCGCGGCGCCCGCGCCGCTCTACTGCAACTACACCGACGTGTACCGCTTCGTGAGGACGCTCGAAGGCCATGCCCGAGACTGAACGGAAGGAAGCCGTCACCGTGGTGGGCGCGGGACTGGTGGGCTCGCTGCTCGCCATGTACCTGGCCCGCAGGGGCTACACCGTGGAGGTGCTGGAGCGCCGCCCCGACATGCGCCGGGAGGTCATCGACGCGGGCCGCTCCATCAACCTCGCCATCTCCACGCGCGGGCTGCACGCGCTGCGGCAGGTGGGCCTGGAGGCGGAGGCGCTGAAGCACGCCATCCCCATGCGCGGAAGGATGATTCATTCCGCGAAGGGCGAGCTGACCTACCAGCCCTACGGCAAGGACGACTCGCAGCACATCAACTCGCTGTCGCGCGCGTGGCTGAACACGTTCCTGATGACGGAGGCGGAGCGCACCGGCCGCGTCCACATCCGCTTCAAGCAGCGTGTCACGCACGCGGACTTCGACACGGGCGCGCTCACGGTGCACGACGAGGCCACCGGCGAGACGCGCCGCGAGGAGGGCCGCGTGCTGTTCGGCACGGACGGCTCCGGCTCGGCGGTGCGGCAGGAGATGGACCGGCTGCCGGGCTTCGCCGCGACGCAGGAGCAGCTCGGCCACGGGTACAAGGAGCTGACGATTCCGCCGGGCCCTGGCGGCGCGTTCCAGATGGAGAAGCACGCGCTGCACATCTGGCCTCGCGGCACGTACATGCTGATTGCCCTGCCCAACGAGGACGGCAGCTTCACGTGCACGCTGTTCCTGCCGTGGAAGGGGCCCGTGAGCTTCGAGTCGCTGGACACGCCCGCCCGGCTGGAGTCGTTCTTCCAGGACCAGTTCCCGGACGCGAAGGCGCTCATTCCCGACCTGGTGGACGCGTACTTCTCGCGCCCCACGGGCAGCATGGTGACGGTGAAGTGCGCGCCGTGGCGCGTGGGCGGACAGGCGGTGGCGCTGGGCGACGCGGCGCACGCCATCGTCCCGTTCTTCGGACAGGGGATGAACTGCGGCTTCGAGGACTGCGTGGTGCTGGACGGGCTGCTGGGCCGGCACGGGCGGTGGGAGGACGTGTTCGCCGACTTCGAGCGGCTGCGGAAGACGAACGCGGACGCCATCGCCGACATGGCGGTGGAGAACTTCATCGAGATGCGCGACAGCACCGGCAACCCGCGCTTCCTGCTGGAGAAGGCGGTGGAGAAGGTGCTGCTCAACGCCTTCCCTGGTGAGTTCGTCAGCCGCTACACGCTGGTGAGCTTCAGCCGGGTGCCGTACCGGCTGGCGTACGAGGTGGGAGCGATTGCCGGCGGCATCGTCTCCGAGCTGTCCGAGGGGCTGACGCGGGCGGAGGACGTCAATCTGGAGCGCGCGGGGCAGCTCATCCGCGGACGGCTGGTGCCTTTCATGAAGGAGCACGCGGATGGATTTCGGACTGAAGGGTAGGCGCGCGCTGGTGATGGGCGCGTCCGCGGGCCTGGGCTACTCGATTGCGCAGGCGCTCGTGAGGGAGGGGGCCACGGTGGCCATCTGCTCGCGCGGCGGGGACAAGCTGGAGCGCGCCGCGAAGGAGCTGGGCGCGGCCATGGCGGTGCCCTGTGATTTGACGCAGCCCGGGGCGGCGCGGCGGCTGGTGGAGGACGTGGCCGCGAAGCTGGGCGGCGTGGACGTGCTGGTGGTGAACACGGGTGGCCCTCCGGCGGGCGGCTTCGAGGCGCTGACGGCGGAGCAGTGGCAGCTCGGCTTCCAGAGCCTGTGGATGGCGGCGGTGGACGGCATCCAGGCGGCGCTGCCCGGCATGAAGGAGCGCAAGTGGGGCCGCATCGTCCTGGTGACGTCGCTGGCCGCGCGCGAGGCGATGCCGAACCTGACCATCTCCAACGGCCTGCGCGCGGGCCTGCTGGGGCTGGTGAAGACGGTGAGCAACGAGGTGGCGCAGCACGGCGTCACGGTGAATGCGGTGCTGCCCGGCTACCACGCGACGGAGCGGATGACGCAGCTGGGGCTGACGGACGAGAAGGTGGCGCCGCAGATTCCCGCGCGGCGGCTGGGACGGCCGGAGGAGCTGGCCGCGCTGGCGGCGTTCCTGTCGTCGGAGCAGGCCTCGTACATCACCGGCCAGTCGATTGCCGTGGACGGCGGGGCGCAGCGGGGGTTCTGACGCGGCGCCCGTGAGTGTCGGGAGCCCTCAGGGGGAGGCGAGGCACGCCTCCTCGTAGCCCCAGCGCTCCTGGGCCTCACCTTCGTCCAGGATTGGCTTCAGTGTCGCCATGGGCACGGCGGGGGGCACGTCCACGGAGATGAGGCCGGGGATATGACTTCGCTCGATGGAGCACCCCAGCCTCTCGAGCAGGGCTTTGACGGAAGGCACGTCCTGCTCGTCATGAATGATGAGGCGCAAGGTGCTGTGCCCCGAAGGCCTGACGACTTCCAGGAAGCGAAGCTCTTGCTCCACCTGTGAAGCCGAAATGACGTCGCCACAGGCAATGCCCCTGGCGAAGAAGGGGATGTTGTCGATCTGGAATAGCCCTTCGCCTAGAGGGCGTGCCCACAGGCCTTCGTAATCCGCGGGAGGGTAGTCGTCCTCGTCCTTCTCCAGCTTGACGACCACCTTGACCCGGTCATCGACTCGTGGAGTGGTCATGGGGAGTCCTCACCTGGCGGCATCTTGTCGCCCTTCTTGAGGTTGCAGTCCCGGCAAAGCACCTGGCCGTTATCCACCTCGCCCGCGCCTCCCTTATCTTCCGGGCGCATGGCCACCCGTCGCGCTGAGGGGAGCTCACATGCAGGAGCGCACCGCCTCCACCACGTGAGTCCATTCCCGGGAGCGCGGGTCGATGACCTCGAAGTGTCCGGCACCGGGGAGCGTGACGCAGCGGATGGGGTCCCCCAGCTCGCGACCTCGCGCACAGAAGGCCTCGCTCATGGACACGGGGACGGTGTCGTCCTTGGTGCCATGCACGAGCACCTGCGGCAGTCCGAGCGGCTGGAGCGCCGCGGGCGAGGCCGTGCGGTAGCGCTCGGGCACGCTCGCGGGCGGGCCACCGAGGAACGTCTCCACGATGCCGTCACCGAGCCGAAGCTCGAAGCCCCGCTCCAGGTCCACGACGCCCGCCAGCGAAACGACGCCTCGAAGCCGCAGCGGGTCCACACTGTGGAGCGGACCGCCCGGTGGAAGCCGATGCCGGGCGCCAAGCCACATGGCCAGGTGCCCGCCCGCGGAGTGCCCCAGCGCCACGACTCGCGAGAGGTCCAGCGCGTGTGAGCGCTCCAGGGTGCGCAGGAAGTCCGCGCCGAGCGCCACGTCCTCCAGCGTCCCGGGCCAGCCTCCGCCTTCGTGACCCACACGGCGGTACTCCAGGCTCCAGGTGGCGAAGCCTCGACGGGGCAGGTCGGCACAGAGATGCGCCACATGCTCCAGGTCGTACTTCGCGCGCCAGAAGCCACCATGGATGACGACCACCACCGGGTGAGGGCCCGGACCGGCGGGCAGCCTCAGGTCACCGAACTGGTGCGGCAGCGGGCCATACGGGATGCGCGCATCGGCAGGGGGCGCGGGCGTCTCCAGGACCCACATCGAGCTCATGCCGGCATCTTCGAGACCCGTATCTGACACCGCAAGCCCGCCCGCCCGCCCTCTGGCCGGGCACACGGGCGGTGAAAGAGCCCATTGTCCACGGTCCGACACTCCGGCCCGACTCCTGGCCTTCCGGACTGTTCGCAAGCGGGCTCCAAGCTTTGTATCCCCACGTTTTTAGGCTTCCTGTCAGAAAATTTAGGCTTGATTTCAGAACCTGAAATGTAAATACCTGCCCCCACGGAGTTGACCCGCCGCGTTGACGGCGTGGAACCCGGCCTGGGAGGCACGGACATGGAGACGAAGGGCCTGCGGACGTTCCTGGAGATTCCCTACGACGAGCTGGAGGAGCGCAACCTCCGCGTGAAGGAGCAGCGCCTCAAGCACGAGTCGGCGGACAAGGTCCGTGAGGAGCGCCTCAAGTACCTCACCGACGAGCGCAACCTGAAGGCCGTCACGGTGTGCTTCACCGACCTCGAGGGTCGGCTGCACATGCTGGACTACGACAAGAAGTTCCTCCTCAAGAGCGCCGACAACCTCACCTTCGACGGCTCGTCCATCCGCGGCTTCTCGCAGCAGGCGGAGAGCGACCTGCGCCTGAACGTGGACTGGGGCTCCTTCTACTGGCTGCCCTCCGACATCTTCGGCCCCGGCAAGGTGCTGGTGTTCAGCGAGGTGCTGGAGCGCGACGGCACGCCGTACCACGCCGACATGCGCGGCCAGCTCAAGCGCATCACCGAGGCCATGTACCAGAAGGACGGCACCGTGTTCCACACGGCGCCCGAGGTCGAGGGCTTCCTCTTCAAGGGCCGTGACGCCGAGCGCCACTACCACGAGACGGGCAAGTTCGAGTTCATCTCCACCGGCGGCTACTACCACTCGCTGCCCGGCGACCCGCTGCGCGCCTTCATCGACAAGGCCGCCGAGGCCCAGCGCGCCATGGGCTTCCAGAACGAGAAGGACCACCCCGAGGTGGCCCCCAGCCAGTTCGAGATGAACTTCTCGTACAGCGAGGCGCTCATCTCCGCCGACCAGATCCAGCTCTACAAGCTGCTGTGCCGCCAGGTCGCCGCGCAGATGGACACCACCGCCAGCTTCCTCCCGAAGCCGGTGACGGGCGTCAACGGCAACGGCATGCACATGAACATGTCGCTGTCCAAGGGCGGCAAGAACCTCTTCTACGAGAAGGGCGGCCAGGACGGCCTCAGCCAGATGGGCTGGGACTTCATCGACCGGCTCCTCACCAACGCGAACGACATCTGCCTGGTGCTCAACTCCAGCGTCAACGCGTACCGCCGGCTGGACCCGCACTTCGAGGCGCCCAACCAAATCAAGGCCAGCGCCAACAACCGCGGCGCCATGGTGCGCATCCCCTACGGCAACGAGCGCAGCGCGCGCGTCGAGTGCCGCTCGGTGGCCCCGGACGCCAACCCGTACCTGGTGCTCTACACCCTGCTGCGCACCGGCCTGGAAGGCCCGCAGCCGCAGGAGGACGCGGAGACCAAGCGCAGCCGCACCCGCTTCCTGCCGGACAACATCTTCGACGCCATCCGCCTCTTCAAGGGCAGCACGTTCGTCGCCTCCATCCTCGGTGAGAACGTGCAGGGCAAGTTCGCGGAGCTGAAGACGGGCTCCGCCGAGCGCTGCCCGAAGCAGCTCGGCACGCGCGTGAAGGCCTCGGAAATCCAGTTCCACCACGAAATCACCAACCAGTACCTCTGGAGCCAGTTCTAGGCTCCGGCCTCCCGCGAGGCCCCGGCCCTCACCCGGGGCCTCGCGAGGCACAGGGGTAGGAGTTCATTACAGACCCACCCCGCGCACCAACCCACCGGAGTGTCCACGCCGATATGACTCGGACTCCCGAGCGTTGCGGTGGGTGGACCGGGCCGTGCATACGAAAAGCGGCCTGCCCGGGCTCCACGGAGGATGCGATGCGCCGGTACGCAATGGTGATGGGTCTACTGTGCACGACGGGCTGCGCGAGCCTGACACGGAACCTCGGGGCGGAGCCCGACCCGGAGACCGGCGAGTACGAGACGCCCAAGCAGGAGACCGTGTACCTGGTGCCCGCCGAGGACGCGATGATGATGGCCCGGCGCATCCTCGAGGAGCAGCGCTACGACGTGCTGGAGAAGGAGGGCGGGCTGGAGATGTTCACCTCCGCCCACGAGCCCGGGAACAACCAGCGCGGCCTGCGCACCCTGGAGCGCTACTACATCAAGGGCCAGCGGCTGGGCCCCCGTCAGACGCTCGTCCGCATCTTCCGCCTCAGCTACAACGAGATGGAGCGGGAGGTGGAGATCGGCACCGCCATGACGGCGTCGCACATGAGGAAGCGGTTCCTCGACGAGGAGACCCACCCCTTCGACGCCAACAAGACCTTCAAGACCGCGCCCAACATGCAGGGGCAGCGGCTGATGGACCTGGATGACCCCTTCCAGGATGCACCGGAGCTGGAGCGCTTCCAGCTCGTACGCGGCAACCGGGACCTCGGCATCGAGCGCACGCTGCTGGAGCGGCTGGAGATGGTGCCCTCGCTGGAGCTGGTCGGCGGCAATACCTCCGTCCCGGCCCGCTCCGTCGTACTCGAAGGTTGGACGGAGGCCGTGGAGGGGGCACAGGTGCCCGAGGCCGAGTGCGGCACTCCCGTGGACGGGACCGCGCCGCTGATGGCACAGGGCCATACCCTGCTGCTGGCCGACCCGCTGGGCACGCGTGAGCTGCCCTCGGCCGCGCTGCGGATGCTGTGCGAGGCCTCCTCGAAGGGCCTGCCGGTGACGCTGGCCCTGTCGCTGCCCTCCACCGAGCAGCCGCTGCTCGACACGTACATGGCCAGCGCGGGCTCCTCGCAAGACGCACAGGAGCTGCTGAGCGGCAGCTCCTTCTGGCGCCGGGTTCATCAGGACGGACGTAGCAGCCGCGCCATGCTCTGGCTGGTGGAGCAGGCCCGCAGGCTGCGGGCCTCCGGACGCGCGGTGTCCCTGGTGGCCTTCGACACGGACAAGGGCCATGGCAACGAGCGCGAAGCGCAGATGGCCCAGCACCTGCTGGAGTACCGGAGCAGGAACGCCGATACCTTCATGGTGGTGCTGGCGGGTGGCGCGCACGTGCGCACCACGAACGCGGGCCGGGACGGTGACTTCGAGCCGCTCGGCATGAGGCTGGCGAAGGCGCTGCCGTCGGTGAAGGCGCTGGACGTGGGCTTCCAGCGGGGCACCCAGTTCTCCTGCCGCTACAATGTCTGGGACGCGGTGGAGTGCGATGTCTTCGCCATCAGCCCCACGAAGCAGGCCCGGCAGGCGTCGACCGTCTCCGCGGGCGTGCAGCTCTTCCCGCAGCCGCTCGAAGAGGGCTTCCACGGGCGGCTCTACGTGGGCGCGCTGAGCGCCTCTCCCCCGGCGCTGCAGGCCGGGGCCGGCACCGCCAGCGCCAGCGCCGGGACGGCGCCCCGGACCGCGCAGTAGGCCGCGGGACGAGGCGGGCGTCCGCGAGACGCCCGCTATTGCTTGCGCGCGAGGATGCGCCGCCCTGGCACGTCGATGGCGTAGGTCGCCCCCATGTCCAGGATGATGTTCTGCTTCTCGCACGTGCCGGGCCGGAGCGAGACCTCGACGAAGGTGATGCCCTCGGGCCCGGGCGAGGCCGCCACGTCGTAGGACTCACGCTGATAGAGGCAGAGCTCCATGGCGGTCGCTCCCTTGTGCGGCTTCACGTCCAGGGGGAGGAAGTCATCCAGCGCGAGCTGCATGGCCGTCACCCGCTCCGCCGAAAGCGTCGTTGAATCGGCCGGCAGCGTCAGGGGGAACTGGACGCGCGCCGCTTCCTCGGGCGAAGCGCGTGGGGGGCGTGAGGAGCGCTGGAACAGCGCGCACGCCGGCAACAGCAGGCACAGGGGGAGAAGCAGGCCGCGCTTCATGGTGTTTCCAGGTCGGAGCGTAAGCAGGTTTCGCGCGCGCATGACGTTCGAGGCCCTAGTCACCGACGGGGGTGACGTAACCGGCGGCCTTGTGCTCGGGTTTGATGATGCCAACAAGGGCCCAGTGCCCGCCGCGCCGCTCGTACACTTCCCCTGGGCGTGACTCGCCGACGTAGGGCACCAGCTTCATGACCCGGCACTTCGTGTCGAACTGGACACGAATGAGCCAGCGCTGGCGTGCCTCGACCATGTCCCGCCGGGACATGCGCGAGTCCGCCCACGGGTGGCTGTGGTAATCCGCGAGGACTCGCGCCGTGCCGCGTGAGTCGTCCACGTAGCGCGGCACGAAGCAGGCCTTCACCGGCTCCGGCGTGCCCTTGAGGATGGGCCCCAGCGGGGACGGAAGGCTGGCGTGGTAGGTGCCATCCCCCAGCGAGTAGATGGCCCCGCAGTACTCCTGCCCGTACTCCCGCCCCTGCGCGCGCGGGAGCCGCATGACGGCGGGGCAGAGCTGGTCGATGACCGCATCCACGTCCGGGGACGGTGAGATGGCCTCCCAGGGGCCTCGCACCCAGATGTCGCCGTTGCGGTAGCCGTAGTCCGCGCCTTCGACGGGCCCGCTCGGGGTGCTGGCACATGCCACGAGCCAGAGCCCCATGAACGCGCTCCATCCGGACAAATAGGAATTCATGCTGTTCTGGCTATCTAGGTTACGCGCGACGACAGAACAAGGCTGGTTTTCCCAGAAATCCGGCACGGATTCCAGCAGAAGAGTAAAGCTCCGCCATTGATGGGGATTGGATGTAAAGCGGCTTGTCAAAACCCACCCAGCAGGTAGGTGGCGGAGCTTCTCACAGCCGCGCCGCGGAGGGCCAGGAATTGGACTTCTGAGGTCGTGAACAGTGCGTCGCGCTCGATATGCGGCGGGACACCGGAGCGTTGCCCTGCCCCGACACCCCGGAGGATTCGATGCGTCGGTATGCGCTTTGGCTGGGACTGGTATGCACGACGGGCTGCGCGGCCCTGTCCCGGGACCTGGGAGCGGTCCCCGACCCGGAGACCGGAAAGTACGAGCTCCCGAAAGAGGAGACGGTGTACCTGGCGCCCGTCGAGGAGGCGATGATGCTGGCGGGGCGCATCCTCCAGGAGCAGCGCTACGACGTGATGGAGCGGGAGGGCGGGCTGGAGCTGTTCACCTCCGCCCACGAGCCCGGGAAGAACGAGCCCGGCGCCCGCGCCTTCGAGCGCTACTACATCAAGGGCGAGCGGGTGGCGCCGCGCCAGTCCATCGTCCGCGTCTTCCGGCTCAGGTACCACGAGATGGAGGACACGGTGGAGGTCCCCGTCCGCGCCGCCGGCAGCCGCGCCGGAGAGGTGAACGCCGCGAACGCCATCCATCCCTTCGACGCCAACAAGACCTTCAAGACCGCGTCCACCCTCGAGGGGGCGGACCTGACGGACCTGGACGACCCCTTCCAGAATGCACCAGAGCTGGAGCGCTTCCGGTTCGTGCGCGGCATCCGGGACCTCGGCATCGAACGCACGCTGCTGGAGCGGCTGGAGATGGTGCCCTCGCTGGAGCTGGTCGGCGGCAATACCTCCGTCCCGGCCCGCTCCGTCGTGCTCGAAGGTTGGACGGAGGCCGTGGACGGAGCACAAGCCCCCGTGGCCGAGTGCGGCACGCCCGTGGACGGCGCGGCCCCGCTGATGGCGAAGGGCCACACCCTGCTGCTGGCCGACCCGCTGGGTACGCGCGAGCTGCCCTCGGCCGCGCTGCGGATGCTGTGCGAGGCCTCCTCCAAGGGCCTGCCGGTGACGCTGGCCCTGTCGCTGCCCTCCACCGAGCAGCCGCTGCTCGACACGTACATGGCCAGCGCGGGCTCCTCGCAGGACGCGCAGGAGCTGCTGAGCGGCAGCTCCTTCTGGCGCCGCGTGCACCAGGACGGGCGCAGCAGCCGCGCCATGCTCTGGCTGGTGGAGCAGGCCCGCAGGCTGCGGACCTCCGGACGCGCGGTGTCCCTGGTGGCCTTCGATGCCGAGAAGACCTCGGGCAACGAGCGCGAGGAGCACATGGCCCGGCACCTGCTGGAGTACCGGAAGCAGCACCCTGACGCGTGGCTGCTGGTACTGGCCGGCGGCGCGCACGTGCGCACGACGAGCGCGGGCCGGGACGGTGACTTCGAGCCGCTCGGCATGCGGCTGGCCCGGGCGCTGCCGTCGGTGAAGGCGCTGGACGTGGGCTTCCAGCGGGGCACCCAGTTCTCCTGCCGCTACAGCGTCTGGGAGGACGTGGAGTGCAACCTGTTCGCCATCAGCCCCACGGATGCGGCGCGGCAGTTCTCCACCATGCCCTCCGGTGTGACGCTCTTCCCCCAGCCCATCGAGGAAGGCTTCCACGGGCGGCTCTACGTGGGTGAGCTGAGCGCGTCACCTCCGGCGCTGCAGGCCAGCGCCACCGCCAGCAGCGCGGCCCCGGGCGCCGCGAAGTAGCCCCAGGGGAGCCACCGCGAGCACCGGAGCCGGCAAGCCCTGCCGGGGCTGGCAATCCTTGCCGGGCCCGGCAGCGCCCGGAGCGGCAATCTCCGCCGGTCCGCGCGCCTTCCCGCCGGGAGCACGCGCGATTCGCGGCTGGCACCGGGGTTGCTCTACCGGTCCGCGCACGCATCCCCGGGCCGTATGACACGGCATCCGCTGGACGATGCGCTGACCAGGAACATCCCATGAAGAAGACGCACGGGTTCGTGTCGAAGTCCGTTGTCGCCCTCGCGCTGCTGGGCGCCCTTCCCGCCGCCGCCGGTACGGCGACCTACGCGGGCGCGCTGTGCGCCGCCGTGTCGGGCACGCCGACCATCTTCCGCAGCGGCCGCCTCATCAACCAGACGGGCTCCGACATGGAGGTCGTCTGCCCCATCCAGCGCAACATCACCAACGTCCCCTACTACACCGAGGACATGACCATCACCGCCACGGTGCTGGACCCGAGCATCACGGATGACGTCTGCTGCACCGCCGCCGTGTCGGAGGCGGATGGCACCTACCTCGCCACGGCCCGGACGTGCACCCCGGCGAACAGCGGGGACTACGACACCCACCGGACCCTCTCGATGAACCTGCCCTCGGTGTACGCGGGCCCGGGCGGCTACCTGAGCCTGCGCTGCGAGCTGCCGAAGCAGGTCTCCATCGACGGCGCGATGCGCTCCTCCGTCCTCGCCAGCTTCATCGTCACGGAGTAGCCGCCATGCGCCAGGTCCGCTGGGGAGTCCTGGGCGCGGCCATGGCCGCCGTGGCCGCCGCCGGGGTGTGGAGTCTGAGGGGGAATGCGCCGGAAACGGCCATCGCGCCCCCGGTGGCCACCGAGTCCCGGGCCCCCGCGGAGCTGGAGCGCGAGCTGCGGGCGCTCCGCGCGGAGTTGGAGTCGCTGCGCCAGGGCCAGGGCCGGCTGGCGCGGCAGGTGGAATCCGTGGAGGGGGCCGCCCCGCGGTCCGTGAATGCGGAGGGCCCGCCACCCGCTCCCGAGCCCACGCGGCCCGGGGACGCGGAGAGGGCCGCGGCGGAAGAGGCCCGGCAGGCGCGGGTGGCCGAGCTGGACGCCGAGCTGGAAGCCGCCCTCCACACGGAGCCCCTGGACGCGGAGTGGGCGCGGAACACCGAGGCCCTGGTCAGCGGCGCCTTCCAGGGCCCGGACCTGGCCGGCTCCCGGCTGGCGCGCGTGGAGTGCCGCACCCGCGTGTGTGTGCTGGAGGTGGAGCACGAAGGGCAGGAGGCACGGGCGGAGCTGCTGGACTCGCTGATGCGCGTGCGCGGACTCCAGGGACAGGCAGTGATGCGTCCAGCAGCCGACGGTAGCCCGTTGACGTCCCGCGTCTATCTGTCGCGCGCGGGGGAGCGCCTGCCGCTGACGCTGCGCCCGTGAGCGCCCGCTCATCGAAGCCCTGGGCGTGG
This sequence comes from Myxococcus sp. RHSTA-1-4, assembly GCF_020037125.1. Classification (GTDB taxonomy): domain Bacteria; phylum Myxococcota; class Myxococcia; order Myxococcales; family Myxococcaceae; genus Myxococcus. The sequence continues at coordinate 744,638 of NZ_JAIQDG010000001.1, forward strand.
CGCACCGTCACGCCGCCCCCGGGTTGCTCCTCTCGTCGCGGGCGTGCCAGCATGGACGGCCGCGCGATGTCCGTCCCGCACCCCAGCGCCCGCGACACCCGGCCCCTCGGGGCCACATCGGAGCCGTCCGAGTCTGGCGCCGCGTACCTGCTGGTGCTGGAGGGCGACTCCTCCTGGCGTTTCCCCCTGCCCAACGAGGGAATGGTGCTCGTGGGGCGCGACGAGCAGGCGGACCTGCGGCTGCGCGACGACAGCGTGTCGCGCCGCCATGCCCGCCTCCTCCTCACCGACGAGGGCGCGCGCGTGGTGGACCTGGGCAGCCACAACGGCACGTCCATCAACGGCCGGCCCGTGGACAGCGCGCAGCCGGTGCTGTCCGGAGACGTGCTCTCCTTCGGCGCGGTGGTGGCGGTGGTGCGCTCACGCACGCGGGCCGCGCCCGCCCGCAGGGCCCTGGAGGTGGAGCGGCTGATGGGGCAGCTCCGCGAGGAGGTGGAGCGCGCGCTGCGCTACGGCCGGCCCCTGACGATGCTGGTGCTCGCGCTGCCGGAGCCGGGCGGCGCGGGCCGCGAGGCGGTGGAGGCGCTGCTGGCGACGGAGGCCGGCCCGGCCGAGGCCGCGGGCTGGCTGGACGGCGCGCACCTCCTGTGGATGCTGCCCGAGGTCTCCGGAGAGCCGGGCGAGGAGGGCCTGGGCGAGCGCGTGGAGGCGCTGCTGGCCGCGTGCCCGAAGGCGCGGCTGGGCATCTCCTCCTGTCCCTCGGACGGCTGTGACGTGGAGACGCTGGTGGCCTCCGCGCGCACCGCCGCGCAGACGGCCGCTCCGGGGGCGTGGGCCTCCGCCGCGGAGGGCATCACCCGGCTCGCCCTGGGCGAGCGCACCGTGCTGGTGGCGGACCCCGCCATGGCGCAGCTCTACGCGCTGCTGCGCCGGCTGGCCGCCAGCGAGCTGCCGGTGCTGGTGTGCGGGGAGACGGGCGTGGGCAAGGAGAACGCCGCGTTCGCGGTGCACCACTGGTCGCCGCGCGCCTCCGGGCCCTTCATCGCCGTCAACTGCGCCGCCCTGCCCGAGGGGCTGGTGGAGAGCGAGCTGTTCGGCCACGAGCGCGGCGCCTTCACCGGCGCCACCACCGCGCGCGCGGGCCTGCTGGAGAGCGCCCAGGGCGGCACCGTCTTCCTGGACGAGGTGGGCGAGCTACCCGCGTCCGCGCAGGCGAAGCTGCTGCGCGCGCTGGAGGTGCGCCGCATCACCCGCGTGGGCGAGGTGCGCGAGCGGCCCATCGACATCCGCATCGTCGCCGCCACGCACCGGGACCTGGAGGCGGAGGTGGCGGCGGGACGCTTCCGGGAGGACCTCTACTTCCGGCTCGGCGCGGCCACCGTGCTGCTGCCGCCGCTGCGCGAGCGCCCACGCGAGGTGCCCATGCTGGCGCGCGACTTCCTGGCGCGGGCCTGCCAGGCGCTCGGGCGGCGCGAGCTGGAGCTGGCCGCGGGCACGCTGCACGCGCTGTCCCGCCACGGCTGGCCCGGCAACGTGCGCGAGCTGCGCAACCTGATGGACTATGTCGCCGCGGCCGTGACGGGAGACGTGGTGGAGCCGCACCACCTTCCGGCGCGGATGCTGGGGCGCAAGGGTTCCGCTTCCGGCGCGCAGCCGTTGGTGGAGCCGGAGCCGGCTCCGGCTCCCCCGGCCGGGCCTCGCCCCCGGGTGCCGCTGGCGCAGGAGATTCGGGAGCTGGAGCGCCGCCGCATGCAGGAGGCGCTCGCGGAGGCGGAGGGCGTGCAGACGCGCGCGGCGGCGCTGATTGGCATGCCCATCCGCACCTTCTCCTTCAAGCTGAAGCAACTGGGCCTTCAGCCACGCGCCGGACGCAAGGGGCCCCCGGCCGGATGAGCTCCGCGCCCGGGCTCACGCAGCCCCCTCCCGAGTTCGAGGAGTACCGGCTGCTGAAACCCCTGGGGCACGGGGCCATGGGACAGGTGTTCCTGGCCCAGGACACGCTGCTGGACAGGCTCGTGGCGGTGAAGTTCATCGCCACGCCCGCGGGCCGGCTACCGGACGCGGCGGCCCGGGCGCGCTTCTTCCAGGAGGCCCGCGCCATCGCCCGCTTGCAGCACCCCAACGTGGTGGCCATCCACCGCGTGGGCGAGGTGCGCGGCCAGCCCTACCTCGTGTCCGAGCTGGTCCGGGGCGAGACGCTGGACCGCCTGCCCCGGCCCATGGACGGGCGCGAGGTGCTGCGGCTGGGCATCGGACTGGCGCGGGGGCTCGCCGCCGCGCACCGGCGCGGGGTGCTCCACCGCGACATCAAGCCGGCCAACGCCATCCTCTCCGAGGACGGTGAGGTGAAGCTGCTCGACTTCGGGCTGGCGGAGCCGTGGGCGGGGGGCGGTGCCGCTGGATGGGAGGAAGCGGCCTCCGCCGGGGCGCTGGCGCGGGAGGCTCGGCCGGAGGACACGCGCCCCCTGCCCGGCACCATGCAAGGCCTCCACTCCGATGCGGACACGCCTTCGCTCGTGACGCGGCCTCTTCCCGGTGCCGTGCAGCGAACCCCGCCCGCTGCCGCGCGCGCGACGCGCCCCCTGGACGGCGGAGCCGCCGAAGCAGGAGGAGACGTCACCCGCACCGGTGCGCCCGCGCCATGGGTGGCCGTGGCCGGCACCCCGCTCTACCTTGCCCCGGAGCTGTGGCGCGGTGAGCCCGCCAGCCGCGCGAGCGACGTGTACGCGCTGGGCGTGCTCCTCTACGAATCGTGCGCGGGCGCCGCGCCCTACCATGACGTGCCGATGGAGGCGCTGGGCCACGCCGTGCTGGAGCGTCCGCCTCCGCCGCTCGCGGGGCTCGCGCCCGGACTCCCGCGGGGCCTGGCCGCCGTGGTGGACCGCTGCCTCGCCGCGGAGCCCTCCCAGCGCTTCGAGTCCGGAGACGCGCTACGCGAGGCGCTGGAGGCCCTGTCCGCATCAGAGCGGCCAGGCGCCCTGCCCTCTGGAAACCCGTACCTGGGCCTGCGCGCCTTCGATGCCGAGCACCGCGGCGTCTTCTTCGGCCGCGAGGCCGAGCTGCGCGAGGTGATGGACCGGCTGCGCGGAGACGCCTTCGTCCTGCTCGCGGGCGACTCCGGCGTGGGCAAGTCCTCGCTGTGCCGCGCGGGCGTGCTGCCCATCGCCGCCAGCTCCGGCCTGGAGGAGGGAGGCCCCCCACGCCTCGTCCTCTGCTGCACTCCCGGGCGCCGCCCGCTGGAGGCGCTGGTGGAGGCGCTGGCTCCCGTGCTGGACGAGGGCGCGGACGCCCTGCTCGCGCGCGTGGCCACGGAGGAGCCCGGAGCCCTGGCGCGCGCCCTGCGCCGCCGGCCCGCGAGCGCCCCGCCCGTGCTGCTGTTCCTCGACCAGCTCGAGGAGCTGGTGACCTTCTCCGAGCCCGGCCAGGCCGCGCGGCTCGCCGAGGAGCTGGCCCTGGTGCTGCGCCGCGCCCCGCGCGTCCGAGTCCTCGCCACCGCGCGCAGCGACTGCCTCACCCGGCTGGTGGCGCTGCCGGGCCTGGGAGAGGAGCTGCCACGCGCGCTGTACCTCGTGCGGGCCCTGTCCGAGCGCGGGCTGCGCGAGGCCGTGGAGGGCCCCGCCCGCGCGATGGGCGTGCGCTTCGAATCCCCCGCGCTGGTGGACACCCTCGTCACCTCCGCCGCGCGCGCCGAGGGAGGCCTTCCCCTGCTCCAGTTCGCGCTGGAGGCGCTGTGGGAGGCGAGGGACAGGGAGCGCCACGTCATCCCCGCCGCCGCGCTGGAGTCGCTCGGAGGCGTGGAGGGCGCGCTGGCCCGCCACGCGGACGCGGTGGTGGCGCGGCTGCGGCCGGAGCAGCGCCCGCGCGCGAGGGAGCTGCTGCTGGAGCTCGTCACTCCCGAGGGCACGCGTCTGCGCCGCACCCGCGAGGAGCTGCTGCGCGGGGCCGGCGACGCCACCGGGCGCGCGGTGCTGGACGGGCTGGTGCGGGGCCGCCTGCTGACGGCCGGCGAGGCGGAGGGCGGCGAGGGCGTCTACACGCTGGCCCACGAGAGCCTGGTGACGGGCTGGGACACGCTGCGCGGGTGGCTGGGCCAGGACGAGCAACGCCGCGCCGCGCGCCACCGGCTGGAGCGCGCCGCCGCCGAGTGGGAGCGCATGGGCCGGCCCGTGGAGCTGCTCTATGGCGAGCGTCAGCTCTCCGAGGCCGAGGGCACGGGAGCGCTCGCCGAGGGGCCTCGCGAGCGGGACTTCCTCTTCCGCTCACGACAGGCCTCGCGCCGCCGCCGCGCCGCGCGGTGGGCGGTGGCCATCGCGGTGCCGCTGGTGCTGCTGACCGCGGTGGGTGTCACCCGGGTGCAGGCTCGCGCGCAGCTCGACGCACGCATCAACGGCCACCTGGACGAGGCGCGGCGGTACCGGGACGCCGCCCATGCGCGAGGCGCCGAGGCCGAGCGCCTGCGCGCCCAGGCCTTCGCCCTCTTCGACGCGCCCGGGCCGGAGAAGCGCGAGGCCGCCGAGGCGGTGTGGTCCCGCGTGCTGGAAGAGGAGCACGGCGCGGAGGAGAGTGCCCTGCGAGCCCTCGCCGCGCTGGAGACGGCGTGGGGCCTGGACCCGGGCAATGCCCGCGTGAAGGAGCCGCTGGCGGACGTGCTCGCGGAGCGCGTCGAGTGGGCCACCCGGCGGCGCCAGCCCGAGCAGCGCGCGCAGTGGCTGGCGCGGCTGGCGGCGTACGACGAGTCCGGGAGGCGGAGCCAGCGGCTGGAGGCGGCCCCACGCGTCTCCGTCATCAGCTCGCCCCCGGGCGCGCGGGTGCGGCTGCTGGCCACCGGGCCGGACGGCCTGGAGGGCCCGGGCCGCGTCCTGGGAGAGACACCGCTGCGCGACGTGGAGCTGGCCACGGGCTCGCACCTGCTGGTGCTGGAGGCTCCGGGCCGCTTCCCCGTGCGCGCCCCCGTGCTGCTGCGGCCCGGTGAGCACCTGCCGCTGGAGCTGGCGCTCCCGGAGGAGTCCCTGGTGCCGGAGGGCTTCGTCTACGTGCCCCCGGGACGCTTCCTCCAGGGCCTGTCGGACAACGAGTACCTGCGCCGGGCCTTCTTCGCCGCGCCGCCGCTGCACACGGTGGAGACGGGCGCGTACCTCATTGCCCGGCACGAGGTGACGTTCGCCGAGTACATCGCCTTCCTGGAGACGCTGCCGCCCGGGGAGCGCGCCGCGCGCATGCCGGGCACCCGCCTGCGCTCCAGTGTGGTGGACCTGTCACGGGAGGCGGATGGCCGGTGGCGCCTGGACCTCCGCCCAGCCTCCGGACACTACAGCGTGCGGGACGGAGAGCCGGTGCGCTACACGAAGCGGGCCCGGCGCGCGGTGCAGGACTGGCTGCGGTTCCCCGTGTCGGCCATCTCCTTCGACGACGCGCTGGCGTACGTGGCCTGGCTGGACAAAACGGGCCGCGTGCCCGGCGCGCGCACCTGCACGGAGCGGGAGTGGGAGCGGGCCGCGAGGGGCGCGGACGGACGGCGCTACCCTTCCGGCGACTGGCTGGCCCCGGACGACGCCAACCACGACGTGACATACGGCCGGGAGCCCGGCGGCTTCGGACCGGACGAGGTGGGCAGTCACCCGCGCTCGCGCAGCCCCTTCGGCGTGGACGACCTGGCCGGCAACGTATGGGAGTGGACGCGCTCCGACGTGGACCCGGAGAAGCCCTCCGCCCAGGGAGGAAGCTGGTACCAGAGCGACCTGACGGCGCACTCCGCCAACCGTGACCGGGTGGAACGGACCCAGCGCGAGGCCCTCATCGGCCTGCGCGTGTGCGCCACGCCGCGTCCCTGAAGGCACCACGGCAAGCCTTGCCGTCCGGAAGGAGCCGCCGCGCCGCCTCCCGGCAATCCTTGCCGGCAGTCCCTGCCAGCGAGGGCTGCCGGCAACTCCCGCCCGGCCGAGGACTTCGCGCCAGGGACGTTGATTTCGGTGGCATGCCGGATGCTCCGGGCCTGCCACACGAGAACGAGAACGAGGTCCTCCACGTGACGCCCATGCTCCGCCTGCTTCCGACGTGTCTGTGTGCCGTCCTCCTCGCAGCCTGCGGCGTGTCCCCGGAGGAGGCCGAGCCTCCGTCCCCGCTGGAGGCCCGGTCCTTCGCCGCGGGGAGCGACGGCTTCCACACCCAGGGCACGTGGCTCCACGGCACGCACGTCCAGTCCGTGTCCTTCTCCGGGGCCACCGTGAAGCGCGAGGGCGCGAACCGGAGCGTCACGCTGAGGCTGATTCAAGGGGAGCTGGTGGCCAACATGCCGCTGCAGCTCTCCGGCACCACGCCGAGCCTCGAGCCCTGCCTGTCTCGCGCCGCCTCGGGAGTGGACCGGGGCTGCGGCTTCACCGTGGAAGGCCACGGCGTGTGCACGCCGGGCAGTGCCGTCACGCTCACCAGCGGCGCGTGCGGCCAGGCGGGAAGCTGCTCGGGCAACCCCGTGGTGCGCGTGTGCTCGGGAGAGACGCCCTGCGAGCACCGCGGCGCCGGCTATCTCGCCTCGGGAGACGACGTCACCGCCTGCCTGTCGTCGTGCCCGAGCGTCCGGTTCATCTGTCCCGCCAGCGGCATCTACACCGTGCTCGCCGCGCCCTACACGTCCGGACAGGCGTGGAGCGTGACGCTGGCGGCCAGCAGCGGGCTCTTCCCGGCGGCCACGAAGATATTGCGCGGCACGGACCTGGTGGGCGCGACGCTGTGGCCCCACGTGGGGGGCACGCTGGCGTACAACCTGGAGGTGGTGGAGGCCGTCAACGCCAACAGTGTCCCCAGCCCCGAGGACTCCCTGGAGCCGTGGGATTCGAGCGGTGACACCTTCCTGTACCGCGTGCGCGTCCTCCCGTCGAATGGGACGCCCACGGAGCTGTGCGCCCCGAGCGCGGGCACGGCGGGCTGGGCTTGGGCCGTGCCGGTGAAGGGACTCTTCGACTCGCAGGGGAACCGGCAGGACAGCAGCACGGCCTTCACGCTGGGATGTGACCCGGGCGTCATCGCCAAGTGCTACCGCTGGGGCTACAAGCCGTGGCTGGACGGGGTGCAGTCGGGGGATGTGACGAGGGCCCATCATGCCTGCACGAGGATGGCTCGCGCGGACTACTGCGCCGACGGCACCTCGTACACCCAGGACGGCACGTACATCCGCCTGTGGGACAGCGTGGTGCCGAACATCACCCCCGCGCCGTCCACGGATGCCGGCTCGGTGGGAATGACCTTCGAGGCGGGCTGGAAGCCCACCGGCCCCGCGTGCCTCAGCCACTGGCGCTGGCAGCACCTGAACGCGCCGTGCGTGGGCCTCAACGCGCCCATCTACGGCAGGGACGGCGGCATCGAGAATGACTGCCGGGACCCGGAGAATCCCTACGGCCCCCTCAAGTGCTCGCAAATCTGCGACAACGCCGGGGAGGCGGAGAAGCACTATGGAGCCCGGCTCTTCAACGACTCCGCCCTCAATGGGCCAGGTGGGGAGCCGAGCCCGTGAGGCCCGGGCCCCAGCCCCCGGGCCTGCCCTGGAGCTCCGCGCGGATGTCCGGCTTGCGCAGGGCGAGATGGCCCCAGGCCTGGAAGGCGTCCTGGGTGTGCAGGTTCTCGAGCTCCGGGTAGCGCAGCAGCCACTTCCAGGTGCTCGCGGTGAAGGGGCCCTCGGGGTCCCGGAGCGCGCAGGAGAGATGGAAGGTGGCGCGCCGGGCCTCCGCCTCCGCGTCCACGCCATCTCCGATGCGCAGCGCGTGGAAGCAGGCGAGGTTGTAGTGCGTGACGCCCAGCCAGTGCCCGCGGATGCGCATGGCGTGCCGCGCCTCGAAGTCCAGCAGCCTCACCCGGAAGAGGCACCAGCGATGGCGCAGCCTCCATGAGGCGGGCATCGGGTACCGCGGGTTCTTCCGAAGCCGCTGCAGCCGCTGCAGCTCGACGTTCAGCCGCGCGGCCTTGGTGGACAGGTAGAGCCCCCGGTACCTGCGGGGAGGCCAGATGAGGGTCTTCCAGAAGAGCCGGCGCTCCGAGGTGCTCTTGAGGCACCAGAATGGCATCCACCAGCGGCCCGCGCGCTCCATCTGCTTCGCGCACCGCAGCGCGATGTCGAGCAGCACGTCCTGCAGCCGCCCCGTGTTCCAGGTGATGAGGGGGTCCGGCTCGCGGGAGAAGAGGGCCTTCAGCGGCTGGCGCTGTCTCCACCGCTGTTCCCGGCACAGCAGGGTGGGCCTGCGCAGGCGCCGCGCCTTCCGCGTCGAGAGCGCCACCTGGAGGCGCGTCCACGGGTCCAGCTCCCCGGTGGCCTTCGCCTTGTCATTCAACCGGGGCGCCCAGGCTCGCGCCGAGCGGCAGACGGAGACCAGCCTGTACTTCGCCACCAGGAGGTGCGGGTGGCGGCGGATGAGCTCCAGGTAGATTTCGATGGCGCCGACGTAGTCCCCTTCCGCCTCCAGCGCCTCCGCGAGCTGGAGCCAGGCCAGCGCCGTCCCGGGGCTGCGCTCCGCGGCGCGCTGCAGGTGCTCCTTCGCCTTCTCCACCACGGCGGGCTCGCCCGCGTCCTGGCAGATGTGCAGCACACCCTCGTGGTACTCGCGCAGCGCGGAGCCGCCTTCCCGGCGCAGGAGCGCATCATCCTCCCGCCAGTACGCCCACTCCGGGAGCTTGCCGCACTCCTCCATGGCCCGCTCCGCGGCATAGTACGCCCCCTGCTCCACGGCGTGCTCCAGCTTCGTGTCGCTCCAGAAGGTGCGCGCCATCAGCGTCTGCCGCGTGTAGACGTCCACCATGTGGACGCGGATGCCGAACTTCACGGGGCCCCCTGGCCGCCCCTCGTTGCTGTCGATGACGGTGCCGCAGATCTCCATGCCCGACGGAGGATGGATGGCCCGCATCGCGATGGCCGCCAGCCGGGTGAACCAGTGCTGGTCATTGACGGACTGCTTCTCCACGAAGTCCTGCCAGTAGACGAGCCCCCCTCCGGGGAACGGCGCCGGGGTGTGGGGCGTGTTGCGGTGGAGGCACTCGCGCATGAGCAGCTCGAGGTCCGGCCGGGCATTCCCGCTGACGTCCTCGATGCGGTGGACCTTGATGGGAAGCAGCGTCTGCCGCAGGTTGACGCGGTCCAGCCAGCCGTAGCCCAGCAGGAGCGCCACCCCCATGAGGATGAGGGTGACCATGTCCGGCCGGCTGCCGTCCCGGTGGAGGATGGGGTCGAAGAACCGCTCCGAGCCACGCTCGAGGACGACGTCGTCCACCTCCTGCTCCACGGGGAGCGGCTGCACGGAGGCCGGCTCGCCGTGCAGCGCCACGCCGAGGAAGGCGCCGGCCAGCAGTCCCGCCGCCAGGAGGTGGAAGTTGCGGCGCGAGAGGTGGCGGGCCGCGAGCAACAGCAGCCCCAACAACACCACGAGCGTGGGGAACCAGGGCCATAACCAGTCGAGGGGAGCGAGCATCGCGCCGGGCCCACCTCCGGTCAGGGACCGCCAGTGCCGCTCAGGGTCGCTCCAGAGCCATCGGATTCCCCACACGAGGCCCACCAGGGCACCCAGGTGCACGGCCACCAGCACGAGCACCACCAGGGCATGCGGGTAGAGCCCGCTCCCCAGCCGTGGGAACGCGCCGACCACCAGGTGCCACGCCCCCCAGAGAAGCAGGAGGACTCCCAGCGCCACGACGAGCGCCTCGGGCAGCCATGCCGGCAACACGGGTTCCCCCCTCTTGCCCAAGACTCGGCATTGTTCCCGGACGGGACAACCCGCAGGCCACGGACCGCCGGCCGTGCCCCCGCGCGCGAAGCGGGCCCTACTCCACCAGCCTCAGCCAGTCGTCCTCGTCGGAGAACAGGCGCGCGCCCAGGCGCACGCACACGTCCGGATGGGCCTGCGCCGCGGGGCCACCCACCCAGACGGGCAGGCCCCCGGGCACCGCGTCCATGACGCGCGCCAGCGTGTCCTGGAACACCTCCGCGCCCTTGTTGTTCACCGCCGACAGGCCCACCAGGTCCGGCCGCAGCTCCCTCACCGCGCGCCCCAGGTCCGTGGCCGGCATGCGCTGCCCCAGCAGCGTCACCCGGAAGCCCGAGTGGCGCAGCCGCAGCGCCACGCCCAGCAGCCCCAGCTCGTGCTCCTCGTCCGGAAAGCACGCCAGCACCGCGTGCTTGCGCCCACCCCCAGGCGCCGCGTGCAGCAGGCTCACCAGCCGCGCCCGCACCACCTGCGTCACCAGGTGCTCCTGCGCCACCGACAGCCGCCCCGAGTGCCAGCGCTCGCCCACCTCGCGCTGCAGCGGGGCCAGCACGCCGTCGAACGCCCTCAGTGGCGGCAGCGCCGACAGCACCTCGTCCACCACCGCCGACACCCGCGCCTGGTCATACGCCTCGGCCGCGGCCAGCGCCGCCTCCAGCCACGCCTCCAGGTTCTGGCCAGGGACAGTGCCCACCAGCGCGGGGGCCGGCTCCGAGTCCAGCTCCGCCAGCAACCGGGGTACCAGCTTCGCAGCCTCGCTGATGGCCACGCCCTCGTCCGTCAGCTTCTTCAGCCGCTTGAGCAGCGCCACGTCCCGGTCCGTGTAGACGCGGTAGCCGGCCGGCGTGCGCTGGGGGATGAGGACCCCGTAGCGCCGCTCCCAGGCGCGGATGAGCTCCACCCGGACTCCGGAGAGCTCGGCGGCGATGTGGATTCGGTAGGTGCGCTCGGCCATGTCGCGGGTGTGGGGTGACTAGGGACGGTTCTGGGCGTTGCGCACCTGGTTCCAGATGGCGACGAGCTCTTCCGCGGACTCCGCGTACTGCGCACCGAGGGTGAATAGCGTCTTCAGGTGCTCGCGTGCGCCGGGCCCTCCTACCACGACGGGAAAGGGCGCGCAGGCCCGCAGTGCATCCCCGAGCACCTCCAGGAACTCGTCCGGCTCGCGCCGGCGCACGAAGGACAGCGCCACCACGTCCGGCTTCAACTGGACACAGGCCGTCCTCAGCGCATCCGCCGGAGTGTCCGCGCCCAGCAGCGTCACCCGCCAGCCCTTGCGCTTGAGGTGCACCCCCAGCGCGAGCAGGCCGCCCTCGTGGTGGTCCTTCGCCGGGCACGCCAGCAGCGCGCGGGCCCCTTCCGGCCCGCTGTCCACGGAGTCCAGTACCTGCCGCAGCCGCTGGCGGATGAAGGCGGACGCCAGGTGCTCGCGCGCGATGTCCAGCCGCACGCCCATCTCCCGCAGCAGGGGCATGAGGAAGCGGTCGCAGTACGCCTCCACGTCCATGGCGGCCTGCGCCTCGTCCAGCACGCGCGTCACCTCTTCCCCGTCCAGCACCATGACGGCGGACCAGAAGCGCTCGTTCAGCCGCTCCGGCTGGGGCAGGTCCTTGAGGGGTGTGGCGCGCACCTGGGCAATGGCCTCGCTCACCGACAGGCCGTCCTGCTGGATGAGCCGCGCCACGCGCCGGATGGCCTCCACCTCGTCGCGCGTGTAGACGCGGTAGTTGTTCCCCTCCGAGCGGTGCGGGCGCGGGAAGCCGTAGCGCCGCTCCCACGCGCGCAGGGTGGCCTCGCGGATGCCCGTCAGCCGGGCGATGGTGCGGATGCGCAGCGTCATCGCGCCATTCCCCGGGCGGCATCCCAGCGCTCCGCCACGCCCCGCGCTCCGGACACCTTGCGCGTGAAGCCCTCCAGCGCCGTCACCGCCGCCAGCCGCTTCACCACCGACTCCAGCCCGTCCTGGAAGAGCGTCAGCGGGCCCGGAGGATGCGGCGTGCCCACCTCCAGCAGCACGTCCGGCAGCTCGTGCTCGAAGAAGGCGTAGCGGATGCCGATGGGCAGGCACTCCACCCTGGACACCCGCGCCAGCAGCTCCACGCCGCGCTCCAACTGGAGCGGCATCACGCCGAAGGGGCGGTGCTCGCCCTCCGGGAAGACGTACAGCGCCGCGCGCGGCCGGCGCAGCAGCTCCCTGGCGTAGCGCAGCGACTCCACCGACGACGCCGCGTCCTTGCGGCGGATGCTGAAGGCGCCGATGCGCGCGAGGAAGCGGTAGCGCCGCAGGTTCTCCTCCTCCATGAGGCAATAGCCGTCCCACCCCGTCACCCGGCCGAGCTGGTGCAGGACGAAGCCGTCCCACCAGTTGGAGTGGTTCAGGTACACGAGCCGCCCCGCGCCGTCCGAGGGCAGCGTCCCGCGCACCCACAGGCCACGGAACGCCGAGCGGAACTTCCGCCCGATGTACGCGTCCAGCAACCAGCCGAAGGGCCCCCCTTTCGCCGCGCGAATCACGACGCCCGGACCTCCCGTATCCGCTCCACCAGCGCGGTGAACAGGGCCAGCCCCAGCGACACCAGCACGCTGGTCAGCAGGAAGAAGAGCACCTCCTCCAGCGGCACCAGCCCCAGGTACACGCCCAGGTGCTTGCCCTCGCCGAAGTTCCAGATGCCCGTGGAGATGGCGAGGTGGTCCGCCACCGACAGGTAGATGCCCATGATGAAGGCCGGCGGCAGCACCGCCTTCAGCACGGCGCCCGTGCGCTGCTTGTAGTGCCGGGCCAGGACCACGAGCTGGAAGACGATGAGCGGCAGCGCCCAGCCCAGCAGGTGGATGAGGTAGGCCCACTTCGTCTCCATCATGGCGCCGCCTCCCGAGCCGTCAGCTTCCCGTCGCGGGTGCGCTCCGGGGGGCGCGCCTCCGGCCGCTGCGCCGACGGCGACGTGCCCAGGGCCCGCGCCAGCCGCGCCCTCGCCCACAGCCCCACCAGCAGCGTCTGGAGGCCGAAGAAGAGGTACTCCTCCAGCGGCAGGTAGCCCAGCTTGATGCCCCAGATGCGCTCCGGGTCGAAGCCCCACAGGCCCCACTTCACCGCCAGGTTGTCCCAGGGTGACGTGGCCGCGTAGACGACGACGAGCAGCAGCCCCATGGGCGCCAGGCTCCACGCGGTGAAGGTCCGCCGGTAGCGCCACATCAGGAAGAGGATGGGCAGCACCACGAACAGTCCGAGGAATCGCGCGTAGGTCATCGCGGCCCTCCACTCAGCTCCGGCCACACCCGTACCATTCGTCCTCCGGGCCGCAACGCATACGTGTGCCCCCTCCACGTCACCGTGCCCTGCTGCCACAGCGAGCACAGGAAGGCCGCCAGCAGCAGCGCTTCCCCCAGCAACCAGTCCGTGAGCGCATGCGGCAACCCCCTGTCCACCGCCGTGGGCCGCGCCTCTGCTCCAGGACTCACGGCGGTGCTGAGCGTGGCGAGCCGCAGGGACAGCAGGGTGCGGACTCCGACGAGCAGACTCACCGCGCCCACCAGTACGGGTGAGCCCATCACCGCGGCCAGCAACACCAGCGGGGGCGTGGCGGTGAAGAGCAGCGGCACCGTGGGGTACAGCGCGGGACGGTGGCTGGACAGCACCTGCATCCAGCGTGTGAAGCGAGCCAGCGGCGTGGACCAGGAGCCCACCGCGCCCACCGGCACCACCGCCGGTGCCGCGCTCAGCGCCACGTCCAGGCCCCGCGCGTGCAGCCGCTTCGACAGTTCCAGGTCCTCGCCGATGTGGTCCGCGAGTTCCTTCAGTGACTCCATCGCCGAGGGAGACAGCCCCAGCGCCTTGCCGCAGACGGCCTTCGCCCCCGCGCTCATCACGTCGAGCGCGCGGAAGCTGTGGTGCGTGTAGCGCAGCAGCCCGGTCATGGCGCGGCTGGCTCCGTCCCCCGGGTCCACCGGCGTCGGCGCCGCCGTGCTCAGCGCCGCGGCGCCCGAGGCCACCGGTGCCGCCAGCCCCTCCACCAGCGCCCCCGTCACCGCCACGTCCGCGTCCACCGCGAGCACCACGCGGCCCTGCGTCTGGAGCACCTCCAGCGCGTACAGCAGGTGGCCCACCTTCCGGTTGGGCGTCAGCGGGTCGCTCGGCAGCCAGCGCACGCCCGGCGCGAGGCGCGGGCGGTACGGAGACACCACGACCTGCTCCAGCGGTCCCGCGTAGTCGATGGGTGCCGCGAGGTTCTCCAGCTCGCGCGGCGTGGGCGCGTCCACCGGGCGCAGCAGCAGCACCGGTGGCAGCGTGCCCGCCGAAGAGGCCGCGGGCCGCGCACGGAGCAGCCGCGCCAGGGCCACGCCACTGAAGCCCGTGGCGAGCACCGCCCACGTGAGGGAGGCAAGGACGAGGACGCTCATGGAGCCAGCCCTCCATGAATGCGGAGGTGCGCCATGCCATGACCGAGGCACGGGGATGAAGCAGGCACGTACGCGCTCATGCGGCCCGTCCCATGCGCGTGCGGAAGTGCGCCATCCAGCGGATGAAGGGCGAGTGGAAGCGGCGGAAGTCCGCCACCTCGCCCAGTGAGTCCAACGCGCCCTGCCGCGCCTCCAGCCGCGCGTAGAAGGGCGACGACTCCAGCAGCCGGGGCTCGCCCACCACCTCATTGCCCGCGTGCAGCCTCGACGGCACCCGCAGCCCCCAGCCGGTGATGCTCGTCGGCCGCGCCTCCTGCACCGGCCCCCGCTCGCACCGCACCCCGCTCTCACACGCCACCACGCGCAGGGGCGGCACCCCGTCCGGCAGGTGGTAGTCCACCACCGTCTCGCCCTCGCGGTGCGTGCGCGCCCAGTGCCAGCCGGGCAGCCTCGCTCCCAGCAGCTCCTCGCCGTGGTTGGTGTCGTGGTAGCCCAGCCCCCCGGCCTCCACACCGAGCGACGGCACCTCCAGCCGGGCCCTCGCGCGAGGCGCCAGCGCCTGCCAGTAGTGAGGCAGCTCCGGCATGAGCCGCACCACCTCGCCCACGGGCGTCATCGGCTCCAGCGTGAGGCGCGCGCGCACCGGCCGCCCCCACGGTGCCGTCCAGTCCTCCACCTCCATCCGCACCGTGCCCGCCTCAGGGCCACTGTCCGCGTACGTCAGCGTGGAACGCCCGATGCGCAGCCGCCCCGGCGGCTCCAGCTCCGTGCGCGGGTACTCGCTCAGCACCCACAGCCGGCGCACGCCCTCGTGGTACAGCGCGAAGTTCACCGCGCTGTGCTCCAGCGGCCTCCCGCCACGCCGCGCATTCACCGAGTAGCGCGGCGAGAAGAGCGAGCCCAGCATGAAGATGCACACCGCGCTGAACGGCCCCGCGGTGACGTCCGCGTAGAACCAGCGATACGCACCGGCCTCGGCCGGCAGCTCGGGAAGGTGGCCGAGCGGCTTCATACACTCCTCCTCAGGTGCTGCGACGCCAGCTCCGCCGCGAAGCGGCCGGACAGCATCACCAGCGGCACCCCGCCGCCCGGATGCGTGCCCCCACCCGCGAAGAACAGCCCCGGCGTGCCACCACGGATGCGAGGCCGGCGGAAGGGCCCGAACCTCCCGTGCGGCAGGAAGCCGTAGATGGAGCCCCCCGGAGCCCCCTGCGCCGCCAGGTCCACCGGCGTGCGCTGGCCGATGACGCGCGTGCGCCCTCGCAGCTCCGGGAAGTGCTGGTACAGCTTGTCGAACATCTGCGCCTTCACGCGCTCGGCCCCCAGCTCCCAGCTCCGGGCCGCCCGCTCCGCCGCCTCCGGCCCCACGGGCAGCGGCGGCGCGTTCACCATGACGAACAGCCCCGTGCGCCCCGGCGGCGCCATGGTGGAGTCCGTGGCGGAGGGGTTGCAGAAATACACCGTGGGGTCCGACGCGAGCTGCCCGCTGAACAGCTCGTCGAACTCGCGCCGGTAGTCGCTACCGAAGAGAACCGTGTGGTGCGGCAGCGGCGGCCGCCCGTCCACCTCCAGCAGCAGCACGAAGCCGGACAGCGCCAGCGGCTCGTCCGCCCGGTGCAGCGACTCCAGCGGGTCCGCGTTCACCACCACGCTGTCGAACGCCTCCGCGTCGCCCTGGGGACCCACGCGGTAGCCACCACCGGTGCGCTCGAATCGGGCACGCGTGTTGAGGCGCACCGTGACGCCCAGCCGCCGCACCGCCTGCCCCAACGCCTCCACCAGCGCCCCTACGCCGCCGCGCGCGTGGTGCACGCCATGGGCATGCTCGATGTGGGGAATCAGCGCGAAGGCCGCGCTCGCCTGGTAGGGCGACGCCCCCGCGTAGGTGGCGAAGCGGCCCACGTACTGGTGCATGTGGTCCGTCTTGAAGTGCTTCAGCGCCAGCGCATGCAGGGTGTCCAGCTTCATCCCCGCCAGGACGGCGCCCACGCCTCGCTTCGCCACGCGAGCCATGAAGCCGGCCATGCCCTCGAACGGGGCCTCCAGGTACGGCTCGCCCGCGGCGCGCCAGATGGCCGCGGACTCCTCGTAGAAGGTGCGCACGCCGCGCCGCTCGCTCGGCCTCAGGTCGCACGCGCTCTCCGCCATGCGCTCCAGGTCCTTGTACGCGGTGAAGCCGCACCCATCCGCGAAGCGGTAGGTGCACTGCGGCTCCAGCTCCGTGAGCGGCGGCAGCAAATCCAACGCGTCCAGTTGCTGGAACGTGCCCCGCACCAGGCCGGGCAGCGTCAGCAGCGTGGGCCCGGTGTCCAGGGTGATGCCGTCCACGGTGACGGCCCGGGCCTTGCCGCCCAGCGAGGGACTCCCCTCGAAGAGCGTCACCGAGTGCCCTTCCTTCGCCAGCAGCCCGGCGGCCGTGAGGCCTCCGATGCCACCGCCGACCACCGCCACGCGGGTGCGCTTCATCCCCCGACTCCCTTCCGCCGGGCGACTTCCGCCGCGAGGATTTCCCTCGCGCGCTCCGGCCGGTAGACGCGCTCGCGCGACAGGCGCTCGGCGACGATTTCGATGAGCTCGCCGTACGCCCCCGCCTCGGCCGCCACGCGCCGCGCGTGCAACGCCATGTGGCCCTTCTGGATGCCCTCGGTGGATAGCGCCTTGAGCGCCGCCAGGTTGGTGGCCAGCCCCGCGGCCCCAGCCAGTCCCGCCAGGTCCAGCGCCCCCGACACCCCCGCCAGCTTCAGCGCCCGCTTCACGCCCGGGTGCGTACGCGCGGCGCCACCCGCCGTGGACGTGGCCAGCGGCATGAACAGCTCGCCCTCCAGCACCCCGTCCCCACCCGCGCGCCACGTGGTGAGCGGCCCGTAGGTTCCGGAGCGCGCCGCCCACGCGTGCGCCCCCGCCTCCACCGCGCGCCAGTCGTTGCCACACGCCACCAGCACCGCGTCCACGCCGTTCATCACCCCCTTGTTGTGGGTGACGGCCCGGTACGGGTCCAGCTCCGCGAAGCGGTGCGCCGCCAGGATGCCGTCGCGCACCGCTCCGCCGTCCGGGAAGCCCTCGGACACCAGGGCGGAGGCAGGCACCCGCGCGCGCACGCGCACCTTCCGGCGGTCCGCGAGGTTGGTGAGAATCTTCAACCCCGGCCGCGCCCCGGTCAGCTCCGCCAGCCGCGGCGCCATGCCCTCCGCCACCGAGTTGACGCAGTTGGCGCCCATGGCATCCCGCGTGTCGATGTGCAGGTGCACCACCAGCGTGGTGGCGTCCAGCACCCGGACCTCGATTTCACGCGTGCCACCACCGCGCTCACACATGGCGGGGATGAGCGCGTCCGCCTCCGCCAGCAGGAAGGCCCGGTGCGCGTGCAGCGCCGCGCGTGCCTCCTCCAGCGAGGGCACGTCCAGCAGCTCCACCTGCGCGGTGGTAATCGGCGGGTCCGCCTCCACCGTGAAGCCTCCGGCCTCCGCGCACAGGCGCGCGGCATAGGAGGCCGCGGCGATGATGGAGGGCTCCTCCACCGCCATGGGGACGAGCCGCTCCCGCCCGTCCACCACGAAGTTGAGCGCCACGCCCAACGGCAGCCCGTGGATGCCAATGACGTTCTCCACCATGGCGTCCGCGCACGCCTCGTCGAAGCCGGCCAGCCCCGCCAGCGACTCCACCTCGTCCGGGGCCACCCAGCGCGCCTCCACCAGCCGCGCCCTCCGGCGCTCCGGGGACTGGCGGTAGAAGCCCGACAGGCGCGAGGTGCGCTTCACCTGCAATGTCTTCACGCGGTCGTCGCTCATCGCGTCCTCACCCTCCCGTCCCGGTCGGCAGCAAAGGCACCCGCACCTCGCCCCGGGGCACGGGCAGCACCGAGCCGGGCCGCACGAAGGCGGCCGTGGCCAGCGCCAGCTTGCGGCGCGTCGTCGTATGGGCGCGCCCGCTGAACACGTCGTAGTCGCGCGCCTCGATGTCGCGCAGGATGTCCCCGTAGATGGCGCCCATCAGCCGCACCATCCGCTGGCTGCCGAAGCCGGTGAGGTAGTGCACCCCCGCCGCCGCCCTCGCGTAGTACGCGCGCGCCCGGTCCACCTGGAAGCGCATGAAGGCCCGCCAGCGCTCGTCCACCTTCCCGCGCTGGAGGTCCTCCTCGGACAGCCCGAAGGCGGCCAGCTCCTCCGACGGCAGGTACACGCGGCCCCGCTCCAGGTCCTCGCGCACGTCGCGCAGGATGTTGGTGAGCTGCATGGCCCGGCCCAGGTCCGCCGCCGGCCGGGCCGCCTCCGCGTCCGAGCAGCCCAGCACCGGCGTCAGCATCAGCCCCACCACACCCGCCACCCGGTAGCAGTAGAGGTCCAGTTCCTCCCACGTGTGGTAGCGGCTCTTCGTCAGGTCCATCTCCATGCCGGAGATGAGGTCCTGGAAGGGCTGCTCCGGAATCCGGTAGTGGCGCACCGTGTGCTTCAGCGCGGCGAACTCGCCCGCGTCCCACGGGGACTGGGCCTCCGCCGTCATCAGCCGCTCGGCGGGAGAGCCCAGCTCCCGTGACGCCAGCTCCGGCATGGGCAGGTACACCTCCGCCACCATCTGCCGCGCCTTCGCCAGCCGCACGGACAGGTCGATGGGCACCACGTTCTCTCCGTCCCCGTCCACCATGTCGTCCAGCCGCCGGCAGAAGGCGTAGAGCGCGAAGGCCGCCTTCCGCCGCTGCCCGAAGAGCAGGTACGAGGCGAAGTAGAAGCTCCTGGCGTGGTGGCGCGTGACGCCCTTGGCCAGCCAGTACCCGCGCGCCACCAGCCCCTTCTCCTCGTGCGAGTTCATGCCGCCACCCCCTCGACCGCGCGGGCCCCGGCGCTCCGGGGGGGCAGGCTCACGCCCGCGTCGCGCGCCCAGGACAGCAGCCGCTCGGTGACGAGGCGCGCGGAGATGAGCACCGTGGGCAGGCCCGTGCCCGGCTGCGTGGAGGCGCCCACGAAGAAGAGGTTCTTCACCCGCGCGTCCTGGTTGCGTGGGCGGAAGGGGCCAATCTGCGTGAAGTTCTGCGCCAGGCCGAACGCGCTGCCGCGCGACAGGTTGAAGGTGGAGGCCCAGTCGTCCGGGGTGAAGACGCGCTCCACCTCGATGTCCGCCTCCAGCCGGGAGAAGCCCAGCTCCGCCAGCCGGGCGAACACCTTGGCGCGAACCTTCGGGCCCTCCTCCTTCCAGTCCACGCCGGGGTGCTGGTGCGGCACCGGCACCAGCACGTAGAGCGCGTCCTTGCCCTCGGGTGCCAGCGACGCGTCCGTGCGTGTGGGCGCGTTGACGTAGAAGCTCGGGTCCTCCGGCACGCGGAAGCGCTCGAAGATGTCGTCGAAGGAGCCCTTGTAGTCCCGGCCGAACACCACGTTGTGGTGCAAGAGCTCCGGGTACTTCCGCTTCAGGCCCAGGTAGAGCATGTAGCCGCTGGACGTGTAGCGCAGCTTCTCCGCGCGCTTGAGCGTGGTGGCCCCGGGGTCCAGCAGCGCCTCGTACGCGTAGGGCAGGTCCGCGTTGCACAGCACCGCGTCCGCCTCCACCACCTCGCCGTTCGACAGGCGCACGCCCGTGGCACGGCCCCCGTCGGTGAGGATGCGGTCGATGGGAGTGCAATAGTGGAAGCGTACGCCCTCCTCGCGCGCCAGCCGCTCCAGCGCCTGGGGAATGGCGTACAGGCCGCCCCTGGGGAACCAGATGCCCACGCCCAGCTCGGTGAAGGGCAGCAGGCCGTAGACGGCGGGCGACGCGAAGGGCGACACGCCCAGGTACATCGTCTGGAAGGTCATCGCCGCGCGCAGGCGCTCGTCCTGGAAGTAGCGGCTGACGTCCGCGTACATGCGGCGGTGGGCGCGCACCTGGAGGATGCGGGCCAGCACCTTCGGCGAGAAGTAGTCGGAGATGCCGTCGTAGTTGCGTCCCACCAGGTGGTCCAGGCTGGTGCGGTACTGAACGCGGCCCTGGGCCAGGAAGGCGAGGTAGCGCGCGTAGCTGCCCGGCTCCACGCGCTCCAGCTCGCGGCCCATGGCGCACAGCTCGGAGGTGAAGGTGACGTCCGAGCCGTCACGAAAGTGCACGCGGTAGTTCGGATCGCACCGCAGCAGCGTCAGGTAGTCCTCGATTCGGCGGCCGAGCGCGCGGAAGGTCTCCTCGAACACCTCCGGCATCAGCACGATGGTGGGGCCGATGTCCCACGTGAAGCCGTCCACCCTCAGCCGGTTGCAGCGCCCCCCGGGCCCGTCCGTCTTCTCGAAGACCTGGACGTCGAAGCCCTGGTGCGCCAGCCGCGCCGCCGCCGCGAGGCCTCCGACGCCCGCGCCCACCACCACCACCCGCCTGCCCTGTGTCCGTGTACTCATGGCGTCCTCAGGCGGCGCGGCGCGCCAGGCGGGCGATGAGGGCGTCCAGCAAGTCCCTCACACCGTTGGGGTTGGGCAGCGCCTGCAAGGAGCGGCGCGCGGCGCGCGAGGCCCGGTCCACCATCCGCTCACACGCGGCGCGGCCACCGCAGCTCTCCACCAGCGCGCGAGCGCGGGCGAGGGCCGCCTCGTCCTTCTTCTCCACCGGCAGCGCCCAGAGCGCCTCCAGCTCCTCGCGGGCGGCGGCGTCGGCGCGCGCGAAGGCGGCCAGCACCGGGAAGGTGCGCTTGCCCTGCGTGAAGTCGCCGTCCGCGGCCTTGCCCGCCACGCTCGAGTCGCCGAACAGGCCGATGAGGTCGTCACGGAGCTGGTAGGCCAGCCCCACGTGACGGCCCACCCGCTCCAGGCCCTCCACCAGTTCCGGCCGGGCGCCGCCCAGCATGGCGCCGCACACCAGCGGGGCGCAGAAGCCGTAGCGCGCCGTCTTGAGGTAGGCCACGCGCAACGTCTGGAAGAGCGTCACCTCCGACAGCGGCGCGCGCCCCAGGTCCAGGTCCAGGTACTGGCCGGCCGCGGTGTGGCGGCACACGCCCAGGTAGTACCGCACCACCTGCGGCACGCCCGGCAGGCCGGACTCCAGCATGGCCTCCAGCGAGCGCGCGAAGAGGTGGTCTCCCACCACCACGGCCAGGTCCTCGCCCGCGCGCCCCGGCGCCAGCAGGCGGTGCAGGGCCGGCCCTCCGCGCCGCAGCTCCGCCTGATCCGCCACGTCGTCATGGATGAGGAGGAAGGTGTGCAGCAGCTCCAGCCCCGCGGCGAAGCGCCACAGCCCCTCGGGCACCGAGGTGCCGCCGCGCGCCAGGCAGTGCCCCGCCATGACGAGCGCCGGCCTCAGCCGCTTGGCCGGCCGCAGGGTGTACGCGCGGGCGCGCTCCATGGCCTGCGCCCAGCGTGGGTCCAGGTTCGCCTCGTCCGGCAGCTCGAACAGCTCCGACAGCGCGGACTCCACCTCTGTCTGCACGAGCTGCAGCCAGGCCTGCTCCAGAGGAAGCGCGCCGGGCGAAGGCCGAGCGTTGCGAAGCGAGAGTGCCATGCGGCGTTCCTCCGGAAATCCCGATGATTTCCCCCCAAGAGGTAGCGTTTGCGTCCAGAGCTTGTCAAGGGTATGTCTAAGGTTTGAAAGAACCTTGTACACGGGGGTTCCCTCATGAAGGCGTGGATCGCGGGAGCGTTGATGGCGGCATTGGCGGTGGGGAGCGCACAGGGCGGAGCCCCTCCGCCGGGGCCGGTGGACGCGACGTTACGCACCTCGGGAGGGGAGCAGGTGCGGCTTTCCCGGTGGCGCGGGAAACCCGTCATTCTGTTCTACGAGGACAAGGACTCCACGACACTCAACTCGCCCTTGAAGGAGACCCTGTTCGCCAGGGGCAAGGAGCGGGGACTGCTCGACGCGGCGTGGGTGGTGGCCGTCGCCAACCTGCAGAAATTCGACTTCTTCCCCGCTCGGCAGATTGCCCTCTCCTATGTGCGTGACGAGGAAAAGAAGGTGGGCGTGCCCATCCTCGTGGACCTGGACGGGACACTGGGCGCGGCCCCCTGGGAGCTGCCGATGAAGACGTCCAACGTGCTGCTGCTCGACGCGGAAGGGGCGGTGGTCTTCCGACACTCGGGACGGATGAAGCCGGAGGAGCAGGAGGCGTTCTTCACCGCCCTGAGCCGGCTCGTCGGGGTGGATTTGACGGGCACGCCGCCCCCGGCTGCCGCCGCGCAGGAGGGCCGCCCGTGAAGGTGGCCGTCACCGGCGCGAGCGGCTTCATGGGCCCAGGCCTTGTCCAACGTTTGTTGGGCCGTGGACATGACGTGCACGTGCTCGCCCGCAACATTGAACAGTCCTTGAGCAGGCTTCCGGAGGGGGTGACGGGCTCCTACTTCGACGCCGCCACGCCGCTGTCCCCGGACGCGCTGGCGGACGCGGAGGCGGTCGTCCACCTGGCCGGCGAGCCGGTGGGGCAGCGGTGGACGAAGGAGGCGAAGCACCGCATCCACGAGAGCCGGGTGATGGGCACGCGGGTGCTGGTGCGGGCGATGAAGGAGGCCGGCACGGTGAAGCGCTTCGTGTCGGCGTCGGCCATCGGCTTCTACGGGGGCACGCGCGGGGCGGAGCCGCTGACGGAGGAGAGCTCGCCGGGGGACGACTTCCTGGCGAACGTGTGCCGGGCCTGGGAGGCGGAGGCGATGCTGGCGCGCGAGGCCGGCATCCGCACGGCGATTGTCCGCATGGGCATGGTGCTGCACCCGGAGGGCGGCGCGCTGCACAAGATGCTGCCGCCCTTCCGCATGGGCGCGGGCGGCCCGGTGGGCACCGGCAAGCAGTACGTGAGCTGGGTGCACCGCGAGGACGCGCAGGACCTGGTGCTGTACGTGCTGGAGCACCCGGAGGTGGAGGGGCCCGTGAATGTCACGGCGCCGAACCCGGTCACCAACGCGGAGTTCGCCCATGCCATGGGACATGCGCTGGGCCGGCCGGCGGTGATGCACGTGCCGGCCTTCATGCTCAAGGCGGCGATGGGGGAGATGGCGAAGCTGGCGCTGGAGGGACAGCGCGTGCTGCCGAAGCGGGCGCAGGAGGCCGGCTTCACCTTCCGGTACCCCGAGTTGGAGGCGGCGCTGAGGGACTTGCTGGCGTAGGGTGCGCCGCATGGATGCGAAGACGCTGGAGGCGCGGGCCCGCTCGGAGGGAACGCCGGTCATCAACGGGGACACGGCGACCTTCGTATGGCGGGGACGGGGGCCGGTGTCGCTGGTGGGGGACTTCCAGGACTGGCGGGGCAAGCCCCTGCCGCTGAAGCGCGTGGGCCCCGGGCTGTGGGCCCGCTCGCTGACGCTGCCCCGGGACGCGTACGTGGAATACGCGCTCATCGACGCGCGCGGCCGGCGGGTGAAGGACGCCTTCAACCCGCGCCAGTCCGACAACGGCTTCGGCGGCTTCAACCCCTGCTTCTACATGCCCGAGGGCGGCCCTCCCGACGTGCTCCTGCGCCCGCGAGGCAGCCCCCGGGGCCGCGTCACCCGGCACATGCTGGAGACGGCGGACATGGCGGTGGGCGGCCGGCGCGCGGTGTCCCTGTACGCGCCGCCCGTGCGCGGCCCGGTGCCGCTGGTGGTGGTGCTCGACGGGGACGACTACCTGCGCCGCGTGAAGCTGCCGGAGGTGGTGGAGTCGCTGGTGGCCCGCGGCCAGATGCGCCCGGTGGCGCTGGCCATGCTCTCCAACGGCCGCGAGGCGCGCAGCGTGGAGTACACGTGCAGCGAGTACACGGTGGACCTGCTGCTGCGGCGCGTGCTGCCGCTGGCACGCGAGCACCTGTCGCTCGTAGACGAACGGCGCGAGCCCGGAGCGCACGCGGTGCTCGGCTCGTCGTTTGGCGGGCTGATGGCGCTATTCACAGGGCTGCGGGCCCCGGAGGTCTTTGGACGGGTGCTGTCCCAGTCGGGCGCCTTCGCCGTGGACGGGCGTGACTTCGTCGTCTTCGACCTGGCGCGGCAGACGCCTCGCCGCCCTCTCGAAGTGTGGATGGATTGCGGCCGTTTCGAGGTTCTCCTGGAAGGCAACCAACGCATGGCTCCATTGCTGGAGTCGTCCGGCCACCGGGTGGAGTACCGGGAGTACAACGGCGGCCACAACTATCCAGCCTGGCGCGATGACGCCTGGCGTGGGATGCAGTGGCTTTTCCCCGTGTCGTCCGCCAAACGCCGGTAAGTACAGCGATTTCGAAGTGTTCGCTGCTGGGGGCTCGGGGGTGCGCGGGCGGGAGGGAGGCCCCACCCTTTCCGGGAAGGGACGCAACTGCCGCCGGTTCCGTCCGATAAACCCCGTGGGAATCCCCGGAGCCCTGTCCGCCCCGGGAGCCCCCCTGGAGTTCCCCCATGTCGCGCATTGATGGTGGCAACCGCTCGTCCTCCCCCAAGGGCCCGGTGCCGGAGCGTTCCGGAGCGGAGCGGCCGGACTCCGCCCCCGCCGCCAGGGGTGCGCGAAAGGACGCGGGCGCGAAGGACCTCCAGAGCCACCGCGCGGTGCAGCCGTTCCAGGGCCGCAGCGACTTCGAGCCGGACCGCCGCCCCACCCCACGCTCCATGCCCGCCGTGACGCAGCCCGCTGTCTCCGCGGAGCTCGCCGGGGCCGACGCGGAGCTGGCCTTGCTCTCCGAATTCCCCGACCAGGCCGACGCCCAGGGAGGCCTCGCCTCCGCCATGCTCCACGCGCACGCGGACGAGCCCGCGTCGCAGGCCCACATCGTCGAGCGGCTGAAGCAGGACGGCCGGCTGGAGGCCCTCTTCGGCGAGGTCTTCCGCGAGGGCAACCCGTACGTCGAGCAGCCGCACCGCAACGCCGTCGTCCGTGCGCTCGGCACCGCCCTGGAGCGGGGCGCGGTCACGAGCGAGGACCTGCGCGCCTTCACGCGCGGTGCCTATGCGCGCGAGTGGCGGCAGATTGGCTCCGAGCTGTCGTCTCCCGCGAGCGCCGCTCCGCGGAAGCCGTAGAGCACATCTGTCCCGTGACTCCCCTCGGTGAGCGAGGGCTCATCGCATCTCTCTTCGCGCTTGCTCCATGCACGCTTCCCGCAGACGCAGCTCAGCTATGGGCAGAAGACCGCCGGCGTCGTCCCGGCCCGCCGGGGTGCGGCGCGCGCAGGGGCCCGGCCGAGCAAGGCTCCGCCCTCCTCCCCAGCGCGGGAGCAACGGGAAGACACGTCCCGCCCGCCGCTCCCCGTAGCCGGCCCGGGCTCCCTGGGAGGTCCCGCCCGGGCTGCGAGGACAGGACGCCCTGATTGCGAGGCGAGCGGCTCTCCATCGAGCGCCACGCACAGCGCCACCGACGCGCGCCAGCGGTAGCTTCCCATCCGGGCCCACGTCGCCGGACGTGGCTGTTGACGATGTAGACGAATTGCCCCGCCGCCACCTCGCCGGTGGACGGCTTCGAGTGCGTCAGATGTTGGCGCGCCGGGCCAACGCGCTGCGCACCGACTGGGAGATGACCTTCGCGTCGGAGGAGAGCTCCTCGGGCAGCCAGTAGTAGAGGACCTTCCCGTTCGTCTCCACCTTCGAGCGCAGGAAGGTGAGCCCGCCCGTCTCGGCGCGCTCGGGACTCTTCGGCAGGCAGCGCCGGCACAGGCACGGGAGCTTCGGGTGCTCCTCGTGGGCGGTGAGGTTGGTGGGGCCGCCTCCGAGGTCCGCGCCTCCCGCGGCCTGGAGCATCAACTCCGCGTCCGCCGCCGACAGGGCTCGCGGCGTCTGGAGGGACATGCCCAGGGCGCCCTTCGCGGCCTGGATGCCCTTGCCGGACTCGAAACGAATCCTGGGGATGAGCGCCGTGATGTCGGTGATGGGGACGCGGTTGGGCCGGGCGCGCCAGCCCTCGTCATCGGATTTGAGCCCTTCGAGCACCGCCACCAGCCACAGCGCCTCGTTGGGCGGACGCACGGTGACGAGGAAGAGGCGCCCGCCCGTGGCCAGCGGCTCCAGGTGCTTGCTGTTGCTGCGATAGCGGTCCATCGGAAGCACGTCGCCGGGCTTCTTGCCGGCGGCTTCCTTCTCGAACACCGCCTTGCTGATGATGGCCAGCATGTCGGGCATGTCATGGAGTGTACCAGCGGGCGTAGAGTCCTCGGCAATGCCCGACCTGGACCCGGCCACGGTGCGGTTGCTCGATGAGGATGTCGCGGTACGGCGCGAGGCGGCGGGCAACGTCGATGCCTCCACGCTCCCGGGGCGCCATGCCCTGCGGCAGGCCCTGCTCACCGACGAGGACGCCGAGGTCCGCGCCATCGCGGCCCAGCGGCTCGGCGGGTCGCGGGACTCGCGCTTCATCCCCGCGCTGCTCGACGCGCTGGCCGACCCGATGCCCCTGGTGCGGGACCGGGCCTGGCGCGGGCTGGCACGGCTGGGCGCGCAGGCGCTGCTGCCCGTGGCGGTGCGCGCGGTGCGCGAGGAGCCCGTGTGGTGGGTTCGCCGGGCGGTGGTGCGCGCGTCGGCTTCCGTCGCGGGGAGCGGCGCACTGGACGTGTTGCTCGCGGCGCTGGAGGACCCGTTCTGGCGCGTGCGCCATGCGGCGGTGCAGGCGCTGGTGTGGATTGGCACGGGGAATCCTCCCGTCCAGCAGCGTGTGAGGCAGGCGGCGGAGCGCGCGACGCATGGGCCTGTGCGCTCCGCCGTGGAATGGCTCGAAACCGCGTGGAGTGCCACGGCCGCGTTGGGACGCGATGAGGCCGCGGCGAGTCTGGGCACAGCGCCGCTCGCGGCGCCTCCCGAGTCGCGTGCAATGGGCGCCCCGCCCGGAACAAGCACGCTGCCACTCGCGGAGCCTCCCGAGTCCCTCGGCAATGAAGACCCGGCGGTGACGACGGCCCGGCTGGAGGCCACGCCCGCCTCGGCCCTCTCCGCGCGCGAGCTGGTGGAGTGGCTGGGCGACCCGCACGAGCCCCTGCGAGTCCTCGCGCGCCGGCGCCTCCGTGAGCGGAAGGACCCGGAGGCCCTGCTGCTCGCGATGCGCTGGCTCGACGAACCTCGCGTGCCCCATGCGGCGGAGGAGGCTCGCGCGCTGCTCGAACGCATCGACGTGGAGGACATCGACCTCGCATCCCGTGTCCTCGCCGCGCCGCCTCGCCCGGGCGCGGTGGCCTGGGCCTCCCGCGTGGCCGTGCGCAGAGGACATCCCGAGCTGCTGGAGCGCGTCCGCCTCCTCCTGCGCCATCCGGAGCCCGCCCTCCGGCGCGCGGCGCTCTCCGGCCTCGTCTACGACCCGGACAGCCTCGATGACGTCCTCGCCACGCTCGAAGACCCGGACGAGACGGTGCGCGCGGAGGTCATCGCCGCGTGGGAGCGCAGGCCCCCCGCTCCTTCCACCGCCGAGGCCTTCGCCCTGGCGCTGGTGGCGTTCGCGCCTCGTGCCTCCTCCACCCGCGAGCGGCGCGCCGTCGCGGTGGCAGCCATGTTCCTGGAGGAGCCGGAGCTGCTCCTCCGCGCGTCACACGACGAGGACCCCGCCGTGCGCGCGGTGGCCCTGCGGGCCCTGGCTTCGCTCGACCTGCTCACGGAGTCAGAGCGCCAGGAGGCCGCGGCGCACGAGGACCCGTGGATCCGCTCGGCCGTGCTCGACCTGGAGTCCGCGCGGCGTGCCTGCACGGAGGACCCGGACGCTTCGCTGCGCCGGATGGCGCTGGAGCTGCTGATTGCCCGAAGCCGCCAAAGTGATGGCACCGCGCCCTCCTCCAGCGAGGCACCTTCCACCGAAACACAGCAAGCCGCACTCGCCACCTCGCGCTCACCCGACGCGTGGATGCGCGCCCGCGCCGCCGAGCTGCTCACCCCCACCCAGGGCCGCGAGTCGCTGCGCGCCCTGCTGCGCCTCTCACTCGACTCCACGCCCATGGTCCGCGCCGCCGCGGCCTCCATGCTGGAGCCCTGCGCCACGCTCCACTCACTCCTCGACGACCTCCTCCACGGCCCCGAGCCAGAGCGAGACGAGGACCTGCGCACCTCCGCCTGGACGTGGCGCCTGCGCCTCGCGGACGCCTCCGCCTTCGAGCAGCTCCGCACCGCCCTCCTCGGCAACACCGAGCCCGAGCGCGTCGTCTCCCACCTGGAGGCCCTCACGCTCGTCTTCCCGGACGCGCTCCTCGCCTCCGTCCCCGAGCTCGCACGGCGCATGCCCTCGCGCTCCGCCCGGCAGAGCAGCGCCCCGCCTCCGCGCCCCACCCCGCCCCCGCGCGCCTCCTCGCGCCCCCTGGGCCGCACCGGCCTCGAGGTCTCTCCCCTCGTCCTCTCCGGCGCGCACCTCACCTCGCCCCAGCCCTTCTTCGAGGCGCACGAGGCCGGCCTCAACACCTTCTTCTGGGAGCCGCGCTACACCGCGCTCACCCAGTTCCTGCGCAGCGGCCGGAACCTTCGCGAGGGGCTCGTCATCGTCGCCGGCACCTACCACTCCGGCGCCGCCGCCCTCCGCCGCGACGTGGACTCCGCGCTGCGCCGGCTGCGCACCTCGTGGCTCGACGTCTTCCTCCTCTTCTGGGTCCGCTCCCCCGAGCGCCTCAACGCCGAGGACTTCGCCGCCCTGGAGCAGCTCCGCGCCGAGGGCAAGGTCCGCGCGTTCGGCTTCTCCACCCACCTGCGCGACGTCGCCCGCGACGCCATCCTCCAGCGCCCGTGGCCCGTGGTGATGACCCGCCACAGCGCCGCGCACCCGGGCGCGGAGGCCGCGTTCCTCCCCGAGGCCGCCGCCCGGGGCACCGGAGTGCTCACCTTCACCGCCACCTGCTACGGCCGCCTCCTCCAGCCCGCCCCCGGCGCCCCACCGGACGCGCCGCTGCCCTCCGCCGTGGACTGCTACCGCTACTCCCTCTCCCAGCCCGGCGTCAGCGCGTCCCTCACCGCCCCGCGCAGCCGCCGCGAGCTGCTCCAGAACCTGGACGTGCTCTCCCGCCCGGACATGGAGCCGGACGCCCTGCCCGCCATGCGCTCCCACGGTGAGCGCGTGCGCGCCCGGAGCCGCCAGCTCGACGCGCTCGTCCGCCGCGCCCCGGGCGGCCCGCGTGACGCCCTGCTCGCCCTCCTGGAAGAGGAGGACGGGCCTCCCGACGCGGGCGACCTTCCCTCCATATAAAGGATGTGGTGAGCTTCACCCCGCTCCTGGGGTCGCGTGCAGCCAGCCTTCCGTCCGCGATGTCACGTCGCGGCTGCCTGTGACACCCATTGAAGGACGAATCGGTGCGAGGTCCGCCTGGCGGGCTTCCCCGACCTCGCCCGCCTCTGCAGTGCAGGTGGCGGCGGCCCCAGGAGCACGCAGTCCCTCCGCGGTTGGGAGCATGGAATGGACCTCGTTGGCCTCCTCCTCGAGCTGAAGCCCCTGACGGCCGACCCCGAGGCGAACTTCGACCGCGTCGTCGAGCTGCTCCAGCGCCACCAGGGCCTGGCCGAGTACGAGGTGGCGCGCTTCTACGTGAGCCGCTCCTGGCTGGAGCCCGTCGCCCGCCGGCTCAAGAGCGTGGACCCGCGCGAGCGGCTCCAGGCCGTGCGCCTCATCCCCCTGCTCTTCGCGCGCGCCAGCGCCGCCGGGCAGCTCCGCCACCGCGTGAAGGACCCGGACGCGCGCGTGGCCGCCGCCGCCCGCGCCGCCGTGCGCCGGCTGGGCCTGGCCGACGTCTCCCCGCCCGACACCCGCGCCGACCCGCCCCGCTTCCCCAGCCCCACCGCCGTGGGCGGCTGGAACCCCACCGGCTGGAACTTCGGCCTCTACCCCTCCATGCGCGCGCCGGTGAAGCGCAAGCCCGCCACCACCGGGCCCCTGCCCGAGCTGAAGACTCGCGCGGACGTGGCGAAGCTGGTGGGCGTGAAGGTGCCGGAGCTGGACGCGCTGATGCGCCCGGGCTCCGAGGCCGGCTCCGGCTACGTGGAGTTCGACGTGCCCAAGCGCACCGGGGGCGTGCGCCGCCTCTGCGCCCCGCGCGCGAAGCTCAAGGCCGTCCAGCGCGCCATCCTCGAGAACATCCTCGCGCACCTGCCCACGCACCCCGCCGTGCACGGCTTCGTCGCCGGGCGCTCCACCGTGACGAACGCGACGCCGCACGTGGGCTCCACCGTGGTGGTGCGCGTGGACCTGGAGGACTTCTTCCCCACGGTGCACTACCGGCGCGTGAAGGGCCTCTTCGAGGCGCACGGCTATGGCGACGAGGTCTCCTCCGTGCTCGCCGGCCTCACCACGTGGCGGCCCCGGCTGCCGGACGGCACGGTGGCGTGGCCCGGTGTGCTGCCTCAGGGCGCGCCCACGTCGCCCGCCATCGCCAACCTCGTCTGCCGCCGCATGGACGCGCGCCTCACCGCGCTGGCGAAGAAGGCGGGTGCGAAGTACACGCGCTACGCGGACGACCTGTCCTTCTCCTTCCAAAAGCCGCCCGAGCGAATGGGCCGCTTCCTCTGGTGGGTCAACGCCATCCTCCAGCAGGAGGGCTTCGCGGAGAACGGGGCCAAGCGCCGCGTCATGCGCCAGGGTGGCCGCCAGCGGGTGACGGGCCTCACCGTCAACCAGCAGGTCTCCATCCCCCGCGAGGAGCGCCGCCGCTTCAAGGCCATCCTCGCCAACTGCCGCCAGCACGGCGTGGAGTCGCAGGCGCGCGGGCGGCCGGACTTCGCCCAGTGGCTGCAAGGCTATGCCGCCTACGTGCGCATGGTGCACCCGGAGCTGGGGGAGCGCTGGCAGCGCGAGGTGAAGGAGCTGCTCGCCCGATGAGCACCTACGAATCGCTGCTCGCGCGCATCGCCGCCGAGCCCGCCAACGACGAGCCGCGGCTGGTCTGCGCGGACTTCCTGCGCGCCACCGACGACGCCCGCGCCGACCTCATCCAGGCGCAAATCGCGCTGACCGGGCGCCTGGACCCGGCGCGCCGCAGGGACTTCCAACGGCGCGTGGCGGCGCTGCTGGAAGCGCATGGCCGCCGGTGGCGGAAGCCGCTGGAGGACGCCCGCGCCACGGACACTCGCTTCACCCGGGGCTTCGTCGAGGAGGCGAGGCTGTCCGAAGCGCACCTGGCGGGGCACGGCGAGGCGCTGTTCTCACGCGAGCCGCTGCACCGGCTGCACGTGGAGACGCAGAGTGGCAAGGGACTGGCGCTCGCCGCCGGGCAGCCCTGGTTCGAGCAGGTCCGCTACCTCCGCCTGGAGGGCAGCGGCGTGGAGGCCGCGGCGAGGGCGCTGGCCTCCGCGGCTCACGTCTCGAAGCTCTCGGGGCTGGCGCTGGCGGGCGCCGATGACGGGGCCCTCCAGGCGCTGGCGGAGAGCCCGGCGCTGACGGGGCTGCGCTCCCTGAGCGTCTCCGGCAGCGAGCTGTCGGACGACACCGCCGCGGCGCTCGCGAAGGGGAAGCTGGCGCTGGAGCGCCTCTACCTCTCCGGCACGGGCCTGTCCGACGAGGGCGCCCAGGCGCTGGCCCGCGGCAAGGGGCTCGCCACGCTCCAGTTGCTGGCCCTCAACCGCAACGCGCTCTCCGACGAGGGCGCCCAGGCGCTCGCGGGCAGCAAGACGCTCCTCCAGCTGGAGCGGCTGGAGCTGTCCCGGAACGAGCTGAGTGAAGAAGGCGCGCTCGCCTTCCGCTCCGCCAAGGCGCTGCCGAAGCTGCGCCGCCTGGAGCTGCTGGACATGGGCCTGGACCGGCGCGAGCTGGAGCCGGTGCGCAAGCGGCTCGGCGCGGGACTGAGGCTCTGACGGCCCCGCGCCCGCCCTCGCGTCAGGGCAGCGTCACGGGGCCATGCGTGGTGCGGTGTCCCGGCAGGCCCAGGCCCAGTGTGCCGTGGAGGTTGGAGCCCCAGCTCATCACCGTGCCGTCCCACAGCATGGCCACGGAGAAGTCAGCGCCGGCCGACACGAACCTCGCGGACGACAGGCCATTCACGAGCACGGGGGAGTACCGGATGGAGCTCTCGCCGTTGCCGAGCTGGCCATGCGAGTTGCGTCCCCAGG
This sequence comes from Myxococcus sp. RHSTA-1-4, assembly GCF_020037125.1. GTDB lineage: Bacteria > Myxococcota > Myxococcia > Myxococcales > Myxococcaceae > Myxococcus. The sequence continues at coordinate 776,640 of NZ_JAIQDG010000001.1, forward strand.
ACCAGAGGCGTCCGTCCTCCGTCACGGCGAACGAGTGCCGGGCCCCCGCGCCAATGGAAGACACCCCCGCCGGGCTCGCCAGGGCTTCCGGCAGCAGGCGCGGCTTCGCGCTGCCGCTACCGTGCTGGCCGTGGCTGTTGTCGCCCCACGTCCACACCCGGCCGTCGCCCGTCCGCGCCAGCGAGTGGTACGCGCCCGCGTGCACCTCCAGCACCCCGGTGAGTCCCACCACCGGCACCGGCGACAGGCGCGCGGTGGTGCTGCCATCCCCGAGCTGCGCGTAGGCGTTGTGGCCCCAGGCCGCCAGGGCGCCACCCGCCAGCAGCGCCAGCGAGTGGTGGTCGCCCCCCGCCACCGCCGTCACGTCCTCGAGGCCCGACACCTGCACCGGCTCGAGGCGCTGCTCCGCGGTGCCGTCTCCGAGCTGACCGAAGGCGTTGTACCCCCAGGCCCACACCGTGCCGTCCTCGCGCACCGCCAGCGAGTGGTAGCTGCCGGCGGCGATGGCCCTCACGTGCGTCAGCCCCACCACCTGCACCGGCACCGTCCGCGAGGACGTGGTGCCGTCCCCGAGCTGGCCGAAGCCGTTGCCACCCCACGCCCACACCGTGCCGTCCGAGCGCCGCGCCAGCGAGTGGTACACACCCGACGCCACCTGCGTCACCCCCGTCAGTCCAGGCACCGCGGCGGGCGCCGCCCGGCTCTGAGTGGTGCCGTCCCCGAGCTGGCCGGAGGCGTTGTTGCCCCAGGCGTGCACGGTGCCGTCCGCCAGCAGCACCAGCGCGTGCTGGTGCCACGCGCGCACCGCGAGCACGGGCGGGCGGACCTTGGGCCCCTGCACCTTCACCTCCACCGGCTCCAGGCGCGGGCCCGAGGCCACCTCCCCGAGCTGCCCGTACTCATGACTGCCCCAGCTCAGGACGCCGCCGTCTCGCAGCAGCGCGAGGGAGTGCTGCTCCCCGGCCGCCACCGCCACGGCTCCCACGAGGTCCGGCACCTGCCTGGGCACCATCACCGCCGTGCAGGTGCCATTGCCGAGCTGCCCCAGGCTGTTGTCGCCCCAGGCCCACACCGTGCCGTCCCCAAGCACCGCCAGCGAGTGGTGCGCACCCGCGGACACGGCGCCGACGTTCTCCAGCGCCAGGATGCGCTTGGGCAGGCTCTGCGAGGCGTTGGTGCCATCGCCGAGCTGGCCGGACGGATTCGCGCCCCACGCCCACGCCGTGCCGTCCGAGCGGACCGCCAGCGAGAAGGCCCGCCCCGCGGCCACGGACGTCACGCCCTCCAGGCCCTGCACCCGCACCGGCGTGGGGCTGGAGGTGGTGGTGCCGTCGCCGAGCTGGCCGGAGCCATTCGCGCCCCAGGCCCACGGCACGCCATTGCCGTCCACGCCCAGGCCATGCGTCTCACCCAGGGCCACGGCCATCATCCCACTCAGTGACTTGAGCTGCGCCGGCGTGGCGCGGTCCACGGTGGTGCCGTCGCCGAGCTGGCCCTGGGTGTTGGCACCCCAGCTCCAGACGGAGCCGTCCGCGAGCAGCGCCACCGACGAGTCCCCACCCGCGGCCACGGCCACCGCTCCCGACAGGCCCTCCACCCGCACCGGCATGGCCCTCGCGGTGGTGGTGCCATCCCCGAGCTGGCCGCGCTGATTCGCCCCCCAGGCCCACACCGTGCCGTCGCACGCCACCGCCAGCGTGTGTTGCAGGCCGGAGGAGAGGCCACGCACGCAGGGCACGCCTCGCGTCTGGACGGGTGCCGAGCGGTGGATGGTGGAGCCGTCCCCGAGCTGGCCGGACGAATTCTGCCCCCACGCCAGCACCGTCCCATCACCGCGCACCACCAGCGAGTGCGCGCGGCCCGCCGACAGCCGCGCCTCCCGGCCGAAGCCACGCACCGGAACGGGCGTCGCGCTCCAGCTCGCGAAGCCCAGGCCGAGCTGGCCGAAGCGGTTGTAGCCCCAGGCGAGCACCGTCCCGTCCTCCCGCAGCGCGAGCACGTGCAGGTAGCTGGCGCGGACGGCCTTCACGCCCGTCACCGCGGGCACGCCCATGGGCGAGGCGCGGGAGGTGAGTGTGCCGTCACCGAGCTGGCCGTAACCGTTGTAGCCCCAGGCACTCAGGGTGCCGTCGGCCCGCAGCGCCACCGAGTGGGAGCGCCCGCCGCTGATGCCGGCGATACCCTCCAGCGTGGGCACCCGCACCGGACGGAAGCGGTCGGTCCACGTGCCGTCACCGAGCTGGCCGTCGGCATTGTCGCCCCAGGCCCACACCGTGCCGTCCTCGCACGCCACCAGCACGTGCGCGGCGCCCGCGGCCACGGCCACCACGCTCGACAGCTCCGGCACCTGCACCGGCACCAGGCGCTGCACACCGGCGCCGTCGCCGAGCTGCCCCTCGTAGCCCTCGCCCCACGTCCACACCGACCCGTCGTTGCGCAGCGCCACGGAGAAGTTGGTGCCGGCGGCCACCGCCCTCACCTCCGTCAGCCCCGGCACACGCACCGGCGCGAGCCGGTCCACCTTGGTGCCGTCGCCGAGCTGGCCCTGCGCGTTGTAGCCCCAGGCCCACACCGTGCCGTCGGCCCGCAGCGCCAGCAGGTGGCTGCCACCCGCCGCCACGGCCTCCACGTCCGTCAGCCCCGGCACCTGCACCGGCGAGGCGCGGTCGGTCCGCGTGCCGTCGCCGAGCTGGCCGGAGGCGTTGCGCCCCCACGTCCACACCGTCCTGTCGGAGCGCAGCGCGGCGGAGTGGTGGCTGGCCGCGGCGACGGAGAGCACGGAGCCGGGCACCGGCACGCGCACGGCGGAGTGGCGCTCCACGGTGGTGCCGTCGCCGAGCTGCCCGTACGTGTTGCGCCCCCAGGCCCACACCGTCCCGTCCTCGAGCGAGGCCAGCGCGTGGAAGCTGCCCGAGGCGAGTGACTGCACGCCCGCCAGGCGCAGCACCGGCTCCGGGGAGGGATGCCGCTCGGAGCCGCCGTGGCCGAGCTGCCCGAAGGAGCCGCTGCCCCAGGACCAGAGCGTCCCGTCCGCGCGCACCACCACCGCGTGCTGCGCCCCGGCGGCGAGCGCCGTCACCGCGCCCACCCCCTGCACGGCCACCGGCGAGCTGCGCTCCACGGTGGTGCCGTCGCCAAGCTGTCCGGACGTGTTGTAGCCCCAGGCGAGCACGGAGCCCGTGTCGCGCAGCGCCAGCGAGCCGGCGTCCTGGGCGGCCACGGCCTTCACGCCCGTGAGGCCCGGCACCCGCGCCGGGACATTGCGGTCGGCCCGCGTGCCGTCGCCAAGCTGGCCATAGGAGTTGCTCCCCCACGTCCACACCGTGCCGTCCGCGCACAGCGCCACCGTGTGGTAGGTGCCCGCGGCCACCATGGCGACGCCGGTGAGCCCGGGCACCACCACGGGGGACAGGCGCTGGGTGAAGGTGCCGTCGCCGAGCTGGCCGGAGCCGTTGCCGCCCCACGCCCACACCGTGCCGTCCTCACGCACGGCCAGGGAGAAGTCGAAGCCCGCGGCGAGCGCCACCACCTGCGTCAGGCCCGGCACCGGCCCGGGCGTGTCACCGGACTGGGTGTGGCCCCGGCCGAGCTGTCCGTAGGCGTTGCTCCCCCATGCCCACACCGTCCCGTCCGCGCGCAGCGCCAGCGAGTGGAAGTCACCCGCCGCCACCCCCACCACGTCCGTCAGCCCCGCCACCGACTGGGGAATGGCGCGGTCCACGGTGGTGCCGTCACCGAGCTGGCCGTAGGCGTTGCTCCCCCACGTCCACACCGTCCCGTCCGCGCGCAGCGCCAGGGAATGCGAGTCCCCCGCCGCCACTCCCACCACGTCCGTCAGCCCGGGGACCTGCGCCGGCACCAGGTGCTGGTAGGAGGTATCTCCCCTCCCCAGCTGCCCGGCGCCGTTGCCGCCCCAGGCCCACACCGTGCCTCCGGGGGCGACGTAGAGCGAGTGCTGCGCGCCCGCCGCCAGCGTCCGAGGCTCGGCCCGGGGCACCAGGCGCTGCGTCCGCCGTGAGCCGGACGCCAGCGTGCCGTCCGCCGCCACGGGCCCCGGCTCCCGACCGCAACCGGCCACCAGCAGGGCGCCCAGCAGCAACCCCCACAGGGCGCGAGCTCCCGCAGTCATGTCCTTGCGCATCGGTGTTTCTCCTCCGGGTGAGCGAGCACGTCGGACTGGCGGCTCGCGCCATCACACGAGAGGCGGTGCGCCAGTGGCCGTCCGGCGGTCGGGTGTATATGGCGAAATCCCGCTTCCTTGTACCGCGAGAAGGCTTTCGGTGCCCCTCTCTCCGCCACCTGTAACGCGGTTGCAGCCGTGTATCGGACACGCGGAGCTGGCGCCGCTCCGAGTCCCGGGCTCCGCGCCTCCACGCTCCCCCGCGCCCGCGGTCCACACTTCTTCACGCGGATTGCGTTGCGGCGTACAGGGAACGGGTGAGTATTGAAGCGACCATGGAATCCCTGGTGCGCTTCGCCATCTTCGCCCTCGTCTCGGGCCTCATCACGGTGCTCGTCCACGTCTATCTGTACCGGCGCCTCTTCGCGGACACGTCCGAGGACCCGAGGTGGCGGCGCTCGGGCATGTGGGTGATGGGAGCCCTGGCCGTGCCGCTGGTGCTGTCCTGGTCGGTGACGCGCTTCCTGCCGATGGATGCCACCTTCGCCGTGGCCACCGCCATCTGGACGTGGATGGGCGCGGCCACCTACCTGCTCTTCGCCTTCTGGACGCTGGGAGGCGCGCGGTGGGGAGCGGAGTGGATGGCGCGCCGGCGCGAAAATGACCCGGTGCCCGAGGTGCCGCCGGTGCCAGTCGCAGTGGAGGCACCGATGGCGGCGGCGGGAGGCGCGCCACCGGCTTCGTTCGTGGCGGCCCCCTCCGACGGACTGTCGCCCGTGGCCGTCTCCGTCAGGCCGGAGGCACCGGGCCCCGTGGACGTGGAGCGCCGCCGCTTCCTCGCCCGGGCCACCGCGGGCGGCGCGCTGCTGGCGTCAGGCGGGGTGACGGGCTTCGGCATGTGGCGCGCGTTCCACGAGCCGGTGGTGAGCGAGGTGGCGGTGCGGCTGCCCGGGCTGCCCCGTGCGCTGGACGGCTACACCCTCGTCCACCTCAGTGACATCCACGTGGGCCCCGTCATCCGGCGCCGCTTCATGGACGAGCTGGTGGCGCGCTGCGACGCGCTGCGTCCGGACCTGGTGTGCATCACCGGAGACCTGGTGGACGGCCACGTGCCCTCACTGGGCCCCGCGGTGTCCGCGCTCGCCGAATTGAAGGCGCGCCATGGCGTGTACTTCGTCACCGGCAACCACGAGTACTACTGGAACGCGGCGGTGTGGTCGGACGCGCTGGAGCGCATGGGCATCCACGTGCTGCGCAACCGCCACGTGCGCATCGGCGACGCGGCCGCCTCGTTCGACCTGGTGGGCGTGGACGACTGGTCCGCGCGGCGCGGGCCCCAGGGTTATGACCTGGCCGCGGCCACCCTGGGCAGGGACCCGGAGCGGGCCTCCGTGCTGCTTGCCCACCAGCCGTCCAACTGGAGCGTGGCGGCGGAGGCCGGCATGGGACTCCAGCTCTCCGGCCACACGCACGGCGGCCAGTTCTTCCCCTTCACGCTCGCCGTCTCCGCCATCTGGCAGCACGACGCGGGGCATTTCCAGCAGGGCGACCGCCATCTCTATGTCAGCCGGGGAACAGGCTTCTGGGGGCCGCCGCTGCGGGTGGGCTCTCCGCCAGAGATTGTCAAGGTGACGCTGATGGCATGATGTATAGATTGCATCCGTATGGCGAAGGTACCGGCGCAGCGGGAAATCAAACAGGAGCGTGCGGCACGCACACGGGTGGAGATTCTCGAAGCGGCCATCACCCTGTTCTCGCGCCGGGGCTTCCTGGCGACGACGATGGCGGACCTGTCCCGCGCCATCCGGATGACGCCGGGCGCGCTGTACTGGCACTTCCCGACCAAGGAAGACCTGCTGCTGGCTGCGATTGAAGAGCTGCACCAGCGCTGCCTCCGCGAGTTCGAAGAGTCCCTGCCCCAGGTCCGCACGCAGCCGGCCAGCGCGCAGCTCCGGTTCTTCACCGAGCGCGCGCAGACGTTCATCCGCCTCCATCGGGAGTACGGCATCTTCTTCGCGATGCTGGCGACGGAGGCGGCGGAGTCGAACGACCGGGTGGCGGAGGCCATCCGGGAGAAGCTGTCGCTGTACACGAAGGTGCTGGAGGACATCATCCGCTATGGCCAGAAGACGGGTGAGTTCCGCCAGGACGTGGATGCGATGCACATGGCGCATGGCATCTTCGGCGGCTTCATGGGCGTGCTGGTGCACCAGCATCTCTTCCGGGACACGCTGGGCTTCGATGCGCCGATGAGCGCGCTGCAAGCCCTGGTGATGGCAGGCATCCAGCGGCCCCCGTCCGGCTCCGGCGAGTGAAGCCCGGAAAACCCACGGGCGGCCCCCGACAGCGCGGGAGCCGCCCGTGCAATGCCTTGCATCGCGCCGCGCGGCCCGGGGCCGCCAGGAAATGAGAAGGGCGGAACCCTTCAGCGGGTTCCGCCCTTCCAGACAGCTCAGCGCGGCTTCACCCCGGCCTACGGCTGCTCGGTGGGGCTCTGCGAGCTCTGCGGCTGGCGAGCGCTCCGAACGACGAAGTCCGCGAAGTTGTTGTCCGTGTCCTGACCGTTGCCCGCGTTCTCATCAGCGCCGCCCTCCGCCATGGTGTCGGAGGTGGAATCAGCGCGGGCCTTGCGCTCGAGGCTGCCGCCCGCGGCCGGGTGGGCGGGAGCCGCGGTGCCCTCGGGCTGGTTGGCCGTGCCGTACCCCAGCTTGTCCACCGTGTTGGGGTCATTGAGGTTCGATGCGGTCAGATTCGGACCGATACGTACATGGCCGCCACCCGACGCCGCAGCGGACATGCCGAAGGTATCGTAGGTGACGTCCGCAGCGGGGCTGCCCGTGTAACCGGTGTGCGCGATGAGCAGGTAACCATGGGCCTTGATGCGCTTGCCGTTCGGGATGTCGACCGACCCCGTGTAGGTGGTACCCGCGGCACTCTTGTACTGGAGCTTCCAGCCGCTCAGGTCGACGTCCGAGCCGGTCGGGTTGTAGAGCTCGACGAACTCGTCCGTGTCGCTCGTAACCCCACGCGCGGAGAGCTCGCTGATGACCACGTGGTCGACGGCGGGGCGCTGGGCGACGGTGATGGCCGCGCTCTGCGTCACGCCGCCATGGGTCGCCGTCAACTGCCCCTGAGCCGGGGCCGAGCCCGCGGTGAACGTCACCTGGGCACTGGTCTGCCCCTCGGCGATGGTCACCGTGGAGGCGGACAGGCTGCCCAGCCCCGAGGCGGGCTCCAGCGCCAGGTTCACCGTGAGGCCTCCCGCCAGCGCCGGCCGGTCCAGCGTCACGGTGAAGGCCTGCGTCGCGTCGAAGTACACCGTCGCCGTGGCCGGAGTCAGCGCGGCCAGCTTCGGCGGCGGCGGCGTCACCGTGAGGTCCGCGGTCCGGGTGATGCCGTACAGCGAGGCGGACACCTGGCCCGCGCCCCCACCCTCCGCGTCCGCGGTGAAGGAGAAGGTGGCCTGCGTCGCGCCCGAGGCCACCGTCACCGTGGCGGGCACGCTGCCGTAGCGGGAGACGCCATTGCCCGGAATGGCCGCCAGCGGCACCACGGTGTCCGCGGGCGCGGCCCGGTCCAGCGTCACCCGGAACTCGCGGGTGCCACCGGCCGCCACCGGACCAGCCTCGGTTGCCGCCACCGACACCAGCCGGGGCGCGCTCTGGTCCACCGTCACGGTGGTGCTCGCGCTGCCGGTCCCCAGTTGCGCCGTCAGCGTGCCGGCGGTGCCCGTGGCACCCGCGTCCACCGTGAAGCTGAGGGTCGCCTGCATCGCGTTCTCCGCCACCGCCAGCGTCCCGTTCGCCACGCTGAAGGTGCCCAGCTCCACCGGGTCCGCGCTCAGCGCCACCGTGGTGTTGGCGGGCGCCGGCCGGTCCAGCTCCACCGTGAGCGTCACCGTGCCACCGGGCACCAGCGTCGCCTCGGCGGGGTTGATGCGGCTCAGCGTGGCCTGCTCGTTCTCACCAAGCACCCGGACCGTGGCCTGCTGCGAGGAGCCGCCCAGCGTCGCGGTCAGGGTGACGCTCTCGGCCTGGGCCAGCGGGCTCAGCTTCACCACCGCGGACGTCTGGCCCGCGGGAATGGTCACCTCGCCGCCCACCACGCCCAGCGCCGACGGGGCGCTGGAGGTGACGGCCACGGTGACATCCTCGGGGAAGGCGGAGGCCATCGTCACGGTGAGCACCTGCGGGAAGGCATCCCCCGTGGTGGAGCCCACGCGGATGTACGGACCGCCGCTGAGGCCCGTCAGCGCGGGCAGCGGCGGACGCATGTCGCGCGCGCTGCGCGGCAGCAGCCGGTACTCGTTGAAGCCGTAGGTCAGCACGCCCTTCAGCGAGACGTACCGCGTCCCCACCGCCGGCAGCGGGAAGTCGTAGGCCTGGTCGTCCACCTTCAGGCCGGAGCGGGCCGGGTCCGCGCTCGGGTTCTCGTCCACGAGGATGGAGCCGCGGGTGTCCTCGCCGCTGATGACGAAGACCTCTCGCAGCTCCAGCAGCACGCCGTCCAGCGCCGCGGCGCGGGGCCCGTTCGTGCGAACCTCCTCCGAGCGGACCACCACGGGGGCCGGCAGGGCGTTGCCGGAGCTGAGCCGGGTGAACTGCACGTTCGTCAGCTCGAGCACGCCGAAGTAGACCTTCAGCGTCGCCTCGGTGATGTCCAGCCGGTCTCCCACGGCGACGTCCGCCTTGGGCCCGTAGACGTAGATGCCCGAGTGCTCCACGCCCCGGCCCGGCAGCGGCGGGTGCACCTGGACGAAGTAGCCGTTGTTGCCGGTGGCGTTCACCGCCGTGACGAGGACGTCCGTGAGCGACACCTTGGAGTTCAGCAGGGGCACGCTGCCGTTCACCGGAATCTTCAGGTCATACACGGTGGTCGGGCACGCGGCGCCATCCGGGTTCGCGACGGAGCACGGGTCGCACGCATCCCCCTGGCCGTCCTGGTCCGAGTCCGTCTGCTGCGGGTTGGGCGCGTAGGCGCAGTTGTCGCCGGGCGTCACGATGCCGTCGAGGTCGGCGTCGGTCGGGTCGGCGTTGGCGCAGGTGCCCCCGGCCTGCTCCGGGCAGCCGTCGCACGCATCCCCCTTGCCATCCGAGTCCCGGTCCGCCTGATTCGGGTTGGCCAGGAACGGGCAGTTGTCGCGCCAGGTGGCCACGCCGTCGCCGTCATCGTCCGCCGGATGCGCCGCGCCGCAGTTGGTGGAGTCGGCGTCCAGCGGGCACGGGTCACACGCGTCACCCAGGCGGTCGCCGTCCGCGTCCGCCTGCGCGCCGTTGTCCATGGGGCGCACCGGGTTGAAGATGGCGGGGCAGTTGTCCACGTCGTCCGTGAGGCCGTCACCGTCGTCGTCGTTCTCGCGGACCTCGCTCGTGTAGACGGTGGAGCCGTTGCGGGAGGCCAGCCACGCCTCGTTCATGGAGGCGCGGCGGGGCGAGCACACCGGCTCGTTCTGCGGCGTGCCGCAGGCGAACAGCGGGTACGCGCTGCTGTTGGCGGACCGCAGCGCCGCGAGGTTCTTGCCCAGCTCCGACTGGAGGCACACCGCCTTGGCGGCGCCGCAGACGTCCAGCGTGTCGCAGGTGTCCGGGCCCTTCAGCGCATCCACCAGCGCGCCGTCACCGTAGAGCGCCTTGCCGCCACGCAGGGTGAGGACCACGTCCTCGGGGTTGGCGGTGATGACCGCGCGGTGCGGAGAGTCGGCGAAGGCGCGCAGCTTGAAGATGGCGAGGTCGCCCACCTTGCCCTTCTCGATGCGGCCCACCTTCTCGAAGACGTCCGTCAGGTCCGCGGCGTTGGCCGTCGCCATGCGCCAGAGCTGCTCGTCGGTGAACGTCCGCGCGTAGTGGGTGGCGTTGAGGTAGTCCGCGCACTGCAGCTCGCGCAGCATGTTCATGGAGCCGGACTGGAGCCAGTCGGTGCCCAGGGCGATGCTCACGCCCATCCGCTTGTACGCCGTCACCATGGCCGTGTCGCCGTACAGCGCCACGTTGGAGCGCGGAGACCAGATGAGGCCGGTGCCCCGCTCCGCCATGGCGGCCATCTCCCGCGCCGTCAGGCCGATGCCGTGGATGATGGCCGTGCGCCCGAAGAGCACGTCGGAGCCGCCCGAGGCCAGGCAGCGGAACTCGTTGGCCGCCCGGGCGTCGATGCCCTCGGAGACGTGGGGCAGGTACGCGGCCAGCTTCGGAAGCCCGCCGGACGCGGGCAGCGACGGGTAGCCGCAGCCGCTGGTGAGCGTGTCACCGCCGCTGTCACCCAGCGGGAAGGTGTCCGAGTCCGAGTAGCCCTCGTTGAGCCCTTCCTGCCGGGCCACCGTGCTCATGTCCAGGTTGCGCAGCAGGCCCGGAGCCCCGCCCGCGCCAGCGGTGGAGGTGGTGCCGGCCATCAGGTGCCGCAGCTCCTGATAGCTCACCAGGTCACCGCTCTTGCTTCCGCCGTTGCGGACCTCCGTGTGGCCGTTGGCGCCGGTGCGCCAGTCATGGCGGTGCTCGAAGCGCTCCTCGACCTTTTCCTGCGCCGCCACGTACGGCTTGTCCACGTAGGTGATGTGGTCGTGCGGGTTGATGAGGCCCGGGGAGATGACACCCGTCGGGCACGACACCTGCGTGGCCGAGGCGGCGCCCGCCGCGGTGGAGCAATCACACGCAGCGCACTGGATGACGCCCTGCTCGTCCACCAGCACCTGGCCGCCCAGCAGCGTCTCGCCGTCCTTCAGTACCACGCCCGTGAAGAGGCGCGCGCCGTTGCCGGCCTTCGTCACCTCGCAGGTCGCCCCGCTCGCGAGCGCGGGCGCGTTCGCGGCGGCGCAGCGGGTCGGCGCCTGCTGGCAGTTCGACGGACACGCATCCCCGTCCAGGCGGTTGCCGTCGTCACACGACTCCGTGCTCTCGACGCTGCCGTTGCCACACGTGACCTGGGCCGGCGTGCAGTCCGCCTGGCAGCCATCACCGTCCGTCGTGTTGCCGTCGTCGCATTGCTCGCCCGGCTCCTGGACGTTGTTTCCACAGACGGCCGGAGCGACGCCACAGCCATCTCCCTCACAGGGCTTGGGGTCGTCGGAACATCCGGCGTGGAAGAGGAGGACCGCACCAAGCGCGGCCAGTACCAGGCGTGAGGAAATTTGCATCTAGTGGGTCTCCCGGCGGACTCCGCCTGGGGGAAGGTGACGGGTCCTTTGCACGCAAAGAGCGTACTCGCTGAAACATTTCAGCGACACCTTACGTACTGAGTCCAGCGCCCTTGAGTGCCGGAGGGGCGGATGTGCCTGGGAGTGCGCCGCCACCACACTCCGGGTCCACAAGCGTCGTATCGTCCACCCTTCGATAGATTGAGAAGACGCCATGACCGCCCAGACCGCCACCAGCCCCGTGTCGCGCTTCCTCGACGGACATCTGCGACGCGATGCGCAAGCGAGGGAGCTGTCCGTGGCCCGCTTCATGGCGGGGCTGTCCGGCGCCTCGGTGGTGGTGGCGGCGGCGCTGGGTTCCTCCATCGGCTGGGGGCTGACGCAGGCGCTGATGGGGCTGTCGGCGGTGCTGTGCGTCTACTACACGGTGCTGTGGCGGGTGCTGCGCTCCGGCGTCTTCCACCCGGCCGTGCCCTGGCTCAACGTGGCCATCGAGGTGAGCATCCCCGCGGTGGTGCTGGCTTTCGATTTGCGCTTCCAGGGCCCCATCTACGCGCTCACCGCGCCCACGCTCGTCATCTGGCCCACGCTGATTACGCTGGCCACGCTGCGCAGCAACCCGCGGCTGGCGCTGGCCGCCGGCATCCTCGTCGCCGCCGAGTACCTGGGCATCTACTTCCTCTTCGTGCGCCCGCTCCTGCCGGAGAACGCGCTCCTCACCCTCACCCCGCGCTTCATCGCCACCCGCGCCTTCTTCTTCGTGGCGGCCGGCGTCTTCACCGCCATCCTCGCGCGCCACTTCCTCCAGCTCACCCGAGGCGCGCTGTCCGCCCTGCGCGAGCAGGAGGTCATGGGCAAGTACGTGCTGCACGAGCGCATCGGCGCCGGCGGCATGGCGGAGGTGTACCGCGCCACCTACTGCCCCGAGGGCGGCTTCCAGAAGGCGGTGGCCCTCAAGCGCATCCTCCCCGCCTTCACGGACAACGAGGAGTTCGTCACCCTGTTCCGGCAGGAGGCGGAGCTGTGCTCCTCCCTCAACCACCCCAACATCGTCCAGGTGTTCGACTTGGGGCGCCACGGCGGCACCTACTTCCTGGCCATGGAGTTCGTGGACGGGCTGCCGCTGAGCGGCATCCGCCGGGGCCTGGGGCGCGGGCCGCTGCCCCTGGCCGCCGCCACCTGGGCCGCGGCGGAGCTGGCCGCCGCGCTGGACTACCTCCACCGGCGCACCGGCCCGGACGGCCAGCCGCTGCACCTGGTGCACCGCGACGTCAACCCGCCCAACGTGCTCGTCTCCCGCTTCGGTGACGTGAAGCTGTCGGACTTCGGCATCGCCCGCGGCGCGGCGCGCGCCCAGCTCACCCTGGCCGGCAGCGTGCGCGGCAAGCTGGGCTACATGGCTCCGGAGCAGGCCATGGGCCGTCCCTTCGACGGGCGCGCGGACCTCTTCGCCCTGGGCCTCACCCTCTACGAGTCCCTCACCGGCCAGCGTGCGCTGCAGGCCCCCACCGAGGAGGCGCTGATGCGCGCCGCGGTGGACCAGCAGATTGAACCACCCTCGCGCCTCAACCCCGAGGTGCCTCCGGCGCTGGACGCCATCGTCATGCGCCTGCTGGAGAAGGACCCGGCGCGCCGCACCGCCACCGGCGCGGAGCTGCGCGCACAGCTCCTCGCATTGGAAGGCCCGGCCGCTCCCTTCCCCCGGGGCCAGGCGCTCCTGGCCCAGGCGGCGCGTGACGCGCAGGAGCAGGCCCGGCGCGCCACCCAGACCCGGGAAGAGGCCGACGGCGTGCCCACGAGCCAGAAGCTCACCGCGCGCGTGTGAGGAAGCGCTGCGCCCCCGCCCGGGACGACCCTGATTAGAGGCCGCACACCGCCGGGTCCGCGTTGCGGAAGGAGCACAGCAGCTTCGGCAGGCGCCGCTTCCAGGCGGACCAGTCGTGCGGCGCACCGGGGTCGTTCCAGTGGGCCACACCGTAGCCGCGGCCCCGCAGCGCCGCGACGAAGCGCAGGCTCGACTCGCAGTCGTCGCCGCCCGGCTCGTCGTCGCGCGTGCAGCCCGCGCGGGGCGAGCCGTGGTCCACGTAGAAGCGCACCGGCACCACCGGCTCCTCACCCGCGCGCAGAATCATCGCGTCGCCGTCATTGCGGTCGATGACGCCGTCATGCGGCCAGAAGAGCGAGCCGGACTGGCAGCCCACGAAGCCGAACGTCTCCGGCATCTGGAAGCCCGCGTACACGGAGATGAGGCCGCCCAGCGACGCGCCGGCCACGCCGGTGTTCTGGGGCCCCGTCAGCACGCGGAAGGACGACTCCACGCGAGGCTTCAGGTCGTCCCGGAGGAAGCGCAGGGAGTCGTCCCCGCGCGGCTCCGGCCACTCCGGGTCCCGCTTGGGCGGGAAGGTGTACTGCGCGTTGCGCACCCGCTGCTCGGGCAGCGCCACGAAGACGAGCACCGCCGAGTCCTCCGGCCGCGCCGCGTAGTGCGTGTCCGCCGCGTCCGCGAAGGACTCGCGGGTGAGGCTCTCGTTGCCGTCGTGGAAGTACATGACGGGCAGCGCCGGGCAGTCCTTCCCGTCGTAGACCGCGGGCGTGTAGACGTAGACGTCACGCCGGTCGCCCAGCGCGGTGGCGGACACGCCGTACATCGCGGTGAGCCGCCCCTTCCCCGCGTCCTGCAGCTCCGGGTAGACGAGCGAGGAGAAGAAGCCCACGCCGTTCATGTTGATGCGGTCCCACGCCACGTGGCGCGCGCCCGGGTCCGCGAAGAAGTTGCCGTTCTTCACCAGCTTGTACGCCTGCGGGCCCGTGCGCGGCACGTCCACCTCCGCCACCCACAGGTCCGTGTCCCGCACCTGCACCAGCGGCGTGGCGGTGGCCGACCACTCGTTGAACTCACCGGCCACGGTGGTGCCCGGCGCGGACGCGCCCCGCACGAAGAAGGCCACGCGGGGGCGGGTGGCCGTCGCGTCGCTCACCAGCGGCGTGCCGCCCTGCTCCGCCACCGCCGCCACGAAGCGGTCGATGGCGGCGATGCGCTCCTCGCCCGTGGTGGCGCGGCTCATCGCGAGCTGCAGCTCCACCAGCAGCGAGATGGGCGCGCCGTGCACCGTCTTGTCGCGCTGGCACGCCCAGGAGGCCCCGGCGTCCGGCCCGGTGTCGGGCCCGAGGCCTCCGTCGGGGTACGTCTCGGTGAAGGGCGGGGGCGGAACGGAGGGGGCGCCCGGGGAATCATCACAGGCGGCCCACAGGGCCGCGCACAGCACGAGGGCGGACAGACGGCGCATCACGTTTCCAGGAGGCAGGGTGCCTTGTCGGAGGGGCGCTCAGCAGGCACCGCATGGGACCTGCGACAACATGTGGGCGGGGATGTACTACAGGCGTCGGCTCGCGCGCGAGAGGGCCCCCTCGCCGGGCTTCCGCTCACTCGTGGACACGCGCTCACCGCACCGCGCCTTGCGCCCCCACCACGGGGTGAGGGAGGTTATTCAGTACGCATGGCCCGCGCTCTGTTGCTCTCCCTCCTCGTGCGTCAGCACATGGCACTCAAGGAGAAGTTCCGCGCCAAGTACCCACACCCGTGGCTGGTGTGGGAGGCAGGGGCCTGGAACGTCCCGGAGACGCTCGAGGGAAACGTGGCCGCCACGCGGCTGCCGCTGACGGACCTGCGGGACTGCCTGCCCGCTGGAGACGCCATGTGCTTCGAGCTGATGGCCCTGGCCGAGCGCGGCCCCATCCGGCTGGGGCGCGCCTCCCACAACGCCATGGTCATCAACGACGCCACCGTGTCGCGCGAGCAGCTCCTGCTGGCCCCCACTCCGGACGGACGGTGGCAGGTGACGCGCCTGCCCGGCTCCCGCCCGGTGACGCTGGACGGGACGCCCATGGAGCCGGACCAGCCCGCCCTGCTGCGGCCGGGCCTCCAGCTCCAGGTGGGAGACGTGCGCCTCACCTTCCATGACGCGGAGGGCTTCAACGCGCGCATCGGCCGCATCGCCGAGCAGGTCATCGCGCAGGCCGCCGCGCCACGTTGAGCCCGGGCGCCGGCTACCGGAGCGGGCTGACGTTGCCCAGCGAGGTGGGGCGGGCGTCCGGGCCGCTGGTGGCCATGATGACGCCGGTGGTGACGAGCGCCGCCGCGGCGCCCATGCCGGCCCATACCCACCACTTGCGCGTCCACGGCCGGGAGACGGTGTTCCCCTGCTGGGGCGCGGGCTGGGTGAGTGCCCGGGCGGCGCGGGCCTCCATTGCGCGCTGCTCGGCCTCCAGCTCCGCGCGGCGGCGGGCCGCGGCCTCCGCTTCCGCCTTCGCCGCCTCGGCGCGGGCCCGCTGCACCTGCTTGTCCTGCTCGGCGCGCTCGCGCTCCAGCCGCCGGGCCTCCTGCTCGCGGGCCCGGGCCTCCATCTCCTGCACCAGCCCACGCACCGCGGGCGCCTGGGACTCGTCCGGCAGCAGCGACAGGTAGCGCCGGTAGAAGAAGGCCGCGCGCGAGAACTGGCCGAGCTGCCGGTGGCACTGGGCCATGTTGAAGAGGAACCCGGGCAGCGGCTTGAGGCGGTACGCCTCGCTGAAGGACGTGAGCGCCTTGTCGAAGTCGCCCACGTCGTAGGCCAGGTTGCCCTCCGCGAAGTGCTCGCGCGCCTGCGTCTCCGCGTCCGGCCCCTCCGCCCGCACGGCCGGAGGGGCCAGCAGCAGCGCCCCCAGCACGGCCAGCACCACCCCGCTACGGAGTGGCGAACGGGTCGATGACCGCATCACGCAGCCCTCTCTTGCGAGCCGCCGGCCGCGAGGCGCCGGCCGCCTGCCGAGGGGCCGTCTGCGCCTTGGCGAGCGGCACCTCCAGCACCGCGTGCGTGTCCAGCCGCACCTCCCGCTCCAGCGGGACGTAGCCGGCCAGCTCCACCCGCAGGCCGATGGGCGCGTCCGCGCCGGGAAGCTCCTTGATGAGCGGCGTGATGCCCAGCACCTCGCCCGTGTCCGCGCGCTTCACCTGCGCGCCCTCCGGGAAGGAGCGCACCGTGAGCGTGACGGGCGCGCGGGGCGCCACGGACTCCGCGGCCGTCGCCGCCGTCGCCGCCGCCATGGGGCCGGGCTCGCGCGCGGAGCGCAGGCCGGACCACGTGAGCGCTCCGGCCACCAGCGCCACCACCGCCGCGCCCGCCGCCAGCGCCATGCGCGGGCGCCACGGCACGGGCACCAGCATCCGCTTCGTGGGCCGCTCCGAGACGTCCTCCACCCGGTCGCCGGGCGCCTCCGGCACGCTCACGGGCGAGGGCAGCAGCAGGAGCGCCGTGGTCACCTCCGCCAGGGACTGCGGCCGTGCCTCCGGCTCCTTCGACAGGCAGCGCATGACCAGCTCGCCCAGCTGCGGCGGCAGCGGCTCGCCCGAGGGCAGGAACGAAGGCAGCGGCGGCGGCGGCTGGGTGATGATCTGCACCACGAGCTGGCCGAAGGCCGGAGCCTGGAAGGGCGGCCGCCCGGCGAGCAATTCATAGAGGATGTTGCCCACCGCGTAGATGTCCGCGCGGGCGTCCACCGGCAGTCCCGCCGCCTGCTCCGGGGACATGTACGCGGGCGTGCCGATGATGGTGCCGTCCAGCGTCCCCGTGGTGCTGCCCTCGGTCGTGAGGAGCTTCGCCACGCCGAAGTCCAGCACCTTCACGAAGTCCGTCTGGCCGGCGCGGTGGATGAGGAAGAGGTTGTCCGGCTTGACGTCCCGGTGCACCACGCCCACCTGGTGGGCCGCGCCCAGCGCCGCGCACACCTGCACGGCGATGCGCTGGATGCGCGCGAGCGTCAGCTTCTCCTCCTTCGCGAGCGAGGCGAGGCTCTGCCCCCGCAGCAGCTCCATGACGCAATAGACGTGGCCGCCCTCGCCCTCGTCCACGAAGTCGAAGATTTCGACGATGTGCTCGTGGTTGATTTGGTTGACGGTGCGCGCCTCCTGGAAGAAGCGCTGCACGAAGCCACCGTCGCGCGCGTGCTCGGGCTTGAGCACCTTGAGCGCCACCTGGCGCCCCAGCCGCGCATGGCGCGCCTGGAACACCTTGCCCATGGACCCCTCTCCGAGGAGCCGCTCGAGCTGGTAGTTCCCCAGCGTGGAGCCCACCCGCAGCTCCACGTCGGCGCGGTTGACTACGTCACCCACGGCGCCCCCTGCTGTGGACAGCACTGTCTGTGCGAAGAGGTCATCGGAGCCCATGGTGGGAAGAAGTTTCCATGCCCGGCTCCAACGGCAACCCTCCCGTGCGCCTCTGTCTTCCCAGGGACGGCGAACTTGTCGGCCTGTGAGAATTCGCGACGCCACCGGGTAGAAACTCCTCCCCGGCCGCACTCCCGGAAACACTCCTCCCTCCCGCCAGGGCCGTCATCCAGTGGCCATGCCAGGGCCTCGGCCCCCTCGTGGGGACTGACGACTGCCTGACAGGGGTGGGACGGAATCACGGCTGAAGGCTCATCGGGGAACGGGGTGGGATACGGGGCTCGTGGCGAGGGCCTCGGGGGAGGCCCCCGCCGCGAGCCGGGCACTCAGTTACACAGCCCGCCGGACTGGCACCTGCCCGTCGAGCCATTGGCGCGGGTGCATTGCTTCCCAAGGCAGTCGTCGTCCGCGCAGTCCGGCTTTTCATCCCCGTCGTTGTCGCGGGTGTCTCGGCAGTTGACCTCCGTGCAGGTGGACGCATCACACCAGGCGAACGCGTCCGACTGACCAGGGGTGCACGCCTTGAGGTTGCAGTCCGAGTCCGCGCAGTCGATGTCCGCGTCACCGTCATTGCTGATGCGGTCCGTGCAGTCGACCTCCGTCCGGGTACTGCTGGCGCAGGTGCAGCCCATGCCGCAGGTCTCGCCGGCGCAGACCGGGTCGGCGCAGTCGGTGCCGCCCACCCCGTCGTCGTTCACGCCGTTGTCGCACACGCCCTCGACGCAGCCGGTACGCGGGCCCGAGTTCTGGCAGATGAGGCCCTCGCCGCACACCTGCCGGTTGCAGTCGGGGTCCGCGCAGTTGAACAGGCCGTCGCCGTCCTCGTCACCGCTGTCGCGGTCGCAGAGCGTCTCCTTCGCCGTGCCGCTGATGCACGCACAGCCCTCGCCGCACGGCTGGTTGTCGCAGTCGTCGCGGTCCGCGCAGTTGAGCAGGCCGTCGTCGTCCTCGTCACCGCTGCCGTGGCCGCAGGCCGTCTCCGCCTTCCGGCCGTTGCGGCACACGCAACCCGTGCCGCACGACTGGTTCTCGCAGTCCTCACGGTCCTGACAGTCGGCGGGGCCGTCGCCCTCGTCGTCATTCCCGTCGCCGCAGTTCAGCTCGCCGCGCCGCACGCACTCGCCATTCACGCAGTTCTGCAGGAAGGTGCAGGACACGTCGCACCGGCCGCAGTAGCCGGGGTCCGTCTGGAGGTCGAAGTCCTCATCCACCCGGCCGTCGCAGTCGTCGTCCTGCCCGTTGCACTCCTCGTTGATGGGCAGCACCTGGTTGACGCAGGTGATGCCGCCAGTCCTGGTGCACGCGGACTGGCCCGGGCGGCAGGTGCCCACGCCGCTCGTGCCCTCGGGGCCCGTGTAGCAGGAGGCGTCCAGCTCATCGATGGCGCCGTCGCAGTCGTCGTCCACGCTGTTGCACAGCTCGTCCGGCTCGGGCAGGCAGCAGTACTTCGGCCCGTCGTTGGGCAGCGCCGTGCACACGTAGCCGTCGCCACCGCAGTCGGCGTCCGCGCCGCAGGTGTACGGAACGTCGTTGGGAAACTCCACCTTGCAGCCCGCCGCTCCGGACAGGAGCAGCAGGGAGCAGAGCGCTCGCAGCCAGGGATTGAAGGTCATCATGGTTGTCAGAAACTCCCGCCGACGACGAGGTGGAGCGCCGTGGAGGCACCACCGGGCCCGCCCGGCTCCAGGGTGGCCTTGGGCGCGCTGCGCGTGGGCACCACCACCAGCCACACCACGCTGCCCGCGGCCACCACGCCGCCACCGGCGATGAGCGCCGTGGCCAGGTTCGCCTGCGACTGCGCGTCCAGCCGCTCCTTGCGGCTCACGTCGAAGATGCCGTCCCCGTCCGCGTCACCCGCGCGGGACTCCACGTCCTTGGCCCCCATCCCCAGCACCACGCCCGCGCCCACCGCGGCCAGGCCCACAATCGCGGTGTAGAACGCCGGGCGCTTGAAGAGGGACTGCCCACCGCCGCGGCTTCCGGACACCCCGGCCACCGCATCGTCACCAGGGCCCTCCGGCGCCGGGCCGGAAATCTCCAGCCGCACGTCCACCGACTCGCTCGCGCCGGGCTTGAGGTCCAGCGTCCGGGTGAAGGTGCTGTACTCGTCCGCGGACACCTCGAGCTGCGTGGTGCCCGGGGGCAGGCGCGCCTCCACGCTGCCCACGCCGAGGATGCGCTCGCCCACCTTCACCACCGCCTGTGGCACGTTGACCGCCACCTTCAGCACCGCGCGCGGCCGGGCCAGGGCCATCATCCGGTTGGACAGCTTCGTGGCCGCCTCCTTCTGGAAGGCCGCGTCGCGCGGGTTGCGCCCCGACACCACGTCCTCCACCACCACGCGGCGGTCCCGGTCATACGTCCATGCCCGCAGCGTCCAGCCCGCATCCTCCAGCGACAGTCGCGCGGTGGTGAGCAGGTCCGCGTCCAGCGCGTCCGCCGGCTCCGCCAGGCACGACACCTCCGTGCAGCGCACCGCCGCGTCATACCCCTCCGCCAGCCGCTCGCGCGTCTCCTGGAGGTTGGCGCCCAGCGTCACCATGCCGGAGGACATCGCCCCGCGCGCCAGCGTCTTCAGCCAGGCCTGCGCCTGCTGCGCGCCGGCGCGCTCGGGGGTGTCCAGCCCCAGCAGCACGAAGCGCGGCATCAGCGCCGCCTTCGGGTCGCTGTCTCGCAGGTCCAGTCCGATGTCCGGGCCAGGCTGCTCCTGGGCCGACGTGTCCGTGCTGAGGTCCAGGCCCAGGCCGCCTTCCTGGGCCCGCGCGGGGTGGACCCACAGCGCGAGCGCCAGCAGGGCAATGGAGGGAGCGGGGGGAATGCGCATAGACCCTGGTTCTACCCCGCCGCCCCCCACAACGGAATGACGCTCGGCCGCCCCCCTTTCACGGCCTCCCCGGGCCGCCCGTCAACCGGGTAGGACATGGCCGCCTGCCCTGCGCACGGCGGGGGCGGGGCTCGCTCCCGGAAGCTTGCCGGGGGCCGGGCCGGTCCTCATCTCCCTTCCTAAAGGAGATGAACCACATGGCGGATGGAACGCTCTGGATCCTGGTGGGCAACGCAAGCCGTGCGCGGCTCTTCGCGACCGACGCGAAGGCGGAGGGGAACTGGCGGTTGGTGGAGGAGTTCCAGCACGACGAGAGCCGGGCCAAGGCCTTCGAGCTGCTCAACCAGCCGGACAACCCCAACGCGGGCACCCTCCACGGCCCGCCCGTGGAGAACGAGCCCAACGGCCGCAGGGAGCTGGAGCACGACCGCTTCGCCCGCCAGCTGTCGGAATTCCTGGACAGGGGGCATGACCGGCATGCGTTCGACAAACTCGTCATCGCCGCACCTCCAGAATTCCTCGGCAGGATTCGCCGGCTGCTCAGCTCGCGGGTGAAGCAGCGGGTCCTCCTGGACGTCGACGCGGACTACTCCAGCGTGCCGGCCCGGGAGCTGCCCAACCGGGTGCCAGTCCTGTAGGAGCCAGGCAGGCAGGCAGGCGCGCGCCGTGCCCGGGGCGTCCCGGGCTCTGGTATACGCGAGGGGCCACCCTCCTCGGATGGTCCCTCGCCATCCGAGCCTTGAGAGACATGTCACTTCCCCTCATCGGCTCCCTGTCGCTGCGTGGGCGCCTCACCCTGTACGTCACCCTTCTCTCCGTCATCCCGCTGCTGACGCTCAACGCACTCCAGACGCGTGGCGCTCGGCGGATGCTGGAGGAGCAGATTCGCGCGTCGCTGCTACGCGAAGCGGAGGGCGTGAAGGACCTGATGGAAGCGACGCTCGCCGAGCGCGAGGCGAGCCTGCGAAGCTGGGCGGAGGACGTGGTGGTGCGCTCCGCGCTGCGCACGGGCAACACCCAGCCGGCGGACGCCCTGCTCGCCCTGCTGCAGCGCCGCTATCTCAGCCTCAACGGCATCGTCCTCTTCAACGACGAGGGCCACGCCGTGTCCGCCAGCACCCCGGCGCTGCGGGACGCGTACGCGGGCATGCACGACGCGCTGCGCGCCACCCCCTGGTTCCGCGAGGCGCGGCAGGGCCGCACCACGGGCGAGGGCGTCACCGTCGAGGACCCCGTCTTCGGCGTGCGTGTGCTGTCGCTGGCGGTGCCGGTGGTGGACCCGGCCACGGACACGCGCATGGGCGTGCTGCTGGCCGCCTTCGACTGGGCACAGGTGGACGGGCTGGTGCAGCCGGCGCTGGCCCGCGCCCACCAGCGAAAGCTGGACAGCTTCGCCCTGACGCTGCGGCGCGCGGACGGCGCGGTGCTCTTCGACTCGCGCGGCGCGGCGGCCGGCGGTGACGAGGGCCTGCTGGCGGTGGAGGCCATCAACGGCACGGACGTGAAGGACGTGGCGGACGGCTGGCGCTTCGTGGCGCTGGTGGACCCGGACGAGGCCTACGCGCCGGTGGACGGCCTGCACACCCTGGCGCTGCTGCTGGCCCTGGGCTTCCTGGTGCTGGCGGTGGCCGGCGCCTGGCTGCTGGCGCGCGGCATCACCCGGCCCGTGCTGGCCCTGCGCGCGGCGGTGACGCGCATCGTCCGCGAGGGCGACCTCACGCGGGACGTCGACGTGGAGGTGGGCGACGACGAGGTGGGTGAGCTGGCCGGCGCCTTCGGACAGCTCGTCAAGCAGCTCCGTGAGACGGCGCTGAGCCTGCAGCGCGGCACCCGGGTGCTCAGCGAGACGGTGGCGGAGCTCCAGCGCGCCTCCGAGCAGCAGGAGCGCAACGTGGCCCGCCAGGCCACCGCCTTGCAGGAAACGCAGGTGACGGCGCAGGAAATCAAGCAGACGTCGCTGCTGGCCTCGGAGAAGGCGGAGGACGTGCTCGGCAGGGCCTCGCGCGCCGAGGAGGTGGGCCGCGAGGGCGAGGAGGACATCCGCGACAGCCTCGGCGGCTTCCAGTCCCTGCTGGAGCAGTCCAAGCAGATGACCGAGCGCATCACCCAGCTCAACGAGCGCACGCGGCAGATTGGCGGCATCACCCAGACGGTGAAGGACCTGGCGGACCAGTCCAACATGCTGGCCCTCAACGCGGCCATCGAAGCGGCGCGCTCGGGCGAGCACGGCAAGGGCTTTGGCGTGGTGGCGCGGGAAATCCGCAACCTCGCGGACCAGTCCATCCAGGCCACGGAGCGGGTGCGCGACATCCTGAATGATTTGGGCGGCAACATCCTCTCCACCGCGAAGATGACGGAGGCGGGCCACGCGCGCGTGGAGGCGGGCGTGGAGCAGGTGCGCAGCAGCGGCGAGCGGCTGAAGGAACTGGCCACCATCATCCAGGACAACGCCGCGGCGGTGAGGCAGATTGCCGGCGCGGTGAGCCAGCAGAACGCGGGCATCGCGCAGATTTTCACCGCGGTGACGGACCTGTCCTCCATGATGACCGACACCCAGCAGAGCCTGGCGGCCACCACCCGGGCGGCGAAGCTGCTGCGGGAGGTCTCCGGGCAGATGCAGGACGTGGCTCGCGCCTACCGCACCTGAGGAGGAGGAAGACGCATGGCGTTGGTGAAGGCGGTGCTGTTGGATTTGGGCAACGTCCTCGTCTTCCATGACAACGCGCGGCTCTTCACCCGGCTGGGCGCGCGCGCGGGGCTGACGGGCCCGGAGGTGGCCCAGCGGCTCACCGGCGCGGGCTGGACGGACGCCAACCGGGGCCTCCTGGACGCCGAGGGCATCCGCCAGGACGTGTGCCGCGCGCTGGGCGTGGAGCTGCCCATGGCGGAGTTCGCCCCCCTGTGGAGCAGCCACTTCACCCTGCATGACGCGGTGCTGCCGCGCGTGGAGGGGCTGGTGGGCCGCGTGAAGCTGGGGCTGGTGTCCAACACCAACGCGCTCCATGCCGCGTACCTGCGGCCGCGGCTGCCGGTGCTCCAGCGCTTCGACGCGGTGGTGATGAGCTGCGAGGTGGGGCACGTGAAGCCGGAGCCGGACATCTTCCGCCTCGCGCTGGAGCGCGTGGGCTGCGCCCCGGGCGAGGCCGCCTTCTTCGACGACTTGCAGGAGTTCGTGGACACGGCCAGCGCGCTGGGCCTTCGCGGCCACCTCTTCACCACCGCGGACGCCTTCGACGCGCAACTGAAGGAGCTGGGCCTGTGAGGCTGGGCGGCTACGTCCTGCACCGGGACAACCGGGACACGCTGGAGCCCTGCCTGCGCGGGCTGCTGGCCCTCTGCGACGAGGTGGTGGCGCTGGACTCGGGCGCCACGGACGGCTCGGCGGAGCTGGCACGCTCGCTGGGCGCGCGCTCCGTGCCGCACGCATGGCGGGGCTACGGGGCGGCGCGCGACGCGGCGGTGAAGGCGCTGGGGCCGTGTGACTACGTCTTCTACCTGGACTCGGACGAGGCGCTGGAGCCCGGCGCGGTGGAGACGCTGCGCGCGTGGAAGGCGTCCTCCCCCACGGAGGCCGTGTACCGGCTGCCCCGGCGGGACTGGGCGGAGCTGGACGGCCACCGCTTCCTCTTCCGCACCCAGTGGCGCGCGCGCCTGGTGCGCCGGGACAGGGCCGTGTGGAAGCCGGAGCAGATTGTCCACGAGGCGCTCCCGAAGATGCCGGGCGGGCGCGTGCACGCGCCGATTGAGCACCGCTTCGCCACCTCGGTGGCGCGGCGCTCGGCGAAGGAGGAGCGCTACGCGCTGCTCTGGGCGCTGCGGGCCCACGCGGAGGCGCGGCGCCTCAAGCCCGTGGGCGTGCAGCGCGTGGCGTCGTGGGTGCGCGACTGCGTGCTGAAGGGCGCGCTGTGGCGCGGCGGGGGCGACGCGTCGCGCCTGGCGTGGGCCGTGGCGGGCTACCACGCCGCGAAGTACGCGTACCTCCGCGAGCTGCGCCAGGGCCACTACCCGGAGCTGGCGCGGGCCTACGCGGAGGGCCGCTATGACGAGGTCTTCACCCGCGTGCGCGACGGCGCGCTCGGCTGAAGCGGCCCCGCCGCGTCACTCGTACCGCGCCACCGGCTTCTCGTGCTTCGCCGCCTCGGCCCACTTCTGGAAGGCCGGCAGCGCGAGCACCGCGTCCCGGTACGCGGCGCACACCGCGTCCAGCGCCACGTCATAGGTGACGAAGCGGGTGACGACGGGGGCGTAGAAGGCGTCCGCAATCGTGAAGTGGCCGAAGAGGAACGGGCCGCCCTGGCCGAAGCGGGCGCGGCAATCGTTCCAGATGGCGGTGATTCGGGCGATGTCCTCCGCCACGCCGGGGGCGCGGCCCTGGCCCGGCTTGCGGGAGCGGATGTTCATGCTCATGTGCTGCCGCAGCGCCGCGAAGCTGGAGTGCATCTCCGAGGTGACGGAGCGCGCCACCGCGCGGGCCGTCTTGTCCTGGGGCCACAGGCGCGCCTCGGGGAACGTCTCCGCGAGGTACTCGCAGATGGCCAGCGAGTCCCAGATGGACAAGTCTCCGTGCTTCAGCAGCGGCACGCGCCCGCTGGGCGAGTGCTGGAGAATCTTCCCGGTGGTATCCGGCTCCCCGAGCTGAATCACCACCTCCTGGAACGGCTGCCCGGTCTGGGCCAGCGCCAGGTAGGGTCGGAGCGACCAGGACGAATAGTTCTTCGTACCGACGACGAGCGTGAGCTGGGGCATGGCGCGGAACCCTACAACGCCCTGCGCCCGGTGTGCCCCGCTTCGGAGACTTCAGTTCGCTGGACCGCGCCCCAGCAGCCTGCGCATCCGCGACAGCAGCGGCACCCGGTTGCGGAGCTCGGGCGGGTCGATGCGGTAGACGGCCACCGGCAGGCGGATGTTCTTCATGTCCCCGCGTCCCAGCCGCACCGGCGGCCGGGCCAGGCTGCTCTCCACCTGCCGCGCCACCGTCTCGCTGACGTAGAGCGTGCCGGGCCGGGCCAGCGCTTCGATGCGGGCCGCCAGGTTGACGCCCTCGCCGAACACGTCCCCGTCGCGGTGCACCACCATGCCCACATGCACGCCCACGCGCAGCACCGCGCGGCGCTCGGCGGACACCACCTCGTTACGCGTCTCCAGCGTGCGCTGCAGCTCCAGCCCGAAGCCCACGGCGGACGAGCCGTTCTCGAACTCCAGCAGGAAGCCGTCCTCCAGCCGCTTCACCTCTCGCCCGCCATGGCGTGGCAGCAGCTCGCGCACCAGCAGTGCGTGCTCTTCACGCAATAGTTGTTGAAGCGCGTCATCGCGCCAGGAATGCCGGCCAGGCCCTTCGATGCCCGTGAACAGGATGGCCGACAGCTTTCTGGGTTCCGGTGCCTCCACCACCATCGCTTCAGCTCCCCTCTCCCCCCGGCACAAACTGTCGAGGAGTCTACTTCACGACGAGGTCCCCGGTCCCAGCCGGGCCCCCCGTCCCGGCTGGGACCGGGCCCCGGACGACCCTTCGCCCGCGAAGGCGCGGCCGTACAACGGGTGCGTCCACCACCCCGGTACGTCACCGGCTCCGAGGGACCCGCCCTCCGCTTCCGACTCCGTCCTGAAGCGCCCGGTGGTGGACATTGCGTAATCCGCCCTATTCAGTGCTATCAGGATAGGTCATCCCTGACGCGATGCACCAACCCCCGGAGGAATCTCCACGTGGGGTGTCCACGAGCGGACTCAGGAGGTGGGGTGGGGTCCGGCCCCGGACAGAGGGCGTGACGACTACAGGTCGTCGCAGGGGGTGCCCAGGCGCGCGCCGGTGTAGACGCCCAGCTCGTTGTAGATGAGCAGGAGGTTCTCCTCGACGGGCACGGCGCGGAGCTTCTTGCGGTTCTTCTTCACGACCCACAGCGAGGGCTGCTCGCGGTCCAGCACGAGCTGCAGGTCGCCCTGCTTCGTGGAGAAGATTTCGCCCTTCGAGTCGGCGACGACGTTGACCATCTGCTGCTGCTTCAGCCGCCCGCGGGGGCCGATGAACACGCGGTAGCCCATCTGCCCTGACGTGGAGGTGCTCCGCTCCACCAGGTAGTAGGTGCCCTTGCCGTCGCGCAGCAGGGCGTGGGGCTCGTACTTCTGGGGGCTCACGTCGTACGTGGCCTTCAACAGCATCTCCCGGGCCTGGGCGTGCTCGAGCACGGTGAAGGGCGTGGTGCGCGTGCCGCAGGTGACGGCGCAGGTGTTCGCCTTCGGGTCGACCTTCACGTACGAGTACGGGCGCAGGTCGAGGCCGCTGTCATTGACGTTGGAGTTCGCCTCGGGGTTCGCGAAGCGCGGGTCGAGGAACGCCCCCCGGGGAACCCAGACGTGGTTGGGCGCCAGGGGCATCTGCGTGAAGCGGGTGCCGTCGCCGTAGAAGAACTGGACGTGGGACCTCCCCCGGATGGGCATGGCCACGACGTAGTGGCCCCGGCCGTCGGTGCACACCGAGGTGCTCTCCAGCAGCATCCGCTGGCCCAGCGTCTTTCCCTGGCCCCAGGGCGGTTCGAGTGCCACGGACGTGCCCGACGAGAAGAGCACCGCGAACGCGAGGAATCGTGAGAGTGACATGCGCGGGCTCCGGCTACAGGTTGTCCATGAAGAACTGCTGGTGATGGTCCACCGCCACGCCGCCCTTGCCGGGGGCGAAGGTCCAGACCACGGTGTCCGCCTCGATGCGGCTGGAGAAGCCGTCGCCCACGCGGCAGTCCACGCGCTTGACCTTCGCCTGGACGGTGCGCTGGGCCTCCGCCGACTGGTCGCACAGCGTCTTCAGCGCGTCGAGCGGACCGACGCAGAAGGCGCCAATGGCCCTGCCCTCGTCGAGCAGCGTGTCGGAGACGGTGTCCCAGGCGATGGCCGCCGCCACCGCCGAGCCGCACGCCGCGTTCATCGCCTTGAGCGACTGGGCGACCTGCCGCTCATGGTCCTTCGCCCAGAACTGCTTGTCGTAGGCCTCGCCCCGGGCCAGGGTGCCATCGGCCAACTGGCGCAGGTACAGCTCCTGGACCTCCGCGGCATCCAGCGCGCGGGTGCGCTCCGCGTCGAGCTTCATGTGGATGACGCCATCCTCGAGCAGCCGCGTCGCCATGAAGTCCTCGGTCTTCGTCTTCCTGTTGAAGTGCTTGCGCTCCTGGAAGAGGCGCAGGTCTCTTCCACGCCAGCGCGCCCAGAACTCCATCCCGTCCTGGCTGGCCTTGTGGAGGAGGACCTTCCCATCATGGTCTTCGCCCGGGATGTTGAACTGGATGAGGAACTGCCGGGCCTCCGGGGGCAGCAACGGGACGACGCTCACCGTCTCGCCGCTCGGAGCCGAATACACCGTCCCCCGTCCCACGGGGCCGGAGCCGGGGCCCGCGGGACGGGTGCCCCGGGCACAGCCCAGCGCGACGAACAAGACGCTCATGGCCAGAAGGGTTCTCAAGCACATCACCTCGGTGTGGAGGCTCCGGCCGCTCCCGCGCGAGGCGGCAGGGCTCAGAGCGCGATTTCGTACTGCTTGCAGTAGCGCCGCACCTTGGTGCGCTCCCAGGCGGGAACGCTCTCCCAGACGGTGCGGGCATTCGAGAGGTCCCGCTGGCGGCAGTGCGCGCGGACAAGGAGCGAGAAGGAGGAGCTGGTGACCTGGACCCGCTGGCTGCGACGGGCCAGGTGGAGCGCCTCCTCCGCGTCGCCGCGCGCCAGCGCCTTCTCCCCCGCCGCCAGGTCCTCCAGCACCGCCTTGGGAATGGGCGTGGACGAGCCCTTCCGCGTGGAGGTCGCGACGGGACGTGCATCCGTCCCGGACGGCGGCGCCGCCACGGCCCCGGGCACCGAGCCGGGCTGCGCCAGGGCCGCCCCGTTCTGTGCCGGAGGCGGCTCGGTCGCGCCATTGTCCACGGGCTGTGACGGCGGAGCCCCCACCTGCCCGGGAAGAGCGTTGGCCGGCGGTTGTGCCGGAGAGGTCCCCGCCTGCCCGGAAGAGGCAGTCCCCTGTTGTGCTGGAGCGGCCCCCGGGGAAACGGCGCCCTGCTGGAGCCCGACTCCCTGGTGCGGCACGACGGGCGGCGGCCGGCTCCCCATGAGACGCAGCCCCACGGCGAGGGCCACCGCGCCCACGAGGACCAGCACCGCCGCCGTCCACCACCACCGGGCCCTCGAGCCCCCCGTCTCGAGGAAGGGCGCGGAGCCCTGGGCCACTCCGACGTCCGGGCGCACCATCTGTGTAGACGGTCCGGCGGCGGGCGCATCGGGGGGCACGGGCGCCGCCGGGGCGCCCACGGTCATCGTGGAGACCTCGTGGAGCGGCACGTTGACGACGGGGCGCTTCGAGGAGCCCGCCGATTGCGCCGAGGCCTCGCTGGCCGGGCGCCGTCCGTCCACCGTCGGGCGCTGCGAGGCGGGCACCTCCACGGGGGGCGAGCGCTTCATGCCCACCGTCTCCATCTGCGAGGGGCGGACCGCGAGCGCGGGCACCGGCACCTGCTGGGGCGAGAGCGTCTGGAGCGGGCTGCCCGTCAGCGCCTCGATGAAGGAGCCCACGTCGGGGTAGCGGTCCTCGGGGCGCTTCTCCAGCGCCCGCTCGATGGCCTCCACGACCTGCTCGGGGACACCAGGAACGAGGGTGCGCAGCGGGTCCGGCGGATCATAGACGATGCGGTAGATGAGCTCCGGCAGGGGGCCGTCCTTGAACGGCAGCCTGCGGGCCAGCATCTCGTACACCATGCACCCGAACGAGAAGATGTCCGTCCGGGGGTCCACCTCCTGGTTCTTCCCCTGGGCCTGCTCGGGGGCCATGTACTGCGGCGTGCCCAGCAGGATGCCGCCCTGGGTGTGCACGCTCGTCGAGTCGATGATTTTGGAGATGCCGAAGTCGAGCAGCTTCACGTGCTCCATCACCACGCCGCCCACCTCGGTGGGGACGAGGAACACGTTGCCGGGCTTGAGGTCGCGGTGGACGATGCCGGCGCGGTGGGCCGCCTGGAGCGCGGAGCCCATCTGCCGGGAGACGTTGAACACCTCCTCCAGCGTGAGCGCCCCTCCCCGCCGCAGCCGCCGGGAGAGCGGCTGCCCGCGCAGACACTCCATCACCAGGAAGGGCGAGCCGTCCGCCAGGGTGTCGAAGTCGAGCACCTCGATGATGTTCGGGTGCCCCAGCCGGGAGGCGATTTCCGCCTCGCGGCGGAAGCGCACGTAGACCTCCGCCCCCAGGCCCCCGTCGTTGCGCAGCACCTTGATGGCCACCTGCCTGCCGGGAAGCCGCAGGTGGTTGGCCAGGAAGACCGTGCCCATGCCGCCACGGCCCAGGACGCCGGCAATCTCGTAGGTCTCCCTGATGACGGTGCCAAGAGGGATGTCTTTGGAGGTGGAGGAACCCATGGAGAACCGGCTTTCAGCCTTGAGACCCGATTCTATCCTCCACCCTCTGACATCCCTTGGCCAGTTGCCCTCTCCCTACCTTCCCAGGGAGCCCGCCTGTGGGCCCTGAGTTTTGAGAATGCGGGAGGCGGGCCCGTCGACCCGACCTCTCGGGTTCCCCGCGGGGGGCCTACTTCGCTGCCGGTACGGTGACGTCGCTCGCGGCGCGCAGCTCCTTCACGACGTGGGTGGCGCCGTAGACGTGCTCCAGGGCGGCGAGGATGCCGTCGCCGTGCACGGCCACCGCGCGGTTCGTCTCCGGCACGTACGCGTACCGGCCGCCGAGCGAGTGCAGGTTGCCGTCGAAGATGAGCCCCACCACGCGCCCGTCGCGGTCCACCACGGGCGAGCCGGAGTTGCCGCCGATGATGTCGTTGGTGGTGGCCATGTCCAGCGGCGTGCCGGCCGGCACCTTGCCCTGGGCCTTCAGCCAGGTGCCGGGCAGCTTGAAGGGGTCCTTGCCGGTGTGGCGCGCGAAGGCGCCGCCGAAGGTGGTGAGGGGGGCCACGGCGCGGCCATTCTCGTCCCAGCCCTTCACCTGCCCGGCGTTGAGGCGCAGGGTGAAGGTGGCATCCGGGTAGCCGGAGGTGCCGTAGACGGCCAGGTGCGCCCGGGCGATGCGCTCGCCGTTGCGCTTGAGCACCGCCTCCACGGCGTCCTCGTAGCGCTTGCGGGCGGCGCGGGCCTCGGCGTCCACCTTGCGCGCGAAGACAATCATCGGGTCCTTCGACGCATCGACGGCGGCCTTGCCGCCCTCCAGCAGGGCCTTGCGCACCTTCACGTCGCCCAGCTTCGTGCCCTTCACCAGCGCGCGCGCCAGGTCGGCGGGGGCCTCGCGGCCGAGCACCTGCTGGACGAACGGGTCATCCGCGCCCAGCGTCTCGCGCAGGCGGTTGAGGCCGAAGCCCAGCAGCGCCTGCTCCAGCTCGGTGGCGATGGGGGCGCCGCGCAACAACTGCTGGCGCAGGGTGGGGAGCTGGGCCTCGGTGTACTCGCGCAGCCGCTCGGCGTTGGGCTTGGGCTGCTCCTCGGCGACGCGCACCAGGTGCCGCGCCAGGGTGAACAGCTCGCCGGGGTACGCGTCCGCATGTTCCTTCATCCGGTACTCGGGCAGCATGCGGCGGTACGCGTCGAGCGCCTGGGCCATCTCCTCCCACGCGCCCGCGGTGGCGGCCTTCACCTGGGGGTTGGCGTCCACCTTCTCGCGCAGCTCGGCCTCCTCCTGGCGCTTGCGGGCCAGCAGCGCCGGGTCGGCCAGGGCCTGGTGCCGGCCGCGCAGCGCCTTCAGCCCGTTCTCCACGGCGCGCAGCCGCGAGCGCGTGGTGCGGTAGCGCTCGGGCGAGGCGCTGGCGAACTCGCGCAGCATGCCGCGGACCTCGGAGAGCTGGAGCAGCGTGTACGGCAGGTTGACGTCGCGCTGGAACTCCAGCTCGGCCACGGTGGCCTTGCGCTCGGTGCCGCCGGGGTGGCCGGAGACGAAGACGAGGTCGCCCTCCTTCGCGCCCTGCTTCGCCCACGGCAGGTAGTGCGGGCTCTTCGCCGGCGCGCCGCCCTGCCACACGCGGAGGAAGGCCACGTCGTAGCCGAAGCGCGGGAAGTTGAAGTTGTCCGGGTCCCCGCCGAAGGCGGCCATGGAGAACTCGGGGGCGAAGACGAGGCGCACGTCCTGGAAGCGGCGGTACTGGTAGAGGTGGTACCTGCCGCCGTTGAAGAGCGTCACCACGTCACAGCGCAGGTCCGTGGACGTCGCGCACTCGGACTCCGCCGCGGCCATCTCCTTCTTGAGGGCGGTGTTGAAGGCGGCGCCGGTGAGGCCCTTCGTCGCCGCGTTCATCCGGGCGGTGACGTCGGTCATCTTCTCCAGCTGGTTGGCCTCCACCTTCGGGCAGCGGCGCTCCTCGGCGGGCGTCTTCGCCTGGAAGCCGTTGGCGAGCAGGTCCTGCTTCGGCGAGGCCAGGTCCTCGATGCACTCGCGGATGCAGTGGTGGTTGGTCATCACCAGGCCGTCGGGAGACACGAAGCTGGCGGAGCAACCGCCGGCCAGCCGCACCGAGCCGAGGCGGACCTTGTCCAGCCACTCCTGCGTGGGCGTGAAGCCGTACGCCTTCTTCACGGCCTCCGAGGGAAAGGCGTCGTAGGTCCACATGCCCTCGTCCGCGGCGGCGGGGAGGGAGATGAGCAGGCCGAGTGCGAGCAGTCTGCAATCCACGTGCGGTCGTCCTTCTGGAATGACGGAGAGTAGGGGTGCCGTTCTCCTCGTGGGAGCAGGCGCGCGTCAACCCGCTGCCGGTGCGTGCATTCCCGAGGTGGGGAATCACGCGTCGCGTCAGGTATGGTGGGGAGCAATGCCCGCGAAGCACCACATCTACCTCGTCCCCGGCTTCTTCGGATTCATCAACCTGGGCGAGCTCATCTACTTCGGCCACGCCTACGACTACCTGAAGGCGGAGCTGGCGCGCCGTGGAGTGGACGCCGAGGTGGTCATCGTGCTGTCCCACCCGACGGCCTCCATCCGGACGCGCACGGCGGACCTGCTGAAGGCGGTGAAGGACACGGCGGGCGGGGATGACGGCCCCATCCACCTCATCGGCCACTCGACGGGCGGGCTGGACTCGCGGCTGTTCGTGAGCCCCGGGGCGCAGCTCACGCAGGGGCTGGAGCTGGAGCCCTTCGCGCAGCGGGTGCGCTCGGTGGTGACGGTGTCCACGCCGCACGCGGGCACGCCGCTGGCGACGTTCTTCATGGGGCTGTTCGGGCAGAAAATCCTCAAGCTGCTGTCGCTGTTCACGGTGTACGTGCTGCGCTTCGGGCGGCTGCCATTGCGGGTGGTGTTCCGCTTCGGGCACGTGCTGGTGCGGGCGGACGACACGCTCGGATGGAAGCCCACGCTGGTGGACCAGCTCTACGACCAGCTCCTGGGGGACTTCTCCTCCGAGCGGCGGGACGCGGTGGCGAAGTTCCTGAGCGACGTGGGGAACGACACGTCGCTGATTCCGCAGCTCACGCCGGAGGGCATCGACCTCTTCAACGCGAGCACGGTGGACCGGCCGGGCGTGCGGTACGGCTCGGTGGTGACGCAGTCGCGGCCGCCGTCGCTGCGCACGCGCATGTCGGCGGGGCTGGACCCGTACGCGCAGCTCACGCACACGATTTATGCGTTCGTGTACGGGCAGACGCAGCGGATGCCGCTGACGGCGATTCCGCCGCACACGCCGGCACAGACGGCGGCGCTGGTGCAGGCGTACGGGGCGCTGCCGGGGCCCACGGCGTGTGACGGCATCGTCCCCACGCGCTCGCAGGTGTACGGGCGGGTGCTGGCGGCGGTGCGGGCGGACCACCTGGATGCGATTGGGCACTTCGACCAGCCGGCGCACCAGCCGCCGCACGTGGACTGGCTCATCTCCGGCTCCGGCTTCCGCCGGCCCCAGTTCGAGTCCACGTGGAAGAGCATCACGGACTTCATCATGGAGGACGAGCCGCGCTGAACATGCGTGCCAGGCCCTGGCGCCGGAACTCCTCCACGAGCCCCTGATTCACCCTCGGCTGCCGCCAGGAAGCACGCCCGTGCACACGAAGCGCGGCGGCCCCCGAGCCCCCCGTGCCCGGGGTCAGTAGATGCCAATCAGGTGGATCTGCACCCTCGGGTTGCCGAGGTACTCCTTCAGTCGCCAGCGGGTCCGCATCCCGTCGTCGCGCATCCCCACGCCGCCGTCCCCGGGCGCATCCGCCCGGGCGAGGGCCTCGCGGAGCTGGGACATGGCCCAGTCGTCGAAGGTCTTGTCTCCCGAGCCCTCAATCACCTTGAGCTCCAGCAGCTTGCCCTCGCGGTCCTGACGGACTTCGACGACGGCGGCGAGCACGAGGATGGGCTCGGTGACGTCCACCATGTACATGTTCGCGGCGCGTCCCGCCTCCACGGCCGCCTGGATGCGGTTGCGCTGCTCCAGGCGATGGTCTCGCTTCCCACCTGGGGCCACGGGGCTGCCCGTCTTGCCGAAGCGCTGGATGGCATCCACCTGCTCGCGCTTCATCCGCGCGGCCAGCACCTTCAGGTCCGGAGGCGGTGGGTTCACCAGCTTCTTCGTGAAGTCCTTCTGGAGCCGCGCGAAGTACGGACCGGGAGCCCCGCTCTCCGCGCGCGCCTCCGCCAGCGCGTCCTTCGCCCACCCGTCCACCTTCTCCCGCGCGTCCTCCGCCTCGCGCGCCGCGATGGCCTTCGGATCGGGCGCCGTCCCGGGCTCATTGCGAATCGTCCGTCCCGTGGACGGCGGCTTGCCCGTGAGGCCCTGCCCCAGCAGGTGCTCCGGCACCAGGATGGGCCGGTCCTGGGCGGCGATGCGTGGGGCGTCCTCCACCGGAGGTGTCGGCTCCTCGGGGGCTTCGTCTCCCCCGGGCCGCGCCTCTGGAGGGGTGGCCGCCACCGGGGGCTTCGGAGCCTCCCGCGCGGGCCGCTCCGCCTGACGCGGGGGTGGGGCACTCGCCCGGTCGGGCGGTCGCACCGTGGGCGCCGGAGCAGGCGGGGCCACCGGCTTCACGGGTGGGGAGAAGAACTCCAGTTCCACGACCTCACGCCGCGCCGACGCCGGAGGCCGGGCGGACGGGACCCGCGACAGCGCGAAGAAGAGCGCTGCGTGCAGGAGCACCGAGAGCAGCAGTGTGAGGCCCAGCCTGGAGCGACGTGACACTGAGGACAGCTTGCCTCGCCGGGCCCCCCGCGTGAAGCGCCCCGGGGACCGGGTGTTGACCCACCACGCCATCCTGCCTGCCCTGCACTGTTACCTTTCATTTAGCCCCCTTGAAACGGAGGAACGGACGGCCCGGCGTACACTCGGCCCATGCGTCCTTCCGTCATCCTGGGCCTGCTGCTCCTCCTCCCCACCGTGGCGCTCGGCTCACGCGTCAGCGGCTCCCTGGCCGATGCGAAGAGCCAGCCCTTCACCGACGCGGCGCTGGAGGTGGTCCGCGAGCCCCAGGGCAAGGTGGTGGCACGGGGTCGGACGGGGCCGGAGGGCCAGTTCAGCTTCAACCTGCCGCCCGGCGACTACCGCCTGCGCGTGCGCACTCCGGAGCTGTGCGCGGTCCACGAAGTGGCCCTGGAAGTGAAGGACGAGGACCTCGCGAGCCTCCCCACGCAGCTTCCGCGCTGCGTGCGCGTCACGGGCCGCGCGTTGGGCGCGGGAGGAGCCCCGCTCGCCGGCGGCAGGGTGACGCTGGACTGGCTCAACTCCGAGGAGCCCGACCAGACCGCCACCACGGATGCGGAGGGACGGTTCGAGCTCCCGCGAGCGTCCCAGGGCGCGGTCCGGGTGTCCCTCGTGGACGCCTCGGGCAGGGACCTGCTGAGCAGGACACGGCTGACGGCGCCCCGGGAACTGGAGGTCCGCGGGGCGAGGATGCACCAGGTCCTCGTCCGTGGCCCCACCGGAGCCCCGCTGAAGAACGCCGAGGTCCTCCTGGTCCCCGAGGCACGCAATGGCACCAACCAGCTCAGCCGGACGGATGCCCGCGGCCTCGCCAACTTCCCCGTCTGGGCTCCGGGACGCTATCGGCTGCTGGCGTCCTGGGAGCAGGAGGACCGGTTCCGCCGCTCCGTGTGGCGAGACGTCGAGCTGAAGGGGGACCCCGAGGAAACACTCCCGGAGCTGAGCTTCGCGGAGCGCCCCGCGTCCGCCACGCTCCAGGGACGGGTGCACCGGCCGGACGGCCGCCCCTTCGCGGGCTCGAAGGTGACCGCCGTCCAGCGCTTCCCGTCCGTGCCGCTGGACGACGACTTCCTCCGTGACCAGACCTACTCCACCGAGAGCGCGACCACCCTGACGGACGCGGAAGGGAACTTCGTCCTGCGGGACCTGCGCGAGGGCGAGTACGTGCTCACCGCGGAGCCCCCGCTCGGGAGCAGGGGGGTCCTCGCGAGGACGGGAGGCCCGCCCGTCGACATGTCGGTCATGCCCTCCTGTGCGTCGAGCGCCTCCGGTCGCGTGGTCGACGAGCAGGGCGCTCCGGTCCGAAGCTTCCGGGTGCTGCATGAACGCGTGAAGAACGAGGAGGGTCGCTTCCATTCCAACCTGGGCTGTCACCTCTTCATCTGGGCGGAAGGCTTCCTCCCCCGGTGGCTCGAGGTCCCCGCCTCGACGACGGAGCACGTGTCGCTGCCGGACGTCGTGCTCGTGCGGGGACGGCAACTCGAGGGGAAGGTGGTTCATCCGGACAGGGGCCCCCAGGCGGGCATCACCCTCACCGCGGAGTGGAAGGGCTCCCAGGAGTCCGTCGACTCGAAGCCCACCGACGCCGCCGGACGCTTCTCCCTGGGCCCCGTCCCACGAGACAGGGATGTGGTGCTGACGACGAAGTGGTGGCGAGGCACGCTGCGTCAGCGTGTCTCTCCGAAGCACAAGGGCGAGGTCACCTTCCGCCTGCCCGCCTCCGAGACGCCAGTGCTCATCCACGCGCTGTCGGCGGAGGGCCTCCCGCACGTGGGCATCGAGGTCACCGCCGAGAACGCGGATGGGGTGTTCAAGGGGCACTCGAACGACTCCCACGAGGTCAGCCTGAAGCTGCCGCCCGGAGCGTACGAGATACGAGTGGTCGACACGGCGGACTCGCGGGGCCCTCGGGCCGGGCTTCCCGCGCGCTTCGCCCCGCTGAAGGTCCAGGTCCCCGCGAAGGGCGCCGCCACGGTGGAGGTCCGGGCCACGCGCGGCACGGGAGCGCTGCGCGTGCTGCTGCCCCGGCCGAGCCACTATCGCGATGTCTACGTCGTGCCCGGAGCGCGGCCCTGGCCCGGGGACCTCGACGCACTCGCGTCCCTGCCGGGGACACTCGAGGCGGATGCCGCCGCGGATGGGACGGTGGACCTCGCGGCACCGGATGCGCCCTTCATCCCCTTCAACTCCGTCCTGAAGGACTTCAGCCAGCTCGTGCCCGGTACGTACACGGTCTTCGCCAGGAACTCGTATGGCGGCACCCTGGGGCGGTCGATGCTCTTCCGGAAGGTCATCGAGGTCGGGGGGCCCAAGCGTCAGGTCGTCCAGGTCCGCTTCGAGGGCCCGGACGCGCGCGAGCTGCCCTGGTGGTAGCCGCCGTGGGCCGGGGCCACCGCGGCTAGAGTCGGGGGCATGTGGCTCCGCGTCCGCACACTGCTCCCGCTGCTGCTCTCCACCGTGGCGCTCGGCTCGCCCGCGAGTCCTCTTCCGGCTGAAGGAGCCGCGCCCGATGCCGGTGCGCCGCAAGCGTCCGCCCGGATGCTACGGGTCCGCGTGCTCGGTCCGGAAGGTGCGCCCCTGCCGGGCAGCAAGGTGCAGCTCGTTCCCGAGCCCCTGGAGGGCGTCCATTTGTGGCTTGAAACGGACGACAAGGGCGAGTCAGTCCACCCGGCCCCCGCGCCCGGCCGCTATCGGGTGCTGGCGTACTGGACGGCGCAAGGACGGTTCCGGCGCTACGTCTGGCAGGACGTCGAGCTGCGGCCCGGCACGGATGACTCGCGCGTGGAGCTCCGCTTCGAGCGGCGGTCCACGCCTCCCATCTCGGGACAGGTCCGGAACCTGGACGGACTTCCCGTCGCCGGAGCCACGGTAGAAGCGTACCAGCACTTCCCCTCCGTGCCGCTGGACGAGGACTTCCTCCGCAACACGGCCTGGCCACGGGAGACCACAACCGCGACAACGGACGCAGAGGGCCGCTTCACCCTGGAGCCCCTTCGCGCGGGCGACTACGGGCTCGAGGTGAGACATGAGGAAGGCATTGGCGATGCCACCGCCAGGACAGGAGGCCCGCCGGTCGACATCATGCTGGCCCCCCGCTGCGCGAGGACCGCCTCCGGCCGCGTGGTCGACGAGCGCGGCGCTCCGGTCACGCGCTTCCAGGTGGACTCGCATCGCGTGCGTGACGCGAAGGGACGCTTCACGCTCGAGGGCGCCTGCTACCTCAACATCGAGGCCGGGGGCTTCGTGTCCCAGGGCTTCCCGTTGCTCGGCTTCAAGTCGAAGCACGTGGACATGCCGGACATCGTGCTCGAAAGGGGACGCCAGCTCATGGGCCGCGTCCTGGACGCGGACGGCAAGCCGGTAGCGGACGTGCAGCTCACCGCGCATTGGACGGGCATCACGAGCCGTCCCGACTCCGCGAGCACCAACGCCTCCGGCCGCTTCTCCCTCGGGCCGGTTCCGACGGGGCGGGAAGTGACGCTGACGGCGATATGGGACGAAGGGGCCGTGCGGCAGCGCATCGCGCCCGGGAAGGAAGGCAAGGTCACCTTCCGCTTCCCCATCGAGAACGCCCGTCTGGAAGTGCGCATCCTGGATTCGGAAGGAGCGCCGCTCCAGGGAATGGACGTCACCGCGGAGAGCACGGCGGGCGAATTCTCCCTGCGCACGGACGGCTCGGGCCAGGCGGTCCGGAGCGTCCCCGCCGGAGCCTACGAGGTCCGTGTCACGCGGGAGCCGTCACTCCCGCCATCGAAGTCGCATGTCCCTCGCCGCTTCGCTCCGGTGAGCGTTCAACTTCCGGAGGGAGGCACGGCTCCGGTCGAGCTCCGGCAACAGCGAGGCACGGGACGGCTCCGTGTGCTGTTGCCCAGGCCGTCGCACTACGAGGGCATCCACGTCGTTCCAGGAGCCCACGACTGGCCTGCCGACACTCAGGCACTGGGGAAGCACCTGGAGTCCCGGCTGGTCGCGGACGCACGAGCGGATCTCGAGGCACAGCCGGCCGTGCCGCTCATCGGCTACACGTCGCAGAACGACTTCAGCGAGCTGGTGCCCGGCCCCTACACCGTCTTCGCGATGAACCCGTACGACGACGGCCCGAGGCTGCTGCTCTTCCGGAAGGTCGTCCACATCCGGGGCCCCGAGCGGCAGGTCGTCCAGGTCCGCTTCGAGGGCGAGGACACACGCAGGCTGCCCTGAGGACTGCGCGCCTCATTCAGGACGCGGATGAGAGCCCTGCCGCGGAGCACGTCGAGGCCGAGAGGACTGGCGGAGCCGCGTTGGCCACCGGTGCTGCATCGCCAGAGGCGCCCGTCTCCGACGGAGTGGTGCCGGGTCATGCACCCCGAGAAAGGGGCGCACTCTCCACGCACGCCGCGCCCTCATGCGCTTCTCGACAGCGCGAGCGCCTGGCCGTGTCACCTGGCAATCGCGCCGCCTGGCTCCCGAGAGACAGGTGCCCGGGAGCTCGACGAAAGCATGCGGGAAGTAAGCGCGTTTGCGCTCGTCCGGTCGCGAACGCGGCTGGATGTCCATCACGACACGTGCAACGCCCTCTTCGAGGCGCCGCCATGTCCCAGGCACCGCCGGGCGGCGCCTTGCCTCGTACGATTCGCTACCGCGATATGCGTCAGTAGCGCTTCAGCACCGCGAGGAAGCGTGCATCCGCGATGTGCTTCCCCTCGAAGTCCTCCAGCCGCACCGGCACCCACTCACGGGCCTTGTCGCCCTTCTGGCGGAGCGCGGCGTCCAGGGTGGTGAGCACCTCGACGGGAGGCTC
The DNA here is from genome assembly GCF_020037125.1 of Myxococcus sp. RHSTA-1-4. Classification (GTDB taxonomy): domain Bacteria; phylum Myxococcota; class Myxococcia; order Myxococcales; family Myxococcaceae; genus Myxococcus. Next base: position 815,815 of record NZ_JAIQDG010000001.1, read on the forward strand.
GCAGATGCCGCGCACCCCACCCTTCGCCTTGGCGTGGAAGGACACCTCCACCTTGTCCACCAGCGCGTTGTAGCGGCCCGGTGGAAAGTGGCGGAAGAGCCACAGCCCCATCGTCAACTCCATCACCGTCACCTGCACGCCCAGGTACACGCCGCCCACGTGGTTGCGCGTGCGCCGCCGCAGCGGCACGGATGCTCGCGTCCGCGCATCCGACACCTCCTCCACCTTGAAACCCATCACCCCCGACAGCGGGATGACATTCTTCACCGCCACCGTCATCAGGGCATTCGCCGCCGCCGGTGACACCTGGCGCAGCCTTTCCACGAGGTCGAGCGCGAGCATGGCTCCTCACCATCCAACGAGGGGACCGGCATCGTAGCGCCGACGCGGGCACGAGTACGGCTCCTCGGAGCGACATTCCATCTTCCGCGCGTGGGGCACAGCGGAGCCACCGCATACGTGGAGGGAGTGCCGGGAGCGCGCCGCGGAACGACCTTCCGTCTTCCGCCCCCAGGCCACGGGAACGCCCGCATCATTCATGGAGTGCCGGGGACGTGCCGCGCACGGCGCTGCCCCCCTGTCCCGCGCCCGGCATAGAGTCCCCGCCTGGACCGGAGGGCACATGGACACGAGCGCAGTGGATGTCGTCATCGTCGGCGCCGGAGTGGCGGGACTCACCACCGCGCGGGCCCTCTCCCGGGCCGGGGTCTCCGTGGCCGTGCTCGAGGCGAGGGAGCGCGTCGGAGGACGCACCCTCACCCAGTCGCTGGGAGGCGAGGCCGTGGACCTCGGCGGGCAGTGGGTGGGACCTCAACAGCGCCACGTGCTGCGCCTCGCGGACGAGCTGGGCCTGGAGCGCTTCCCCCAGCACCACCACGGCACGAAGGTGCTCGACGTGCGCGGGGAGCTGCGCACCTATCGCGGCCAGGTGCCCTCGCTGCCGCTGCTGTCGCTGCTGGACCTCCAGCGCATCATCTGGAAGCTGGACGGACTGGCGAAGCGCGTCCCCCGCGAGCGGCCCTGCGCCGCGCCCCGCGCCGCCGAGTGGGACACCCTCACGCTGGAGGAGTGGAAGCAGCGCCACGTCCCCACCTGGGGCGCCCGCGCCGCGCTGGACATCGCCACTCGCGCCGTCTTCGCCGCCGAGCCCTCCGAGCTGTCCTTCCTCCACTTCCTCTTCTACGTGCACTCCAACCACGGCCTGATGCCCCTCACCACCATCGAGGGCGGCGCCCAGGCCGAGCGCTTCACCGGAGGCGCCCAGGCCCTCAGCCTTCGCATGGCCGGCGAGCTGGGCCCACGCGTCCACCTCTCCACCCCCGTGCGCGCCGTGCTCCAGGACGGAGATGGCGTCACCGTCACCGCCGAGGACGGCCGTGCGTGGCGAGCACGCTACGCCGTGGTCGCCGTCCCCCCCGCGCTGGCCGAGCGCATCGACTTCGGCGCCACGCTCCCACCGGAGCGCCGCCGCGCCCATGCCGACCTCCCCATGGGCAGCGTCATCAAGGTGGTGGCCACATACGAGCGTCCCTTCTGGCGCGAGGCCGGATTCTCCGGCGAGGCCGTGAGCGACACCGGCCCCGTGCGCCTGTGCTTCGACGACTGTGGCGCCAACGGCCACCACCCCGCCCTGGTGGGCTTCTTCCTCGGGGAGACGGCGCGCGCGTGGACGGGCCGCCCGTCCGAGGAGCGCCAGCGGGCCGCGCTGGAGTGCTTCGCGCGTTTCTTCGGTCCCAAGGCCCTGAAGCCCACCGCCGTCGCGGACCTGGACTGGATTGCCGAGCCCTGGAGCAAGGGCTGTTATGTCGGCCTCCCCCGTCCCGGCACGCTCACCGCCATCGGCGACGCCCTGCGCACGCCGTTCGGCCGCGTCCACTGGGCGGGCACGGAGACGGCCATCGAGGGCTGCGGCTACATCGACGGCGCGGTGGAGTCCGGCGAGCGCGCGGCCACGGAGCTGTCCGCACGCCTGGCCACGTCGGGAGCCGGTGCCTCCCGGAGCCGCGCCGTCTAGGCCCGGCCGCCTGCACCCCTGCCGTCGCGGCGTGGATTGGCATCCATGGAGACCGTCCCCACCCTTGGGAGGCCCTCTGGAGGAGGCCGGAACATGAACTTTCCCAGTCACGTGAATCTCCCCGCGGATGCCCGCGAGGAGCTCATCGATTTCCTCAACACGCTGCTGGCGGATTCCATCGACCTGCACTGGCAGATAAAGCAGGCCCACTGGAACATCCGTGGCAAGCACTTCTACAGCCGTCACGAGCTGTTCGACGAGCTGGCCGGGCACGCGCGCAAGCAGGCCGACGCGTTCGCCGAGCGCGCCGGCACCCTGGGCGGCTACGCCGAGGGCACCATCCGCCTCGCCGCGAAGAACAGCGAGCTGCCCGAGTACGACCTGACGGCCGTGGACGGCGACTCGCACCTGAAGGTCCTGGTGGAGCGCTTCGCGCGCTACGGGGCCAGCCTCCGCAACGGCATCCACCGCTCCGACGAGCTGAACGACCCCGTCACCACGGACCTGCTCACGCAGACGCTGGGCGAGGTGGAGCTGGACCTCTGGTTCCTGGAGAGCCACCTGCACGGCGACGTGCGCGCCGGCGTGCGCCGCGGGGAGCGGGCCGGGGAAGGCATCTCCCCCCAGCCCCCCAACGCCTGACGGCGCGTTGACCCGTGGACGGCACCGCCACGCTGGCGGTTCGGCGAGCGCGCGCGCCCGCTCCAGCGTATAGAAGGCGTCCTCTCGAAGCTGGAGGACGCCTTTTGACTTCACAGACGCGAATGGACGGCAAGGTGTGCCTCATCACCGGAGCCTCCGGAGGCATCGGCCTGGAGGCGGCCAAGGCGCTGGCGGGCATGGGCGCCACGGTGGTGCTGGTGGGGAGAGACCCGGGCCGCACCGAGGCCGCGGTCAGCGCGGTGCGCGCGGCGGCTCCCGGGGCGACGGTGGACTGGCTGAAGGCCGACCTCACCTCCCTCCAGTCCGTGCGTGACCTGGCCGCCACGTTCAAGGCCCGCTACCCGCGCCTGGACGTGCTCCTGAACAACGCGGGTCTCATCATCGACCGGCGCGAGGTGACGGTGGACGGACTGGAGGCCACCATGGCCACCAACCACTTCGCGCCCTTCCTCCTGACGAACCTGCTGCTGGACGTGCTGAAGGCCAGCGCCCCGTCGCGAATCATCAACGTCTCGTCCGAGGCCCACCGCACCGGCAAGGTCGACTTCGACGACCTGCAGAGCGAGCGCGGCTACATCGGCTTCCGCGTCTACGGCACCTCCAAGCTGGCCAACATCCTCTTCACCCGCGCGCTCGCGAAGCGGCTGCGGGGGACGGGGGTGACGGCCAATGCCCTGCACCCGGGCGTGGTGCGCACGGGCTTCGGCCACAACACGAAGGGTTTCTTCCGCCACATCGTGAAGCTGGGTGCACCCTTCATGATTTCGGCGGAGAAGGGGGCGCGGACGTCCATCTACCTGGCGTCCTCGCCCGAAGTGGAGTCGGTGTCCGGGGAGTATTTCTACAAGCGCCGGCCGAAAAAGGCGTCCTCCGCTGCCCGGGATGACGCCCTCGCGGAACGGCTCTGGCAGGTGAGCGCGCAGCTCACGGGAGTGACAGCATGATTGACCTGTACACGTTCGGAACGCCCAACGGGCGCAAGGTGTCCATCGCCCTGGAGGAGATGGAGCTGCCCTACACCGTCAAGGTGGTGGACATCACCCAGGGCGAGCAGTTCAAGCCCGAGTTCCTGGCCGTCAATCCCAACAACAAGATTCCGGCCATCGTCGACCACGCGCCGGTGGACCACCGGCCGCTGACGGTCTTCGAGTCGGGCGCCATCCTGCTGTACCTCGCGGAGAAGACGGGCAAGCTGCTGCCCTCCAGCCCGCGCGGGAAGGCCGAGGTGACGCAGTGGCTGATGTTCCAGATGGGCGGCATCGGGCCCATGTTCGGGCAGCTCGGGTACTTCACCCGCTTCAGCAAGGCGTACGTCCCCCACGCCATCGAGCGCTATCGCAACGAGTCCAAGCGCATCCTCGGCGTGCTGGACGGTCAGCTCGGCAAGGGTGACTACGTGGCGGGGAAGTTCTCCATCGCGGACTGTGCCATCTACCCGTGGCTGGCCAGCGCGCGGGAGTTCAACCCCGACATCTTCGAGGGCCTGCGCAACGTGCCGCAGTACCTGCACCGCATGGGCAGCCGCCCCGCCGTGCAGCGCGGCATGAAGGTGCCGGAGATGAAGCGGTAGCCCTCCCCAGCCGGGAGCGGGGGCTGTCCTCCGCTCCCGGCGCCCCCGTCCGGACGCCCACCGGGCGAGCAGCCCCACCGGCGCCGGACCTCCGTGAGGCGGTGCGTAGCTTGAGGGGCATGATGGAACCGCCTGTCTCCTCGCGGCCCCGCTTCCTGGTGGCCGCCCTGGGCCCGGGGCTCGTGGGCGCCACGTCGCTGACCCTCCTGCACGAGGGGGCCCGCCGCGTGGTGAAGCACCCGCCTCGAATGGACGTGCTGGGCAAACGCGCGCTGAAGAAGGGGCTGCGCGGCCTCGGCCTCCGCCCCGCTCACGGCAAGCGCCTGCACCGCCAGTCCCTCGCGGGCGACCTCGTGTCCAACAGCCTCTTCTACGCGCTGGTGGCGCTCGGCCGGCCGAAGCGGCCCTTCCTTCGCGGCGGAGTGCTCGGGCTGCTCGCCGGCCTGGGCGCGGTGGTGCTGCCACCCTACCTGGGGCTGGGCAGGGGCCCCAGCCGTGCAAGGACCTCCACGTCGCTGCTCACCGTCGCGTGGTACACGCTGGGCGGGCTGGCCGCGGCGCGCGCCACGCGAAGCCTCCTCGAAGCCGGCCCCGCCCAGGAGACTCCGGGTCCTGGCTGGTAGCCCGTGCTCCTCGGGAGCGAGGGTTGGCGAACCGAGACGCCCCCGAGGGCTGGCTTGCCCGGAGCGGCTCCCCGCACAACCTTGAGTCCATATGGCGACGGACCTCACCCGCCTGCCCCTGCGAGGGCAACAAGGCTCCTTCCACGTCGTCGTCGAGTCCCCCCGCGGCTCGACGGTGAAGCTCAAGTACGACACGGCGCTGCAGGCCTTCTCCATCTCCCGGCCCCTCACGCGCGGGCTGCGCTACCCCTTCGACTGGGGCTTCATCCCCTCCACCAAGGGCCCGGACGGGGACCCGCTGGACGCGATGCCGCACCTCCAGACCTACCAGCAACTGTCCAAGCGCGAGCGCGACGAACTGGAGCACTTCTTCCTCGCGGCCGTGCACTTCGCGGACAAGGACGCGCGCATCCTCGGCTGGGAGGGCCCGGAGGGCGCGGAGCGGATGCTGCGCCAGTACGCGCTCCCGGAGGGCTGAGTGGCGCAGGCGACCCCCATTCGCGGACTGGGGCCCGACAGCCGCCTGGGGGTGGCCGCGCGGCGCATCCTCGCCGGGAGGCTCGCGGACGTGCGCAAGCCGGAGGCCCGGCTCGACGAGGGCATCGACGACGAGTCCGTGCACGACATGCGCGTGGCCACCCGGCGCCTGCGCGCCGCGCTCCAGGTGTTCCGGCCCCTCGGCGGATTGAGGAAGCTGGAGCGCGAGGTGAAGCGCATCCAGGACGCGCTCGGCGGCGTGAGGGACCTGCACGTGCAGGCGGCGTGGATGGAGGGCGCGGCGCGAGAGGTGGAGAAGGAGAAGCCCGGCGCGCGGGATGGCATCACCGCCCTGCGGGACTCGCGGCTGGCCTCGCTGGATGAGATGGAGGCCCGGCTGCGCGCGGAGCTGGAGCGCTGGGAGGACCGGACCGTGCCCCGGCTGCTGCGCAAGCTGGACACACTGGAGGACCCGCACCGCTTTGGAGGCCGCCGGGTCCGGAAGCACCTGCGCTGGCGCGTGCGCCGCGTGCGCCAGCGGATGGACGCATACGCGGACGCGCCGGATGCGGCGTCCGCCCATGAGTTGCGCAAGGACTTGAAGAAGCTGCGCTACGAGCTCGAGGTCTTCCAGCCCGCCTTCCGCCGCATGGTGGACGCGCTGCTGGAGGTGCTCGTACCGCTCCAGGACGGACTGGGCGAGCTGCACGATGCGGACGTCAGACTGGAGCTGTTCGAGCGGATGGCCGCCGAGGAGAAGCCCCGGGAGCGCAAGGCCGCGCGGGCGCTACTGCCCATGGTGCGCGATGAGCGCGCGAAGCGCGCGGCGGAGCTGGCCCGCGAGCTCCAGCGCTGGCACGCCGAGGAGATTCCCCGGCGGCTGCGCCGGATGCTCGCGTGACGGTACGGGCCCAGCGCCGGGCTCCCGAGGCGCGGTGCTGGCACGGCCACGAAGCAGGCGCACGGCGTGAGGCCCGCGATGCTCCGGCTGGCCGTCCCTACCCCTCGGAATCCGAGGCCAGCGCTCCCTCGGGAAGCGGGCGTCGCGCGACGGCCCCCGCCTCCGCCGCGGACAGCCCCAGCGTGCGCAGCACCAGGGTGGCCGCACGCTCCGGCAGCTCTTCCGCGTCCAGGCCTAGCCCCCGGAGCAGCTCCGCCTGCGGCGCGCCGGGGACGCTGAACTGGAGCTCCGCGGAGATGGCACCCAGCACGGCGCCGCCCACGGCGATGAAGGTCATCAACGGGTCCTCGGCCTTGAAGCGCCGGGTCTCCAGGCCCTTCTGGATGTCGCGCAACAGGCGCTGCCCGAGACCGCGCGAGAGCACGCGAGCCGAGGAGCCCTCGCGAATCAGGAAGCGTCCCCAGACCGGCTCCCGCCGCGCGCGCCGGAGGGTGTGGCGGATGGACACCGCGAGGACCTCCGCCGGGTCGGTGGTGCCCGCCGTGAGACGGTCGAGCGCGTCGGCGAAGCCCTCGAAGACGGCATCCATCAGCGCGCCGTGGATGGCCTCCTTGGACTCGAAGTGGTTGTAGAAGGAGCCGAAGCCGACGTCGGCGGCCTCCGTGATTTCGTTGATGGCCACCCCTTCCATCCCACGCTCCGACATCAGCCGCAGCGCCGCCTCCATCAGGCGCGCGCGTGTCTCCCGCTTGCGGCGCGCGCCGCGCGGCTCCTTCTCCATGGGCGCGACAGTCCTGGCCTTCGGGGACGCGCGCGTGCGCTGAGGGCGTTTCGGGGCGGGGGACCTGGGCATGGCTTCGAGGTGTCGAGCGGCCGCCACCATAGCAGCCGGTCAAAATTGACAAAATCATCAGTTACGACAACCCTATCATCACCATGATGTCCCTGCCCTCGAAGGTCGATGTGCTGGTGGTCGGCTTCGGCCCGGTCGGAGCCGCGGCGGCAAGCCTGCTGGGCGGCCATGGCGTGCGAGCGCTCGTCATCGACCGCTCGCCGGAGCTGCTTACGCATCCGCGTGCCATCGCGCTCGACAACGAGGCGCTGCGCATCCTCCAGCTCTGCGGCCTTCCCGAGGGTGCCTTCCCCACCCTCGCGATTCCCTACGTGCGCATGCACTCGCCCTACTGCGGAGAGTTCGCGCGCATCAACACGGGCGGCTCCATCGACGGCCATCCGAAGCTGGTCACCTTCTTCCAGCCCGACCTGGAGCGGGCGCTGCGCGCGAAGGTCTCCTCCCACGCCCCCGTGGACACGGCGCTCGGCGTGGAGCTGACGGGCCTCGCGGAGCGGGAAGGGGCCGTCTTCGCGACGCTGAAGCACGCCGACGGGAGCACGGCCACCGTGGAAGCGGCCTACGTCATCGGCGCGGACGGTGCCGGCTCCGCGGTGCGCCGGCTCATCGGGCTGGACTTCCAGGGGCACACCTACGCCGAGGACTGGCTGATTGTCGACGCGAAGCACGTGCCGCGCCCCATCGACCACGTGGAGTTCCTGTGCCACCCGCGCCGGCCGACGCCGCACATGGTGGCGCCCGGCGGCCGCGAGCGCTGGGAGTTCATGCTGCGGCCCGGAGAGTCGCGCGAGGAGGCCGCCAGCGACGACGGTGTGCTGCGCCTGCTCTCACGCTGGGGCCGGCCCGAGGAGATGGAAATCGAGCGCAAGGCCGTCTACCGCTTCCACGCGCGCACGGCGGACGCCTTCCACCGTGGCCGCGTGTTCCTGGCCGGAGACGCCGCCCACATCACCCCGCCCTTCGTCGGCCAGGGCCTCGTCGCGGGGCTCCGAGATGCCGCCAACCTGTGCTGGAAGCTCGCCTGGGTGCTGCGGCACGGCGCCTCGCCCTCCATCCTCGACAGCTACGACACCGAACGACGCCCGCACGCCCGGAAGATGATTGCCCTGGCCCAGTGGATGGGCCGGCTGGTGATGCCGGGCAATGCCGCCACGGCCGTCATGACGCATGGGCTGATGCGGCTGCTCCGGCTCGTGCCGCCGCTGCGCGCCCGGCTCGAGGAGCTGGGCCTCAAGCCCCGGCACCGTTTCACGCGGGGGCTGTTCGTCCGCGGGCGCACGCGCTCGCGACTGGTCCGCGGTGACGTGCTGCCCCAGGGCTGGCTGCGCGGCGACGACGGCTCGGTGCGGCTGAGCGATGACGTGTTCGGGCCTTCGCTGACGCTGCTCGGCTTCGGCCCGGACGCGGGCGCCCGGCTCGACGCGGCGGTGCGGGCCGCCTTCACCGCCGCCGGAGGCAGGGTCGTGCAGCTCCGGCACCGTGGCCAGCGGCTGCACCGCGCGGACCACGGCGACTCCTGGGAAGACCTGCACGGAGCGCTGACTCCTGGCGCGGCCCCCTTCGGTTGGGCGGCCATCGTGCGCCCGGACCGCACCGTGCTGCACGACGGGCCCGTGAGCGAGGTGAACCGCCTCGTGCGCGAAACCCTCCGCCTGCTCGGCACGCCACGAGCGGCCGAGGCCGCCCCCACCCCATGAGTGACGGAGCCACCGCCATGCCTCGACCGCCAACACCTCCCCCGGCCCACCAGGAGCGGCCGAGCCCTCCGCACACCAGGAGTGACGGGGCCGCCACCGGGCCCCACTCCATGACGCCCCCGCTGGCCCGCCACCCGCACCCGACGGTGAAGGCGCAATCGCTCGCCTGGCTGATGTTCGAGCGCCCCGACCTCGACCGCACCGAGCGCTTCCTCACCGACTTCGGCCTGCGCGTCGCCGCGCGCACGGACGAGGCCCTGTTCCTGCGCGGCACGGAGCCCTCGCCATTCTGCTACGTGGCCGTCCAGGGCCGCCGGCCGCGCTTCGCGGGGTTCGGCCTGCGCGTTGGCTCGGTCGAGGACCTGACGAAGCTCGCGGCACTGCCCGGCGCCTCCGGGATTGAGCCGTCACCCTGGCCGGGCGGTGGCGAGCGCGTGCGCCTGACGGACCCTTCCGGCTTCGCGGTGCACGCCGTCCATGGCGCGGCTGACGCCGAGGCGCTTCCCCACCGCGCGCCCATGCCGCTCAACGTCGCCGGCGCGCACCCGCGCATCAACGGTACGCAGCGGCCCCCCGTCGCGCCGCCCGAGGTCCTCCGCCTGGGCCACGTGGTCCTCGAGGTGGTGGACTTCCAGGCGACATTCCACTGGTACCTCCAGCACTTCGGCTTCATCCCCTCCGACGTGCAGGTGTTGCCGGACGGCTCGCCGGCCGTCGCCTTCCTGCGCCTGGACCTCGGCGACCGCCCGGCCGACCACCACACGCTGGCGCTGGCCCAGGGGGTGGTGCCCACCTACAGCCACAGCGCCTACGAGGTCGTGGACGCGGACGCCGTGGGCATGGGCCACCGCGTGCTGAAGGACAGGGGCTGGCGGCATGCCTGGGGCGTGGGCCGCCACATCCTCGGCAGCCAGATTTTCGACTACTGGCATGACCCCTACGGGGACAAGCACGAGCACTACACCGATGGAGACCTCTTCACCGCCGAGGTGCCAACCGGTGTGCACCCCACCTCGCGCGACGCAATGGCACAGTGGGGCGAGCCGATGCCACGCAGCTTCTCCCGGCCGGCGCTCACGCCCCTGACGCTGCTCCACATCCTGCGCAACGTGCGCCGCGGCCCGGACCTGAGTCTCGGAAAGCTGCTCACGCTCGCCCGGCTCTTCGGCTAGCACCCGCCTCACCTTCGAAGGAGACCTTCATGGCACTGAACATCATGCGCTTCGAGCACCAGGGCCGCGCCGGATGGGGCGTGGTGCGCGACGGCCGGCTCACGCCGGTGCCGGGCGACTTCCCGGCCACCGGAGACTTCCTCCGCGGCAACACCGTCGCCAGCCTCTCCGCGCTCACGGGCCCGAGCCTCGCCCGGGAGGAGGTCCGGCTGCTGTCACCGGTGACGCGGAACCAGCAGTTCGTCTGCCAGGGCGCGAACTACCGGCAGCACATGCTCGAGTCGGGCATGGACCCGGACGCGAAGACGTTCAACATGTTCTTCACGAAGGCGCGAAGCTGCATCGTGCCCGCCGACAGCGAGCTGGTGAAGCCCTCGCACGTGCGGTTCCTGGACTACGAAATCGAGCTGGGCCTCGTCCTCAAGCGCGACCTCGACCGCAAGGCCGTGGTCACCCCGGACAACCTGCACGACTTCATCGCGGGACTCGTCATCGTCAACGACTACTCGGCGCGCGACGTCCAGATTCCGCAGATGCAGTTCTACAAGGGCAAGAGCTACCGCACCTTCGGCCCCGTCGGCCCCCACCTGTGCCTGCTGGAGCCCGAGGACCTGCCACGGCTGAAGCAGCTCCACCTGGAGCTCACGGTCAACGGCGAGGTCCGGCAGCGGGACACCACCGCCAACCTCGTGTTCGGCCCGGAGGAGACGCTCACCGAGCTCTCGGGGCTGCAGGACCTCTTCGCCGGCGACCTCATCGCCACCGGCACACCCGCCGGTTGTGCGCTCTCCATTCCCTCGCCTGCCAGACAGCGCCTGGCGGCGCTCCTGCCGGAGAGGAAGAAGTGGGAGCTCTTCATGAAGGTACAGGCGAAGCGGCCCCAGTACCTGAAGGCCGGCGACGTCGTCGAGTCGCGCATCCACAGCCGTGACGGCGCCATCGACCTCGGCGTGCAGCGCAACCGCGTCGTGGACGAGGCAGCCTGAGGCACCGCGCCCCTCTGGAGACCCGCTGAGCACGGACCGGGTGCAGAGCCGCGACTCGAGGTTCTCGCGGGGGGCGGCTACTGCTGAGGCTGAGGCTGCGGCGGCTGCGACGGCTGTGCCCCCGGCGAGGACTCACCGCTCTCCGGCGCGGCCGGCGCGGTGGGCTGCACCTGTGACGTGGCCTCGATGCGCACCGCCCGCGGCTCACCGCTGGCCGGGTCCGTGCGGTAGGACGCGCGCACCTGGCTGCCCTCCTCGATGTCCGCCGCGCTCGCCTGACGCCCGTCCACCGTCACCTGCGTCTGGGGGCCAATCTGCAGCCGGAGCTGGGGCTCTCCGCGAGAACTGAGCAGCACCTCCTGCTCGCTCGCCGTCAGCACCTCACCCACCACCTGCTGCTCGGCGCCCTGCTGCTGCTGGCCCTGCGCCTGGGCCTGCTGCTCAGGCTGCTGGGGCTGCTGGCCCTGTGCCTGGACCTGCTGCTCGGGTTGCTGGGGTTGCGCGGGCTGGGACGGCGGCGGTGCCGCGGCCACCGGCTGCTGCGCCTGCTGGCGGAGCTGCTCGGACTGCGCCTGCGCCTGCTGCTGGGTCTCCTGGCTCTGCCGGGACAGCTCCTCGGCCTGCTTGCGCTGCGCCTCCTGCGCGCTGGCCTGGGCCTGCTGCGCCTCCTGCTGGGACTGCTGCGTCTGCTGCTGGGCCGACTGCTGCGACTGCTGCGCCTGCTCCGACTCCTGGGAGGCCCGGGCCTGGGCCTCCTGCAGCTCCTTCTGCTTCTCCTGAAGCTCCTGCTGGGCGCTGGCGGCCTCCTGCTGCTGCTCGCTGGCCTGTTCCTGCGACTCGCGGGCCTTGTCGAAGGCGCCCTCCGAGCGCTCCTGTGCCTGCTCCACCTGATTGCTCGCCGACGCCTGTTCGCCCGTCTGCTGGCTGCTCTGCTCGCGTTCCTTGCATCCGGCGCCCAGCACCAGCGCCGCCGCTCCGGCCATCAACCACCCTGCGCGGAATTTCATGAATCTCTCCTGTCGAGGACGTGACAGCGGAAAGATGGAGAGGCACCGCCCGGCGCCAACCCGCACCGCGCGCGGGCGCCCGCCACCTCGCCCGGTCACCGGCGGGCGCCTCCACCCCGAAGGCCCTACCCTTGGGACGCTTTTGGAGCTATGGGGCGCACCCCCATGCGTGCCTGCGGACTCGACTTCGGAACCAGCAACACCGCCGCGGCGCTGCCCGACGGAACGGTGCTGCCCCTGCAGCCCCATACCCAGGAGCCGCGCCTCTTCCGCTCCGTCCTCTTCTTCCCGGACGACGAGCCGGAAATCCACGCGGGCGCCGACGCCATCCAGCGCTACCTCGAGGACAACACCGGGCGATTCATCCAGTCCGTGAAGTCCTTCCTCCACTCCTCGTCCTTCCGCGCCACCCAGGTGAAGGGCCGCACGTACACCATCGAGGAGCTGGTGGCCGTCCTCCTGCGCCGCGTGCGCGACGCCGCGGGCGCCCAGATGGGAGGGCCTCCGGAGGCCGTCATCCTCGGCCGCCCCGCCGTCTTCACCCCGGACCCGGAGGCGGACGCCCTGGCCCAGCAGCGCCTCTCACGCGCCGCCGAGCTGGCCGGCTTCAAGCACATCCAGTTCCTCATCGAGCCCATCGCCGCGGCGCTCGCCTACGAGGCCCAGCTCACCCGCGACGAGCTGGTGCTGGTGGCGGACTTCGGCGCCGGCACCACGGACCTCACCCTCATGCGCCTGGGGCCGTCCCGCCGGGGGAATCAGGACCGGCGCCCGGACGTGGTGGGCTCCACCGGCGTGCGCATCGGCGGTGACCGCTTCGACGCGGAAATCATGCGCCACAAGCTGCTGCCCCGCTTCGGCGCCGGCTCCACGTACCGGGTGCGCGGCTTCAGCGACAAGCGGCTGCCCATCCCCCAGCACGTCCTGGCCAAGCTCCTCTCCTGGCACGAGATGTCCTTCATCCGGGAGAAGTCCACCCAGGAGCTGCTGGGCACCATGCTCGAGACGAGCGACCGCAAGGCCGAAATCCGGGCCCTCTACGACCTCGTCATGGACAACCTGGGCTACCGCCTCTTCCGCGCGATTGAAGCGGCCAAGGTGCGCCTGTCGAAGGAAGAGCAGGCCACGGTGGACTTCGAGGAGGCCCGCATCAACCTCCACGAGCCCATCACCCGCGCCGAGTTCGAGGCCTTCAGCAAGCCCCTGCTCGACGAGCTGGAGCAGTGCACGGAAGGGCTCCTCGCCCGCCACCCCGAGGCGGAGCACATCGACGCGGTGTTCCTCACGGGCGGCTCGTCGCAGATTCCCGCGGTGCGCCAGCTCTACGTGCGCCGCTTCGGCGAGGAGCGCGTGCGCACCGCGGATGCCTTCACCTCCGTGGCCGAGGGCCTCGGGCGGGCGTCGGCCCACCTGAAGGCCTGAGCGGGCTACGGGCCCACGTCGACGGTGCGGCTCAGCCAGCCCACGCCGCCGCGCCCGTCGCGCGCCACCACCCAGAAGGTGACGCGCTGGGGCTCGGACGACGTCTCGTACTTCGACGTGGGGTCTCCCGGCTCGTCGTCCACCGGCTCCAGCGAGCGGAACTCCTTCACCTCGCCGTCGCCCGTGGCGAACCAGCTGTAGAAGACCTGCTCCGTGCGGGGGCCCTCCTCCGTCTCGTACACCTCGGCGCTGCCCTCCGCGAGCACCGGTTGGAATGTCACCTCCCGGAAGAGGGGCAGCGGGCCGGCCAGCGGCGCGCCCTCCCAGAGGATGTCGGACACCACCGGGTTCCGGTTGGGCACGGACGCGGAGCGCAGCGTCACGGTGCGCACGCCCCGCTCGTAGCCCTCGGGCGTGCCGCTGCCGTCCGTGGCCTCGTAGCCGATGAAGAGGGGAATGCCCTCCGCCAGCGCCTCGGCCAGCGCCGGGTCATTCGGGTCCGGCGTCCCGCCACCGGGGTTGTTGCCTTGCAGCACCTCGGTCAGCACCGCCTGCACGGTGGGGTCCTGGAGCGACAGCACGCCGTCCGGCAGCGGCACCCCGTTCTCCCCGGGGCACCGGCCGTCATACGGGTTGGTGGAGAACCGGCACAGCGAGTAGCTGACGGTGACGGGCCGCTCGTCCGCGGACACCGCGAGCGCGTTGAACGTCACCGGGCCGGGCAGCGTGGAGCCGTTGGGGTCCAGCACCAGCTCCGCGGGCTCGGTCTGGATGGCGAGCACGCGCACCCGGCGGATTTCACTCTGCAGCTCGAAGTCGGGGCCACACGCGGCCAGCAACATGGCCAGGGCGGCGAGGACGGGCGGGCGCATGTCAGAAGCTCCCCTTCGCGCCGAGAATGGGCAGGATGGGCAGGCCCTCGAAGAAGGCGCTCTCGGAGTAGTTGTAGTTGTAGGCGATGCCTTCCACCGCCGGGTTGTTGTAGGCGTTCGTCAGGTCCAGGTAGACGTTGAGGGCCCACCGGTCGAACACGAAGTTCTTGTCCACGCGGATGTCGAGCTGGTTGAAGGACGGCAGCCGCCGCGAGTTCACCGCCCCGTAGAGGGGGACGAAGACGTCCGTCCCGTCGTCGCGCACCGAGCCCACCACGGGCGTGGTGGGGTTGCCGGACGCGAAGCGCAGCCGTGCCCCCACCTCCCAGCCCGCCGGCAGCTTGTACGAGGCAATCGCCGTCAGCACGTGCGTCTGGTCGTTGTCGAAGAGGCGCCACGCCGACTCCGGCGTGTCCCGGCGCTCGCTGCGGCTCAGCGTGTACGAAATCCACCCGAAGAGCCGGTCCGTCAGGGAGCGGCGCACCAGCAGCTCGAAGCCGTAGATGCGGCCCACGCCGCCGTTCGTCAGCCGCTCCGGTACCACCTCCCCGTCGCGGACCACCGTCGCGTTGGAGCGGACGATGAGGCCGTCCAGGTCGTTGTAGAAGACCTCTCCGCCGAGGAACCACTCCGGCCGCGCCTGCCACTCCGCGCCCACGCTGTACTGGAGCGAGCGCTTCGCCAGCAGGTCCGGGTTGCCGAAGGCGGTGCTCGGCTCCTCCTGAATCGGCGGGCCATGGTAGACGCCCGCGCCGCCCTTGAGCGTCACCGTCTCCGTCAGCCAGTAGCGCACCGCCAGGCGCGGGTTGAGCGTGCGCCGGGGGCTCTCCTGGTCCGTGAAGACGTAGCTCTCGAGGCGCAGGCCCGGCACCACCAGCAGCTCCTGGATGGGGCGCCAGCGCAGCTCCACCCAGGTGGACGGGAAGTACTGGTGGTAGTCGCCGTCCGTGGTGAGCAGTTCCTCGGTGACGGTGGGGGTGGGCGGCTCGCCCTCGCGCGGCGGGGCCTGGATGCGCGCGGTGACACGCGCGAAGCTGCTCACCACGTCGAGGCCGCCCGCCAGCGTGAGCGGCTCGCCGAAGACGTACTCGGCGGTGGAACGCAGGGCCACGTCCGTGGAGTCGATTTTCAGGTTGCGCTGGCCGATGACGAACTCGACGAGTGTGCCGCCCACCAGCACCTGCGTGTCCAGCGTGAGGGCCTCCGCGCGGTACTGGTGGCGCAGCCGGAGCTGGTTGAAGGCCGTGGTGACGTCCAGGTCACCGTTGATGGTGGGGTCATTGTCCGCCGGCCGGTCGAAGACCAGGCCCAGCCTGTCCCGCGAGGTAATCCCCTGCAGCGAGAAGGTGTGCCGCGACAGGGGCTTCCACACCAGCTTGAGCTGCGCGTCGTAGTAGCGCGGCGCCACCTGGAGGCTGGGCCCGTCACCCTCCGGCACCAGCCCCAGCACCAGGTCGATGTACGAGCGCCGGCCGCCCACCGCGAAGCCCAGCGTGTCGGTAATCGGCCCCTCGATGACCGCGTTGGACTCGATGAGGTTGACGCCCACGGTGGCATGGATGCGGTCCATGCGCGGCTCGCGGCTGCGCACGTTGATGACGCCGCCGGTGATGTCGCCGTAGTAGGCGGAGAAGTTGCCGGGCAGGTAGTCCACCGCCTCCAGCAGCTCCGAGTTGTAGACGGAGGTCAGCCCGCCGAAGTGGAACAGCAGCGGGATGCGCTGGCCGTCCAGGAAGACGCCGGACTCCTGCGGGCTGGTGCCGCGGATGATGAGCTGGCCGCCGTTGAAGGCCGGCCGCGCCACGCCGGGCAGGTTCTGCACCACCTTCAGCGTGTCGCCCTGCGTGCCGGGGATGCGCTGCACCTCGGCCACCTGGATGGAGGTCTGCGTCACCTCCTTGCGCTCGCGGTCGCTGCGCACCACCGTCTCGTACGGGCTGAAGATGCGCTTCTGCACGTAGTACTTCGCGCGCGTCTCCTGCCCCTCCGTCACCGTCTCCTTCGTGCGGAAGCGGTCATACCCGCCCAGCACCACCAGCACCTCGTGGGTGCCCACGGGCACGCCCCGGAAGGAGAAGCGGCCTTCCGCGTCGGTGACGGTGGACTGGTCCAGCTCCGGCAGCACCACCTCCGCGCCGTTGAGCGGCTTGCGCGTGCCGCGCTCCAGCGCCTCTCCGCTGAAGTTCACCGGCGCCTCGGGCTCCGCGGTGCCTCCGTCCGCGTCCACCGGTGGCGGGGCCGGGCGGAAGACGAACTGGTACGCGTACTGGATGCGCACCGGGGCGGGCACGTTGTCCACCTCGGCGGGCTCGAACTCGAACTGCTTCACCGCCTCCACCGCCGCCTCGTCGAAGCCGTGGCCGGCGGGCTCGGTGACTTCGACATTCGTGACGGCGCCCGTCTCCGAGATGTCGATGAACATCATCACCGTGCCCTCGAGCTGCTGGGCGGCGGCTTCCGGCGGATAGGCGGCCTCCACCTGGCGCTTGAGGACGGGGGGCTTCGTCAGCACCCCCGTGGGGACGCCGGCATCGGAGACGCCACCTTCCGGAGCCTGGGCCATGGCCCCGGTGGCGACGAGGAGGCAGAGGACGGCAGCGAGCGTTTTCATGGAGGGCGTGGGGTTGTCTCCCGCGCCCGTCCTAACGCCCTTACAGCTTGGGAGCGAGCACGATTTCAATGCGCCGGTTGAGGCTGCGATTCTCCGGCGAGTCGTTGGGGGCCATGGGCTGGTACTGGCCGTAGCCCGCCGCCGACAGGGCCGTGGGGTCCACCCCGGCGTCCTGGAGCGAGCGCACCACCGCCATGGCGCGCGCCAGGCTCAGCTCCCAGTTGGTGGGGAACTGGCCGCCGCCGGTGGGCACGTCGTCCGTGTGGCCCTCCACGCGGATGATTTTGCCCTGCACCGTCTTCAGCGCGTCGGCGATTTTCGCCAGCGCCGCCTCGCCCTCCTTGCCCACGCGCGCCGAGCCGGAGGCGAAGAGAATCTTGTCCTTGAGCTGCACCGTCATCCGGCCCTTGAGCTCGGACAGCTCGATTTTGCCCTCGGAAATCTCCTGCTTGAGGCTCTGGGCGAGGCTCTCGTACTCGGAGCTCTTCTTCTCCAGCTCCTCCTTCGCCTGGGCCAGCTTCCGGGTGTTGCGCGCCAGCTCCTCGTTGAGGGCGCTGAGCTGCGCGTTCTTCTCCTCCAGGGCCCGGCGCTCGGCGGCGTTCGCCGTGAGGCGCGACTCGGAGGTGGTGAGCCGGGCGGTGAGCGCCTCCTTCTCCTGCGTCAGCTCGGCGGCCTTCGCCTCCAGCTCCTTCACCTTGGCTTCCGCGGCCTCGCGCGCGCCCTTCTCGTCATTGAGGCCCTTGGCGAGCTGCTCCGCCTCCAGCGCCTTGGCGTCGAACTTCCCCTGCGAAACGCACCCCGTGGAGAGCGCAACGAGCGCAGCCAGAACCAGCCGTGTCCGCATATGTACGAATCCTCCCGACAACGAGCAGTGGGCCACCAGACTACCGCCAGCGGCGGCCCGGGTCAGGAAGAACCTCTACACTATTTTGACCACCAATGATTCCCAGGCAGGAGGGCGTGCGGGCCTGCGTCAGCGGGGGAAGATGGGGTGGACCTCCAGCCACGCGGAGAAGAGGGCGTCCGCGAAGCTCTTGCCGGGGATGAAGGCGCCTCCGCTGGCGCCGCCGGCGATCTCCAGCCCGGCGCCGGGCAGGTAGGTGATGACCAGGTCCTCGCCCTTCTGGACATCCCGGAGCGAGGACAGCATCACCTGGAGGTGGTTGGCCAGGGGCCCCTGCCGCAGGTCCGGGTTCTTCTGGAGGCCGGCGCGGAGGCTGCCCACGAGCTGCTCCCGGCTGATGTCGCGCAGGAAGCGGAAGTGGAGGCGCTTGACGGAGTTGGAGGCGATGGCCTCGGACGCGCTCCGTGGCTGCTCCTCCAGGTAGAGGCTCCAGACGTAGACCTTGAAGAACAGTCGCTTCTGCAACTGCATGTGCGCGAGCGCGATGGTGCGCCCGTGCAGCGTCAACGAGTCCGGCATGTTGACGCCGCCCACCTGCTTCTGCCCCGCCTGGGCCGAGCCCACGGCGAGCACCAGTCCGAGCACGAGCCACCGAGCACACGTACGCCACGCCTGAATCCTCATGCGTCCGACCCCCGAACCCCTCTCAATCCGGTGCCACGTACGGTGCACACGGACTGCCAGGGCCGCCACCGCCTGAAAGCGCGAGGCTGTGTGGCAGTGGACGGCGACGACGGGCGTGAAGCGCGGCACACCTCGGGTGCCAGGTACTTGGACACCCAAGTATTGGTAGCACGAGAGGGCGACATCGAGATCAACTCCGTGCAACGGCACGGGATTTCGCACCCTTGGCTGCTGTCGTGAGGTTGAAAACCTCCACCGCCCCGGGGGAGAAGGCGCGCGCGGCGGCCGGCGGGGCGCACTCCCCGCGCCAGGGCCGCCGCTCACCCGGGAGAAGGAATGCTTCGCACGTTATTGGTACTCACCCTGGCGGTGGCCGTGGGCTGCACCAGGGGAGAGGAGCCCGCGCCCTCCGCGCCGGCTCCCGACACGGCCCCAGGCAGCGCCCCCTCGCGGCCGGAGGTGGCGCCGCTGAAGGAAAAGGTATCCCAGCTCAACACCCGGCTGCGGCGCGTGGGGGCGCGGCCTGGAGCCGACCTCTCCCCCCTGCTGGCCGAGCGCGCCGAGGCCCTGGGCTCGCTGATGGAGGTGGACGCGGACGCCGCCCTCGCGCTGGCCCTGCCGGAGCCGGTGCGCGAGCGGCTGGCCCGGAGCACCCCCGGCGCGGCACGGCACCTGGAGGAGCGCGGCACGTTCGAGGGTGAGGCGGAGGTCATCGTCGTGGACGGCCCGGACCTGCGCGAGGTGCGCACGGACGTCTTCGTCCGCGTGAAGGGCGAGCGGCTCCAGGTGCGCTTCGATGGCGGGGTTCCCCCCGAGCTGCTCAGCGGCCAGCACCTGCGTGTGCGCGGCCTGAAGCTGGGTGCGCGGGTGGCCGCCGAGGACGCCGAGGTGGTGCCGGTGCGCTCCGCGCTCTCCGCCACCTCGGCGTGTACCCTCACCGGAGACCAGCGCGGCATCGTCATCCTGGCCACCTTCCCCGGCCAGCCGCAGACCCTCACCGTGGAGCAGGTGCGCGAGGTCTTCTTCTCCTCCACGCAGCGCTCGCTGACGCGCTTCTGGCAGGAGGTGTCCCAGGGCCGCACCAGCGCCAGCGGTGACGTGGTGGGCTGGTACACGCTGGACCGTGCCTACTCGTGCTACGAGAGCAATGCCCTGCGCGCCGCGGCCATCGCCGCCGCGGACGCGGACGTGGACTTCCGCACGTATGACCGCGTCTTCATCGTGCACCCGGCGGCGACGGGGCTGGGCTGCCACTACGGTGGCCTGGGCACGCTGGCCTGCTCCACGGTGAACACGCAGGACGGCGCCATCACCGCCTCCACGTCCTGGCTGCGCGCGGAGTACATGAGCCCCAACGACGTGGGCGTGGAGCTCGTCACGCACGAGGGCGGCCACAACCTCACCCTGCACCACGCCAGCTCGCGTGACTTCGGCGCGGAGCCCCTGGGCCCGGTGGGCAGCAATGGCACGGTCGCCGAGTACGGCGACGTGTTCTCCACCATGGGGAGCTGGAACCTGGGCCACTACGCCGCGCCCCACAAGACGCGCCTCGGGTGGCTGGAGCCCGCCGCGGTGACGACGGTGGACAGCACGGACGGCACCTTCACCCTGGCGCCCTTCGCGGGGCCGCTGGGGGGCGGCGTGCAGGCGCTGAAGGTGCGGCGTGGCTTCCACGGCGACGGCTGGCTGTGGCTGGAGGCCCGCCGCGCGGTGGGGGACTACGACCTCACCCTGCCCTCGCAGGTGTTCGGCGGCGCGCTCGTCCACTACCAGGACGCCTCCACCGGCAGCTTCACACACCTGCTGGACTTCACCCCGGAGACGGCCTCCTGGACGGACCCGGCCTTCCTCCCCGGCTCCACGTGGACGGACCCGTACACCAACCTGCGGCTGTCGGTGGACTCCGCCACGGCGGACAGCGTCACCGTGAGCGTCCACTACGAGCCGGTGCCGTGCGTGCGCGCGCCGCCCACGGTGACGCTGGACACCTGGTCCGACTACGCCGCGCCCGGCTCGTACGTGGACAGCGCCCTCACCCTCGTCAACAACGACACGGTGGGCTGCCCCGTCTCCACCTTCGAGCTCCAGTCCACGCTGCCCACGGGCTGGCCCACCACCAACCTGCTCGCGAGCCTCACCCTGGAGCCCGGCAAGCGCCGCTACCTCTACTTCACCAAGCAGGTGCCGGAGGCCACGCCGTACGCCACGTACACGGTGGACGTCACCGTCACGCGCGAGGGCGAGTCCGTCCACGTCACGGACTCGCTGGACGTGGTTCCGCCGTGCCAGCCCGCACCCATCGAGGTCCGGTTCGACCGGCAGTCGCAGGTCGTCACCGCGGGCAGCACCGCCGCGTTCGGCATCACCCTCATCAACCGCGACTCGCGCGCGTGCGGCTGGGCCTACTTCGAGCCCGACTCCACGCTGCCCCAGGGCTGGGCCACCGACTATGACCAGTTCGGCTTCGACATCGAGGCCGGCACCTCCCACACGTTCACGATGTTCAAGACGGTGCCGGTGGATGCCGCGGGTCCCCATGCGGTGGACGTGCGGATTCTCCGGGAGGGCTACCAGGTGGAGTCCACCGCCACGGCCTCGGTGGAGGTGGACCCGTGCGTGCGGGCCGCGCCCTCGTTCACCGCGCTGCCCGCCCTCGTCGACGTGGAGCCGGGCGGCTCGGCGAGCTACACGCTGTCACTCACCAACCATGACGCGGCCGCGTGCGCCCCGGCCTCGTTCGACCTGAGCGCCAGCAGTCCGGACCTCTGGCCGCTCGCCCTGTCCTCGCCGGTGCTCACCGTGGCCCCCGGCGCCACGGCCACCGCCACGCTGACCGTCACCGCGCCCAATCCCTCGACGGCGGGCAGCCGCTTCTTCGAGGTCGCCGTGCTCCGGAATGGCGCGCATGTCCACGGCGCGGAGCTGGAGGCGCGCGTGGTGTGCCTGCACAAGGCCCCCACGGTGAGCATCACCCCGGACCCGGGCACCGTGGAGGCCGGCAAGCCGCACACCGTCACCCTGACGGTGGCCAACACCGACAACCCGGCATGTGCCGCGGAGAGCTTCGCGGTGGGTGCCACGGTGCCGTCGGGCTGGACGTACAGCTTCTCGCAGGCGTCGCTCACGCTGGCGCCCGGCGCGAGCGGCTCGGTGGACCTCACCGTCACCCCGCCTGAGATGACCTCCGCGGGCCGATACACCGTCAGCGCGCTCGCC
Source organism: Myxococcus sp. RHSTA-1-4 (assembly GCF_020037125.1). Lineage (GTDB taxonomy): Bacteria > Myxococcota > Myxococcia > Myxococcales > Myxococcaceae > Myxococcus. The sequence continues at coordinate 837,427 of NZ_JAIQDG010000001.1, forward strand.
TCGCACACGGGCGCGAGCACCACCACCGGCACCTTCGCCGTGGACGTCACCCCGCCGCCGCTGAAGGCCACGCTGTCCGTGCCGGCCTCCAGCTACAAGCGCAATAGCGTGGTGCCCCTCACCGCCACGGTGAATGCCCAGGCCAGCGTGCACTTCAGCGCCGTCCGGCCGGATGGCGTCACCGACTCGCTCACCGTGGCCACCGACGCCACGGGCAAGGCGGCGTGGAGCTACACGGCGCGCGTGCGCGGCACCTACCGCGTCACCGCCACCGCCACCGCGGGCACGGAGACGGTCACCAGCAATACCGTGAGCTTCTCGGTGCAGTGAGGCGGTGGAACTGGAGGCGGCGGGAACGCGGTACGCTCGCCGTCTCCGGTTCATGGGCGCTACCGCGTGACAGTGCGAGGGCGCCCGAAAGTGGAGCCCGCAACGAGGTCGCGCGACCTGATGAGCTCGGGCGGCGCGCTTCCGTGGTGGTGCTCGGCTGCCACGGAAGGCGCGCTCACCGGGTGGGCGGGATGAGCTCCGGCACACGCGTCGGCTTGTGGTGGTGCGCGTGGTCGTAGAAACACTCCGGGCCGAGCACCGTGATGAGGCGATCCTCCGCCGCGTCACCCTCGGGCGTCATCGCCTGGGTGGGCAGTTCGTAGGGCTGGACCAGGACGAGCCCGTCTCCCAGGTCCTGAACGGTGCCGGGCGGCAGAGACAGGAGACGGTCCCCGAACATCCGCACGAACGGCGGGCCGAAGATGTTGCGCCAGAAGAGCCCGGCGAGCCCTTCGCTGGGGTCGCGGACAGTGAAGGTCTGCTCGGTGCCGAAGCCGTCGGGAAGAGGGATGAACCGCTCCGTCTTGCGGTGCACATCACCAATCATCGCGGCCTGCGCCAGGTAGGAGCCCACCAGTCGCATGACCTCCATGACCTGATGAAGGTGGGTATCGCGCCATTCCATCGCGTTCCACTCATCGACCTTGACGACCCAGGAGACCCGTCCAACAAAGGGGTACGCAGTTCTTACGGACGTGGAGATCGATAAGCACTGCTGCTCCTCCCTGTCCGCGATGAGGAAGCCACTCATCTTGTCGTAGTAGGGAAGACGAGCGCTGTAATTGAGGGTGCCTGACTCCGATTCCGCGTCTTCATCGAAGCGTCCCTCAAGTGCGGGCTGGAACCAGCGGTACTCCTCGAATGCGAGATGAAGGAGGTCTCGTACGACCCCCGTGGGCAGAGGCCCAGGCGGCACATAGACCGTGGCTTCGATCGAACGTGAGGTCATCTCACCCCAGGCTACTCATCCACACCAAGTTCGACTATCTGCACATCACGTCGCAGATGTAGCGCAACCGTGCGCATCCCGGTAGCCTAGACGACCGGAGGGGCGGCATGCATATCCAGGCATTGCGGGTCAGAAACTTCCGCAGGCTCAAAGATGTCCAGATTGATCTTGCGCAGGACATTTCGATCTTTGTTGGTGCCAACAACAGCGGAAAAACATCCACCGCCCAGGCCTTCCAACTGTTCCTGGGAGCATCGCGGGATCGTTTTTCCATTCACGACTTCAGCGCAGAATGCTGGGCCGAGATCGATGCCTTTGGCGAGCAGGCCGCAGATGCCAAACTCCCCAAAATCTCCCTTGACATCTGGCTCCATGTCGAATCCACCGACCTCCATCGCGTTGTCGATCTCTTACCAAGCCTGAGTTGGGAGGGGTCTCTTGTCGGGGTTCGTATTGAGTTTGGAGCCTCGGATGAGAAGGTACTATTAGCTCGTTTTCACGAAGCGCGCGCCAAGGCGCAAGCAAATGCACGACCAGGCCGAAATGGCAGAGGGGATTACCAACCCTCGCCACGTACTCTTTGCGAGTACCTCACGGACAATCTTCGGCGTGAGTTCGAACTCCGGTACTACGTCTTAGATCGCGCACGCTTCGATGAAGCATTCGCTGAAAACGCAGATTACGTGCCATTGCAGTTGACGCCCGACAAGGGCCGCAGCGGAAAGGACGTGCTAGGCTCGCTACTACGCGTCGACTTTCTAAACGCACAGCGTCACCTCTCCGACAGCTCTGATGGGAGCCGAGCAGAGGATCTGTCACGTTGCCTTAGCCGCTTCTACAAGCGCAATCTGGAGAAGCGGGAAGACGACATTGAGGCTCTAAGCGCGCTGTCGGAATCGGAAGACAGTCTCAACAAGCACTTTGCACGCGTGTTTGAGCCAACACTGCGTCGACTAGGCGAACTGGGTTATCCGGGACTGACAAATCCTCGACTTGTCATCAAATCGGCACTAAACCCCGCAACGATCATGAGCAGTCATGAGGGAGCACGAGTTCACTACGCGCTTGGAGATGCGCAGCGTGATGGAGAGGAACTGACGCTTCCAGACCGCTATAATGGTCTCGGGTTCAAGAACCTCATCTACATGGTCGTGGAACTGCTCGATCTCCATGCTCAATGGATGGACATTGAAGAGGACCGCCCCCCACTCCATCTCATTTTCATTGAAGAACCTGAAGCTCATCTCCATGCCCAACTGCAACAGGTCTTCATTCGCAAGGTGCTCGACATATTGTCGTTCGAAGACGAGAAATTGACGCACTACTCAAGTCAACTCGTCGTCACGACACACTCACCCCATATTCTCTATGAGCGAGGCTTCCGGCCAATACGCTACTTTCGCCGCCACGCAAGCGGCACTGCACAGACCTCCGAGGTGTTGAACCTATCTGCCTTCTATAACACCACCGAGAATTCAACGCGCGACTTCCTGGAGCGCTACCTCAAACTGACGCATTGCGACCTATTTTTCGCTGATGCTGCCGTGCTGGTTGAGGGAAACGTCGAGCGACTCCTACTTCCCCATATGATCGCGAAGGAGGCGCCCAAACTTAGGTCCACCTGCCTAAGCATCCTTGAAATCGGCGGAGCATTTGGGCACCGCTTTCGCTCACTTATCGAATTCCTCGGACTCACCGCGCTTATTGTCACCGACATAGACAGCGTGCAAGGCGAATCCTTACATCCTGCTGGAGAGAACGGCGCAGTCCTCGCCGAAGGCACGACCGACGACGAACCAGACGACGGAAATATATGCATGGCGCACAAGCAAGGCGCTGTGACATCCAACCAGACTCTAATCCACTGGTTGCCGGGACGAACCGCCATCATCGACCTCCTTACGGCTACCCCAGAGAATCGAACTCAGCCGCCAACCAAGAACTCTCAAGCACGAATCCGTGTAACCTACCAGACTCAAGTCGCAGTCGCCTGGCGTGGAGAAACGGAAGTTCTCATCGGCCGGACTTTGGAAGAGGCATTCGCATTCGAGAACCTCGACTGGTGCCAAGATCAACAGCGCGCCGATCTGAAACTCTTTATTCGCAGCAAGACCCCACTCTCCCTCCAAGACCTAGCCGAAAAAATACACAAACGAGTCACAAGATCGTCGTTCAAAAAAACTGACTTTGCGCTCGCCCTCCTCGCGCATGAGCCTGTGGCTTGGAAGGTGCCGACCTATATAGCCGAGGGTCTCAGATGGCTGCAGGAACACGTCACACAGTCCCATCCACCATCGCCAGCGCCAAACGTCACCACTCAAGACGCCGCAGCAACTAGCGAAAGCCAGGGCGCAATTACGTCTCCTGAGGTGGCCGCATGACGAGTCGGATCGAAAAGCCCGATACCGAAGCCGACCAGAAACTGCGCGCCTGTCTTGATGGACGACCGCCTGCAAGCTTCGTGATGGTTGCCGGTGCTGGTTCGGGAAAGACGACTTCGTTGGTCAAGGCGCTCGACTACCTCGCTCAGACCAAGGGCGCCGAACTGAGGCGTCGCGGACAGCAGATCGCCTGCATCACCTACACTGACGTTGCGGTCGGTGAAATCTGGGGGGATGTCGGAAACGCCCCCCTGTTCCACGTCTCTACGATCCACAGTTTTCTATGGACCGTGGTGCGGCCATTTCAGAATGATTTGCGCAACTGGGTAGAGGGCAGGCTCAGAGAAAAAATCGCCGAATCCGAGGAGAAGATCGCAAGTCCGAAAACGCGCGACAATACACGGGAGCGACTCTCTCGCGAACGTGTGCGCTACCAACTCCAAAGCGCGAAGCTAGGCGCCGTATCACGCTTTACGTACGGTGCGGGCAGCGACTACGCCAATGGAATCCTCGGCCACGACGACGTATTGAGAATTGGACCTGCACTAATCAGCAATCATTCATTGCTACGCACACTGATTGCCAACCGATTCCCTTTCATATTTGTAGACGAGAGCCAGGACACACACCCACCTCTTGTCGCCGCACTGAAGCAGATCGCAGACACGGCCGGCACCAGTTTCTGCCTCGGCTTCTTCGGCGACCCAATGCAGAGAATCTATCCGACTGGTACGGGTCCGATCACACCAGGTGCTGGATGGACAGAAATAACAAAACAGGAGAACTTCCGCTGCTCGGCCAGTGTACTACGCGTGATCAACCAAATTCGGGCGGAGGACGACGGCCTTCATCAGATCAGAGGGAGAACTGTCGGTCGCAAAGACGGGGGTGAACAAGTTGAGGGAACGGCGCGGCTGTTTATTCTGCCGGCTGATGAGCGTCGGAGCGAACGTCTTGCGGATGTACGCCGCTGGCTGGCAAAAGCCAACAACGACCCACTTTGGGAAAGCGACGGCGATGATGGAAACGTACGCGTCCTAGTTCTTGTTCATCGTATGGCAGCGCGACGTCTCAGTTTTTCCGACATCTATGCCGCGCTAAATGACGATGGAGCTCCGGCCAATTTGAGAGATGGCCTGCTGGACGGTACAGCATGGGTCCTCCGACCATTCATGACTTATCTGCTCCCTCTCGCTCTTGCTGCTCGTGCTCGCGCTGACTTCGACGTTATTTCAATACTACGCAAGCACTGTCCGCTTCTCACAAAAGAGCACATCTCCGGAAAGAACGCAGCCGAGGTACTCACGTATCTAAAAAATGATGTCGACCATTTCGTTGGAATGACCAGCAACGAGAGCACCCACTCAATCCGAGAAGTGCTCACGTTCGTTCGAAATCGAGAGCTTTCTTCCCTAGACGAAAGATTCATGCGCTTCCTTGCGGACACGCCGACTTCAGACGAGAGTGACGAGTCGGACCCAGAGCATGCAGCCGTGAGCAAATTCCTTAACTGCCCTGCGGCACAACTATGGGGGTATCGCGCTTACATTGAGGACGAGTCTCCCTTTGCGACCCAGCAGGGAGTCAAGGGCGCTGAATTTCAGCGCGTGCTCGTCGTCCTGGATGATGAAGAAAGCGATTACAATTTATTCTCATACGGGAAGTATTTTGGATCCGCTCCTCTCTCGGAAAGAGATCAAAAGATTTCACGAGAAGGCGGAGAGTCGGTGATTAGTCGAACACGGCGACTCTTCTACGTCTGCTGCTCTAGGGCAACACAAGACTTGGCGGTTGTTCTTTTTGCTCCAGACGTGGAGAGGGCCAACAAGGCTGTAGCCTCCAAAGGAATATTCCCGCGTAATGATGTATATGTCTCTAGTATTAACTTCGAACTCGGCTGACGCGAGCGGCAGGTTCGAGCTTCGTCTTTTCTTTCAACTATCTGGACCTGATGCGGGCGGCGATCGTCCGTTCCCATTCCTACCTGAGCCACCAGCATCCAGTGGACAGCTCCGAGGTGCCCGGCCGTAATGAGAGGCCACCGAAACGTCGCCAGGACCACCTGGAGAGCCGCAATGTCCCTCGCTCTCATAGCGCCAGCGCTAAGCCAAGGAGAGGAATCCGTGTGAGGGGCATAGCCGCCCGCCCCGAAAAATCGGGCCTCGGCGCAGGGCCCCCCCTGAACGGATTTACTCTCCCTGGCTTAGCTCGCGAGGGTGCTCACTTCGCGGGCAGAGTAAACTCCGGCACGCGCGTCGGCTTGCTTTGGTGCTGGTGGTCGTAGAAGCACCCGGGTCCCAGCACCGTGATGAGGCACTCCTCCGCTGCGTCACCTTCGGGTGTCATCGCCTGGGTGGGCAGTTCGTAGGGCTGGACCAGAACAAGCCCGTCTCCCAGGTCCTGAGCGGTGCCGGGAGGCAGGGACAGAAGCCGGTCCCCGAACATCCGCACGAACGGCGGACCGAAGATGTTGCGCCAGAAGAGGCCCGCGAGCCCTTCGCTGGGGTCGCGCACCGTGAAGGTCTGATTGGTGAACCCGTCGGGGCTGGGGATAAGGAGCTCGTTTTTGCGGCGCTGATCTTCATCCAGTCCCGCTTGGCCCAGAGGAGCCCCCACCAACCGCATGACCTCCACGACCTGACGAAGATGCGCATCGCGCCATTCCTCCGGCATCGTGTCGGGGAAGGAGGTTGACCAGGAGATGTTGCCGATCCAGGGGAACTCAGCTCCTCTAGCTGGGAAGATCATCAAGAAGTCACGGTCCATGCTGTCGGCAATCGTGACGTTCTGGAACTCATCGTAGTAGGCGAAGAGCGCGCTGTAGTCGGTGTCCCTCGGATCCAGACGTCCATCCTCTCCGAAGCGCCCATACACGGCGGGCTGGAACCAGCGGTACTCGTTGAACGCAAGCCGAACGAGATCCCGCACGACCGCAGAGGACGGAGGACCCGGCGGGAGATGGATACGCGTGATGAGTGTTCGTGAAGTCATTGCATAACTCAGGGCTCCCACTTTATCTCCGCCTTGCCCTCTTTCTTGAGCGCTTCGATTTGTAGGAGCAGGGGCTTGGAGAGCCCCGTCTGGCCGCGTGGGTGCTGTGCCGAGCGAAAGTACACCTCAATGTGGCCCCCATACTCTTCGACATATTGGAGCATAGCCTTGAGGTTGCCAGTCAGTGGCATCTCCGCACGAGCCTTCGCCTCCACGAAGCGGTAGGGCCTGCCCCACACCAACTCCTCGGGGTTGCCCACCACCGAGTCCGGGATGAAGCCCTGCTCCGGCTTGCCTCCCGGCGGCG
>NZ_JAIQDG010000020.1 GCF_020037125.1 Myxococcus sp. RHSTA-1-4
TCGGTGAGCGCGAGGGGGCGCTGGCGCCGGGCAGCGTCCGGGTGGGCGAGGGACTCATCTGGGGAGCGCTGGCGGAGTTGGTTCGCGCGCTGGCCCGGGGCGAGGAGGCGTCGCTGGTCGAAGAGGACGTCAACGCCGCGGGCCGGGCCCTCTGGAAGGCTTTGGCCGCGGAGGAAGACTCGCCCTCCCGAGGCTCCGACACGCCTCCTTCTGGGGCGGCGAGGACGGAAGACTTCGAGCCTGGAGGCACCGGCACGCTTGCGCCTGTCGCGGAGCACGTCGAGGCCGAGAGCACTGGCGGCCCCGCGTTGGCCACCGGTGCTGCATCGCCAGAGGCGCCCGTCTCCGACGGAGTGGTGCCGGGTCATGCTCTCCGGGAAAGCGACGCACGGGGCGCATGTGAAGAACTGAGCTGTCCGCAGCCCTTCCAGACGAGATGCGCTCGCCGCTCCCGCGCAACACCTATCAGGCAAGCGATGGGTCTGGGTGCCGGCCCTCTGCACTCGCTGATGGAGGTCACAATGGCGGAGCGTCCGAGGGACTCCGGGCACCTGAAGTCCGGACAGGTGCATGTGCTGGACGGGCGGCCCGGGGGCCGAGACCACCTGGTGCTCGTCCCAGGCTTCGGCGGCTTCGATGCGCTGGGCTCGCTGCGCTACTACCACGGGGTGACCGAGGTGCTGCGCGAGCTGGAGCCTGGCTCGGAGCTGTCCGTGCACTACTTCCCGAACCTGCCCACGGCCAGTGTCCAGACGCGGGCCCGGCAGCTCCAGCGCTGGCTCGCGGCGCTGTGGGACCGGCTGAACTTCCTGCCGGCGGATCGCATCCACCTCATCGGCCACTCCACCGGCGGGCTGGACATCCGCCAGCTGCTCACCGACCACCGCGTGCAGTACCAGCAGCATGCGCGCGGCACGGGCGGCTCATGGTCGCCGGTCCTGGACCGGATTGCCTCCGTGCAGTTCCTCTCCACGCCCCACCGCGGCACCGCCCTGGCCTACCACCTCAGCCGCACGCGGCTTCGCCGCACGGCCTGCCGGGCATTCCTGTACGGCGCATACCAGTCCCTGCGTGCGTTCGGCGAGCGCGGCAGCGGCCAGCTGGGCCGGCTCGGCAAGGTGCTGGCGCCCTCCGCCCGGACTCCCGACTGGGTGGACGCACTGCTCGACACCCTGCGCGGTACGTACATCGCGCATGGCAGCCTCGAACGTGCCACTGCGCGCAGCTCGTACTTCGAGCTGCTGCGCTGGCTGCTGGACATGGGGACCGACTTCAATGCCATCACGGACCTGGACCCCTGCAAGCCTCCGTCCGGTGCTCCCGCCAGCCCCGCGCACCAGGATGAGAAGGACTACGAGGAGGACACGCGCTTCCTGCGCGAGCGCCACATCCGAGTGCGCTCCATCGTCACGGTGGCCGGTGCGCCTCCGCCGCGGCGGGGGCGCCTGCCAACCCTCTACGGGGTGACGTACGGGCTGACGGCCCTGAATCCTCCCGAGCGGCTCCAGTCCCGCACCGTGCGCGAGCTGATGAACCCACGGAACGAGCGCACGCTGCGGCCCACGGAGAATGACGGCTTCGTCAACTCCGTCTCCCAGGTGTGGCCGGACGAGGCGCACAGCTACCTTGTCGAGGGCGACCACGCGGACGTCATCGGCCACTTCCACGCGCCGCCGGCCACGCGGGACGGGGACTTCTTCGCGTTCCGCCAGTATGACCTGCTGAGTTCGAACTCGGACTTCGACGAGGAGGCCTTCACGGCGCTCTGGCGGAAGGTGGGCCAGTTCGCCCTGGAGCGGGCCGGGGCACGACGGGAGCGGCGGGAGCCACGGCCCAGGCCCTCCGCCACCGACACTCAGCAGCCTGCCGCCTTCCGGCCCTGAGGAAGCGAGGCTGGGCCTCAGTGAAGGGTGACGTCCGTCGTGGCCAGGCGCTCCAGCTTCCGCGCGGGCACGGCGGAAACCGCACGGCATCGCGCTGACGACGCGCACCTCCCTCCTCGGTCGTCAGGACTGCGCGCACCCATGCGCCCACCGCGAGCAGTCGCTGTGACGAGCCACGAACTCTCGTGGCCCACGAACTCTCGCGGCGCGAGTCCGCACGCCAACCCGTGGACTTTGCTGGGACTCGCCCGGGTGCGAGGCATGGCAGGGCAACTGCATCGGCCGGGGGCACTGCATTTCCGCAGTCATCTCCCCGGAGCAACGAGCCATGTCCCCGCTTCTCTCCACACCTCGCATTCGAGCGCTGTTGCTCGGCGTGCTCCTCTTCGTTCCGGCGCTCGCGGGCGCGACCCCGCCAGACGCCTCGCTCCACCCTCCCGCCGCGTCCGCAAGCGCCGTGGCCTACCGCACGGTGAAGGTGGACGGCCTGGACATCTTCTACCGGGAGGCCGGCCCCCGGGATGCGCCCACGGTACTGCTGCTGCACGGCTTCCCGACGTCCTCACACATGTTCCGCAACCTCATCCCGGCACTCGCGGACCGCTACCACGTGGTGGCGCCGGACTTCCCCGGCTTCGGGCAGAGCAGCATGCCGGCAGTGGGGGAATTCGAGTACAGCTTCGAGCGGCTCTCGCGCGTGATGGAGCGCTTCACGGAGGCGGTCGGCCTCGGCTCCTACAGCCTCTACCTGATGGACTACGGAGCGCCCGTGGGCTTCCGGCTCGCGGCGCGGCACCCCGGGCGCGTGGAGGCGCTCATCATCCAGAACGGCAATGCCTACAACGAGGGGCTGCGCGAGTTCTGGGAGCCCGTCAAGGCGTACTGGCGTGAGCCGAGCCCGAAGAACAGGGACGCGCTGCGTGGGCTGCTGACGCTCGACGCCACCCGCTGGCAGTACACCCACGGCGTGCGAGACGTCACGCGCATCAGCCCGGACACCTGGACCCTCGACCAGCGGCTGCTCGACCGGCTGGGGAACCAGGACATCCAGCTGGCGCTCTTCTACGACTACCGCACCAACGTGCCGCTCTATCCCCAGTGGCAGGCGTACCTCCGCAAGCACCAGCCGCCCACGCTCATCGTCTGGGGCAAGAACGATCACATCTTCCCGGCCGAGGGCGCCACGCCCTACCTGAGAGACTTGAAGGGCGCGGAGCTGCACCTGCTGGACACGGGCCACTTCGCGCTCGAGGAGGACGGCGCGGTCATCGCCGGGCACATGCGCCGCTTCCTCGCGAAGCACGTGAGGCAGCCCACCCCGCGCCGTTGACGGCGGCTCGCGCGCCGCTGGTGAGCGGGGAAGACGTTCCAGGCCATCCCGCTTTGCGTCGGGTGCTCTACACCTCGCTCCCGGCGGCCCTCTCTTCCACTCCGTGGCGGCGCGTAGGGTAGCGCTGCCTTGAAGACCCCGGGGGGAGCCATGGGCAAGCGCTGGACGGCGGAGGGACCGCGTAGGCTCGCGGTGCCCGTGGGGCTCCTGCTGCTTGCACTGGGATTACGCATGGCCTTCGTCACCAGCGAAGGGCTCTGGTTCGACGAGCTGTACATCGCGATGCAGTCGCGGATGAGCTTCCGGGAGCTCCTCCAGCACCTGGCGAACGAGGACGTGCACCCGCCGCTCTATCCCCTCCTGATGCTGGGATGGTCGCGGCTGGTGGGCTCAACGGGGGAGCTGAGCCTGCGGCTGCCGTCGGCCCTGTTCGGTGCGCTGAGCGTGGCCGCCGTGTACGCGCTGGGACAGCGGATGTTCGGGCCGGCGACAGCGAGACTGGCCGCGGGGTGGCTGGCGGTGAACGCGTTCGCCATCCACTACAGCCAGGAGGCACGTAGCTACAGCCTGCTGCTCCTGCTGAGCACTGTCGCGGTGCTGGCCTGGTACCAGTGGGCGCGGCAAGCGGCGCCCTCGCTCGGGGACGCGCTGCTCTACGGGGTGGCGGCCCTGCTGGTGGCGTACACGCACCTGTTCGGAATGCTGCTCGTGGCCTTCCTGGGACTGACGGACCTGGCGCGGGTGCTGCGGCGGCGCATGCCCGGGCGGCGGCTGCTGGGAACGTACGGGGGCATCGCCCTGGGGATGGCGCCCTGGGGGCCATGCCTGTGGAGCCAGGCCACACGTGTCCAGCAGGGGTTCTGGATTCCCCGGCCCGAGGTGCTCTTCTGGGTGGACTACCTGCGGCAATACGCGGGGCACGCGCTGCTGGGGCTGGCCGCCCTGGGCGCCAGTGCCCTCGCGCTCTGGGGCGCCCCGCGGACGCGCGGCGCGGAAGAGGACGCCCCATCCCAGGGGTCTCCCAGCCTGCCATGGACCCGGGAGTCAGCCATGCTCGCGTGGCTGCTGCTCTGGGGGGTGTTCCTGCTGGGCGTGCCGTTCGTGCTGTCCCGCGTCGGTCAGCCCATCCTGCATGCCAAGAGCGCCATCGCGGTGCTGGCGCCGATGGCGCTGCTGTCGGCCCGGGGGATGACGCGCCTGCCCGGGGCCTGGAGCGGCGCCGTCGCAGCGGTGTGGGCCTTCGGCTCGCTGGCGGTCACCACGCTCGGCTACCGCACCTATGAACGCGAGCAATGGAGGGAGATGGTCACCACCGTCGAGCGGGAGCGCGCGCCCACGGACCTCGTCGTCGCCTACCACCCCCGCTATGACCCTTCCGCCTTCTACCGCTACTACCTCGATCCGGCGACCGAGCTGGTGATGTTGTGCTGCGACAGCCAGGAGACGTGCGCGCCAGGAGACGCGCAGCTCGAAGCCCTGGCCGCGCACCATGGCGCGAAGCAGCTCTGGCTGCTGAGGATGCGGGCCGTCGCGGGCGCGCTCCCTCCGGGCCTGGAGCACTCCTGGAGGGTCGTGGAGTCACGCAGGTTCAACGGTGGCATCCTGCAGCGGCTCGTCCAGGGCGGAGACGGTACGGCCCGGGTCGAAGGCGCGGGGTCCCCATCCAGCCCCGTGCTCTCCGGCCGCTGTCCCCACGTCCTACACTGGCACCCGGCCGCGCCGAGGCCGCGCCTCAGCGAGAGACGCCCTACCACTGGACGCGCATGGCCCCGACGCGGCCTCCCTCGGTGATGACAGCGGGGCTGATGGTGCCCGTGCTCACACCGCACTCGTCGAAGAGGAGCATCAGCGTGCCCTCCCATGCGGCGAAGGAGGTCGTCTCCATCGCATACGTGGAGCGCAGCTCCAGCATCCCGGAGCGCGGGGACTCCCGCGTCCAGCGGAACGAGAGGCCGGTGAAGAAGGGCCGGCACAGGGAGTCCAGCGCGGCGAAGAGGGTCGCGGGGTCCCGGCCGCCCATCGAGATGATGGTCTGCATCTGCGGCTTGAGGAACTTCAGCGTCGAGCTTCGCGTGGCCTCGTAACCGAGGTGCCGGACGCCCTCGCGTCCCTTCAGGGAGAACACCACCTGCAGGAGCGGAGCAACCGCGTCGATTTCCACCCAAGCGGTGTGCAGGGGCGGCGCGTCCATCAGCCTGGCCACCGCGGGAGGCACGCGCCTGTGCACTTCGGCCCGAAGCCCGAGCGCATCGAGGCCCGCCAGATAGGAACGAAAGAGGCTGCACCAAGTGCGGGCGCGCTGCGGCAGCAACGCCATGAGCGCGCCGCCGGGCCCGCCTACCGGGCGGACGGGCTGACGAGCCCTCCCCTTCCTCCACACCCTCGCGGGCTCAATTCAGCGTTCCGCACTCGGCGATCCGCTGCACACGAAGCGCGGCCAGCCGCTCCAGCGGGGCCGCCGCCTCCGGTCCTTCGAGCATCGCCACCGCGCGGGCGACCGCATCCAGGGTGGACATCCCGGCCGGATGCGTGGGCTCGCGGAGCCGGAGCATTCCGGGCTCGGGCGGCGGCAACACCAGCCGGGGAAGCGTCCGCAGCACGGGGAGCCGCTGGGTCATCCGCCGTGCCTGCGACCAGCTCGCGTCCAGCACCACCAGTTGCCTCGGCGCGGGGGCGTCCGGCGGCGCGGGGGCGCCATCGGGGTAGAGCAGCCAGGTGCCGGGCTCGGCGAGCACGGCGGTGTCGAAGGGCTCGACCGGTGAGCCATGGGTGAGCAGCCTGGCATTCGCGAGCGCCAGCGCCGCCACCCGCCCGGTGTTGCTCTTCTTCGCGATCTCCATCACGTGCTGGAGGAGGAGGAACCGGGTGCGCGTCTCCACCCGCGGTATCTCGGCACACAGGCACAGGTGCGACGGGAGGTTGCAACGATCACAGCGGGGACGGGCAGCGCGGGGAGACATCCTCCGCCATCCTGTTCCGGTGGCGGCGGGAAGAGAAGCGTTCATTGGTCCCGCCCCCCGCTCGGAGCACGCGGATTTCCGCCGCGAACGGTGTAGGGTGTGGAGCCTCAACGTTCACGAAGGAGCTACACCCAGATGGCCGCGCAGACGATGGAGCAGCTCGTTTCCCTGTGTAAGCGCCGGGGCTTCATCTTCCCAGGGTCCGCGATCTACGGGGGGCTGCAGGGCACGTACGACTACGGCCCGCTCGGCGTCGAGCTGAAGAACAACCTGAAGCTCGCCTGGTGGCGCGCCAACGTCTGGGAGCGCGAGGACATGGAGGGCCTCGACGCCGCCATCCTCATGAACAAGCTCACGTGGCGCTACTCGGGGCACGAAGAGACCTTCGTGGACCCGATGGTCGACTGCAAGGAATGCAAGATGCGCTGGCGCGCGGACCAGATCGCGGGCAAGTGCCCGAACTGCGGCTCCGCCGAGCTCACCGAGCCCCGCCCGTTCAACCTGATGTTCAAGACGCAGGTCGGACCGGTGCCGGACCCCGAGTCGTTCTCGTATCTGCGCCCGGAGACCGCGCAGGGCATCTTCGCCAACTTCAAGCACGTCCTCGATTCGACCTCCCGCAAGCTCCCGTTCGGCATCGCGCAGATTGGCAAGGCGTTCCGCAACGAGATCACCCCGCGCAACTTCATCTTCCGCGTGCGCGAGTTCGAGCAGATGGAGATCGAGTTCTTCGTGAAGCCCGGCGAAGACGAGGCGTGGCACCAGAAGTGGGTCGAGGACCGCATCAACTGGTGGCTCTCCGTCGGGCTCTCCCGCCAGAACCTGGAGCCGTACCACCAGAAGGCGAACGAGCTCGCGCACTACGCCAAGGCCACGGTCGACCTGCTCTACCGCTTCCCGCATGGCCTCGAGGAGCTCGAGGGCATCGCCAACCGCACCGACTACGACCTGGGGTCGCACAGCAAGGACCAGGGCTCGCTCGGCTTGAAGGCGCGTGTGTCCCCGAACGGCCACAGCACCGAGAAGCTCACGTACTTCGACCCGGAGACGAAGCAGCACGTGGTGCCGTTCGTCATCGAGCCGTCCGCCGGCGTCGACCGCGGCGTGCTCGCGGTGCTCAGCGAGGCGTATGCCGAGGAGCAGGTGAAGCCGGCCCCGGCGGATCGCCTGAAGCCCGTCGAGGAGGCGCTCGGCACGTTCCTCAAGTCCGTCAGCCGCAACGAGAAGCTCCCGGCGGACGCGAAGAACGCCATCATCGCCGAGGGTGAGCGCATCGCGGGAGCGCTGGGTGAGCGGCTCGCGTCCATCACCGGCCTGCTCTCCATGCCGGGCGCGGAGAGCATCGAGGTCGCGAAGAAGCTCCGCGGCCAGGTGGACCCCGTCGTCGACGAGTTCTACCGGACGGTGCTGCACTTCAAGCCGCGCCTGGCGCCCATCAAGGTGGCCGTGCTGCCGCTGAAGAAGAACCACCCGGGCATCGTGAGCGTGGCCAAGGGCATCCGCCGGCAGCTTCAGTCCTCGGGCTCGATGCGGGTCGTCTACGACGACACCGGCGCCATCGGAAAGCTGTACCGGCGCCAGGACGAGATTGGCACCCCCTTCTGCGTCACGGTCGACTTCGACACCCTCGGCGACGGCAAGGACGCGTCCTCGAAGGACACCGTCACCGTGCGCCACCGCGACTCGATGGCCCAGGAGCGCGTTGCCACCTCCGAGCTCGAGAGCTACCTGCGCGAGAAGATGGCCTGAGCCATCCCGGGTCAGTATCATCACCCTCTTCAGCCGGGAGGGGATTGTGCTTGCGGGGGGCGCCAGCGGTCTGCTTCCGTCTGTGGAGCGTCCCCATGAACCTCATTGAGCCTTGCATGCTGGCTGGAGCGGCGGTGGGGGCCGTGATGGGAGCGGTCCTGGGCTTTGCATCGGGCCCGCTCTGGGGAACCGGCGGCCTGCTGGTGGGAGCCGTGCTCGGGGGGCTGGCCGGTCCCTTCGTCTTCATCTTCCTCGGACTGCTCTTCCTCACCGTGCGCTTCGGGCCCCGCCATGTCTTGAGCCTCTTTCGCGAGGGCCCTGGCACACGCCGCCCACCGGGTGATGCGTAGCCACAACCGCGCAGACTGACGAGCGAGCCATCTGAAAGGTTATGGACTCCGAGAGGAGGCGCTGACGGCCCCACCCTGGGGATTGCGCTGACACGTGCCAATGCAGGAAGTAGGCTCGCCGCGAGCGCAGCGAACCCCTTCCCTCCTCGCGGGACATTCCATGCAGCCTGTCCACCTGAATCCGGCAAGCCTCCCACGGGGTACCCGGGTAGGTCCGTGGTATGTGATGGAGCCGCGAGGCTGGGGCACCTACGGCGCCGTCTACCGCGCCCTCGGCATGGACGGCGTCCCCGGGCCCGTCGCACTCAAGCTGGCCCTTCACCCGGCCGATGCGCGCTTCGCTCGTGAAGTCGAGTTGCTCTCCCGCATCCACCACCCCTGCGTCCCTCGTCTCGTGGACCATGGCAGCTGGCTGTCTCCCGTGGGCATCCCCTACCCCTTCCTCTCCATGGAGTGGGTCGAGGGCGTCTCCCTTTACGAATGGGCGCGCGTGCGCCGCCCCTCCTCCCGCCAGGTCCTCCACGCCCTCTCATGCCTCGCTCGCGCCCTGGCGGCCACCCATTCCGCAGGAGGCGTCCACAGAGACGTGAAGGGTGACAACGTCCTCGTCCGCGCAGCCGACGGCCACGTCTTCCTCACCGACTTTGGCTCCGGACACTTCCTGGGCGCCGCCACGCTCACCTCGCCTCCCTTTCCTCCTGGCACTCCTCCCTACCGCTCCCCGGAGGCCTGGCGCTCCGTGAAGCTCCCCTTCCATGCCTCCACCCCGCCCTACGCTCCCGGGCCGGCCGATGACGTCTTCGCTCTGGGAATGACCGCCTACCGGCTGGTGACCGACGACTACCCTCCCACCACGGCGCCCATGGACGAGGAGTCCCATATCTGGAGCCTGGAGGGCACCGGCCCTCGACCTCCGCGCGCCCTCAACGTCCGCTGCTGCGCCGAGCTGAGCGCGCTCGTCTCCCGGATGCTCTCCGTGCGCCCCGAGGCACGGGGCAGCGCCCGCGAGCTGGCCGAGGCGCTGGAGCAAGCCGCGAGGACGGCGGGGCCAGAGGCGGATGTGCCTCTCTTCGTCCCGGTGGAGCTCCAGTCCGTAGACGCACGGGCCGCCTCCAAACACGCTGTGCGTCGCGCGTCTGGGAGTCCCCGCCGCTCCTGGCTCATCGCAGCCAGCCTGGGCGGAGCCGTGGCGCTTGGCACCGGGTGGATGCTGAGCGCACGTCCCGGCGACGAGGCCGAGCAGGCACAGGCGTCAGCGGACGAGGAGACGGAGGATGGCGGCACCGTGGCTGTCGGAGACGCCGTACTGACGGCGCCGCTGCCACCGGGTCGCGCCCCTTCCGCGTCGTCGACCATCTCCGTGGATCTGCCTCCCAGGCCGCTCCCTGGGCAGACACGGCCAGATGCTGCTGGCCGCTGCCCCAGCAAGACACAGATTCCCATCAACGGTGGGTGCTGGGTGGAACTGAACGTGAGCTTGAAGGACTGCGACCCGAGCCTGAACTATGTCGTGCACAAAGGCGCGTGTTACGGCCCCACCTTCCCGCCGGCGCGCCCTCCCACCTCGAGGCCCGCTGGGGACGACACGCCGTAATCCGGGGTGCGGAAAGCCGAGGCCGTCTGCGCGCATGGCTGCTGATGATGCGCCGGGATTGCCCGCTACTCGCCGCCGCCGACCGTGACGAACGCCGGGTCCCTGGACGTGAAGGTGGCCAGCTGCATTCGAGTCATCTCCACCGGCCCGTCCGGGTGGAGCGGATCACACACGAGGTAGTTGCCGTCCTCAGTGCGTCCCACGATGGCGACCATGTGCCCGCTGCCTTCCAGGTGGTAGTCCCCCGGGAACTGATCCGCCCATTCCTGGCTGAGCGTTCCGTTCACCACCACCGGCTGTCCGTTCGCGAGCGCGGCATCCAGGTTGTCCCAACCGGTCTGGTTCATGCCCGCGTTGGCCTCGCTGCGCCGGGCGCCCCCGGCGATACTGGTGAGGCTGGTGTCGGTGCCATCATCGTCGAGCTGTGGAATCTCCTGGCCGTTGACGGTGATGGTGGGGTGGTCGTCGCTGGGGAACATGAGCGCGCGGGCGTAGTCGATCTCCTGCTCCGGGGTGAGCCCCTCTGGCATGTTTCCCGAGGCGCGCAGTGCCATGGCGAGGCTCGTGGGCCCGCAGTTGTGCGTGGAGTCGGCGCCGTCCGGATTGTACGTGGGGTCACCGAACTGCGTGATGAAGGCAGCATCGGCTTCCGCCATGGTGCTCGGCAGGTCGTCCGAGAGCACGGGGCCGGAGTACACGTATTCCTCCAGCCGCACCGAGCGGAGCTGGCTCACCTCGTCGTAGTCCAGGTGGAGGTCCTCGCAGAGCCTTTGCAGCGTGGCGTCTCCGCCGTTGGCGTACGCGTAGTCGACCAGGTCCTGCGTCGTCTCCATCCCTTCATGCTCCGCCATGAACGCCTGCAGGTCGGGGTTGACGACACGCCGTTTCTCGCCCTGGGCCTCCTCCTTTCCGCGGACCTGCATGACGGGCCCATCGCCCTTGAGCATCAGGGGCTGTCCCCCGGTGAGGTCGACATTCACGCGCGTCTGGGCATGGGCTCGAGGTGCCTCGAACGTGTCGCCCGTGAGTGCTTCCGGGAGGTAGTCCTTTGGACCGCCCGCCTTCGGACGCGCCTCGGACCGGGGTGCCTCGATGGAGCCGGCCTTCTGGAGGTGATGCCGCTGGACCTTCATGTTCATGTGTCCCCCTCTGCATGCACGACGCGGCCGAATCGTCGGTCATCCCTGACGCCATGCACACGCCGCGGCAGGTCACGTTCGCGCGCCCTCATGAACGGGCCTGCGCCACAGGGCGCGCGGCTCCTCGACGCCCGGGGCGGTGGCATGGCGGCCCGTGGCGCGGCCTCCTCAAAGCACTCAGGTTTCCTCATCGGGTCAGCGCGTGCGGAGGTTGATGCTCAGCGAGTCTCCAACTCGCGGAACGTCACCTCGTCCAGTTCGAGGCGATTCACTGATTGCTGGAGCATCGTCACAACGGTCGCGATTCGCAATGTGCGCCCTGCATCCCTGACAGGCCCGCCCCCGGGTTGCCCAGGCCGGAATGGAGCCTCCATTCCGCAGGGCCCGCCAGGTCCACGCCTGTTGCGGAAGAAATCTGAAGTTAGCCCCAGACAGGGCATCAGGAATGAGCCGGAGTCGGCACAGCAAATGCGCCCGCGTGGAGCTGGGGTGAGTCTCCAAACGACCTAAACACCTCCGCCTCCGCGTAACCCACACGGTTGCCCGGATGTAGCATCTCTCCGTATTGGGTGAGCGCTTGGTGCACCGACAGAAGGGTCGGCAGTCCAAGGTCGCTGGCGAAGTACTTGGTCGCATTCCAGATACGCGAGCCCTGAGACGTATGGGCGGCAATGACGATCGCTGCGGTCCTCTTCGGATCCTGCTCGATGCTGAAGCGGAGGGCCCTGTTGAAGCCCTCACCACATGCCACCACGTCAACCGACCTGCCGTGAACCTCCAGGATGCGCCGTGCGCCACGAGTCAAGGCGGGGGCAAGCTTCCAGTTGTTCCCCGTCGTCGAACGCTGCCTCCATTCAATTGGGTTGGGCATGCCCGGTGACCAACCCAAGATGAAGAAGGGGAGGTGCCCCTGCGCCACGAGCACCTCAGTGTGTTCGCTTCCACGTTTGGCTTCGCCCTCCTTGGACGCTTCGGTATCGCAGGTGTCCACCCCCAGCACGACGGCAAGAGCGTTCTGTCGCGCGACGGCCGCGAGCTGGTTTGCGAGTTCCCTCGCTTCCGCCAAATCCGCAGCGAAGAAGTACCCAGCCGGGAACAAGACAAGATGCGCGCGCCACTTCCCGTGCCCATGTCATGACTTCATTTGCCAGTCTTAGGCGAGCTTTGTTGCCAAGCAGATCGCGCCGGCCTTCCAAGCCCACCATCATCGAGACGACTCTCAACAAGGACTCATCATTAGGCATCATTCGTTGCTCCGGAACACGCGCTTGGAGGCTTTATCATGCACAACATTCACCGGCGTTCCTTCTCCAGATGAGCACGCGGGCATTACCCCGTGCACTCCACCACGCTTCGCAACTGCAGGCGCTCGATTCCAGTGCCCTGCAGGTGGCGCTCATGGACGCCCACCTGCGTCCGTCAGGCAGACCCAACGAAGCCCCACGCATTCGTCCAGCCGGCGCTTCGACCTCGGGCCGAACGCATCTCCGCCGCGCACGGCCCTTCCCGGCCATCCAGCCCGAGCACCAGCGAGGAATGCGCCTGCGGATCCAGGTCCAGCAGCAGCACGCTGTGCCCCGCGTCCACCAGGGCCGACGCCACGCGCGCGCGCAGCGTGGTCTTCCTGACCCCGCCCTTGATGGTGGAGAACGCAATGGACCCCATGTCCCCGCCCTACGCCGGACGGCGCAGGGGATGAGAACTGGCCGGCCGCGCTCATACCCGCCCCCCCACTCCGGTAACCCGCTTGCCCGCCCACCCGTATCCACCAGACCCGCGTGAATACCGCCGCCCGGCCCACGTTCTAGAGCCGCAACCCCCGCCAACCCAGATGCTCCGGAATGGCGCGACCGCCCCATCCCAAGGCGATCCAGAATGGTGCACCGCTCAACATCGGGCGGCCCCACTCAAGTGATTTCAATCACTTAGCCTTGGCATTCCACGTGCTCTAGCCCCCGGGTGTCAGGACGTCCGAAGAGGATGTCCCCCACTTCAGGAGGCTCATCATGGAAGTCCGGTTCTACGGGGTACGGGGGAGCATCGCGGTGTCCGGCTCGCGCATTGGCGGCAACACGGCGTGTGTGGAGGTGACGAGCCAGGGCCACCGTCTCATCCTGGACGCGGGCACGGGCATCCGGACGCTGGGCGAGGTCATGATGCGCGAGGGCGCGCCCCAGAAGGCCACGATGTTCTTCTCGCACCTGCACTGGGACCACGTGCAGGGCTTCCCCTTCTTCACGCCCGCGTACCTGCCCACGTCGGAGTTCGTGATGTACGGCCCCGGCGCCAATGGCGCCCAGGCGCTCCAGTCGGAGCTGGCCGCGCAGATGCAGCCGCCGCACTTCCCGGTGCCGCTGTCCACCATGCGCTCGCGCATGGACTTCCGCTCCGCGCTGCACGCGCAGCCGGTGGAGGTGGGGCCGTTCAAGGTGACGCCCATCGACGTGCCGCACCCCCAGGGCTGCCTGGCCTACCGCGTGGAGGCGGACGGCCACTCGTTCATCTACGCCACGGACGTGGAGGTCCGCCGGGAGGACCTCGACCCCGAGGTGGCCCGCCTCTTCGACGGCGTGGACGTCCTCTGCCTGGACGCCCAGTACACGCCCGACGAGTACGAGGGCCGCAAGGGCATCTCCAAGAAGGGCTGGGGCCACTCGACGATGATGGACGCGGCGGGCGTGGCGAAGCTGGTCGGCGCGCGCCGGCTGTGCCTCTTCCACCACGACCCGGCCCACCCGGACGACGTGGTGGAGGACATGGCCGAGCAGGCCCGCGCCCTCTTCCCCGTCTGCGAGCCGGCGCGTGAGGGCCAGCGGCTCGTCCTGGGCCGCGCGGCCTGAGAGGGGGCGGCCCCATGCCCTCCGGATGTTATGGTGAGGCCGCGGCCTTCGTCCTTCCGCCCCTGCCTCCCATGCCCCCTCCCCCCTCGGACGTCACCCAGGTCCTCCTCCCCCTCGGGGGTCTCGTCGGACGGGAGGTGGACCTCGACGCCTTCCTCCAGACGCTGATGGACCGCATCGCCGCCTCCATGCAGGCGGACCGGGGCACCCTGTGGCTGCTGGACCCGGCGCGCCGCGAGCTGTTCAGCCGCGCGGCCCACCTGCCGGAGGTGTCGCAGATTCGCGTGAAGCTGGGCCAGGGTGTCGCCGGCACCGTGGCCGAGCTGGGCCAGGCCATCAACGTCCCGGACCCGCGCGGCGAGCGCCGCTTCTTCGCGGACATCGACCGGATGACGGGCTACCGCACCAACAGCCTGCTCGCGGTCCCCCTGCGCGACGCCGACGGCGCCCTCTACGGCGTGCTCCAGGTCCTCAACCGCCGCGGCGGCGACAACTTCACCGCCGAGGACACCGAGCGGCTCACCGCCATTGCCTCCCAGGTGAGCACCGCGCTCCAGAGCACCACCCTCTACCAGGAGCTGCAGCGCGCCAAGGACCAGCCCCAGGCCCCCGTCGGCTACTTCTTCAACCACATCATCGGCGAGTCCCCCCAGCTCCAGTCCATCTACCGCCTGGTGCGCAAGGCCGCGCCCACGGACGCCACGGTGCTGCTGCGCGGCGAGAGCGGCTGCGGCAAGGAGCTGTTCGCCCGCGCCATCCACGTCAACGGCCCCCGGAGAGACCAGCCCTTCATCAAGGTGGACTGCGCCGCGCTGCCCGCCACGCTGATTGAAAACGAGCTGTTCGGCCACGAGCGCGGCGCCTTCACCGGCGCGGACCACCGGGTGCCCGGCAAGTTCGAGGCGGCCAACGGCGGCACGGTGTTCATCGACGAGATTGGCGAGCTGCCGCTGCCCGTGCAGGGCAAGCTCCTGCGCGTCATCCAGGACCGCGAGTTCGAGCGCGTGGGCGGCACCCAGGCGGTGAAGGTGGACGTGCGCATCGTCGCCGCCACGCACCGAGACCTGGCCCGCATGGTGGCCGAGGGGCGCTTCCGCGAGGACCTCTACTACCGCATCAAGGTGGTGGAGGTGGTGCTGCCGCCCCTGCGCGAGCGCGGCGCGGAGGACATCGAGCGGCTGGCCCGGCACTTCGTCGCCACCGTGGCCCGGCGCAACCGCCTGCCACCACCGAAGCTCAGCGCCGCCGCGCTGGAGCGCCTCAAGCGCTACCGCTGGCCCGGCAACGTGCGCGAGCTGGAGAACTGCATCGAGAGCGCCGTGGTGCTGTGCGAGGGCGAAATCCTCGAGGAGCACCTGCCGCTGCCCAACGTGGACCGCCCGGCGCCCGCGCCCGTCACCGCCGCCCCCGCCCTGCCCGCTCCCGATGAGGAGCGTGCCCCGGGCGAGGCCGCCGGGCTGCTGCCGCTGGCGGAGGTGGAGCGGCGCCACATCCTGCGCGTGCTGGACGCGGTGAAGGGCAACCGCACCGCGGCGGCCCGGGTGCTGGAGATTGGCCGCAACACGCTGGCGCGGAAGCTCAAGGAATACGGCCTGGGCGACGAGGCCTGACGCGCCGCACGAGGGTGCTCGCGGCCCCGTCCTCGGGGGCAGTCCTTCCGGTGACTGCTGGTCTTTTCAGGGGTGTGGCTTGTTCCGGGCGCGCGGTCGGCGTACGACCAGAGGGCACCGAACTCCATGGCCGTGGTGCCATACCCCAGGGGGACCGAATGAAGGTGGTCAACAAGCTGCTGGCGAAGCTTCCGGACGAGGTGGCCCGGCAGGTTCCCGACGTGAAGCTGATGGACCAGGACATCAAGGTGCCCCTGGCCCAGGGGACCTTCACGCAGGAGAACATCCTGCCGCCCAAGCTGAACCTGACGGACTTCACCCTCTCCTTCGAGGCCGGCGGCGAGGCCTCCATCCGCAACTTCAACTCGCCCGGCGACGTGGACGAGAACCACGTGGTGGGCGAGGCCGCGGCGGAGGCGACACCCGACGCGCCCCGGCCCCAGCTGCTGCTGGGCGGGGACCAGGGGTGGATGCGCTACCAGGTCACCGCGCGCGTGAAGGCCGCGGCGGGGGCCAGCCTGTCCTTCCTCGCGGGGGACGTTCAGGGCGAGCTGTCCGTCACCCTCAGCGACTATCGCGCCCACCCGCTGGCCATGAACATGCGAGAGGCCGCGCGCACGGACCTGGCCGACCCGCGGCTGATGCAGGCCACCGACCTGGCGAAGCTGGCCACGGGCGACGCGATGTCGTGGCAGGCGCGAGGCCACCTCCAGACGCGCCTGGAGCTGAACTGGGCGGACCTCTTCACCGCCAACCTGGGCCGCCTGGCCTTCGTCCGCGGCAGTGAGCTGCTGGCGCTGAAGACGGACATCAAGGCCGGCGTGTCCGCGAAGGTGGGGCTCACGGATGACTACCAGCTCACCTTCTCGCGGCCTCGGCCCGGACGCATCCAGGTGTCGGTGCGCAAGGCGAAGTCCCGCGAGGGGACGCTCGGCGCGGGCCTCGGTGTCACCGTGGAGTTCGCGGACGTGAAGGCGGTGAAGGACCAGCTCGCCCGGGTGCTGGACGCCCTGCTCGGCCCGGCCCTGCGCGAGCTGGCCGGCAAGCTGGGGACTCCGACGGACGCCACGGCCTTGCAGGTCATGGACGCGCTGGTGGACAAGGCCAGCAAGCTGAAGCTGGACGACCTGTCGAAGAAGGTGCTGCGCGCCGCGCTGGAGCGAATCGGCCTGGACCCGAAGCTCGCGGAGCTGACCAACATCAAGGTCGTCTGGGACGACTTCAAGAAGAAGGTGGAGGGCAAGCTGGACGAGGTGGCGAAGACGCAGATCGCCACCGGCTTCCAGTACGAGTACCTGCGCCTGTCCGAGTCCTCCACGCTGCTGGAGGTGGTGGTGGATGACGCCACGGCGATGCGCTTCCACGGCTCGCTGCTGCGGGGCAACCTGGTGGACCTGCTGAAGTGGATGCGGGAGCTGCCGGAGAACCAGAAGTCCTTCGAGCTGAAGAACTATCTCCACTCCACCACGCTGACGCGGCAGCAGGCGTATGGCTTCTCGCTGGGGCTGGGCTCGTTCGAGGTGCTCAAGGTACAGGGCACGAAGAAGCAGAGCTGGGTGACGCAGGAGAACGCGCAGGGCGCCCGGCGCATGGCGTTCCTCGGCCGGCGCGGCTACGAGGACAAGCTGCTGGGCAACCGCGGGCAGTGGGTGGTGGACCTGAAGGCGGACATGGAGCGGTTCTCCCCCGCCCCGGTGGCCTCGGACTTCCGCTACGGCCTGCACCTGATGCTGTGGGGCCGGCAGAAGAAGATGAGCCGCAAGGAGCTGCAGGCCGCGGTGGATGACGCCGTCGTGTGGGGCGTGCTGGACGCCGCCGACGCGGCGGCCGTCATGGGGACGATGCAGGCGGACCTCAACAAGGAGCCCATCGAGACGCGGCTCGAGCTGAAGATGGCGGACGACACCTTCCGGGCGCTGGTGCCGCGGCTCCAGGACTTCGACCTGGCGCTCTTCTCGCGGGCGCTGGCGCGGGCCATGCCGTGGAGCGAGCAGACGGCACGCTCCTCCGCCGAGTTCCGGCGCGTGGTGTACGGCCCCATCTGGCAGGCGTACCTGCGCGAGGTGCAGGAGAAGGGCAGCCTGATGACCGGCGACCTGCCTCCGACGCGCGCGGCGCAGATCGCCGAGCACTTCCTCAAGCACGACCCGTCCGTGAAGGAGCTGGGCAAGGACCTGCTGCTCATCGAGAGCGAGTGGCGGCCTCCGGGCGGCAACTTCACCTTCGCCGAGGTGATTGAGAAGAACCGCGGCACGCTGGCCAAGTGCCAGGCCTTCGTCAGTGGCATGGTGCGCCTGCGCCGGGCGATTGACGAGCGCAAGGCCCCGGACGAGCTGCGCACCGTGTTCAACGAGATGGAGGGCATGTGGAACACGGGCTTCCACCTGCGCGCCGCGGGCTCACTGCTGGCGGAGCTGGCGAAGTCCACCCCGCTGGGGCTGGCCGGCGTGGAGCGGACCTTCTCCGTGACGATGGCGGACCGCGGCGAGCAGCTCGTGTTCTCCACCTCGCGGGGGACGGGAAGCGGCGCGTGAGTCACCGCTCCTGAGTCACCGGAGCCCGGGAGACGTGTCCCGGGCCCCGGCTCATCCAACCCGGTACAGGACCAACGCGGCGGCCATGGAGAGCGCTCCGGCCGCCGCGAAGTGCTTCCAGGCCTTGCGCGCCAACGTGCCACCCGTCGCCGGGGTCTCGGGGCCAGGCACGACCAGCGCCGGCCGACCGTCACGCCCGCACAGCACGTAGGAACCTTCGTCGGGGCCGCGCCGCAGCTCACCGACCACGAGGCACGGCCCTCCCACCGTCCCCACCCGCTCCCAGGAGAGCACCTCCGGCTCCGTGGCCTCCACCTGGGCCTGGATGCCAGCTCCAAGGGCGGGCACCTCCTCGTACCAGGACGCGGGCCCCGTCCCGGGCAATGCACGGCACCGGCGGACCTCCACCGGAGCCACCAGCGACGATGGAGCGAAGCGCACCGACGCCCTCACGCGCTCGCCGCGAAGCACCAGCACCGGCGCATAGGCGCGCTCGCGCGACAGCAGCGGTCCCTTGCGCCCGTCCTCCGCGACCTCGCGCACCTCGGCCTCGTAGAAGGCGCAGGGCACACCGCCCGGAGACGTCAGCACTTCGGCGGCATCCAGCGTCCCCTGGTACACGCCCCAGCCCGGCGTCCCGCCCATGCGCAGCGACGCCACGGCTTCGTCCAATGACATGGGCGCCGACACCCGCAACGGGTCCGACAGGGAACGCGCCCGCGCGCCGCGCACCGCCACCCCCGCGGCCACGATCAACAACGCAGCGCCTCCGGCCCGGGCCACCGCCTCCGCGGACAGCACCGGGGTGGCCCCATCGGGGAACTGAAGCGCGACGCAGCACGAGCCCACCGCCAGAAGCCCGAACCACCCCAGGGGCAGGCGCCACGGGCGCGCGGCCGGTTCCCTCCGTCCGAAGGTGAAAGCCGCCACCACCAGCGCCGAAAGGCACATCGCGTACAGCGGTGCCAGCAGGATGCGCCAGACGTCCATCCCGTTCCCCACCAGGCTCGGCGCGGCCTCCCCATGGCAGGCCACGACCGGAGCAGGGTGGAGACGATTCCCCACCCGTGCAAGGCCGCTCCCGGGGCGCCACTCTGTTCGTCAATTGACGGCACAGGGGTGAGGAATGTGAACCGGCGCCTGTCCCCACCCGCCCCGACGTCCGGCCGCTGGCCAACGGACAGGTGCGAGCAGTACATGCCCGCCGGGTCACCGAATGCAGCCCGCGCGAGCCGCGCTTCTTCCTCGACACGGGGGTGTTGCTCCGGCGCGTTGCTGTTCACGAAGGGGAACGCACATGGCTGGAAGGCGCTGCCGCACATGGCTGATGGCTGTCACGCTGGGCCTCGCGGGAAATGCGATGGCCTGGGGGCCGGACTCGTCGGAGGAGTGCCTCGCCGGGCCGCAGGTCGCCCTGAGCTCCGGCATCGGCGCGGGGCTGGGCTACATCTACACGGACGGCGTGTCGCTGGTGACCGGGGAGCCGGAGGACCTGAAGATCACCGACGCTTCCAGCGTGTCGCTCCCGGTCCTCCTCGAGCTGGGCTACCGCGTGAGCCCCAGGCTCTATCTCGGCGTATGGGGCTCCTACGAGAAGGTGTTCCTGAAGACGAGCGACAAGTCCTGCCCGGAGGGCTTCGATTGCTCGTCCTGGCAGTGGCGCTTCGGACCGGAGGTCCAGTACCACTTCTCACCCGGCGCGGGCTTCGACCCCTGGGTGGGGCTCGGCGTGGGCCTGGAGATTGCCCGGACCGACCTGGACGGCGAGCTGGAAGTCCCCGTGCCCGGCGTGGGCACGGTGCCGGCCGGCGCCGAGGTGAGCCTCACCGACCGGGGCCCGACCTACGCCCGGCTGACCGTCGGAGGCGACGCGAGGCTCACCCGGGGCGTGTTCCTGGGCCCCATCCTCACCGTCTCCATCGGCAGCTACACGGTGCACACGGGTGAGCAGACGGTGACGCTGCCCGGCCTCCCCGCCCAGACGGGCCCCGTGCCTCCGGCGGACGACGGCTTCCACGCGCTGTTCACGCTGGGCGTCCGCGTCGCCTGGCTCCCGCTCTGAGCGCGCCCTACTCCGCGCCCCCGGCCACCTTGCGCTGGGGACGGGACTCCAGCACGCCGCGCACCTTGAGGTCGTCGAACGTGCACTCCAGGTTCCGGCACCCCAGCGCCACCTTGCCCACGCGGTCTTCCAGGCCGGGCAGCAGCTTGCGCGCGAAGCGCTGGTTGTTGAGGAACGCCTCCACCAGCACGCCATTCTTCGCGCGCTGCATCCGCAGGCCCACCAGATAGGGGCCGTGCTTGGGCAGCGGCATCTCGTCCTCGACGAGGTTGTCCGTGTCCAGCGCGCTGTTGCCCACCACCTCCTGGCCGTCCTCCGTGAAGTAGCGCCAGGCCAGCCGCATCCCCGCCTCGGGGATGGCGAAGGCGGACACCTGCAGGTCCTTGATGCGCAGGGCCAGCTCGCCGTAGTGCTGCGCGTCGGGCTCCTCGGGGTACTGCTTCCCTAGCGGCTTCACGTCCATCACCACGTCCGCCCGGAAGTCATTCGTGGAGAAGTAGCGGTGCGCCACGTAGGCGCGCGGCACCAGCCGCTTCCCGTTCGTCTCCTTGCCGCCCTGCACCGCGCGGAGCTGCCCGTCCACCAGCGTCCACTGGCCGCTGTGGACGTTGAGCTCCTCCTCGCCCTTGTCGAAGCCCACCTCGAAGCGCGACGCGCCTCCCGGCTTCGCCGGCTCCACCAGGTTCACCGAGGTGAACACCTCGCCGTAGGTATTCGGCGGCCACTGCTTCTCACCGGCCCGCACCGTCACGCCCTGGGTACCGATGACGACCTTGTCGCCCTTGCCCACGTGCACGCTCACCGGCCCCACGAGCCACTGCACCGCGATGCCCAGCAGCGCCAGCCCGCCCACCACCGACAGGCCCGCGCGAGCCCGCCGCCAGCCCGCCTTCACCCGGCGAGACAGGTTGCTGGCCGGACGCGCGGCCGCGGGCACCACCCGCCCCTCCACGTCGCCCTGCGACAGCCCCGGTGCGGACGTGGCCGAAACCATCGCCTCCAGCTCCGCGGCCAGCTCGCCCGCGCGCGCGTAGCGTGCCTCCGGCTCCGTCTCCAGCAGCCGCTCCACCACCGCGTCCACGCGCGGGTCCAGCCCCGGCACCTTCGCGGACGGCAGCTTGAAGCGCCCCAGCGGCAGCTCGCCGGTGAGCACCTCGTACAGCATGACGCCGAGGGAGAAGAGGTCCGCGCGCCCGTCCACGTTCTTCGCGTCGCGCCGCTGCTCCGGGGCCATGTAGTTCAGCGTGCCCATGGCCACCGCCGTCGCGGTGAGCTGCAGGCGCGAGTCCTGCGCGCGGATGCCCGCCAGCCCGAAGTCCGCCACCTTCACGTGGCCGCGCCCGTCCAGCAGGATGTTCTCCGGCTTCAGGTCGCGGTGGATGATGCCCTTGTCGTGCGCGCATTCGATGGCGCGCGCCACCGCCAGGAGGATCTTCAGCCCCCGCTCCGGCGTGAGCCCGGCCGACATCGCCTCGCGCAGCGAGCGGCCCTCCACGTACTCCATGACGAAGAAGTAGTGCTCGCCCGCGACGCCCCGGTCGATGATCTGGATGATGTGCGGGTGGTTGAGGGCGGCCAGCGCGGTGGCCTCCTTCTCGAACCGGGTGACGAACTCCGGGTCCTTCGCCAGCCGCGGCGGCAGGAGCTTCACCGCCACCGTGCGCCCCAGGGACTGCTGCCGCGCGAGCCACACCTCGCCCATGCCGCCCCGGCCCAGCATCTCCATCAACTCGAAGCCCGGCAGGTCCACCTTCCCGCCCGTGACGAAGGTGCTCAGGTCGTGGTCGCCCAGGTCCGAGTTCGCGCTCCCCTTCCCCGTCTTCGCGGAGGAGCGCACCACCGTGGGCTCCACCGGCGCTTCACGCCCCACCACGTCGGAGGGCAGCGCCACCCCGCTCGTCGCGTCGGAGGGGGCCGCCACGCCCGGAAGCGGCACGGCGCTCGGCGGGAAGGACTCGTCATCGGCCCGCGAATCGGCCTCCTCCGGCCCCGCCACGCCGGAGCCCTGGGCCGGCGTGGGGCGGACCGCGGACACCCCGATGCCCTGCACGGACACGCCGGAGCCGGCGGGCGCGGGCCGGGAGGCGGCTCCCTGGCCCTGCGCGGACACGAAGGTGCCCTCCGGGGCCCCGCCCGGTACCACCGTCACGTTGTTCCCCAGCCCACGGGAGGCCTCGTGCGAGGACATGCTGGAAGTACCAACACCGGAGCCCGCCGGAGGTGACACCCCCACGCGCGAATTCCTGTCGAAAACGCCGCTGGCGCCCGGCACCACCGTGTTCCGCGAGCCCACGGCCGACGGCGTGTCACCACGGCGCACCTCGAACCGGATGCCGCAACGGCAGGTCGCCTTCTGCCCGGTGACGTACACCCGGATGTCGTGCTGCGTCCCACAGTTGGGACAGGCCTGCGTCGTCATCATGCGCGGCGCGGGGAGGCGGCGGTGGAGTACTCCAGCCCATGGATGCGGTACGTCGGAACGGCCTTCTCCTTCCCCTTCACCTGCATGGCCGGCAGCTCCTCCACGTCGAAGCCGTGCCCCGCCTTGCGCACCGTCGTCTCCGAGGCCAGCACCTCGCCGCTCTTCGCCAGCCCGCACAGCCGCGACGCCGTGTTCACCGTGTCGCCGATGGCCGTGAACTCGTGCCGCTCGGCGCTGCCCATGTACCCGACGACGGCCTGGCCCGTGTTGACGCCGATGCCCACTTCAATCGGCATCTTGCCCGCGTCCACGCGCGCCCGGTTCATGGCCACCACCGCGTCCTGCATCTCCAGCGCCGCGCGCAGGGCCCGCGCCGCGTCGTCCGGGTGGGACAGCGGCGGGCCCCACACGGCCATGACACAGTCGCCGATGAACTTGTCCAGGTTCCCCTCGTAGCGGAACACCACGTCCGCCATCGCGGAGAAGAAGGTGTTGAGCATGGACACCACTTCCTGCGGCGGATCGCTCTCCGAGAGGGTGGTGAAGCCGCGGATGTCCGCGAAGAGGCAGCTCACCTCCGCCAGCCGGCTCTGCGCCAGGTCCTCCGTCTCGCCGGCAATCACCGCGTCCGCCACCGCCTTGGACAGGAAGCGGCTCAGCTCGGCGCGCGTCACCGCCTCGGCGCGGATCTGCTCGGCCAGGGACGCGTTCTCCAGGGCGATGCCCGCCTGCGCGGCGATGCCGGAGAGGATGGTCAGGTCCTTCTCCGAGAAGGCGTTGATCTGCTGCCGGCTGTCCAGGAACAGCACCGCCTGGATCTTCTCCTTCACCATCAGCGGCACCGCCATGGCGGAGCGGATGCCCTGCGCCACGATGCTCTCCGCCGCGGAGAAGCGCTCGTCGATGATGGCGTCCGCCGTCAGCACCGCCTTGCGCGTCTCCACCACGCGCTTGAGCACGGTGTCGGACAGCATGACGTTGACGGCCTTGCCCGAGCGGTGGTGCACCGCCGCGGGGATGAACTGGCCGTCGTCCGCCACCTTCAGGATGACGCCATGGTCCGCCGCCAGGAGCTGGAAGGCCACCTTGAGAATCTGCTCGAACAGCCCCGTCTGGTTGCCCTGGAGGCTCACCTGCCGGTGGAACTCGTGGGCGATGCGCAGCTTCTCGTAGTCGCGGCGCAGCGCGTCCACGTCCGTCACCATGTCCGCGGGGCGGAAGTTCTGCGGCACCTGGTCCATCTGCGCCAGGAAGGCGGGCATGGACACCGACTGCGCCACCACCGTCACACCGGGCGCGGTGGGCGCGCTGTGGTTCACCGCCGGCTCGCCGCTGTGGAAGATGAGCCGCGAGGAGCCCAGGGCAATCTCGTCCCCGTCCCGCAGCTTCAGCTCCTTCACCCGCCGGCCGTTGACGAACGTGCCGTTGGAGGAGCCCAGGTCCTTGAGGACGAAGTCCTTGCCCACGCGCTCGATGAGTGCGTGCTCCTTGGAGACCTCCCGGTCCACCAGCCGGAGCGTATTGGACGGATGCCGGCCCAGGGACGTCGTCGGTCCCAGGGGGAATTCTCCCAGGCTGCCGTCCGCGAAGCGCCCGGTCAGGCGGGGGCCGCGGATCTGCCCGGGTTTCGGAGCGAATGGGGCGGGGGCCTGAGTCACGCGCGAGTCCTCACCGGCCCGGACAGTATCAGAGCCGCTCGAAACCGGGGAACGCTCGACGCCCTCCCCCCCTCCCAGCCAACATCCGGAGGCCTGCACGGCCGGTCAGCGTCCCGCCGCCCGGACCCTCAGTGCTCCCGCAGGCTCCCCCGGCCCCCCTTCGGGCCCCCCGTCCGGATCGCCAGCCCGAAGGAGGGAAAGAGGGTGACGCCTCCCAGCTCCCGCTCGGCACCGAACAGGTTGGGCTTGCAGATGACGTACCCCCCTGTCAGCTCCGCGAAGACGTGGACGTACCGGTAGCCCAGGGCCACCCCCAGGGTACTGCCCACGAAGTGGCTGTTGACGGTGGCCGGAAGCGAGGCGTCGAAGCCCGTCACGGGCTTGCCCTCCTGGGAGTAGTCGACCAGCCGCTCGTCCAGCCGGGTGCGGCTGAAGACGTACTTGGGCGCCCCGTACAGCTTGAAGATGTCCCCGAAGTCCGCGCTGACGTACAGGGGCACCTCCACGTCGTAGCGGCTGAAGTCGCCCATCTGGACCACCTCCAGCACGTCCAGGACGGGGCTGGAGAAGAAGTGACGCGCCGCGCCCAGGCCCAGGGCCACGTCGTAGGAGCGCTGCCCGGGCTCCATCCGCCCCCCGCCGGCGTCCCCGCCATGGAGCAGCAGCACCTTGGCGTCCGCCCTCAGGGAGATGCCGCTGTAGCGAAGCCCCACGTCCACCCGGTCCACCACCCCCACCCGCACCATCAGCTCCGGGTTGACGCCCGGCGGGGCCACCATCAGCGCCACGCCCGCCGTGAGGAGCCGCTGCTGGGCCTCCTCGTCCAGTGTGTATGGCCGGTCCTCCTCGATGGCGTCCCTCGCCTCCTCGCCCTGCTCGATGCCGGTGTCCACCACCCGGACCAGGTTGCCCACGGGGAGGTAGACCCCCATCCCCCCCGTCACCTGCACCTGCCCGGGCGCCAGCGTCCGGGCCGTCTGCATGGTGGACAGCGTCGTGGCACAGCCAGGGCCCAGGACGAGGCCCAGGAAGAGCAGTGGGACGGGAAGAAGCCGCATGGCGCCGGACGTTAGTCCGTTTCTGGCGCTCGCGCTTCAATCCGCGGGCCCACGCTGCTAAGGGGGGCACGTGAGAATCAAACAGAAGCCCGAAGACTTCTCCGTCAAGGAGTCCTACCGTTTCGACGAGGTCGCGAGCGGACGCCACCGCGTCTACCTCATGGACAAGCAGAAGCTGTCCACGTTCGACGCGGTGACCCGGCTGAGGGACGCCTTCGGGCTCAAGCCCGGCTCCATCAGCTACTGCGGCCTCAAGGACAAGCAGGGCCGCACCGAGCAGATCATCGCCGTGGACGGCGCGGACGTGGACATGCAGGAGCCCGACCTGCGCCTGAAGTACCTGGGCCGCACGGACAAGCCCCTGTCCGCCGCCAACATCACCTCCAACCGCTTCTCCGTCACCGTGCGCGCAATGAGCCCGGCGTCGCTGGGGCCCCTCAACGTCGCCACCGCCGAGGTCAACCGCCTGGGCGTGGTGAACTACTTCGACAGCCAGCGCTTCGGCTCGCTGAAGCACGGCCAGGGCTTCATCGCCAAGGACCTCATCCGCGGTGACTTCGAGGCCGCGCTGCACAACTACATGGCCGCGCCCTCGGAGCTGGACCGCACCGAGGACGCCAAGGTGAAGGCCTTCTGGCGCGACAACTGGGGCCGATGGAACTCGCGCGTCCCCTTCGAGGGCACGCGCAAGTACCACCGCATCCTCAAGTCCCTGCGCGAGGAGCCGAAGGACTTCGTCCGTGCCTTCATGCAGATCGACTCGGATTACCGGGCGATGCTGCTCTTCACCTACCAGAGCTACCTCTGGAACGAGGGCGTCCGGCGCTACCTCCAGCTCCTCCTGCCGCGCGAGCACCTCTTCCCCCTGCGCTACCAGGCCGGCACGCTGCTGTTCCACCGGGACGCCAGCCCGGAGGTGCTGCGCACCCTGCGCGACGCCACCTTCCCCCTGCTCGCCCCCGACACCACCTTCACGGACCCGAAGGTGGAGGAGGCCATGACGTGGGTGCTGGGCCGCGAGAAGCTGAAGCTGGCGGACCTGCGCATCGAGGAGGAGCCGCGCAGGCTCTTCTTCAAGCACGAGGAGCGGCCGCTGCTCGTCTTCCCGCACAAGCTCGTCATCGGCCGCACCCAGCAGGACGAGCTCAACCGCGGCTCCGTGAAGGTCAACGTCGCCTTCACCCTGCCGCCGGGCGCCTACGCCACCCTCGTCATCAAGCGCCTCTTCCACTTCGAGTACGCCGAGGACACCGCGGAGACCATCCGCGCCTCTCAGCGCCCGCGCTTCGTGGCTGCCGAGCAGGCCGGCCGCGAGGACCACGAGGAGCGGGGCACCAGTGGAGCCCGCCGCCGGGCGCCCGTGGGTCGTGAGGAGCGCGGAGGCCGTGAGGAGCGCGGAGGCCGTGAGGAGCGCGGACGCCGTGAGGAGCGCGGAGGCCGTGAGGAGCGCGGACGCCGTGAGGAGCGCGCCCCCGAGGCGCCCGCCCGCCACCGCTCGCTGGCCCGGCAGGCCGCCCCGGCCGCCCAGCGCCCGGAGGCCCCTCCGGAGCCCGTGGGCTTCCGCGAGCGGCAGCGCCAGCGCAAGGCGGCGAAGGAAGTCGCCCGAGCGGAGTCAGCCGCCAAGCGGGCGGCCAAGGCCTCGAAATCACGGAAGAAATAGAGATGTCACGGCCGGACGCAATGGGCGGACGGGCACGCCGTAGGGCAAGGCGTGAACGCTCTTGCCCTCGACGACGCTCCCGGGTCGCTCGCCCTCGCCATCGGGATGCTGATGGCTGAAGAGGCCCCCCCGCTCCCCTGGAAGGCGGACGTGCAGGCCGCTCGCCGCGGCGATCCGTCCGCCTTCGAGTCCCTCGTGCGCAGCGTGCAGCGCCCGGTGTACGGCCTGGCCCTGCGGCTGCTCCAGCGCGAGGCGGAGGCCGCGGAGGTGGCGCAGGAGGCCCTGCTGCGCGCCTACCAGAACCTCCACCGCTATGACGACTCGCGCCCGTTCGACCTCTGGGTGCTGGCGATCACACGCAACCTCTGCCTGGACCTGCTCCGCCGCCGCACCAAGGTGAAGACGGAGGAGCTGGAGCCCATGAAGGAGGTCCTCCCCAGCGGCGACGCGTCGCAGGAGGATTGCGCCATCGCCACGCAGGAGCGGCAGTCGCTCGAGGAGGCGATGGCCACCCTGTCCGCCGAGGACCGGGAGGTTCTCGCGCTCTACTACGTCCAGAAGCGCACGACGAAGGAGATTGCCCAGGTCATGGGCTGCGCTCCCGGCACCATCATGGCCCGGCTGTTCCGCGCGCGGGAGAAGCTGCGCAAGAAGATGACCCCCACCGAGGAGGCTCCCCGATGACGTCGCAACCGTGCCCGGACCTGGAGCTTCTCTTCACGGAGCTGGAGGCCGGCGAGGGCCCCGCCCTGGACCACGCCGCCGAGTGCGAGGCGTGCAGCGCCGTCCTGGAAGAGCACCGGCTGATGGAGCAGGACCTGTACCGGCTGGCGGATCCGCTCCCGCCCCCCACCCTGGTGGCGAGCGTCATGGCGCGCGTGGCCGCCGAGCCCGTACCGCAGCGGCGCGAGGTCTGGTCCGGCGTGGCCATCCTGCTCACCTCGCTCGTGGGAGGCCTGGGCTACCTGCTGATGAACGACCAGGCGCTCGGCCACCTGGGCACCAGCATCGCCTCCGTCATGGTGGAGGGACCGCAGTTCGTCGATGGCGTCCTCAGCGGCGCCCACGCGCTGTGGGCCACCGCGGGACTGGCGGTGGCCTGCTTCCTCACGTTCCTCCTCCTGACCTCGCTGTACGGCCTGAAGCGGCTGGCTGGCGGCATCCCCACTCCTTCCGAAGCCTGAGCGCCCCATGAAGATCTCCTCTCGAAGCCTCGTTCCCGCTCTGCTCCTCGGCGCGCCCCTGGCGCTCGCGCCCCTGGCGCTCGGCGCGGAGACCCCCAACGCCCCGAAGGCCGAGGCCGCCGCGCCCGCCACGCGCACCGTGGACATCAGCTTCCGCGGCAGCCTGCGCGACGCGCTGAAGACCATCGCCGACAAGGGGGGCCTCAACCTCGTCGTCACCGGCGACCTGGACACGCCCGCCGAGGTGCACCTGCGCGGCGTCACCGCCCACCAGGCCCTGAGCACCGTGGCGCGTGCCTACTCGCTGCGGATGGAGCAGGACGGCACCATCTACACGCTGCGCCCCATGACGGCGAAGGAGAAGGACGCGGCTGCCTCGGGTGAGACGGCCCCTACACCTCCGGCGCCGGCCGAGGCCCCCGCGGCCCCGGAAGCCGTCGCCGCGCCGGAGGCTCCAGCGACGCCGGACATGCCGTCGATGCCGGCCATGCCTCCGATGCCGCCCATGCCGCCGCTCCCGTCCAGCTTGAGCGAGGAGGCGATGCGCGAGGCGCGCGAGGAGACCCGGCAGGAGATGGACCGGGCGCGCGAGGAGATGCGCAAGACGCGTGAGGAGCTGCGGCGCAAGCACCGCTCCGGCGGCCGCAACGTGGTGGCGCGCGGACAGAACCTGGAGGTGAAGGAAGGGCAGAACGTCGAGAGCGCCGTGGTGTACGGCGGCAACCTCTTGGTGAACGGCCACGTGGAGGAGGACGCGGTCGCCTTCGGCGGCAACCTGGAGGTCAACGGCCACGTGGAGGGAGACGCGCACTCCTTCGGCGGCAACGTCATCCTCGGGCCCGATGCGCACGTGGAGGGAGATGTGTCCTCCTTCGGCGGCGTGGTGGAGCGGGCGGACGGCGCGGAGGTGGAGGGCAGCATCGACACCTTCGGCGGCGCCGGCATCGGCCGCATGGTGGCGGGTGAAATCAAGAAGGGCGTGAAGGAGAGCCGGAACGCCGGCGCGGAGGTCCGCGACGACGATGACGGCGGGGGACTGGCGGCGTTCATCCTCACCTTCGCGGTGATGTTCGGCCTGGGCTTCCTGGGGCAGATGTTCTTCCCGGCGCGGATGAAGCAGCTCGGGGACGAGATCCGCCGCAAGCCGCTGCAGTCGGGACTCACCGGGTTCCTCGGCCTGCTGGCGATGATTCCCCTCACGGTGGTGCTGTGCATCACCATCATCGGCATCCCCGCGGCGATGGTGCTGTGGATGGCGGCGCCCCTGGCGGCGGCGCTGGGCTACGCGGCGGTGGCGAGCGAGGTCGGCACGCGGCTGCCGGTGCTGCGCGGGCGCAAGACGCAGGCGGTGGTGCTGGCCCTGGGGCTGCTGGTGCTGATGGTGATTGGAGCCATCCCCGTGCTGGGCGCCATCGTCTCCACCTTCATCTGCCTGATGGCGCTGGGGGCGGTCATCCGCACCCGGTTCGGCAACATCCGGCCGAGCGGCATGCCCGAGCCCATCATGCCCACCGCCGACCACCCGGTGTAGGTTGAAGTAAAGCTCCATCCTCTCCGGGGATCGTCACGAGGCCGACACGGCCCGGGGCGGTCCCCGGTGTGTTTTTCGGGTCTGCCGCCGGGGCTCTCCGGGTGCGCCTTAGAGAAGGTCTCACGGCCCATCACCGCCACTGTCGCCTGTCCGGAATCGCCGTGGCGCGTCATGACCCGACAGGCTTTGACCGTCCGGTCCGGGTGCGCCATTTTGCGCCCACCCATGCGACGCCTCCCAGACGCTTCCCCGCGCGGCAGGGCCATCACCGTGGACCTCGAGGGCGAGAGCATCCCCGCCATCGAAGGCGAGCCGGTGGCGTGCTCCCTGATCGCGGCCGACGAGCAAGTGCTCGCCCGTTCCGTGAAGTACCACCGCCCCCGGAGCCCGTACTGCTTCGCGGCGGCCTGCTCCCACTGCCTGATGCGGGTGGACGGCCAACCCAACGTCTACACGTGCCGCACGCCCGCGCGAGACGGCATGCGGCTGGAGCGGCAGAACGCGTACCCCTCCGCGAAGGTGGACGTCTTCGAGACCATCGACTGGTTCTTCCCCCGCGGGCTGGACCACCACGAGATGTTCGCCGGCGTGCCGGTGGCCGAGCAGGTGATGGCCAAGGTGGCGCGGCAGCTCGCGGGCCTCGGCCTGCTGCCGAAGGAGCCGGCCCCCACCCCGCCTCCGGCGCGCACGCTGCGCACCCGCGTGGCGGTGGTGGGCGGCGGCGCGGCGGGGCTCGCGGCGGCGCGCGTGCTGGCGGACCGCGGCGTGCCCTTCCTCCTCTTCGAGCGCGACGGCCACCTGGGCGGGCGGCTCGCGCACGGCGCCCCGGAGGCGGACGCACCCGCGGTGCCGGAGGACAGCACGTTCCCCAAGGGCAGCATCCTCACCCGCGCCCCCGTGCTCGGCCTGTATGACGACGAGGACGGGCGCTTCCTCGCGGTGGGCGCCTGGGAGCCGGAGGGCCCGCGCCTGCTGAAGGTGTACGCGGAGCGCTTCCTGCTGGCGCCGGGCGGCCACCCGCCGATGGTGCCGTTCGAGAACAACGACCTGCCCGGCGTGTACTCGGGCCGCGCGGCCAGCCTGCTGCTGCGCCGCTACGACGTGGCGCCGGAAGTCGCCGCGCTGGTGGGCTGGGGCCCGGAGCTGCATGCGCTCGCGAACCTGATGCAGGAGCGCGGCGTGAAGGTGGTGGCGGTGGTGGACCTGAAGGCCGCGCCTCCCTCCGGCGCGCACCCCACCGCGGTGCAGGGCTCGGAGCCCAAGGCGCACGGCCTGCGGCGCGTGGGCGCCTTCAGCTACACGGCGAAGGACGGCGGGCGGAAGAAGGTGGACTGTGACGCCGTGCTGGTGTCCGTGCCCGTCAGCCCCAGCTTCGAGCTGGCGCGGCAGGGCGGCGCGAAGGTGACGTTCGACGCCGGGCGGGGCCTCTTCGTGGTGGAGGCGGACGCGGACGGACGCACGCAGGCACGGGACGTGTTCGCCGCCGGGGACCTCACCGGCGGTGGCACCGCGAAGGAAGCGGGGGCCGCCGGCCGCCGCGCGGCCGAGGCGCTGGTGGGAGGGCTGTCATGAGCAAGGCGATGATCTGCTCGTGCGAGGACGTCACCGTCGACGACGTCCGGCACGCGGTGTCCCGGGGCTTCTGCGACGTGGAGTCGGTGAAGCGCTACACCGGCTTCGGTACCGGCATCTGCCAGGGCAAGAGCTGCCTGGCCGCGGTGGCCTCGCTGCTGGAGCAGGAGAAGGCGCTCAAGCCCCCGGCGGTGGTGCCCTTCACCCCGCGCCCGCCGCTCTACCCCACCGAGCTGCGCGTGCTGGCCACCGCCCCGGTGGACGAGTCCCAGCCGCCCGTGGGCGGAGTGCCCCAGGAGGTGGACGCCTTCCCTCCCGCGCTGCGCCCGGAGGCGCCGCTGCCGGCGAAGGCGAAGGTGGTCATCATCGGCGGCGGCATCATGGGGCTGGCGCTGGCGTACAACCTGGCCCGCGAGGGCGAGACGGACGTGGTGGTGCTGGAGCGCGGCTACCTCTGCGCGGGCGCGTCCGGCCGCAACGGCGGCGGCGTGCGCATGCAGTGGGGCACCCCCGCGCTCGTGGAGCTGGCCAGGCGCTCCATCGACCTGATGAAGGGCTTCGCCCGCGAGCTGGGCATCAACGTGTGGCTGCGCCAGGGCGGCTACCTCTTCCTCGCGAAGACGAAGCCGGTGGCGCAGCGGTTGGACCGCAACGCGGCGCTGCACAACAAGTTCGGCGTGCCCACCCGCATCATCAGCCCGGACGAGGCGCGTGAAATCGTCCCCGGCCTCACCCTGAAGGACTGCCTGACGGCGTCCTTCAACCCGGAGGACGGCGTCATCTTCCCCTGGCCCTTCCTCTGGGGCTACGCGCAGGGCTGCAAGAAGAAGGGCGTCCGCGTGGAGACGTACACGGACGTCACCGGCTTCGAGACGAGCGGCGGCCAGGTGCGCAAGGTGAAGACGACGCGCGGCGACATCGCCTGCGACACCGTGGTGCTGGCCGCGGGCGCGTGGAGCCCCGAGGTGGCGAAGCTCGTGGGCGTGCCGCTCCCCAACGAGCCGCACCGGCACGAAATCCTCAGCACCGAGCCGCTCAAGCCCTTCCTGGGGCCGCTGGTGTCGGTGCTGGACACGGGCCTCTACTTCAGCCAGTCCATGCGCGGCGAAATCGTGGGCGGCATGGGTGACCCGAAGGAGCCGGCGGGCCTCAACATGGGCAGCACGCTGCGCTTCGTGTCGCGCTTCGCCCGGGCGCTGATGGAGCAGATGCCGCAGGTGGGGCACGTGAAGGTGCTGCGCCAGTGGGCCGGCTGCTACGACGTGACGCCGGACAACAACCCGATTCTTGGCCGCACGCCGGGCCTGGACAACCTCCTGCAGATGTCCGGCTTCGTGGGCCACGGCTTCATGATGGCCCCCGCCGTCGCCGAGCGGATGGCGAAGTGGATGGCCACCGGCGAGTCCGACGAGCTCTTCACCCGCTTCAACCTGCGCCGCTTCTCCGAGGGCACCCTGGAGCGCGAGGACATGATCATCGGCTGAGGCAGCCGGCCCGTCCGCTGCATCCCTTCCGGGCCGCGTCCCGGGCCTCCCCGTGGGCCCTGGACGCGGCCCTTGTCCTTTCATGGCCCCTGTCCTGGACGGAGACAGGAAGGAAGGCCGCTGCTGCCCACGGAAACAACACTCCGTGGAAACCCCGCAAGTCCTGGTTGTGACTGCACATTGGTGGCGCGGCGTGAAGGGACTTTACAAACCGCAACTCAGTTGCAGGTACATGGATGCTCCACCCGGGACACCGGGCCGTGGGGGCGCCCGAGTGAGCGCCCCTTCCGGGCCGCGCTGGCACGGAGCGTGCCTGGGCCACACGCCGCGCAATCCCGCGCGAGGAGGTGGTCCGATGTTCGCGAAGAGCGTTCGTGCGCTGTTCCTGGTGGGTGCCCTTTCGGCCTGCGGTACCGAGGCGCCGCCGGATGTCCCGGAGGTGGAGGCCAACGAGCCGCTGCAGTCCCAGGAGTCCACGGTCATCGTGGGCACGGTGAACTGGGTCAGCGCGACGACGCTGACCGGCACGCAGCGCACGCGCTCGCTCGCGGTGGGCTACCTGTCCATCCCCGCGGTGGGCTCGCGCTGCACGGCGTGGCTGGTATCTCGCGACGTCATCATCACCAACAACCACTGCATCGGCAGCAGCTCCGAGGCGACGGGCGCGCGCGTGTCCTTCAACTACGAGGACGGCGTCGCCTCCACCAGCCGCGTCTGGTACAACTGCGGCACCTTCATCAAGACGTGGTCGGGCGACGACATGACGGCGCTGCGCTGCGCCGCCACCAACGGCCAGCTCCCCGGTGACGTGTACGGCTGGCTGACGGTGTCCAGCACCAACGCCGCCACGGGCGCCAGCATCTACGTCGTCCACCAGAACTGCGACTACTACACGACGAGCGGCTGCTCGCCGACGAAGAAGTCCTCGCCGGGCGTGGTGAAGAACGCCAACTACAGCACCACGGACCTGTCCTACGACGCGGACACGCTGGGCGGCTCCTCGGGCTCTCCGGTGATTTCCTCCACCACGCACCAGGTGGTGGGCCTGCACCACATCGGCCTGGGCGGCAACTCGTCCGGCCGCGGCACCGCCAACACCGGCGTGAAGGCCACCCGCGTCAAGGCGCGCCTGGCGGAGATCGGCCTGTAGTCTCCCGGCTCACGCGGATGAGGGCTCGCCGGCCAGCAGCACCGGCTGTTCGGGCCCCACCGTGGGGGCCTGTGGCGGCAGCAGCGCTTCCCGCCGCAGGCCCCGCAGTGCCAGCCGGCCCAGGCTCCGCTTGAGGCCGCGCGGCAGCAGCGGCAGCAGCCGCATCACCCAGCGGTGGCCGAAGCCCGGGTACACCACCGGCTCGCCGCGCTCGAAGCCGGCCAGCGCCTCGCGGGCGCACCGCGCCAGGGAGATGCGGAAGAAGGGCGCCACCTCGCCGGTGACGTCCTCCGCGCCCTCGTCCCAGAGAGGCCCCGGGGCCACGCGGGTGACGGTGATGCCGCGGTCCTTCACCTCCAGCCGCAGCGCCTCCGTGAAGCCATCCAGGAAGCGCTGCGTGGCGGCGAAGGCGGCCGAGCCGGGCAGGATGAGGTGCGCCGCGCCCGAGCCGACGTTGAGCACGCCGCCCCGGCCCCGCTCCAGCATGGGGCCGAGCAGCCGGTGCGTCAGCAGCGCGGGCAGCCACACGTTGGCCCGCAGCATCTCCTCCACCCGGCCCCAGCGTTCCTCGGCGTAGAGGCTCCGGTCTCCCACGGCCGCGTTGTTCACCAGCACGTCCACCCGGACGAAGTGCGCGTCCAGGTAGGCCAGCAGCGCGTCCACCTCGCGCGGGGCGCCCACGTCGCACCGGTGGATGAGCACGCCCAGGGTGGGGTTTCGCGCGAGCAACTCCTCGCGCAGCGGCTCCAGGCGCTCGGCGTGCCGGTCCACGAGCACCAGGGTGCGCACCCGCCGGGAGAGCAACCGGGAGAGCTCCCGGCCGATCCCCCCCGTCGCGCCGATGATGAGGACGGTACCTTGGTCAATGGGAGGAGGATGCATGGGGGTGTCCTCGGCGTCGTTAAGGTGCCCATGCCGCGCATGCTCTGCGCTGCACGCTCCCTGCCCCGCAACGATTGCACGCTGGCGGAGCAAACCGGCATGCTGGCGCCGGCACGCTTCTTCCAATGAGAAGACTTCGACCCCATGCCTGCAAGCGGAATGACCCCGCAAGGAGAAGACCCGATGGCTGCTCCCTCTCGCATCCTCGTACCCGTGGACCTGTCGGAAGGCTCGCGGGCCGTCATCGACTACGCCATCCAGCTCGCCCGCCCCTTCGGGGCCGCCGTGCACGTCATCCACGTCTGGGAGCCGCCGCAGTACGTGGCGCCTGACCTGCTGGTGGCCGCGCCCGGGTGGAACTCGCTGTCGCTGGAGCAGGTGGCCGTGGAGACGGCGACCAAGGACCTGACGGCGCTCATCCAGAAGCTGGAGAAGCCGCCGGTACCGCTGACGCACAAGGTCCTGGTGGGCGAGGCCGGCTCCACCACCCTCGATACGGCCGAGCAGGGGAAGTACGACCTCATCGTCATGGGCACGCATGGCCGGCGCGGGCTGGGCCGGCTGCTGCTGGGCAGCGTGGCGCAGAAGGTCGTCTCCCGCGCGCACTGCCCCGTGCTGACGCTGCACGTGGCGCCGGAGAAGTAGGCGCCGCGCGAGCCCGCTACCGCCCGGGGTGCACCCGGGCGTCGGCCTGTTGACGGCGTGCCTTCTCGCGCGCCGCCCGCACCGTGGGCACGGCGAGCACCGCCATGGCCGCCATGACGAGCGAGGCGCCGGCCATTTCCAGCGCCCCCACGCCCGGCAGCCCCAGCCACGCGGCCAGGCCCGCCGTCGCCACCACGCCGGCGAGCACGCTGGAGGCGCGGTTCACCGGCACCGTGAAGGCATTCTCGCGAGCGTCCAGGAGGATGAGGCCCCCGAAGATGCCCGTCCCTTGAGACAGCAGCCCCACCAGCACCTCCTCCAGGAAGTGGCCCCGAGCGAGGAAGCCGGTGAAGCCGTCGCGGAGCTGTCCGGGGATGCCGTCCCCACCGAGGAGCGCCAGCGCCGCCAGCGTGAGGACCAGCGCGGGCGTGGCCACCATCTGCTCCTCCACGAAGTAGCGGATGGACACGGCGGGGTCGCCGGACTTCGCCAGGTGGCTCATGGCGCGCAGCCGGAAGAAGTAGGCCGTGAGGTACACGCCTACGTCCAGCGCGGCCAGCAGGGTGAGCGTGGCGCTCACGTTCGTCCCCGTGGCCACGCCGAGCGCCGCCAGGCTCAGGCCCAGCGCCACCCACGAGGGCCAGCGCACCCGGCGCCCGCTCATGGCGTCCACCAGCGGCGCGAGGACGAGCACCCCACCCCGCATCAGCAGCATCATGAAGACGATGGACGCGCCCGGCAGGGTGTACGCCAGCGTGGTGGTGCCGATGATGGCCGCGGAGCACAGGCCGGACAGCAGCGTCCACCGTCCCGGGACGGGCACGCGCAGGCCCAGCACCTCGCGGTGCCCCGCGTAGGGCCACCAGCGCTTGAGGGAGAGGAAGATGAACATGCCCACCAGCGAGGCGGTGGTGCTCACCGGCAGCAGCGTGAAGCCGGAGATGCCGTGCTCCATGCCGGGCAGCGACCCGCCGGACAGCGCCTTCGTCAGGGCGCTGTAGGGGGCGTAGGCCGCGAAGTAGCCGAAGGCGTACGCCCAGATGGTCAGGTCGTGGGAATCATCGTGCGGCGTGGATGCCAGGGCGTACCTCCAAGGGTGGACCTGGATACCTTATTTGCAAGCCGGGGGCCTCAGGGAACAGCGGAGGCCCGGGGCGCCGGCGCGCGCTCCGAGAGCGTCATGCGGCCCGCCTTCGCGTCCTCCTTCACGTCGAAGCGAGCAAGGAAGCTCAGCCCCAGCAGCCCATCCGCGCCCTCGGGCAGCGTGTCCGCCACGGCCACCTCGACGTTGGTGGCCTTCGCGCCCTGCACTTCCAGGTCACTCACCTTCGCGAGCCGCACGGTGAGGATGTCGTGGCCCGCCTGGAGCCGGACGGAGGGTGCGCCCTCGAGCGGGAGGGCGAGCTTCTCCGCGAACGCCTTCGACAGCACCACCCGCGCGGAGTCGGTATCCACGAGGAAGCGGCCCTGCACCCCGCCACCGGCGCGCGCCTCCACCTGACGGGGGCCCTTCTCGGGGAAGGACAGCTCCGCGCGGCCCTGCCCGTCCGTCCCGCAGTTGCTCGCGCCCGAAAGCTGCTCCAGCCGCTCCAGCATCTTCGGGTCGTGCGCGCCGCCACCCCGGGCCTGGAGGTGCTCCAGGACGGCCAGCCGTGCCTCGCAGTCCTTCCCCCCGCGCGCGGCGGCGGTGGCCAGCAGGTTGGTGACCTGGGGCTCGGCGGGCTTGAGGAGGAAGGCCTGCCGGAAGTCGGCGGCCGCCTTGTCCAGCGCGCTGCTGGCGTCGTAGGCCATGCCGCGCCAGATGAAGTAGTTGGCGCTGTTCGGGGCGCCCTCGATGAGCTCCGTCACGTCGCGGGCGGCGAGGTCGAACTCCTGGAGCTGGACGTGCGCCGTATAGGTGAGCTGCCGGAGCGCGGTGGACTTCCCGCACTTCGCGATGAAGTCGTCACCGGCCTGGATGGTGCCCTTCAGGTCCCCGGCGTCGAACAGGGCCTGCGCGTACTCGCGGCCCTTCGTCTTGTCGCAGGGCTGGAGGGACAGCTCCTTCCGCAGGTGGCGGATGAGCACGTCCTTCTTGCCGTAGTCGAAGGCCTGGGCTTCCGGTGCCGTCTCCTCACCGGCCGGACGCAGCACGAGCCACGTGCCCGCGCCGACGGCGGCCAGGCCCAGCACGGCGCCCACCACCACCGCGCGCGTCTTCTTCCCCTGGTGATAGCGCTG
This sequence comes from Myxococcus sp. RHSTA-1-4, assembly GCF_020037125.1. Taxonomy (GTDB): domain Bacteria; phylum Myxococcota; class Myxococcia; order Myxococcales; family Myxococcaceae; genus Myxococcus. The sequence goes on from NZ_JAIQDG010000020.1 coordinate 37,518, forward strand.
GATGCAGTCAGCGCAGCGGTCCTTGCCGCCCTCGAAGGTGGCGCACTTCACACAGAGGGACTTGTCACAGCCGCCACAACGGGTGGTGGCGGCGGTGTCGGGGTGCTGGAAGCAGGTGGACTGGGTCATGGCGGGCGCCTTCTACCCCGCGTCGCCGGAGCGGGGCAAAGGACACCTCACGCCGCGGCGGAGGGCGGAGCCGGGTCACCCAGGAGCTGCTCCGCGGTGAGCTGGTCCGCTGCGGCGCCATGGAAGTATTTCATCAGGCCCACCGCTTCGTAGCGCGGCATCACACGCGGAGTGAGCAGGCCAATCTCGCGCAGGTTGGGCACCAGCCGGCTGAACATCACCTGCCGGAACTGGTGCAGGCCGGGCGCCTCCAGGACGAGCTCGCGCCACCTCGCGCGGGAGATGCGTCCCTCGAACCACTCCTCGAAGACCTCGTAGGCCATGAAGCGGTTGCGCATCAGCAGCGCCACCTCGAAGGCCCAGTCCTCGCGCTCCTGGCGCTCGCGCTCCGTGAGCTCCTTCGTGTACTGCTCGCGCAGGGCCAGCACGCCGTAGTGGACGTGGCGCGCCTCGTCCTGGATGACGCGCTTGAGCAGCTCCTTCAGCAGCGGCTCGTGCGTCTGGCGGTACAGCATGCCGAACGCGCCCAGCGCCAGTCCCTCCACCATGATCTGCATGCCGAGGAACTTCATGTCCCAGCGGCCGTCGCTCATCAGCGCGTCGATGATGACGAAGAGGTTGTCGTTGATTTGATAGAGCTTCTCCAGCTTCTGGTCGAGGTAGCGGTGGAACACCTCGACGTGGCGGCCCTCGTCCATCACCTGCGTGGCGCCGTACAGCTTGCCGTCGAAGAACTGCACCGCCTCCGTCACCTGCGCCGCCGCGAACAGCGCGCCCTGCTCGCCGTGGAGGAACTGCGAGAGCAGCCACGACGTCATGCTGTAGAGGAACGCCTGCTTCTCCTTCGCGTCCAGCCGCACGCCTTCGTCCTCCAGGCGGCGCAGGTTCACGAAGTCCTCCGGGAGGATGGGCACCTCCGGATTCAGCGGGTCCACGCTCGTCGCCCACGGCAGACTCTCTCCGTCCCACTGGCCCTGCTTGGCGCGGCGGTACAGCTCCGCCATGGCCGGCTGGTCGCTGGGGTACGTCCAGTCGAAGTGGGCCTCGTGCGAGGAGGGAATTCGCGTGGGCACGCCCTGCTTGCCCCGGCGCAGCAGGAGCCCGCGCACGCCGGAGGGGAGCAGCGCGGAGCGCACGCGCGGGTCCTTCATCTCCGCCATCACCTCCAGCGTCTCCAGGTAGCTGTCCACCTGGTCCCGCACCCGCGGGGGCAGGAGGCCCACCAGTCTCTGAAGCTCCACCATGGCTTCCTCCTCTTCGGACGTCCCCGAGGGGCGTCAGTGCGCGGCCAGGAAGTTCCGGGCCTGCGTGGTGTGGTAGCGGGCAAGGAAGGTGTTGATGAGCGGCAGCGCGCGCCGCACCAGCTCCGCGCCCTGGCCCGGGGGCAGCCCCGACAGCCGCTTCGCCAGCAGCCGGGCCTCGTTGGCGAGCAGCCCCGACATGGCCTCCACGTACATGGACAGGTCGTCCACGGTGAAGCCCAGCTCCGCCGTGAAGCCCGCGGTGCGGAGCTGGCCCCACAGCTCGACGATGTACACGTCGTCGAAGGCGAGCACCGTGCGGCCGCGCTCCTGGCGCGTGGCCAGCAGGCCCAGCTCCACCATGCGGTCCAGCTCCGCGCGCTTCACGCCCGTCCGCCGCAGCAGCTCCGCGGCGTCCACGGTGGCCGACGCATCGGCACCCGCGCCGAGCGTGGGTCCGAGCCGCTGGCGGACCTCGTGGATGAGCTCCCGCTGGCGCGGCGTGAAGGCCTCGTCCTTCTCGTCCAGCATGGCGCGGATGGCCTTGAGCGGCAGGAAGCGCTCCTCCTGGAGCTGGCGGATGAGGCGCAGGCGCTCCAGGTGCGCCTCGCCGTACCAGGCCATGTTGCGGCCCGTCTTGTGCCCCTCGGGCAAGAGGCCCTGCTGGACGTAGAAGTGCACCACCTGCCGGGACAGGCCCGCGCGCTCGCACAGGTCCTTCATCCGGTACGGGAAGGACTGGCGGTCCACCGTGGCGCCAGCACCTCGTGCCCCCGGCATCGAGGAGCCACCCTCGCCCACCGGGCCTCGATTCCGAGCCGCTGTCCGCGCGCGCTTCACGGCACCTCCACGGTCACCGGCGTCACCGGACGGGCCACGCACGCCAGCACCTGGCCTCGCTCGTGCTCGTCAACGGTCAGGCAGTTGGGCTCTTCCATCCGCACCTCACCCGAGCGCAGCGTCACCCGGCATGCACCGCAGCCTCCCATGGCACACGAGTACGGCATGGGCAGCCCCGCCGACAGGGCCGCCTCCAGCACCGTGGTGCCGGCCGGCACGGTCAGTTCGCGCACAGCGCCTCGGAGATGCACCGTCAGCGGTTGATGTCCCGCGCTCTCCGGTGCGCTCGGAGTCGATGGGCGCAGGTGGGGTCGGGTGAAGCGCTCCTCGCGAATCCGCTCGGCAGGCACGCCCCGGGCGAGCAGCGCCGCGCGGGCCCCCTGCATCATCGGCTCCGGGCCACAGAGGAAGTACGTGGCCGGCTCCTCGACGTGGATGGGCAGCGCGGCCAGCTCCTCCTCCACCCGGCGCGGCTCCAGCAGGCCCACCCCGCCCTCCCAACCCGGGGGCGGCTCCGAGAGCACGTGGCGGAGGACGAAGCGGCCGGGCCGCTCCCGGGCGAGCGTGGCCAGGGCTTCGCGGAAGATGATGTCCACCTCCCGCCGGTTGCCATAGACGAGCGACACGCGGGTGGCCGGCTCTGAGGCCAGCACCGTGCGCGCGATGGACATGAGCGGAGTGATGCCACTGCCGCCCGCCAGCAGCACGAGGTGCCGGGGCGCGCCTGAAGAGGGCTCCGGCGTGAAGGCTCCAGAGGGCCCGAGCACCTCCACGCGCATGCCCCGCTCGGCCCGGTCGTTGAGGAAGTTGGACACGCATCCACCGGGCACGCGCTTGACGGTGAGGGCCACGCGCGAAGGCCCCTCCCCGCCCGGCGCGCACGAGGCCGAGTAGGCACGGCGCAGCGACTGCCCGTTCACGGTGACGAGCACGGTGAAGAACTGACCGGGCTGGAAGGTGATGGGCGCGCCGCTCGGGTCCCCGAGCACCAGCGTCACCGCGTCCGTGGTCTCCCGCACGACGCGCTCCACGCGCAGCGTCCGCGAATGGAGGCCGGGAACCGGGGCCGGCGCGACGGAGGACAGCGGCCCCGGGCGAGAGCGGCGCGCCACCAGCGGTGGAGGGTGCCGCCCCAGCACGGTCGCCCCCAACATGGCCACGTCCCGCTTCAGTGCGCCGTAGCGCTCGCAGAGCATCCCGGGGAGCAGCTCGGCGACCGGGTCTATCTCCTCCAGCGGCCGGGAGGCACGTGAACCGAGCCCCCGCGTCATCACCGGCGGCTCGTGCACGCCCCGCAGACCGTCCAGCACCATGCGGGCATCCCTGCGAGCCTGGTCGATGCGCGGCGTGAGCGCGGACGGCAACAGCCGGGCCGCGACGCTGGCGGCGACGTCGAGGGCCGAGACGAACTTGTGGCGCGAGGGGGTCTTCACCCCCAAAGGCGTAGACCCGCACTCTCCGTTGTGCAAAGTGCCACTAGACACTTTACGTTCTGAAGTCGCATTTCCGACGGATGGGTGCTCCCACCCGAGCCCCTGATTCGACAGGGACTCACGGGCCATGCAATCGACCGGCGGCACGTCCGTAGGAGGGGTATCCCGGAATCTTCAGGAGCCGCCCATGCGCCTGCCTACCCTGCCCGCCCTGGCCCTCGCCTTCACCCTCGCCACTCCGGCCCTCGCGGAGGACGCCGCGAAGAAGCCTGATGACTGGCGGGTGGTGTGCGCCACCAACACGAAGGATGGCAGCCGCGCCGTCCAGGGCACCGACCTGGTCATCGAGGCCGGGGAGAAGGTGAAGGACGCCGTCGCCGTGGAGGGCAACGTCATCATCCGCAAGGGCGCCGTGGTGGAGGACGCCGTCGCCATCCGCGGCCGGGTCATCGTCGAGGCCGGCGCCCGCGTGAAGGGCGACGCGGTGTCACTCGGCGGAGAGGTCCGCGTCCACAATGGCGCCCGCATCGACGGTGACGCCGTGGCGCTCGGCGGCAGGCTCAACATGGACAAGGAAGACGCCGTCGCGGGCGACAAGGTCAGCCTGTCCTTCGAGATTGGCGGCAAGGACGTGGTGCGCGGCCTCATCGAGGGGGCCCTCGACAAGGACATGCGCTGCCACATCATCGACAACGAGGACAAGGACGTCTGACAGCCCGCGGGCCCTTGTCGGCCTCTCCGCGGGAAACGGCAGGTGTCAAGCGGCGGGAGCGGCGCCGGAGGACTCGGAGGCCGGAGCCCCGGCGCTGGTGTGGGGCATCAGCCCGGCGCGCAGGGCGAGAATCTGCGTGCGCGCCAGGTCCTTCAGCTTCTCCAGGTCCGCCAGCGTCATCCCCTTGGTGGAGATGGGCGTGCCCACCGTCACCAGCCCGCGTGACGTGGCGAAGCGCCACGAGTGCTTCGGCAGCGCGCGGCGCGTCCCACTCACCGCGAGCGGCAGCACGTCCGCCTGCGCCTCGATGGCCAGCCGGAACGCGCCGTCCTTGAAGGGCAGCAGCTCGTCCGTCTTCGAGCGCGTGCCCTCCGGGAAGATCATCACCGGCATGCCCTTCGCCAGCCATTCGCGGCAGCGGGCCATGGCCCCCGTGGCGGAGTCACGATCGCCGCGGTGCACGGGGATGTCCCCCGCCATCCACATCATCCAGCCCACCACCGGAATCTTGAAGAGGCTGGCCTTGCCCAGCCACTTCATCTCCCACGGCAGGTGCGAGATGAGGAACGGGTCCGCGTTGGACTCGTGGTTGCTCACCACCACCGTGTTCGGCGCCACCCGCGCCGGCACATCGCCGTGCACGCCGAAGCGCCAGAACGGCGTCAGCTTCGCCGCGGTGACGCCCACCAGCCGGAAGCACCGCCCCGTCACGTGACGGCGCCGTTCGAACGGCCAGGTGACGATGGCGAGCGCGAGCTGCACGAAGAAGCCGACCAGCGCCACCAGGCCAATCTCGATCCACGTCCAGATGGACAGCAATGCGTTCATGAGAGCCTCGAGCAAGCTTCAGCGGACCGCCGGGTCCAGGTCCACACTCACCGGACAGTGGTCCGAGCCTGTCACATCCGGATGGATGGCGGCCTTCTTCACGTAGGCCATGGCCGCCGGCGTGGCCAGGACGTAGTCAATCCTCCAACCGATGTTCTTCTCCCGCACTCCGACGCGCTGGCTCCACCACGAGTAGTGCCCGCCGCCCTTGTGGAAGTGACGGAAGGTGTCCACCCAACCGGCGCGAATCCAGCGGTCGAACTCCGCGCGCTCCTCCGGGCGGAAGCCGCTCGTCTCGCGGTTCTCCCGGGGGCGCGCCAGGTCGAGGTCCTGATGCGCCGTGTTGAAGTCCCCAACCACCAACACCCGCCCCCCGTCGCGCAGCGGCTTCTCCAGCTGCTCGAAGAGGCGCCGGTAGAAGGCGAGCTTGTAGGGGATGCGGCTGAGGTCACGGTCCTTCCCATTGCCGTTGGGAAAGTAGCCGTTCACCACCGTGAGCTTGCCGAAGCGGGCAATCTGCAGCCGCCCCTCCACGTCGAACTCCGCCTCGCCCAGGCGCGTCTCCACGTCATCGGGCTCCGTCCGGCAGAACAGCCCCACCCCGCTGTAGCCGGGGCGCTCCGCCGCCACGAAGTGCGTCTTCCAACGCGAGGGCGCCCGCACCTCATCCGGGAGCTGGTCGGCCCGCGCGCGCACCTCCTGCACGGCGACCACCTGCGCCCGGGCCCCGGCCAGCCACGGCAGGAAGCCCTTGCGGTGGACGGAGCGCAATCCGTTGACGTTCCAGGAAACGACTCGCACGGAAGGCTTATGACCCGGCCCGCACGGTATTTCCAGCCCCTACCGCGCGCACTCCCGGTAGGGGTGGGGGCATGCCCGGCTACTGGGGCTCGGCCGGGCTCGCCTTGTTCTGCGGCTGGCGCGCCGTCCTCAGGATGAAGTCGGCGGCGTTGTTGCCCGTGTCGTGCCCGTTGCCCTTCAGCGCGTCCGCGCCGGTCTCCTCCATGGAGGCCGTGGTGGAGGCGGAGTGGGCCTTGCGCTCGAAGCTGCCCGCCGCGTCCGGAACGGGCTGGATGGCGGTGCCCTCCGGCCTGTTGGCGGTGCCGTAGCCCACCGTGTCCACCGCCGTCGGGTCGTCCGGGTCCACGGTCAGCTCCGGTGGGCCGACGCGCACGTGGCCCCCGCTGGCCCCCATGAGGAACAGATTGTCCCAGTTCGCGTCCTGCGTCGCCCCTCCCGTGCCGGCCGAGTAGCTCCTGCCGCCCACCAGGAAGTAGCCGCGCGGAGCGATGCTCGAACCGGAAGGCAGGGTGAAGCTGACGTAGTTGTCCCCCGCCGCGCTCTTGTATTGCACCTTCCACCCGGCGAGGTTCACCGTGCTCGCGGTGGGGTTGTACAGCTCGATGAACTCGTCGTTCTCACTGCTCACGCTCCGGGGCGCGAGCTCGCTGATGACGATGTGGTTCGCGGTGGAGCCCGTCACCTGGATGCTCGACGCGGCGGACTGCGTCCCGAGCATGGCGACCAACCGGCCCGCGCCGATCGCGCCGCCCGCCGTGAAGTCGAACTTGGCGGACAGCGTGTTGGCGGGCACCGTGACACGCACCGGCGCGGTGCCCAGCGCCGCGGGCTGGAGCACGAGGTCCACCGGCGTGTCCACCGGCGGGGGCACGTCCAACATCACCGTGAAGGTGTGCGTGCCGCCTCCGGCCACCACCGCCGCCTCGGGCGTCAGCAGCGCCAGCGCCGCGGGCTGATCCACCGCGAGCACCCGCACCGTGGCCTCGCGCGTCTCGGCGCCCAGCCTGGCCGTCAGCACCGCCTTGGTCACCCCCGGCTCCGCGTCCAGGTCCGCGCTCACCACCACCACGGCCGAGCGAGCGCCCACCGGGATTCGCACCAGGTTGCCGCTCTCCACCACGACGGCCGGGCTGGAGGAGGACATCTCCACCCACACGTCCGTGGGCGCGGGCTCCTTCAGTGAGAGCGTGAGCTGTTCCGGGAAGGTCGGGCCCGTGAAGCCCGAGCGCACGAAGGTACCCGTCGGGCCGAAGGTGGACAGGGCCACCTGCGTGGTGCCCGCGTCGGTGCCGGCATCGCTGCTGGTACCCGCGTCGGTGCCGGTGCCGGCATCCGCGCCGGGCCCCGCGTCGGCGCCAGCATCGAGGACGGAACCGGCATCGGTGCCTGCATCGATGTCCGTGCCCGCATCGAAGCCGGAGCCCGCATCCGGGTCGCTACCCGCATCCGTATCGGTGCCCGCGTCAGTATCAGAGCCCGCGTCCAGCCAGGTGCCGGAGTCCGGGGAAGAACCGGCGTCCGCGCCACTGCCCGCGTCGGCGTCGGCGCCCGCATCCGTGACGGCTCCCGCGTCGATATCAGCCCCCGCGTCTGCATCGCTGCCCGCGTCCGTGCCTGTCCCCGCGTCGGTGTCCGAGCCCGCGTCCGCGCCAGGGCCCGCGTCGGTGCCGGTCCCCGCGTCCGTGCCTGTCCCCGCGTCCGTGCCGGAGCCGGCGTCGCTGCCACCACCCGCGTCCGTACCGCCGTCATCCTCCGTCCCGGCGTCCGTCGGTATCCCCGAATCCGCGCCGCCGTCCGGCTGCTGCTCGGGAGTAAGGGTGCAGTCGTTCTCGCAGCCGTCTCCCTGGGTGCGGTTGCCGTCATCGCAGCGTTCGGTGCCCTCCACCCGGCCGTTGCCGCACACGGCGCCGCCGGCATCCGGTTCTGGAGCGGACTGGCAGTTGCTCGCGCAACCGTCACCGTCCGCGGTGTTGCCGTCGTCGCACTGCTCGCCCGCCTCCACGAGGCCGTTTCCGCAGACCGGGTCATCGCCGCAGGCCGAGGCGAGGAGCAGCAACGCGGACAGCGGAGCCATGAGCGGCCGGAAGGACCAGGGCATGAGGGTGGACTCCGTACGGCGGGAGGGGGCGCTCCTCACATCTCATGGACGTCACCGAGTACGCAATTGGCGGCAGATTACAACCACGCCGGAAGCCACGCTCCCATGCCCGCTCGCAAGGCAGGCCCTGCTGGGGAAGCGACCAGGAGCTCCACGCGGGCTCACCTGCAGATGCCGCAGTCCGGCAGACAGCTGTTGTACCAGTTGGCGGTCCCGCACGACTCGGTGACCTGGCAGGTGCCATCTCCGCACCGGTAGATGTCCTGATCTCGCATCCTCGTCGCGAGAGGCCGGTACTCGGCGCCCGAGTAGACGCACCTGTCGAAGAACAGCCCCGTGGAATCCAGCGTGCAGTGCCTGGAGCAGTCCCCCACGTAGACGAGGGGCGGGCACTTCAGGCGCTGGCTACCCGAGTTGTCCACCACCGCGCACGCCCGCGCGCTGCTCTGGTTCTGGCTCAAGAGCGTCCCCCGGCTGCCCGCGTAGATGCCCTGACCGGTGAAGAGGTTGCCGAAGAAGCACGACTCATGCTTCGGGAACATGTTCAGCTCATCGTTCGTGTACGCGATGACCTGCCCACTCGCATGTCTGCCCAGCACGGAGATGGGGATGCTCACCTTGTAGGGGTTGACGTGGGCGGCCAGGCACGCGGAGACGAGCTCCTGCTCGAGCTCCGACGAGGCCGAGCCGCCTGCCCATCGGGGTGCCAGTCCCAGCGAGCCCGTCCAGGCGTACGTCTTTCCGGTCTGCGGACACGTGTACGTGCGCGCCTGTCCGGCGGGCACGGCGCAACGGACGACGTAGCGCATCACCTCGTCCGCCAGCACCGGATTCGAATGGAACCAGTTCTTGAAGGCCTCGGTGGACAGGCCGTTGAACGAGAGGCCGTTGAATGACAAGCCATTGAAAGACAGCCCGTTGAACGAGAGCCCGTTGAACGACAGGCCGTTGTCCACCAAGACGTCCTGGACCTGGGCGCGAGGCTCGGGTGGCTCGGGTGGCTCGGGCAGGAGCTCCGCCGGCCCACACCCGCCTCCCATCCCCAGCAGCAGGACGCATGACACCAGGGCCCACGAACCAGCACGACACATCATGCCGCGGCGGCGGCCGAGATCGACGGTATGCATGTGATTCCCCTTGGAGGACGCCCGGGAAGGGAAGCAGAGACACCCGCGCTCGGTGCCCCCTCTCATTTGAAATCTTGTAAGCCCATGGCACCTGTATCGCGAGCACCTGCCCCTCCGCCCCCGGCTACTTCCCAATGGCAGACACATTCCGCGTCCGGAACCGGACGTACGCGTGCGCCTTCATCCGGAAGTGGATGATCGGATGAATCGCGGCGTGGCCGCTTCGCGGCTGTCACACCGGCATTTCCTTGAGACTTCTCAGGCAGCAGCCCGCGCCGCTGAACTGACGCACGGCCCCTCAACCCGAGAACGGCTCGGGCCCGGACGCGCGCCCCACTCCCGGTGGCTCCATGCCGTGCTGCATGAGGAAGCCGCGGACGGCGTCGGCGATCTCCGTGCCCGCCTCCAGCAGCCCGGCATGTCCTGCATCATCCACCCGCAGCCAGTGCGCGTGCGGCATGGCATCCCGCATGCGCTCCATCTCGCGCAGCGGCACGAGGGTGTCGTCGCGCGCGGCGATGATGAGCGTGGGCACCCGCACCCCGGGCACCACGTCCCAGGCGTGCCCCTCCGCCAGCCCTCGCAGCGTGTACCAGTACGCCTCCGGGCTCATCCGCCGCAGGGCCTTCATGAACTCGTCGATGTCGGCCCGCGGCGCCCGGGGCCTCAGGGCGCCCACCGCCCGGCCCAGCGGGTACGCGAAGCGGCTGGCCATCACCGAGTGCGCCATCGGCGCGGCCAGCGGCAGGGCGGGCGTGGCGGCGCGAAAGACGCCACGGGTGGCGAACAGAATCGCGCGTGGAAGCAGCCGGCCCGTCCCCGAGCCCGGCGCCCCGGGCGTGCCGGCGACGAGCGTCATCGCGGGCACCAGGTCCGGCCGCCTCCGGTAGAGCTCCAGCAGCACGCGCACGCCCATGGAGAAGGCCACGTGCAGCGGCGGGCTCCCGTCGCCCCGCGCCATCACCTCCTCGGTGATGCGCTCCAGGTCCTCCACGTGCACGGGGACGCGGTAGTCCCCGCTCCGCGAGTCCTCGCTGCCGCCGTGCCCTCGGTAGTCCCAGTGCACCACCCGGTGGTCCTGCTCCAGGCTGGCGACGATGTACCGCCAGAAGTTCTCCGACGTGCCGATGCCATTGGTCAGCAGCACCGTGCGACGCCCGGCCATCTCCGCGTCCGCGGTCTCCTCCCGCAGGTTCCCGAAGTGCGTATGCCAGGCCACCCGGGTCCCATCCGGGGCGGTCACGAAGCGGGTGGCTCGACGATAGGGCATGCCACTCCCAACCATGGGGCGCCCCCGTCATGGGCGCAAGGTCTCCCGGTAGCCAGGCGGGCTCCATCCGGCCCCCCCCTCCTGCCCGCTCACCCCACCGTGACGCTCCCACCACCCCGCACCGCCGGGTTATGAGAAGGACCATGCTCTGCGTGGACGCGGAACAATTCGATATCGCTCCCCCGCTCGCGAACTACACCGAGCACGGCTACGCACGCCTGGGACGTGTCCTCTCCGACGAAGGCCTCGCCCTGCTGCGCGAGCGGGCGGACGACCTCATGCTCGGCCGTGTCGTCCACGAAGGCATGTTCTTCCAGCCCGACGCCACCACGGGCCGCTACGAGGACGCGCCCCTGGGCCTGGGCTGGCAGGGCCCCTCGCTGGACTACCGCAAGCTGGAGAAGCTGGAGAAGGACCCGTGCTTCCTGGCGTGGCTGGAGAACCCGCTCTTCGAGCGCATCGCCCGCGCCCGCATCCCCGGCGATATCGTCCTCTACCGCGCCATCCTCTTCCACAAGGGCCAGGCCGGCGGCAGCAACCTGCCCTGGCACCAGGACGGAGGCCGGCTGTGGGGCCTCAGCCGCGAGCCCGACCTTCAAATCTGGACCGCGCTGGACGACGCGCCCGAGGACGGCGGCTGCCTGGAGGTCATCCCCGGCAGTCACCGGGGCGGGCTGGTGACACCGCTGGGCGGCGTCATCCCCGCGGACGCGGTGGCCGCCGCCGGGGCCGAGCGCCACGCCATTCCCCTCCCCGTCCGCGCCGGCGAGTCCATCCTCGTCCACAACCACGTGTGGCACCGCTCCGGACGCGGCCGTCCCGGGCTGCGCCGCCGCGCCTTCTCCGCCTGCTACATGGGCGCGGACGTGCACTGCCTGCGCAAGAAGAAGGCCCCCCGCGTCTTCCCGCCCGTGTTCCGCGGGTAGCGGGACGTCTCAGCTCAGCAGGTGCAGCGGCAGGGGCCTCGGCATCCCCGAGTCCCGCGCGCGCTGCGCCACCGGCAGGGACACGCGGAAGGTGCTGCCCCGCCCCTCCTCGCTCTCCACGGTGATCTCCCCGCCGAAGCCGGTGACGATGCCGTGGCAGATGGACAGCCCCAGCCCGGTGCCCTCGCCCACCGGCTTGGTGGTGAAGAACGGGTCGAAGATGCGCGCGCGCACCTCCGGAGGCATGCCACTGCCGGTGTCGTGCACCTCCACGATGACCCGCTCCCCCGAGTGCCGCAGCACCAGGCGCACCTCGTGCTGCTCCGGCTTGCCGGGCGGAATCGCCTGCGCGGCGTTGATGAGCAGGTTGAGGAACACCTGCCCGAAGCGGCCCTCGTTGCCCTCCACCAGCGGCACCTCGCGGTACTCGCGGACAATCTGCGCCCGCATCTTCAGCTCGCCGCGCGCCATGGTGATGGCGGACTCCAGCACCGCCTGGATGTTGACGGACGTGGCCACCTCGTCGTCGCCGCGGGAGAACGTGCGCAAATCCCGGACGATCTGCCGCACGCGGTGCGCGCCGTCGGACGCCTCGCGCAGCACCTCCTCCATCTCCGCGGTGCGCCCCGGCGGCAGCTCGCGGGCCACGCCTTGCAGCTCGCCGGAGAGGAAGGACAGGTTGGACAGCACGAAGGCCAGCGGGTTGTTGATTTCGTGCGCCACGCCGGCCGCCAGCGTCCCCACCGCGGCCAGCCGGTCCGACACCACGAGCTGCGCCTGCATGGCCTTGCGGTCGGTGATGTCCAGCGCCACGCCGCCCAGCAGCTTCCGCCCGGGCTGGTCCCTCACGAGGAAGCGGTAGGTGAGCCAGTAGCGCACGTCGCCGTCCGGCGTCGGAATCATTCCCTCGGTGGCGGTGGGCTTGCCGGATGCCAGCACCGCCCGGTCATCCCGGCGCACGTGCTCCGCGGACGCCGGGGGCATCAGCTCCGTGTCGTCGATGTTCGTCAGGTCCGCGCCCTCCGGCAGCCGGAAGAAGCGGCGGTACTGCTCGTTCACCCAGATGCGCCGGCCCTTCTCGTCCTTGATGAAGGCCACCACCGGGCTGTTGTTCATGAAGGAGGCGAACAGCTCCTGCGACTCCTGCAGCGCGGCGAGCGCGGCGGTGCGCTGGACCATCAGCTCCTGGCGCGCCTGCGCCTCCGCCGCGTTGCCCATGGCCGCGCCCAGCAGGCCCGCCATCAGCTCCAGCGTGCGCACGTCGCGATCATCGAACGCGTGCGGCCGGCTGGAGATGACGTTGAGCGCCCCCACCGGCCGCGCCTCGCGCCACAGCGGGACGCAGATCATCGAACGCGCGCCGACCTGACGGGTGGCGCGCACGTTGACGCGCACGTCGTCCTCCGTGTCGTCCGTGCGCATCACGTCACCTCGCAGCAGGCTGGAGCCCGTGAGGCTGCCCTCCACCTTCAGCCGGAAGCCCGAGTGGGCCTCCACGCTGCCGGTGGCCACCCGGTAATGCACCTCTTCGCCCTCCAGCAGGGCCACCGCCGCGCCGTCCGCGCCGCACAGCACCCGCGAGCGCTCGCACAGCAGGCGCATGATTTCGTCCAGGTCCAGCCCCGCCAGCGCCACGTCCGACTGCGTCTGGATGATGGCGGCCAGCCGGTCCATCTCCCCGCGCGCCGCCGCCTCGGACGTGCGCCGCTGCCGCCGTGCCGCGCCACGCCGCTCCAGCAGCAACGTGCGCGCGCGCACGTCACCGGGCGTGAAGGGCTCCACGAGGTACTCGTCCACCGCCGCCGCCAGCAGCGGCTCCAGCTCCTTCTCCGTGGCGGTCCGCGCCAGCCCCAGCACGAGCGGCTCGTCCGGCCGAGCGCGCACCCGCAGCGAATCCAGCCAGCGCGCGTCCTCCGCCAGCGCCGCCGCCTCCACCACCAGCACGTCCACCGGCCCATGCACCAGCGCTGCTCCCGCCTCGGCCACGCTCGCGGCGGCCGAGACGTCCTGCCCCTGGCGGCGAAGCTCCTCCGCCACGGGGTGATGGAGATCAGCGGTGATGCACAGGAACTTCATCCAGCCCTTCCCTGCCCCCTGAGGAGCGGCCTTCCTGGAATCTTACAGTTCCGTCATACGGAAATCCACCACGCCGCAGCACCCCGGGACGATGAGTCCCGGGCGCCCCAGGGCTGCCATGCAGGCAGGGTGCAACGGAGGGACTCGCGTCGAAGGAAGGTGGCCACCGGAGGAGCCACGGGCGCATATCATTGAAGCGTGGCGGGTATACCCGGAGTCCTGGTCGCCGAGCAGCCCCATTACCTGCCGTGGGTTGATTTCTACGAGCAGGTGGCGCGCTCGGGCACCCTGCTGGTGCTGGACAACGTGCAGTGGCTGCGGCGCGGCTGGCAGCGGCGCACGCGGGTGGCACTGCCCGCCAACGTGCCCACTCCCCCGCCCACCGAGCCCGGCTTCCAGTGGCTGTCCATCCCCCTGGAGGACCCGCACCGGGACACGCTCATCCAGGACCTCGCGGTGGACACCCGCCAGCCGTGGGCGCGCAAGCACCTCCAGACGCTGGTGACGCTCTACGGGAAGCGGCCGTACTTCGGCACACAGGTGCTGCCGCTCCTGGAGCCCTTCTACGACGCGGCGGCGCGCGAGGGCGGGCCGGGCTCGCTGCTGCGGGTGCTGCTGGCGAGCATGGCGCTGTTCCATGAGCCGCTGGGCCTGCGGCCGAACATCGTCCTGGCCTCCACGCTGGAGCGCCAGGGCGACGACAAGACAGGCCGCCTGGTCGCGTACTGCCAGCAGGTGGGGGCCCACACGTACTACTCGGGCATGGGCTCGTCGCTGTACCTGAAGCTGGGCCTCTTCCGCGACGCGGACGTGCGCGTGCTGTGGCAGCGCTTCCGGCACCCGCCCTACGCGCAGGGCCGCGAGGGGCGCTTCGTGCACGGAATGTCCCTGGTGGACGTGCTGGCGAATGTTCCGGTGGACGAGGTGCGCCGGTGGTTGGAGCCCTCGCCCTGGGGCCCCTTCGCTCCTGCGCCCGGTGGCTCAGGCGGGGCCTGAAGCGGCCCTGTCCCTGTCGAAGCGCACGAAGTAGCTGCGCACCGCCGCGTCCAGCAGCTCGGGTGTCAGGCGCGGCTCCGTGCCCTGGTAGTGGGCCATGTCGATGACCTGGTCGAGCAAGTCCCGTGGCTGGCAGGCCGCGAAGGGACGCCCCACCGGGCGGTAGTGCGTGTCGATGAGGTGGTCCACCACCGACGCGTCGTACGCGACGCCCCGCTTGCGGCACATGAGCTGGAAGATTTCGTGGAACTGCTCCTCGTCCGGGCGCTGCACCTCCAGCTTGTAGCGGACGCGGCGCAGGAAGGCGTCGTCCACGAGGTCGCTCGGGTCCAGGTTGGTGGAGAAGGCGGCGAACACGTCGAAGGGCACCTGCACCTTCTTGCCGGTGTGCAGGGTGAGCAGGTCGATGTCGCTCTCCAGCGGGACGATCCACCGGTTGAGGAGGTCCTTCGGAGACACCTTCTGCCGGCCGAAGTCGTCGATGAGGAGCATCCCGTTGGTGGCCTTCATCTGGAACGGGGCCTCGTAGTACTTCACCTCCGGCGAGTAGACGAGGTCGAGCATCTCCAGCGTCAGCTCTCCGCCCACGACGACGAGCGGGCGCCGGCAGCGCACCCAGCGCCTGTCATACGCGGACGCGCCGTCGTCCTCCACCGTCTTGTGGAGGTTCGCGTCGAAGATGCGCACCACGAAGTCGTCGATGAGGATGGCGTGGGGGATGAAGATGTCCCCCTCGAAGCAGTTGACCATGCCCTGGCAGATGGCCGTCTTGCCGTTGCCGGGCGGGCCGTAGAAGAAGATGGCGCGGCCGGAGTTCATCGCCGGGCCGATGCCGTCGAAGATGTAGTCGCGGATGATGAGGTCGCCGAACTTGTCCTGCATCCTCGCGCGGGTGATGCGGTTGCCGCGGACGGTCTGCTTCTTCACCGCGGCCACCCACTCCTGGAAGGGCACGGGCGCCGGGCCGTTGTAGCGGTTGCGGTCGTTGATCTGCCGCAGCACGTCCGTCACGAACGGGGTGAGCTGGTAGATCATCGTCGACTTGCCCACGCCCGAGGCGCCACCGCCGCGGATGTCGACGTACTTCTGGCGGCGCAGGCCCTCGATGATGTCATCGACGATGGAGGTGGGGAGCTGGAGGCGGGCGGCCAGGTCCATGCCCCGCATCTCTCCGGCGGCGAAGAGGGCCTTGAGGACGAGTTCCTCCACGAAGGTCGCGGTGAGGCCCGTCTCCTCCAGGGTTCGCGGCTGCGTGGGCCAGTAGCGGTCTCCCTGCGCCGGGGGCATGGGGCCGTCGGAGCTCCGGCGCATGCCCCGGCGCTCGGGGCCCGTGTAGCCGGCGGCGGCGGGCGCGGAGCCTCGGCGATCGGGGCCCGTGTAGCCGGGGGCCTGGGGGGCGCGGCGGTCGGGGCCGGCGGGAGCGGCGCCGGGAGGTGGAGGCGCGCGGCGCTCGGGCGGGGCGGTGAGCGGGGATGCAGGGGCCGCTCGGCGCTCGGGGATGAGTGCGTCCGGGGAGACGACGACGGAGCGGCGCTCGGTGTCGATGTCGGCGCCCTCTTCCGGAGGACGCGGGGCCGCGGGGGGCGGACGGGGAGGGAGTGCCTGCGTGGCGCCGGTGAGCCCCGGGCGCGGGCGCGGCGGGCTGGAGAGCACCGGGGTGGGGGCGGGAGCCTGTACCGCGGGCGTCTCCACGGGAGTGACGCTGCGGTTCGAATCGTCCTCCGGCTGACCTGCGGCCGGGGGGGACGGCCTCCTGAACAGGGACATTCGTGCTCGCTCGAGGGTGTTTGCGCGAGCCTACCGCATTGCTCCGGTTTGAACGAAACACGGAGGTGACGGAGTGGGCGGGGGTTTCTGCTTCACTGTGTGCTTTCCATATTTCCTGGTTTCGCCCTATCAAGCGTACGCCTTCCGCCCCCGCGGAGGGTGGCCTCGCGTGGCGCGTCCGTCCGAGCCCTCCGCGGTCGCAGTGCATCCCCCCTCCCCCGGAGACACAGCCGTGAACCGACTCCAGTCCCTTCTCGCCCTGCCCCTGCTGCTGCTCGGCACCGCGGCGGCGGCCCAGACGTCCCCCGTCATCACCTTCAACGCCAACTGGAGCCTCAGCGAGTCCGCGCCTCTGGTTGCCGGCGGCGAGGTCCAGATCGCCTACGACGCCGCCCGTCTGCCGCAGTGCCGCACCACGCTGCCGGACGGCACCCCGAACTGGAGCATCACCGGCCACTACCGCCTCAACAACGGCACCCCGGGCAGCTTCGACGTCGCGGGCCAGCCGTCCACCGGCGCCGCGCCGGTCATCGCCCTGCCCGAGGCCGGCGCGCTGGAGGTGTGGTTCCGCGTGAATGGCACGGACTGCGAGCAGTATGACTCGAACTACGGGACGAACTTCCGCTTCACCGTCCACCCGGCCGGCACCGCCGTGCCCCCCACCATCGTGTTCCAGGAGGGCTGGGTGGAGTACGTCGCCGGCACGCTGAAATCGGGCCAGCCGCTCGTGGTGGACTACGACATCGACCGGCTCCCCGAGTGCCGGCTCCTCTACAACGGCGCTCCCACCTGGGATGTGGCGGTGCACTACCGCTTCGACAACGGGCCCGTCACCAAGACGAGCGTGACGGCGGTCTCCGGCTACAGCCGGCGTGGCGTGCCGGTAACGCTCAACGCTCCGGCCGGGGCTCGCTCCGTGACGATGTGGTTCGAGAACTGGGACCGCGGCTCCTGCGTGCGCTGGGACTCCTACTACGGCGCGAACTACACCTTCTGGTTGCAGCAGCCGTAGGCCGGGCCCGTGAACGGATGCCGGCATCGAAGCCGCGCCGGTGTCCCGTCCGCCTCCCCGTCTTCCGTGAGGCGGGGAGGCACATGGGAGTGGCGCCGGGAAGCGGGCGCGGGTGTTAACTTCGGCGCATGAGCTTCTTCCAGGACCCGCCGAGGCTTGGGAATCAGTACGACGACGACGCGCTCTTGCAGAGCTACCTGGCGCGCACCCTGCCTGAAGACTTGCGCCGCTCGCTCACGGACGAGTTCCGCGAGCTGGGTGACCTGGGCGGGAACCATTTCTACCAGTTCCAGCTCCGGGACCGGCTGAACGAGCCCGTGCTGACGCAGTGGGATGCATGGGGCCAGCGCATCGACCACATCGAGGTCTCCCCGCTGTGGAAGGAGGCCGAGGCCCTGTCCGCGCGGCGCGGGCTGGTGGCGACGGCGTACGAGCAGAAGAGCGCCGAGCTCAGCCGCGTGCACCAGTTCGTCCTGAACTACCTCGTGCAGGCGTCGCTCGACGTGTACTCGTGCCCGCTGGCGATGACGGACGGCGCGGCCCGCTCGCTGCTCATGCTGGGGAACCAGGCGCTGATCGACCGCGCCCTGCCCCATCTGACCTCGCGCGACCCGGCGACGTTCTGGACGTCCGGCCAGTGGATGACCGAGCGGACCGGAGGCTCGGACGTGGGCCTGACGCAGACGGTGGCGCGGCAGTCTCCGGAGGGGTGGCGGCTGTACGGGACGAAGTGGTTCACCTCCGCGACGACGGCGCAGATGGCGCTGACGCTGGCGCGCCCCGAGGGGAACGGCCCCGGTGGCAAGGGGCTGGCGATCTTCTACGTGGAGACCCGGGACGCCGCGGGGAAGCTGAACGGCATCCAGATCAACCGGCTGAAGGACAAGCTGGGGACGCGGAAGGTGCCCACGGCGGAGCTGACGCTGGATGGGACGCTGGCCATTCCGGTGGCGGGGCTGACGGACGGCATCAAGAACATGGCGTGGATGCTGAACGTGACGCGCACGTGGAATGCCACGGGCTCGGCATGGAGCATGCGCCGGGCGCTGGCGCTGGCGCGCGACTACGCACAGCGGCGGGTGCAGTTCGGAGCGAAGCTGTCGGAGAAGCCGCTGCACATGGACACGCTGGCGGGCCTGGAGGCGGAGTTCCAGGCGGGGTTCCTCCTGGCCTTCCGCGCGGTGGAGCTGCTGGGACGGCTGGAGGCGAAGGTGGCCACGGAGCAGGACCTGCTGCTGCAACGGCTGGTGACGCCGCTGGCGAAGCTGACGACGGGGCGCCAGGTGGTGCACGTCACCTCGGAGGTCTCCGAAGCGTTCGGCGGCGCGGGGTACGTGGAGGACACGGGCGTGCCGCGCATTCAGGCGGACGCTCAGGTCCTGTCCATCTGGGAGGGCACGACGAACGTGCTGTCGCTGGATGCGCTGCGGGCGCTGGCGAAGGAAGGCACGCTGGAGGCGTTCTTCCACGAGGTGGAGGGGCGGCTCGCGCAGGTGCGCGATTCGGGCCTGCGGCCCTGTGTGGACGCGGCGAACAACGCGCTGGAGCACGCACGGGCGTGGGTGGCTGGGGCGATGGGGAATCCCGCGACGCTGGAGGCCGGGGCCCGGCGGTTCTCACTGACGCTGGGACGGACCCTGGAACTGGCGCTGCTGAGCGATCATGCGCAGTGGTGCCTCGATAATGGGCACGGGCCGCGAAGCAAGGCGGCGGCGCGGCGGTTCGCGCAGCATGGCGTGGATCTCATCCGGGATGAGATGGACTTGGATGATGCGCAGCTGCTGGGGTGAATCGGGCTGGTCGTGCCACCTTCCCTGACGGAGGTGCACGCGCAGCACCGCCACTGAATCATTCTTCTTGGAGCTGAGCGGGCACGAACACGTAGTACTGCTTGAACATGTACGGGTCCGACCCCTGCGGCCACGCGAACGCGAGCGCACGCTCGCAGAGTCGTGGCGCCACGACACCGTCCGCCCGGCACTCCCCCTGGGCTTGTTCTCCCCCCAACGCAAGCGTCAACGTGAGTGCATGCAGCCTTGCTGGGGGATCCTTTGAGAAGCTCTCCCGGAGTAGTGGCTCCAGGTGATTCAGGACCTGTGCATGGAAGGCCTTGTCGGGGCTGAAGCCCGGCGGAGCCTGGCCGCGAACTCCCGTGGCCCCCTCGTGGACGAGAAATCCCCCCACAGCCAGCGTGCCTTGCCGCCTGGGGCTCGCGAGCGCGCTGCCGATCGCGAACCCGTACTGTGCAACCCATTCAACAACCGCGGTCAGCAGTGCACTGTCTCGGCTCGTGTCGACACCGATGCTGCCGGAATAGAGAGACTTCATCGGGGTTCCGTCGACCTCACAGGAGAAGTCCAGCGCGGCAACGAAACGGCCATTCATCTGAATGACCTTGGTGGCCAGCGTTCTCAGTGAGAGTGAGCGAGTCCCCAGCCGGACCCTGTCCGCCTCCGCTGAGGCCGCGATCTCGTTGCGCGAAAGCAACGCCGCGAGCTGCTTCGCGGCCAGCCGCGCGAGCTCCTCATCCGTGAGCTGCTCCGATGTGGACGAGGCGGGTTGGGACTGGCCCGACCGGACCGGCATGTTCGAGTCCATGGATTTGAGGATGACAATGATGATGCTTCCAGCCGCCAGGGAGGCAATCAGCCAAAGGAGCTTCCGCGACGTGCGCATGGGTTCAAACTCTAGCTTCGACTCCGCGGCATTCACCATCCCCCGGCACCGGTGCATGAAATGGGCGCGCAGGTCTTCGCGGCCTGGGAGCCCTCTGGCGCGCCCTCAGCTGGAGCGACACCTCACATCCCTCGCTGCTCTGACGTCCCCGCATGCGCCGCGACGCACGTGCGTCCACGGTGAACGCAGCCCCACCTCCAGAACCTCGGTGGGAACAGGACTCCAGAGTGTTACGCGGTGAACGCTGTTGGCCCCGGGGTTGCTACTGCAACCCCGCATGATCTCCACCACGCTCACCATCAAGAATGACTCGGGCTGTCCCATGGACAACCGGGGGACGCCGAACAACAAGGACGGACACATCGAGGGCAGCGCGCCCGCCACGAGCATCCCCTCGGGCGGCAGCACCTCCTTCGACGTCCAGCAGAACAACTCCCTGTCCCCTGGCCCCGAGGGCTCCGTCACCTACAAGCTCGAGACGGGCAACGAGCAGGTCTCCCTCACCTTCAACTGGATGTACTCCAGCGGCCCGAACCACCCCGAGTCCTATTCCGGCACGTCGAGCCAGTCCTTCGTGAGCGTGAGCACCCAGACCACGGACGGCTCGGGTGACCACCACGCCGTCACCTACTCCGTGAAGCTCGCCCCCCGCGCCCCCAATGAGTGGGACATGGTCTGGGCCCTCTCCGTGGGCCTCATCGACAAGCAGCTCCACGACCTCCAGTACTACGGCCTCATCCCCTCCCGATTCACCCAGCCGCAGAACCCCTCCGCCCCGGCGGGCAGCGCGGACGCCTGGTCCCAGCTCATCGTGACGGCCATGGCCGCGCCCACCGTGCAGGTCCCCGATGACGCGACCACCCACCTGGACCTGTACCTGCCCCTGACCACCGCGACCCTCCAGTACGTGGACGGCGGCCAGCAGCAGACGCTCTCGCTGTCGGGCACCACCGTCATCGTGTCGCTGGACCTCTCCCAGGCCCAGGTGACGGCCCCCAGCACCCTGGCCGCCACGACCGAGGCGAAGCAGCACCTCCAGGGACTCATGTCCCTCAACTACGGCGTCTACCGCCTCCTCCTGGACCTGACCCAGCCCGCGCTGTTCCGCTCACTGCGCGTCGTGAACACGGCCACCAACGCCGCCGTGCCGCTCTCCTCCGCCGCCCAGAGCACGCTCCAGTCCACCCTCGCCGGGCTGAGGCAGATGGACGTGGCGTACACCGTGAAGGCCCCGGGCAAGCCCGCCAGCATCGAGCCCACGCTCGCGGTGGCGCGCACCACCCGCTACGCCTCGGACGGGGACTTCAGCACCCTGAACGTCTGCATGATGACCCGCGGCCGCGCGGAGCCGACGTGGAACTCGCGCTACACGTTCAAGGCCCCCATGGCCGCCACCACCAACCCGGACGGCAGCCCCGCGGAGGCCAAGGCGCGCATGTACCTGAGCCAGGACACCCTGGGCGAGGGCTACTTCGTGCCCACCGTGCTGCCCGCCATCCTGGAGGCCTCGGGCATCGGGGGGACCATCAGCCGCATGGCGCCGCTCGTGTACCGGTGCGGCGGCTCCCGGAACAACGGCAACCTGAATGACGGACGAGGCGAGTTCGTCCAGGTCAACAACGGCTTCGACCAGTACGTCTACGGCGCCGAGAGCATCCTCTTCCAGACCCTCCCCAGCGTCCAACCGAACCAGAGCGTCGTCATCTCCCTCACGGGCCAGTTCCAGGTGGTCGCCGAGGTCAGCCAGTATCCGCTGGACACCTTCGGCATCGGCCTGAAGGACCGCCTGGGCACCGCCACGTACGTGCAGCCGTGGACGGGCACCATCACCCTCTCCGCAGGCGACAAGGGCACGCTCGTCACCGACGTCAGCATCACCCTGGGCCAGGCCCCCGCCCCCGACGTCGACAAGACGCTGGACGGCTGGGTCTTCAACGCGCTGGACGCGCTGTTCAACTGGACCACCACCACGCCCCAGGCCGGCATCACCCAGAAGGTCCAGGAGTTCGCCAACACGCTCGCGAGCACCTTCCGGGACAACGCCTCCATGTGCCTGGACGCCTCGGACTGCGTGGTGCTGCCCACCGGCGCGCCGTACCTCTACAGCCAGCTCGTGTTCAATCAGGACGGCGCCATCCAGGTGGACGTCTCCTTCCCGGGCTGAGCACCGCCCTCCTCCTCCCCCTCTTCAACCCCTCTTGGAGCTCTCATGTCACAGGGCAACCTGACTGGCTCGGCGTCCGTCTCTTCCAGCCTGATGTACAACTACCTGGCCGCCACCTCCGTGGACGCGTCGTACCCGCTGGCCACGGCGGAGGACGCGGGCGGCGCCCCGCTCCTCTTCAGCGTGGGCGCGTCCAGCGCGGACAGCAGCCGCAAGACGCTGTGGGTGATGTTGCGCGACACCACGGTGCAGACCGGGTGGCGCCAGCTGGAGCTGAGCCCGGACACCACCCGGGACGTCCAGTGCTACGCGGTCATCCAGGCGCGGTCGGGAGAAATCATCCTGGCCGTGGCCATGGACGACGGCGCGGGCGGCAGCCGCGTCTTCGTCTCTCCCGCGCTGGTCCCCACCACCGACGGAAGCCCCTGGAGCACGCTCGCCTCCGCGTGGGTCCAGCGACAGGGTAGCCCCGCCGGCGCACCCGTCCTGCGGCTGCTGCTGGGCGACTTCACGAACGCCCAGCAGGTCCCGCTGCTCATCGCCGAAGTGAAGACTTCAACGGGAAGCGTGGGCCGCTACTTCGTCGACGCGTCCACCTCCTCCGTCAGCAACGCCTGGTCCAACTGGTCACCGCCGCAGGACGTGAAGACGCTGCACGACGTCGTCATCGGCAGCGCCTCCATCACCGGCGATACGTACCGCGGCACCTGGACGCTCTACGATGACAACTCCGGCAAGCGGTGCCTCACCTTCACCAGCCTGCTCGACTCGCACTCCACCAGCCACACGCTGTCGGTACAGGCCCCCTCCGGAGCGCGCTGCCTCTGGGCGCTGCCGGACCCGCGCAACAGCGGGCTCAGCGCCCTCTATGTCGGCGGAGACGGCCTGTGGTGGTTCCCGTCCACCGGCCTGAAGAACGCCAAGAGCGCCGCGCTGGCCATCGCCTCGTCCGACCTGCTCCCCGGCGTCTCCGCGGTGCTGGCCCACCAGGACGCCTCGCGCGTCTCCGTCTGGGCCGTGGACAGCAGCCAGCGGCTGTTCTGCGTCAGCAACGCGGTGGGCGCCACCGAGGGCTGGTCCGCCCCCCTCCAGCAAGCCGAGCACGTGGCCCACCTGGCCGCGCGCCGCAACCAGAAGCGCTCCGCCAGCGAGCTGTTCCTCTCCTCCACGGACAACAGCACCATCACCTACCTGTGGCAGGACCCCACCAGCACGAGCTGGCAGAACACCGACATGGTGCTGCCCTCCCCGGGCAATGGCCAGCAGTTCGCCTGCTACACCACCGTGGTGCGCTTCACCGACACGCAGGGCGCTCCCCTCATCGGGCAGACGGTGCAGCTCAACGCCTCCGAGTGGGCCCACGTCCTGGTGAACGGGTACTGGACGGACCTGGACACCTCCACGCCGGTGGAGGTGAAGACGGACAGCTCGGGCACGGTGACGCTCATCAACAAGGTGTCCGACGTGGGCACCCCCATGTACCGCATCAGCGCGTCCTTCCTCGCCGAGCCCGTGACGGCCGACCCCAGCGCGGAGCTGCGCGCGAACCTGGCCCAGAAGCTCCAGGCCAGCGACCTGTCGGACTGGAAGAAGCAGGACGGCACGCCCGTGGTGCCCCCCGGCACGGACCCCGCCCTCGTCTCGCAGATCCAGGACTCGCTCAAGCAGCTCATGGCCAACATGGACAGCCTGCCGGCGGACGGCTCCGCCGCGCCCGCTCCGTCCTCCACGGCCCCCTCCGCCCCCGCGCCCAAGGCCCAGGCGCTCGTGGTGCGGCCCATGTCCTTCAGCGTTCTGGGCGACGTGGGCAACGCCATTGAGACGGCGGCCGGCGACGTGCTCCAGGCGCTGGAGAGCGCCGCGGGCGCCGTCTACGAGTACGTCATCCAGCCCGTGGCCAGCGCGGCCAGCAACCTGCTCCAGTTCTTCGTGAAGATTGGCGAGCAGGTCCTCACCTTCGTCATCCGCACCCTCTCCGAGGCGCTCCAGCTCATCAGCTGGCTGTTCCAGCAGCTCACGGTGCTCATCGGCGACCTCATCAGCCTGCTCGGGTTCCTCTTCTCCTGGGGCGACATCCTCAACACCCAGAGGCTGCTGGAGACCATGACCCAGGACGTCATCCTCTGGGCGGGCGGCACGCTGAAGGAGGCGGGGCCCGCCATCGGCGCGTTCTTCGACTCGCTCATCGCCGGGTGGGACGACGTCGTCACCCAGGCCATGGGCCTGCAGGACGTGAGCCTGGGCCAGGTGACGATGCAGGCGCAGAGCTCGGCGTCGTCCGGGCAGCAGTCCGCCCTCTCGTGCCTGAACACCAGCCCGGGCGGCACGTTCTCCACGTACCAGGTCACCCATGGCGGGCTCGCGGACACCGAGCTCAGTCCGTCCGAGAACCCGCTTGTCCAGGCGGTGCTCGACTTCGCCCAGACGGCGGTGGCCATCCTCGGAGACGTCGCCGGCACGGTGAAGGAGGTGCTTGGCAACCTCCAGAAGATGCTCCAGCAGGGCACCTTCACGCTGAAGGGCTTCGTGGAGCTGCTGGCCGGCGAGGCCGTGCAGGCGCTGCTGCTGGCGGCCAGGGACCTGCTGGTGGGCCTGTGCGCCGTGGTGACGGACATCGCCCAGGCCATGGTGCAGGACCTGCTCCTGCGCCCGGTGAACATCCCGCTCATCTCCTGGCTCTACAAGGAGCTCACCGGCGAGGACTCGCTGACGATGCTGGGCGCGCTCTGCCTGCTCGCGGCCATCCCGGTAACCATCGTCTACAAGCTGCTCACGGGCGAGGCGCCGGTCCAGGAGCAGGAGGTGGCGCAGCTGAAGCAGGCGGACTCGAGGGCGAAGCTGATGCCCTGGCGGGCGCGCCCGACGTCATTCCTGGCGCTGGACGCGCAGGACACGGACAGCGTGGCCCAGAGCGAGGCGGCCGTCCGCTACTCACACGTGGGCGGACTCGCCGGGGTCATGGCCTCGTTCTTCTACCCCTTGTTCCTCGCCGCCATGGCGGACTTCAAGAAGTTCCGCATGAGGGACACAAAGCTGGAGTGCCTCATCTCGACGATGCAGGCGTCGATGACGGCCATCGGCGTGGCGGGGACCTTCCCCTTCGATGACGACCCGTCCCAGCAGAAGCTGGACCGGGCCCTCTGGGGCGTCAGCCTGGCGGAGGCGGTGACCACGAGCTGCGCGGCCCTGCTGGGCTGGGCCGCGTACTCGGGGCGTGGGCCGACGAAGGCGATAGAGGTCGTGGGCAAGCTGATGGGCGGGCTCGACACGCTGCTGCTGGGCCTGGTCTCCCTGGTGGGCTTCGTCGTCGCCGTGTGGAGCTACGTGAAGGAGATAACCGCGGATGGCAGTGCGTCGGTGCCCTACCACACCGTCCTCAGCGACACGGAGAAGCTCTTCGCCAACCTCTCCCGCAACACGGGCGTGGGGCTGGAGTCCTTCGCCGGCTTCTCCGAGCAGGTGGAGGCGCTCGCCGTCGCGGTGGTCTTCGAGCTGACGGCCTTCGGACTCGACGGCCTGCGGTGGGCCGCGTCCGTCCTGGCCACCACCGTGAAGGACGTGGAGGGGAAGCTCTTCCAGCCCACCTGACGCGCCACTCACGCCTGGGAAAGGGACTGAACGCGCCGTGTCTTCACGTTCGTCACCTTTCCCGAGCGCTCCAGCACGCCCTGTCCCACGATGAACAGGGCGCCATGGATGTCCTTCCGGCACTGCTCGTACACGTCCGGCGGCACCACGAGGTTCGCGATTCCCGTCTCGTCCTCCAGGGAGATGAAGCAGAGGCCCTTCGCCGTCGGGGGCCTCTGCCGGCAGATGAGCATCCCTCCCACCGTCACCGGCCGCCCCGAGCGCACCTGCTTCAGCCCCTCCGCCGTCACCGCGCCCAGCTTCTTCAGCGTCGGCCGCAGCAGCTCCAGCGGGTGCTTCTCCAGCGACAGCCCCACCGTGTCGTAGTCCGCCACCACCCGCTCGAAGATGCCCATCGGTGGCAACTCCACCTCCGTGCCGTCCATCGACATCCCGAAGAACAGGTCATCCGAGTCCAGCGGCCCCAGCGCTTGAATCTCCCACAGCGCCTTGCGCCGCGAGCCACACAGCCCCGCCAGCGCTCCCGCCAGCGCCAGCCGCGTCAGCTCGTGCCTGGGAATCCGCGACCGCCTCGCCAGGTCTCCCACGTCCCGGAAGCCCTCCCCCTTCGCCGACTCCACCCGGCGCCCCGCGGACGCGCCCAGCCCCTTCACCATCCGCAGCCCCAGCCGCAGCGCCTTCCCGCCGTCCTCCAGCGTGCAGTCCCACGCCGAGTACCGCACGTCCACCGGCCGCACCTCCACCCCGTGCCGCTGCACGTCCGCCACCAGCGTGTGCGGCGCGTAGAAGCCCATCGGCTGCGAGTTCAGCAGCGCCGCCGTGAAGGCCGCCGGGTAGTGGCACTTCAGCCAGCTCGACGCATACGCAATCAGCGCGAAGCTCGCCGAGTGGCTCTCCGGGAACCCGTAGTGCGCGAAGCCACGAAAGTTGTCGAACCACTCCTCCGCCTGCCCCCGCGCGTACCCCCGGGAAACGCAGCCCTCCACGAAGCGGCCCCGGTACTGGAGCAGCATCGACTCCGCCCGCTTATGGCTCAACACCCGCCTGAGCCCGTCCGCCTCCCCCGCAGTGAAGCCCGCCGCCACCATGGCCAGCTTCATCGCCTGCTCCTGGAAGAGCGGCACCCCCAGCGTCTTCCCGAGAATCTCCTTCACCGCCTCGCTCGGGTACTCCACCTTCTCCAGCCCGTGCCTCCTCCTGAGGAACGGGTGCACCATGTTGCCCACAATCGGCCCCGGGCGGATGAGCGCAATCTCCACCACCAGGTCGTAGAACGTCCTCGGCCGCAGCCTCGGCAGCATGTTCATCTGCGCCCGGCTCTCGATTTGAAACACCCCCACCGAGTCCGCCTCGCACAGCATGTCGTAGACCTTCGGGTCCTCCGGCGGAATCGTCGCCAGGCACAGCTCCCGCCCGTGGTGCTCTCGAATCAACGCGAAGCACTTCGACAGCGCCGTCAGCATCCCCAGCGCCAGCAGGTCCACCTTCAAGAGACCAATCGAGTTGATGTCATCCTTCTCCCACTGGATGACCGTGCGGCCCGGCATCGCCGCGTTCTCCACCGGCACCAGCTCCGTCAGCGGCTCGCGCGTAATCACGAAGCCGCCCACGTGGATGGACAGGTGTCTGGGAAAGCCCTCCAGCTCCATCGCCAGGGACAGCGTCTTCTGGACCCGGCCGTCAAAGGCAGACAGCCCCGCCTCCAGCAGCACCTCCGGCGTCACCTGGAAGCCATTGGCCGCCGACACCTTCGACAGCTTGTCCACCTGGTCCAATGACAGACCCAGCGCCTTGCCCGTCTCGCGCAGCGCCAGCCGGCCCCGGTAGCAGATGACCTCGCACACCATGCCCGCCCGGTGCCGGCCGTGCTTCTCGTAGACGTACTGGAGCACCTCCTCGCGCCGCTCGTGCTCGAAGTCCACGTCGATGTCCGGCGGCTCCTTGCGCTCCATGCTCAGGAAGCGCTCGAACAGGAGTCCCATCCGCACCGGGTCGATGGCGGTGATGCGCAGCGCGTAGCAGACCGCCGAGTTCGCCGCGCTCCCCCGCCCCTGGCAGAGAATCCCCCGCTCCCTCGCGAACTTCACGATGTCCCACAGCGACAGGAAGTACCCCGCGAAGTCCAGCGCGGCGATCAGCTTCAGCTCGTGCTCGATCTGCCGCACCACCTCCGGCGGCACACCTCCCGGATAGCGGAACGCGAGCCCCTCGTACGTGAGTGCCCGCAGGTGCTGGTTGGCCGTGCGGCCCTCGGGCAGGTCCTCCTCCGGGAAGCGGTAGTGCAGGTCATCCAGCGAGGCACGGCAGCGCGAGGCCAGCTCCACCGCCCGCTCCAGCGCCTCCGGCCGGTCCGCGAACAGCCGCCCCATCTCGTGCGGCCCCTTCAATGTCCGCTCCGCGTTGGGCAGCAGCCGCGTCCCCGCCTTGTCCACCGTCGTCCCGTGGCGGATGGACACCAGCACGTCCTGCAAGGGCTGCCGCCGGCGGTGGTGCGTGTGCACGTCGTTGTGCGCCACCAGCGGCACGCCCAGCTCCCGCGCCAGCCGGTCCGCCTGCGCCTCGCGCGCCGCGTCCCCCGCCGACAGCGTCCGGCACAGCCCCACGTGGAAGCGCTCCGGGAAGGCCTCCGCCAGCGAGGCCACCCGCTCCACCGGCGCCGGCTCGGGTAGCAGCGCGAGCAGCCCCGCGGACCGGTCCGCCAGCGCCCGCCACGGCAGCCCCGCCTCCCCCTTCGGGTGCGTCATCCGGCTCCGCGATACCAGGCCGCACAGGTTCGCGTAGCCGACCGCGTCCGCCGCGTAGACCACCACCGGAGGGGCGTCCTCCAGCGTCAGCTCGGCCCCGAGGATGAGCTTCAGGCCGTGCTCCTTCGCCGCCAGGTGCGCCTTCACCACCCCGTACAGCCCGTCCGCGTCCGTCAGCGCCAGCGCGCGCAGCCCGAGCCTCGCGGCCGTGGCCACCAGCTCCTCCGGATGGGAGGCCCCGCGCAGGAAGGAGAAGTTGGAGCGACAGACCAGCTCGGCGTAATCCACGACCGCCCAGGATACTGAGCGGGCGTTCAGGCGCTAGGTTGGATCCGCGCTCCGCGAGCGAGGAGACTTCATGGGTTGATGCGCGTGAGGACGATCCGCTCTCGCGGGAGGCGGGCTTGTTCAGCCCATGCGGCCGTGATAGCCGAACAGGACAATTCCAACTTTACGGTACGGGCGTCATGGACGGACAACGGGCTACCGGAATCCCCGCGGCGAAACCCCGCCTCGACGCGCTGACGGGCGTGCGCTTCGTCGCGGCGCTGCACGTCATCGCCTTCCACCTCTACCACCACTTCTGCCTCTCGGAGGGCGCGCCGCCCGGCCTGCACGACCTGCTCAAGGCCGGGCACCTGGGAGTGGCGCTCTTCTTCGTCCTGTCCGGCTTCATCCTTGGCTACAACTACCTGGAGCGCATCCCCCACACGGCGGCGCAGCGCCGGGCCTTCCTCGGTGCCCGATTCGCGCGCGTCTACCCCGTCTACCTGCTGGGGCTGCTCGTCACCGCGCCCTTCTTCTTGCGGTGGATCCTCAACGACCTCCAGGCAGGACAGCGCCCCTGGATGAACCTGTTCGGGCTGGTGCTGAGCCCGGTATTGCTCCAGTCCTGGGTGCCGCTGTCCGCGCTCGGATGGAACGCGGTGGGCTGGTCCCTGTCGGTCGAGGCGTTCTTCTACGCGTGCTTTCCGTTCCTCGGCGCGTGGGTGGCCCGGCTGGAGTGGCGAAAGGCCCTCCAGGTGGCGGCGGGCGCGGTGGCGGCCAGTTGCGTCCTTCCCCTGCTCTACCTGGCGACGAAGCCGGACGGGCTGGACAGGGTGGATGCCTTCACCACCGGCCCCTGGCTCGTGGCGCTCCGCTTCCTGCCCATCCAACGCCTCCCCGAGTTCCTCCTGGGCATCTGCGTGGCGCGGCTGCTCATGAGTCACCCTCACGGACGTCCCGCCCTGCCCCGGGGGATGACGAGCGCCCTCGCCGCCGCCACCCTCGCCCTGTTCTGCGTGCACGACAGGCTGCCCTTCCCGCTGACGCCCTCGATGTTCGCGGTGCTGTTCGCGGCCCTGCTCCATGGACTCACCACGTCATCCGGGCCGCTGTCCCGCGTGCTGGCGTCTCGGCCGCTCATCGTGCTGGGCGAGGCCAGCTACGCGCTCTACATCCTCCACATGCCCGTGATGGACCTGCTGGAGCGGGTGGCCACCCGGGCCGGCATCGTTCTCCCCGCCCCCGTCTTCGTGCCGCTGTTCCTGCTGGTGGCGATCGGGGTGAGCATGGCCGTGTTCAGGTACGTGGAGGAACCGGCGCGGCGCCTGCTCCGGCGGTGGTTCGAGCGCCCCACGGCGATGCCGGGAGCACCGGCCACCGCGTCCCCACCGCGCGGTTGATGGGCCTGGCCTCGGAGCGGCTAGAAACGCGGGGGGCAGCTCGTGCATGGGAATCCGAGACCGCCTCGCCAGGTCCCCCACGTCCCGGAAGCCCTCCCCTTCGCCGACTCCACCCGGCGCCCCGCGGACGCGCCCAGCCCCTTCACCATCCGCAACCCCAGCCGCAGCGCCTTGCCGCCGTCCTCCAGCGTGCAGTCCCACGCCGAGTGCCGCACGTCCACCGGCCGCACCTCCACCCCGTGCCGCTGCACGTCCGCCACCAGCGTGTGCGGCGCGTAGAAGCCCATCGGCTGCGAGTTCAGCAGCGCCGCCGTGAAGGCCGCCGGGTAGTGGCACTTCAGCCAGCTCGACGCGTACGCAATCAGCGCGAAGCTCGCCGAGTGGCTCTCCGGGAACCCGTAGTGCGCGAAGCCGCGGAAGTTGTCGAACCACTCCTCCGCCTGCCCCCGCGCATACCCCCGGGAAATGCAGCCCTCCACGAAGCGGCCCCGGTACTGGAGCAGCATCGACTCCGCCCGCTTGTGGCTCAGCACCCGCCGCAGCCCGTCCGCCTCCCCCGCGATGAGGGCATCCATCGAATGGTTAGCGGCTATCATTCATCGATTCGGCGCTTCACGGGAGGCAAGACGGTACGACAGTGGCTGAGTACTCAGTCCTTTGATGCGCAACGGGAATTCGGGTTGTCGACCCTTCGTGACTTTGGAGCCATCCCTTGAAGCGTGAGTCCATGAAGGGTGCTTCGATTCCCGACCTC
Source organism: Myxococcus sp. RHSTA-1-4 (assembly GCF_020037125.1). Classification (GTDB taxonomy): domain Bacteria; phylum Myxococcota; class Myxococcia; order Myxococcales; family Myxococcaceae; genus Myxococcus. The sequence continues at coordinate 68,367 of NZ_JAIQDG010000020.1, forward strand.
ATGGCCAGATACGAGGAGGCCGCGGGCCTGCATGGGCAGGCCTCCCAGGATGGAAACCACCGGCTGGCCAACGCACAGTACAAGCGGGTCACTGCGACGTGGATGGAACTCCGAAGCCGAGGCGAGGAGGGACGGAGCGCACTGGTGCGGTTGATGGGCAGCGCCAACCCTCATGTGCGAGGCTGGGCGGCCTCACACGTCCTGGAGTTCGACCCGCGAGCCGCCGAAGCCGAACTGGAGCGACTCGCCAGCGGCCCCCCAGGCGTCGCGCGACTCGATGCCGCGATGGTGCTCAGGGAGTGGCGGGCCGGCACCCTCTCGTTTCCGACGGATTGAGGCCAGGCAGCCGCCTCACACCGCCTGCAACTGCTCCTCGGGCACCTCGTCCAGGAACGCGGAGATGGCCGCGTTCACCGCCTCCGGCTGCTCCAGGTTGCTCATGTGCCCGCCGTGGGGCAGCCGCACCAGCCGCGAGCCGGCAATCCGCTCGTGCAGCCGGTCCGCCATCTCCGGCAGCGTTACCGCGTCCTCCTCGCCCACCAGGATGAGCGTCGGCGTGAGGATGCGGTGCAGCTCACCCTCCACGCTCCGCCGGTTGATGACGCCGTCCATCGCCCGCCACACCGCCCTCGGGTTGCTCGCGAGCTGCCGGCGCAGCGCCTCCCGCTCCGCCCGCCGGGCCGGGTCGTTCATGAACGTGGGCCCGAAGTAGATGCGCATGATGCGGTCCACCACCGGCCACAGCCCCAGCCAGTGCGTCACCGCCGCGAGCAGGCGATAGCGCGTCAGGTTGCCCGGCAGCTCCGCGCTCGCGGACGTGTCCAGCAGCACCAGCGAGCGCAACAACTCCGGGTGACGCGCCGCCACGCGCAGCCCCACGAAGCCTCCCATCGACAGGCCCACGAAGTGGCACGGCGCCAGCTTCAGCGCCTGGATGAACGCCACCGCGTCCTCGTACACCGTGCGCAAGTCAATCGGCCTGCCATCCTCGGGGGCCTCGCTGCGGCCCTGTCCCCGGTGGTCATAGCGGATGCACCGGTAGCGGCCCTTCAGCGCCTCCACCTGCCGCGAGAACAGGTGCGAGTCCCACAGGAGCCCGTGGCTGAAAACCACGGGTTCCCCCGAGCCTCCAGAGTCCTCGTAGTAGAGCTGCGCGCCACGAATGGACAGGAACGGCATGCATATCCAGGATAGGCAGGTGGTACGGAGCCGGAACCCCGGCTCCAGGGCGATTGTTTCCCGCCCCGCTCCCGGCCCGCCTTCCCGGTTTGACAGGACGGCGAGGCGGCTGCCAAACAGGAGACCCATGGACCTCACCCCCACAGCCTGGCAGCTCTGGATGGTCGCGGCGCTCGTCTTCGGGGGCCTGGAGATGAAGCTCTCCGGCTTCGTCACGCTCTGGTTCGCCGTGGGAGCGCTGGCCTCCTCGCTCGCCGCCGCCCTGGGGCTGGGCGTCAACTTCCAGCTCCTCCTGTTCACCGCCGTCTCCGCCCTCCTGTTCGGCGCCTCCCGCACCCTCTTCAAAAGCGTTTTCATGCGGACCGCCTCGCATTTGAAGACAGGCGTCGAGGCCATGCTCGGCCAGGAGGCGGTGGTGGTGGAGGCGCTCGGCGAGCCTCACGGGGGGACCGTGCGCATCAACGGCGAGCTGTGGACGGCCCGCTCCCTGTCCGGCACGGTGCCGGAGGGCGAGCGCGTCACCGTGGAGCAGGTGGAAGGTCTCAAGCTTTGGGTACGCCGCCCTTCGGCGTCGATGTCGGTTCCCACCCGGGAGCTGAAGAAGGAGAGGGCCTAGTGGACTTCCTGACCGTGCTTTTCATCATCGCCGCGGTGGTGGTGGGCTTCGCCCTCATCACCGGCATCCGTATCGTCCCGCAGGCCAAGGTCATGGTGGTGGAACGGCTGGGCAAGTTCCACAGCGTGGCCACCAGCGGCCTCAACATCCTCATCCCGTTCCTCGACAGCCCGCGCCCCATCGAGATGCGCACGGGCAACCGCGTCATGCGCAGCAACCTGGTGGACCTGCGCGAGCAGGTCATGGGCTTCGAGACCGTGCAGGTCATCACCCATGACAACGTCAACATGGAGGTCGGCTCGGTCATCTACTACCAGATCGTCGACCCCGCGAAGGCGCTGTACCAGGTGGAGAACCTGGCGCTGGCGATTGAACAGCTCACGATGACGAACCTGCGCAACATCATGGGCGGGCTGACGCTGGACCAGACGCTCACCAGCCGCGAGACGGTCAACGGCAAGCTGCGCATGGTGCTGGACGAGGCCACCGAGAAGTGGGGCGTGAAGGTGACGCGCGTGGAGCTGCGTGAAATCGAGCCGCCCCAGGCCATCAAGGCCGCCATGGCCAAGCAGATGACCGCCGAGCGCGAGCGCCGCGCCGAGGTGACGAAGGCCGAGGGCGACAAGGCCGCCGCCATCCTCCAGGCCGAGGGCGAGAAGATCTCCCGCATCCTCCGCGCCGAGGCCGAGCGCGACGCGGAGATTGCCCGCGCCGAGGGCCGCAAGCGCGCCGCCATGCTGGAGGCCGAAGGCAAGGCCGAGGCCACCCGCCTCCTCTTCGAGGCCGTCCACGAGGGCCGCGCCACCCCCGAGGTGCTCGCGCTGCGCTACATGGAGACGCTCCAGGAGCTGGGCAAGGGCGACAACAAGATGTTCATCCCCTACGAGGCCACCGCCGCCCTGGGCGCCGTGTCCGCCATCAAGGACGTCTTCAACGGCGAGCTCACCGCCTCCAAGCAGCGCCCCGCCGCCCCGCCCGCCCGGCCCCAGGCCCCCTCCGCCGCCGCGCTGAGCGCCCAGGCCATGGCCCGCGCCACCGCCGTCCCGGAGCCCGCCACCCTCACCGGCGTGCCCGCCGTCCCCGCGCGCCGCCCGCGGCCGCCCGTCGAGCCGCAGGAGGACTGACGGCTCCCGGTTCCTGAACCGGCGCGGGAACCTTTTCCGCGCCGGGGTGTCCTGGATGGCCGGACATCGCAGACCCCAGGAGACACCATGCAGGACGCTTTCATCGCGGGAGGTTGGGGCATGTACCCCACGTTGCTGGCCGGGCTCGCCCTCATCGCCACGTGCCTCCAGTACGCGCGCCGCCCCGAGTCACGCTACGTGCCGCTGATGCTGTCACTCGGCGTCTTCACGCTGATGGCGGGCGCGCTCGGCTTCGCCACGGGTATCGTCTCCCTGCTGCGGTACTACACGGGCTCGGCCAGCGAGCAGGGCACCACCGTCCTCTTCGTGGGTTTCTACGAGTCGCTGCACAACGTGGTGCTGGCACTGCTGCTCTCCACGCTGGGCGCGCTGCTGGCCTCCGTCGGCGCGTGGCGCCTGTCTCGCCGCGCCGTGGCCGCTTCCGCGCGCGGCGCCGCGGCCTGAGCGCCCGGGCGGGCGGGGGCTTCCCACTGTCAGGAAGTCCGCGCGCGCCCCGTCCAGCCGAGCCACCAGGCGGGTCCGGGTTGCATTCCGGACCGGCCCTGGACATAGATTGCGCTGTTCGTTCCACCGGAGGGCCTGACACCCCCTCCCCACGCGAGGTCCGCGCACCCTTGAAGCTGAGCCGCTGAATCCCCAGGTCCCTTGGCCTCTCCCGCGCTGAGCCGCCTTCCGGCGGGCTCGCGCCCTGGATTCAGGAGCTCGCTTCATGCCTTCCGTCCGCGCGCACCGCGTGTCGTTCGCCTTTTCCGACGCCGTCCCCGTCCTCTCCGAAGTCGACTTCCACCTGCCCGCCGGCTGGACAGGGCTCGTCGGTGCCAATGGCGCCGGCAAGTCCACCCTCCTGCGCCTGCTGTCCGGCGAGCTGGTGCCCACCGAGGGCCACCTCCAGTTCGACCCGCCCTCCCCCACCCTGCGCCTGTGCCACCAGGAGGTGGAGACGCTGACGGCCGACATCACCGCCTTCGCCGAGTCCTGGGACTCGCTCGCGCGGCGGCTGCACGGGCAGCTGGGGCTGGACGTCACCGCGCTGGAGCGCTGGCCCACGCTGTCTCCGGGCGAGCGCAAGCGGTGGCAGGTGGGCGCGGCGCTCGCCGCGGAGCCGCACGTGCTGCTGCTCGACGAGCCCACCAACCACCTGGACGCGGAGGCCCGCGCGTGGCTCGTCTCCGCGCTGAAGCGCTTCCGGGGCATCGGCGTCGTCGTGTCGCATGACCGCTCGCTGCTGGAGTCCCTCACCACCTCCACGCTCCGCGTCCACGGAGGGAGCGCGCGGCTGTGGCCCGGCGCGTACTCCGCCGCGCAGCAGCACTGGCAGGCCGAGCGCGAGGCGGAGGTGGCCGCATACCAGGGCGCCCGCGCCGAGCAGCGCCGTGCCGCGCACCTGCTGGACCAGGCCCGCCGCGAGCAGCAGGCCGCCAACGCCGCGCGCAGCACCCGCAAGCGCCTGAAGGACAAGCACGACAACGACAGCCGCTCCATGGGGGCGAAGGTCGTGGCCGGCTGGGCCGAGGACCGCGCCGGTCAGCGCGTGGGCGTGCTGCGCCGGGAATTGGAGCGCGTCAGCGAGTCCGTGGGCGAGTTCACCGTGGACAAGACGGTGGGCCGCTCCGTCTTCGTGGGCTACGTGCGCTCGCCCAACCCGTGGCTTTTCACGCTCGACGTGCCGGCCCTGCGCGCGGGGGACGTGGAGGTGCTCGGGCCGGTGAACCTGGCCGTGGGCCGCGAGGCGCGCGTGCGAATCGAAGGCCCCAACGGCGCCGGGAAGAGCACCCTCGTGCGCGCGCTGCTGGAGCACGCGCGCGTGCCCCTGGAGCGCGTGCTGTACCTGCCCCAGGACGTCAGCGCCGCGGAGGCCCGGGCCACGCTGGACGCGGTGCGGGCGCTGCCTCCCGAGGAGCGCGGCCGCGTGCTGTCCCTGGTGGCGGCGCTCGGCGTGGACCCGGAGCGGCTGCTCGCCTCGGAGCAGCCGTCTCCCGGCGAGGCGCGCAAGCTGCTCATCGCGCGGGGACTGGGACAGCACGCGTGGGCCCTGGTGCTGGACGAGCCCACCAACCACCTGGACCTGCCCTCCATCGAGCGGCTGGAAGCGGCCCTGCGCGAGTACCCGGGTGCGCTGCTACTCGTCACCCACGACGCCCCGTTCGCCCGCGCGTGCACCACCGAGTGCTGGCGCGTGGAGCACGGGCGGGTGGAGGTGACGTCCGGGTAGGCAGCGAGCTCCGGGGCACGGGGCCGGTACAGGAGCGCGGGAAGATATCCGGAGGGCGCCGTTCTCCCGGTGCAACCGGCGCATCCCGCGTCCCGCACCCTGGAGAACGAAGATGAAGATGACCCGCCTCGTGCCCGCCCTCGCCGTGGGACTGTTCCTCACCAGCGTCCCCGCGCTCGCGGACAGCGCGTCGTGCACGCCCGCCAACGTCGCGGTGTACTCCAACCGCATCCACGTGAAGTGCGCCGCCTCCGTCGCCGGCGGCATCTGGTACTTCGCGCTCTCCACCTCCGACACCGCGCACGTGAATCGGACGCTCACCCTCCTCACCACCGCGCTCGCCGGCGGCCGCACGCTGTCCATCGACTACAACCCGTCCTCCACCGCCGGCACCGGCATCGGCTGTCTGTCCACGGACTGCCGGCTCATCAACTGGGTCGCGATGTGGTGACCCGCTCCGCACTCGCGAGGTCTCCCATGGGAACCCAACGTCTCTGGGCGGGGCTCGTCCTCCTGGCCTCCACGCTGGGCGCGCTCACCGCCCAGGCCTCCCTCTACTGGAATCACGGTGTGCGTGGCAGCACGCCCAGCGTCTGCTTCGTGGGCAACGCGCTCACCGCGCGCCCGGCCCGCGTGCAGCAGGTGCTCGACTACATCCACGACTTCGAGCGGGCCGCCAACATCCGCTTCAACTACCTGGGCACCTGCCCGGCCCCCATCGTCCTCTCCAACGGAGACGACTGGCACGGCGGCGACATCCGCGTCGTCATCCCCGGCACCAGCGTGCCCTTCACCGGCATGGTGCCCGGCAACGGCTGCCCCATGTTCCTCGACGGAAACGGCGTGTACACCGGAGAGAACAACGGCTGGGGAAGCTGGTCCAACCCACCGGACGAGCTCACCCAGAACCGGGCGTGCCGCTACAACCTGAAGCTCGGGGACGACGCCGATGCCTCCGGCGTGCCCTGGCGTGACCACACGCTGCACGAGTTCGGCCACGCGCTCGGCCTGTCCCATGAGCATGCGCGCGACGACGTGGACTACGGCCTGTGCACCGCCTCCGGCTACGGCGGCGGGGCGAGCAGCGGCCACATGACGCCGTATGACCGGTACTCGGTGATGCACTACGAGTTCCTGTCCTGCGGCATCCACGGCAACTACGGCCACGCGGGGCTGTCCACCTGGGACCAGCTCGGGCTGCACATCCTCTATCCTGAGCCCGTGCGCGTCGCGGAGATGGTGGGCAGGACGGTCATCCGCACCACCGAGCCGCTGAACCTCACGTCCGCATGGGGCGCGCGGGGCGCCACGCTCTCCGTCGTCGCCTCCGGCTTCTCCTGGAAGCTGTCGGGCATCACCTACAGCGCCTCCAGCGGTTTCTCCACGTGGCTGGGCGCTGGGACGTACCCGCTGCAGTTCTCCCACTCGGACTTCCTGGGCCGGACGTACTCGTACTCCGGAACCGTGAAGGTGCTCTCGCCCGCGGACTACGCGAAGCAGATCGTCACGCCCGTGGCCGCGCGGACGCTCCTGCTGTGAGGCGCGGACGCGGGGGGCGGCCTCCACCGTGAGGCGGCCTTCCCGCGCGCGGCGGCTCGCACCACCGGAGCCGCCGTGCCGCCCGCTCAGGGCGGGCTGAACACCCCCAGCCACGTCTCGTTGTTCTTGAACGCGTTCCCCACCCTGGCGATGTTGGCCGGCTGGTTGGTGGAGAGGGCGAACACGACGGAGCCTCCCGGCCCCGGCACCGCCTGGAGGACTTCCGTGTCGCGCTCGCCCTGGAGCCGGAGGAGGTCCTGCCGCTCGCCCCGTGCATCCACCGTGAGGATGAAGCCCTCGCCGGGCTCCTGCGTACGCCCCCGGTCCGTCATCAGGTAGCTGGTGTGCCCCGCGAAGCAGTAGCGCCCGGCGCCACAGGGGAGCATCGCCACGGGCGCATCGTCCTGGTCGAGCGTGTGCGCGCGGGTGATGAGTGCATCCGCGGGAGCATCCCACCGGCCGGCCACGAAGAACACGTCCGCCTCGGTGCGCTTGTCGGGCTGCTCCACCGGCGTGGCCGCCCGCGCGCCGAGGACGTAGGACTCACCGCTCACGGCGAGCCCGACCAGCTCGTCCGCGTGTTCGGTCGGCACCGTCCTCACCGCGCTCCGCTCGCCCGTGGGCTCGAAGCGCGTCAGCAGGATGGCCCTGCCTTCGGGGCCTTCCGGTGGCTGAGGGAAGTTCTCCGCGTATGGCCGCCGGTGGAAGACCAGGAACGGCGTCGCGACCTGCGCCCGGCCCGCCTCGTCGACCTCGAGCATCCAGCCCAGGAACGGGACACCCAGCGCGCGCATCTGCTCCGCGTTCGCGCCCGTGAGCCCGACACTGGGCGCCACGGCGCTCACCCAGCGCACCTGCAAGGCGCTGTCGAGCCGCATGAGGCGAAGCCCGTCCAGCGCCACCAGGAGGAACAGGTCCTCGCCATGGGCCCTGGCGGCGACGACGCCCAGGGCGCGCTCCTCCTCGGGGAGCTCCACCTTCTCCACCGTGCCGTCCGGAGACGCGAGGTAATACATGCGTTCCTCGGGTGCCAGGGGAAGGCCGAGCACGCGCTCGGAGATGAGCGAGCCGTCCGGCCGGAGGCGGCGCACCTGGACGGTCTTCGCGTCCTCGGGCCGCTCCCAGCCCACCACCGTGAGCTCCCCGCTGGGGTGCACGACATGCGCCCGGACGAAGTCCGGCAGGGACAGCTCACCGAGGAGCTCGCCCCCCGCGCCCACGTGGGTCAGCAGCTTGTCCGGCGGGTGGAAGAAGGTGTCGTCGCCCCGGTCCTTGAATTCGGTGCGCCGGAGCCACAGGGAGCCGTCCGGCGCGCTGACCAACCCGTGCACCCCGCTCATGAAGGCGCAGTCCACGCGCCGCACCCGGGCCCGCTCGTCGAAGGGCGCGCGCGCCTCGAAGCCGGCCTGCCCGTCCCGCTCGCACCCGTCTCCGCCCGATTCCGAGCACGCGCCAGGCAGGGCAATGAGGGCTGTGAGCGCGAGGCGGCGGAGCCTCGGACATGAGGGGCGATACCGGGCCATGACATCACTCCAGCAAGAGCGTTCCACGACAGACTTCCGAGGAGCACGACACCCGCCGGCCCGGGTGTCCGGGACGTGCGTCCCGGCGGCGCCACTATAGGCGGAACGGGCCCGCTCAGCGGACCGAGTGTCGGGCGTCCCACTCCACCAGCCGCGCCAGGCCCTCCTCCACCGACACCCGGGCCCGGAAGCCCGTCTCGCACTCCAGCGCCGACGGGTCCGCCCAGGTGGACTCCATCTCCCCCGGCTGGGCCGGCAGGAGGTTCAGCCGCGCCCGCGTGCCCAGGTGCCGCTCCAGCACGGCCAGGAAGTCGCGCAGCGCCACCGGCTCGCCCCGGCCCACGTTGAGGAGCCGGTACGGCGGTGCGCCCGTGGGCGGCCGGTCCAGCACGCGGAGCACGGCCTCGGCCACGTCGTCCACGTGCGTGAAGTCGCGCCGCATCCGGCCCTCTCCGTACAGGTCGATGGGGCGTCCCTCGCGCAGGGCCCGCAGGAAGCGCAGGGGCGCCATGTCCGGGCGGCCCCAGGGCCCGTACACCGTGAAGAAGCGCAGGCCACTGGTGGGCAACCCGTGCAGGTGGCCGTACACGTGGGCCAGCAGTTCGTCCGCCCGCTTGGTGGCCGCGTAGACGTTCAGCGGATGATCCGCCGCCGCGTCCTCGCGGAAGGGCGGCGGCGTGCCCGCGCCGTACACGGAGCTGGAGGACGCATACACCAGGTGCTCCAGGCCCCGGGCGCACTCCAGTAGCTGAAGAAACCCCGTGACATTCACATCCAGGTAACCGCGCGCGACGTCCCCCGCGGCCCGCACGCCCACGCGCGCCGCCAGGTGCACCACCCGCTCCGGACGCTCGCGCTCGAAGAGGGCCCTCAGCGCCGGGCCGTCCGTGACGTCCACCGCGTGGAAGGTGAACGACTCCGCTCCCGGCGGACGCCTGAGCCGCTCCAGCCGCGCCCGCTTCAGCGCCACGTCCCCGGCCGGGTCCAGGTTGTCCACCCCGATGACGGTGTCTCCCCGTGCCAGCAGCCGCGCGCTGACGTGGTGGCCGATGAAGCCCGCCGCTCCGGTGACGAGGACCCGCATGCGGCCCTCACGCTCCCACGGACTCCGGCCCGGGGCCATTCTCCATCGCCACCGGAACCCCCGGCGAGGAGGGCCCCCGCACACCAGGCGGGCGGCCGGCCTGGCCGGGCGGTGGACACCGCCGGGGCCTGGCGGGGCGCGGGACTTTCCGTCGCCGCCGCTTGCACGTAGGGTGGGGGGCCTCATGGTGTCCGTGAATCAGCTCCGCCCCTTCGCCGGGGCCCCGCTGGAGGCGTTCCGGGCCGCGTCCGGGCCGGTGGCGCTCATCCAGCAGCCCCTGGAACTCCTCCTCCAGGACGCCGCCCAGAGGGCAGCGGGAGGACTTCGCACCGTCGGCATGGCGTACCGCTCGCGCATGGAGGAGCGGCTGCTCGCCATGCTGCGCGACTTCAACAACCTGGAGGTCCGCTTCCTCCAGCCCCGGGTGGACGGCGAGGAGTACACCGTGGGCCGCGCCGACACGTGTGACCTGGTGGTGCCGGACCCGTCCGTCTCGCAGCACCATGCCACCCTGCGCTGGTACGCCGACAAGGGGGCCTTCTCCGTTCGCGACGTGGAGTCCATGAACGGCACGTTCATCAACGGCGCGCCGCTGGGCTACCGCGCCCAGGTGATGCTCCACGACGGCGACACCCTGGCCTTCGGCGACGCCCAGTTCCTCTACGTGCGCGCGGAGACGCTCTACGAGCACCTGCGCCTGGCCGCGCCCAAGCCTGCGCCCTGAGCCGGGCGTCAGTCGAACAACCCTTGCAGGTAGAAGCGGCCGTCCCGCGCGTCCCGGAACACCCACGCGGGGCCCAGTCCCTCGAAGTGCACCCGGTAGTAGTCCCGCTGGTAGGGCGCGTCCGACCACCACTCCCCGCCCAGCCGCTCCGGCCCCGCCAGCGCCGTCACCCGGTGCCGCTTCCCGCCCAGCCGAGCCGCCAGCAGCCGCCCCGACTCGGCCACCTCCGCGTCCAGCCACGCCGGCGCCGCCAGCAGCCGCGACGGCCGCTCCCGCCCCACCCTGGGCACCACGTCGTTCCGGCTGCCCGCGTCGAGCGGGCTGTCCGCGTCGTTCCAGCCGCCCACGTCATTCCGCCGGCCCGCCTCGAGCCCGTCCACCGCGAGCCCCCGCTTCCGCTCCGGAGGCCGGAAGGCCCGCGTCCCATGCGCCGCCTCGGGCCGGTGGACGGTCTCCAGCCCCGCCGCGAAGAGCGACTCCTCGCCCAGCGTCGTCACCAGCCGCGACAGCACCACCTCCAGCGCGGCGTCTCCCTCCGGCGCGTCCCCCAGCGCGAGCTGCTGGCCCCGGTCCTCGGAGTGCTCGTCCACCCGCGCGGACACCTCCGCCACCGGGTTCTCCAGCCGCTGCTCCTCCAACCGGTGCCGCGCGAGGTCCAGCAGCAGCTTCGCCTGGGCGGTGGGCCGCGCCAGCGTCAGCGGCACCCGGACCTGTCCCGCCGGGTCCAGCTTCAAGGTGAAGGTGAGCCGCACCGCCGCCCGCCGCCGCCCCGACAGCCGTGCCCCCAGCCGGTCCGTCAGCGTCTTCAGCGCGAAGCGCAGCGGCTCGAAGGACTCCGCGGGCCAGTCCAGCACCACCCGCTCCTCCAGCACCTCCTCCAGCACCGCCGCGACGAAGGGCGTGTCGTCCTCCCCCCGGCAGCGCGCATGGGCCCGGGCCCCGGCCGCCCCGCCGCGCGCCGTCACCGCCGCCGCGGGCAGCGCCGCCACCTCCCCCAACGTGCTGAGCCCCAGCGCGGAGAAGGCCGCCCCTTCCGGGCCCTCCAGCGCCGCCAGCGGGAGCGGCGCCAGCGCCCGCGCGCCCTCTCCCGGCGGCACCACCTCCACCCGGCGCGCGCCGTACCGCGCCAGCGCCCGCGAGGTGAACGCCTCCGAGGCCACCACCGCGTGCGCCCGGTAGCCCAGCTCCGCGCACGACTCCAGCGCCCGCGCCCCCAGCTGCTCCTCGCCCCCCACCAGGTGCGCCGCCCCCGCGTCCAGCCAGAGCCCGTCCGGCGCGGAGAGCTGGAAGCCCGGCGCCAGTCCCATCAGCGCCTCCCCCAGCGCCGTCAGCGCGCGCGCCTCGTCCTCGGGACGGTAGGGGAAGTGGCGCAGCACCGGCTCCAGCGCGGTGGCCGCCGTCAGCGTCATCCCCGGCCGCACCCCCGCCTTCAGCGCGGTGGTGGACGCGAAGGCCACCCGCCGCTGGCCGCGCACCTCCTCCACCAGCGCGAAGGGCCGGCCCGTCAGCTCCGGGAGCTCCACCACCTTGCGCTGCACCGGGAAGCGCGTGAAGTGCAGATACGCCCTGCGCATGGCCCCCTCAGTGCGCCACGCCGGCGGCGTCCAGGCCCTCGCGCAGCGACGGCATGGACGCGTCGCGGCCGGGCCGCTGGCCGAGGATGCCGCAGCCATTGCGCAGCGCCCCGGCCTGCTCGCGCAGGAAGTCCGGCGTGGCGTCCTCCGCCGCCTCCACCACGTCCAGCACCCGCCCGCCGTCCTCCAGGCCCAGCTCCGGGTACAACACGCTCCACGGCAGCTCCGCCCGCGCGCCCGTGCCCCCCTGCCGGCTGCGCACCACCTCCACCGACCAGCCCTCCCCGTCCCGCGCCTCCGTGCGCAGCCGCATCACCCCGTCCGCCGGCGACTCCGGCGAGGTCAGCACCAGCAGCAGCCCTCCCCCGCGCTCCGCCGCGTCCGCCAGCTTCCGCGCCTCCGCCAGGGCGACCCGGGACATCCTCCCCGTGGAGCCCACCCCTCGCGTCAAATCCAGCACCACGCACGCGAAGGCCCCGCTGCGGGCGAGCTGCACCGCCGCCCACACCCGCTGCTCGGGCGCCTTGGGCCGCACAATCAGCAGCCGCTCCAGGTCCACGCCCAGCGCCGCGGCCGCCGGCGGGTACAGCTCCCTCGGGCCATCCACCCACGCGCACAGCCGCTCTTCCCGGTGCGCCGCCGCCACCGCGCGCAGCGCCAGGCTGGTGCGCCCCGAGGCCGCCTCTCCGCACAGCTCCACCGCCTGCCCCAGCGGAAAGCCCCCGGAGGGCAGCAGCGCGTCCACCGCCTCCATGCCCGTGCGCAGCACCGCCAGGTAGCGCCGGGGCGCCGCCTGCAACGCGCGAATCTTCTCCCGGAGCTGCTCGACCACCGAGCCCACCGCCCCCACCCGCTGCTCCGCCGCGCTCATCTCGCCTCCTCGCCAGGACCCCGTGGGCCGAACCCCGAACGCTCGCCTGGACGCTCGTTCAGTATGCTCGGAGGTCTGACATGCGCCGCCCAGGACGCATGGCGATGGGGCGGCGGAGCAGACCTGTCAGCTCGGATCCGCGGAGACGACGTGAGGAATCCCGGGGCCCTGCGCGCGGGAGAAGGGCCTCAGCCCGCGCACAGCACCTTCACTTCCACCTTCTGGTCGTCCGCGCGGCGCAGGCAGGAGCCCAGGAAGTACAGGCGCGCGGAGCGGTCCTCGCCGGAGGGCTCGTAGCGCAGGTCTCCCGCGGCCACCGAGCAGCGCTCCACCTGGCCATCCGCGCGCGTCAGCTCCACCTGGGCCAGCCGCGGATCCGGCAGGTTCACCACGTCGATGCTCTGCGCCACCGTGGCCAGCGCGGCGATGTTCACCAGCGTCTGCTGGTAGGCCTCCTTGCAGATGGAGTCGAGGTTGTTGAGGTCCTGGTCGAACTTCTCCGCCATGGCCCGCTGCCGGAAGCCCGGGCCATAGGACGTCGGGCAATCGACGTTGCGCACGAAGGTGCCGCCGGGAGTGACGTCCAGGACCGTGCCCACACTCTTGTCGGCCAGCCCCACCGGCCCAATCGTAGCCCAGAGCACCTCCCGGGAGGCGCCCGTCGAGTCATGCAGGCCCTGGAAGATGGAGAAGTACTCGTCCACCGACGTCAGGAGGTGCGCCTGCTCGCTGCAGATGTCCACCGACGTGTTATCGGTGAGCGTCACCGGCGGCGGGCGCTGGGTGGAGCTGCAGTCCTCCTCGTCCGTCACCACCACCACCAGGAGCCGCGCGCCGTCCCGGAGGAAGCCGGCGTTTCCTCCCTCGGAGATGGCTGTCGCCGCCAGCGGCTCCGTCACCGCCAGGCGCACCGCCTCGAAGGGGGTCTCCTGCCCGCTGCCCTCCGTGCCCTGCGCCACCAGCCGGCGGAACTTCTCCACCAGGAATGGATCCGAGCCCTCGATGAAGCGCTCGTCGGTCGGCTGGCCCCCCGTGTCCGGCACCGGCTGCAGCCGGCCGGACTGATCCGGATATTCCCGGTCCAGTACCTGCCCCTGGAAGAGCACGCGCCGGTACACGGACGTGGTGATGACGCCCACACGGAAGTCCTGCACCACCCCGCTGCCCTGCGTGAGCGCCTCCACGAAGGCGGGCAGCTCCCGGGCGATGCCCTCCTGCTCCTCTTCCATGGAGGAGGAGTTGTCGATGACGAAGAGGATGTCCGTCTTCTGGGGGGCGACGACCGGGGACTCGCTCTCGCACTTCCCTGGCAGGGTGGAGCCCGGGTCGTCGACGGGCGACCTGCATGCCACCCCCAAAAGAGTGGAAATCAGCAACAGGTGGGCACAGGTACGGAGCTTCATGTGAGCCTCCCGGGGGGACGGCGCGCCCCGGGCGCGCCGCATCAAGCAGGGGGGGGCGAGCATGCCCCACCCCGGCTCAAGACGCGAGACTTCGGAGCAGCGTCCGGCATACGACGGGGGTGAGGAAAAACGCACACCGCGTTTGCCATGTGCGTTCTGGTTGTTACGTTGGTTCATCTGCCGCAGAAAACCGACAGATGTTCACCAGCCCGGCTGCCTGCTGACCGGGCTTGAGCAAGAGAAGAGGCCGAACTTCATGTCCGACGAGAAGAAGAAGGGCTCCTCCGCGAGCGCCATGCCGACGGCGATGGCACCGCCGGGGCTCATCAACAAGGAAGACATTCCGCAGGTGCTGCCCATCCTGCCGCTGCGGAACAGCGTCTTCTTCCCGGGCGGGGTCCTTCCGCTGGCCGTCGGCCGTCAGAAGACCATTGCCCTCATCAAGGACGCGGTGCGCGACGACCAGGTGATTGGCGTCGTCACGCAGCGCCGCGCCGAGGAGGAGGACCCCGGCGCGTCCGACCTCTACACCATGGGCACCGTGGCCCGCATCGTGAAGCTCCTGAAGATGGGCGAGGACAACTACTCGCTCGTCGTGCAGGGACTCGCCCGCTTCCGCGTGGTGGAGCTGGTGCAGGAGGCGCCCTACCTCAAGGCCCGCGTCGACGCCGTGGAGGACAAGACCTCCTCGGAGAACGTCGAGGTGGAGGCCCTGGGCATCAACCTGAAGAAGCTGGCGCGCGAGGTCATCGAGCTGATGCCCGAGCTGCCGGCCGCCGCCACCGAGCTGGTGGAGAGCATCACCCACCCGGGCCACCTGGCGGACCTCATCGCCGCCAACGTGGACGTGCCGATTGAAGAGAAGCAGGCCGTCCTGGAGACGGTGGACCTCAAGGCGCGGATGAAGCTCGTGCTCGAGCTGCTCAACCGCAAGCGGGAGATCCTCAAGCTCTCCAACAAGATCGACTCCGCCGTGAAGGGCGAGATGTCGAAGACCCAGCGCGAGTACTACCTGCGCCAGCAGCTCAAGGCCATCAAGGAAGAGCTCGGCGAGATGGGTGAAGAGGAGGAGGAGCTCGACGAGCTGCAGGAGCGCCTGAAGAAGGCGGGCCTGCCGCCCGACGTGGAGAAGGTCGCCACCAAGGAGCTCAACCGCCTGAAGACCATTCCGGCGGCCTCCAGCGAGTACACCGTCTCGCGCACCTACCTGGATTGGATTGCCGACCTGCCGTGGGCGAAGGTGTCCGAGGACAACCTCGACATCGAGAACGCGCGCCAGCAGCTCGACAAGGACCACTTCGGCATCAAGAAGGTGAAGAAGCGCATCCTGGAGTACCTGGCGGTGCGCAAGCTGAAGAACGACATGCGGGGCCCCATCCTGTGCCTCGTGGGTCCTCCGGGCGTCGGCAAGACGTCGCTGGGTCAGAGCGTGGCCAAGGCCACCGGCCGCAAGTTCGTGCGCCTGTCGCTGGGCGGCGTGCGTGACGAGGCGGAGATCCGCGGCCACCGGCGCACGTACGTCGGCGCGCTGCCCGGCCGCTTCATCCAGAGCATGAAGAAGGCCGGCACGAAGAACCCGGTGATGATGCTCGACGAGATCGACAAGCTCGGCGCGGACTTCCGCGGCGACCCGAGCGCGGCGCTCCTCGAGGTGCTGGACCCGGAGCAGAACAACTCCTTCAGCGACCACTACCTGGACGTGCCGTTCGACCTGTCCAAGGTGATGTTCGTTGCCACGGCGAACCAGCTCGACCCCATCCCCGGGCCGCTCCGGGACCGCATGGAGATCATCGAGCTGACGGGCTACACCTTCGAGGAGAAGCAGAGCATCGCCCGCATCCACCTGGTGCCCAAGCAGCTCAAGGAGCACGGGCTGAACCCGGACCACATCGACATCACCGACGAGGCGCTGCTGACGCTGACCACCTCGTACACGCGCGAGGCCGGTGTGCGTAACCTCGAGCGGCGCATCGCGGACATCTGCCGCGCGGTGGCGGTGGAGGTGGCCGGAGGGAAGACGGAGAAGCAGAACATCGACGCCGCGCGGGTGAAGGAGATCCTCGGGCCCGAGACGTTCTACTCGGAAGTGGCCGAGCGGACCGAGGTGCCGGGTGTGGCCACGGGCCTGGCCTGGACGGCGGCGGGTGGCGACCTGCTCTTCATCGAGGCGACGAAGATGGCGGGCAAGGGCGGCATGACGCTCACCGGCCAGCTTGGCGACGTGATGAAGGAGAGCGCCACGGCGGCGCTGAGCTACCTGCGCAGCAAGGCGGAGCAGCTCGGCATCAACCCGAACTTCCTGGAGAAGACGGACCTGCACCTGCACTTCCCGGCGGGCTCCATTCCGAAGGACGGGCCTTCCGCGGGTGTCACCATCCTCACCGCGCTCACCAGCCTGCTGACGGGCATCCGGGTGCGGCACGACACGGCGATGACGGGCGAGGCCACGCTGCGTGGCCTGGTCCTGCCGGTGGGTGGCATCAAGGAGAAGGTGCTGGCGGCGCACCGGGCGGGCATCAAGCGGGTCATCCTGCCCGAGCGGTGCCGCAAGGACCTCATCGACGTGCCGGATCAGGCGCGCAACGAGCTGGAGTTCATCTTCGTCACGCACATGGACGAGGTGCTCAAGGCCGCGCTGGAGTCCCAGCCCGTTCCGACGACGTCGGGTGGCCCGGGCGGCGATGCGGGCAAGGAGGCCCCGCTGCCTCCGAAGCCGGCCGAGCCCGAGATCCGGGCCTGACATGAGGCCCGGCCTCACGGCCACCAGGCAGTGACACGGGCAGGTTCCCTCCGGGGAGCCTGCCCGTTGTCTTTGCGGGCGGCACGGTGCCCTGGCTGGCATGGGAGGAATCACCCGAGGCCGGCCTTCCGCGCCGCCCCGCCTTCGCGCGACACTGCGGAACGGCGCCCCGGCCGTGGGCGTCACACCTGCCGCCATGCCAGGAAACGCCCGACTGCTGGGAGTGGGACTCGCCTTGATGCTCGGGCTCGGCGCCGCGCGAGCGCTGGCTGAATCCACCGTTCCTCTCACGGTGGCGCCCACACCGGCGTGGCCCGCCCCAGGCGCTCCGCTCTCGGTGGCCCGGGTGCGCTTTCCCGAGGGGTTCGGGAAGCGGCGCATCTACCTGGACGCGGGGCATGGCGCCCAGGGGAACACGGGCAACAAGTCCGTCACCTGCGAGGACGAAGAGGCGTTCACCCTTCGCATCGCGGAGGACCTGGCGCGGAGGCTGGAAGCCACGGGCCACTTCCAGGTGCGCATCAGCCGCAAGCCGGGAGAGCGCGTCCCCTACCCGTCCCGCATCAACGCCGCGCGGAAGTGGAACGCGCATGTGCTGCTGAGCCTGCACTCGGACGCGCGCGGCATGGCGATGCCCTGGGAGCCCGCGCCGGGACAGCAGTGCTACCGGCAGGACACGTCCCCGGGATTCAGCGTGCTCTGGTCCGAGGAGGCCGAAGTGCCGCTCCAGAATCGGCGCGCGGGGCTGGCTCGCGCGATTGCCCGTCATCTGGGGCAGGCCGGCTTCCGTCACTATGACGGCATGGACTACACGGGCCTCTACGCCGCCGACTCCGCCCAGGCCGGGGTGTTCGTCTCGCGCGTGAGCGAGCCCACGCACCGGCGCATCTTCGTGCTGCGCCGGCCGACCTTCCCCTCCGTCATCATCGAGACGCACCACGCGCTCGACTTCGAGGAGGCCGCGCGCTGGCGCGAGGAGCGCACGCTGGAGGCGTTCGCCGCCGCCGTGGCCCAGGGGCTGGTGGACGCGCTCGCGCCGGCCGCGGCCTCGGCGGCCAACGCGACGGCGCGGCCCTGAGCGGCTCCTGATTCCGAGCGGCCCACGCCGCCGGGGGCCGCCATTCATCGCCCCTTCTTCCTCAACGACCCCGGGCACCACCATTCCGGCTGCGCCTTCGGTTCAGCCCTCCTCCCGCCTGTCGCCGTCCTCCGCGGCCCCCTCGAGGTACTCCGCGAGCCGCGCCGCCAGCGTGTCCACGTGCGGCGCTCGCAGCACGCTGTAGTGGTCCCCGGGCACGTCCCGCACCGTGAGCCGTGACTTCACCCAGCGCGACCAGCCGTGGGTGGCATCCACCGCGTGCGCTCGCTTCGTGTCCTTCGCACGCAGCAGCAGCACCGGCCCGCCGTAGTCCCCGGGCTGGTACGCCGCGAAGGCGCGCATGTTGGCCCGCATCACGTCGCGCCACGCCCGGAGGTCCGCCTCCTCCACCTCCGGAGGAAGCCAGCCTGCCTCGCGCGCATGCCGGGCCACCCGGGCGAGCTGCTCGTCCTCGGACAGGTCCGCGAGCAGCTCCGGCCGCAGCGTCGGCTCCATGCCCGCCGTGCGCGCCAGGTCCATGGCCATGCCAGCGAGCAGCAGCGCCCCCTCCGGCTCCCGCACCGGCACCTCGTCCGCCGGAGCGAAGCTGTCCAGCAGCACGAGCAATTCCACCCGCTGGCCCTGCCGCTCCAGCTCGCGCGCCATCTCGAAGGCCACCACGCCGCCCATGGACCAGCCGCCGAGCACGTATGGCCCCTCGGGGCGCACCGCTCGCACCGCCTCCACGTACCTGCGGGCCAGCGCTTCCACCGACTCCAGCGGAGGTTCGCGCCCATCCATCCCGGCGGCCTGGAACCCGTGGAAGGGCCGCCCCGGGCCCAGCCTCCGCGCCAGCTCGCGGTAGGGCCCCACCGCGCCCCCCACCGCGTGCACGAAGAACACCGGCGTGTTCGTGCCCTCCGGCTGCAGCGTCACGCAGTGCCGCTCGGGGCCGTCGTGCCTCGCGCCCTCCAGCCACGAGGCGAGCCGCTCCACCGTGGGCGCCTCGAAGAGGGCCCGCAGCGGGAGGTCCACCCCCAGCTCCGCGCGCACCCGCGCCACCACCTGCGTGGCCAGGAGCGAGTGTCCGCCCAGCTCGAAGAAGTCGTCGTGCACGCCCACCTTCTCCACGCGCAGCACCTGGGCCCAGAGGGCCGCCAGCCGCTGCTCGGTGAGCGTCCTCGGAGGAACGAAGGGGCGCGAGGCCACACGCGCGTCGGGCGCGGGCAGTGCCTTCCGGTCCACCTTCGCGTTGGCCGTGAGCGGTAGCGCGTCCAGGCGAACCAGGGCGGAGGGCACCATGTACTCGGGCAACCGCCGCTGGAGGTGAGCGCGCAGCGCGCCCAGGTCCAGGGAGGGCTCCGCGGCGGCGTAGCCCACCAGGCGCTTGTCACCGGGAACGTCCTCACGCGCCAGGGCCACGGCCTCGCGCACGCCCGGGAAGGCGAGCAGCGCCGCTTCCACTTCGGCCAGCTCGACACGGAAGCCGCGCACCTTCACCTGGAAGTCCTTGCGGCCAAGGAACTCCAGCACCCCGTCGGGCCTCCAGCGTGCCAGGTCACCCGTGCGGTACATGCGCGCGCCCGGCTCCGAGGCGAAGGGGTTGGGAACGAAGCGCTCGGCGGTGGGCGCCGGGCTTCGCACGTAGCCTCGCGCCAGACCCTCGCCGGCGATGAAGAGCTCGCCGGGCACGCCCACGGGCACCGGCTGCATGGACGCATCCAGCAGATACACCCTCGTGGCGGTGATGGGCGTGCCGATGGGCACGGCGCCGGGCACCTGCGCCGAGGACGTCATGCGGAAGCAGGAGGTGAAGAGCGTGCTCTCGGTAGGGCCGTAGCAGGCCGTCACCGGGATGCGCAGCGTGTCGAGGACGCGGCGCACGTGAGGCGCGGAGATGACGTCGCCCCCCGTGAGCAGCTGGCGCACGCCCCGCAACCCGCGCAGGTGTGAGTCCACCATCTGCGAGAAGAGGCCCGCCGTGAGGTGGAGCGTGGTGACGGAGTGCTCCTGGAGCACGGTGGAGAGCTGGTCCAGGTCGCCCGGCGACGTCGGCGGGAAGACGACGAGCCGGCCTCCGTTGAGCAGCGGCCCCCAGACCTCGAGCGTCGACGCATCGAAGGAGATGGGAGCGATGAGCAGGAAGGACTCGTCCGCCGAGAGGTCCGCGTAGGGCGCGTTGCACACGGTGCGCAGCACGGCGCGGTGGGTGATGGCCACGCCCCGGGGCCTGCCGGTGGAGCCGGAGGTGAAGTCGATATAGGCGAGGTGCTGGGGCGACAGCGCCACCGTGGGAGCGTGCGCCGGTTGGGCACGCAGCGCCTCCTGGACTCCGTCCATGAGGAGCACGGGTAGCGACTCCGGAGCGGGAACGGAACCCAGGTGCGCGGAGGACGTGAGCAGGAGCACGGGCCGGGCGTCCTCGAGCATGGCGTCCAGCCGCTCCCGCGGGTACGAGGTGTCCAGCGGGAGGTAGGCGCCACCGGCCTTGAGGATGGCCAGCAGCGAGACGATGAGCTCCATGGAGCGCTCCAGCGCGAGCGCCACGGGCGCATCCGGCCGCACGCCCCTCGCCACGAGCAGATGCGCGAGCTGGCTGGAGGCCGCGTCGAGCTGTGCATAGGTGAGGCGCCGCGAGCCGAACTCCACGGCGACGGCATCGGCACGCGCGGCGGCGACACGGGCGAAGACGCCCGTCATCGTCTCATCGGCGGGGAAGTCCTCGGGGGCGCGGTTGAAGCCGGCGAGGACGGAGCGCAGCGCATCCCCGGACAGCAGCGGCAGCGTGTGCACGGGCTGCCGGGGCCGGCCCAGCAGGGTCTCCAGGAAGTGCGTGAAGCCCTGGGCGAGCCGCTGCGCCGTGGCGGGCAGGAACAGGTCCGCGTTGTAGATGAGCTGGCCGGAGAAGCCCTCCGGGAGCTCGGACAGGGCGAGCTCCAGGTCGAACTTCGCGGTGGGGTTCTTCACCTCGACGGGGCGGATGGACAGTCCCTCGCCCGCCAGCGCGGAGCGTGGCGCGTTGTGGAGCGTGAAGAACACCTGGAACAGCGGCGAGCGCTCCAGGGAGCGGCCCGAGGCGAGCGACTCGACCAGCTTCTCGAACGGGATGTCCTGGTGGGCCTGGGCGCCCAGCGTCGCCTCGCGGACCCGGGCCACCAGCTCCTGGAAGGAGGGCCTGCCCCCCAGGCGCGCGCGCAGGGCCAGCGTGTTGACGAAGAAGCCGATGAGGCCCTCCAGCTCGGCGAAGCGGCGGCCCGCGATGGGCGAGCCCACGACGAAGTCGTCCTGCCCCGAGTAGCGGGACAGCAGGGCCTGGAAGGCACCCAGCAGAGCCATGAACGGGGTGACGGCCTGCTCGCGGCAGAAGGCGCGCAGTGCATCGGACAGCGGCCGCGAGAGCCGGACGGGAACGGAAGCCCCCCGGAAGGAGCGCACCGGGGGCCGAGCGAAGTCCGTGGGCAGCTCCAGTGCGTGCGGAGCTCCCTCCAGGTGCTCGCGCCACCAGGTGAGCTGCGCGTCGAGCGCCTCGCCCCGCATCCAGGAGCGCTGCCACACGGCGACGTCCGCGTACTGCAGCGGCAGCGGAGGCAGCGGAGAAGACTGGCCCGTGGAGAACGCGTGGTAGAGCGCGGCCAGCTCCCGCACCAGCACGCCGATGGACCAGCCATCCGAGACGATGTGGTGCATGTCGAGCAGCAGCACATGCGCGTCGCCGGCCAGCCGCAGCAGCGAGGCGCGCAGCAACGGACCGGTGGACAGGTCGAAGGGGCGCACGGCCTCGGTGGCCAGCCGGAGCGCCTCTGCCTCGCGGTCCTCGCGTCCGGTGAGGTCCACCACGGGCAGCGGGAATGGCGCCGCCGGGTGGATGACCTGGACGGGGGTGCCGCCGTCATCACGGAAGGTGGTGCGCAGGGACTCGTGGCGGCGCACCAACTCCGTGAAGGCGCGCTCCAGCGCGGCCACATCCAGCGTGCCTTCCAACCGGAACACGGCCGGCATGTTGTAGGCCGTGCCGCCGGGCTGGAGCTGGTCGAGGAACCACAGGCGCTGCTGCGCGAAGGACAGCGGCAGCGCCCCCTCGCGAGGCACCGGGCGCAGCGGAGGCAGGACGAGGCTCCGCGAGGCCTGCTCCACACGCAGGGCAAGAGCCCCCAGCGTGGGCGCCTCGAAGAGGGTCCGCAGGGGGACCTCCACACCCAGGACCGCGCGGAGCCGCGCCACCACCTGAGTGGCCAGCAGCGAGTGGCCACCGAGCGCGAAGAAGTCGTCGCGCCGCCCCACCCTCTCGACTCGCAGCACCTCGGCCCAGAGTGCGGCCAGGGTCTCCTCCATCGCCGTGCCGGGCGGCTCGTAGACGTGCGCCGTGGCGAGGGCCGATGCGTCCGGCGCGGGCAGGGCCTCGCGGTCCACCTTGCCGTTGGACGTGAGGGGGAAGGCCTCCATCGGCACGAAGGCCGTGGGCACCATGTATTCGGGCAGCCGCTGCTTGAGGCTGGCGCGGAGCGCTTCGGCCTCCACCGCCGCCCCCGGAGCGACGACGACATAGGCCACCAGGCGCGGGATGCCCGGTACGTCCTCGCGGCTCAGGACGAGTGCCTGCCGCACGGCCGGGTGAAGGGTGAGCGCGGCTTCGATTTCGCCCAGCTCGATGCGGAAGCCGCGCAGCTTCACCTGGAAGTCGGTGCGGCCCAGGTAGTCGAGCGTGCCGTCCGCCAGCCAGCGCACCTTGTCACCGGTGCGGTACATGCGCGCGCCCGGGGTGGTGCTGAAGGCGTCGGGGAGGAAGCGCTCGGCGGTGAGCTCCGGGCGGCGCAGGTAGCCGCGAGCGAGCCCCTCGCCGGAGATGAACAGCTCCCCGGGGACACCGACGGGCACGGGCCGCAGCCAGGCATCCAGCACGTACACCTGCACGTTGGCGAGCGGGCCGCCAATGGTGGGACGGGTCTCGGGCCGTACCACGGAGGCGGTGGAGTCGACGGTGCACTCGGTGGGGCCGTAGACGTTGAAGGTGCGCGTTCGGGGCGCTGCGGCGAGCTGCTGCCAGAGGGCGTCGTCGATGGCCTCACCGCCGGGGACCAGCAGCCGGGGCGCGGAGCCGGCCAGCAGCATTCCGGAGCGCACCAGCAACCGCAGCAGCGAGGGCGTGCAGTCGAGCACGTCCACGCGGTGACGGTGCAACCACGCCAGCATGGCGTCGGGGTCCTGGCGGGTGGCGTCAGGGACGATGCACAGGCAGTGGCCATCGAGGAGCTGGACGAGCTGCTTGACGGAAGCATCGAAGGCCAGCGGGGCGTTGACGCTCACCCGCAGACCGGAGGGCTGGCCGGCGTAGACGGTGCGCGCCAGGGCATGGCGCAGGTTGAGCACGGAGCGGTGCCGCACCATGACGCCCTTGGGCGTACCGGTGGAGCCGGACGTGTAGATGACGTAGGCGAGGTGCTCGGGTGAGGTGACGTGGGGCGGGGGGCCCTCGGACTCGCGAGCGAGCGACTCGGTGATTCGCGGGTCGTCCAGGCACACGGCCTCCGCGGAGGAGCCCTCGAACCGCGAAGCGAGGTCGCGCCAGGTCAGGACCAGCCGGGCGCCGCAGTCCTGGAGCATGAAGACCAGGCGCTCGCGGGGGGAAGCCGGGTCCATGGGGACGTAGGCGCCGCCGGCCTTGAGGATGCCAAGGACGGCCACCACCATGTCCACGCCGCGCTCCAGACAGAGCGCGACACAGGCCTCGGGACCGACACCCCGCGAGCGCAGCCAATGAGCGAGCCGGTTCGCGCGAGCGTCGAGCCTGGCAAAGGTAAGAACCGAGTCCTCGAAGCGCACCGCGGGTGCATCCGGCGTCCTCAGGGCCTGCTGCTCGAAGAGGCGGTGGATGGACACGTCGCGCGGGAAGTCCGCGGCCGTGTCGTTCCACGCTCGCAGCACCTGCTGGCGCTCGGCCGGCGTCATCAGCGGCAGCTCGGAGAGACGCGGGTCCGGGTTCGTAGTGACGGACTCCAGCAACACCTGGAGATGGTCCACCATGCGCGCCGCCGTGCCCCGGGTGAACAGGTCCGTGTTGAACAGCAGGATGCCCGCGAAGCCGTCCGGCGTCTCCCCCAGGTTCAGCGTGAGCTCGAATCGGGCCGACTCGGTGCCCTCCACCTCCAGGGGCTTCAGCGACAGCGAAGGCAGCGCCAGTGCCTCCACCGGCGCGTTCTGCAGGACGAAGAGGACCTGGAACAGCGCGCTCCGGCTCAGGTCTCGCGCGGGCTGGAGCGCCTCGACCAGCTTCTCGAAGGGCAGGTCCTGGTGCTCGTACGCGCCCAGCGTGGACTCCCGCACCTGCGCGAGCAGCTCGCGGAACGTGGCCCGGGGCCGCACCTGCGCTCTCATCACCAGCGTGTTGACGAAGAAGCCGATGAGGCCCTCCGTCTCCGCCCGCGTGCGGCCCGCGATGGGCGAGCCCACGCTGATGTCCTCCTGTCCCGAGTAGCGCGCCAGCAGCACCTGGAAGCCCGCCAGCAGCACCATGAAAGGCGTGGCGCCCTCCCGTTGTGCCAGTGCCGTGAGCGCGTCGCTGAGCGCCCGTGGCAGCCGCACCGGCACCGTGGCGCCCTGGTGTGACAGCACCGCGGGCCTGGGCTTGTCCGTGGGCAGCTCCAGGTGCGGCGGCGCTCCGGCCAGCCTCTGCTTCCACCAGCCAAGCTGCGCCTCCATCGGGCCGCCGCTCAGCCACTGCCGCTGCCAGACCGCGTAGTCCGCGTACTGCACCGTCAGCGCGGGGAGCGGTGACGGGAGGCCCTCGGAGAAGACGGCGTAGAGCGCGCCCAGCTCCCGCACCAGCACGCCCATGGACCAGCCGTCCGAGATGATGTGGTGCATCACCAGCACCAGCACATGCTCTTCGGGGGCCAGCCGTAGCAGGCAGGCGCGCAGGAGCGGACCGCGTCCCAGGTCGAACGGGCGAAGGGCCTCCTGCACGGCGCGGCGCCGGGCCGCATCGCGGCGCCCGGCCTCGGGCAGCGCGCTCAGGTCCTCGACGGAGAGCGGGAAGTCCGCGGGCGCGTGGATGACCTGGACGGGCTGGCCCTCGTGCACGGCGAAGGTGGTGCGCAGGGACTCGTGCCGCGCCACCAGGACGGAGAACGCCTGCCTCAGGGCGTCCAGCCGCGGCGTGCCTTCCACGAGCATACTGATGGGGATGTTGTAGGCGGCGCTGCCCGGCGTGAGCTGGTCGAAGAACCACAGCCGGTGCTGGGCGAAGGACAGCGGCAGTGACTCCGTCCGGGGCACCGGGACCAGCGGTGGCGCCTCGGATGCGGAGCCGTCCCGGCGCGCGGCATCGATGCGCGTCGCGAGGGCCTCGAGCGTGGGCGACTCGAACAGGGTGCGAAGCGGAAGCTCCACGCCCAGCGAGGCACGGATGCGCGAGATGAGCCGCGTGGCGAGCAGCGAGTGCCCCCCCAGCGCGAAGAAGTCCTCGTCACGGCCCGGCTGTTCACCGCCGAGCACCTCGCTCCAGAGGGCCGCCAGCGCCTGCTCCGTGCCGGCCCGGGGAGCCAGGTACTCACGTTGCGCTGACGGACGGGAGTCTGGAGCCGGAAGCGCGCGCCGGTCCACCTTGCCGTTGGGAGTCAGGGGCAGCACCTCCAGCGGCACCACCGCCGACGGCACCATGTACTCCGGCAGCGTCTGGCGCAGTGCCTCCTGGATGGCCGCCGCGCCCGCTTCCGGTGCCACGACGTAGGCCACCAGCCGCTTGTCTCCTGGCGTGTCCTCCCTCACCACCACCACGGCTTCCCGCCCCTGCCGCCTCAGCGCCGCTTCCACCTCGCCTGGCTCGATTCGGAAGCCCCTCACCTTCACCTGGTTGTCCGCGCGGCCCAGGAACTCCAGCGTGCCGTCGCCTCGCCACCGCACCCGGTCTCCCGTCCGGTACAGCCGCTCTCCCCTCCCGAACGGGTTGGGCACGAAGCGCTCCGCCGTCAGCTCCGGCCTTCCCACGTACCCCACCGCGAGCCCGTCTCCTCCCACGTACAGCTCGCCCGGCACTCCCACCGGCACCGGCTGCATGGCGGCGTCCAGCACGTACGCCGTCGTGTTGACGATGGGCCGGCCAATGGGCACCGAACGGGTGCCCCCCGCATCCGGCGTGTCCATGCGGTGTGTGGTGGAGAACGTCGTGTTCTCCGTGGGGCCATAGCCGTTGATGAGCACACCGCCGGCCGCGAGCCGCTCCCGCACTCGCGCCGGTGGCAGCACGTCTCCTCCCGCGAGCACCTGCTTCACCCGGCTCAGCGCGCTCGGCTGGTGCGCCTGCACCTGCTCGAAGAGCGCCGCCGTCAGCCAGAGCGACGTGACGCCCGCCTCTTCCAGCTTGCGGCCCAGCTCCTCGAGCGAAGGCGTGCCCGCCGGGTACACCACGAGCTTCGCTCCGTGCAGCAGCGCGCCCCACAGCTCCAACGTCGACGCGTCGAAGGAGATGGGCGCCAGCTGCAGCCACACCTCCTCCGGCCCGAAGCGCGCGCAGTCGGTGCCCACCACCAACCGGGTCACCGCCCGGTGCGGCACCCCGACTCCCTTCGGCCGCCCCGTGCTGCCCGAGGTGAACATCACATACGCCAGGTTGCCCCCGCCCACCCGCGAAGGCGGGTTGCTCTCCGGCTGCCGGGCGATGGCGTCCCACTCCGTGTCCACGCACACCACCCGCTCGCCGCCCCCACCCACCACCTCCGCCAGCTTCTCCCGCGCCACCAGCACCGCGACGCCCGCCTCGCGCTTCATCCACCCCAGCCGCTCCCTCGGGTAGCTGGCGTCCAGTGGCACGTACGCGGCACCCGCCTTGAGGATGCCCAGCACGCCCACCACCAGCTCCAGCGAGCGCTCCAGGCACAGCCCCACCCTCTCCTCGGCCCCCACGCCCATGCGCATCAGATGGTGCGCGAGCTGGTTGGCCCGGCCATTCAGCTCCGCGTACGTCAGCCGCAGCCCCTCGTACTCCACCGCCACCGCCTGCGGTGTTTCGAGCGCCTGCGCTTCGAACAGCTCCGCCAGCGACTGCTCGCGCGGGTACGCCGCCGTGCGCCCGCTCCACTCCTCCACCAGCCGCCGCTGCTCCTCCGCGCCCATCAGCGGCAACAGCGACAGTGGCCGCCGCGGCTCGGCGGCCGCGGCCTCCAGCAGCACCCTCACGTGCCCCAGCAGCCGGTCCGCCGTCTCCGGCTCGAACAGGTCGCTGTTGTAGTTGAGCTCCGCCAGGACGCCTTCCGGCACCTCCTCCACCGCCAGTGAGAAGTCGAACTTCGACGTGCGGGTGTCCGGCTCCATTCCAGTCAGCGACAGCCCCTTCCGCAGCTTCATCTCCGGCAGGGGCGTGTTCTGCAGGGCCAGCGACACCTGGAACAACGGGCCGTGGCTCAGGTCGCGCTCCGGCAGCAGCGCCTCCACCAGCTTCTCGAAGGGCACGTCCTGGTGCGCGTACGCGCCGAGCGTCACATCCCGGACCTGCGCCAGCAACTCCAGGAAGGAGGCCTCGGGCCGCACCCGGGACCTCAGCACCAGCGTGTTGGCGAAGAAGCCGATGAGGCCCTCGGTCTCCGCGTGTGTACGGCCCGCGATGGGCGAGCCCACGCAGAGGTCCTCCTGGCCCGAGTACCGCGACAGCACCGCCTGGTACGCCGCCAGCAGCACCATGAAGGGCGTGGCGCCCTCCCGCCGGCTCAGCGCCTCCACCTGCCGCCACAGCGCCTTCGGCCACGTCTGCTTCCGGAATCCTCCCCGGAACGTTTGCGCCGCCGGGCGTGGCCGGTCCGTGGGGAGCTCGAGCGCGCGCGCTGCACCCTCCAGCTGCTTGCGCCAGTAGTCGAGCTGCGCCTCCAGCACCTCGCCCTGCAACCAGCCACGCTGCCACACCGCGTAGTCCGCGTATTGCACCGGAAGTTCCGGCAACGGCGACGGCAGGCCCTGAGAGAAGGCGTCGTAGAGCGCCGCGACCTCCCGCACGAGCACGCCCGTGGACCAGCCGTCCGAGACGATGTGATGCATCACCAGCACGAGGATGTGGTCCTCGGGCGCCAGCTTCAGCAGGGTCGTCCTCAGCAGCGGGCCTCGTGAGAGGTCGAAGGGGCGTGCCACCTCCTGTTCCACCTGACGCCACGCCTCCTCCCGCGAGCCTGGCTCCACCGGGCGGAAGGACACGACCGGCTCCGGGGAGATGACCTGCACGGCCACGCCATCCTCGGCGCGGAACGTGGTGCGCAACGACTCATGGCGCCGGACCAGCTCCCGGAAGCTCCGCTCCAGTGCCTGGGTCTCCAGCGGTCCACGCAGCCGTACCGCCGCTGGCATGTTGTACGCGGCACTCCCAGGCTCGAACTGGTCCAGGAACCACAGCCGCTGCTGCGCGAACGAGAGCGGCGGAGCGGAGGTCCGGTCCGCGCGAGGCACCAGCGGCGGGGCGGTGAGGGAGGTCCCCGCATGCGTCAGGCGCTCGATGCGGCTGGCGAGCGCCGCCACCGTGGGAGCCTCGAAGAGCTCGCGCAGCGGGAGCTCGATGCCGAACGCACCGCGCAGCCGGGAGACGGCGCGCGTGGCCATCAGCGAGTGCCCGCCCAGCTCGAAGAAGTGGCCGTTCCGGCCCACCTTCTCCAGGCCCAGCACCTCGGCGAAGAGGCCCGCGAGGACCTCCTCGGTGGCGGTCCGCGGGGGCTCGAAGTCCTCGCGTCCCCCGGCCCCGAGGTCCGGCCTGGGCAGGGCCTTGCGGTTCACCTTGCCGCTGGGCGTCAGCGGCAGGGCCTCCAGCGTGACGAACGCGGAGGGCACCATGTACTCGGGCAGCCGCTGCTGGAGGAAGGCGCGCAGGGACTCGAGGTCGAGGGCGTCAGGCGGCACCGCCAGGACGAGGTAGCCCACGAGGCGCCTGTCACCGGGCACGTCCTCTCGCACCACGGCGGCCGCGTCCCGCACGTCCTCGTACGCGCGCAGGGCGGCCTCCACCTCGCCCGTCTCCACGCGGAAGCCGCGCAGCTTCACCTGCCCGTCCAGGCGGCCGAGGAACTCCACCGTGCCATCGGACTTCCACCGCGCCAGGTCTCCCGTGCGGTACAGCCGCGCACCGGGCACGCCGCTGAACGGATGCGGGACGAACTTCTCCGCCGTCAGCCCCGGACGTCCGGCGTACCCGTGCGCCAGGTGCGTTCCACCGAGGAACAGCTCTCCGGGCACGCCCACCGGGCACGGCTGACCGTACGGGTCCAGCACATGGAGCTGGCAGTGCGGCAGCGGTCCGCCAATGGATGGCAGGCGCGGCCACGTGGACGGAGCGCCTTGCAGCCGGTGCGCGGAGACGACGTGCGTCTCGGACGGGCCGTACTGGTTCTCCAGCACGCACCCGGGCAGCTTCTCGAAGAAGGCCACCAGCGCCGAAGTCACCTGGAGCTGCTCACCCGCCGTCACCACCTCCCGCAGCGCGCGCGGCACCGTGGCGCCATGGGTCGCGGCGTCCGCCATGGCCTGCAAGGCGACGAACGGAAGGAACATTCGTTCCACGCCGGTGCGGTCCATGAAGTCCAGCAGCGCGGGCATGTCCTGCCGCAGGCCCCCGGTGGGGAGCACCAGCGTGCCGCCCGCCCACCAGGTGGAGAACATCTCCTGGAAGGACACGTCGAAGCTGAGCGCGGCGAACTGCAGCGTGGTGGCCGCCGGATTGACGGATTGCCTCAACTGCCACGCCAGCAGGTTGGACAGCGCACGGTGCGGCAGCGCGACACCCTTGGGCTGCCCCGTGCTGCCGGAGGTGTAGATGAGATAGCAGGTGGCCTCCGGCGGCAGCTCCCGTGCAACGGCGTGGGCGGGGTGACGAGCGATGGCGCTCGCCTCGGTGTCCACGCAGACGCGATGGGCGCCCAGGTCCACGTACAGCGAGGAGGCGAGGTGCGACTGCGTGAGGACGACCGGCGCGCCCGAGTCCTCCAGCATGAACGCCAGCCGCTCGGAGGGGTAGTTCGGATCCAGCGGCAGGCACGCGGCACCGGCCTTGAGCGCCGCCAGCACGGCGACGGCCATGTCCAGGCTCTTGTCCAGGCACAGGCCCACGGTGCCGCCCCCGGGCACGCCCAGGGACACCAGGTGATGCGCCAGCCGGTTCGCGCGCGAGTCCAGCTCCGCGTAGGTGAGTGAGTGCGTCCCGTCGGTGACAGCCACCGCGTCCGGCGTGCGCGTGGCCTGTGCCTCCACCGGGCGGTGCACCGGCACGCGCGGAGGAGGCTCGCGCGCGGTGTCGTTCCACTCCACCAGCACCCGGCGCCGCTCTTCCGCGCCCAGCAGCGAGAGCTCCGACAGCGGCTGGCCGGCCTTGCCACGCAGCTCGCCCAGGAGCTGGCGCACGTGCCCCAGCATTCCCCGCACCGCCGCCGCGTCGAACCGCGCGGAGTCGTAGGTGAGCTTGAGCAGCAGCTCGCGGCCCGGCACCGCCATCAGCGTCAGCGGGTGGTGGTCCACCTCCACCGAGGAGGGATTGCGCACCACCAGCTCGTCCGAGGGCGTGGAGAGCGCGGCCTCCATCGGGTAGTTCTCGTAGATGAAGAGGCTCTCGAACAGTGGCGGGCCCGGAGGCACTTCGCTCCAGCGGCGCACCTCCACCAGCGGCGCCACCTCGTACTGGCGAGCCTCCTGCAACCACCCTTGCAGTGCCTTCAGCCAGGGCCCCACGGCTTGCGAGGGGGGCAGCCGCACCCGCACGGGGATGGCGTTGATGAACATGCCCACCATGCCCTCGATGCCGGGCAGCTCCGGGGGCCTTCCGGAGACCGTCAGGCCGAAGAGCACGTCATCCCTGCCGCTGTAGCGTCCCAGCAGCAGCGCCCACGCGGCCTGCAAGAGCGTGCCGGGCGTGACGCCCTGCTGCCGGGCGAAGGCCACCAGCGCCGCCGTCTCCTCGGTGGCCAGACGGAGTTCCTGCTCACCTCTTCCGGCGGGAGCGCGAGACGCGCCGCCGACGTCCACCCGCGTGGGCTCCGTGAAGTCCGCCAGGGCCTTCCGCCAGAACTTGCGCGCGGCGCCCAGGTCCTGCCGCCCCAGCCAGGCGATGTAGTCCCGGTACGGGCGCACGTCCCGCCGAGGCGGTGTCAGCCCACGCCGGAGCGCCTCGTAGCGGGTGAAGACGTCCCGGGTCACCAGTTGCGTCGACCACCCATCCAGCAGCAGGTGCGTGACGCTGAACACCACGCGCCACACCCGCTCGCCGGTGCGCAGCAGCGTCAGCCGGAACAGCGGCGCGCGGGTGAGCACCACGCCTCGCCGGCGGTCCTCCGCGAAGAACGCGGCCACCCGGGCCTCCAGGTCCGCGGGAGCCACGGAGCGCCAGTCCTCCACCGTGACGGAGGGCTCCACCTCGCGCATCACCGCCTGGAGCGGCGCGTCCAGTCCCTCCCAGAAGAACGCCGTCCGGAGGATGGAGAACTGCATGGCCGTCTGCCGCCACGCCTCCGTGAAGGCCTTCACGTCCAGTCCGCCGTCCACCTCGAAGGCGAGCTGGTTGAAGTACGGCTGGGTCTCATCCTCCTGGAGGTGGTGGAACAGGATGCCCTGCTGCAAGGGCGCCAGCGGGTAGAGGTCCTCCACGTCGCGCAGGCGTCCGCCCTTCGCGGCCAGCCTGTCCGCGAGCGCGTCCAGTTCCCCCTGCCCCAGCTTCGCCAGGGGGAAATCGGAAGGCGCCAGCCCGCGCGGATCCTCCGAGGTACCCTGAGCGATGAGCTCGCGCAGCGCGCCCAACAGCTCATGGGCCAACCGCTCCACCGTCTCGGCCCGGTGGACGCCCGTGCCATAGGTGAGCATCAGCCGCATCCGGCCGCCGGTGACGGCGCAGTCCACGTCGAGCAGGTGCGCCCGCTTTCCTCCCGGTGCACGCGTGGGCCCCACCGAGCCGTCCGACAGGGCCAGCGGCGCCGTCGCGGGGAGCACGTGGTCGAGCTGCCCCAGGTAGTTGAAGCCCACCTCCGGGGGAGGCAGCGCGCTCAGCCGCTCACGCAGCACGGGGTCCGGCGACAGGTAGCGCAGCACGCCGTAGCCCACGCCCCTGCCCGGAATGCGCCGCAGCGCCTCCTTCGCCGAGCGCAGCCACGCGCCCGGCCCCACCCCGTCCGGATCCACCAGCACCGGGTAGATGCTGGTGAACCAGCCCACGGTGCGCGACAGGTCCACGCCCTCGAACAGGTCCTCCCGCCCGTGCCCCTCCATCTCCACGCGCACGCACGGCGCTCCCGTCCACCGGCGCAGCACGTGGGCAAGAGCGCCCAGCAGCAGCTCATCCGGCCTCGCGCGACAGGCCTTCGCCACGTCATGGAGCAGCGCCTGCGTCTCCGCGGCCTCCAGGGCCACCTCCACCATGCGGGACGCGCCTTCCGTGTTGGCGGCGCCAGCCTCCACGTCCACGGGCAGCCGGGCCACGCGCTCCCACGGGAGCCCGAGCCAGAAGTCCGCCTCCTCGCGCGCGGCGTGCGAGCGGGCGTGCTCCACCAGTCGCGAAGCCCACGCCTGGAAGGACAGCGTCTTCGGGGGCAACCGCACGGGCTCGTCCGCGCGGAGCTGCCGGTACGCGGTCAGGAGGTCCTCCAGCAGCACGCGCCACGAGACCGCATCCACCGCGAGGTGGTGGACGACGAGCAGCAACTCCTGCGGTGCTTCGGGCCCGGAGTCGAACAGCACGGCCCGCGCGAGGTCTCCCGTCGTCAGGTCCAGCCCCGCCTGTGCGCTGGTAGCGTGGGACACCACGGCGGCACGGCGCGCGTCCGGAGTCAGACCGGAGAGGTCCACCGTCTCGAGGGGCAGCGTCCCCTCCAGCCCGCCGAGCTCCTGGTACCAGCCGCCCTGCCCGTCCCGCCTGAAGCGCAGGCGCAGGGTGTCGTGGTGCTCGCGCAGGTGCTGGAGGGCTCGCTCCAGGTGCTCCACCCTCACGCGCTCGCGCAGGATGAAGCGCAGGGCCTGGTTGAAGTGGTGCGGCTCCGGCAGCTCACGCTCGAAGAACCAGCGCTGGATGGGCGTCAGCTCCACCGGCCCCGTCACCGGCCCCTGCTCCACCTTGACGCTCGACGCCTCCGCGGCCACCGCCGCGAGCCGCGCCACCGTGCGGTGTTCGAAGAGCTGTTTCGCGGTGAGGTGCAGTCCGGCCTGCGCGGCGCGGGAGATGACCTGGATGCCGAGGATGGAGTCGCCGCCCAGCTCAAAGAAGTCCTCGTGGATGCCCACGCGCGGCCGGCCCAGCACCTGCGCCCAGACGGCCGCGAGCGCGTCCTCCTTCGCGTCGCGCGGCCCCACGTACGCCTCCGTCACCTCCATCGCGTACCCCGGTGCCGGCAGCGCGCGCCGCTCCACCTTGCCATTGGCCGACAGCGGGAACGCTTCCAGCGCGACGATGGCCGAGGGCACCATGTACTCGGGCAGCCGCTCGCCCAGGAACGCGCGCAGCACCGCGGCGTCCGGCTTCGCGGTGGAGCCCTCCGCGCCGGGAGGCACCACGTACGCCACGAGCCGCGCCCCCGAAGGGCTGTCGTCGCGCACCACCGCCACCGCATCCCCCACCGAGGGGTGCGTCCGCAGCGCGGACTCGATTTCGCCCAGCTCGATGCGATAGCCGCGCACCTTCACCTGGAAGTCCGTGCGGCCCAGGTATTCGAGCCGGCCATCCGCGCGCCAGCGCACGCGGTCTCCCGTGCGGTACAGGCGGGCTCCGGGCTCCGTGCCGAAGGCATCCGGGATGAAGCGCTCCGCCGTCAGCTCCGGCCGCCGCCAGTAGCCGCGCGCCACGCCCGTGCCGCCGATGAACAGCTCGCCGGGCACCCCCACTGGCACCGGCCGCAGGTGCGCGTCCAGCACGTACAGGCGCGTGTTGGCGATGGGGCGGCCGATGGCCACCGGGCCGCTCGCCGGGTCCGCCGCGCTCACCGTGTACACGCAGCAGCCCACCACCGTCTCCGTGGGGCCGTACTCGTTGATGAGCCGTGTGTCCGGCGCATGCTCGCGCCAGAAGGCCACACCCTCGGCCGTCAGCGCCTCGCCGCCGATGACGAAGGCCCTCGCGCGGCCGGCGGCCTCGTCGGGACGGAGCTGCTGCGCCAGCATGCGCAGGTGCGTGGGCGTCAGCTTCACCAGGCTGAAGTGGCTGCCCGCGCGCAGGGCCTCGCCCAGGCCCTCCACGCCCGCCTCCTCCGGCACCAGCACCACGGGCCGGCCCGCCACCAGAGGGGCAATGAGGCTGGTGACGGTCAGGTCGAACGACAGCGGCGAGTGCACCGGAGAGCCACTGCCCTCGGTGATGCCATAAGCGCGCAGCGCCCAGCACAGGTAGTTCACCACGCCCCGGTGCTCCACCATGACGCCCTTGGGGCGGCCGGTGCTGCCGGACGTGTAGATGAGGTACGCGAGGTCGCCGGCGGTAGCGAGGGGCTCGGGCGGCGTCACGGGCTCGCGCTCCGCGGTGCGCTCCCACTCGGAGTCCACACACAGGAGGACCCGTGAAGACACGGGCAGCGTGCTCGCCAGGGCCTTCTCCGTGAGCAGCACCGGCACGCCCGTGTCCTCCATCAGGAAGGACAGCCGCGACGCGGGCCACGCCGGATCGATGGGCACGTACGCGCCCCCCGCCTTCAGCACGGCCCACAGCGCCACCACCATGTCCGGAGAGCGGCGGAAGCACAGGCCCACCAGCGTCCCCGGCCGCACGTCCCGGCCGCGAAGGTAATGCGCGAGCTGGTTGGAGCGCGCGTCCAGCTCACGGAACGTGAGCCGCGTATCCCCCATCGACACGGCCACCGCGTCCGGAGTGCGCGCCACCTGCTCCTGGAAGAGCCCGTGCACGGTGGCCCTGTCCGGGAAGTCCGTGCGCGTGTCGTTCCACGCCACGAGCAACTGGTGGCGCTCGGCCTCGGACAGCAGGGGCAGCTCGCCCAGGCGGCCCTCCGGCCGCGCCACCAGGGCCTCCAGCACGCGGCGCAGGCGCTCCAGCTGAGCGTCCGCGAAGGCCTCGGTGAAGCGCGTGCGGTCGTAGCGCAGGTGCAGCGGGAGCCGCGTGCCGTTGGAGGCGATGAGCGTGAGGGCGAAGTGGTCCGTCTCCACCGCGCTGACGTCGCGCACCTCCAGCGCCCGCGAGGCGGAGGTGAGCGCGGCGTCCAGCGGGTAGTTCTCGAAGACGACCAGCGTGTCGAAGAGTGGTGTGCCCGCGGGCACGCCGCTCCAGCGCTGCACCTTCACCAGCGGCGCGTGCTCGTGCTGCCGCGCCTCCACCTGCACCTCCTGGATGCGGCGCAGCCACTCCAGCCAGGGCTCGTCCGGAGACAGGCGCACACGCACGGGCTGGGTATTGATGAACAGGCCCACCATGTCCTCCACGCCCGCCAGGTCCGGCGGACGTCCGGAGACGGTGGTGCCGAAGACGACGTCCTCGGAGCCCGACACGTGGCCGAGCACCATGGCCCACGCGCCCTGCACCAGCGTGCTCGCGGTGAGCCCGTGCCGCCGCGCGAAGGCGTTGAGCGCCGCGGTGGTGTCCGAGGGCAGGTGCAGCACGCGCGTGGCTCGGCCCTGCCCCTCTCCCTGCCCTGCTCCGGTCGGGGTGGGCTCGTGGAAGCCCGCCAGCTCGCGGCGCCAGAAGGCCTCCGTCACCGCGAGGTCGCGCTCCGCCAACCAGCCGATGTAGTCCCGGAACGGACGCGGCGAGGCGAGCCTCGGAGGGCGGCCCGCGAGCGTGCCCTCGTACAGCGCGAAGACGTCGCGCAGCACCAGCGGCACGGACCAGCCGTCCAGCACCAGGTGCGAGTGACTGAAGACGAGGCGGTGCGCCTCATCCGCGGTGCGCAGCAGCGTCAGCCGCACCAGCGGCGCGCGGGACAGGTCGAAGCCATCGCGCCGGTCCTGCTCCAGGAACGCGGCCAGCCGCGCGTCGCGCGCCTCGGGGGACAGGTCGCGCCAGTCCTCGGTGCGCAGGGGCAGGTCCACCTCGTGCAGCACGACCTGCACGGGCTCGTCCACGTCGTCCCAGACGAGCGCCGTCCGCAGCACGGGGTGCGCCGCCACCGTGCCCTGCCACGCGCGCGTGAAGGCGCCCAGGTCCAGCCGCCCGCGCAGCTCGCAGACAAGCTGGTTGAAGTACAGCCCCTGTCCCGGCTCGGCAATGGCGTGGAAGAGCATGCCGCCCTGCAAGGGCGACAGCGGGTACAGATCCTCGATGTTGTCGCTCATCGCGTCTTCTTTCCGAACCGGGCGGCCAGCTTGTCGAGCTGCGCCTGCTTCACCTTCGCGAGCGGGAAGTCGGACGGAGAGTGCCCGCCCGCCTCCGGCGACCGCGACGCCTCCACCAGTGCCTTGAGCCGCGCGAGGAAGTCCTCCGCCACGCGCGCCACCGTCTCGCGCCGGTGCACGGCCTCGCTGAAGGTCCACGTCACCTCCAGCCGCCCGTCACGCACGGCGCTCGTCACGTCCAGGAGGTACGGCCGGCGCGAGCTGGCGGCCCGCTGCCGCAGCCCCTCGCCTTCCGGCGCGAGCACGAAGGGCGCCCCCGCCCCCACGGCCCCGTCCACCTGCCCCAGGTGGTTGAAGCCGACCTCCGCGGCGGGCAGCGCCGCCAGCGCCGTGTCTCGCGCCACGTACCGCAGCAGGCCCCAGCCCATGCCCTGCGACGGCACCGCGCGCAGTCCTTCCTTCACCGCGCGCAGCGCCTCGCCGGGGCCGTGCGTGCCTCGAAGGTCCAGCAGCGCCGGGAAGAAGCGCGTGAACCAGCCCACCGTGCGGGAGACGTCCACGCCCGGGAGCACCTCCTCGCGGCCATGACCCTCCACGTCCACCAGGGCCGCGCTCCGGCCCGTCCAGGCCGCCAGCGCCTGCGCCAGCGCGGTGAGCAGCGGGTCCTGCGGCTGCGTGTGCCACGCCTTCGGCACGTCGTGCAGCAGGGCCTTCGTCTCCTCCGCGTCCAGCGCCACGCGCAGCGTGCGCGCGGTGGCCTCGGTGTTGACGCCGCCGGAGAAGTCCACCGGCAGCCGCGAGGCCTCGGTCCACGGCCGCTCCAGCCACCACGCCCGCTCCGTGGCCAGCTTCTCCGAGCGCGCCAGCGACTCCAGTCCGCGCGCCCACGCCTGGAAGGACGTCGTCTTGGGCGGCAGCCGCACGGCCTCACCCGCCGCGAGCCGCGCGTACGCCGCCGCCAGGTCCTCCAGCAGGATGCGCCACGACACCGCGTCCACCGCGAGGTGGTGCACCGCCAGCATCAGCCGCGCCGGCTGCCCCGCCCCCAGCTCCAGCAGCGCCGCCCGGACGAGCGGGCCCTCCAGCCGCAGCGACTGCTGCATGGCCGCGGCCCGCCGCTCCAGTTCCTCCCCCTTCGCATCCCCGGACACGGTGGACAGGTCCACGCGCTCCAGCATCACCGGCGCGCCAGGTGCCTCGGACGCCTGATGCCAACCGTCCTCCGCCCGGGCGAAGCGCAGGCGGAGCGCGTCATGGTGCTCCACCACGTGCGCCAGCGCCCGCTCCAGCAGCGCCGGTTCCAACGCGGCCCGGGCCTCGAGCAGCAGCGACATGTTCCAGTGGTGCGGCTCCTCCAGCCCCAGCTCGAAGAACCAGCGCTGGATGGGCGTGAGCGCCACCGGCCCCACCACGGGGCCCTGCTCGGCCTGCACGGCGAGCCGCGTCCCCGCCACCGTCGCCAGCCGGGCAACCGTGGGGTTCTGGAAGAGCTGCTTCGGTGACAGCTCGATGCCCGCCGCCCGGGCCCGGGTGATGATCTGCAGGCCCAGGATGGAGTCGCCGCCCAGCTCGAAGAAGTCATCGTGGACGCCCACGCGCTCCACGTTGAGCACCTCGCGCCAGATGGCGGCGAGCGTCTCCTCCACCTCCGTGCGCGGAGCCACGGCCGGAGCGCCCTGGGCTTCCGCCGCCTGCCGCTCCGGCGCGGGGAGCGCGCGAGTGTCCACCTTGCCGTGCCGGGTGCGAGGCAGCGCGTCCAGCGTCACGAACGCCGCGGGCACCATGTACGGCGGGAGGCGGGACAGCAGCCACGCCTTCAGCTCCGTGGCGGCCAGGGCACCTTCCCGCGCCTGCACCACGTAGGCGACGAGCCGCTTCGGACCCTTTCCGTCCTCCCTCGCCACCACCGCGGCCTCCTTCACCGCGGGGTTCGCGAGCAGCGCCACCTCCACCTCTCCCGGCTCGATGCGGAAGCCGCGCACCTTCACCTGCGCGTCCGCGCGGCCCAGGAACTCCAGCGTCCCATCCGCGCGCCAGCGGGCCAGGTCTCCCGTGCGGTACATCCTCGCGCCGAGCCGGCCGTCGAACGGGTCCGCCACGAAGCGCTCGGCGGTGAGCACCGGCTGTCCCAGGTAGCCGCGCGCCACGCCCGCGCCACCCACGTACGCCTCGCCCGGAGCACCGGGGGGCGCCAGCCTCCGTCGTGCGTCCAGCAGGTACACCCGGGCCCCGGGCACCGCGCGGCCGATGGGCACACTGCCCTGCTCGTCCGGCCGCACGCGGTGCACCGTGCTCCAGATGGTGGCCTCCGTGGGGCCGTACTCGTTGAACAGCGGCACCGAGGGCAGCGCCTCGTGGTGCGCTCGGGCCAGCTCCAGCGGGCACGCCTCGCCGCCCACGCTCACGGCGCGCAGACCGGACAGGCCGCCCACCGGCGCCGCCGCGAGCACCTGCCCGTAGAGCGCCGGCACGGAGATGACGTGCGTGACGCCCGCCCTCGCCATCAACTCCGCGAGCTTCCGCGGGTCCTCGCGCTCCTCCACGTCCGGGTAGCGCAGCGTGCCGCCCTCGAAGAGCGACCAGAGCAGGCCCGCCAGCGAGGCGTCGAAGGTGAACGGCGCCAGCGAGAGCACGACGCCGGGCGCGCCGTACACCTCACGCCGGGCCCGCGTCGCGGAGACGAGCTGCCGGTGTTCCAGCACCACACCCCGGGGCCGGCCGGTGGACCCGGAGGTGTAGACGATGCACGCCGCGTGGTGTGCCTCGGGTCCTCGTGGAGCTTCGCCCTCCACGCCGGACAGCGACTCCAGCGGCACCACCGCCGTGCCCTGGCGCGAAGGCACGCGCGCACGCCACGCTTCCGACGTGACGACCGCGAGCGCCCGCGTGTCCTCCAGGATGCCGGAGAGCCGCTCCGCCGGGTGCTCCACGTCCAGCACCACCGCCGCCGCTCCCGCGCGCATGACGCCGAGCATTCCCGCCACCACGTCCGCGGGCTGCACCAGCGCGAGCGCCACCACCGTGTCCCGTCCCACACCCAGGCCCGCCAGGTGCCGGGCCAGCCGCGCCGACAGCGCGTCCACCTCGCGATAGGTGAGCTTCCGGGTGCCGTCCTCCACCGCCACCGCATCCGGAGTCCGTGCCACCTGCGCCGCGAAGCGCATGGGCACCGTGTCGACGGCGAGCAACTCGGGCGCGGGGGGCGGATTCCATTCCAGCAGGAGCCGCTGGCGCTCGTCGTCGGACAGCAGGGAGAGCCGCGACAGCCGGCGCTCTGGAGCCGCGGCCACCTCCTCCAGCAGGCGCAGCAGGTGCCCCGACAAGCGGGAGATGGTGTCCGCGTCGAAGAGGTCGGTGTTGTACTCGATGCCGCCCGTCAGGCCCTCGCGCGTTTCAACGAGGTCCAGCGTGAGGTCCAGCTTGGTGGCGCCCGTGTGCACCAGCCGGCTGCGGATGTGCACACCGGCCAGGGCCAGCTCGGGCGCGGGCGTGTTGTGCAGCACCAGCATCGTCTGAAAGATGGGCGTGTGGCTCAGGTCACGGGCCACGTGCAGCGCGTCCACCAGCTTCTCGAACGGCACCTCCTGGTGCGCGAAGCCCCCCAGCGCCGAGCGGCGCACGCGGCCGAGCAACTCCGTGAAGGTCGGGTCACCCGACAGGTCCGCGCGCAGGGCGATGGAGTTGATGAAGCAGCCGATGAGCGGTTCGATCTCCGGCCGGTTGCGGCCCGCCACCGGCGTGCCCACCGCGAAGTCCTCCTGCCCGGAGTACACGTGCAGCAGCGACTGCCACGCCGCCATCAGCACCATGAAGGGCGTGGCGCCCTCGCGCCGTCCCACCGTGGCCAGGGCCTCCGCCAGCTCCCTCGGGACGACGAAGGGCAGCCGCGCTCCCGGGTACGTCTGCACCGGAGGCCGGGGCCGGTCCGTGGGCAGCCGCAGCACGGGCACGTCCGCCAGCACGTCGCGCCACCAGCCCTGCTCGGCCTTCAGCTCGGGGCCGCGCATCCACTCCTGCTGCCAGACCGAATAGTCCGCGTACTGCACGGGCAGCGCGGGCAACGGCGACGGCTGGCCTTCCATGAAGGCGCCGTACAGCCGCGCCAGCTCGTGCATCATCACTCCGGCGGACCAGCCGTCGGAGATGATGTGGTGCAGCGCGAGCAGCAGGACGTGTTCGGTGCCGCTGACACGCAGCAGCGCCGCGCGCAGCAGCGGGCCCGCCTTCAAATCAAAGGGACGGCGAGCCTCTTCACGGGCCCAGCGGGCGACGTCGTCCTCACTGGCGCCCTCCGACACGGCCAGGACGATGGGCACCTCCAGCGACGGCGCGATGAGCTGCACCGCGCCCGAGTCGGACATGGCGAAGGTGGTCCGGAGAATCTCGTGCCGGCGCACCACCTCGTTGAGGGCCCGCTCCAGCGCGGCCGCGTCGAGCGCGCCGGTGAGGATGAGCGTGACCGCGTTGTTGTAGGCGACGTTCCCCGGCTCCAGGTGGTCCAGGTACCAGAGCCGCTGCTGCGCGAAGGACAGCGGCAGCGGCTTGTCGCGCGGTACTCGGGGAATGGGCGGCGGGCCCTCGGCCTTCTTCGCCGAGGCCCCTGGAGTCGCCGCGGCCTTCGGCGGCCGGGGGCGGCGCGCCGGCACGGGCAGCGGAGCCAACAACTCCAATGAGCCGTCCAGGCGACGCCGGGCACGGCGTCCCGTCACGAGCCTGCGCTCCCCCTCCTCCGCGGCCTGCAGCACCCGGAGCGAAGTGGAGCCCGTCGAGTTCCAGAAGCCACGCGGGACACCCGCGCCCGCCACGGCCAGCTCGCCGACCACCCCCGGAGGCACCGGCCGGCCCCGAGCATCCACCACATCCCAGGAGACCTCCCGCGGCCACGCGGTTGCATCGGAAGGCATCCACGCCCCGAGCCCCGCGTCGCGATGCACGACCTCGGCCGGCAGCGAGCGAGCCAGCGAGGCCGCGGCCTCCGCCGTCGCGCCCTCCAGCAGCACGCGCCGTACGGAGCGCAGGGCCTCGGCCGCGCCGGGCAACTCCGCCAGCGCACGGGCAAGCGTCGCGGTGCAGTGCAGTTGCGTGGCGCCCGAGTCCCGGACCAGCGCCAGCAACGACTCCGCCGCGCCGGGGCCTTCCTCGAGCGTTGTCACGGGCACGGGTGCCGCGGGCTCCGGCGAATACCGGCCGCGCAGCGCGTCCAGGTGGCTCAGGCCTTCCAGCGTCGCCTCCACCTCCACGCCGAAGTCCACGAGGCAGGCGACCTCGTCCACGTCGAGCCCGCGCACCCGCTCCACCACGGGGCCACAGGAGTCCGGCGTGCCGAAGAGGCCGCCGTCCTCCAGGTAGCGCTCAATCCCATGCTCCAGCAGTGCGTCCACATCGGCGGGCGTCAGCGAGCGCGGGTCCATCTTCAGGCCCTGGCTCGCCACGAAGCCCGCGAGGATGTCCACCGAGCTGCGGAAGTAGTTGAGCAGCGGCTGGCGCACGCGCTGGCGCACCTCGGCGGGGTCCGCGCCGAGGTACGTGTGCATCATGAGGCTCACGTGGCCCCGCCCCGCGTGCCCGTGCTGCCGCCACGCCTCGCGGTACAGCGCCACCTTCCCCGCCAGCTCTCCCAGGTGCTGGCCCATCAGGTTGGTGAGCACGTACGCGCCCAGCTCGCCCGCGAGACGGAAGGTCTCCGGATTGCCCGCCGCGGTGAGCCAGATGGGCAGCACCTTCTGCACGGGGCGAGGCCGCAGGGACAGCTCCACCTCATCCCCCGCGCCGTTGCGCCGGCGCACCGAACCTCCGCGCCACAGCGACCGCACCTCCTCCAGGCCGCGGAGCATGACCTCCTTGCGGCGCGCGTACCGGTCCGGCGCGAAGACGAAGTCGTTGGCGTGCCAGCCCGAGGCGAACGACACACCCACACGGCCGTCGGAGAGGTTGTCCAGCACGGACCACTCCTCCGCCACGAGGATGGGGTCGTGCAGCGGAAGCACCACGCTGCCCGCGCGGATGCCCACTCGCTCCGTCACCGAGGCCACGCCCGCACCCACCACCGCCGGCCTCGGGTACAGGCCGCCGAAGGCATGGAAGTGCCGCTCCGGCGTCCACACCGCGGAGAAGCCATTCGCGTCCGCGAACTTCGCCGCCTCCAGCAGCAGGCGGTACTTGCGCCCACCGAGCGAGTCCTCGTCGTTGGCGAAGAACGACAGGCTGAAGTCAGGGCCGCGACGCGAGGCGCCGCCGCCCGTCGAGAGCAGGTGGAAGCGGGCCCGCTCGGCAGGCAGCACCACGCGCTGGCCGCGAGTCAGGGCCCACAGCAACTCCAGGCCGGAGCCCGGCGTGTGCGTCTCCTCCGCCGCGAGCCACACGCCGCCCGCCGGGTCTCCACTCGCATCCAGGCGGCGGAACAGGTCCGCCACCGTACGGTGCGTGTGCACCGCGCGGAGCCGGTCTCCCGAGGGGCCGGCCATCGGCTCCAGGCACACCATCGTCTCCGCCGACACGTTCACCGGGCGGTTCCGCTCGCGGGGCTCCACGCTCCGCGCGACACGGCGTAACGGCTCCGCGAGGGCTCCCACTGACGACAGTCCCCCCACAGCGGCATTGCCCGGCTGAGCCGGCCCGAGCGCGTCAGCGCCCTTCCCATCCTCCGCGAGCAACGTGTCCACATGCAGGACGCGCGACGCGTCGAGCGCCACGCTCGTCCGCACACGCGAATGGGTCAGCAGCAGCGGCGGTGGTCCGCCCTCGTGAGCCAGCGTGGCCAACTCGCGGAGCTGAGGCACGGACAGCAGCACGTACGCACCGCCCGCCTCCAGCACCGCCCACAGCGCCGCCACGCGTTCCACGGACGGCTCCAGGCACACGGCCACCAGCACCTCGGGGCCCACGCCCCGGTCCACCAGCTCCGCAGCGAGCCGACGTGCCTTCCCGTGCAGCTCGCCCCAGGCGACACCTCTGCCGCCCGCCGTGAGGGCCACGGCCCCGGCATCCCTCGTGGCCTGCGTCTCCAACAATGACGCCACCGGCACCGGCGCGGGCTCCGCGCTTCGCTCAGCCGGGGCGGCGACGCGCTCCGAACCGGACTCCAGCGGCAACGCGGAGAGGCGCTGTTCCGGGTCCGCCACCGCCGCCGCGAGCAGCGCGTTCCAGTGCGCCACCAGCCGCTCCATCGTCTCCGGCGCGAAGCGCTCCTCCGCGTAGTCCAGCGTGCCGGAGAAGCCCCCCTCGTCCTCGCCCATGGACACGGACAGGGACGACAGCACGGCACCGAACTGCGCCGGCCCGTCCTGGACGTCCACCAGGCTCATGCTCAGCCCCGGCAGCTCCAGGTGCGGCGCGAAGCGGCTGTGCAGCACGAACAGCGTGTCGAATACACGCTCGCGGCCTGGGTCCTTCGCGGGCTCGATTTCCCGCACGAGGTGCTCATAGGGCACGTCCGGATGCGCATATGCCTCCAGCACCACGTCCCGCACACGCCCGAGCAGCTCGCGGAACGTCGGGTCCCCGGACAGGTCCGTGCGCAGCGGCACCGCGTGTGCCACGTAGCCGATGACCGGCTCCAGCTCCGGACGGCTCCGGTTCCCGATGGGAGTCCCCACCACCAGGTCGTCGCGCCCCGCCCAGCGCGCCAGCAGCGCCTTCCACGAGGCCAGCATCACCATGAACGCGGTGACGCCCTCGCGCTGTGCCAGCGCGTGGACCGCGTCCGTCATCGCTCGGGAGAAGCCCACGTTCCGCCGGAGGGCACTCAGCGCGGGCCCGTCTCCGCGCGGACGGTCCACCGGCAGGTCCAGCGCTCCGGGCAGCGACACCAAGCGCTCGCGCCAGGCGGCCACCTGCGAGGAGAACGCGCCCAGCTCCAGCGCCTTCCGCTGCCAGGCCGCGTAGTCCGCGTACTGCACCGCCAGCTCGGGCAGGGGCGACGACTGGCCCTGCTGGAGCGCACCATAGAGCGTCCCCAACTCCCGCCCGAGCACCACCATGGACCACGTGTCACTCACCACGTGGTGCACCGTGACGACGAGCAGGTGCTCGTCCGCCGCCACCCGCAGCAGCCGCGCGCGCACCACCGGCCCACGTTCGAGGTCGAACGGCCGCGCCGTCTCCTCGTGCACCCGCCTGCGCCACTCCGCCTCACACTCCTCGGGGGTGGCACCCGTCACCGGCTCCGCCGTCAGCGGCAGCTTCAGCTCGGGAGCAATGCGCAGCACCGTCCGCCCATCCACGCGCGGGTACGACGTGCGCAGCGACTCGTGGCGGCGCGTCACGGCCTCCAGGCTCCGCTCCAGCAGCGCGATGTCCAGCGTGCCGCGCATCCGCAGCACCATGGACATGTTCAGCGCGGGGTTGCCCGGCAGCGCCTGCTCCAGGGCGATGACGCGCTCCTGCACCACGGACAGCGGCAGCACCCCGTCACGCGGGATGCGCACCAGGGGCGGCAGCGCGGCCTCCGTGCCCTCCGCTCCCGCCGTGCCCAGCCGCGCCTGGATGCGCGCCGCCACGCCGGCCACGGTGGGCGCCTCGAACAAGTCACTCAGCGGGAGCTGGACCGGGAAGGCTTCTCGCAGCCGCGTCAGCATCTGCGCGGCCATCAGCGAGTTGCCCCCCAGCTCCAGGAAGTCGTCGTGGATGCCGAAGTCCGCGCGGCCCAGCCGCTCGCGCCAGATCTCCAGCACCTTGCGCTCCACGTCCGTACGCGGCGCGGCCTTGTCCGGCGGCGTCTCCACCTGGGGCGCGGCGACGGGGGCCTGCTCTCCGTGGTGGACCGTCGCGCTCTGGAGCACGGCGGCCGCGGTGGCCGCTGTTGGAACCGGGATGCGCGTGGGCACGTCGAGGCCGAAGGGCTGGCGCTCGAAGGGGTACGTGGGCAGCGACAGCCGGCGGCGCTGCTCGTGTGCGTAGACGTCCCGCCA
The DNA here is from genome assembly GCF_020037125.1 of Myxococcus sp. RHSTA-1-4. Lineage (GTDB taxonomy): Bacteria > Myxococcota > Myxococcia > Myxococcales > Myxococcaceae > Myxococcus. The sequence goes on from NZ_JAIQDG010000020.1 coordinate 113,174, forward strand.
GCGCACCTCCAGGCCCTGCTCCCACAGCGCGCCCAGCGCTTCGTTGAGCGCGGCATGCTCCCCCGGCTTCGCGCCCGCGCGCGGCAGCGAGGGCACCGCCCGTCCCGGATGCCCACGCAGCCCCAGCCGGGCCAGCGCCGTGAGCGCCTGGTCCGGCCCCACCTCCAGGAACACCGTGCACCCGTCCGCCTTCAGCGCGTCCAGCCCATCTCCGAAACGCACCGGCGCGCGCATCTGCCGCGCCCAGTACGCCGGGTCGGTCGCCTCCTCCGCTCGAATCCACGTGCCGGTGACGCTCGATACGTAGGGCACCTGGGGCGCCGACAGCCGCAGGCCCGACACCACCCGCTTCAGCTCCTCCATCAGCGGCTCCACCGCCGCCGAGTGGAACGCGTGCCCCGCCGGCAGCCGCAACACGCCCAGGCCGCGCGACTCCAGCTCGCGCTCCAGCGCCTCCACCTCCGATGTGGGCCCGGACACCACGCACCGCTCCGGCCCGTTCACCGCCGCCAGCGACAGCCCGCCCGAAAGCAGCGGGCGCACCACCTCCTCCGCGCCGCCCACCGCCGTCATGCTTCCCGGAGGCATCCGCGCCATCAGCCGCCCGCGCGCCGCCACCAGCGCCAGCGCGTCCTCCAGCGGCATCACCCCCGCGAGGCACGCCGCCGCGTACTCACCGAAGCTGTGCCCCAGCAGGGCATACGGCTTCACGCCATACGCCTCCCACAGCCGGGCCAACGCGTACTCCACGCAGAACAGCGCCGGCAGCGCGAAGCGCGGGTCCGCCAGCGTCTCGCGAGCCGCCTCCTCCGCGCCCGGTGCCGGCAGCAGCACCCCACGCAGCGCCGTCTCCAGTTGCGGCCCCAACCCCATCAGGCACGCGTCCAGCGCCTCACGGAAGGCGGGCTCCGCGGCGTACAGCTCGCGCCCCATCCCCACGGACTGCGCGCCCTGCCCCGGCAGGAGGAAGGCCACGCGCCGCTCCCTCGCCGCCGCGACGTCCTCCAGCACCCGCGCCTTGCCGGGAGCCCGCAGCCGCGCCAGCAACTCCGCCCGGTCCTTCGCCACCACCGCGCGCCGGTGCTCGAAGGCACGGCGCCCCACGTTGCGCGTGAAGGCCACGTCCGCCAGCGCCACGTCCGCGGGCGCGCGCTCCAGCCAGTCCGCGAGCCGCCGCGCCGTCGCCTCCAGCGCGCCCGCCGTGCGGGCCGACAGCGTCACCACCTGCGTGGGCCGGGCGCTCGGAGCGGGGGGCGGAGACAGCGGCGCCTCCTCCAGCACCGCGTGCGCGTTGGTGCCACCGATGCCGAACGAGCTGACGCCCGCGCGCCGGGGCACCTCGCCCCGAGGCCACGGCCGCCGCTCGCTCACGACGAAGAACGGGCTGTTCGCGAAGTCGATGGCCGGGTTGGGACGCTCGAAGTTCAGGCTGGGCGGCAGCTCTTCATGGTGCAGCGCCAGGGCGGCCTTCATCAGCCCCGCCAGGCCCGCCGCCGTGTCCAGGTGGCCGATGTTCGTCTTCACCGAGCCCAGGCCGCAGTAGCCCTTCCGGTCCGTCTGCTTCCGGTACGCGCGCGTGAGTGCCGCCACCTCGATGGGGTCACCCAGCGCGGTGCCCGTGCCGTGCGCCTCCACGTAGCCGATGTCCCCCGCCTCCAGCCCCGCGTACGCCAGCGCCTCGCCGATGACGTCCGCCTGCCCCTCCACGCTGGGCGCCGTGTAGCCCACCTTGAGGCCACCGTCGTTGTTGAGCGCGGAGCCCCGGATGACGGCGTACACGTGGTCCCCGTCCCGCAGCGCGTCCTCCAGCGGCTTGAGCACCACCGCCGCCACGCCGTTGCCCGGCACCGTGCCCGCCGCCTTCGCGTCGAACGCGCGGCAGTGCCCGTCCGGGGAGAGAATCATCCCATCCTGGAAGAGGTAGCCCGTGCGCTGCGGCAGCGACAGCCGCACCGCCCCGGCGAGCGCCATGTCGGACTGGCGCAGCAGCAGGCTCTGGCAGGCCATGTGGACGGCGACCAGGCCCGTGGAGCACGCGGTGTACACGGCCATGCTCTCGCCGCGCAGCCGCAGCTTGAAGGACGCCTTCGTCGCCAGGTTCTCACCGGTGGTGCCCAGCAACTCGAAGAGCGAGGCCGGGTCCAGCTTCCCCTGTCCCAGCAGCGACAGCGTGTGCAGCGACGGCCCCGCGCCCGCGTAGAGGGCAATCTTCCCCGTGTACCGCTCCGGGTCATACGCGGCGTCCTCGAGCGCGGCCCAGGCGCACTCCAGGAACGCGCGCTGCTGTGGGTCCATCCACTTCGCCTCGCGCGGCGGCACGTCGAAGAAGCCGGCGTCGAAGGACTCGCCCTCCTCCAGCACGGCGGCCGCGGGCACGAAGTCGGGATGCGCGCGCACGGACTCGGGCACCAGGGGCGAGGCCTCCAGCGCCTCGGCCTTCAGGCGGGAAATGGACTCCACGCCCTCGACCAGGTTGCGCCAGAAGGCCCGCATGTCCGCGGCGCCCGGGAAGCGCCCGGCCATTCCGATGATGGCGATGTCGTTGCCGCTCACGCCCGTTGTCTCGTCCTGGTGGTCAGCCATGGCCTCGGGTGTTCCTTCCGCGACGCTGGAGGACCTGCTTGCGGGCCTCCGCGCGCTCCTGGTGCTTCGCGTCCTCGGCCTCCGGCTTCACCTCGGAGGACAGCCTCCGGGCGAGCGCGTGGACCGTGGGATGCTCGAAGAAGTGGGTGATGGGGACGTCCCGGCCGAGCGACTCGCGCAGCCGCGAGCACGCCCGCACCGCGCCCAGCGAGCTGCCGCCCAGGTCGTCGAAGAAGTGGGCGTGGACGCCGACCGAGGAATGCCCCAGGGCCTCCGCCCAGGCCCGGGCAATCGTCTCCTCCAGTGGCGTGCGGGGCGCGCCGTCCGGAGCCGCGGTGCGTGTGGGAGGCGGCAGCGCGCGCGAGTCCACCTTCCCGCTGGCCATCAGCGGCAGCGTGTCCAGCGGGACGATGTCCGCGGGCACCAGGTGCTCGGGTAGCCGCGCGCGCAGCAGGGCCTTCACCTCGCCCGGAGCGAGCGGCTCGTTGGAGGGCGGCACCACGTACGCCACCAGCCTCGGCTCACCGCCCGCCGGAGGCCGCCACACGATGACATGGGCCTGCCGCATCCCGGCCCATTCGCGGAGGGCGGCTTCCACCTCTCCCGGCTCGATGCGGAAGCCTCTCAGCTTCACCTGCGCATCCGCGCGGCCCGCGAAGTCCAGCCGCCCATCCGGCCGCCAGCGCACCACGTCGCCCGTGCGGTACAGCCGGGCGCCCGGCTCGCCACCGTACGGGTCCGGCACGAAGCGCTCGGCCGTGAGGTCCGCCCGGCCCAGGTAACCACGCGCCACGGACGGGCCTCCCACGTACAGCTCCCCCGCCACGCCCACGGGAACGGGGCGCATCGACGCGTCCAGCACGTACACGTCCACGTGGGGCAGCGGCCGGCCGATGGGAGGCGGGCCTGCTTCGCCGGGCGAGCACCGCTCCCAGGTGGCGCAGACCGTCACCTCGGTGGGGCCGTACGCGTTGAGGAAGGTGCGGCCCGGCGCGAAGCGGGCCACGAGGTCCGCCGGGCACGCCTCGCCCGCGGACATGAGCGTCGTCAGGTCCGGCAGCGGCGCCTCGGGCAGGAGCGTGGAGACGGAGGGTGGCAGCGTCACCGCGGTGATGCGCTGCTCGCGAAGCACACGGAGCAAGGCGTCTCCCGCGAGCAGCTCACCCGGCGGCGGCAGGTGCAGCGAGGCACCGGAGGTGAGCCCCTGGACGTACTCGGCCACCGAGGCATCGAAGGAAGGTGACGAGAACTGGAGCACCCGCGCGCCCGGCCCCAGGGCCAGTCCCGTCACCATCGCCTCGGACAGATGACTCGCGCCCCGGTGTGTCACCACCACGCCCTTCGGCCGCCCGGTGCTGCCGGAGGTGTAGATGACGTACGCGGCGCAGTCCGGCGAAGGCACGGCCACGCCCTGCATCGGTGCTTCAGTGCTCACGCCCGGAGCGCCGTGCTCCTCCCAGCGCAGGGGCTCCACGCCCTCGGGGAGGGACAGGCGCTGCAGCAGCCGCCCGTGGGCCAGCAACACGCGCGCGCCCGCGTCGGCCAGCGTCCACGCCACGCGCTCGGGCGGATGGGCCGGCTCGAACGGAACCACCGTTCCGCCCGCCTTCAGCACGGCGAGGAAGGCCACCACCGCCTCCGGCCCGCCCCGCTCCAGCAACGTGCCGACGCGAACCTCGGGCCCCACGCCATGACGCCTCAGCCGCGTGGCGAGCCTCCCGGCCCACGACTCCAGCTCCCGGTACGTCCATTGCGACGCGCCGGCGACGAGCGCCACCGCGTCCGGCGTCCGCTCCACCCAGGCCTCGAAGCGACGGTGAAGGCCCGGCGCCTCCGGGCCCGAGGCCACGCGGACGGCGTCCTTCCGCCGCCCCAGGTCCAGCAGCGCGCGCTGCTCCGCGGCGTCCAGCAGGGGCAGGTCCACCAGCGGAACGTCCGGAGTGGCCGACGCGACCCCCAGCATGGCGCGCAGGTGCCGGGCCATGCGGGCGGCGGCGTCCGCATCGAAGAGGTCCGCGCAGTACTCCAGGCTGGCCGAGAAGCCGCCGTCCACCTCGGCCATCATCAGCGTGAGGTCGAACGCCGACGCGCGGTGTCCCAGGGGAACGGACTCGATTTCCAGCGCCCCCAGGCGGACCCGCGCGCCCGGCTCCCCCAGGGCGAACGCGCCCAGCGGCTCGCGCCCGGGCCGGCCGGATTGCAGGGCGAACATCGCCTGGAAGACGGGCGCGCTGGACGGGTCTCTCCGGGGCTGGAGCCGCTCGACGAGCCGGGCGAAGGGCAGCTCCTGGTGCTCCAGCGCCTCCAGCACGGTGCCGCGCACCTGGGCCAGCAACCCGGAGAAGGTCAGCGCGCGAGGCAGGCGGGCGCGCAGGGCCACGGGGTTGACGAAGTAGCCCACCTGCCGGGACAGGTCCGCTCGCATGCGGCCCGCGGTGGGCGTGCCCACGACGAGGTCGTCCTGCCCGGTGTAGCGGCGCAGGAAGGCGAGGTACCCGGCCAGCAGCGTCATGAAGGGCGTGGCGCCATGCGCATGCGCCAGGGCCTTCAGGCGCGCGGCCGTCTCCGGCGCCACGCGGAAGGACACGGTGGCGCCGCGGAACGACTGGAGCCGGGGGCGAGGCCGTGACGTGGGCAGCTCCAGCACCGGAAGCTCACCGCCCAGCCGCTCTCGCCACCAGGCATGGAGCGCCTCGCCCCGAGCGCCGGTGTACCGCGCCTGCATTGCCTGGAGGATGGAGGGGGCCGGAGGCGGAGGCGGGAGCAGCGCCGCGGGCGAGCCCTGGACCTCCGCGGTGTAGAGCGCGCCCAGCTCCTCGGCGAGCACCTCCAGCGACCAGAAGTCGGTGACGAGGTGGTGAAGGACGAGCAGCAGCACCGGCCCACCCGGCGCCCCGGTGAACAAGCGCGCGCGAACCAGGGGCCCACGCTCCAGGTCGAACGGACGATGCGCCTCGGCGTCGAGCCGCCCACCCAGCGCCTCGGCCGTCAGCGTGGAGGCCTCCTCCAGCTCCAGCGAGGGCGCGGAGGCGGCGGGACGCAGCGCGGGCTCGCCTCGCTCCTCGGGGAACGCGGAGGCCAGGGCCGGGTGACGGCTCACGATGACCGGGAACACACGCGCGAGCACGGCGGCATCGACGGGCGAGGAGAACCGCACCGCGCGGGCCACATGGTACGCCGTGCTCCCGGGGGCCATCCGCTGAAGGAACCACAGCGCCCGCTGCCCATCGGACACGAACGTCGCCGCGCCCTCGGGCGTACCGGCGGAAGGGAGCCCCGCCTCGTCCCGCGGCGCCGCGCCGCGCTTGCGCGCCACCCACTCCGTCACCTCCCGCAGGCTCGGCCCCTGGAGCAGCAGCGCGGGAGGCAGCGACACGCGCAGCCCCTCCTCCACGGCGTGCAGCACCTCCAGCGCGCGCAGCGAGTCCAGACCGTAGTGGGTGAGCGGCGCTTCCACGTCCAGCGTGCGCGCGTCCACGTTGAGCAGCCGTGCCACACGTGACGCGAGCCAGGGGAGCACCTCCCCCTGCTCGTGCACGGGCGCCGACGTGCTGGCATCCCCGGCACGTGCGTCCCCTGACTCCCGCTGATGCGCCGCCAGCTCATGGGCCACGGACGTGAGCGCCATCGACGCATCCGCCGCCCCCTCCCGCCACTCCCGCACCACGTCCAGCGCCCCCGACAGGAACGCCTCGCGGCACGCGCGCCGCTGCACCTTGCCGCTGGACGTCTTCGGCAGCGAGCCCGCGGCGATGAGCACCACCGCGTGCGCGGCCACGCCATGCTCCTCGGCCAGCGCCGCGCGGATGCGCGAGAGCACCGCGTCCACTTCATCCGCGGCCTTCGCGGAAAGCTCCTGCACGAGCGTGAGGCGCTCCTCGCCCGCCACCTCCACGGCGAACGCGGCGCCACAACCGGGGCGCAGGCCCGGGTGGCAGCGCTCCACGGTCAGCTCCAGGTCCTGCGGGTAGTGGTTGCGCCCGCGCAGCACCAGCACGTCCTTCAGCCGCCCGGTGACGAACACCTCGCCACCGTCGAGCACGCCCAGGTCTCCGGTGCGCAGGAACGGGCCCTCGCCCGAGCCCGCCAGCCGCCCATGGAACGCCCGCTCCGTCTCCTCGGGCCGCTGCCAGTACCCGTCCGCCACGCTGAGCCCGCGCACCCAGAGCTCCCCCACCCGCCCCGGACCACACGGCACTCCCGTCTCCGGGTCCACCACCCGCAGCTCCTGCCCACCCAGCGCCGCGCCACACCCCACCAGCACCGCCTCCGCGGCACCGGCCTCCGGTGCCCGCGCCTCACCGTGCCGCAGGCCCTCACGTGAGAACCGCCGCACCACCGGCGCCGCCACACGGGCTCCGCCGGTGACGATGAGCGTCCCCTCCGCCAGCCCGTAGCAGGGGTAGAACGCCTCGCGCCGGAAGCCCGCCGGAGCGAAGGCGTCCGCGAAGCGCTCCAGCGTCTCCGCGCGCACCGGCTCCGCGCCGCAGAACGCCACCTCCCAGCGGCTCAAGTCCAGCGCGGCCCGCTCCTGCGGCGTGCTCTTGCGCACGCACAGGTCGAACGCGAAGTTGGGCCCGCCGCTCACCGTCCCCCCGAACCGGGACACCGCCTCCAGCCACCGCAGGGGCCGCTGGAGGAAGGACAGCGGCGGCATCAGCACCGTGGGCACGTCCCGGAACAGCGGCTGGAGGATGCCGCCAATCAGCCCCATGTCGTGGTACGGCGGCAGCCAGATGACGCCCACCGGCCCGGGCCCCGCGTCGAACCCGCGCGCGATCAGCGCCGAGTTGTGCAGCAGGTGCCGGTGCCGCAGCACCACGCCGCGCGGCGTCCCGGTGGAGCCGGAGGTGTACTGGAGGAATGCCACCGCGTCGCCACGCAGGCCCGGCGCCCGCCACGCCTCCGCCTCGCTCGCGGGCACCGCGTCCGTCGCCAGCCAGCGCAGCGCGCGCAGGTCCGGAGCGTCCGCCGTGAGCGGCTCCACCATCTCCGCGATGCCGGACGTGGTGAGCGCCACCCGGGCGCCGCAGTCCGCCACCAGCGACTGGAGTCTCGGCAGCGTGCGCCCCAGCCGCATCGGGTCCGGCGGGTACGCCGGCACCGCCACCACCCCCGCGTACAGGCACCCGAGGAAGCCCAGCACGTACTCGCGCCCCGGCGGGTACAGCAGCAGCGCCCGCTCCCCCGGCGCCAGGTGCCGCTGCAGCAGCGCCGCCACCGCCCGCGCTCCGGCGTCCAGTTCCGCGTAGGTGACGGTGCTCTCGCCCTCCTCGTCCAGGAAGGTGAAGATCCGCTCCCCGCCCTGCGCCTCGGCCCGGGCCCGGCAGACCTCCACGAAGGTGGCATCCTCGGGACAGACGAAGGCGGAGGCGGTGTCGGCGCGAGTCGGCAGGTGCATGTCGGAGTCCCGGCGGGGCCTTCCCGATGAGGGCGTCAACCGTAACGACGTGACGCGCACCCCACCCGGAAACCCAGGGGAACCCGCCACTCCGCTACGCCCGACACCCCCTCGGATTCCCCGCACTCTTACCGGGTTCTTGGGATACAGAAAAGACGCCAGCTCACTTTTGACCCACCCATTCACGGTATGACGCAACGCACACGCGAGAGTGGGCTCGAGAGGCCACCGTCAGACACGCTGAGTGAGGGAGGAGCAGACGCATGAAGTACACGAATCTGGGCCGCACGGGCCTCCGGGTGTCCCGCATCTGCCTGGGCTGCATGAGCTACGGCACTCCCACCTGGCGCCCCTGGGTGCTGGACGAGGAGGCGGCGCAGCCGTTCTTCCGCCGCGCGGTGGAGCTGGGCATCAACTTCTTCGACACGGCGGACATGTACTCGCTGGGCGTGAGCGAGGAGGTCACCGGCCGCGCGCTGCGCCGCTACGCGCGCATGGACGAGGTGGTGCTGGCCACCAAGGTGTTCTTCCCCATGGGTGACGGGCAGAACATGCGCGGCCTGTCACGCAAGCACATCGTCCAGGGCTGCGAGGCGAGCCTGAAGCGGCTGGGCGTGGAGGCCATCGACCTCTACCAGATTCACCGCATGGACCCGAACACGCCGCTGGAGGAGACGCTGTCCGCGTTGGATCAGCTCGTGCGCCAGGGAAAGGTGCGCTACCTGGGCGCGTCCTCCGCGTATGCGTGGCAGTTCGCGCGGGCGCTGGGCGTGGCGGACCTGCACGGCTGGTCGCGCTTCGTCTCCATGCAGGGCCACTACAACCTCGTCTACCGCGAGGAGGAGCGGGAGATGCTGCCCCTGTGTGAGGCGGAGGGCATCGGCGTCATCCCCTGGTCCCCGCTGGCGCGTGGCCTGCTCGCGGGCTCGCGCAAGTCGCTGAAGGACCGCGAGTCCACGGCCCGCGCGAAGTCGGACACGTACTCGCCCCAGCTTTATGACCAGCCCGGTGACTGGGAGGTGGCGGAGGCGAACCGGGCCGTGGCCGCCGCGCGCAACGTGGCGCCCGCGCAGGTGGCGCTGGCGTGGCTGCTGTCGAAGCCCGCGGTGACGGCGCCCATCATCGGCGCCACGAAGCTGGAGCACCTGGAGGACGCCGTGCGCGCGGTGGACCTCAAGCTGACGCCCGAGGAAATCAAATCACTGGAGGCGCCCTACAAGCCGCACGAGGTGCGCGGCATGTGAGGCCCCGGGCCGCTGTAGCACCGCCTCCCGTCCACACATGGGAGCCCCACCGGGAGGCAAGCATATGGAGAGCGGGCGATAGGGGCGCGGGACTCGGGCGTTGGCGCGCTCAGGGGGCGATTCCGGGGCCGCTGACCGGGCACCCGCCGCAGCCACGCCGCCGCCGAGCGCAGGTCCGCCTCGAAGTGGATGCGCGCCTCGGCCCGCTTGCGAGGGTCCGGTATGCGCAGCAGCGCGGATGGGTGGAACGTGGCCATCCACCCATCCGCCCACGGCGTGTCGAACACCTGCCCGCGGCTGAGATTGAAGCGGAAGCCCGGCCCCTGGAATACCTGCGCCGCCGTGGCCCCCAGCGCGATGATCATCCTCGGCCGCACCACCGCGGCCTCTGCCTCCAGCCCCTCTCGGCACGCCAGCAACTCCGCCCGCCCCGGTGACGGGTACAGCCGCCGCTTCCCACCCTCTCCTTCCGTCCCCCCGGAGTGCCTCAGCGCGTGGGTGACATGGACATCCGAGCGCTTCAGCCCCGCCCGCCCCAGCACCTCGTCCAGCAACCGCCCCGCGGGTCCGACGAAGGGACGCCCTTCCCGGTCCTCCAGGTCCCCGGGCTGCGCCCCCACCAACATCAGGGGAGTGACGCCTGACGCGGAGGAGGTGCCCCATGGCGACTCCGGCAAGTCCCCCTCCGGCGCCTCCGGGCGACAGACGCCGTCACCGAAGGTGAGCCGCTCCAAGTCCCAGTGCACGCATGCGTCCGGCGTGAGGATGCTCCAGCGCACGGAGGGAAAGCGGCGCACGAAGAACGGCGCCACCTGACGGACGATGAGGTGGTCCGGCCGGTACCACGCGATGAAGCGCACCACCCCGTCCCGCTCCACCCGCCGGAAGCGCAACAGGGCCATCATCCTGTGCACGTCCCGCCGCACCTCCCGCTCCATCATCCGCAGCCGGTGCACGTCCACATCGCCATCCACCTCCAGCAGGTGGCGCTCCCCGTGGGTCAGCCGCCACAGGACGCGGTACAGCAGCGCCCAGCGCCCTGGCTCCCGGTGACACGCCACCTTCTCCGCCAGCCCCAGGAAGTCCCGGGGCACCGCCGGCGCCGGCAACCCCTGGACGGGCTCCAGCTCCGCCGCCGCCACCCCCACCGAGCCCCGCCGCGCCCGCGCCTCCTCGAAGAGGACCCGCTCCGGAGGCGCGTCGCGCGCCAGCAGCCCTCGCGCCACCGCCCGGAAGGATGACAGGTCCGGCTCCACGCACACCTGCATCTGCGCTCCTCCGTCCGCGCGGACGCCGCCCTGGAGGAGCCCCCGCCACCTCCGGCAGACGTCCGGGAATGTCCGGTCATGTGCGGACCTGGCGACCCCACCAGCCGCATCTTCCACGCGGCGTCCTACTCCACCGGTCTGACATCCCATCCGGCCCGGGGCATCTGATGGGAAGCCCCCTTCCCGGCGGCGGCTCCGCGCGAGGCCCGCTTCGAGCGCCCGGAAGCCCTCCACCGGAAGGCCGCTACCCGGCGGGGGGCGCGGCGTCGAACACGCACATCCACAGCCCCTCCTGCTCCGTGCAGCGGGTACCGGGAATCCGGCGGAACTCGTGCAGCCGCTGGGGGATGGAGAGGTAGACGGTTTCCGGGTCCAGCCGGCCCGCCCGGATCTCATCATCCAGCCCCAGGCAGTAGGCCTGCGCGCGCGCGTCGTCCAGCCGCGCCACGTAGCCACCGTTGAACGTCAGCCCGAGGAGGTAGGCGCGGTATGCCCAGGGCTCGAAGTCCATGGGCCCCGCGCGGCATCCCCGGCCGGAGCCGTCATGGGACTGCGGCGGGTACAACACGAGGTGCTTCCGTCCCTTCGCGGCCTCACGGAGCGCGTCGGAGGGCCGCGAGTTCCACCGCTCCCCCGTGTGTGCCTGACGCCCGTCTCCCAGGTCGACGTCGAGCACCTGCAGCGTCAGTGTCAGCGCCAGCAGCCCCGACGCCAGGGCCGGCCGGGGGAGGCGCAGGAGCGCGAGCGCGGAGCCCAGCAGGACGAGGTAGTAGAGCGGCCACACGAAGCGGCCCGACGCGCGGAAGGCCTCCACCCACCGGAGGCCGGGCCGGTAGAACGCCGAGAGGTCCGCGACCTGCTCGCCCATCCAGGTGATGCGCCAGGAGAGCGCGAAGAACGCCAGCCCCGCGGCCACCAGCCCCACCGGCAGCCACCGCCGCCAGAGCCGCCCCACGTCCCGGGCCCGGAGCCCCACCAGGACGAGCGCGCCGCACAGGGCGAAGAGCCCTCCCACGCCGAGATAGGCGAAGCCCTCGTACTGCCCGCGCCCCCTGTGAAGGGCGGGAAGGAGGCGGGACCAGCGGATGTCCCGGTACCCGAACGGGTTGAGGAAGGTGGCCAGGTCCGCGGAGAACTCGCCGAAGCCGTAGGCGGCCAGGGGTCCGGTCATCCCGAAGTAGCCGAAGGCGGTGAGGAGCAGCCCCACGGCGGCGACGTCCGCCACCGCGGCGAGCACCGGTCCCCGCCAGCCCCAGTGTCCCTCGAGGGCGGTGCGCACGCAGAGCGACACGGCGAGCGCCAGCACCATGGCGGTGAGCACGGGGTGGATGCCCGCCGCGAGCACGCAGAGGGCCAGCCCGCCCCCCAGCGCCCGCTTCGCGTCGCGCGCGTCGCGCTGGGGAATGAAGTGCAGCCCCACCAGGAGCACGATGAGCCAGTGGGCGCTCAGCGCCTCGTGCGACATGCTCATCCGGGCGAAGAGCGCGGGCGACAACACCAGCAGCGCCCCGATGAGCCACTGGAGCGACAGCCGCGCCCCCAGCCTTCTCGCCACCCACGCCCCCACGGCCCCCTGGAGCACGAGGCACAGGCACAGCCATGGCCCGATGTACTGGAAGTCCACCGGCAGCAGCCCCGAGAACGGCCGGAGCAGGAGCCCCACCCAGGGAATCGAGTCCGTGTACCCGAGCGTGGTCCCCAGTGGATGCACGTACCCGGAAATGAAGCCCAGCGGCAGCTCCAGCGGCGAGTTACGGAAGAAGAGCCACCCCAGCAGGTGCTGGCTGAAGTCGTCGCGAATCAGCCAGCCGAGCCGGGTGGGATTGAGCGCCGCCGGCCCGTAGACGGCGAGGAACGCGAGGAACCCCATCAGCGCGGCGCCCAGGGGCCCCGCCTGCGCCTCGGCGAAGCGCGAAGCGGAGGTCAGGACGCGCCGCGCCCCACCACTCGAGGTGACGGCTGCGGGGGCGGTGCTTGCTTCGGACATGGGCACCCGCGCTTGAAGCACGGGCGTTTCGGAGCCGTCAAGGAATGACCACCCACCTCGACGCGTTCACCGGCTTCCGCCCCCGCTCGCTCCCGGGGTGGAGCGAGTCCATGTGCAGGCCCCTGTCTTCTCGGACGCGACCCGCCCCCATCGCTCCTGCCCCCGCGAGACTAGAGGCCCACGCGCGTCATGGTGAACGGCAGGGCCGTGGAGCTGCCGCCCTTCACCAGGACGAGGTGGGTGATCTTCCCGGTGAAGGCGCTGCGCTGGAGCTCCACGATGGCGTAGTAGTCCCGCTGCTCGCCCAGCGGATCCGAGAAGGAGATGACGGCGCCCACCGCCGGGTTGTTGGGGAGCGCCCAGAAGGAGCCCGTCTCCGTGTTGCAGCCCATGATGGGGCAGAGGCTGCTCACGGTACGGACGTAGGTGCCCTCCACGTGGTCGACGTACTCCGTCCCGCTCAGCGTCATGGAGGTGATCTCCCCGAGGGCGGCGGGCGGCCAGTAGCGCGTGTAGCTCCCCAGCAGCCCCGACAGGCTGTCCGGCGACTCGTACAGGGCGGACTCCGTCGTGCCCGTGGCCTCCGCGCCTTCGGGCGCGGGCGGCTGGGGCTCCTGGCCTCCACAGCCCACGAGCAGCGAGAGCGCGGCGAGCAGACCGAGAGCGGGACGTCCAAATGAGTACATGTGTTCCTCTGGGGTGCGTGTGGGGTGCGACTTCCTGACCTGAATAGTGATTCAGGTTTCACCCGCTAGTACTGTCTTCACCGTGAAGCCGTCAAGGATGCCGCGTCGCGCCGAGCCCCGGCGCGTCCCCTGCCCTCACGGTGAACGGCTTCGGTTGACCCCTCCCGGCCCGGGTGCTAGCACGCACCCGTCTGACCGCGGCAGTGACGCTGCCGCGGGCTCCTCCTCCGAGGGGCGCACAAAGCCACGTCACTTGACGCGCGGGCGGAGGATGCCCAGGACGCGGAGGGTGGCGGGCTTCCGTCACCTCTCCGCGGGAGACAGGAGATGACGGTGAAGAATCCAGCTGACGAAGTGTCGCGGGCGTACGACGTCTGGGCGGACAGCTACGACACCCAGGTCAACGCGACGCGAGACCTGGACGCGGTGGTCCTCAGGAGCCTGGACCCGGCCCTCTTTCGAGGTGACGTGCTGGAAATTGGCGCCGGCACGGGAAAGAACACGGAGTGGCTGGCGCCTCGCGCACGCAGCCTGCTGGCGCTGGACGGCTCGGAAGGAATGCTGAAGCGCGCGCGGCAGCGCCCGGGCGTGGAGCACGTCCGGTTCATCCAGCATGACCTGCGCCAGCGGTGGCCCACGCCGGACGAGGCCCACGACGCGGTCGTCTGCAACCTGGTGCTCGAGCACATCGACGACCTGTCCTTCATCTTCGCGGAAGCGAAGCGCGTGCTGAGGCCCGGAGGGTGCTTCTTCATCTGTGAGCTGCACCCCTTCCGCCAGCTCCAGGGAAGCCAGGCGCGCTTCCTGAACCCGGAGACGAACACCACCGAGTACGTCCGCTGCCACCTCCATGACGTCTCCGAGTTCCTCGACGCGATGGCGCGAGCGGGCCTCGTCCTGGCCCGGGCGCGGGACTGGAGGGACCCTGGCGCGGAGAAGACCGCGGTGCCCCGGCTGTTCTCGCTGCTCATGATGAAGCCATGGTGAGACTGCTGACACAATCCTGACATGAGGCTGTCAGGAGGGCTGGCGCAGTGTGCGCGGCATGGAGGTCGGGCCCCGGGCACTCCCGCCCGGGCGCCGCCGGCCTCGAACATGGAGCGAAGCCATGGCCCGCAACGACGCCGTCAACTGGTTCGAGATTCCCTGCACGCAGCTCTCCCGCGCCGCCGCCTTCTACGAGCGGATGACCGGGCTGGCGCTCAAGCGCGAGCGCTTCATGGACGTCCCGCACGCCATCTTCAAGACCGAGGGCGTGGGCGGCGCGCTGGTGGAGGACCCGCGGAACGCCCCGGGCCCCAACGGCCAGCGCGTCTTCCTCAACGCGGGCCGTGAGCTGGACGCGTGGCTGGCGCGCGTGGAGGCCGCGGGCGGCCGCGTCCTGGTGCCGCGCACGGACATCGGGCCCCCGGGCCACATCGCCATCATCCAGGACACGGAGGGCAACCACGTGGGCCTGCACGAGCCGCGCGCGAGCTAGAGCGCGACCGCCCCAGCCGGGCGCGAGACGCCCGGCTCACTCCTCCCTGGCCAGCGCGTCCACCTGCTCCTGCAAGGAGGACGTGTCCTCGAAGAAGTCCTCGACGGGCCGCGCCCCCGCGACGCGGAAGGCCGGCGGCAGCAGCGTGCGGGGGAAGTCGAGCGCCTCGCTGAAGGACTCGTTGCCCAGCAGGTCGTCCGCGCGGGACAGGACGCCGAACACCAACGTGACGACGGTGAGCACGCGCACCAGCCGGCGCGGGTCCCACCGTGTCACGTAGCGCAGGTGCCAGTAGAGCCCCCACCCCATCAGCCCCAGGAACGCGGCGTGGTGGAGCAGGGGCAGGCCGCTCCCCACCCCCAGGCTGAAGCCCACGAGGGTGAGCAGCACCGGGAGGACGAGGCCGCACAGCAACACCAGCGTGGCGATGGTGGCGTGCGCACGGTAGTGGAACTGCCGGCGGGCGATGCGGCTGGCCACCGACCAGCCGCCGGCCCACAGCAGGATGAGCCCCAGCGGCGCCACCAGCGCCACCATCAGCTCGCCCCAGTCCGTGCGCCCGTAGTTGGAGAGGTACTCCTCCAGGAGGCTCGCGCACAGCAGGGCCAGCAGCGCCAGGGAGAAGGTGCGCGGCCTCTCGAACACGCGGGCGCGCGGCGCGGTGGGCGCCTGCCCGATGACGGTGTCCTCCACCGGGTGGTTGCGCGCGCGGAAGCGCAGCACCGTGTCCCCCACGGCCACGCGGGTGTCGGGGGCCAGCTCCAGCTCGGCGAGCGGCGCCCAGGGCTCCACGCGGTACGTGCCGTTGTGGCTGCCCACGTCCCTCAGCACCAGCGCGCCGTCCTCACGGCGCTCGATGCGCAGGTGCTCGGCGGAGACCTTCGGGTCGTCGAGGATGACGTCGTTGGTGTAGGCGCGTCCCACGCTCGCCGGAAAGCGCTCCAGGCGGTGTCGGGCATGGACGATGTCGCCTTCCAGCACCTCCAGGAAGATCACTTCGTCCACGACAGCGCCTCCAGGTAGCGCCGGGCAATCCGGCGGCCGTTCTCCGCGGTGAAGCCGGCCAGGGTGAGCGAGGTGTCCACGCCGCTGGTGCCCGCGTTCAGCGTGGCGGCGCGCAGCACCACGTCATAGAGGCCGGGGAACTTCCGGTACGCGCGCAGGCAGAGCGCGGCGCGCACGGGCAGCCCGTCCACGTCCACGAACTCCGACTTGCAGCGGTAGTTGGTGACGTCCTGGCGCGTGGCCTCCACGGCGTCCGGATCCTGGGAGAAGAGCGCGCTGTAGAGCGCGGAGAAGCGCAGCGCGCCCAGCTTCTGGCTGGTGGCGTACTGGTGCAGGAAGGCCACCACGCCCGTGCGGTGGTTCGAGGACACGTAGATGTCCTCCTCGGACGAGCACTGGTAGTTCGTCACCGTGTACGGCACCTCCGGGTCGTGCGGCGTGTCCCCCCAACACTTGAGGAAGGGGCTCCAGCGGCCGGGGACGCGGTAGCTGCCCAGCGTGTGCCTGGGCAGCGGTGCCTCCAGGAGCCGCTCGGTGAGCCGCTGCTGGTTGTCCATCAACTGCGCGCGGACGGTGTCCAATAGCGCCTGCGCGTCGGGCTCCTTCGCCTGGAGCGCGCGGGCGAGCAGGTCGCGCGCGAAGCGCACCGGCACGAGGAAGCCCACCTGGTTGCCCATGGTGGCCACGTTGACGCCCACCACGCGGCCCTCGCCGGTGAGGGTGGGCCCGCCGCTCATGCCGGGGTTGATGGCGCCGCTGAAGTGGAGCCGCTCGTAGAGGGCGTCCTGGATGAGCCCGTTGTAGGTGCCCTCGACGATGGTGGTGCCCAGATCCCGGGGGTTGCCCATGGCGAACAGGCGCGCGCCCTGCGGGGGCTCGCGGTCCTCCAGGGCGAAGAAGTCCGCCACAGGCGTGGCCATCTGGATGACGGCCAGGTCGTGCACCACGTCCACGTCGACGAGGCGCACCGGCACGGGCTCGCCACCGCCGCGAAGGACCAGCTCCGCGGTGTAGTCCTCCGGGTGGATGACCACGTCGGAGACCACGTGGTAGTTCGTCACCGCGTGCCCGGCGGCGGAGACGAAGAAGGCCGAGCCGATGGACGAGCGCGTCCCCGAGCGGCGCTCGATGATGCGCACCTGGGCGACACGGCCCTCGATGCGCCGGAACAGCTCATGCGTGGCCGGCGGCAGCGCGGAGATGGGCACTTCGGGCGAGGCCTCGGGGACACCGGCATCCGGCGGCGTGCCCGGCTCCCCCGGGGCCACGGGCGCCTGCGCGAGCACGGCGGCGAGTAGGAAGGCGAACATGGATGCGTCCCACCCTACCCCACCCCGCCGGGCCCGGGGGCATGGAGCCATTCCCCCTTGTGCACTGGAAACAGGACGGCGGCCCGCCACCGGGGCGAGCGTGCCATGCCGCTCGGCTCACGGCGCCAGGCTCACTCCGAGCCCGTGCTCCCGAACACCCTCCGCAGCACCTGCTCCCCCGCTTGCTGGGCGTTCCGGCTGTAGGTGAGCAGTTCCGCTCGCGTCTCGGCGGACATGAGGCCCCCCACGTTTCGCGCGAGCCAGGGCTGGGTGCCGAAGAACTCCGTCTCGCGCCGTGCGAACTCGCGGATGTTTTCATCCGTCGCCGGCTGGTAGAGCAGCTCCCGCTGCTGCTCGTAGAAGTCCCCCACCGCCCCGGCGGCGAACTCCCTGGTGAAGGCCGCCATGGCCATGCCGAGAATGGGGTTCTGTCCCGGCATCGATGAGCCCGTGGCAAAGCCCACGGTGCCCAGGAACGCCATGGCCCCCTCGAGAAGCGGGCGGATGGCCGCGCCAACGGACCCCGGTGGTGCCTGTCGAACCACTTGCAATGCACGCTCCCGCTGCCCGAACGGAGGGGTGGTGGCGGCGAGCTGCACGGGAGGTGGGGAGCGGCGCGCCACCTCGAAGGTGTCCCTGGGCTGAGCAGCCCTGGGCGGAGTGGCGGCGCGTGCCGGAGCCCCCGTGGCCCCCGCCGACACCGTTGAAGCTCGCACCCTGTTGCCAGTTGGATTGAGTCGTACCATCACAGCGCTCCCCGTCACCGCGGACGAAGCCTTCTCTTCAAGAGCCTCCAGCCTAACACGGAGAGGCTCGGCCACCAGCACCACGGGTGTGATTGACCCCAGGCCGCCGTCGCCTCCCCAGAGCGCCTCCCGGAGAGACGCGCTCACGAGTCCGGAGTGTTCGTTCCCCGTCCCGGGAGGTCTGCCCCTACAGGAGCCGGACGGGCACGCGCTCTCGGGTGCCTGCCCTCGCATTCGACGCAGCCGCGAGGGGAGAATCCGCCGGCTCACGAACGCGACGCGGGGGGCACAATACGCTCGCGCTTCGCACCCACACCCCTGGAGACAACGACGACATGGAGATCAAGGGCACAGCGTTCATGGCGAGGCACGAGTCCGTGGTCGCGGAATTCGGCGAGGCCGCGTGGCGCTCGTTCCTGACGGAGTACGCGAAGACGGACCCCGTCTTCGCGAAGCCGGTGCTGCCGATGACGTGGATACCGGCGGACTCGTACGTCCGCTTCTCGGAGGCGCTGCTCGCGCGCTTCTACAAGAACGACCCCATGGCCTACTGGAGCTTCGGAGAGAATGCCGCGACGCACGCGCTCACGAAGGGCCAGCTCAAGCCCATGTTCGCGCAGGCCGACTTCCGCCGCTTCCTCCAGTTCTTCCCCGGCGTGTGGAAGAGCTACTTCACCGCGGGGACCGCGCACGTGGAGACCGGTGAGAGCTCCGCGGACCTGCGCATCACCGGCCTCCCCAGGCCGCACGCGTACTTCGAATACATCACCATGGGCTTCATGAAGCACGGGCTCGAGGTGCTGGGCGCGAAGAACGTGCGCGCCGAGCGCCTGAAGGGCTTCTCCCAGGGCGACGCGGAGTGCCACTACCGCTTCCACTTCACGGGGTGAGGCCCAGCCGCCTCGTGGCTCACGAGCCCTGGCGCACGCGCCGCCTGCGCCAGGCCGTGTATGAGGCCACCAGCGCTCCGGCCAGGGCCCCCGCGAGCGCGCCCAGCAGCCTGCGCGGCGCGGGGCCCGGGGCCGTCGTCGCCTCCAGCCGGAACGTCTCCAGCGACTCCCGCACCCGGGGCTCCAGCTCCTCCCAGCGCACCGCCGGGGCGCTCACCGCCACCACCGCGTGACGCCCCTCCGACGCCAGCCCCGCCACCAGCACCGTGCGCACCTGCCCCGCCTCGCGCAGCGTGCCCAGCACCTCCACGCGCGGCACCGCTCCACCCAGCCGCTCCACGCGCTCCGGTGACAGCGTCAGCCCCAGCTCGCGCTGGAAGTGCTGCATCACCGCCGCCGCGAAGTCGTCCCGCTCGGACGGGCTCGCGGAAAACCCCCGCTCCACCACCGACACCAGCAGCGTGGCCGCCTCCGGGCCCTCGCCGTCCGCCAGCGCGGCGGACAGCGCGCGCGGCGCATCCGCCTCCAGCGCCACCGCCCCCGCGCGCGAGCCCGCGTACTGCTCCCAGCGCACCATGTGGAAGCCCTCGGGCGGACGGAACTGGTAGCCGTCGCGCCGCAGCTCGGAGCCGAGCGCGCCCGACAGCACCAGCAGCCCCGCGGCGAGGAGGGAGGGACTCACGGCCGTCAGCATAGGTGGGTCCGGCCCCACTCTCACGGGCCCCCTGTCTCCTGCCCGGCCCCCAGGCGCGCGAGGCATGCCACCTTCGTTGTGACATCCCCGGACGTCGCGGGTAACCTCGCCGGCCTGATGACCCCTGCAGCCCGGGCCGACATGGAGGCACGCGCCGACCGCGCCCTGCGCAGGGGCGAAATGGCGGAAGCACTCGGCCTCTACGAAGCGCTCGTCCGCGCCTTCCCGGAAGACCCGGGGCTCGCCCTCAAGCTCGCCAACCTGCGCGACTCGCTCCAGCCCGCCGAGCTCCAGGCCCTCCAGGCCTCCCGCCCGACCCATGACGTCTCCCTCCCCCTGGGCCCCTCCTCACCCGCCCAGGAGGGTGAGCGCCTCTTCGCCCTCGGGGACTACGTCGGGGCCGCCGCCGCCTACCGCCGCGCCGTCCAGGAGCGCCCGGACAGCGAGCTGCTCAAGGAGCGGCTGATCGAGCTGTACCGCCTCGCCCGCGAGATGCCCCTACATTCTCCGACAGACAAGGCCCTCCCCAAGGAGGCCGAGCCCCGTCTCCAGGCGCTCCTCGACCGCGTCGCCTCGCGCCGCCGCCTCAAGCGCGATTGACGGAAGGCCCTGTTTACACTCGGAAAACCGCCGCACCGGGTGATTCGCGCGTTGCACCCCCCAGGGGGGGCCCCTAGAATCAGGTCCGACGTCGCTGTCATGGTTCAACCCCGCACCTCTGACACCTGCGTCCGACCCGTATGCCCCGTTCCCTGCGACTCGGAGTCCTCACCGGTGGTGGTGACTGCCCGGGACTCAACGCGCTGATCCGTGGCCTCGTGAAGCGGGGCACGCACGAGTTCGGCCACGAGTTCGTCGGCATCGAGAACGGCTACATGGGTCTGGTCGAGCCCGGGCTCACCCACCCCCTCACGGAGGAGGACACGCGCGGCATCCTCCCCAAGGGGGGGACCATCCTGGGCACCTCCAACAAGGCCAACCCCTTCGCCTACCCCTTCCGGGAGAACGGCCACTGGGTGGACCGGGACGTGTCCGACCAGGTGCTCCGCCGCTGCGAGGAGCTCAAGCTGGACGGGCTGGTCGCCGTCGGCGGTGACGGGACGCTGTCCATTGGCCACCGTCTGGCTTCCAGGGGTCTCAACGTCGTGGGCTGCCCGAAGACCATCGACAACGACCTCTCCGGCACGGACCAGACGTTCGGGTTCGACACCGCGCGCCTCATCGTCACGGAAGCGCTGGACCGGCTGCACTCCACCGCCGAGGCGCATGACCGCGTCATGGTGGTGGAGATCATGGGCCGCCACGCCGGCTTCCTCACGCTGGACAGCGGCATCGCCGGCGGCGCGGACGTCATCCTCATCCCGGAGATTCCCTACCAAGTGGAGTCCATCGTGGAGAAGATCCACCGCCGCGCCACCCGCCGGCGCAGCTTCTCCATCATCGCCATCTCCGAGGGGGCGTACCCCGTGGGCGGCACGCTGGCCATCCAGGAGCAGGCCGGGGAGGTCCCCGGGCGCGGCGTGGTGCGGCTGGGCGGCTCCGGCCGGGTGTGCGCGGACCTGCTCGCGAAGCACGTGGACGCGGAGATTCGCGTCACCGTGCTGGGCCACCTGCAGCGCGGCGGCAGCCCTAGCGCGGCGGACCGGCTGCTGGCCACACGCTACGGGTGCAAGGTGTTGGATCTCGTGCGTGACGGGCAGTGGAACCATATGGTCGCGCTGCGCGCGGGGGAGATTGTCGCGGTACCGTTGAGTGAGTCGCGCAAGGAGCGCCGGGTGGACCCATCCGGTGAGCTGGTGCGCTTCGCCAAGAGCATGGGCATCAGCTTCGGGGACTGAGGGGGAGGACGCCGCACGTCATGACGCTCGTCGGCCGCCATATCGGTCGCTACCGCATCCTCGAGCAGCTCGGCTCGGGGGGCATGAGCGTCGTGTACAAGGGGCTCGACACGGCCCTGGACCGCGAGGTGGCGGTGAAGGTGCTGCACCCGCACCTGGCCGGCAAGGACGAGTCGCGGCGGCGGCTGGCCCGCGAGGCCCGCGCGGTGGCCAAGCTGCACCACCCCAACATCCTCGAGGTCTTCGACTTCTCCTCCGCGGACGCGCAGGACGCGTTCATCGTCACCGAGTACATCCGCGGCCAGACGCTGAAGTCCTTCCTCGACGAGGGGCCCATGGACCCGCCGGAGCTGGCGGCCATGGTCATCCACGAGCTGGCGGCGGCGCTCGCCCACGCCCACGAGGCCGGCGTCATCCACCGCGACCTCAAGCCGGAGAACGTCATGGTGCGCGAGGACGGAATCCTCAAGCTCATGGACTTCGGCATCGCGAAGCTGCTCGACATCGAGGAGCGGATGACCGTCACCGGCACGCTGGTGGGCTCGCCGGCCCACATGGCCCCGGAAATCATCGAGGGCCTGGAGGCCGGCCCCGAGGCGGATGTCTTCAGCGTGGGCATCATGTTCTACGCGGCGATGACGGGCCGGCTGCCCTTCAGCGCCACCAACACCACCGCCACGCTCAAGCGCATCCTCGACGGCGACTACGAGGACCCGCGCCGCCGCGTGCCCACGCTGTCCGACGAGCTGGCGGAGATCTGCGCCACCTGCCTCCAGCGCGAGCCCCAGCGCCGCTACCCGGACGCCGCCAGGCTGCGCGACGCGCTCGCGGACTACCTCGCCGGCCTGGGCTTCGCGCGCGTGGGCGAGGAGCTGGTGTCCTTCTTCGCGGACCCCACCTCGTACCGGAAGCTCGCCCGCCAGCGCATCGTCGCCGCGCTGCTGGAGCGCAGCGAGCGGCTGCTCGCGGAGAAGCGCACCCCGCGCGCCCTGGCCAGCCTCAACCAGGTGCTCGCGCTGGACGCGACCAACGCCCGCGCGCTCGCGCTCCTCAAGGGCCTGCGGCGCGCCCAGCGCATCAAGACGTGGCGCCGCCGCGGCATTCGCGTGGGCATCGGCCTTGCCGCCGCCGCGCTGCTCGGCGTGGGCGGCTGGAAGGTGCGCCAGGCCGGCACGCGGCAGGACACGCCGGAGCAGACGGGCGACAGCGTGCCGGGCGGTACGGACCCGCGCACCACCCCACCGGGCTCCCAGGGCGAGCCACCGGCCCCGGGCGGCACGGTCGGGACGCCCGGCGTGCGGACCGACTCGACGACCGGCACCGGTGAGGGTGTCCCTTCACGGCCGCCCGTGGTGGCGCGGCCGCCGGACACGCTGGTGGCCGGCCTCGTGGCGGCGTCCGTCGACGAGGAGCGGCCGCCCCCGGGAAATCTCACGCCGCACCAGGGCTCCACTCCCGTCCCCGGAGCAGCGCCCAGGGGCAGCGGCTCACGCCACGTGCCCGCCCCGCCGGTCGCGGAGCGGCTCCCCGATGACGCGTCCCGCAAGCCGCCGGTGCGCAAGGTGCCGGTGTCCATCCTGGTGCGGCCCTACGGCATCATCCGGGTGGACGACGGCGCGCCCAGCGCCCAGCCGCTGCAGAAGCACGACGTGGAAGTCGTGCCGGGACGGCACAGCGTCACCATCTCCTGTGACTACTGCGAGGACGTGGTGGACACCATCGACGTGCGCGGCAGCGGAGAGAACGTCTTCCACCTGCGCGCCCAGCCCAAGCCCGCGCTGCTCTCCTTCGAGTACGAGCCGGCGGACGCCGTGGTGCGCGTGAACGGGCAGCAGCGCACCGTGCGCGAGAGCCTCCAGTCCCCCTTCGTGGTCCGCGCCCCGCGCGGCCCGGCGGGCTTCCAGCTCAGCGTCGAAGTGGAGCTCTCCCACCCCGGCTACAGGACGGAGCGGCGCAAGGTGCACCTGAATCCCGGCGAGCCCACCACCCTTCGCGGGAGCCTCCTCCCCGAATGAGCCGCGGACTCCTGCTCCTGCTGTGGACGCTGACCCTCGCGCCGGCCGCCGCCGGCGCCCAGGACTCCGGAGACCCGGAGGTGGCCGCGCTGCGCGCCAGCTTCGAGTACGGCAAGTACGCGGAGGTGCTGGACCGCGCGGGCGCCCGCATCGACCGCGGAGACCTGTCCGAGGACGACCTGGTGGAGCTGCACAAGCTGGCGGGCCTCGCCGCCTTCAACCTCGGCCGCACCGAGGACGCCACGCGCCACCTGCGCGCCCTGCTCCGGTTGGATCCGGACTACGGCCTGGACCCCTTCGTCGTCCCGCCGCCCGCGGTGGCCTTCCTGGACTCGCTCAAGGTGGAGATGTCCAGCGAGCTGGAGTTCCTCCGCCAGGAGCGGCGGCTGCGCCAGGAGCGCGAGAAGGCCGCGGCCGAGCGCCGCGAGCGTGAGCGCCTGGAGGCCGAGGTGCAGCGCCGCCGCGCCGAGGAGATGGCCCGCCAGGTCACCGTGCGCACCGTGGAGAAGCGCAACTTCCTGGTCAACTTCGTCCCCTTCGGCGCCGGCCAGTTCCAGCAGGGCCGCAACAGCCTCGGCATCGTCTTCGCCGCCACCGAGGGCGCGCTCGCGGTGACGAGCATCATCTCCTTCTTCGCCTACGAGTCGCTCTTCGAGGAGCAGACCGTCCTCATGGACAACGTCCTGGACCCGGACGGCCAGGCCTCCATCCGCGTGCGCTACATCCCCACCAACCGGCGCAAGCAGCGGGACACCTGGCAGCTCCTCAAGCTGTCCTCGGCGGCGGGCTTCTACACCATCTACGCACTCGGCGTGGTGGACGCGCTGTACCACCACGAGGACCACGTCATCCGCACCACCGTGGAGCCCCGCCCCGACGCGCCCGCTCCAGCCTCCGCTCCGCCCGGCACCCTCTCGACGCGGGTGGGCCTCTACCGCACCTCCGGCGGGCTCGGCGCCGGCCTCACCCTCTTCTTCTGAGCCTCTCCACCCGATACGAGAATCCATGGCCAGCCTCACCGTCCGCTCTCCCGATGGAAAGGTCCGCTCGGTCTCCCTGCACAAGCGCATCACCAGCATCGGCCGGGGGCCGGACAACGACGTGCAGCTCGAGGACCCGGGCGTGCCCGACAGCGCCCTGCACGTCACCTTCGACGGCAGCCGCTACGAGGTCGGCAGCCTGGGCGCCACCTTCCAGGTCAACGGCAAGAGGCGCGACGCCCATGCGCTGTCCACCGGAGACGTGGTCCGCGTCGGCGCCACCGAGCTCGTCTTCGCTCGCGAGGACGCCCCCCGCGCCCCGCCCCCGCCGCCCTCCACTCCGCCCCGCGAGGTGATGCGCACCTCCAACCCGGACTCGCACACCGCGGAATTGCCCGGCGTGCCCGGCCGCGAGCTGCTCCTGCTGCGCCGGCTCACCGCCTTCAGCGAGCGGCTGCTGGGCCTCTACGACGTGGAGCGCATCCTGGAGAGCCTCATGGACGAGGCCATCGAGGTGACTCGCGCGGACAAGGGCTTCCTCATCCTCATGGAGAGCGGCGAGCCTCGCGTGAAGGTGGCGCGCAACGTGTCCCGGGAGAACATCGAGGACGCGGTGGAGAAGGACAAGATCTCCGACTCCATCATCGCCAAGGTGGTGAAGGAGCAGAAGCCGCTCATCGTCGCGGACGCGCTCGACTCGCCGGAGTTCAACAAGAGCGAGTCGGTGGTCAACCTCCGCGTCCACTCCGTCATGTGCGTGCCGCTCATGCACAAGGGGGACCTGTTCGGCGTCATCTACGTGGGCAACGACAGGCTGGTGAACCGGTTCGAGCCCAAGAGCGCGGACATGCTCACCATCTTCGCGGCGCAGGCGTCCCTCATCCTGCAGAACGCGATGCTGGTGAACGACCTCAAGCTGGACAACACGGAGCTGCGCCGGAAGCTGGAGGACCAGCGCTACGGCGACATCGTGGGCGCCTGCCAGGGCATGCGCGACGTGTACAAGCGCATCGACAAGATTGCCCCCACGGACATCTCCGTCCTCATCACCGGCGAGACGGGCACCGGCAAGGAGCTCATCGCCCGCGAAATCCACCGCCGCTCCCCGCGCGCCAAGGGGCCCTTCATCACCATCAACTGCGGCGCCATTCCGGAGAACCTCCTGGAGAGCGAGCTGTTCGGCCACGTGAAGGGCGCCTTCACCGGCGCGGTGGCCACCAAGGCCGGCAAGTTCCAGGCGGCCATCGGCGGCACGCTCTTCCTGGACGAGATTGGCGAGATGCCCCTGCAGCTCCAGGTGAAGCTGTTGCGCGCCCTCCAGGAGAAGATTGTCTACAAGGTGGGCGACAACCGCGGCGAGCCGGTGGACATCCGCGTGGTGGCCGCCACCAACAAGGTGCTCGAGGACGAGGTGAAGAAGAACACCTTCCGCGAGGACCTCTACTACCGCCTCAACGTCGTCACCCTGAAGCTGCCCCCCCTGCGCGAGCGCGGCGAGGACGTGGTGGTGCTGGGCCGCTTCTTCCTCCAGAAGTACGCCCGCGAGTTCAACTCCAAGGCCCGGGGCTTCACCCCCTCCGCCACCGTCTCCATGCGGAAGTACGGCTGGCCTGGAAACATCCGCGAATTGGAGAACCGCCTGAAGAAGGCGGTGGTGCTCGCGGACAAGCCGCTGCTGGGTCCGGACGACCTGGACCTCAAGCCGGAGAACCTGGAGCCCATCATGCCGCTGCTCCAGGCCAAGGAAGAATTCCAGAAGCGTTACATCAACGAGGTGCTGGCCCGGAACAACGGCAACCGGACCAAGACAGCCAAGGACCTGGGCGTGGACCCGCGCACCATCTTCCGCCACCTGGAAAAGCTGGAGGCGGAGAAGTCGGGCCGGCCCCTGCCTCCCGAGGAGGGAGACGAGCTGCTCTGAGCGGGCGGCCCGCGCACGGACGATGGAAGGCACGACTCGGCGATACGGATGGTCGGCGCTGGTGGTGGCGGCCTGCGCGGCGACGGGCTGCCTCATCCCCCAGGACGACACGCTGCTGGAGGGCGTGCCCGGGCAGAGGAACCGGCCGCCCCGCATCGTGGAGAGCCTGGTGTCGCCCCAGCAGCG
This sequence comes from Myxococcus sp. RHSTA-1-4, assembly GCF_020037125.1. GTDB lineage: Bacteria > Myxococcota > Myxococcia > Myxococcales > Myxococcaceae > Myxococcus. The sequence goes on from NZ_JAIQDG010000020.1 coordinate 139,408, forward strand.
CGTCATCTCCGACTTCGGCGCCGGCGCGTGTGACCTCACCTTCGAGGTCGTCGCCGAGGACCCCGACCTGGATGACCGCCTCAAGGTGCACTGGTACGTGGACTACAACCCACAGGACCCGCGGGGCCCCTACCGGCAGTACGACCTGGCCAACATCACCCGGGACCCGCTGCGCTCGGACCGGGGCTCGCTGCTCATCAGCCTCGCGTCCGCCAACAGCCCGCTGGGCACGCCGGGCACGCACCTGGTGGAGGCGCTGGTCAGCGACTCGGAGCTGCAGGACCGGGTGGTGCAGCCGCGGGTGGTGCAGCTTCCCGACGGCACCTTCATCGAGGACCCGGGCTACGTCGTCACGTACGCCTGGGTGGTGAACACCGTGCAGGGGGACTGCCGGTGACGCCGCGCCGCGCGCCGCTCGTCCCCGCGCTGGCGCTGCTGGCGGTGCTCGCGGGCACCGGGTGCGCCCTGCTGGAGGAGGAGCCGGACCCGAGCCAGCTCGTGTGCCGCTCGGATGCCGAGTGCGGCCCGAACGAGGTGTGTTTCCCGGACGGGTGTGGAGACCCGGGCCGGGACATCGTCGTGGAGGTGACGCCCAACCCCCACGACGGCATGCACGCGCAGGACTTCCGCGTGGACCCGGTGCGGCCGGAGCTGGACCTGGAGCTCCTCGAGCCCGCCCGGGTGGCGGGCCGGGTGGTGCGCGCCACGTCGTTGCCGGCCCCGGATGGGGGCACCACCACGCGTCCCTACTCGGAGCCCCTCCACCTGCGCGCCGACGGCGAGAGCCTCCTGCTGCCCGGCGTGACGCGCCGGTACGAGGCGGAGCTGGTGCCCATCAACGGCGCGTGGGAGCTGCCCGTGGGCACCGGCGAGTACGCGGTGACGCTGACGGCCGGCGACCTCGAGGTGCCGCCGGTGCGGGGCACCAGCCACGTGGAGCCCGGCGCCCGGGTGCCGCTGGAGCTGGTGCTGCCCGCCCCGGACACGGTGGTGCGGCTGAGCGGCCGGGTGGTGCGCCAGGGCGAGCTGCTGGTGGACGCGGACCTGCGGATTCAAGCGCTGGACGCGGACCTGTCGCCCCTGTCCCAGCGTGTGCCGGTGATGCGCGGCTCGGGTGACTTCACGCTCGTCATGCCCCGGGAGGCGGCACGGCGCTCCGCCATCCTGCTGCGGGTGACGGCCCTGGGCGAGGCGCCCTGGGTTCCGCAGAAGACCTTCACGGTGGACCCGCGCGCGCCGCTCACCTCGCCGCTGGAGCTGGGGGAGTATGGCGAGCCGGTGCGGGTGTCGGGCCGGGTGGTGGGCCTGGACGGCAGGCCGGTGGCGGGCGCCACCGTGGCGCTGCGCGGGCAGGTGGGCGGCGGCGGCCTGTTCCATGGCCCGCTGGCGACCACCACCCTGGAGGGGCGCTTCACGGTGGACACCCTGCCGGCGGCTCCGGGCGGCACGCTCTCCCTGGTGGTGGTGCCGCCCCTGGGTGTCACCGCGGGCCTCATCGTGCAGCCGGTGGAGGTGCCGCGCACCGGCGCCGTGTTGCCGGACGTCGTCTGTCCCGACCGGCGCGTCGTCATGGGCACCCTCCACCTGCCCGGCAGCACCGAGCCGGCGCGCGGCGTGCGCGTGGCGGTGGAGCCCATCGCCGAGGTGCCCGGCTGGCCCCGTCCGCCCGGCGGTGGCGAGGCGCTGGTCGCCACCGACGACGAAGGCACCTGGCGGCTGCGGTTGGACCCCGCCGTCTACCGCGTGGACTTCCTCCCGGCGGAGAACCTCCCGCGCATCAGCCGCGTCATCACCGTGCTGCCCGGCGAGGACGCCACCGTGCAGGAGCTGGCGACCTTCAACCTGCAGCGCGGCCGCACCCTCACCGGCCGGGTGACGGACGGCACGCGGACCCTGCCCTATGCCTCCATCCGCTTCTACCGGGTGGGGACGCTGGAGGGCCGCCCCTCGTCCGTGCTGCTGTCCCAGACGGTGTCGGACCACCAGGGCCGCTACACGGCGCTGATGCCGGTGCGCTGACTCACGGCAGCTTGCCGGCGCCCGGGTCCTTGCGCGCGGTGGCGAAGGCGGCGTGCAGCGCGTCCACCGCGCCGCCCACCTCGCCCGCGTACTGCACGGCATGGATGGTGTAGAGGTCCTGCACCGTCTCCAGGCGGCGGTACACCGCGCGCAGGCGCTCGCGATCCCGCGACTCGAGCCCGCACATGGACTCGCGCTGGCGCAGCCGCTCCAGCCACGCCGTCCGGAAGCGCATCCACTGCCGGTCCACGTCCCGGGCGGGCGACACGCGCACCAGCTTCTCGCGCTCCGACTCCAGCTCCGCCCACAGCGCCTGCGCGCCGTCCAGACACTCACGGAAGGTGAGCAGCTGGGGTGCGTCCGGCGGCCGCTCCGGCGTCATGGCCGCGACCGAGCGGCCCACGCTCCAGAGAATCCAGACGGAGAAAAGCGTGGTGAGGAGGATGTACACCGCGTACGCGCCACCACGGAAGCGGCGGTAGCGGGGGTCTTTCCGGGGGTCGGGAGCGGACACGGGGTCCAGGTCTTACGACCGTGGACCCCGCGTGGCAACGCTTCCGTGTCCCGCACCGTCGTCCGGTGGGGGGGAGCAGCGGGCCCCAGGGCGCCTGCCCCTGAGCCCACCGGGACTACTGGCCGGCCGGGGAGGCCGCCTGCGCGGGCGCGGCGGCCGGAACGGCGGCGGGCGCGGCCGCGGCATCCGGGTTCATCAGGCGCTTCACCGTGGCGATGCGGCCCCGGAACTGCGGCTGGTACTGGCTGTTGACGTAGGTGCCGGCCGCGTCACGCGCGGTCTCCAGCGCCTTATCGTACTGGCCGACCTCCTGGTACGACTGGGCCAGCAGCAGCATGGCGTAGTCACGCGTCTTGGAGGACTTGTCCCCCTCGACGAAGCGGGCCAGCATCGGCACCGCCTTGTCGTGCTGACGCGTCTGGTTGTACGCGGTGCCCAGGAAGAAGGACGCGTCCAGCGCCTGCTCCTGCGGCGGGTTCATGGCCAGGAAGCGCTCCATCTCCGAGATGACGGACTGCATCTCGTTCTTGCGGAAGGCGATCTTCCCGCGCTCGAAGGCGGCGTCGCCCGTCTCGCGGCGCAGCACGGAGGCGCGGTCATTGAGGGCCTGGCGCTCCAGGTTGCTCAGGCGGGACGTGTCCAGCTTCACCAGCGCGTCGATGCCCTTGAGGCGCTCGTCACCGGGGAGGTTGGTCATCATCTTGTAGACCTCGGCCGCGGCGCGCTGGGCCGTCTGGTGGGCCGCCGTGTCCGCGCGCTGCTTCTCGAGCTGCGTGGTGAGGTCCGCGACCATCTTCTCCAGCCGCTCGCGCTCATTGCTGGCGCTGGAGCTGCGCGCGCTGGTGATCATCAGCGCGGCGCCCACGGCGATGATGGCGAACAGCACATAGGCCACCGCCGAGGAGAGCCACTGGCGCTTCTGGAAGTCCTCGTGGCGCTTCCCCACCGCCTTCACCTCCGCATGGAGGTTCTTCAGCAGGTTGTCGCTCTTGATGACCAGGTTGCGGGCCTCGACGATTTCCCGCCGGAGGTCCTGCAGTTCCTTCTCCACTTCCGTCTTCGACTGCTCTGGCATGGACATCTTCCTGGGCGCGGAAACGAGCTCGGCCGGCTCACGCATCGTAAGGAGTTCTCCCGGGCGTATGGCGATAATTTCCGCACCGAAACAACGGCGCGGGGCCGATGCATTTCCTGGAGTGGACAGCCCGGGTCTCGACTGGCTGCTCTCTCTACAAGAAACCGTCCGGAAGCGGCCGGGATGGCTCTGGTGGGAAGGTGTACGTCACGCCCACGGAGAGCCAGTTGCCGCCAGCGCTGAACGAGCCGATGCGGCGGTTGTTGTTCTCCGTCTCCGGCGCGCCCACCGGCCCCCGGAGGAAGGACAGGCGGTACTCGGCCGTCAGGCCCCAGCGGGAGGACAGGCGCCAGGTGGCGCCCAGGGTGCCCACCCAGGCCTGGGTGGTGCTCTCCTGCACGGCCTCCCCCTGGCGCTTCGAGGAAACGAGCGCGGGTCCGGTGAAGAGGCCCACGAAGGGGACCAGCCCGTACGGCCCCACCTCGGGCAGCACCGTCTGGAAGCGCAGGCCTATCATGGCGCCGTAGCTGAGGAGGTTGATGCTGCGTTCGCTCCCGTCGGGCTCGCGGAGGTAGAGCTTTCCGCCGGTGCCGAACAGGTCGATGCCCACCTCCACCAGGTCCGACATCGCGTAGGCGAAGGAGCCGATGACCAGCGGCCCGCCGGAGACCTCCCGGGCGCGGGCCAGCCCCTGGTTCTCCGTGCGGCCATACCAGGAGGTGTAGAGCGTCTCGTTGGACGTCACGCGCCAGCCGCCCTGGATGGAGATGCGCCCCACCCCGTTCAGCGACGTGGGGATTTCGTCGTCCTCGTCCTCCTCCGGCGCCTGGGCAAAGGCGGGGGCGGTGGTGAGCAGGGCGAGCAGCGGCAGGAGGCGGCGAAGCATCAAGGCGGCGTTTTCCGTCAGGGGCGCTTGGGGCGCAGCGCGATTTCCAGGAAGGTCGTCTGCCGGCGGCGGAGCGCCGCGAGCAGACAGTGCAGGACACACACCACGCCGAACTCGCGGAGGACGACGCCCAGGTTGGCCACCACGTCCCGCAGGGTGATCACACCGCGCATGTGCCCGCTCCCGTGCGTTGCCGTGGGTACCCGTCGCGTACGTCCTTGCTGATTCCGCCCGGTGCTACAGGCGTGTGGCGCACCGTAGCAGCCGCCTCCCACGCGTCAACTTTCCGGACGCGCAAGGGCTCGGAGCGACTGGGGATTCCGGCTCGGGCGTCAGCGGGCGCGGCGCTCCAGCTCCAGCAGCGGCATCTCCAGCACCACCACCGTGCCGTGGATGCAGGCGGGGTGGAAGTCCGCGCGGTCCAGCTCGCCGAGCAGCGCGCGGAGCTGCGCGTCGGTGAGGGGCGTGGCGCTGGCCCGGCGCGCGGCGTGGCAGGCCATCACCCGCACCGCCTCCGCCAGGGACACCGCGTCCAGCGTGGCGCCCTTGGGTGGCAGCGCGCGGGCCAGCGCCTCCAGCAGCGAGCGCCCGTCCACGCCCTCCAGTCCGGGAGGCACCGTCTTCAGCGCCAGCGTGGTGCCGCCGAAGGGCTCCACGTCGAAGCCCAGCCTCCCCAGCGCCTCGCGCCCCTCCACCAGCGCCTTCGCCGCCGCCAGCGGCAACTCCAGCGTGGTGCCGAACAGCGACGGCGCCGGAGGCCCCTTCCCGTCCTCCAGCGCGCGCAGGTAGCCCGTCAGCCGCGCCCGCTCCAGGGCGGCGTGTGGATCCAGCACCACCAGCGTGCCGCCGGGGCCCTCGCACACGTGGAAGCGGCCGCCCAGCAGGCCCATGGGCCGGAGCGCCGCGAAGTAGCCCGGCGGCGGGGCCTCGTTGAGCTGCGGCTGGGCCTGTCCGAAGGCGGGCGCCTGTCCCGGGCTGCTGGGCGCGAAGGGCAGCGCCCCCGGCCGGACACCGGGCGGCAGGGGCCCCGTGGGCGCCGGCCCCAGGGGCGCGCGGCCGGAGTCCGGGGCATCCATGGCGGTGGGCAGGGGCGCACCCCACGTCGCTTCCTGGGCGCGGGTGAGGAAGCGCTCCACGGCGAGCGCGTAGTGGGCGGCCTCGCGCGGCTGTCCCGCCTGTGGGGCATTGCCTTCCGCCGCGGCGCCCAGCCACGGGGCGGCGCGAAGCATGCGGGTCAGCGCGGCCGTCAGCGCCTCCTGCACGCCACGCGCGTCGGCGAAGCGCACCTCCAGCTTCTGCGGGTGCACGTTGACGTCCACCGCGGCCGGGTCGATGTCGATGTGGAGCACCACCACCGGCTGGCGGCCCGCCGCGAGGAAGTCCTGGTACGCGCGCTGGATGGTGCCGATGAGGCCGCGGTCCCTCACGTAGCGCCGGTTGACGTACGTGTAGAGGCCGCGCGCGTTGTTGAAGGTGAACTCGGGCGAGGCGGCGTAACCGGTGATGGAGATGCCCAGCCGCCGCTCCTCCACGGGGAACAGGTGCGGGTGCGCGGTGGGGCCCAGCGCCGCGGCGATGCGCTCGCGCGGGTCTTCCGGGCACGCCGGGCTGGAGAAGAGCGTGTCGCCCTCGTTCGTGGCGAAGAAGCCCACCTCCGGGTACGCCAGCGCCAGGCGCACCACGGCCTCCTCCGCGTGCTTCAGCTCCGTCTCCCCCCGGCGCAGGAACTTGCGGCGCGCGGGCACGTTGAAGAAGAGGTCCTCCACGGTGATGACGGTGCCGGTGCGCGGCTCCGCGTCCTCCACCACCGGCGGTCCCCCGCCCTCCACCGTCACCCGCGTGCCCACGTCCGCGCCGGCCTCCGCCGTGTGGAGTGTGAAGCGGGAGACGGAGGCGATGGCCGGAACCGCCTCGCCCCGGAAGCCCATGGAGCTGATGTGGAACAGGTCGTCCAATTCGCGCAGCTTGCTGGTGGCGTGCCGCTCCAGGCACGTCACCGCGTCCAGCCGCCCCATGCCGTGCCCGTCGTCCGACACGATGATGCGGTCCACGCCCCCGCCCTGAAGCTCCACGCGGACGGTGCTGGCGCCCGCGTCCAGCGAGTTCTCCACCAACTCCTTCACCACGGAGGCGGGGCGCTCCACCACCTCTCCGGCGGCGATCTTGTTGATGAGGACGTCACTGAGGCGGGCGATGCGGGCCATGGCGATCGTTCACCCTCCGCCACCCGGACAACGTTGTCCAGCGCGACGACGATGCTGGCGGCTGACATTCCCGAGCGTCTGGGCTAACACCCGACAGCGCGAATGGACGTGTCACGACCAGGCAAGGGGCGGCTTCGCGTTGCGGTCACCGGCGCGAGCGGAGACTACGGGAAGCTCCTGATGCACCGGCTGGAGCGGGATCCAGAGGTGGAGAGCATCCTGGTGCTCGACGTGGCACGTCCAGAAGGTGCCAAGGTGGAGTTCCACCGGGTGGACCTCACGCGCCACGACGCGGAAGGTGAGCTGACCGACGCGCTCACCGAGCGCCCCGTGGACGCGCTCTACCACCTGGCCTTCCTCCTCGGCCCCATCCGCGACGGCTCCCTGGCGCACGAGCTGGAGGTCATCGGCACCATGAACGTGCTGACCGCGGCGGGCCGCGCGCGGCTGCCGAGGCTGGTGGTGCCCTCCATGACGGCCGTGTACGGCGCGCGCGGCAACAACCCCGCGCTGCTGCGCGAGGAGTCGCCGATGCAGGGGTGCCCGCACAGCCGCTTCGTCACCGACAAGGTGGAGGTGGAGGGCCAGGTGCGCGCCTTCCGCGAGCGGCACCCGGACCTGCGCGTGCTGGTGCTGCGCTTCGCGCCGGTGCTCGGCCCCTCGGTGGACAACCCCGCCACGCGCTTCCTGAAGCGGGGCGTGGTGCCCACGCTGCTGGGGTTCGACCCGCTGTGGCAGGCCCTCCACGAGGAGGACGCCGCGCGGGCGCTGCACCTGGCCCTGCGCGCGGACGCGTCCGGCGAGTTCAACATCGTGGGCCGGGGCGTGCTGCCGCTGTCCGGCATCATCCAGCAGGCGGGGGCCCGGCCGCTCCCCCTGCCGGGGCCGCTCTTCCGGGCCGCGCTCCACACGCTGGACATGGTGGGCACCGGCACGTTGCCCGTGGCCCTTCTCGACTACATCCATTACTCGTGGGTCGCGGACGGCGAGCGCGCCGAGTCCGCGCTCGGCTTCATCCCCTACCATCACGTCCGGGACGCCGCCGCGGCGCTGAGGAGGAGCTAGTCATGGCCAAGGGTGTCCTCGGAAACGATCCCTTCCAGCGCGGCGCCGCGTCCCGCGACGGTGGCTCCGCGAAGCCCGGCGACGGCACCAAGGAAGCCTCCGCCGGAGACGCGAAGCCCGCGCGCAAGGAGGCCGCGAGAAAGTCCGCGCCCCCCGCGAAGCAGCCCGCGCGGGCGAAGGCCGGTGGTGGGAAGACGTCCTCCGCGCCCGGGAAGAAGTCCGCGGCGGCGAAGGCCGGGGGCGCATCCGGCGGGAGCCGCGATTCCCACGCGGCGGGTGATGCGAAGGTGCCCGAGACGGCGAAGGCCGGAGGCCGGAAGTCAGCCGCGTCTCGTGAGGCGGACGAAGCGAGGAAGTCCGAGGTGGCGAAGGCCGGAGGCCACAAGACGCCCGCGGCGGGCGGAGCGGGCCCGGCCGAAGCTCCGGGCCGCAAGCAGGGCACCAGGGCCGCCGAGCGGAAGCACGAGGCGGAGGCAGCCCCCCCGCACGCGGAACAACCCGCCGCGCTCACGGACGACGAAGCGGCGCTGCCCCTGCGCGAGCCCGCCGCCCCCGTGTCTCCGCACAGTCCGCCGCCGCCTCGCCAGCCGGTGCTGTCGGACGAGCTGGGCGCGCGCACCCCGCAGCAGCGCGAGGTGGACCACGCGCTGGCGGAGGCGCTGGCCGCCGAGGTGGCCGAGGCCACGGCGAAGGTCGCGGTGGACGAGGCGATGGAGCGCCGGCCCGGGGAGGAACAGGACGTGGACCGGCTGATGGCCACCGAGATGGCCACCGAGATGGCCGAGGCGGCGGTGGAGGAGGTGCTGGAGCACAGCCCGTCCACGCAGCACCCGGAGCGCGAGCGCGAGCTGGCCGCCGCCGTGGCCGCGCAGGTGGCCGAGGCCGCCGCCGAGGTGGCCGTGGCCGAGGTGCTGGACCGCCATGCCGTCTCGCGGCGTCAGGCGTTCCCGGAGGAAGGCGACGAGGGCCTGGAGGAGCGCGCCGCCAACGCCGGCGAGGGTGAAGAGGAAGGCTTCCAGGACACGTTCGACCTGGAGGCGGAAGCCGAGGGAGGCTTCGGCCCGGGCGAGGACGACGAGGAAGTCCCCTTCCAGGACACGTCCGGGCTGGAGCTGTCCGTGACGCTCTCGGTGACGGAGCAGGGAACCCGTGAGACGTCGTCGCTGGAGGCGGAGGTGGAGGCGCCGGACGCCACGCGAGACGAGTTCCCGCCGGGCCGCCGGGGCCCGCTGTCGCTGGTGCCGCCCCCCGACGAGGGCGAGCGTCCGCGCGAGCCGTTCTTCACGGACCAGGTGCGCGAGCCCGAGGGGCCGCGTCCCCTCGCGCAGCGGGCCGCGGGCATGCTGTCGCTGGCGAGGGACATCGCCGGACAGGCGCTGGCCAGCGAGGGCCTGGGCCGGGCCCTGGGCGCGATGAACGGGTTGATGGAGGCGGTGCGCGCCGGGCTGGGCACGGGCGGCGGCGCCAACATCGACGAGTACGGCAAGGACCCGGCGCTGGTGGAGCACCTGGAGCCGGTGCTGGAGTTCCTCTACTCGCAATACTGGCGCGTGTCCGTGCAGGGCGCGGACCACGTTCCCCAGGGCGCGGCCATCCTGGTGGCCAACCACTCGGGCGCCCTGCCCTATGACGGGCTGGTGATGTCGCTGGTCCTCTCCCGCGAGCGCCCCGACCTGCGCGAGCCCCGGTGGCTGGTGGAGGACCAGGTCTTCCACGCGCCGGTGCTGGGCACCCTCTTCAACCGCCTGGGCGCGGTGCGCGCCTGCCCGGAGAACGCACTGCGGCTGCTGGACGAGCAGCGCCCGCTGGTGGTCTTCCCGGAAGGCTATCAGGCGCTGAGCAAGCCCTTCGCGGAGCGCTACCGGCTGAAGCGCTTCGGGCGCGGAGGCTTCGTGAAGCTGGCGCTGCGCACCGGCGCGCCCATCGTCCCGGTGGCCATCGTCGGCGGCGAGGAGACGTCGCCGCTCCTGGGCCGCCTCCCCGCGTCCTTCCTGGGCCTGCCCTACCTGCCGCTCACCCCGCTGGGGCCACTGCCGCTGCCGGCCAAGTGGAGCGTGCGCTTCGGCGAGCCCATCGGCATGGAGGGACTGCCCCCCGAAGCCGCGGACGACCTGGGCGAGGTGCAGCGCCTCACCGAGCGCACCCGCGAGTCCATCCAGGGCATGGTCCAGTCGCTGCTGCGCGAGCGCCGCTCCGTCTTCGCGGGCTGAGCCACCGCGAGCCCGCCTCCGGGCCACGGCCCGGGGGCCGCGGCCGCTTCAGCCCACCACGCGGTTGCGGCCGGCCATCTTGGCCTCGTAGAGCTTCTCGTCGGCCGCGCGCACCAGGTCCCCGGGCTCGCGGTGCTGGGGCTCCAACGTGGCGATGCCCAGCGACACGGTGACGGGGATGGGCTGCTTGTCGAACTCGAAGCGCTGCTTCTCCACCAGCCGCCGCACCTTCTCCGCGAGCTGCCGGGTGCCGCCCAGCGACACCTCCGGCAGGAGGACGGCGAACTCCTCGCCGCCGTAGCGCGCGAACACGTCCTCGCGGCGGATCTTCGTGCGCACGGTGGACGCGAGCTGCTTCAGCACCGAGTCACCCGCCAGGTGCCCGTAGTTGTCGTTCACCTGCTTGAAGTGGTCGATGTCCAGCAGCACCAGCGACAGCACTCGCTCGTAGCGGCGGCTGCGCGAGATTTCCCGGTCGAGCTGCTCGTCGAAGTAGCGGCGGTTGTAGATCTGCGTCAGGCCGTCCATGGTGGTCAGCCGGTAGATCTCGTCGTGGTACGCCGCCTCGATGTTGCCGCCGGCGATGAACTTGAAGATGGTGCGGCCAATCTTCACCAGGTCGCCGTTGCGCAGCGACCGCACGCCCTCCACCAGGTCGTCGTTGATGAACGTGCCGTTGGTGGAGCCCATGTCGCGGATGCGCACGCCCTCGCGCGTGTTGGAGATGCTCGCGTGGTTGCGGCTCACCGACTCCTGGTCGATCTGGATGTCCGCCTTCGACGAGCGCCCGATGAGCGTCTCCTCGCGCGTGAGGTCGAACTTCCGCCCCAGGTCCAGGCCGTAGATCACCACCAGCGCCGCGTCGAGGTTGACCGGCCGGTCGGAGATCTTCGAGATGACCGTGACGACCGTCTCCTTCTGCAACCCTGCCTCCTCGAAGCTCAACGCTACCACCCGGTAAATCCCGAAAGCGAGTCACGGGCGGGAGTCCGGGCGGGGACCTACCACGACCTACCCGTCAGGGGATATCCACGCCCCGCACGGCGGCGACGGGTGGACGCAGGGGGACGCCGCCGGAGTCCGCCAGCTCGGCCACCAGCATCACCCCCATCCCCGAGCAGGTGGCCGGGAGCCGCAGCTCCACCTCGCCCCGGCCCTGGGACACGTCTTCGGCCTCCAGGAGCACGGTGCCCTCGCAGCCAAGGCCCCCGCGCAGCGTCAGGCGCACCTGGCCCTCCGAGGCCTCCCCGGAGCCCACGCGGAATCCGGTGACGCGCACGCGCACCGCGCTGCCCCGGACCAGGCGCTGCCCCTCCAGCTCCGGGAAGAGCCAGGCCACCTCCGGGCGTCCCACATCCAGCGCGGCGGTCCCGAGCGTCAGGTCCGCCAGGCGCTCCATCCCCGGACCGCCGGCGGAGGCCAGCCGCTCCGGGCCCAGCCTGTCGCGCGCGGCGGGGCCCCCCACCATCAGCGCCTCCACCAGCATGCGCGCGCGCGAGCCCTGCACGTCGCCGAAATACGTCCGGTCCTCGAAGGTGGCGGGGGGCCTGGGCAGGCGGAAGCCGGCGCGGGCGTGGTCCGGGTCCGCCAGCACCGTCCACCGGCGGCCGGCCCGGTTGGTGAAGACGACGCGCACCAGCGAGGCCGCCTCGTCCACATCGGCGCGGAACTGCCGGGCCTCCAGGCCCTGCCAGGCGGCGGAGTCGAAGTTGTAGCGGGCATCCTCGGGGAGGCCGAGGAAGCCCGTGCGCGGCTCCACGGGCCGCGAGCCCTGGGGGTCGAAGTCCGGGCCCGGCAGGTCCACCAGCAGGGCGGAGGTGGCCACGGCCGCGGACGCATCCTCGCGAGCCAGGGTGGAGGTGGCCGCCACCACGAGCCGGTAGGGCTGGCCCTCCAGTCCGCCGTGCGCGGGCGCCATGCGCACCAGCACCAGCCCGGGGCTGGCCAGCCGCTCGTCCTTGTCGGTGTTCGGGTCCGCGGGGGCCGCGTTCGTCGCGGCGCCCAGGCCCAGCGGCACCACGCCCCGGCCGGGCGCGGACACGGTGGCCAGCACGTAGGCGCGGTCCAGGTACACGCCGCGGTAGCGAGGCAGCTCCGGCACGCGCACGGCGAAGGGGAAGGCCAGCCGCACGCCGCCCTCCGCGAAGGACACGGCGCGCGGGTACCGCACGGACTCCACGTCCGGGGCTCCGGAGGTAATGCCGGGCGTGAGGTCGAGGGTGAACCGGGTGTCCCGCCGCACCGTCGAGGAGAAGCGCGGCGAGCCCGGCACCAGCCGGCCCAGCAGCAGCAGCGGGTCCACCCCGGGCTCCAGCGCGTTCAGGGGCAGCTCCCTCAGCGGCAGCCCTCCCTGCAGCGCCCAGGCGGCCCGGGTGCCGCACGCGCCCGCGCGCACCGCCAACTCCGCCTCCACCACGCCCTCCAGCGACGTGTCGCAGAAGCCCGCCACGCCGGGAGCGTTCACCTCCATCGGAGGCGTGCCGGCCAGCCACAGGGCCGCGCCGGACGGCAGCGACAGGCGGCGGCGGCTGTTGCCCAGGGCCACCTCCACCTCGCGCTCCGGCCCCAGCAGCGCCTCCGGCGCCAGCTCCGCGGGAAGCCCCGGCATCGACAGGCCCGCCAGTCCCAGCCGCAGCGCGGGCGTGGCCTCGTCCGACTTGGGGTCCTCGCCGAAGGTGCCGCGCACGCCCCCGAAGCGGTCCAGCGGGTTGCGCCGCAGGGCCAGCCGCACGTCCCGCTCGCCCGTCACGTCCTGGCGCGCCAGCGTGAGGTAGCCGTAGTCCGCATGGAAGACGGACAGGCCCACCTCGCCGGTGGCGGGCACCCATGTGGCACCCTCCGGGCCCGTCACCGCGCTGGCCGTCAGGGCGCCCGCGGCGTTGGACACCGCCACCGTGGCCAGCGGCACCGGACGTCCCGTCAGCTCGTCCACCACCAGCACGCGCACCCCACCCGCCGGCACGGTCGCCGGCAGCACGGTGACGCGGGCGCGGCAGGTGGCGCTGCCCACGCGGGCCTCCACCGCCTCGCGCTCGTCTCCGGGCTCGGCCAGGACGAAGCGGGCGCTGGAGCCCGTTCCCTCCCCCGTCACCGCCGGCGCGCGCGCGCGCCACGTCACGCCGTCTCGCGGCACCACCGGCGCGCCCGCCTTGTCCCTCGCCCACACGGTGAACACCACGGGCAGCCCCGGACGGCCCACGACGACGTCCGGCGTCACCTCGCACGCGTCCACCGTCTCCGCGGCCGGAGGCACCACGCAGGCCCCGTCGCGGCACACCCGGCCTCCGCCACAGTCCGCGTCCGCCGCGCACACGCCGGGCATGCACCGGTTCATGTCGCACTGGCAGCCCAGGGGCGAGCCGTCACATTCGGCGAGCGCGTACTCCGCGCGCCGGGCCGCGAGGCAGTCCTCGGGCGTACGGCACGCGGGCGCGCAGCGCGAGACGGCGGTGTCGCAGAAGAAGAGCGCCGGGTCCGGACAGTCCTGGTCCACCGCGCAGTCGAGCTGGCGATAGGGGTCCGCGGGGATGCGGGCCCCGTCCGTCGAGTCCGCCGCGCAGCCCGCCAGGGCCAGCAGCGCGCAGGCGAGGCCTGCCAGCAGGAAGGGACGGGGGGACGGGCTCATACGGTGCGGCTCCAGGGGGCTGTCCGCGACCTTACAGGCTGGCCGCCCCGTGTGCGACGGTCTCCGGCACCCTCCGCCCCCCATCCGACAGCCATGGGGTCCGCCCGGCCGCCCTCCCCTCCTGGCACTCAATGGACGGTTGGCTTTCGGGTGGCCTGGACTCATCATCGGGGTTCGATGGCGCGCAGCGAGCCCAAGTCCCTGGAAAGCCTCCTCCCCCGTGTCCTGGCCCGCCTCGCGGAAGAGTCCGGGCGAGGACAGACGCTGGCGCCCGTGTGGGCATCGGTGGTGGGCCCCCACCTGGCCCGCCACACGGCCCCTCATGCCCTGCAGGGCACCACGCTGGTGGTGACGGTGGCCGGCGAGGAGTGGGCGAGGTCGCTGGAGGCGGAGGCGGCCTCGCTGTGCGAGCAGCTCAACGCGCGGCTCGGCCCGGGCACCGTGACGGCCCTCGCCTTCCGGATGGAGCGCCGATGATTGCCCTGCTCGCTCTCGGCGCCTTCCTCGCCGCGGCGCCGCCGTCCGCCGAGGACATGGAGCGGCGGGCCGGCCAGCACGTGGTGCGCGAGTTCGAGCGCGTGGGCCGGCGCGCGCCGGCGCAGGACGCCAGGCTGACCACGGCGGCGCGGCGGCTCGCACGCGAGGCCCTCACCGAGTACACCACCGGCGCGCCGGACCTCCTCACCCTCACGCAGGCCGTCAGCGACGCGGGCGGCGCGGACCCGTCGCCGCGCACCCTCGTCATCCGCGCGTGGGCGCCCCAGCACGCCATCGAGACCTTCCTCGCGCGCACGGACTTCAACACGGAGCGCGCCTCCCACTTCGGCGTGGGCGTGGCCGTGGAGGGCGAGCGCGCCGCGCTGCTGCTGCTGATGGCGGACCGCAAGGCGGAGCTGCAGCCCTTCCCCCGCGTCCTGGCCGGCGGCGAGCACGCCGCGGGAACGCTCTGCGGCCACCTCGTGGCGCCCCTGCGCCAGGCGGAAATCTACGTCACCCGGCCGGATGGCGCGGTGGACCAGGTGCCCATCGGCCGCCGGAGCGGTGGCGGCGCGGGCTTCTGCACCCGCCTGGAGTTCGGCGGGCCCGGCATCTACACGGTGGAGGTCATCGGCCGGGCCTCGGCGGGTCCGGAGGTGGCCGCCCTCTTCCTCACCCAGCTCGGCCTCCCCGCGCGGCGCGACACGAGCGCGAAGACCTCCGAGCCCACCACCCCGCCCGAGGCCCGGCAGGCCGTGTACGAGCGCATCAACGCGCTCCGCCGCGCGCACCGCCTCCCGGAGCTGACACCCGACCCGCAGCTGGAGCGCGTGGCGCAGGACTACAGCGACCGCATGTCGGCGGAGGGCTTCTTCGCCCACGTGGCGCCGGACGGCTCCACGCTGACGCGGAGGCTGCCGGCGGACTCCCGCTACGTGCGCGCCGGAGAGAACCTGGGCCTCGCGCCCGGGCCGCTGGCGGCGCACTTCGGCATCGAGCACAGCCCCGGCCACCGCCGCAACCTGCTGGACCCGGGCTTCCGCTTCGTGGGCGTGGGCGTCACCTTCCAGAAGGTGGACGGGCGCGAGGAGGCCGTCCTCACCGAGGTCTTCACCGTGGCCTCACCCGCGGCCCAGCTCCCGGAGGACCCGCAGCAGGAGGCCTACGACACGCTCGCCCGGCTGCGCGCGTCGCGAAAGCTGCCGCCGCTGCGGCGCAGCCCGGCGCTGGAGGCCCTGGCCCGCGCGCACGCGAAGCGCGCGCTGGAGCTGGACCAGCCCTCGGCACAGCCCGCCGAGGCGCCCCTGCACGACCGCGTGTTCCAGGCCCTGCCGGACGCGGGCACGGCGGCGGTGGACTTCTTCATCGTCGCGGACCCCACGGCCCTGCCGGAGTCACGCAGCCTCGCGGACGCCACCAACAACCTCGTGGGCGTGGGCGTGGTCCTGGGAGACTCGAAGCGCTTCGGCCGCAGGCAGTACTGGGTGGCCGTCATCTACGCCGCGGTCCCCTGAAGACGCGCGGCGGACGGCGACGGCGCGGCCGTGGCGCCCCTGTGCACCACCAGGGGCGGCCCCAGCAAACCGGAGACGGAGGTGCCGCGCGCTAGACGGGACGGCGCTGCGTGGCGTAGGCCTCGAGCCCCATCTGGGGCGGCGCCACGTGCTGGTACAGCGGGCACTTCATGCACGTGAAGGACTGCCAGCCCCGCCGGACGGCCTCGTCCAGGCAGTTGTCGTAGTGGTGGCAGTTCAGGTTGCGATGCGTCTCGACGCCGGCACGCTTCGGCCCGGCCTCGGGGTTGATGGTTTGCGGCAGATCGGCTGGACACGGCTTCATGGAGCCCTCCCTCTGAGCTGTTTCCCCCCCCGAGCGCTGTGAACGAGCAGTGCTACCGGACGACAGACCGTCTTTTCGACGGTAAGACCGGAGTGGCGCGTAACGGCCGCGCAAAGTAGTGATTCACTCCGGGTGACGCAATGGGTCGACTTTTCCTACCCAAGAGCACGTAATCGCCTGGACGCCTTCGGCGAATGTTGACGGGTCATGAACAGTCCGGCCCGGCCCGACGCCGCGGGGATCTAGGACTTGTCGCCCCGTCTGTCAAACCACCCCCCCTGCGTGGCAAGGGGAATGATCGGACCGCACATCTCGTTGGCAGGCCGCAAAGCCGCGTCAGGAAAGGAAGACCACATGAGTTGGACCGGGCTGGTGGCGGGGCTGGTGGCGGGGGTGGCCCTGGGCCAGTCCCCGGCGACGCTGGAAGCGGTACGCCTCCACAAGCCGGAAGCGGCGGGCCTGGCTCGGGACGAGCTGGCCGCCTGTGTGGCGAAGAAGTGCCCCGACGCGGGCCGATTAGCGCTGTTGGCGGGCACCCTGGCCCTCTCCGACGGCCGGGCGGCCGAGGCGAGGGATATCCTGGCCGCCTGGCCTCCTCCGGCCCTCCTGGCGCCCTACCATGCCTTCTACCTGGGCCAGGCGCGCTTCTACGCGGGTGACGCGGTGGGCGCCGCCGCGGACTTCTCCCGGGTGCTGGAGGCGCGCCCCCCGGCGGAGCTGGCGGCCCGGGCGCGCGCGCGGCTGGGTGAGTCGCTCCTGAAGGCCGGGAAGGCGAAGGAGGCCCTGGCCTCGCTGGAGGCGGCCGCGAAGGCCACACCTACACCGGAGCTGGTCTACCAGCGCGGCCTCGCCCGGGGCGCGGTGGGCAACCGCGCCGGACAGGTGGCGGACCTGCTGGCGGTGGCGCTGCGTCATCCCACCCATCCCTACGCGGACGAGGCCGTGAAGTGGCTCACCGGGGGGAGGAAACCCGCGGTGAAGTGGGGCTTCGCCGAGCGTACGCGCCGCGCGGATGGCTTCCTGGACGCGGGCGCCCCGCAGCGGGCGCTGGAGGAGCTGGAGGCACTGGAAGGCGTGAAGCTGGCGAAGGGGCAGCCGGCGGCGGTGGCGCTGCTGCGGGCCCGCGCCTTCTTCGCGCTGAAGCAGGAGGAGGCCGCGCGCAAGGCGCTCGCGGTGGCGGAGAAGGGCCCACCCGACGTGGCCGCCGAGGCGGCGCTCCTCGTCGCGCGGCGGGCGCTGCGCGCCGACGACAACGACAAGGCCCGGGCGCTGATGGCGGGACTGGACGCGAAGTACCCCTCGCAGCCCGCGGGCGACGAGGGCGCCTTCTTCGCGGGCTGGCTGGACCTGCAGGCCGGCCGCTTCGCGGACGCGGTGAAGGCCTTCGGCGCCTTCCACCAGCGCTACCCGCGCTCGCGGCGCCGGGACGAGGGGCTGTGGTTCCGCTCGCTCGCGCACCTGCGGCTGGAGGAGTACACGAAGGCGCGCGAGACGCTGGAGGCGCTGGTGGAGGCCTTCCCGCGCAGCAACATGGTGCCGCAGGCGCGCTACTGGGTGGCGCGCAGCCAGGAGCTGGAGGGCGCGAAGGCGGACGTGGTGGGCCCGGCGTACGAGGCCCTCGTCACCTCCGCGCCGGCGTCCTTCTACGCGCTGATGGCGGCCGAGCGGCTGAAGGCGCTGGGGCGCGCGCCGCCCGCCCACTTCCCCCACCCGCCGAAGCAGCTCGAGCTGCCGCGCCCGCCGGAGCTGGAGCTGGCCATGGAGCTGACGCGGGCGGGCCTGTTCCGCGACGCGGCGGACGAGGTGGAGGCGCAGGCCGCGCGGGTGCGCTCGGCGGACCAGGCGCTGCCCTTCGCGCACGCGCTGCTCAAGCTGGGGGAGTACGGCCACGCGCACGCGGTGGCGGCGCGGCACCTGTGGGGCCGGGCCTTCGGCTCGCGCGAGCCGGACGCGCTGGCGGCCTTCTACCCGCGCGCCTTCGCCAACGCGGTGCAGGACGCGGCGGCGAAGGCCAGGGTGGACCCGTTCCTGGTGTGGGCCATCATGCGGCGCGAGAGCGCCTTCAAGCCCGAGGTCATGAGCGCGGCGGACGCGCGCGGGCTGATGCAGATCATCCCGCCCACGGCCACGGCCATCGCCGAGCGCCTGGCGGAGCCCGCGCCCGCCCCGGCGGACCTGTTCTCCCCCGAGCGCAACATCCGCTACGGCGCCTGGTACCTGTCACGGCTGATGGAGCGCTTCCGGCACCCGGTGCTGGCGGCGGCCGCGTACAACGCGGGCCCAGGGCCCACGGTGAAGTGGGCACTGGAGCGGGGCAGGCTGCCGCTGGACCTCTTCGTGGAGACCATCCCCTTCAAGGAGACGCGCGCCTACGTGAAGCAGGTGGTGGCGGACCTGTTCCTCTACCACGCGTTCTACGGCAACGGCGCCGAGCCGCTCCGGCTTTCGCTCCAGGTGCCGGAGCCCGCGAAGGAAGGCGTCACCTTCTGACGCGGGGCGCCCGCCCTACTTCCGCGCCGCCATGCGGCGGAGGATCTCCGCCTCCAGCGTGTGCACCACCTCGGACAGGGGGGTGACGCTGGAGTCCATGCGGATGGCATCCTCCGCGGCCTTCAGCGGGGCCACGGCACGGGCGGCGTCGTCGCGGTCGCGCTTCATCTGGTCCGCGAGCACCTCCTCCAGGGTGATCTCCACGCCCTTCTGGAACAGCTCCTCGTAGCGGCGCCGGGCGCGCACCTCGGGGCTGGCCTCCAGGAAGAACTTCACGTCCGCGTCCGGGAACACCACCGTGCCGATGTCGCGGCCCTCGAGGATGGCGCCCTTCTCCGACTCCAGCGCCAGCCGCCGCTGCAGCTGCAGGAGCCCCGCGCGCACCACCGGGCGGCTGGACACCTGCGACGCCGCCATGGAGTTCTCCGGCGTGCGGATGTCCGAGGACACGTCCTGCCCGCCCAGGAAGACGCGGTTCTCCTCGCCCACCACCTGGAAGTGGATTTGCACGCGGCTCAGCAATTCGCCCAGGCGCGCGTCGTCGTCGAAGGCGATTCCCTCGCGCCGGGCCATCAGCGCCACGCACCGGTAGATGGCGCCGGTGTCCACCAGCGCGAAGCCCATCCTCCGGGCCAGCAGCTTGGACACGGACGACTTGCCCGCGCCCGCCGGGCCGTCGATGGCGACGATGAAGGGACGCGCGCTCATGTGAGGATCTCCTGTAGCGCCCGCACGCACCGCTCGTTCTCCGCGGGAGTCCCCACGGAGATGCGCAGGCACGTGGGGAACCCCTGGCCCGCGAAGGGCCGGACGATGACGCCCTTGCGCAGGAGCAATTCGTACAGCTCCACGGCGGGCCGGTGGAAGTCGGCGAACACGAAGTTGGCGTGGCTGTGCGTGAGCGTCGCGCCCAGCTTCGGCAGCTCCTCCGCGTAGTAGCGCAGGCCCTGGCGGTTGTTGTCGCGCGTGCGCCGCACGTGCTCGGTGTCCTCCAGCGCGGCGATGCCCGCCGCCTGCGCCACCACCGTCAGGTTGAAGGGCATGCGCGTGCGGTGCACGTACGCCGCCAGCTTCGCGTCCATGACGCCGTAGCCCAGGCGCACGCCGGCCAGCCCGTGAATCTTGCTGAAGGTGCGCAGCGCCACCAGGTTGGGGTACTGGCGGAACAGCTCCACCGCGCTGGCGTACTCGGGCCACTCCACGAACTCGAAGTAGGCCTCGTCGTGCACCACCATCACCTCGGGCGGCACCGCGGACAGGAAGGCCTCCAGCGCCTTGCGCCCGAAGGCCGTGCCCGTGGGGTTGTCCGGGTTGGCCAGGAACACCATCCGCGTGCGCGGGGTGATGGCGCGGGCCATGGCCTCCAGGTCGTACTGGTAGCCCTCGCGCATGGGCACCTCCACGAAGGGGCGCCCATGCGCCTGCGCGGAGATGCGGTAGGCGGAGAAGGAGCCCTTGCACAGGAGGATTTCGTCCTCCGGCGTGGTGAAGGTGCGGATGAGCAGCTCGATGAGCTCGTTGGAACCGCTGCCCAGCACCACCTCCTCGGGACGCACGCCCACGTGCGCGGCCAGCCGGCGCACCAGGTGGAAGGACGTCGCGTCGGGGTACAGGTGCGTCGCGGCGGAGGCCGCGCGCATGGCCTCCACGGCACGGGGCGAGGGCCCGAGCGGGTTCTCGTTCGAGGCGAGCTTGATGACGCCCTTCAGGCCGTACTCGCGCTCGGTCTCTTCAATCGGCTTGCCCGGAACGTAGGGCTTGAGGGTCTCGACGTGGGGAGGAACGAGAGGTCGCATGAAGCCCCAGGAAGTAAATGCCTTCAACGCCCGGAGAACACGCCCAGCGCGCGGAACTTCGCGTACCGGTCCTGCACCAGTTCATCGGGCGACAGCTCGGCGAGCTGGCTCAGGTGCTTGCGCAGCGCCTTGCCCAGCGCCTCGGCCGTCTTCGCGGGGTCGCGGTGGGCGCCGCCCGGGGGCTCGGCCACCACCTCGTCCACAATCTTCATCTCCAGCAGGTCCCTGGCCGTGAGCTTCATCGCGTCCGCCGCCTTGTCCGCCTTGGTGGCGTCGCGGAAGAGGATGGAGGCGCAGCCCTCCGGGGAGATGACCGAGTAGACGCTGTTCTGCAGCATCAGCACGCGGTTGCCCACGCCGATGGCCAGCGCGCCGCCCGAGCCGCCCTCGCCCACCACGGTGGAGATGATGGGAACCTTCAGCCGGCTCATCACCTCCAGGTTGACGGCGATGGCCTCCGCCTGCCCCCGCTCCTCCGCGCCGATGCCCGGGTACGCGCCCGGCGTGTCCACGAAGGTGAGGATGGGCTTCTCGAAGCGCTCGGCCAGCTCCATCAGGCGGCGGGCCTTGCGGTAGCCCTCCGGGCGCGGCATGCCGAAGTTGCGCGCCATGTTCTCCTTGGTGTTGCGGCCCTTCTGGTGGCCCATCACCATCACCGGCTTGCCGTCGAAGCGCGCGAAGCCACCGACGATGGACGGGTCCTCGCCGAAGTGCCGGTCACCGCACAGCTCCACGAAGTCGGTGAACAGGAACTGGACGTAGTCGAGGAAGTACGGGCGGTTCGGGTGGCGGGACATCTGCACCACCTGCCACCGCGACAGGTCACTGAAGATCTCCGCCTGGAGCTTCTTCGCCTTCTTCTCGAGCTTGGCGATCTCAGACGTGAAGTCCGCCGAACCTCCGGTGGACAACACCTTCAGCTCCTCGATCTTCTTCTCCAGCTCGATGATGGGACGCTCGAAGTCGAGCGCGTAGGTGGTACCGATTGCCATGGCGCGGGACTAGCACCAGGGTAAGGCCGCTTTCAACGCGCAAGAGGTTACGCACCCCCCCATGGAATCAACCAGGCCTTCCCTCCGTCGGAAGCATATGTACCTCGCCCTTCCGCTAGTCGTCCTGACGCTGACAGCCGCCAGCCCAGTCCCCTCCGCGCAGGCGCGCAACACCGAGGGCTTCCGCCTGTACCAGGCCGGCCGCTACCCGGAGGCCCTGGAAAAGTTCCAGGAGGCCGCCCGGGAGGCGCCGGGCTATGCGCTCGCCCGCTACAACGTCGCGGCCACCCTGGGCGTGCTGCGCAAGCAGGGCAAGGTCTGCGAGTTCAGCGCCCACCGGGACGTCATCGTCGAGCACCTCACCCAGGCGGTGAAGCTGGACGCGCGCCGGCTGGCCCGGGCGAAGGTGGACCGGGACTTCGACCCCATCCGCGACACGCTCGGCTGGCAGCGCCTGCTGGGCCGCGCTCCGGAGCGGGAGGCGGACGTGCCTCACCTGCTGCGCGCCGTGTCCTGGTTCGGCCCCGGCGTGGGCGTCTACGGCACCACCCAGGGCCTGCGCTTTACCTCCGCCACCCGGGCCGTGCTGTGGACGAAGGGGGTGGGGGAGGACGGCGTCCCTCGCCAGCGGCAGGTGGCCGGCACCTACACGGTGCGAGGCCGCTCGGTGGAGCTGCGGCTGAAGGGCCGGGCGCCGCTGGTGGGAACGCTCACCGAGAAGGGTGCCCTCACCTTCCCCGAGCTGGGCACGTTCACCGACTCACCTTCCGAGTGCGATGCCTGAGACACCCCGGCCGTCAGTGATGGCCCACGGGCATTCGACGTGACGGGCCCCGCACGCTTACACGGGAAGCCCGCTGCCGGGCCTTGGCGCGCACGACGCAACCCGTCATCTTGCGCGGCGGGGGCAGCGGGGTCGGCAGTTGTCTTGGGGCAGTACCGGGGCTGGAGGCACGCGGGTGGCGAGCCCCCTCTTTTCAGGCCGCCTTGATCTTCGCCGCGGGCGGAGACAGCGCGTACCACGCGGTGCGGAACGCCTTCAGCTCGCGCAGGCCCGCCGGGTGGCGGCCGAGCGCGGGAGCCATGGTGACGGGCAGGCCCAGCTTCTTCTCGATGGCCTTGGCCGCGTTCAGCTCCAGCTTGCGGCGGTTCTCACACTTCTCGCAGGTGGACTTGGGGCCCACGCGGTTGACGAGCACCCGCTCCACCGGGAGCTTCTTCTCCTTGAGGTACTCCACCAGCCGCTCGGTGCGGGCGGCGGCCAGCTCCTCGCCGCGCGTGACGACGACGAAGCGCGCCTCGCTCGGGGAGGCCAGCGCCTCCTCGAAGCGCTTCACATGCTTGATCATCGCCGCGATGTCGTCCGCCAGCTCGCCCAGCCCCTTCGCGCGGTGCTTGCTCAGCACGGTGTGCAGCGCGCCCAGCCACGTCTTGGCCGTCTCCGCCAGCTCCACCACGCGCACCGCCGTCACCACCGGCGCCGAGTCCACCACGATGCGCTTGAAGCGCTCCTGCACCAGCGCGTCGGTGAGGCAGGACAGCGCCGCCAGCTCGTCGATGCCCGGGGGCGCGCACTCCAGCAGGTTGCGCAGGTAGAGCAGATCCGCCGGCACCTCGCTGCCCGCCCTGGGCGCGCCCTCGAAGGCCTTCTCCGCCTTCTCCTTCAGCCGCTTGCGCAGGGCGTTGAACCAGCCGGCGATGTCCAGCTCGCGCGCGTACAGGCCCTTGGTGCCCTTCACCTGCGTCTCGGTGTCCGTCAGCCGGCTCTGCAGCACGTCCGACAGCGAGTGCGAGGGGTCCGTGGAGATGAGGAGCACCGGCCCCTCCTTCTCCGTCAGCGTCACCGCGGCCGCGGCGGCGCACGAGCTCTTGCCCACGCCACCCTGGCCCACGAAGAAGATCAGCCGCGTGGGAGGCAGCGGCGGCGCGGCGATGGGAGGCATGGACGGCGCGCGCACCAGCGCCGGGGGACCTTCCGCCGCGACGAACTCCAGCGCCTTCGTCTCCTTGCCACCCGCCCACGCCTTGGCGAACAGGGCCAGCCCGTCCAGCCCGCGGGGCGCCACCTCGCGCTTGCCCAGCAGGTGCACTGGCACCGCCTTGTCCAGCGCCTGGAACTTGCGAACGTGCGGGGCCTGGAGGCCCCGGCGGCCCTGGCACGCCGGACAGCCGTCCCGCTCCTCCACCTGGTTGACGACGATCTCCGTCACCGGCAGCCCGCGCTCGCGAAGCTGCGTGAAGAGCATGCGCGTCTGCGCCTCGGGCACCGGCTCCGCCAGCGCGACGAGGTGGAAGGCCGTGCGCGCGGGGTCCTTCAGCAGCGCGAGCAGCTTCTCCGCCTTCTGCTCCAGCGCCTCCAGGAAGCCCGGCGCGGCGGTCTCCGCGGCCTTCTTGCCCTTGCCCGTGGCCGCCGGCTTCGCGCCGCCCGCCTTCACCAGGCCCAGGAACTTGCGCAGCCCCACCGGCAGGTCGAACAGCCGCAGCGTGTGGCTCGTGGGCGCCGCGTCGACGATGATCCGGTCGAACTCGCGCTCCTTGCCCTCGAGCAGATCCACCACGTGGAAGAGGCTGATCAGCTCCTCCAGGCCCGGCACCGCCTGCTGGTACAGCTTGCCCAGGTCCTCGTCGGAGATGTGCGTGCCCTTCGCCGCCGCCTTCTGCAGCGCGGGCAGGTAGTCCGCCAGGAAGGGCTTCATCAGCGCGGCCGGCTCGAGCTCCAGGGCGTACACCCCACCCTCGCCCTTGCCCGGCACCAGCTTCGTCGGCTTCGCCGCGAGCTTCTTCTTCACGAGGTCCGACAGGGAACGCACCGGGTCCAGCGACACGAGCAGGACACGTTCCTTCGGGGCGTCTTCCGACAACCGCAACGCGTACGCTGCCGCGAGCGTGGTCTTGCCTACCCCGCCCTTGCCTCCGAAGAAGTGAAGAACTCGCGCGTCGCTCATTGGGTTGTGGCCTTCCTTGTGCCCCCCCGGCGGCACTGATGCACTCTCCAGAACGGCCAGAAGAAGGCGCCGGAGTCACCCGGTGCGTGGACCTGTGCGGCCGGGCCCTCCCTGTGGGTGGGAGATTACCGCAGAATCCCCCGTCCAGAGGTCAAAAGTCAAGAATTGACGCGGGGTTTCGAGGCTGGAACGGCCCTCTGGAAGGCCCCCCTCCGAGCCCCGCCAAGCACGCGGAATCCGGAGGGGATTTCCTACCCGTCAGGTCAGCGGGCGCAGCCCGTTGGGACCGAGCGGTCCGTCGCCTACCGGCCCTCCCAGGGGACTTGCGTCGCGCACCGGGGACTGCTGCGCGCGGGCCTCGGCCGCGTAGCGGTTGAGCTTGTTGTACAGCGTCTTCTCGCTCACCCCGAGCACCTCCGCGGTGCGGGCCTTGTTGTTCCCGTTCCGCTGGAGGCTGCCGAGGATGTACTCCCGCTCCACCGCGTCCAGGCTCAGCCCGAAGGGCAGCCGGAAGGTGTGGCGCTCCGGGGCCTTGCCGGCCATGTCCGGCGGCAGGTGCTCCCGGGTGATCAGCTCCCCGTCGCAGAGGATCACCGCGCGCTCCACGGCGTTGCGCAATTCGCGGATGTTGCCGGGCCAGTCGTAGTTCTTCAGCACCTCCATGGCCTCCGGGTGCACGCCGCTGACGCGCTTGGCGGAGTCCCCCCGGAACTTGTCCACGAAGTGCTGCACGAGGATGGGCACGTCCTCCCGCCGCTCGCGCAGGGGCGGCAGGTGGATCTGGAACACGTTGAGGCGGAAGTAGAGGTCCTCCCGGAACCGCCCGTTCTTGATCTCCTGCTTGAGGTCGCGGTTGGTGGCGCACAGCACGCGCACGTCCACCTCGATCTCCACCTTGCCGCCCAGCCGCCGCAGCCGCCCCTCCTCCAGCACGCGCAGCAGCTTCGCCTGCAGCTCCAGGGGAATCTCGCCCAACTCGTCCAGGAACAGCGTGCCGCCGTGCGCCATCTCGAACACGCCGGGCCGGCGCTGATCCGCGCCGGTGAAGGCGCCGCGCTCGTGGCCGAACAGCTCGGACTCGATGAGCGTGTGGGGGATGGACGCGCAGTTGATGGCGATGAAGGGCTTGTCGCGCCGCAGGGACAGGTTGTGGACGGCGCGCGCCACCACCTCCTTGCCCGTGCCGGACTCGCCGCTGATGGACACGCTGGCCTTGGAGGGGGCCACCTTCTCCACCAGCTCAATCACCTTCCGCATGCCGGCGGACTGGGCGATGAGGTCCGACGAGCCGAGCTGCTTCAGCCGCCGCCGCAGCGTCTGCACCTCGCGCAGGGTCTCCTTCTTCTCCAGCGCCCGGTCGATGCAGACCTTCAGCCGCGCGGTGTCGAGCGGCTTGACGATGAAGTCGTAGGCGCCCTCGCGGATGGCCTCCACCGCGGCGTCGATGGTGCCGCGCCCCGTGAGGAAGACCACCGGGCAGTCCGGCAGCTCCTCCTTCAGGTTGCGCAGCAGCCACAGGCCATCCGTCTCCGGCATGGCCAGGTCCGACAGGACGACGTCCGGCCGGAACTCACCCGCCTTGCGGAGTGCGTCGTGCCCGTCGAATGCGATCTCGACCTTGTGCCCCCAGGTGCTGAGCATCTCTGCCAGCGCCTCGCACGTGTCGCGTTCGTCATCCACGGCCAGGATTCGTGCGCTGCCCAAGTTGAAGACCTCCCGTACTGCGTCGTGACGCGAAGTTGTGAACCCGAGAGAAAGGCTCCGGTGCTCCGGGACCGCGCCTCAGGCGCGGGGGAACACCAGCCGGCACTGCCCGGCGCGCAGCAGCGCCTCCACGCCCAGCTGCGCGCAGCGCAGCTCCAGGGCCGCCACCACGTCCGGCTGGCTCTCCACGGGGGCCCCCGTGTCCTCCACCTCCAGCACCGCCGAGTCCCCTTCCGCCCGCACCCGCACGCGCACCGCCCCACCGCCGTCCGCCCGCCGGAAGGCGCGCAGCAGCGCCTGCGTCAGGAAGAAGCCCAGCTCGGACGTGTCCGCCAGCCGCACCCGCACCCCGGCCTCCACCGCCACCTGCACCTGCACCCGGCGCTTGCGGCCCTCGTGGGCCAGCACCCCCAGGGCGCGCGTGGCGGCCTCGGACAGGTCGGCCTCGCCCGGCGTCCCAGGCCGGTGGACGATGAACTCCGAGAACTGGCGGAGGATGCCGTCCACGCGCTGGATCTGCTCGCGCATGGCCTTGAGGTTCTTCTCCTGCGAGGCAGGCACCTGCCCCGTCTCCGCCTTCAGCTTCTCGGAGAGGACCTCCAGGTGGATGGCCAGCGCGTTGAGCGGGTTGCGCACGTCGTGCAGCAGGCTGTCCATCAGCGTCGCCACCACGCCATAGCGGGCCGCGCCCACCATGGGGTCCGACGCCTCCTGGACAGAGGGTGCATTACTGGACACAGCCGTTGAGCTAACCAACGGAAACTCCTCGGGTTTTTGCCGCTCTCCCCGCCCTCGCCCCTGCCGGAGCCAAGAGTTAGGGAGCCCCTTCCGGAACGTCAACCCTGGGTCGGTAATTCTTGCCGGAAGAGGCAAATTCCCGTGCTGGGACGCCCACTTGCGGGGGCTCCCAAGTGTCTCCGGGGCGACGTTTTCCGAGGATCCGCGATCACTCCGTCCCGCCCTCTGTCGGGCAGTGGACGAAGGTGCGACTCACGCCGTGGTGGCGGGGGGGCGCGCGGCCTCGCCGAGGCCCACGAGTTCCAGCTTCAGCCGGGCGGCGAACTCGAAGATGCGCGGATCCCTGTAGAATTCGCCGAAGACGATGCGCACCAGGCCCGCGTTGGCGATCAGCTTGAAGCAGGGCCAGCAGGGGCTGGCGGTGGTGTAGATGGTCGCCCCGTCGATGCCGACGCCGTTGGTGGCCGCCTGGATGATGGCGTTCGCCTCGGCGTGGACGGTGGCCACGCAGTGGCCGTTCTCCATCATGTGGCCCACGTCGTCGCAGTGCGGCAGGCCGCGGATGGAGCCGTTGTAGCCGGTGGACAGGATGGTCCTGCCCCGCACGATGACGGCGCCCACATGCTTGCGATCACACGTGGCGCGCGTGGCCACCTGCTTCGCGATGTCCATGAAGTACTGATCCCACGAGACACGTCCGGACATGCGATACCTCCGGGCCGGGATGTAACCCGGCCCGTGAGCGTGTCGAAAAATCCGCCGCTGCACCACCGAGGGTGCGAGTGTCAACGCCCCGCCGCGTGAGCCACGCCACCCTCGGAGGAGGCGCCGTGCTGGAGCAGCCGCGCGAAGCCCCTGGCCTGGAGGAACTGGCGCACCTTGGCGCTGGGCGCGGCGAACGTCTCGCCGGGCATGGGCACGTCGAAGCTGTAGCTCTGCTCCTGCACGGCGAAGTCCACCTTGGCGGTGCGGTAGCCCTCCACGATGGCCAGCAGCTTGCCCGTCTCCAGGCTGAAGATGCCGCCGCCGGACGCGCCATAGCCGATGGGCGCGTCCGTCTTCACCATCTTCGGGCGCTTCGTCTCGCGGTCCCACTCCACCTGGGACAGCATGCCGCCGGACAGGGACAGCGCGCGGCCGAAGGGAGACGCCGCCACCACCACGTCCTCGCCTGGCTCCAGCTCCGCGTCGTCCGCGAGCTTCACCGCCGGCAGGTCCAGGCCCGGCACGCGCACCAGCGCCAGGTCCATGTCCGGCACCTGCCCGGTGGCCGCCACCTCGCCGGTGTGCTCGAGCACGTCGCCCCGGCGGTCCACCAGGACACGCAGGACGGGCTCCTTCAGGTGGCCCATCTCCACCGCGTGCGCGTTGGTGACGACCCAGGCCACCACCCCGCCCTTCTCGTCGCGCTCGGAGCCCACCACCACGCCGGACGCCGCGCTGCGCGCCTTGCCGCCGTCGGAAATCTGGAGGCGCACGTTGTGCGGGAGGATGCGCCGCACCCGCTCCTTGCGGGACGGCCTCGGGGCCTCGGGCCGGGCCACCACGCGCTCCACGGGGGCCGCCTGGGGCGCGGGAGCGCTGGCGGCCTGCTGCGAGGGCGCACTGGCGCAAGACACGAGGGCGAGCAGGGCGGGGACGCCCGGGAAGAAGCGGCTCATCGACTCTCCGGTGGGGGGGAACGGCTGCGCTACCGCTACGAGGATGCAACTCGTTTGCAGCCCCCATCATCCCGAGCCACCACCGGCATTGGAAGCAGGCGTCCGGCGAGGCCCCGGCCGCCTGCCCGCTCACGCGCGGCTCATCCGTAGCGCTTCTTCATCAGGAAGAGGATGGCGTCCTTCGCGCAGGACTCGCAGTAGCCGTAGCGCTCCGACATCGTCTTGAGCGTGCTCTGCACCTGGGCCTGCTCGCGCGGGGTGAGCTGGTTGCGGTCCTCGGAGAGGTACTTGAGGACGTTCTCCTTGTTCTTGCGCAGCACCCGCTTGCGCTCCTCGAAGTAGTGGTCCCTCAGGCGCTTGAACATGTCCGGGAAGATGCGCGGGTAGTCCATGTCCGCGTCCGGGTAGTCCAGCCGGTGCGCGCCGATGCTGGAGATGAGGCCGCGGCGGAACTCCCCGGGGTCCTCGCCCTTCGGCATGACGATGGCCTCCACCTCCGCCATCCGGTGCTCGTCCGGCTTCTCCAGCGCCCCGGTGACGCGGTTGCGCATCTTCTCCCCGCGCACCCAGTGGCTGACGCTCTGGATGTAGCGCTCCACCAGCTCGCGGTACTGCCCCTCGGAGACGAGCCCCATGGACTCACGGACCTCGGTGTCCACCCGGTCCAGGTACTCGGCCTCGGCCGTGCGGACGAAGGACTCGTGGTCGTGGTAGCCGTCCACCACCTCCTGGAGGAGGAACTCGTAGACGCTCTTGTCCTTGCAGATGGCCTCCAGTTCCTCCAACACGGCCAGGGCGTTGAGGCACTTGTAGTCGGGGTTCTGCGCGGCGTTGAAGAGCGCCGTCTTGATTTCCCGCGCGCTGGCGCCGGAGCGGCCCTCGTAGTTGGGATACGCGTCCGACTCGGTGAACAGCTCCTCGCGCAGCTTCCGCAGCTCCTTGGTGTTGGCCAGGCTCAGCCGGTCCGGCGGCGCGCCCTCCTCGTAGAGGTGCAGCTTCTCCACCGGGGTGACGTGGTCGATGAGCTCCTTCACGTCGTTGGGGTAGCGGTCCGGGATGGGCTTCTTCAGGCGGGTGAGCACCGCCCACATGGCGGCCAGCTCGGTGGCGTGCGGGGCCACGTGCTTGCCCACCGTGGTGGAGGTGATCTGCGCGTCGTAGATCTGCTGCTCCGTCTTGTAGCGGCGCAGGTAGGGCACGCGCACCAGCTCGATGCGGCCCTTGAAGGACGCGAAGTCCGGCAGCTCCTTGAAGGCGCCCAGGTGCTTCTCGTTGGCGGAGGCGATGAGCACCTCGTCGAGCTGGAGCACGAAGGGCTCCAGCGGCACCTCGCCCGTCTCGCTGAAGCCCAGCAGGTACTTGAAGGCCTCCAGCGGCCGCTTGAGCAGGTCCGCGTACTCGATGAGGCCCCGGTTCGCATGGACCAGGGGACCGTGCGGCTCGAAGAGGACGGTGCTGTGCAGGGGCGCGGGCACGTTGAGCTGGGTGCGGTCCGCGGTGATCTGCTGGACCATGGCGTCCACGCTCATCTGCGGCTCCACCGTCACCGTGCCCACCTGGTAGCGGCGCGACACGTAGAAGCGCTCCACCTGGACATGGCGCATCACCTTCAGCCAGTCCCCGCCGTAGGAGTTGAGCAGCGCGGTGTAGATGCGGCGGCACTTGGCGCACAGCTCACCGTCACGCACGTAGTCGGAGAGGATGAAGTCGCCCGTCTCCCCGTCCCCGTTGCCCAGGCCCTTCTTCTTGAGAGCGGCCTCCAGGAGCTTGCGCCGCTCGCCCGGCGGGACGGCGAAGAGCGGGTGGTCCCTCAGCTCGCACGGCATGCGCAGGTCGATGGACTCCGCGTCCAGGTGCGCATAGGTGGCCACGTCCCCCTCGTTGCCCGCGCCCCGCTCGCCGAAGCCGATGGAGCCCTTGATGAGCTTCTCCGAGGGGAAGACCCAGGCGATGCGGTAGAGGGCCCCCTGGGGCAGCCGGGAGTACGCCTCCATGCCCTCCTTGAGGGCGTTGACGAGGGTGGACTTGGCGCTGCCGTTGGGCCCGTGCAGGAGGATGAGCTTGTTGATGCGGCCGGCGCGCACGAAGTTGCCGAGCACCCGGTAGATGGCGTTCTGCACCTCCTCCTGGCCCGCCACCCGGCCGTCCCGCTCGGAGCCCGGGGCGTCGAACACCTTGAAGCGCCGGATGGTCCCCGTGGGGTGCGGCGCCGTCTCCGTGCCGAAGTGGTCCATGACGTCCCGCAGATACTGCGCCGCGTTGCGCGCCTGGGCCCGGGGGTCGTTGAAGAAGAGTGAGAGGTATTCCTCGAAGGAAAGGATCGACCGGTTCTTGACGAAGTCGGCGTTCACCTGCGCGCCGACCTCCTGGAGATAGCCCTTCGCGTCCACGGTGCCGCTCCTCGTGCGGGGGTCAGTTCGATCTAGCCATGGCGCCGGACGGCCGCACGACCCCGTCACGGGTCGAACTTTTCCGGCGGGGCCGAAGTTGTCCAGGGCCTGCTGGGCCTTGTGTTGGGGGCCGCTCGGTCCCCTTCCGTCCCCTGCCCCGAGAGCGGTGGGCCGCCCCGGGCCTCCCACCTGGGGGAGCAGGGGACCAGGGTGCGTGCGGACTCGCGCCCTTCGCGCGGGTGCGGTACGGTCCTTCCCTCTCCCTGCGGCGCCCCCCACCGGAGTCCAGACACGATGCACAAGGAGCCCATCATCGGCATCGACCTCGGCACGACGAACTCGTGCGCGGCGATTGTCGAGGACAGCGGGAACGTCAAGCTCATCCCCTACAAGGGGGGCGAGTACACCATCCCCTCCATCTTCGCCATCGACGACAAGGGGAACGAGCTGCTCGGCTACGAGGCCAAGCGCCAGTGGCAGCTCAATCCGCGCAACACCATCTACGGCGCGAAGCGCCTGGTGGGCCGGCCCTTCCAGAGTGACGTCGTCGAGACGATGCGCAAGGTCGTGGCGTACAACATGCGCCCCGGCAAGAAGAACGACGTCAACCTGGACGTGGGGAAGAAGGAGTTCACCCTCCAGGAGGTCAGCGCCAAGATTCTCGCGAAGATCCGCGAGGTGGCGTCCAACTACCTGAAGATGCCCATCAAGCGGGCGGTCGTCACCGTCCCGGCCTACTTCAACGACCGGCAGCGCCAGTCGGTGAAGGACGCGGGCAAGCTCATCGACCTCGAGGTGGTGCGCATCATCAACGAGCCCACCGCGGCCGCGCTGGCCTACGGCGTGGGCAAGGGGCTCAAGGAGAAGGTCGTCATCTACGACCTGGGCGGCGGCACGTTCGACGTGTCCATCATCGAGATCCGCGACCGGGTCTTCGAGGTGAAGGCCACCGGCGGTGACGTCTTCCTGGGCGGCATCGACTTCGACAACGCCATCATCCACCACGTCCTCAAGGACTTCGCGGCGAAGACGGGCATCGACCTGGCCACGGACCCGGTGGCCATGCAGCGCATCAAGGACCTGGCCGAGCGCACCAAGATCGACTTGTCCGCGCGCGAGGAGGTGCCCTTCAACATCCCCTTCATCACGATGACGTCCCAGGGCCAGCCCCTGAACATCGAGATGAAGTTCACCCGGAAGATGCTGGAGCAGCTCACCAACCAGCTCGTGGACCGCACGCTGCAGATGGTGGCGCGGGTGCTGGTGGACTCCGGGCTGTCCACGAAGGACGTGGACGAGGTGATGCTGGTGGGCGGGCAGACGCGCATGCCCATCGTCCAGGACCGGCTGACGAAGTTCTTCGGCAAGCCGCCCAGCAAGGGCGTGCACCCGGACGAGGCGGTGGCCATCGGCGCGGCGCTCTACGCGCACTCGCTGCAGGACGACACCAACCTGCGCATCCAGCTGCTGGACGTGATTCCCATGGCCATTGGCCTGGAGAAGGCGGGCGGCGCCTTCCACGTCGTCTTCCCGCGCAACGCCCCCATCCCCAACGCCAAGCAGCTCCTGGCCACCACCAGCGTGGACAACCAGACGGAGCTGGCCATGCGCATCTACCAGGGTGACCACGACATGGTGGCGCGCAACGACCTGCTCGGCGAGTTCACCTTCTCCGGCATCCAGCAGGCCCGCGCCGGCGGCGTGCAGGTGGAGATCACCTTCGACGTGAACGTGGAAGGCATCCTCACCATGCGCGCCCGCGACCCGGCCACGGGCAAGGAGATGCGGACCACGGTGCGCGTGACGCAGAGCTGAAGCGCCCTGCCCTCCCCCGCCTACCGGGAGGGCAGCGCCACCCGCGTGGACGGCTCCGGGCCCACCGCCTCGGGGGGCTCCACGGCCACGAAGGGCGTGGGGTCGTCCGGGGCGACGCGCGTATCACCCTGGCGGCGCACGAGCTCGAAGTGCTCCCCCAGGGGGAGGTACTCGAAGGGCTCCCGCGCCGCGTCGCGGAGCCGGGCGCTGACGAGCACCTGCCCCTTCGAGGCCAGCGCCGCCAGCCGCGCGGCGGTGTTCACCACGTCGCCCAGCACCGTGAAGTCCAGCCGGCCGGACGCCTTCGCGCCGATGCTGCCGGACACCAGGGCCCCCGAGTCCAGCCCGATGCAGACGCCGTGGGCATACGGGGTGCGCTCGCCGCCGCGGGAGGCGAGGACGGAGAGCTGCCGGCGGATGGCGAGGCACGCCTCCTGCGCCCGGTCCACGTGGCCCGGGCCGCGGAAGACGGCCATGACGGCGTCCCCGACGAACTTGTCCACCGTGCCGCCCCGGGACAGCACCTCCGGGACGATGGCCTCGAAGTTGGCGTTCAGCCGGCGCAGCGACTCGTCGGGCAGCTCCTGGTGCAGCACCGGGGTGAAGGCGTCCACGTCGATGAACGCCACCGTGCCCTCCACCCGCTCGCCCGCCAGCGCGTCCGAGCCCTGGAGCAGCGGGGGCAGCCGCTCCAGCACGCCGCCCGGGACGAACATGCGGAGCAGGCCGTTCTCCTCGGTGTAGCGGGCGGTGCTGCGCAGCTCGCGCACGTGCTTCAGCGTCTTGACGAGCGTGGTCTCCAGGTCCGGGAAGTCGATGGGCTTGGTGATGAAGTCATACGCGCCGCGGTTCATCGCGGTGCGGATGTTGTTCATGTCGCCGTACGCGGAGACGATGACCACGCGGGTCAGCGTGCTCACCTCGCCCACGCGGGACAGGAAGGTGAGCCCGTCCATGCGCGGCATGTTGATGTCGCAGAGGACGACCTGGACGTCGGGGTGCTGGCGCAGCGTCTCCAGCGCCTCCTCTCCGTCCGAGGCGAAGAGGAACTGGTAGACGGAGCGGCGGATCTGCTTGCGGAAGCTCTGCTCCATCAGCACGACGACGTCCGGCTCGTCGTCCACGACGAGGATCTTCGCCGGCCGCGCCGGGCGGCCCGCCTCCACCCGCGCGGTGAAGGCCGAGGCCAGCTCGTGCGCGGACTGGAAGCGGCGCGAGGGCTCCGGGTCCAGCGCGCGCGCGAAGAAGGCGTCCACCTCCGCGCCCAGCTCGGGGACGATGCTGGAGGGCGCGGGGTGCGGCGGGGGCGCGTTGCCCATGCGCATCTGCCGCAGGGCCTCCAGGCTGAACGGGTGCTGCCCGGTGAGGGCCCGGTAGGCCACGACGGCGAGCGCCCACAAGTCACAGCGGTGGTCCAGCCGGGGCTCGACGCCGCGGAGCTGCTCGGGGCTCATGTAGCGGGGGGTGCCCGCCATGCTCTCCTCGGGATGGGGCTGGGCGGCGCCGCCGGACATGAGGAGCGCGAGGCCGAAGTCGAGCACCTTCACCAGCTCGCCGCTCGCGGTGCGCGCGAGGAAGAGGTTGGCGGGCTTGAGGTCGCGGTGGATGACGCCGGCGGCATGGGCGGCGGTGAGCGCGCGGGCCGTCTGGGTGAGGAGCCGGTCCACCATGGCCAGCGACAGCCGGTCCCGGCGCGTCAGGAGCGCCTCCAGGTCCTCGCCCTCCAGCAGCTCCATGACGATGTAGGGCGTGTCGGAGGACAGGTCGCAGTCGTAGACCTGGATGACGTGCGGGTTCTGGAGCCGGGCAATGGCCTGGGCTTCCCACTCGAACTGCTGCCGGGACAGCGGCGCCGGGGCGGCGTGGGCCGCCATCAGCTTCAGCGCCACGCGCCGCTGGAGCTTCGGGTCCAACGCCACCCAGATGGTGCCCATGCCGCCACCAGCGAGCCTGCGCTCCAGGACGTACCTGTCGCCGACGGTCTGGCGCTCGGACATGCCGTGTTCATCCATGGTGGTGTGGCCTCGGGGGGGCCGCCCCGTGCGGCGGGAGTCGGGGGACTCCCGTGAAGCATGGGAATCTTCTCACACCGGCTCACGGCGGGGTACTGCGTGACGCGGGGCCTCATGGCGTCCTACCTGCCCGGGCGGGTGGCGGCGGGGAAGGCCCACGCCGGCGGCCGGCCACGTGCCCGGGTTGCGAGCCGTTCGCGGCCGGGGCTAGCCTCTCGGGTTCACGGGGGGCGCCTCTGGGTATGCACGGGTGGAACCAATGAACGAGGGCCCGGGCCGCACGCTGGAGCGCCGCGTGGAGGAGCTCTCCTCCGAGCTCCGGCGCAAGGACGTGGAGCTGGAGGAGGCTCGCACCCGGCTCAATGAGCTCCAGCAGCAGCTCATGGCCCAGGAGAAGCTCGCGACCCTGGGCTCGCTCACCGCCGGCATCGCCCACGAGCTGCAGAACCCGCTCAACTTCGTGAACAACTTCTCGGACCTGTCCTGCCGGCTCGCCGGGGAGCTGGACGAGTCCATTCGCGGCCTGGCCGGCAAGCTGGACGCACAGGCCCTGGAGGACGTGCTCGAGCTGCTGGAGGACCTGCGGCAGAACGCCCAACGCATCCACACGCACGGCAAGCGCGCGTCGGACATCATCAGGGCGATGCTGCGGCACTCGCGCCGCTCCGAGGGGACACGCTCCAAGGCGGACTTCAACGCGCTCATCCGCGAGAGCCTGAACCTGGCCGTGCAGGGCCTGCGCAGCCGCGCCGGCGGCGCCAGCGTGGAGACGCAGTCCGACCTGGACCCGGCCGTGGGCACCGTGGAGCTGGTGGCCAGCGACATCAGCCGCCTGCTCATCAACATCGTCGACAACGCCTTCTACGCCACCGCGCAGAAGCAGCAGCAGGCCGGCGCCGGCTTCGTCCCCCGCGTCCACGTCCTCACCCGCCGCCACGGGGACACGGTGGAGCTGCACATCCGCGACAACGGCCCGGGCATCCCCGAGCCCATCCGCGAGAAGCTCTTCCACCCGTTCTTCACCACCAAGCCCGCGGGCGTGGGCACCGGCCTGGGCCTCGCGCTCTGCCACGACATCGTCCAGGAGCACCAGGGCGCGATTCGCGTGGAGAGCGTGCCCGGCGAGTCCACCGCGTTCATCATCACCCTGCCCGCCCCCGGCGCCGCCGCCTGAAAAAGCGGAGGCCCCTCTTCCCACAGCTGGGAAGAAGGGCCTCGTTGCTTCAGGGGAGGAGCGCGGCGCTCAGGCCGTCTTCTTCTCCTTCTCCATCACGAGCTGCGGTGCCTCGTGCTTGGTGATGACCTGCTCGGTGATCTTGCACTCCTTGACGCCCTCGCGGAACGGCACGTCGTACATGATCTCCAGCATCGCGTCCTCGAGGATGGCGCGCAGGCCGCGCGCTCCGGAGTGACGGCGCATCGCCTCGCGGGCGATGGCGCGCAGCGCCTCCTTGGTGAAGGTCAGCTTCACCTTCTCCATCTCGAAGAGCTTCTGGTACTGCTTCACCAGCGCGTTCTTCGGCTGCGAGAGGATGGTGACGAGATCCTCTTCCTTCAGGTCGTTCAGCGTGGCGATCATGGGCAGGCGGCCGATGAACTCGGGAATCATCCCGAACTTCATCAGGTCCTCCGGCTCCGTCAGCGCCAGCAGCTCGCCCACGCTGCGCTCCTCGCGGTGCGTAATCTTGGCGCCGAAGCCCAGGCCCTTCTCACCCACGCGGCGCTTGATGACGCCGTCGATGCCGTGGAAGGCACCGCCGCAGATGAAGAGGATGTTCGTCGTGTCGACCTGGACGTACTCCTGCTGGTTGTACTTCTTCCCGCCGCGCGGCGTGACGTTGGCGCGGGTGCCCTCGATGATCTTCAGCAGCGCCTGCTGCACGCCCTCGCCGCCCACGTCGCGGGTGGCGCTTGGCATGTCGCCCTTGCGCGCAATCTTGTCGATCTCGTCGATGTAGACGATGCCGCGGGCCGCCTT
This sequence comes from Myxococcus sp. RHSTA-1-4, assembly GCF_020037125.1. Lineage (GTDB taxonomy): Bacteria > Myxococcota > Myxococcia > Myxococcales > Myxococcaceae > Myxococcus. The sequence goes on from NZ_JAIQDG010000020.1 coordinate 175,843, forward strand.
CTCCACGTCGTAGTCGGCGTTGTGGAGGAGGTTCTGGATGATGTTCTCCACGTCCTCGCCCACGTAGCCGGCCTCGGTGAGGCTGGTCGCGTCGGCGATGGTGAAGGGCACATTGAGGAAGCGCGCCAGCGACTGCGCCAGCAGCGTCTTGCCGCTACCCGTCGGGCCGATGAGCAGGATGTTGCTCTTGCTCAGCTCCACGTCCTCTCCACCAGGGCTCTTCACGCCGGGGCGGGGCCGGGAGGACGGCTTCTTCTGGTAGATGCGCTTGTAGTGGTTGTACACCGCCACCGCGAGGACCTTCTTCGCCTGGTCCTGACCGATGACGTAGTCGTCGAGGAACGCCTTGATTTCGGCCGGCGTCGGCAGGCTGACCTGCGGCTTGCCCTCCTCGCGCTCGTTCTCGTCCGCGATGATGTCGTTACACAGCTTGATGCATTCGTCGCAGATGTAGACCGTCGGGCCCGCGATGAGCTTGCGGACCTCGCGCTGCGACTTGCCGCAGAACGAACAGGACAGGTTGACGTGGTGCTCCTTCTTCACTGCCGCCTCCGAGTTCGCCGACCCCGGGTCGCCCGGAGCCTACTACGCCGTCCACCGCTCCCCTACCCTCACGGCCTGCCCACGTCTCGAACAGCCGTCAGGCGCCCACCTACATGGGGCCCTGAACCACTATAGGGCCCTCCCCCTCGGGCAGGAAGCCCGGCGGTACAGGCCCGTTGCCGAGCGTACAGCCCCGGCCCCGGGTCAGCGTTCAGTAACAGCGGACTAGGCGTCCGTCACGCCCGCGGCAATGTCCTCCAGATCTTCCGCCAGGGCGGCCGCCCGCTCGGCGACGGCGTTCGGGACGCGACGGCACCCCGACAGCTCACTGGCGAGCTTCCGGGCGGTCTGGGCCAGCTTGCGCACCTGGGAGCTCTCCGGGGGAGGCTCGGGGGGCGGGCGGGGGAATCGCTCGGTGAACTCCTTCTTCAGCTCCGCCGGGGACTTCTCCGGGCTCCAGATGCTGTCGCGCAGGGAGCGGTATTCGGAGGGTGAAAGTTGCCCCCGCTCCTCCGCGTCCGCCAGGACCTCGATGACCTCGAAGGCGGGCGCCTTCTCGGGGAACTCCTGCGCCTTCAGCTCCTCCTCCGGCTCGTGCTTGGCGAGGAAGCTGAACGAGCGGGTGAGCTTGAGGGCGGTCTGCTTCTTGATGTGCAGCTCCTTGAGACAGTAGGCCTCGAAGGTGGGATAGCCCCACTCCTCGAACTTTGCCTCGTCCCGGACCTGCACGAGCAGCTTGCCCAGCTCCGCCCAGGTGGACTTGAAGCGCTTGGCCGCCGTCAGCACGGTGTGACGGAAGGTGCCCGGGGGGACGCTCAGCGCCTTCTTGGCGATCTCGACTTCGGCAACGGATGCAGCGGACATGGCCCCTGGTATGGGCCATGCCCGGGGGGTGGGCAAGAAAGTGACCCTACCCCCGCTTGCCGATGTTGAACGACAGGCCCACCGTGGCCCGCTCGCCCTCGTAGGCCCGGAAGGGCCACTTCTGCAGCTCCGACAGGAGGCAGTCGTAGAGGGGGCCCTTCTTGAACTGCGGGTTGTCCACCCACAGCTTGCTGACCTTCCCGTCATTGCCGATGACGAACTCCAGGGGGATGCGCGCGGCCAGCCCGGGGCTGCGCTCCGCCTCCTCCTTGAAGCACTTGAAGAGCGTGGACTTGTTGCCCGCCACCACGCGGTTGATGGCGGACTGGTCGAACTGCTGCGCCACCTCCATGCCGTCCGGGTCGCTGCCCACGGAGCCCGACGGGCGCGGCCGCTTCTCCTCGGAGCGGGTGGTGGACGCCATCGCCATCGGGCGGCTGGTGCCGGTACCGGTGGCCGGCTTCGCGGTGGCCGTCGCGGCGGGCCGCTCGGCGGGGCGCGTGCCGTGGGTGGGGTACTCGAAGAGCTCCTCGTCATCCCGGCGGGCCTGGGCCAGGCGGATGGTGGGCGGCTCCATCTCGATGCCCTCGAAGTCCTCCTCGCCACCGAGCCAGCCGTGGACCGCGGCGTTGCGCGCCACCTGCAGGCCGACGATGCCCAGCACGAGCACCAGCACACCGGCGGCGCCACCGAGAATCATCAGGCGCTTGCGGGACTTCTCCCGCTCCGCCTGGACGGCGACCTCCACGCGGACGCGGGCCTCCGAGCGGGCCACGTGCACCCGGAAGGCCTCCACGTCCCGCATCGGGTGGAAGTCGCGCTCACCGGCGAGCGCCACCGGCGACTCCGGCGTCAGCTCGCCCGTGGTGAGCTTCTCCACGAGCTGCCCGCCGCTCACCGGTCCGAGGACCAGGTCCCCCTGACGAAAGAGCCACTGTCCTTCCACATCCACCGCGAAGTCTTGTCCGGCCGCCATTTCGCGGGCGAGTATCCCGTTTTCCCCCTCACCCTCGCAACGGCGTGCTCCCCTCGACCTCAAAACGGATTCCCGTCGCGCTGTGGCTCTGGTACCGCGGCGGGAACTTCCGGGGCTTCCAGCGTCAGTCGGAAGGCCCCACCGTCCAGTCGGCGCTGGAGGACGCGCTGGCCTCGGTGGGTGTGCCCGCCACCGTCATGGCCTCGGGGCGGACGGACAAGGGCGTGCACGCGCGCATGCAGGTGGTGAGCGTGCGGCTGGAGCCGGGCGACTCGGCGGAGGCGCTCGCGGAGCGGCTGCCCGCCCGGCTGCCTCCGGGACTGGGCCTGTGCCTGGTGCGGCGGCCGCACTCCTTCCATGCCCAGTGGAGCGCCAGCGGCAAGGCGTACCGCTACCGGCTCCGGCTGGGGGGAACGGGTGACGCAGCGTGGGCGCCGTATGCGTTCGACGTGCGCGGCGAGCCCCTGCTCCAGGCGCCCGGCGGGACGGCGGTGACGCCCGAGCGGCTGGAAGCGCTGCTCGGCGCGGCGGTGGGGACTCGGGACTTCATCGCCTTCCACGAGAAGTCCAGCCCCCGCAAGCCCCGCACGCTGGAGTCCGCCACCCTGCATGAATTGGGCGGTGGCCTGTACGAGGCGAGGCTGAGCGGGGACGGCTTCGCGCGCTACCAGGTGCGCTACCTCGTGGGGAGCGCGCTGAAGGTGGCGGCGGGCCTGCTGCCGGAAGAAGCGTGGAAGGCGGCGCTGGAGGCGGGCGAGGCCATGGAGGGCTTCAAGGCGCCCGCGCACGGCCTGGTGCTCTGGGAGGTGCGCTACCCTCCCGAGGTGGACCCCTTCACCGCCGGGGAGCGCCTCCATCCCCCGGGGCTTCCGCTGGAGCCCCCCTTCATCGGATGAAGGGGTGACGCGCGGTGGGGCCCGGAACGGTGGCCGTCAGTCGACCAGCCGGTCCTCGTACTTCGCCAGCAGGTCCGAGATGGCCTCCCGCAGGTACTCGCTCTGACGGATGCGCGTGGAGCGCGACAGCTCCTTCAGGGCGTCGAGCTTCTCGCGGTTGAGCCGGAAGACCACCGAGGTGAGGCGGGGATTCATGTCCAAGTGCGCGACCTCCTACAGATGCGCACACCCTCTCACAGACCTGTCGGATCGCAAGATTTTCACTCCGAACCTACCGGGAAGATCCACTGCACCCCCGTGAAGGCCTCCGCGTCCCCCCGCAGACCCGCGCCGAACCCGAGCGAGACACCGAGCCCGCCGTACAGCGCGAGCCGCTCGGAGAAGGTGTGCCGCAGGCCGAAAGCTACGCGAGGCCCCACCCAGGGCCCAGAAAACGGCCGGATCACCGCGCTCAGGTCGAAGAAGGACTGCCAGGCGTCGGTGCCGAAGAAGTTCCGGTAGCCGCCCACTACCGATAGATCCGCGCCTCGCAGGCTCCCGCGGATCAGCACGAAGACCTCGTCCCCGTCGTAGCCCACCGTGCGGCTGCCCCCGAGGTCCAGGTGCGCGTCCCCGCCGGACTCGGCGTCGTCGTCATTTCGGTCGATGTACTCGGTATACGAGGCGCCCGGCCCGAGGATCAGCGAGAGGGCGCGGCGCTCCTGGTAGTACGGCGTGTCGACGTACTCCGCCCCGAAGGCGCCCGCGGGCACGGCCACCGTGAGCGTCACGAGCACCACGCGGATCATCCGAATCCCCCAGGAGGCCCTTCCAGCCGTCATGCAGCACCGCTCGCGAATCATCGGGTGGAGGGCCTTCTACCAGCCTTCAGTGCGGTGTTCGCGGAGGTCACCACGCTTTGTCATTGACCACCCGCCATGCGGGACACTCTGCTCGGGGCCCCTGGCTTCAGCGAGGTGCCTTGCATGGGTGGCCGGACGTCGCGATTCGTGGGGTTCCTGCTCCTGGTGGCGGGCTGCGCCACCGTTCCGCCACCGGCGCCCCGCCCGGCGGAGCCTCCGGCCGCCGCTGTCGTGCAACCGCCTCGGCCCCTCTTCAAGGTCTTCCGGCTCCAGCCGGACGGGACCTCGACCGAGTGGGGCACGCTGCCCTCGGGCGCTCCCGGGTTTCAGCCGCCTCCCGAGGGAGACTGGTACGCGGAGCCGCTGGCGCCCGTGAAGACGGTGGACGAGGCCCGCGCGCTGGGCACCGTGCTCCGAGACCACCGCGTGCCCGGGCTCTCCTTCGGAGACGTGGGCCTCCCCTCCCCGGCGCTGCTCACGCCGCTGCTCGAAGGCGCCTCCGTGGTGTCGCTCCAGCTATCCGGCACGGACTTCGGGAACGAGCACCTCGCCGCGCTCCAGGGCGCGACGTGGCTGGAGGCCCTGCACCTCGACGGCACGCGCGTGGGCGACGCGGGGCTCGTCCACCTCCAGGGGATGCGGCGCCTCACCACCCTGCGGCTGGATGAGACCTCCGTGTCGGACCGGGGGCTGGCGGCCCTCGCCGGAGTGACGACGCTCCGCCGCGTCTCGCTGGCCGGCACGGCGGTGAGCTCCAGGGGGCTCGGCCTGCTCGCGGCGCAGGCGGAGCTGGAGTGGCTGAACCTCTCGGACACGGCGGTGGACGACGCGCTGCTCGCGTCCGTACCGGGCACGCGGATGCGCACGCTCATCCTGAGCGGCACCCGGGTGACGAACACGGGCCTCGTCGCGCTGCGCGGCATGCCCGGCCTGACCTGGCTGGGCCTGGCGCGGACGGACGTCACCGACGCGGGCCTCGCGCACGCCGCGGGGCTGCGGGCGCTGGAGGCGCTCCACCTGGGCAGCACCCGGGTGACGGACGCCGGGCTCACGCACCTCGCGAACCTGCCGGCGCTGCGGGCGCTGGTGCTCAACAAGACGAAGCTCCACGGGCCGGGGCTCCGCCACCTCGAAGGGCTCGCGCGGCTGGAGGTGCTCCACCTCGACGACACCCGCGTCGGGGACGCGGCGCTGCGACACCTGCGAGGGCTTGCGCGCCTGCGGGAGCTGGACCTGTCCCGCACGGCCGTCACGGGCGCGGGCCTCCAGGAACTGGCCGTCCTCGAGTCGCTCGAGGTGCTCGCGCTGTCCGGCCTGAAGCTGCCGGACACCGCGCTCGCCTCGTTGGCGCCGCTCCAGCGGCTCACCCGGCTCGACCTGGCCTCCACGCCCATCGGCCCCGAGGCGCTGAAGCACCTGGGCACGCGCCCCCCCCTGCGGCACCTGGACCTGGGCAGGACGGGCTTCACTGACGAGTGGGTCCCCCTCCTGTCCGCCTTCCCGGGGCTCCATTCCCTGAAGGTGGAGCGCACGCTGCTCACGGACGTGGGGCTCGGCCGCCTCGCAGCGCTGCGGGAGCTGGAGTCGCTCCACGTGCCGGGGACGCTGGTCACCGGCTCGGGGCTGGTGACGCTTCAACAGCTTCCGCGTCTCTCAACACTCGACCTGGGCGCGACGTCGCTGGCGGCGGCGGGTGCGAAGGCGCTCCAGGAGTTCGGCCGTGTCACCTGGCTGAGCCTCGCCGGTACACGGGTTGGGGACGACGCGCTCGCCCACCTTCCGGGCTCGCTGCGCACGCTCTACCTGACACGCACGAAGGTCACCGACGCCGGCATGCCCGCGCTTCACCAACTGCCCGTCCTCCGCGAGCTGGACCTGCGCGGGACCGCCGTGTCCGAAGCCGCGCGCGCCGACCTGGAGCAGAAGCGGGGCGTCCGACTCGTGTCCTCTCCTTGAGAGGCTGGGCGGGGTCTCTCACGCTTCAGCTGGTCCGAGAATCGGGGAGCGGACCACGCGCAGCGTGCCCCTTTCTACGGTCGGAAAGCTCGCGCCGGGTCACGGAGAGGTCAAGGCGCTGAGCGACCGCCGATTTCCGGGAAGCGCGCATAAGCCCGCAGGAGCGCGTCCAAGTGGGCGGTGTTGTCCAGGTCGAGCGGCGCGTCCGTGAGCCGCAAGACCCAGCCGCCCGATGCCGTGCGCCGCGCCCGTGAAAGCAGCTCGGCGTCGCGAGCAGGATCCGGGAACCCGATGACGCGTGCGGCAGCGGCCGACCAGTAGTTCAGCCACCCAAGGTAATGCGGAATCTCAGGCACGCGGTTGTACCGTGGGCGCAGGAGCCAGGGCAATCCGTGGGGCGACGCATGTGGCTCGTCTTCAGGATCACGAAACTGTTGCGACACGACCTCATTATAGCCCCACGGCGATGCATGCCCCCAGATCGCGCGAGCGCCCTCCCCTATGGCATCCAGCACATCCGCTGCTGCCGCGACGCCGACCGCGTCCAGTGGCAGCGTCGCATGGACGTCAAGACGCGGCGGCCCCCCTACAGCAAGGCCGCTTGGGTTTTCCCACCCGGTAAGCGTTACGGGTCGGCTTTCGTCATCGTTGCAAAGGAATGGAAATCCACCATCCATCCTGTCTGCTGCAATCCACTCATCACGGTGAGTCAAAGCAATGAAGCCCCCCTTTTCAGAAAGCGTCCACGCCAGCCGCAAGCCGGGAAGCGCACGCTCCATTTCATGAACAATGGCGAGCGGTCGCTTATCCTCGCCCACGAGCGCAGGCGCATATACGTTGAGATTGAGGGATTCTCGCGCGACTGTCACTCTAGCACCAATCCATGACAACGATTGTAAGATCAGGGTCTAATGCAAGAAGCGCAGCCTTGTGGGCAGAGCTTCGGACCCCAACGACAAATTTATACCCACATGCCTCCGCAAGCACTTTCTCGCGCTTGATCTCCGGCAGCTTGACTCTGGCGAAAAATCCCTGGGAGTGAGGCGAGTGTATTTCGAAATCATCAGTCTTTACTTCCCACAGCGTGCGCGCGGCCAGTTGCAGCGCGTCAAACTGCTTGCCATTGACGAGCACGTCCCAGCCGGGGAAGCTGTTGTTCGGAATCTTGTCGGCGCACTTGTCGTGACCGTCATCTCCACCTCGGTGCGGCACCGGGACGGGCTCGCACTTGCGGCGACGCTCTCGCTCCAGTGGCTCGGTCGGCCCTGGAGGAAACCAGTCCTGTCCTGATGGCTCGGGCCTGAGCTTTCGATTCGCGGAGGGTTCCTGTGGGGCAGGCTTCGTCTGGGGTACGGGCTCTACCTCCTCCGAACGACTCCCGCTCAGCTCATACGCATCCAGCGCTTCCTTGATGGCGACTCCCACCACCACCACGCCCACGACGATCACCGCGCCCACAACGATCTCGGGAGCAGCCAATACACAGAGGCCGATTCCCAGGGCAGCCGCGCCCGCCGAGGCAACGGCACATCGTCCCGTCCGGTCATTGAACCGGACCCGGTCATGGTCGAGGGCTGCGAAGCACCGCTCCGCCAGCACGGGCCAGGGCTGGGAAGCCTCACGGACGACGCACCGCCCCCCGTCCCTCCACGGCAGTTCTGCTGCCCGCTGGAGGTTGGAGATCCTCGGGTTCTGGGGCACTCGCTCTTTGGGGCTCGGTGCCGACGTAGCGCACGCAGAGAGGAAGATTAGGAGTGCGGCGCAGGCGCGGAGTCGCATGGTCACGTTCTTTCAGTCGAGCCAGAGAGCTACGAGTCAAGGCTGGCCGACTCTGGAATATGTCAGCACGAGCTGCGAAAGATTGAGGTGGACCCGTTACCACGCACCTGCTCTTCACCATGGTGCGGGAGCCATTTCAGCACATAGACCAAGGAACCGGCCCAGCCAGGCGGACAGGGGTGCCGCCTCGGCTCCGGGCGTCAGGCGGAAGACGCCCACCTGATGCTCCGCGACGAAGCCCGGTGCGAACCAGGGGGCACACGCGGGGAGCTCCGCGGGGGCCAGCAGCACGGCCGCCTCGCAGCGGCCACCCCACTCGGGCCAGCGCAGGCCATCCCGGTAGAGGTGCGCCGACTCGAAGGCGTCCGCGAGGGCGTCTCTCGCGACGCGGTACTTCGCATCGAGACAAACCCAGCGACGCCGCCCCTCGCTCTCCCACAGAAGCACCAGGTCGGGCCTGCGCTCTCCCGAGATGCTGAAGCGTGGCGCCGTCCCCCGTGAAAGGTAGCCGCGGAAGGTCGGGTTGAAGAGGAGCCGGAGCGTGCCGCCAGGGCCGGTGGCCTCGAAGGAGGCGCCGTCGAGGGGCTCGTCCAGGGTGGCGAGCGGCTCGAGCCCCTGGGACGTCCACCGGTGCTCCGGCAGCAGCGCCCCGAGCAGCCTGCGCAGCGCGAGGAACGTCCACAGCTCATAGAGCTCGTAGGATGGGCGGGTCGCGGCTCCCGGCGCGCCCGGGAGCCTTCCGAACTGGAACAGCGGCGATCGGAAGCGCCGGCCCAGCCGATGGAGCCGGGCATAGCGGGGGTCGTCCACCACGACCGCCATCGCCGCCTCCGTGGGTGGAGACGGCGCCAGGCGCGCCAGCCACGAGCGCCTTTCGAGGGCCCACAGCGCCCCGGCGGCCTCGCGCAGCGCCTCCGCGCGCGAGGTGCACCACCGGAGCCAGTCGTCGGCGTGGGTTCCCGCGGGCGCATCACTCCCGCGCGCGGTGCCATCCAGTGCCTCCGCATAGGCGCCGAGGTCCCGGGCAATGGAGCGCACCAGCCATGTGACATAGCGGTTCGCCGGGTGGTCGAGCGTCTCGGTGGCATGGCCCACGGGGACGAGGGGCGGGCGCCGTGCATCCGCGTCCGTGTCCCACCGGGCGCTGAGAGCCCGCGAGGCCTCCGGGTGCCTTTCGAGCCAGCCGAGGGCGGTCCGCTCCACGCGCCGCACCTGATGGGCAGGCACGAAGAGTTCGGTGTGGCCGGTCCGCTGACGGGGCGCGGCGATGACTGCGCGGATGGACTCCAGCAAGGCCGGGATGAGCGGGAGCGCCGCCTCCACGAGGTGCGGAATCCGGCTGCCACCCGCGACGACAGAGCCCTGGAGGCCCGGCTGGTCTCCCACGCTGAGCGAGGGAAGCCACGCCTCCAGGTCCGACAGCAGCACCGTCCAGGCCTGCGCGGAGAGCTTGTCCGCCCGCGGCACCACCTGGACGGTCGTGGTCGTCTCCTTCCCGGCATGAGCAACCCGCAGCAACTGGGCGCCAATCCACTGCGAGATGGGGAGCCGGAACGCGCGCTCCGCCCCATCCCACTCCAGCGCGAGCGGCCCCAGCCACGCGACGGCGCCTTCCGGGGCGCCGGCTCCGGGGGAGACGAAATACTGGCGGGCCTCCTCCAGGCGCAGCACGCCTTCCGAGAGGGAAAGCGGCTCGCCTCCTGGCTCGTACACCTCCATGGTCAGGACCAGAAGCGGGTGATGCCGGTGGTCTTCAGGGTGGCCTCCATCTGCTCCACCTTGTCAGCGCTCCGGGGGAGGCTCCGGGAAGCGCAGAGCTTCCGGAGCTCCTGCAGCATCGCCTCGAACTCCAGGGAGTGCTCTCCGCGGATACGGGGGAGCACCTTGGAGAACACCGCCTGGTCCACCAACTCGGCGCGGAGGTCGTTGGGGATATCCCCACCCATGGCGGCGACGAAGGCCAGCACCTCGCCCGCCGTGCGGTAGCCGAAGTGTCGGCGCGACGGCTTCAGGATGCCGTGCAGCTCGGTGAGGACCTGCTCCACCTCGGGCTGCCGCCGTGTCTGCCGGCTGAAGAAGCTCTTGAGGTCCACATCCCAGAACTCCAGGGTGAAGGCGCGGTCCAGCACCTTGTCGCTGAACGGGTGGGTGGTCTCGTCCATGTTGACGGTGCCCGCGATGAAGAGGTTCTTCGGCCAGGGCACCGAGGGTGGCACCTCATTCACCGCCGTCTCGTGGCCGTGGAAGTGGAGCCTCCCGTGGTCCTGCTCCATGGCCGAGAGGAAGGGCGCGAAGTACTGCTCGGCCCGGGCCAGGTTCATCTCGTCGAGGACGAGGAAGTACGGGTTGGCGGAGTCGCTCACCGCGCGGAGCACGAGCCGCAGCGCGGGCTCGGCCTGGAACGTGGGCTCCGCGTGAAGGGCGTTGAGGTAGCCGACCATGCCCGTGGGGTCCCTCCAATCGGGAGAGACGGGGACCACGGCCAGGTGCTTGTCCAGCGGCAGGTTGAGGGCCTGGCAGTAGAGCCGGGCGTACTGCCGGATGACCGCCGTCTTCCCGGTCCCGGACAACCCCGCGAGCAGCACGAAGCGCCGCTGGGGATTGCAGTGCCAGGCGAGATGCAGCGTGCGCAGCTGCCGATCCTCCAGGACGAAGGTCTTGGCGGCTGGGTCCTGGGTGAACGCGTGGCGGAGCTGCTCGAACGAGGGCCAGTTCTTCTTCTCCGCCTCGGTGGCTCCCTCGCCTGGGGTGTCCTGGGGCTCGGAGTCCTCCTCGGCCGCCGCCACCGCCGGCGCCATCGGGAGCACCGACGGGAGCCGCTTCTCCCAGCCCTCGCCATAGGGGGTGAGCTGGTAGCGCGCGTTCGTCGTGGGCTCCATCAGGTCGAGGTGCTTGGCCCAGCTCGTGAGCTGGGACGGCCCCATGTTCTCCTTCCAGTTCGGATAGAGCGTCTGCAGGTGCTTGTTGATCTCTCCCGTGGCCCGGGGTCCGCCGGCCAGGAAGCGCAACAGGCCGCCGAAGGGGAAGACACGCTCGATCAGCCGCTCGACGAGCACGTCGGGGACGTCGCTCTCGAGCAGGCTCTCTCCCGCGTCCGTCGGCCGCAGCGTGTCGCCCTGCGTCTGGAGTAGTCCCAGGCCGGCGATGCGGGCGATGTAGACCCTGAGCGCGCCGGGGGACTGCGTGGAGAACTCGGGGACGTTGCGGAGAACTTCCACCAGGTCCGCGCGCGGGATGCCGGGCAGACACTCCTGAATGGTGCGCCGGTACAGTTCCAGGCCGTTCTTCGGCCAGGAGTTGCCCTTGAACTGCTTTCCATAGGGCCAGAGCGCCAGCGGGCTGGAGATGCGGTCTGCGGATGTGGCGACCGATGTGGTGGGAGTGGCCCCGCTGGAGATGGCGTCGAACTGCTCGTGCAGCCACCAGCAGAATGTCGAGCGCCGGACGTGCTCGGTCACGCTGCCGTCCTCATTGCCGAGCGCCTCGCGCAGGCGCGCGCGGATGAGGACGTGGCTCGGGTCCGAGCCTTCGGGCAATAGCAGCTTGGCTGCGCGGACGTGGGCCTCATACCGGAAGACGCAGTGGAACTCGGCGGGGAGCAGCGCGGCGAAGGCGCGCCACAGCTTGGCATAGGGCTGCCGCTTGGAGTGCCGCTCACGGACGAGCCGGAGGAGCCGCTCGCCTTCCTCCTGGATGGCCTCGGCGCGGGAGGTGGGATCGGCGGGCCAGGACTTCTTCCTCAGCGCCACGAAGCCATCCACCACGTCGGGGTCGGTGTAGGCCCCCGTGACGTTGACGCTCTCTCCCGGGCCCACTGGGGTGATGGCGCGAGCCTTCCAGAGGCGCTCCTGGCTCGCGGGGCTGCTCAGCTCCGCGTCACTCTGCGCGCGGACCCACGCGAGGAAGTCGGCGTAGTTCTTCTGCCACTCCGCCCACTCGGCAGGGGCGAACCTTCCGTTCGCATAGAGCTCGCGTACCTGGGTATCGGTCAGCATGTGGCACCTCGGTGCTCGGAATGCACGGGCAGCGTTTTGCAGGGCCAGGAGTGGAAAAGCAACCGGCCTACCTCCGCGGAGGTAAGCGCCCGCGGCCCGTCAGCGCTTCTCTGCCTCGAAGTGCTCCAGGACGGACTCGCGCGTCACCGGGCCGAAGTGGCCGACGAACACCCACTTCGAGCCGGGAGACTGCTGCTCCAGCAGCGTGCGGATGTCGCGGCGGTTCGCCTCGAGGTCGCACATGTAGAGGTGCGTCTCCGCGCCCGAGCCGATGAGGCTGCCGCGCAGCAAATCTCCGACAAAGAGCATGTCGCCGACCTCCACCACCAGGGAGCCCTTCGTGTGGCCTGGCACCGGCAGGATGCGGCCGGGGACGCCGGTGAGCGACGCGAGGTCGGTTGGCGCGCCCACCACGACGTCGGCGGGGTAAGGCGTGTACGTGGCCCCCTCGTCCTCCTCCCTCCGCCAGCGGCCGAGGAATTCGCGGGTGAAGGTGCGAACCTCGACGTCGCCGCGCACCCAGCGGTCCTTCGCTCAGCCCGTGGTCCCTGCACAGAGGGCGGCAAGTGTGAGAAGCAGGAAGGGCCGGGCACACGCAGGAAGGTGGGGGAAGCGTGTGCCGGGAGACAAGCAGGCCGTCCCGGGCGTCGTCACGGGTAAAAGGGCCACTTGCCATGCCTCCCCCACGACACGAACTCGACTAGCGAACCGCCTGGACCGCCCAGGGCAGGCGGCGGTGGGGCTTGGGGACGGCGGGACGTGCCTTCGGCTTCGCGGCGCCCTGGCCCTGCGCGATGGTATCGACCCACGTCCACTGCGGCTTGCCGGTGAACTGGGGCGCGTCGCCGTCCAGCGCGTAGAGCATCATCCCCGCCTTGGAGCCCGAGGCGGGTTGCCAGTTGGCCAGCGCGGACACCTCGTCGAGCGGCGTCGAAGCGCCGCCCTGGTAGTCCACCCCCACCCCGATGGCGACCTTCTCCGGCCCGACGAGGTCCGCGTATGCCGCGAACGCAGTCTGCTGGTCCTGGGTGTCCCAGAAGTAGCCCATGGTGTTCACCCAGTCGATGGAGCTGGCGATTTTCGGGAGGATCTCCCCGTCGAAGTTGAAGTCGGTGCCGTAGCCCAGCACCTTCTGGCCGAGCGTGTAGGCCGTGTACGTCAGCAGCGCGCCGGACCCGAGCGCCTGGCGCAGCGAGGTGACGAGGTTCACCATCGTATCCACGTACACGTCGGCCGGCATGCCGGACTCCGCGTCCACGTCGATGCCGTTGAGCCCCCACTGCCCCATCGCCACCTGCTGCACGCTCTGGACGTAGGACGAGATGTCCACGTTGTTCCAGTGGATGGTCGACGAGTCCATCAGCGACATCGACACCCGCTGCCCCTGCTTCTGGAGCTGCTGGGACGCGGCGATGAGCTGCGACGCCGAGGAGCCCTTGGTGAGGTAGTTGGTGGCGAGCGACTTCCCGTCGGGGGTGATGCCCGCGACGAACAGGTTGATATGGGTGACGCTGCTTGGAGTCGCGCTGAGCAGGTTGCCCGTGGACTCGAATCCGCGGAAGTAGCCGATGAGCTTCGCAGAGGACATGACGTGCTCCTGTGAATCGGGGATGGATGACGGCGCCAGCGGGTTTTGCAAGGCGTGCACCAGGCGTCGGCCCCTCGGGAGAGCCCTGGCACCGCGAGTCGATGGCCTGCCTCCGACACGTCGGCCGACACGTCGGCGGAGCATCCGCGCTGGTGGACAGATGCGGATTCGTAGCTCCCCCCCGGTCATCTGCACTACGCTTCGTCCCCGGGTGCCGGTGTCGAACAAGGATTCTTCGGGGGGCTTCCGCGTGCTGACGCCAAAGACGCCGCTCTTCCGGAGAACGGAAAGGTGTCTCCATGAATCGTTACGGGTGGATGTTGTTCCTTCTCGTCGGCTGCGGCTCGCACCACCATGGCCCGACGGTGCACGAGCGCCGAGCCGCCATACGCGCCTCGCATGAGCGGACCTATCGCAGCATGGATGGCTTTCAATCCACGCGTTGGGGGATGACCCGGAACGAGGTGCTGGCCCTGTATCCCGAGGCCCAGGAGACGCAGCGGGGAGACCTGGTTGTCTCGACGACGCTCGGGGAGCAGCCGGCCCGCGTGTTCCTCATCTTCGCCAACGGACGCCTGGGCTCGGTCTTCGTGCGATTCGAGGACGTGAAGGACCTCCGGGGTGATTACGAGTTGACGGTGGAGATGTTGACCGACAAGTACGACCGCCCCGCGAAGCGAGGCACCTCGCGGCGTGTGCAGAAGTACCGCGAGTCCTTCGACCTCGCGTGGCTGCTCGCGAGGACTTCGACGCCGGTCCCCCGGGCCTCCCCCGCCGCCGCGGAGCCTCGGCCTCAGGTGGCCCAGGCCCAACCCGGGGAGGCCGAGAGGCAGCCGCCGCTCGTCGAGGCCCAGGGGGATGGCGCCTCTCCGGATGACATGGACTCCGAGGTGCCCGCGGCCTCTTCACCCGGTGCGGCGCCCATGGCGTCGGACGGGCGCACGCAGTCCGAGCCAGGCGCGGAGTCCGAGGGGCGCATCTCCCGGTATCGCTCCGTGATGATCGCCAACTGGAATACCCCGGAGGCGGCCATCCGCCTCGCTGGCTATTTCTCCTACCGGGAGAAACTGCTGACGATCCACTACGAGAGCCACGTCTACGCGCAGGCGATTCGCGACGAACTGGCGCAACTGATGGAGGAGTACCGGCGCGAGCACGCGCGCGACTTCTAGCGTGCGAGCCTCCGAGACGCCCTTCGCGATGCGCACCATGACGCGGCGCACAGATGTCTTGCATTGCACCGGCGCACCGGAAACTTCCAATGACATCAGTCAGACAGCAGTGTCTGCGGGCCAATGGCTTTTCAAGCAAAGCCAGCGCGCGGTAGGGTGGGAGCACCGGTGGCGCGCGGTGCTCCCCGGCATGGAGGACATTCGAATGATTCGCTATGTCATGGCTGGACTTCTGTCGGTGGCATCCCTGGTGCCGTTCACCGCGAACGCCCAGTCCTATCCCTCGTGCCGCACCTACTGCACATATGGCCAGTGCGGGCCCTGCTCCCTCTTCACCTCCGACACTGACTGCTTCACGTACAACGGATGTGGTGGGAAGTACCCCATCCCCGTGGCGCCCACCGAGGAGGAGCAGGCCTCGACCGAGTCCATGAGCACCTCCGAGGAAGTGCTCGTCTGCGCTCCGCGGGTGCAGGACGAGGCCAGCTCCCCGGTGCAGGGATAGACGCCAGCCTCACGCCACGAGACGCGGACGGTGAAGGGGGTGCCCGCCTCACTGGGGGCACCCCACCCGGCCCGCGTGCCCGTCCGGCTACCGGCGCGGCTTTAGCGGCAGGCGCTCCCCCGAGGGGGAGGCCCGCGCCGCGGCGAGCACCTGCTCCCGGAGCCAGCGGTGCGCGGGGTCCTCCTGCCGGTGCGGGTGCCAGAGCTGTTGCACGCGCAGGGGCTCGTGCGGGAGGGGCACCGGCACCACGGTGAGGGGGAAGGCCTCGGCGAAGCGGAGCGCCACCCGCTCGGGTAGCGCGGCGATGAGGCCGGTGCCCGCCAGCACCCAGGGCGCCACGAGGTAGTGCGGGGTGAAGAGCACGACGTTGCGGCGCAGCTTCGCCTTGCGCTCGAAGCGGCCCTCGGTGCCGCCGCGCGGCGAGACGTGGAGCTGAGGCAGGGAGAGGTCCAGGCGCTCCGGCTTGCGCAGCGCGGGATGGCCCGCGCGGCCCACCAGCACGAAGTGCTCGCGCACCAGCACCTGCCGTCGCAGCCCCCGGGGCGCCTGGTCTCCCGGGGAGAGGTCGAAGACGCCCAGGACGAGGTCCAGCTCGCCGGCCTCCAGCTCGGGGGTGGGAAAGTCGCGGGGGAGCGGCACCACGCGCAGCTTCAAGCCGGGGTAGTGCGCGAGCTGCGCCGCGAGCTGCGGCAGCACGAGGAGCTGGGCATGGTCGCTCGCGGCCAGCACGAAGGTGCGGCTCGCGCGCTCGGGAGCAAAGGCCTCGGGGGGCACCAGGGCCTCCTGGAGCTGCCGCAGTGCGAGGGTGAGCGGGCCTCTCAGGGCCAGGGCCCTCGGGGTGGGCACCATGCCCTGGAGGCCGCGCACGAAGAGGGGGTCTCCGAGGGCGGCGCGCAGCCGCGCCAGCGCATTGCTGGTGGCGGGCTGAGAGAGCCGCAGCCGCGCCGCCGCGCGCCCCACGCTCTGCTCGATGAAGAGGGCGTCGAGCACGCGGAGCAGGTTCAAGTCGAAGTCCGCGAGATTCATGGTGTGAATATCGCTCATTCCAACATCCAGAGTGCGGATGGAGCGCGTGGCGGCCACTGTGGGGATCGTGACGGGCACCGAGGTATGGCTGGTGGCCGAGGACGAGACCGGCAACCGCTCCTTCCCGCGCACGGTGGTGGTGACGGTGCCGTCCCCGGACAAGCGGGTGCGCTGACCGTGGACGCTGTTCGGCGAGGACCTGAACGTGGCGCCGGGGGGCCGGGCGGCGCTGCGGCTCGGCGCCTACGTGGGCGAGCTGGGCGTACACCAGCTGCGCGGCATGGGGCCATGAAACCGCTGCGGACGTCACCCTCCTTCCACTTCGAGCAACGCCGCGAGGAACAGCGAGTAGGTCAGCTCCGCGACGAGCCGCTTCTCGCGGCGGGCCTGGGTGCGCAGGGCCTTGGGCAGGGAGCAAGGCTTGCCGCGACCAACGTCACGCAACTGGACGTAGCCGCGCTCGGAGTACCCGAGCACCTGCCATCCCCGCTGACAGAGCGCCTGGCTCAGGTCATCGGTGAGCTGGTGGTGGAGAGCCTTGGCCGTCGGATGCAGGCCGAAGATCTCGCTCGACCACCCACCCTTCTCCTCGCGCCAGCCGCGCGAGCGCAGGTAGTGGGCCTTCCGGGCGAGCGAGAGCCCTCCGACATGGCGCTCAAGCTTCACGGCGTCGCGCGGGTGAGTGGACCGTCGAAGCTCTGCCCCTCGCACTCGACATAGGCGTGGTCTCCGACGAAGGTCAGCGACAGCTTGATGCGCCGCGTGTCGAACTGGGAGAGCGAGCGAAGCAGGTCGGCATCCACCGCGGCGAGCTCAGCCTTGGCCACCCGCGTCGCCTTTGCCTCGCGAGCCTCGGCGAGGAACGCCTCCATCCGCTGGACGGACTCGAACATCACGGCGACCTTCGCGTGCGGGTTCTGGTCCACCGCGCGCTGGACCTTCTGCGGGTCCGCCTTTCCCACGCGCACCCAGCGAGTGACAAGGCCGGTGTAGTCACGGCACTCGAGGTCCGGGGCATCGGGCTCGGCCAGGCCCTTGCCGAAGGCGAGGCGCTCCTCCCACAGCCAGCAGAACGCGAACACCCGCAGCCACGCGCGCTGCATGGTCTCCGACGGGTGGCGCGCGAGCTTGATGACCAGCGCGGGCTGGTCAATCGAGCGGTCGACGTGGCTCAAGGCGACCTGGAAGTCGTACAGCGTCGGTACGAGGGTCATCGGGAGGAGTCTTTAGCGCATCCAGCGTGCTTCGTCTGGTTCGCCTGGTGCGTCCTTCTTCAAGTCCTCCACTTCGTTGCGCAGCCCTGGAGGGTGGAGCGGCTACCTCCAGGGCGGGCCCGGGCTGGACGCCCGCTTCTACCTCAGGGACGACTCGCCACCGAACCGCGAATGAAGATCGTCGGCGACGCCCTGCCCACAGTGTCGCTGCGCCTCCGCGAGGAAGCTCTTCACAGCCTCCCCGTCCACCGAACGCGGGCCGGCCGCGAACAGGACGAAGGCTCCGCCCGCTCGCGTGAAGGAGAGCCTCATGCCGGAGAGGACGCGGCTCAGCTCACCACCGGCAGCGAGAACCCCTCGACCTTGCCCACGCCAGGGGCCTCCGGGCGCGCCACGCCGGCCGCCTCGTTCATGCGGCCGGAGCGGAAGGGCTCCAAGTCCAACGCCACGAACTTGAAGCCCAGCGCCAGGAACGCGGTGTTGATCTTCTTCCGCACGTCCGCGGCGAGGAAGCGCTCGTACTCCTCGGCCGCCACCTCCAGCCGCGCCACCTCCTGGTGGTAGCGCACGCGGAACTGACGGAAGCCCAGCTTGCGCAGCTCGGACTCGGCGGCGGCGATCTGCAGGAGCCTGTCCCGCGTCACCGACGTGCCGTAGGGGATGCGCGACGCAAGGCACGCCATCTGCGGCTTGTCCCAGGTGGGCAGCCCCAGCGACTGGCTCCACGCGCGGATCTCCTCCTTCGTCAGCCCCGCCTGCGCCAGCGGGGACACCACGCGGTGCTCCTGCGCCGCCTTGTGGCCGGGCCGGTGGTCCTTGAAGTCGTCCGCGTTGAAGCCGTCCAGCACCACCGCCAGGCCCAGCTCCTTCCGGCGGGCCTCGCAGATGTCGTACAGCTCCGTCTTGCAGAAGTAGCAGCGGTTGGTGGGGTTGGCCGCGTACTGCGGATTGGCCAGCTCGTTACTGCCCACCACCACGTGCCGGGCGCCAATCCGCTCCGCCAGCTCCCGCGCCTCCTGCGCCTCCTCCGGCGCCACGGACGCGGACAGCGCGGTGAGCGCCAGCGCACGCTCGCCCAGCTCCTCCACCGCAACCTTCAGCACGAAGGTGGAGTCCACCCCGCCCGAGAACGCCACCAGCGCGCTGCCATGGGCGCGCAGCGCGGCACGCATCGCCTCCAGCTTCGGGCGCGAGGACTCACACAGGGCCTGAATCTGCTCGGGGCTCAACATGGGGGGACTCCTAAAACGGAAGGGCCCCTGATTGCACGCTCAACGAGCGGCAACCCGGAGCCCTTCAAGCTGGGGAGCGAGGGCCTGGCCGGCCCCTCGTGCTCAGCGGGCCTTGTTCTTCGCCGGCTTCTTGGCGGCGGCGGCGGGCTTCGCCACCCGGGCCGCGCGCGTGGCCGGACGCGCCTTGGCGCCCTTGTCCGCCTTGGGGGCCTTCGCCGCCGCCGGACGGGTCTCCTCGGCGCGGCGGGCCTTGGCGCCCTTGTCCGCCTTGGCGGCACCCTTCTCCGGCTTGGCCGGCAGCGGGTTGGCCTTCATCTTCTTGCCAGTGATGATCTTCAGCTCCTCGGTCGTCATGTAGCCGAGGTCCAGCAGGGACTGGAAGATCTTCGCCGCGCCGTCCTCCACCGACTCGGTGTCGGAGTGGATCGTCACCTCCGGCGAGTTGGGCGGCTCGTACGGCTCGGTGATGCCGATGAAGTTGGGGATCTCCCCGTTGAGCGCCTTCTTGTAGCGGCCCGTGGTGTCACGCTCGATGAGCTTCTCGGTCGGGCAGTCGACGTAGACCTCGACATAGCGGCCGATGCTGCGGCGGTTCTCCTCGCGGCCCGCCTTGTAGGGGCTCACGCAGGGCACCAGCGCCGCCACGCCGTTGCGGGTCAGGAGGTTCGCCACGAAGCCCAGGCGGCGAATCACCGTGACGCGGTCCTCCTTGGTGTCGCCCAGCCCCGCCCAGAGCGCCTCACCCAGCTCGCCCTCGTCGAGGATCTCCACATTGCGTCCGACCTGCCGCAGCCGCGCGGCGATGTAGGCTGCGGTCGTGCTCTTCCCGGTTCCGGACATGCCGGTCAGCCAGAGGGTGAAACCAGTGTTGGGGGCCATAAGCCTGTTCAACTCCCTGCGTCCGGAGCGCTTCTTGCAAGCTGCGTGTGGACGCCGCAGATTCAGAAGATGCGGGCGGTTATAGACGAAAACCCCCTCACTTGACAATTCGCACACACCTTTCCGCAGGTGGGGTGAGCTGGCAGCCAAGTGCCCGCCAGCACATGGGTTTTTCGTTTATGAAATGACGTTTTCACGTCTCTCGCACCCTGAAATCGCCCCCCCTCCACTCGTACTCACACACCCAGATTACACAGCCCCGGTGTATGGATCCGATGAGGTAGGAAACTCCGGGCAGGAGCGGCTGACCTCCCGGGGCCGCCTGGGCGCGGTCTTCCTGGGAAAAGGTCGCGGGTGCCTCTACATGGGAGTGGAACACGCACACCACCCGCTCTCCCCGTGAGTCCGCCTCCAGGGACACCGCCAGCCACTCCTCGGGCGAGAAGGCGTAGGCCGTCCGGGGCCGGGGAGACGCGTTGCGCAGCGGGCGAACCCGGAAGGGGCCGTCCCCGCCCGCGCGGAGGATCACCCCGCAGCCCTCCTGGGGGTATGTGGCCTCCAGGTGCCGCACCACCTCCGCGCGCACGGCTTCGGGCCAGCCGGGCTCGGGCCAGCGGCTCACGGCTGGGAGGGCTCCGGGCTCCCCGCACAGCGGGCACAGCGCCGCGGCGCCAGTTCCTCCACGACGCCGGGGGCCAGCAGCCAGCGGCCTCCCAGCGAGGGCCCCAGGCCCAGCCGCAGCCGCTGGAACACCAGGGCGCCCAGGGCCCCCAGTGCCACGCCGAGCGCGCCGTCCGGGGGCTGGATGAGGTGCCGCACCGTCTCGCCGAAGCACCACACGCACCCGTCCGGGCCCCGGAAGACGACGGCCGCGCGCCTCCCGTCCCCGCCCAGGGCCACCCAGGGGGCCTCGCCGCTCCAGGACGCGGGCAGCTCCGCCAGCAGTCCCCCACCCCGCCCGGCACCGGCCGCGTCCGGGTTCAGCTCCGGCACCGCCCGGTCCAGGGCCTCCACCTGGGGCTGGCCGATGGACTCGGGCCCCAGCAGGAAGCCGGGCGCCCACGGCCCCAGCGTCAGCGAGCCCGTGCCCGCCACGGGCGTCCCGCCCCCGGCGAGGTACGCCGCGGCCGTCAGCCCCGAGGCGCCAATGGCATCCACCCGCGCGGCGCCCGCCAGCAGCGCCTCCTGCCCGCGCCCGCCCACCTCGCGCAGGAGGATCTGCCGGGAGTAGCGGAGGATTTGCTCTTCTCGCAGCGCCATGGCGGGCCTCAGCCTCCCGCCATCGCGGGGATGAGGGTGAGCCGGTCCGCGTCCCGCACCGGCGTGTCCAGCTCGCCGAGCGCGCGGATGTCCTCGTCATTGAGGAAGACGTTGACGTAGCGGCGCACCGCACCGCGCTCGTCCAAGAGCCGCGCGCCGATGCCGGGGTAGCGCGTGTCCAGGTCCTTCAGCACCTCGCGCACGGTGGCGCCGGAGGCCTTCACCTCGGCCTGGTTGCTCGTGAAGCCGCGCATCGTGGTGGGAATGCGGATGGTCGCCATGGCTCACCTGCCCTGCTTGCGGAGCACCAGGAGGTGCGTCCCGTCGGGGCGCGCCTCGAGGGACACGACCTCGTGCCCCTCCTCGCGCGCGTTGCGTGGAACGTTCTTCAGCGGCTCGGCGCCCCGGAGGAGCACCTCCAGCAGCGCCCCCGGCTCCAGCGCCTCCAGCTTCAGCTTGGTGCGCACGTAGGTCATCGGGCAGACCTCGCGGGTGATGTCCAGCGTGGCCCTCACCTCGGACATGCCCCGGCCTCCCGTGCGGCCTCCGGGTACTCCGGAACGGCGGTGACGCGGCAGCCCGGGCAGTCCGGCGCGCGCTCCACTCGGACGCGGCGGCCCGTGAGGGACACACCGTCCAGCACATGGAGGGTGGCCTCGCCGGGAGCGGGGCGCGCGGCCCCGGCCAGCAACTCCAGCGCGAGCAGGGCCTGCACCGCGCCCACCAGGCCCGCGAGCGAGCCGAGCACCCCCGCCTGCGCGCACGTGGGCACCGCGTCCGGCGGGGGCGGCGCCTCGTAGAGGCAGCGCAGGCACGGGCCGCCCGGGTCCAGCCGCATCGCCTGCCCCTGCATGCGCAGCACACCGCCGTAGACGAGCGGCACGCCGGTGAGCACCGCCACGTCCGACAGGAAGAACTTGGTGGCCACGCCGTCCGTCGCGTCGATGACGGCGTCGTGCGCGCGGAACAGGGCCTCCGCGTTGCCCGCGTCCACGCGCTCCGGGAGCGCCTCGGTGGACAGCGTGGGGAAGGCGCGCATCAGTCCCGCCACCGCGGACTCCGCCTTGTTGCGGCCCACGTCCGCGGGCCAGTGCCAGAGCTGGCGCGGCAGGTTCGTCACCTCCACCCGGTCCGGGTCCGCCAGCGTCAGGTGGCCAACACCCGCCTGCGCCAGCGCCAGCGAGGCCGGGCAGCCCAGTCCGCCGGCGCCCACCAGCAACACGCGGGCGCGCTCGAGACGGGAGGCCTGGGGGATTCGGGGGTGGTGGTCCGTGTCGTGTCCGTGCATCGGATTGCCCATCCGCGAGGGGTCGGAAGCGAATAAGGTGCGTGCCCCTGCGTCCACCGTGAAAAGGGCGCAGGCGCCCACCCACCGTGCCGCCTCGACGCGGACCTCACCAGCCAGGACATATGAAAAACCTGCCCGGCGTGCTCGCTTTTTCCACCGTCCTCCTCCTCGCTGTCGGTTGCCACAAGAACACCGGCGAGGGCCCCGGCCCCACCGACGCGGCCTCCCAGGCCAACCCGCGCGACGCCATGGAGGCCGTGAAGGACGCGGGTGGCCCCTCGGAGGGCGCCCAGACGGGCACCCAGCGTGGCGCCATGACGTCCTCCACGGACGACGCGGGCACCGTCACCATGGAGTCCAGCAAGCCGCTCACGGACGCCGGCACGTCGGGGATGGCCAAGAGCTCCGGCTCCGGTGGGAGCCGCGAGGCCGTGGAGGCCTGCGTGGACCGCTGGCTGAAGTCCAACGGCCTGGACAAGTACGGCCACCCCGAGGGCACCATGTACGCGGGCGGCACGCCGCTGTTCGACGAGCGCACCGGAGAGCGGCAAGACAGGCTGGAGTACGTCTTCCAGCGCAAGCCCGAGGCCCGGAAGGCCTGCGAGAAGTGACCCACGGTTGAGCGCCGGGGCGTGCCTCCTCCCTCCACCAGGGGGGAGGCAAGCCGCCCCCGGGATTCCCGCACACCCGGCGGCTCCCGTAAGCTGCCGCCCCGATGAACACGAATCTCGCCCTCGGCGAGGAGACCCCCGCCAACGACCTGCGCGCCCGCGTGCGGGAGGTGCTGGAGCGCCGCAAGCTGACGGACAGCGTGTCCGCCGAGCAGGCCACCGCCTCCTGGGAGCAGGACCGCTTCGTCGCTCGCGCCCGCGCGCTCTTCTACGCGCGGATGATGTTCCTCACGCTGGGCCTGCTCATCCTCGCGGTGCCCGCGTGGAGCGTCTACTTCGGCCTCACCGGGCCGTTCTCGTTCGTGGGCTACTTCACGATGCTGCTCTACAGCGTCGCGAACCTGCTCGTCATCGACCACCCGAAGGCCGGCCGCTGGGTGACGTACATCACCCTCTGCCTGGACCTGACCATCACCGTGGTGCTCATCGCCAAGCCCCAGGTGGGCGGCGGCCTCCAGAGCCCGCTGCTGGCGACGCAGCTCCTGTTCACCACCCTCTTCTCCATCCTCTACCCCAAGCCGCTGGCCATCCTCCCGCCGCTGCTGGCCCTGCCCATCACCACGCGCCTGGACCTGCTCCTCAACCGCTCGGTGACGGCGGTGGAGCTGCTGACGCTGCTCTGGTACCTCGCGCTCAACTTCATCATCGTCTACGTGCTGGTGTACCTGAACGAGCGCGAGGCCGCCGCGCACCGCGAGGTGGTGGCCCTCCAGGGGGACCTGAAGGAGCTGGCGGTGGTGGAGGAGCGCAACCGGCTGGCGCGGGAGATCCACGACGGCCTGGGCGCATCACTCTCCTCGATGATCATCCAGGCCGAGTACATCCTGAACCTCGCCCGCGAGGACGGGCTGCGCTCGGAGATTCGCGAGCTGAAGACCACCGCGGAGGAGTCCATCGAGGAGCTGCGCCGCAACCTGCGGATGATGCGCGAGGACTTCGAGCTGTCGCAGGGCCTGGAGGACTACGCGAAGACGTTCCGCGAGCGCACCGGGCTGGACATCCGCTTCGAGCGCACGGGCCTGCCGCGCAAGCTGTCCCCGGACGCGCAGCTCGCGCTGTTCCGCATCCTCCAGGAGTGCCTGTCCAACGCGGTGAAGCACGCAGAGGCCAGGTCCGTCCAGGTGCGGCTCGACTTCAGCGGTGACGCGGTGCACCTCATCGTCCGCGACGACGGCAAGGGCTTCGACCCGAGCCGCACGCCGCGCGGGCACTACGGCCTGCTGAACATGCGCGAGCGCGCCATGAAGCTCGGCGGCCAACTCATCGTGGACTCGGCGCCGGGCGCCGGAGCCCAGGTCGCCTTCTCCCTTCCCTGCAATCCGTCCTGACCGGAGCCCCCGTGGACGCCTCTCCGCCTCCCGCCGCGCCCTCTTCTCCGCCCATCCGCGTCTTCGTGGTGGAGGACCAGACGAAGATCCTCAAGAACCAGCTCCGCCTGTTCGAGGGCCACACGGAAATAGACATCGTGGGCACGGCGCTGTCCGGCGAGGCCGCGCTGGAGGAGGTGCCGAAGCTGATGCCGGACGTGCTCCTGCTGGATTTGGGGCTGCCCCGCATGAGCGGCATCGACGTGACGCGAGAGGTGAAGGCGCGCTTCCCGAAGATGGAGATCCTCATCTTCACCATCTTCGACGAGGAGGACAAAGTGCTCGAGGCGGTGAAGGCCGGCGCCTCGGGCTACCTCCTCAAGGGCGCCCCGGTGGACAAGATCATCGAGGCCATCAAGGAGGTGCGCGCGGGCGGCACCGTCATCCAGCCCAACCTCGCCCGCCGCCTGCTGCGCCACTTCCGCGTGGACCCGGACGCCAGCCCGGTCCCCACCGAGCCCGTGGCCACCCCACCCTCCACGCCCGAGCCCCCGCCGGAGGAAGAAGCCACCGGGGAGACGCCGTCCTCGAGGGAGCCCCTGCTCAAGCCCCTGTCGGACCGGGAGCGGGAGATCCTCCAGCTCATCGCCAAGGGTGTCTCCAACAGCGAGGCGGCCCGGCTGCTCAACCTGAGCAAGGCCACCATCCGCACCCACCTGGAGCACATCTACCGGAAGCTGGAGGTGACCAACCGCGTCGAGGCCGTCACCGAGGGCATCCGGAAGGGCCTCATCTCCGTGTGACCTGAGCGGAGTCCCCCGTGTATGAAAAAGGGTAATGATTCCGCGCCCCTGGCGCTTCGATGACGCCTCGCCCGCGCTGATCGAAAAATCGAGAAAAGGAGCCTGTCCCACGCAACTCGCGCGCGTTGGCTTCGATAATCACGGCAGGTTCCATCTATTTTGCGAGGCCCACATGGGTTTCCCCGACATCAAGAAGACCTTCAACGCCGTCCGCACCAACGTCCAGAAGACCTTCCAGGAGAACAAGGAGCTCATCAAGGGCGGGGTCGCGGTCGCCACCCAGACTTCGAAGGCCATCAACTTCGGCAAGGACGCCTTCCAGCAGGTCAAGAACCTCAAGAACGGCGCGCAGGGCCTGCTCGGCAAGACGAACCTGGACTTCATCCGCAACCCCACGTTCGCCCAGGGCACGTTCAAGGGCCTCACCAAGTTCGGCGCGACCATGGGCGCCGCCATGCGCTACGCGGGCATCCCCGGCGCGGCGATGGCGGGCGCCACGGCCATCAAGGACATCCGCCAGGCCATCCGCACGGGCAGCAAGGACGACATCATCACGGCCACGCGGTCGACCCTGGACGCGACCAAGGCCACCGTCTCCGCCGCGACGGGCGGCATCGTCGGCAGCAAGGTGATGGGCGGCGTCCTCGGCGGCAGCATCATGAAGGGCAAGCTGGACGCCGGGATGAAGGCGGTCGACGCCTTCAAGAAGGCCCTCCCCAACGCCAGCGACGACGTGCTCAAGGCCGTCAAGAACGCCGCCACCAAGGGCATCTTCGAGGCTGGCACGGCGAAGACCGTGGGCCGGGCCATCAGCACCGCCGCTGGGGACGCCGCGAAGGCGGGCAGCACCCTGGCCAAGGGCATCCTGGGCAGCGGCACGCGCTCCGCCGCGAAGGCCGCGCTGGCCACGGTGGGCCGGGAGGCCGGTGAGGCCGCCGTCAAGGCGGGCGCGAAGGCCGCCGCGGGCACCGCCGCCAAGACGCTGGGCCGGTTCGCTCCGGGCGTCAACGTGGCCATCGCGGCCCTCGACGTGGCCAACGCGGGCGCGACGCTGATGGACAAGAACGCGAGCACGGGCAAGAAGGTGACGTCCGTCATCACCGCGGTGGGCTCCATCGCCGCGGCCACCAACATCCCCATCGTCAGCCAGGTGGGCGCCGCGGTCTCCACGGTGTCCAGCATCGTGGGCGCCTTCTTCTAGGAAGCGGCCCCCCCATCGCGGTTTGTCAGAGCGGCTCGGCTGGACTATGCCTAGGTCCATGCCGAGCCGTCGCTTTTTGCCCCATTGGCGCGGGCGCTGGCACACCTATCTCCCAGGAGCATTCGTGAGCAGCAAGCAAGGGACTCAAGGACCAGGTCGGGGTGTCGAGCGCCTTCTCAAGATCAGCCCGGTGGTGAGCACCGTCTCCACCGAGGCCCTCAAACTCCCCAGCGTGGAGGCCCCCTCCCTGGAGGGAATCTCCGTGCGCGTCCCCACCCCGGACGACCTGACCGAGGAGGACCTGCTGCGCGGCTTCCACGAGAAGCGCCGCGCCCTGGCCACCACGCGCGAGCGTCAGCAGGGCGAGTCGCTGGAGCTGGGCGACGACGTCCAGCTCAACATCGTGGGCTACTGCGATGGGCAGCTCATCCCCTTCTCCGCGCGCTTCGGCATGACGACGGAGCTGGCGCCCATCGAGGCGCTGCCCGGGTTCTGCGAGGCCGTGGCCGAGGGTGGCAAGGTGGGCGAGTCCATGCAGATCGCCCTCCAGTTGCCGGACACCTACCCGGTGGAGTCCCTCCAGGGGAAGCCGGCGCGCTTCCTGGTGGATATCGTGGCCGCCCGCGAGGTGACCATGCTGCCGGAGAGCTCCCCCGAGTTCCTGGAGAAGCTCGGGATGGGCAGCACCCTGGAAGAGGTCATGGACAACCTCCGCGAAGAGCTGGAGGACGAGCTCGCGGGGCAGCTCTGGGTGCAGGCCCAGGACATGGTGCTGGACGAGGTGGCCCGGCGCGCTCCGGTGGAGCTGCCGCGGGCGCTGGTGGACGAGGAGATCCGCCGCCGCTGGGTCCAGGCCGAGGGCCAGGCCATGGTCCAGTACCAGTTCGACGTCGAGGAGCAGCAGGAGGCGCTCCGGGGCTGGCTCACGGACCCCACCACGCGCGCGGACGTCGAGCGCCGGCTGCACATCGGCATCGCGCTGAAGGCCGTCACCGAGGCCGAGAAGCTGCAGCTCACCCCGGAGAAACTCGAGGAGCTGATGCGCGACCACATGGAGCCCTTCGGGTTCACCGCGGAGGACGTCCACGCCGCCTTGCGCGAGACGCCGGAGACGACCCGGCGCCTGACCGAGCTGGGCTGGTACCTGCTCGCCGTGGAGCACGTCATGAACAAGGCGAAGGTCACCTTCGAGGGGGCGGAGCAGGGCTGACGCCCTGCCCGCTTCGCCGTCAGCCCTCGCTGAACCACAGCCCCAGGCCGCCCAGCAGGCCCAGGCCAAGGAACAGCACGGCGAGCGCCCACGTCTTCTGGCGCGACATCCCGAGCGCCTCGCCATATCGGTAGCCACACACCAGGACGAGGCCGGCGAACCCCAGGCAGATGGACACGGGGCCCAGGGCGACCAGCACCTTGCGGGCCGTGCCGCCCACGTCCAGGACGGCCAGCAGCAACAACGGCCAGAAGCCGATGACGAGCAGTCCGAGCACGAGCCCGAGGCCCTTCAACCCCTCGGGACTGGACAGCTCCATGAAGTCGAGGAACTGCCACCACCAGGAGCGGGGCGGCTCCTGAGGCTCGCGACGACGTCGGGGGGCGGTGGGCGGCACGCTCGGGGACTCCAGGGACGTAGGCCCGGCCCACGCTCATGCCAATGCGTAAGCGAGGGGCCGGTGCACCATGGGACGTCTTCTAGTGCAGCCCGGCGCCTGTTTGAAAGGCGCCGACGATGCTCGACGCCGAGGAGACGGCTGCGCACATGACGCTCGTCAGGCCTGCTCGGCCGTCACTCGCGGGATTCCTGTCCACGTCGGTGTAGGCGCTGGCAGTAGCGCCCGCGCGAGGCCCCCCACGAGGCGTGGCTGCAATGAAGGGCGCGAGGCCTTCGCCCTCACCTCGGCACAGGGGTTTCCGCCACCAGAGAGGGCGATGTCCCAATGCTACTACGGCCTCAGTAGCTCGCGGACTCTTGACTCGCTCCGACCAAGCGCCTTGGCGATCTGAGCAATAGAGTTGCCAGCTTTGCGCATCTCCTGGGCACGCGCGGCACGCTCCTTCGTCTCGGGTTTTACAACATCGCTCCATTCGCGTGTCTTCGAGTTCCAGTTCTTGCCAGTCATCTCTCCTCCTCTGCTTGCGTTCATGTACTTCCTACCTGCACCATCTCAACCCGCTCTCGCCTCACCAGCCGACATCCGGCGATCAGCGCAGCTCTCAGTTGAGCGCGCATTGCCGCGTCCCCCCGGCGGCCACATAACAGGGGTGGACAATATCTAAGCCAGGGAGAGTAAATCCGTTCAGGGAGAGCGTGCGCCGAGGCCGATCTTTCGGGGCGAGCGGCGAAGCCCCCTCCCAATATTTCCTCTCCTTGGCTTAGCTCCAGGGACTTAGGCCGTGCGACTCGTTTGGCGTGGTGGTCAATCCGACCCAGACATTCAACCTCCTCTTGCTGCTGGAGAGCGCGTCTGCACCTGAAAACCACGAACTCGTGGAGTAGGCACGCGGATGCGAACTGCTTCGCGAAAACCTTATCTATGGACGGACGAAGACAGGCGACTCTCTTCACACCCAGAGCCTCGGCCGACTAGAGACGCTTTGCAACACCACACCTCCCCACGAGGCGGCCTCACTAATCGCTAACGCCCGATAAGGCATTAGCTGGAACGCGACTCTACTTCCGGCGGCGACGCCCCATGAGGGAGCGCTGCCCTTCGGTCCGGCACCTCCTGCACCACGACTGCGGACGCACATAACGACGAGCCATGAGGCGATAACCGAAGTCTCGCTCAATGGGGCCGTGGTGCCTGCAACGCGGGCAGCTCTTCGTTTCGTTGCTCATTAGGCACACCTCTCCTGTACAGGACTGCCAGTTGCGGCAGTCCCATGACTGCGGGTTGAGTTTGTGCGGGAGGCACCCGACGAGAGCAGTGCCGGCCCTTTAGGCGGTTACTTGTTGAGCGCGACCCCCAAAAGAGGAAATCGGCGCGCTGTACTCCCGTCAGCCGAGGCTGAGGTGCAGCATCAACTGACGCACACAGGTGTACATCTCCCACAGGCCATTGTCAAGGGGCACCATCACAAAATCCATGTGCGCATCAAGGCGCTTCTGCATAGGCACCGGCAAGAACGTTGGCCGTCCTAATTGATTTGATGGGGTTTTCTCCACCCACTGCATGCCCGGAGATGACGGCAGCCTTGAGCATGGAGAAGCAACTCGTTCACCTAATGCTGGGTGCTCCCCCAAGCGGGAGCTGTAACTGTTCACCGGCTCAGGCAGCGACGGAGGCCGCCTGGGCCGAGCCAGAGTTCGGAAGGAGCGAAGGCGGTGGC
>NZ_JAIQDG010000021.1 GCF_020037125.1 Myxococcus sp. RHSTA-1-4
CTTCGTTGACTTTCCCGACCGAGTCGCCCGTTCAACTTCTTCCCGGGCTTTCCCTTCGTCGGGGTCGCGGCTTCTACCACCACCGCGTCTTCTGTCAACCTGCTGTGTTGACCGCCGTATTCTGAATTTCGTTTGCTGCTGCCTCGCCTCTGAAGTTCCTTCCGCGCCAGTGCGCGGGCTTCGGTGCGAGGGGCGCGGCTTCTACCACCACCGCGTCTTGAGTCAACCGCTTCGATCGACTCTTTCTTCCGTCCAACCCAACCCCCGGCTCCACCTCCTCATGAGGCGGCTGCCCACTCCATCCACCACCACGCCCGCCGGTTTTGCATCACCTCTTTGACGACCATCTAAGAAGCCTTCCGCGAAGTGTCAACCAGGTGACGCCCGCGTGTCGCCGTGAGGTGAGGCGGCTTATCCTCCAACTGACCTGGCGGCGCAAGAAGTTTGCTTCTCGTCACTCGCGCCGTCCGGGTGATGGGGGAAACCACCCTCCCCCGCCGGACCATTCCCGCGGGATTTCAGCTCTCGACGCCCAGCCCCAGCTTCGAGACGTCCACCCGACCGCGCCGGCAGCGCTCGGCCACCACCACCGAGCGGAGCTCGCTGTAGGCGCGCTCGAAGTCGTCGTTCACGACGATGTAGTCGTACGACGCGATTCCCCGCTCCATCTCCGAGCGAGCGGCCAGCATCCGGCGGCGGATGGTCTCGTCCGAGTCCGTCTGACGATCCCGGAGGCGCCGCTCCAGCTCCTCCATGGAGGGAGGGAGCACGAAGATGGTCACCGCATCAGGGTGCTTGCGCTTGATCGCCTGCCCGCCCTGCACGTCGATGTCGAAGATGGCCACGCTCTTCCGGGCGCGGGCCTCGTCCACCACGGATTGGAGGCTGCCGTAGAAGTGGCTGTGGACCTCGGCCCACTCGACGAACTCGCCCCGTTCAATCTTCTGCTGGAAGGTGGCGACGTCCACGAAGTGGTAGTCCACCCCCTCGCGCTCCTTCCCGCGGGGCCGCCGGGTGGTGACGCTGATGGAGAAGACCGCATCCGGCGTGTCCTTGAGGAGCCGGTGGGCAAGGGTGGTCTTTCCCGCCCCGGAAGGGGCGGAGAGGACGAGCAACAAACCAGGCTGGAGCACGTTGGGCGCGTTCATTCGACGTTCTGTACCTGTTCGCGGATGCGCTCGACCTCGGCCTTCATCGAGACCACGCGCGCGGAGATCTCCGCGTGCTGGCTCTTGGAGCCGGTCGTGTTCACCTCGCGGTGCATCTCCTGCACGAGGAAATCCATTCGGCGGCCGGCAGGCTCGCTGCTGGCCATGAGGGCTCGGAACTGCTCGAGGTGGCTCGCCAGGCGGGTGACCTCCTCGGCGATGTCCGTGCGCTCGGCGAAGAGGGCCACCTCCTGCGCGAGCCGCTGCGGGTCCACCGCCACTCCGCGCGCGAGCTCGGCGATACGGTCCGTGAGCCGCTGCTGGTATTCCTGCACGGCGCGCGGCGCGAGCTGCGCCACCTCGCGGCTCCAGCCCTCCAGCAGCTTCAGCCGGGCGTCGAGGTCCGCGTGGATGGCCTCGCCCTCGACGAGGCGCATCTTCTCCAGCGCAGTGAGGGCCTGTTCGAGCGCGGCCTGCAGCGCCGGGGTGGCGGACTCCAGGTCGACGCCCTTCTCCTCCAGGCGGACGACCCCGGGCTGGTTGGCCACCTGTGACCAGGCCACGTCGCCCGGCAGGCCCAGCTCCTTGGCCAGCTCACGGAAGGCGCGCACGTACTCTCGCGCCAGGCCCATGTCCACCGTGGGCACCGTCCCGGAGGCGGTGGAGGCCTGCCGCTTCACCAGCAGCTCCACCGAGCCACGGGCCAGCCGGTCCTTCACCTGCTTCGTCACCACGGGCTCCAGTGACGCGAGCTCGCGGGGCAGGCGTGCCTTCACCTCGCAAAACTTGTGGTTGAGCGAGCGCAGCTCGACGGAGACCTCTTCGTCCCCCACGCGCGCGCGGCCCGCTCCAAACCCGGTCATGCTCTTCAGCATTGGGCGGTTGCTAGGGGCTTTCCGCCCTCAGGTCAAGCCGCGTGCTTGCACCGCATCTGATTCTGTGTAGGGTCCGCCGCGAGATGTCCTGGCACAAGCGGCTCGAGTTGTGGGCGAAGCTGGCGCTGGCGCTCGTGGCGTCCGCCCTCTTCTGGCGCCCCGGCCGTCGTCGCCGTCCTGGGAGTTCCCTGCCCGTCCCCCGGAAGGTGCTGCTCGTGCGGCCCGACAACCGAGTGGGCGAGGCGCTCCTCACCACCCCCCTGATGCGCACCCTCAAGGCCCACGTCCACCCCGCCCCCGAGGTGCATGTGCTCGTGCACGCCAAGGTGGCGCGCGTGCTGGCGGGCCATCCGGACGCGGACGCGGTCATCGCTTTCGACCGGCGCCGGCTCTGGATGGGGCCGCTGGCGCCCGGCATCCGCGCCCTCCGCCGCGCGCGCTACGACGTGGTGGTGGACTGCGCCAACTGGGAGTCCCCCTCCGTGACGAGCGCGCTCGTGTCCCGGATGGCCGGTCCCCATGCGGTGGTGCTCGGCCCGGCCGTGTGGCCGGTGTCCCACCTCCACTCGCTGCCGGTGCCGGCCCGGACGGACACCCGGAACGAGGCCGTGCAGCGCACGCACCTGCTCACGCCCCTCACGGGTGGCGCGGTGGCACGCGGGCTGTCCTTCCGGGAGCCGGCCGTGGGCCCCGCCATCCGCGCCTATCTCGAGGCGGGCACCGGCACGGCGTTCGCGGTCATCAACCCTGGCGGCCGGCTGGGGCCCCGGCGGATTCCGCCCCAGGCCTTCGCCGCAGCCGCCCGCACGCTGCTGGAATTGGGGCGTGTCCCCATCGTCACCTGGGGCCCGGGCGAGGAGGAGCTCGCCCGCTCCGTGGTGGACGCCGCGCCCGGGGCCCGGCTCGCTCCCGCGACCAACCTGGACGAACTGGCCGCGCTCATGCGCGCCGCCGGCCTCACCGTGTGCAACAACACCGGCCCCATGCACCTGTCGGTGGCCGTGGGCGCCCCCACCCTGGCCTTCTTCCTTCGCATGGACATGGAGCGCTGGGGCCACGCCTACGCGCCCCACCGCATGGTGGACCTCACCTCGCTCGTGGATGGCGCGGGCGGCGAGGGGCTGGACGCGCGGGCGTCCGAGGAGGTCAGGACCTTCGCAGCCGCACTTCCCGCTCGGGAATGAGCCGCGGGATTCCGTCCTCCACGGGCCACGCGCAGTGGCAACGCGCGCAGCGGACCTCGGTGCGGGTCTCCTCCTCGTGCACCGTGAGCGGGCCCTTGCAGCGGGGGCAGCCCAGCACGTCTCTCAGCACCGCATCCAGGGGGGGCACGGGCTACTTCGTGCCCTCGCGGCCGAGGCGCCGGGCGAGGTCCGTGGTGCTGTGGTCCTTCGGGTCGCCGGACACCGCCGTGCGCCCGCCGTAGGCACGTACCTCGTCGGCCTCGGGGATGCTGTCCGGCGTGTAGTCCGTGCCCTTCACGTGCACGTCCGGCTTGAGCGCGCGGATGATGCCGCGCACGTTGGGCTCGTCGAAGACGATGACCCGGTCGGTGCAGGCGAGCGCGGCGACGAGCTCGGCCCGCTCGTTCTCGGGGATGTACGGGCGCCCGGGCCCCTTGTAGGCCCGCGTGGACGCGTCCGAGTTCACCGCCACCACCAGCACGTCCGCCAGCGCCCGCGCGCCCTCCAGGTAGCGCACGTGCCCCACGTGCAGCAGGTCGAAGACGCCGTTGGCCAGCGCCACCGTGCGCCCCTCGGCGCGCCAGCGTTCGCGCTCCTCCGCCACCTTCGCGAGCGGCTGGAGCTTGTCCAGGGTGTTCATCGTGCGCTCCGCAGCTCTTCGAGCAGCTCGTCCCGCGACACCGTCGCGGTGCCCGGTTTCTGCACCACCAGCGAGCCGGCCACGTTCGCCAGCCGCGCCGCCTCGCCGAACGAGGCTCCCGCCGCCAGCGCCAGCGAGAAGGTGGCAATCACCGTGTCTCCCGCGCCCGTCACGTCCACCGCCGCCTTCGCGCCATGCACGGGGATGTGGTCCACCCCACCCTCCGCGTCGAAGAGCGACATGCCGTGCCGGCCCCGCGTCACCAGCAGCGCGCGGCATCCCAGCCTGCGCACCGCCGTCCGCCCCGCCTCCAGCAGGTCCTCCTCCGAGCGCACCGGCCGCCCGGCGAGTGCCTCCAGCTCCGGCTCATTGGGCTTGCACACCGTCAGGCCCACGAAGGAGGACAGCGCATAGCGGCTGTCCACGCACACCGTCAGGCCATCCGCCGCCAGCCGCCGGAGGACTTCGCGCACCTCTTCCCCCAGCACGCCCGCGCCGTAGTCGGACACCACCACCGCGTCCGCGTCGCGCGCCGCCTCCTCCACGTGCTTCGCCAGCGCCTTGCGCATGCGCGGAGGCAGCACGCCACGCTGGCCCCTGTCCAACCGGAGCATCTGCTGGCGCGTGGTGCTCACCCCGCCCGCGAGGATGCGCGTCTTCGTCTCCGTCTCGATGCCGCGGCC
The DNA here is from genome assembly GCF_020037125.1 of Myxococcus sp. RHSTA-1-4. GTDB lineage: Bacteria > Myxococcota > Myxococcia > Myxococcales > Myxococcaceae > Myxococcus. The sequence continues at coordinate 4,531 of NZ_JAIQDG010000021.1, forward strand.
GCTCACCGCGTGCAGGCGGATGCCGGCGTCCGCGAACAGCCGGCGCAGCGCCGCTCCCATCTCGTCCGCGCCCAGCGCGCCCACCGCCGTCACCTGCCCGGAGAGCGCCCGGACGTTGGCCGCCACATTGGCACCGCCGCCCAGCTTCACCTCGGCGGACTCGTAGCGGACGATGAGCACCGGCGCCTCGCGGCTCACCCGGTCCGTCTGTCCGTAGATGTAGTGGTCGGCGACCAGGTCCCCCACCAGCAGCACCCGGCGGCGCGCGAAGGCGAGCGGAAGGCGCGAGGGCGAAGGCAACGAGCGAGCGGGCGAGACTGCGGCCATGGCGGCGGTTTGTCCCACAGGCACCCGCGCCTCACAAGTCGCGCGATACGTCCGCCAGCCCGAGCGCCCGCCGCAGGTGGGATTCGCCCTCCAGGACCTCCACCCCCAGCCGCACCACCCACGCCGCGAAGCCGGGGGGCAGGCGCACCGCGTCCTTCTCCGTCGTCACCACCCGTGCGCCCTGGCGGGCCGCTCGGGCCTCCACGTCCCGGAGTTCCTCCGCCGTGAAGCGGTGGTGGTCCGGGAAGAGGGCCGCGTCGCGGACCTCTGTGCCGAGGGACTGCAAGGTCCTCAGGAAGCCCCCCGGCCGGGCAAGCCCCGCGAGCGCGAGGACGGGCTGACCCGCCAGCGCGTCCACCGGGAGAAACTGGCCGGACGGGTCCACCCACCCCGTGGGGCGGTAGCGCGTGCGCACGCGGGGGACGGAGGGCTCCGGTGGAAGGAACGTTCCTTCCACGGCCCCCGACATGTCCATGACTTCGGGAGCCCGAGAGTGCATGTGCGCATGGGGGGACTCGGGCATGGCAGCCGGTGAGCCCGCGAGCGCGGGGGCTTGGGGCGCTCGCGCCGCTCCGGATGGAGCCGGGGCCACGCGAACCCAGAACAGCGTGGCGCGGCGCAGTGATGAGCGCGGCTCGCGCAGCGGCCCCCGCGGGAGCATGTGGCCATTGCCCAGCCCCACCGCTTCGTCCACCACGACGATGTCCTGGTCGCGCGCGAGCCTCCGGTGCTGGAAGCCATCGTCGAGCAGCACCGTGTCCACACCAAACTCATCTCGTGCCCGGTATGCCCCGGCCACACGGTCCGCTCCCACGAAGAGGCGGACCTGGGGGCACCGGCGTGCGAGCAGCAACGGCTCGTCGCCCGCGTCCTCCACCGAGGGCAGCGGCTCCGAGCCAATGAAGGTCAGCGGCTCACGCGAGGCGCGACCGTAGCCTCGCGTGAGGATGCCCACCTTGCGCCCCTCTCGCACCAGCAGTTCCGCGAGATGGAGCACCGCCGGCGTCTTCCCCGTACCACCCACGTTGAGGTTGCCCACGGAGATGACGCGCAGGCCCTCCGCGCGCTCGGCACGCAGCAGGCCCGAATCGTAGAGAGCGCCTCGCAGGCGCACCGCCGCGCCATAGGTCCATGACACCGCCGTCAGCGGTGATAGGAGCACGCGGCGGCCCCAGGGCTCGGGCTCCGAGGGGTAGAAGACCCTCTCGATGGCCGTGGGGGCTTCGGGAGAGGACGGGCTCACCGGGAGCGCCTCGCGCGCTCGTAGAGGGTGAGCATGTCACCCGCGATTCGCGCATTTGTCGGGTGTGCCACCGGCGCACGCTGCCCGGATAGCGCGGCGGACACCACCGCCTCCGGCGTCGGCGACGCCACTCGCGCATCCGCAAGGTCCGGCAGCGCGCCCTCCTCCACCGCCACCACCCTCACGCCACACGCCCGCGCCTGCGCCGCCGCCCTCGCGCTCCAGTCGTTCCCCAGCCCCAGCAACCACACCTCGTCCAGCGCCTGGAGCCAGCGCACGAAGGCGTCTCCCTGCTGGTAGCCCGCGAAGGTGACGGCCTCCTCCAGGCCACGCTCCGCCACCTGCCGCCGCGTTGCCTCCAGCAACGCCCCATCTCCCACGAGGACGAGGCGCGCCTCCGGCCGCTGCTTCCGGTACAGGGCAAAGGCCTCCACTCCCACCGAGTGCCTCCGCGAGGGCTGGAAGGTGGAGACCATGCCCAGCAATGGCGCCCCCGTGAGCCCCAGCTCCCCGCGCAGCGCCTGACGGTCCGCGGCGGGGTGGAACCGGGGGTCCACCAGTGCCGGCAGGACCTCGACGGTCCTCCCCTGCTCTCGAAGGCGGGGCACCAGACTGCTCGCCGGCACCGTGTACGCGTCCGCCGCCGGCAGGGAGGCCCTCAGCGAGCGGGGCGCATGGAGCGAGCGGACCAGCACCGCGCCTCGGGGCCGGCCCCACCGCGCCAGCAGGTGGTCGTGGCTGAAGTGCGAGTGCACCACGTCCACCTCCCGCGCTCGCAGCCGGCGCAGGTCCGTCCACATCTTCCACGGGGGCGACTTCACCGATAGCTCCAGGCCGCCCTCGTCCAGCAACCCCAATTCCCGGAAGCGCGGCACCGCGGGCTCCTCCGCCGGCACGTCCTTGCGCCGCCGGTCCACGGCCACCGTCACCTCATGCCCGGCTTCCCGCTGCGCCAGCGCCAGCAGCGCCACGTTCTCCGCGGGGCCGCTGAAGAAGGGGCTCGCCAGCAGGTGGAGGATGCGCATCCGCTCACCGCCCCACGAGCGCGCGGTACAGGTCTCCCAGCGCCCGCGCCTCGTGCTCCACACCACACCGGCGCCGCGCCTCCTCGGCCGCGTTGCGCCCCACCTCGCGCGCCCGCTCCGGCTCCCGCATCAACATCGCCAGCAGCTCGCGCAGCGCCTTCACGTCCCCGGGCTCGAAGAAGAAGCCCGTGCGCCCATGCTCGATGAGCGTGTCCAGGTACGGCAACCTCGACGCCACCACGCAGCAGCCCGACGCCATCGCCTCCACGTGCACCAGCGAGTAGCCCTCCGCGTAGGACGGGTGCACCAGCACCGTCAGCCCCTGGTACCAGGGCTCGATGACCGACTGCTCGCCCGCCAGCGACACCCGGTCCTCCATGCCCGCCCGCAGCCCGTTCACCCAGTCCAGGTCCGCGCCCTTCGCCAGTCCCACCAGCACCGCGTGCCACTCGGGGTGCTCGGGCAGCAGCGGGCGCACGGCCTCCAGGAAATCGCCCTGTCCCTTCTCCTTCCGGATGCGCCCGATGACGCCCACACCGAAGCGCCCGCCCTGACCGAGCCGGCGCCACGCCTCGTCCCGGTCCTCGGGCGGGTGGAACCGTGTCAGGTCGATGCCGTGCGAGATGACCGTCGAGGGCAGCGCGATGACCTCCGCCACCTGCTTCGTCAGCGACACGAGCGCGTCCGCCCCTCGGGCGATGAAGCGCGTGAAGCCGCTCGGCGCCATGGACGTGTGCCTCGTGAAGACGAGCCGCACGTCTCGGCCCAGCAGCTTCAGCACCATGCCCGCCAAAAGCTCGTTGTTCCGGTGCGCGTGCCACACCACCGGCTCCGTGCGGGCGCGGCGAAGCAGCTCGGGCCAGGTGATTCTCGGCAGCCCCTCACTCAGCCCCGAGCCGATGACCCGCGTCTCCGAGCCCGTGTCCCGCACGAGCGCGGGCACCACCGACTCCACGTGGCGCGTCACCCCCGTGTACCGCTTGTGGAAGTGCGGATGGATGATGAGCGTCATCGCGGGTCCGGCCTCCCGTGGGGAAAAAGCGTCGTCATCGCTTCCACGTTCCTCTCACTGGCCCCGGAGATGCGCCGCACCGTCGCCTGGGCCTGCTCGCCCAGCCCCGCGAGCCGCTCCGGGTCCGCGAGCAGCTCCACGAGCGCCGAATGCAGGGCCTCGCCGTCCGAAGCCTGGAGCCCGCCCTGCCCCGTCAGCAGCTCCACGCTGTCCCGGAAGTTGTCCATGTGCGGCCCGTAGAGCACCGGCTTCCCCTGCCCCGCCGGCTCCAGGATGTTCTGCCCGCCCCGCTTCGTGAACGAGCCCCCCACGAACACCACCGCCGCCAGCCGGTAGGCCCTCGACAGCTCGCCAATCGTGTCCAGCACCACCACCTGCCCCCGCTCTGGATTGCCCTTCGAGCGCAGTCCCACGCTCAGCCCCGCCTCGCGCGCCAGCGTCACGATGCGCGCAGCCCGGTCCACGTACCTGGGCGCAATCACCAGCCGCAGGTCCGGCCACCGCTCCAGCAGCCGCCGGTACACGCCCAGCAGCACCTCCTCCTCGCCCTCGTGCGTGCTCCCGGCAATCCAGACGCGTGCTCCCGGCTCCAGGCCCAGCGCGGCGCGCAGTGTCTCGTCCTCGCGCGAGGGACCGCCCACCAGGGAGTCGAACTTCGTGTTGCCGGTGACCTGCACCCACTCCGGCCGCGCGCCCAGGCTCCTTGCCCGCCCGGCCTCCTCTTCCGTCCGCATCAGCAGCAGGTCCAGCTCCTTCAGCGGGTTGCCGATGAGCTTGAAGAGCCAGCGGTACTTCCCCAGGTTCGCCGGGGAGAACCGCCCGTTCGTCATCACCACGCGCGCCCCACCCCGCTTCGCCGCGTGGATGAGGTTGGGCCAGAGCTCCGTGTACTCCAGCACCAGCACGTCCGGGCGGATGGCCCGCACCGCCCGGCGCGTCGCACCCCAGAGGTCGTAGGGCACGTACACCACCCCGTCGATGTCCTTCGCCAGCCGGCCCTTCGCCATCGCGTAGCCGCTGTCCGTCATCGTCGACAGGATGAGCTGACACCCCGGGAAGCGCGCCCGCAGCGGAGCGAACATCGGCGACAGCGCCAGCAGGTCTCCCGCGCTCGCGCCGTGGAGCCAGAGCACAGGGCCGTCGCCGCGCGCGGGCAGGCTCCCAGGGCCGTAGAAGCCCAGCCGCTCCTTCAGCCCATGGCGCGTCTTCCGGTGCAGGGACAGCACCGGGAACAGGAGCGCGAAGAGCACATAACTGGCGAGGATGTACAGGAGGCGCATGGACGGCTCCCGCGCCCTCTATCAGATGCCCGGCCCGCGGGGCAGCACACGCACGGGGCCCGGCACAATCCAGGGCCGCCACTCCGTCCCGAGGAAGCGCCCCGGCCCACGGGCCCACACCTCCACCTGCACCACCCCCGCCCCCGTCAGCTCCACGGACCTCCCGTCCGGAAGCAGACGCCCGTCCCCCCACACCTCCACCCGCACCGAGCCCTCCTCCGGACTCCCAGGCACATGGACCCGCAGCACGTCTCCGACGCGAGCCTCACGGCGCTCCGGCTCCACCCCCTCCAGCGCGAAGCCCGCCGGCTCGCCCAGCGCCCGGAAGGCGCACACCGCGCGTCCGCTTCCCAACGCCCGAGCGACGCGGGCCGCCGCCTCGCCCGCGTCCTGGGGAAGCGGCGACGGCACCAGCTCCGGCGGCAGGTACATGGCCATGGACTCGAACACCGCCTGGTAGGAGGGCAGCCCGTGGGCGTCATGCGCGCAGAGCGCCACCCGGGGCCGCTCGCGCGACAGTTCCATGAAGCGCTCGGCCGGCCCGGGCTCCGGAGACACCATCAGCATCACCCCGTGCCCCGGGTTGCCCAGGTACGCCCCCACCGTGGGCAACAGCCGGCTCACCGGACGGCTCGCCGCCTGACGGAAGAAGGTGTCCGCCGAGTACAGCTCGAAGCCCGGCACCTCACGGGCGCTCGCGTCGTCCGTCCAGGGGTTGCGCTCCTGCACCGGGTGCGCGAGCACCGACGTGCCCCCCGCCGCCGCCACCGCCTTCACCGCGTCCGCCGGCGGCATCCACTGGCGCATGCCCTCCAGCGGCCGCTCCATGCCGAACGCGGCCAGGTGCCCCGCGGACGTGGAGATCTCCACTCCCGGCACCAGCAGCACGCCCTCCACCCAGGCCGGCGCGGGCGGCGTGAAGTCGTTGTGGTCGGTGAGCACCACGAAGTCCAGGCCCGCCGCCTTCGCCGCGCGAGCCACCTCCCGAGGCGTGCCCTCCCCGTCCGAGCGCGTGGTGTGCACGTGGTACGCGCCACGCACCCACGTGGGCGCCCCGGCCTTCGGCGGCACCACCGGATAGCGGGCGCAGGAGGCCGGCAGGGCGAAGACGCCCGCCACCCCGAAGAGCAGCAGGCCCATGCCCAGCACCGCCTGGAGTGTCTTGGCCAATACCGTCCGCACCCGGCTCATTCCCTGCCTCATTCAATGAAGCCCGGTGCGCGCATCCCGCCGGCACCTCGCCGCGCGGGGCAACCCTGGCCTCGGACTCCACCGTACCCTGCCGGGCCCGCCCCGCCATTCGCAATTCAATGGCGGCTCGGGCTCACGCCGCGCCCCGCTCGGTGGGGCCCTCGGTCTGCATCTTCCACAGCGCCTCGTAGCGGCCGCCCTTCTGGAGCAGCTCCGCATGCGTGCCGCTCTCCACCACCCGACCCGCCTCCATCACGTGGAGCACGTCCGCGTTCACCACCGTGGACAGCCGGTGCGCAATCACCAACGCCGTGCGCCCCGGCAGCACCGCCGCCAGCGCCGCCTGCACCTCGCGCTCGCTCTCCGGGTCCAGGCTGCTCGTCGCCTCGTCCAGCACCAGCACCCGTGCCCGGGCCAGCACCGCGCGGGCGATGCACAGCCGCTGCCGCTGGCCGCCGCTCAGCGTCACGCCCCGCTCGCCGATGAGCGTGTCGTAGCCCTCCGGCATCGCGCGGATGAAGCCGTCCGCGTGCGCCACCTTCGCCGCCGCCTCCACCTCTTCCCGCGTGGCGTCCGGCCGCGAATAGCGCAGGTTGTCCAGCACCGTGCCCTGGAACAGCAGCGGCTCCTGTGTCACCAGCGCGAACTGCTCGCGCACGCTCGCCGCCGTGTACCGGTCCGCGTCCACCCCATCCAGCAGGAGCTGCCCCTTCTGGGGCCGCTCGAAGCGCAGCAGCAGCGACGTCACCGTGCTCTTGCCCCCGCCGCTGCCTCCCACCAGCGCCGTCACCTGTCCCGCCTTCAGCTCCACCGTCAGGCCGTCCAGCGCCCGGCGCTCGCCATAGGAGAAGCGCACGTTCTCCAGCACGATGCTCCGGGACAGCGGCGGCGCCGGCACCGCGTCCGGCGCGTCCTCCACCGGGTGCTTCAAGTCCAGCAGCGCGAAGAGACGCTCACCCGCCGCGCCCGCCTGCACCGCGAACTGCGTCACCCGGCCCAGCTCCTTCACCGGCTGGTACACCAGGATGACCGCCGTCAGCAGCGACAGCAGCGCCTCCGGCTCCATCAGCCGCACGCTCGCCGCGAAGGCCAGCGCGCCCGCCAGCGCCGCCGCCGCCAGCACCTCCATCAAGCCCGGCACCGCGCCCCGCGCCCACGCCGCGCTCACCACCGCCTTCTCGTGCGCCCGCGCATGGGCCGCGAAGCGGGCCAGCTCCGCCTCCTGCCCGTTGAAGGCCTGGATGGTCCGCAGGCCCCCCAGCCCCTCGTGGAGCTGCCCCGCCAGGTTGCCGAGCTGCGTCTGCCCCTCGCGCGTGCGCTTCAGCACCTTGCGCATCAGCCCCGAGGCCGGCAGCGCCGCCAGCGGAATCACCAGCAACATCACCGCGCCCAGCAACGGACTGAGGGAGAGCACCACCCCCGCCAGGATGACGACCTGCACGCTGTCCCGCAGGTACGCGCCCACCGTGTACATGGCCGCGTCGTGCACCGCGTTCACGTCCGAGGAGAAGCGGCTGAGCAAATCGCCCGTCCGCTCGCACGCGAGCTGCGTGGGCGACAGCGCGGTGAGGCGCAGGAACAGCTCACGCCGCACGTCCTTCACCACCCGCTGCGCGAACAGCCCCATGAAATAGAACTGCGTCAGGTACCCCAGGCCCTTCGCCGCGCCCACCACCACCATCACCAGCGGGAAGCCCCACAGCGCCGCCTCGCGCGGCAGGTCCGCCAGCCACGGCACCCGCTGCGCGCTCGCGAAGCCCTCCTGTCCTCCCGACAGCAGGAAGCGCAGCGCCGGCCCCGTCAGGTACGCGTACGCGCCGGTGGCCAGCCCCACCACGCCCATGCCCACGAAGGCCACCGCGAGCACGCCCCAGTGCGGGCGCGCATAGCGCAACAGCCGGAACAGCACCTGCCTCATCTACCGTCCCACCTTGCGCAGCGCCGCCTTGGCGAGCTGGGAGTACGGGTTGTACTCCAGCACCTTCAGCAGCTTCTTCCGCGCCAGCGGCGCGTCTCCCAGGTCCGTGTCGATGATGGCCGCGATGATGTGCAGCCGCTCCACGTACGGCCCCAGCGACAGCGCCTTCTTCAAGACCTTCTGCGCCCTCTGCGCCCTCACCATCAGCGCCCCCGGGGCCGCCATGTACGTGGCCCATGCGAGGAACGCGTAGTACTCCGGCTCGTTCGGGTTGAACGTCACCGCCTCCTCGAACGCGCGCATCGCCGTGGGGAAGTCGCGGCGCTTCATCGCGGCCTCGCCCCGCCGCAGCGCAATCTCCGCGTCCACCACCACCGTGGTGTTCCGCCCCACGTCCAGGCGGCTGAAGAGGTACTGGAGGTACGCCTTGCGCTTCTCCTCCACGCTCAGCACCCGGTACGAGGCCGACAGCTTCTCCTGCACCGACTCGAGCAAGTCCCTCAGGTCGGAGATGTCGAACTCGGCATAGGTGTCCGGATGGAAGCGCATCGCCGTCTCGTGGTACGCGCGTTCCACCGCTTCCGTGTCCGCGGTGATGTCCAGGCCGAGGCTGCCGAAGTAGCTGCGGGTGATGATGCGGACCGCCTCCTCGCGCAGCGAGGCCGCTGTCTCCACCGGGAGCGCCTTGCGCTTGCGCGGGGCAATCCGGTCCGGCAGCACCGCGGTGGACAGCACGTCCGTCCCCGTGGCCACCGGCGTCGGGGAGAACGTCACCCCGCCCGTCAGCTTGAGGAACCACAGCAGCGACACCGCCGTGCCCAGTTCCCCACGCCCGTGCGCCAGCAGGTCCCTGAGGACGATGCGGCCGTTCACCTGCATGGCGATCTTCAGGTCATCCGTGTCCAGCGCCATCGCCTGGAGGTCGCGGCCGAACTCCGCCGAGCGCACCGGGTACTCGCCCAGGTTGCCCCGCAGCGAGGCCGCCATCACCTTCAGCGGGAAGCACCGCCGCGCGCCCGCCAGCACCGGGGCCAGGGGCGGCACCTCCACCGAGGCCACCTCCGCGGTGAACTCGTCCCCCGCGTAGAAGGCATAGCGCCCCTCGCGCATGCCCAGCACCCGCTCCAGCCTGTCCCGGGTGTAGTCGCGTAGCAGCTGCAACAGCTCTTCACCGGCCGCCTCCACGCCCGCGTCCGCCAGCGCCGCGCCGATGCGCAGCCCGGAGCCGAGCGCCTCCACCACCCGCTCCGCCTGCGCGGAGGTCAGCACCTTGCGGTCCAGCAGGTAGCGGGGCAGCGAGTCCGCCTTCGACGAGGAGTCGTAGCTCACCGCCCCGCCGCGCAGGAAGTACACGCGCCGGCTCAAGTCCCGGTGCGCCACCACCAGCACGCCGTCGCGGCGCAGCCGGTAGAGCGAGTGCAGCAGGCCCGGCAGGGGGTAGCCCCTCAGCTCGCCCGAGTTCACCGCGGACCGGGCCAGCGTGGCCGCCAGCCCGGCGGGCGGCACGGCCTGCGCCGCGCGCAGCAGCGTCTCCAGCCGGGGCACCAGCTCCCCCGGCTTGAGCGGGTCCGCCACGTACGCGTTCACCTTGAGGTCCAGCACCGACGCCACCCCGCGCGCCCGGCCCAGGTGGCCCTTGTCGATGGCGACAATCGGCACGCGCCCGCCCTGGCTGTGGCCCCGGATGAGGTGCACCACGTGCGCGCCGTCCACCCGGGGCAGGTCCACCGCCAGCACCACCACCGCCGGGTTGTCCGCCGCGAAGTGCTCCATCGCCGTCACCGCGTCATTCACCGCGCGCACGGTGTACCCGGCCTGGGAGAGCAGGCCCGTCAGGTGCTCCAGCGTGGGGGGATGGCTCTCGGCGAGCAGAAGCGTCTTCAAGGGTGCCTCACTCTACACCTTCATCCGCTCCCGCATCAGGTACGATGCGTGCCCCCTCATGACGCCCCCGCCCCGCATCCTCGTCGTGGCCGGCGAGGCCTCCGGTGACAGCCATGCCGCCGAGCTCGTCGCAGCCCTCCAGGCCCGCCGTCCGGACCTCACCTTCTTCGGCATGGGCGGCTCGCGCCTGGCCGCCCGGGGGGTGGAGCTGCTCTATGACGCCCGCGAGGTGTCCGTCATGGGCATCACCGAGGTGCTCCCCCGCATCCCCCGAATCCTCCAGATTCTGAAGGGATTGGCCAACGCCGCCGCCGAGCGCCGCCCGGACGTCGCCATCCTGGTGGACATCCCGGACTTCAACCTGCGACTGGCGGAGAAGCTCAAGGCGCTGGGAGTGCCGGTCGCCTACTACGTGTCGCCCATGATCTGGGCCTGGCGCCGTGGCCGGGTGCGCACCATCAAGCGGCTGGTGGACCGGATGCTCTGCATCCTCCCCTTCGAGGAGGAATTCTACCGGGACGCCGGGGTGAACGCCCGCTACGTGGGCAGCCCCGTGGTGGAGCAGGTCCCCGCCCCCGCCAGCCCCACCGACTTCCGCCAGCGTCTGGGACTGAACACCGACGCCCCCACGCTCGCGCTGCTGCCCGGCAGCCGGATGAGTGAAATCCGCCGCCTGCTGCCCACCCTGGTGGACGCGGCGAAGCGGCTCTCCACCGAGCGGCCCGGGCTCCAGGTCGTCGTCCCCGTGGCCCCCACCATCCCCCGCGAGGAAATCGTCTCCCGCTTCGAGGGCAGCGGCCTGTCGCCCATCCTCGTGGAGGGACGCGCTCCGGAGGTGGTGGGCGCCAGCGACGCGGCGGTGGTGGCGTCCGGTACCGCCGTACTGGAAGCGGGGCTGATGCAGCGCCCGCTGGTGGTCGTCTACCGGGTGTCCCTCATCACCTACTGGGTGGGACGGCTGATGCTGAAGGTGGCCTTCGTCTCGCTGGTCAACCTGCTGGCGGGCCGGCGCGTGGTGCCGGAGCTGCTCCAGGGGGAGATGACGCCCGAGCGCATCGCCGAGGAGGTCCGCCGGGTGTGGACGCCGGGGGCCCCCCGCGAGGAGATGCTGCGAGGGCTGGCGGAGATGCGCGGCCGCCTGGGGGAGACGGGGGCCGCCACCCGGGCCGCGGAAGCCGTACTGGAGCTGCTGCCCCCGCGCCCCGTTTAGGGTATGTCCGGCCGGGTCATGAATCCTGCCCTGGTCTGCATCCCCACCTACAACGAGCGAGAGAACATCGAGGCCATCGTCCAGGCGGTGCTGAAGGCCGACCCGCGCGTGGACATCCTCGTCGTCGATGACAACTCGCCCGACGGCACGGGGCAGCTCGCGGACGGGCTCGCCGCGAAGGAGCCGCGCGTGCGGGTGCTGCACCGCGAGAAGAAGGAGGGCCTGGGCCGCGCGTACCTCGCCGCCTTCCGCTGGGCGCTGGCCGAGGGCTACACGTACATCCTGGAGATGGACGCGGACTTCAGCCATGACCCGCGCTACCTCCCGGGAATGCTGGACGCGGCCCAGGCGGGCGCGGACCTGGTGCTGGGCTCGCGCTACGTCACCGGCGGCGGCACGGTGAACTGGGGCGTCGGCCGGCAGGTCATCAGCCGCGGCGGCAGCCTCTACGCCCGTACGATTCTGGGCGTGGGCATCCGCGACCTCACCGGCGGCTTCAAGTGCTTCCACCGCCGGGTGCTGGAGTCCATCGACCTGGATTCGGTGAAGAGCACCGGGTACGCGTTCCAGATCGAGCTGACCTACCGCACGCTGAAGAAGGGCTTCACCGTGCGCGAGGTGCCCATCGTCTTCGAGGACCGGCGCGTGGGGCACTCGAAGATGAGCAAGAAGATCTTCGCCGAGGCCCTCACCATGGTGTGGAAGCTGCGCCTCACGGTGTAGCCGGAAGAGGCCTGTCATGACGGCGTACCTGACGCACTTCCTCGTCTCGCTTTCGGCGGTCTTCTTCGTCGTGGACCCCATCGGCGTGGTGCCGCTGTTCCTGGCGATGACGGCCGGGGACTCGCAGGAGAAGATGCGCCGCACGGCGATGCGCGCCTGCCTGGTGGCGTGCGGGATGATGCTGTTCTTCGCCCTCTTCGGCGGCGTCATCTTCAAGGTGTTCGGCGTGTCCCTGGGCGCCTTCCGCGTGGCCGGCGGCATCCTCCTGCTCATCACCGCGCTGGACATGCTCCGCGCCCGCCCGTCCGAGACGCGCACCACCCCCACCGAGGAGCAGGAGGGCGTGGTGAAGGAGGACGTGGCCATCGTCCCGCTGGCCATTCCGCTGCTGTCCGGCCCCGGCGCCATCGCCACCGCCATGGTGCTGATGGCCAAGGGCAAGACGCTGACCTTCGCCATCCCCGTGCTGGCCGCCATCGTCCTCACGTTCCTGGCCAGCTACTTCATCCTCCGCGCCTCGGGGATGATTCAGCGCGTGCTGCGCCAGTCCGGCGTCGCGATTGTGGAGCGAGTCATGGGACTCATCCTCGCCGCCATCGCCGTGCAGTTCATCGCGGACGGCGGCAAGGAACTGCTCAGATAGGCTCCGGGCTCACCACCCAGGAGTAGCCCTGGCGCTTCACAATCCCCTGCGGCTTGCCCTCCATGGAGAGCTCCTGCGGCCCCGCGCGGTGCGCGTCATACGCGTAGCCGTCCTGGACCTCCTGCAGGTACACCACCACCGCGTCGAGCACGTTCTCCTGCACCACCTTGAACGTGGCATCCCCACACAGCGGCGCGTCGTCCGCGAAGAAGCGCTCCAGCATGGCCTGCTCCGGCCGGCGCACGTAGACGACCACCGGCGCGGGCTCCTCGCGGCCGTCCGAGGCCAGCTCCTTCACCAGGCGCGCCGGCTCCGGCTCCTGCAACACCGAGCGCACCAACTGGCACTTCTCCACCTCCTCCACCCGTTGCTCCGCCACGCGCGGCTGATGCGCGCAGCCCGCGCCTCCCAGCACACCCAGCCCGAGGGACATCCAGGCCATCCGGTGGAATCGGCTCATGCTTCGCCTCCCCAGGTCGAGCACCGTCACAGCTTCCGCCACCGCGGGGGGAACGGCGCGTGCTGGAGCACCGGGTCCTCCACGGCGATGATGTACTCGGCGCGGCGGTTGCCCGCCTCCGCCGTCTCGTCCGGAGTCGCCACCGCGAGCGACTCCTCGCCAAAGCCCTCGTAGAAGACGGGCACCTTGAGTCCCTTCTTCCGGAAGTACGCCGCCAGGCTGCGCGCCCGCTTCAGCGACAGCTCACGGTTGTCCGGCGTCTTGCCCACGGTGTCCGTGTGGCCCAGCACGTACAGCCGCAGCGCCGCGAAGCGCCCGTACTTCGCCAGCGCCTCCGCGATGAGCGCATGGCTCTTGTCCAGCTTGCCCCGCTCCCCCGCCGGCACGTCCGCGCTACCCGAGGCGAAGTTCACCTCCTCGTGTGGGATGTCCACCTGCCAGGGGAACAAGTCCACCCCGGTGTAGAAGTCCGCGGTATCAAAGGCGCGGACCGAAATCTTCAGCACCCGCCCCTCGGCCGCCGGCCACTTCAGCTCCAGCGGCGTGCCCGCGGGCTCACCCTTGAAGGGCACCTCGCCCTCGAAGGCCTTCTTCCCGGTGTCCATCAACACCGTCAGCTCCGCCCGCCCCGCCGGCCGGTTCAGCGTGAAGCGCAGCCGCCGCCCCGCGACGTCCACGTCCTCCGGGCGCACCTCCAGCTTCAGCGCGCCGTACAGCTCCGTGTCGAAGGACAGCGGCATGCTGCCGGACTCGGCGTCCGGGAAGCGCACCACCAGCTCGCCCTCGTAATGGAAGCGGCCCTCCGGCTGCTCCAGTTCGATTCGGCGGGTGAGGCCCGGCTTGCCGCCGCCCTTCACCTCCACCGCCTTGCCGTCGCTGCGCTTCAGCTTCACCTCGAAGCCGGCGATGGGCTCCTCGATGTGGACGAGCAGCGCCGGCAGCGCCTCTCCCAGCGCCGCCCGGCCCTCCAATGACACCCGGATGGCGTCCGCCAGCGCGGGCAGTGGCAGGCTCAACACGGCACAGAGCAACAGCAGGCGGGCAGTCATGGTGTGGCGTCGGCCTCCGGCGTTGAATTCGTCCAGGGCAGGCTAGGACGAGGCTCCCGCCAGGGAAACAGTCGCGACGGGGGACGTTGGAGCCGCGACGGTATTCACCCACTCCCGGGCGCAGCTTTGAAGCAGCCAGGGAGGCGAGCCCACCCCCGCCAGCTTCAGGGCACGCCGACGATGGTGATGCCGGCCGACTCGGCCCCGGCGAAGAGCGCGGGCGCGTCCAGCAGCACCGTGCGCCCCACCTCGAGCGCCAGCACCTTCGCGCCCACCTCGCCCATCACGTCCAGCGTGCGGGGGCCCACCGCCGGCAGGTCGAAGCGCAGGTCCTGCTGCGGCTTGCAGCGCTTCACCACCACGGCGCCCTTGCCGCCCAGCTTCCCACCGCGGCGGATGGTCTCATCCGTGCCCTCCACCGCCTCCAGCGCCAGCACGTGGCCGTTGTGCACCACCACCGTCTGGCCCACGTCCGCCTGGCCCAGCAGCACCGCCACCTCGCGGCCCAGCGCCACGTCCTTCTCCTGCGCCGGGTGGAGCTTCGGCCCCGCCAGGTGCCCCTCGGGACACAGCACCTCGCCGAGGAAGTCCGTGGGGGCGATGATGGTGACGCCGCGCGCCTCGAAGTCCGCGGCCACCGCGCGCAGGAGCGAGTCGTCCCGGAAGCTGCGCAGCTTGGAGATGATGCGCACCGCGCCCAAATCAGGCCGGGCCTCCGCCAGCGCCCGCACCCGGCCGATGCCGCCCGCCATGGCCGCCTGCTTCACCCCGGCCTCGCGGAAGGCCTTCTGGATGCGGTCCACCTGCCCCACCCGCACCCAGGTGAGCAGGGCCACCTCGGAGGCCAGCGCCGGGTCCGTCTCCCCCCGGTGCGCCACCGCCACCACCTCCAGCCCCCGCGCACGCGCCGCGCGCGCGAAGAGGAAGGGCAGCCGGCCGTTGCCCGCGATGAGGCCGATGCGCTCCACCGGCGACGCTCCTTCCATGACCCGGCGCCTAGCGCGTCAGCCCGCGCTTGCTCTGCATGATGAAGTCGATGAGGTGGTCGACCTCGGGGTTGCCGCCCAGCTCCGTGCGCAGCCGCGCCAGCGCGTCCTGCAGGCCCAGCTTGGAGCGGAACAGGATGCGGTGGGCCTCCTTGATGCGCTCCATCTGCTCCTTGGAGTAGCCGCTGCGCTCCAGGCCCACCGTGTTCAGCCCCACCAGCTCCGCGCGGTCCCCCTGCGCCGTGGCGTAGGGAGGGATGTCCATGGTCACCATGGAGCCGCCGGAGATGAAGGCGTGCTTGCCCAGCCGGGTGAACTGATGCACCGCCGCCAGGCCGCTGATGATGACGTGGTCCTCCATCGTCACGTGCCCCGCCAGCGCGGAGCCGTTGCCGATGCGGCAGCCGTTGCCCACGATGCAGTCGTGCGCCACGTGGCTGTTGGCCATGAAGAGGTTGCCACTGCCGATGCGCGTCGCGCCGCCGCCGCCCGCGGTGCCCTTGTGCAGGGAGACGAACTCGCGGACCAGGTTGTCGTCGCCGAGGACGAGCTCCGTGTCCTCGCCGGCGTACTTGAGGTCCTGCGGGTCCGCGCCCACGGACGCGAACTGGAAGATGTGGTTGCGCGCGCCCAGCGTCGTGCGCCCTTCGATGACGACGTGGGGCCCCACCCGCGAGCCCGCGCCAATCGTCACCTGCGGGCCAATGACCGAATAGGGGCCGACCTCGACCGTCTCGTGCAAGCGGGCGCCGGGATGGACCACCGCGGTGGGATGAACCTGAGCCATGTTTTTCCTCTACACTCGGAGAACGCGGTCAGGGAGCCGCGGTCTCTTCCACCTTGGCGTTCTTGTCCACGACGGTCGCCAGGAACTCACCCTCGGCGACCCTCACTCCATCGACCGACGCCGTGCCCTTCGTCTTCCACACGGAACCCTTGTGACGCACCACCTCGATGGCGAGGTGCAGGCGGTCGCCGGGCAGCACGGGCTTGCGGAAACGCGCCCCGTCCACGCCCATCAGGTAGGTGAGCTTCCGGTTCGGGTCCATGCCCTCGCTCTTGTAGGCGAGGATGGCCATGGCCTGCGCCAGCGCCTCCAGGATGAGCACTCCCGGCATCACCGGCTGGCCGGGGAAGTGGCCGTTGAAGAAGGGCTCGTTGACGGTGACGTTCTTGTAGGCCGTCAGCTTCTGCCCCGGAACGATTTCCACCACCCGGTCCACCAGGAGGAACGGGTAGCGGTGCGGCAGCAGATTCTGGATCTCTCCGATGTCCATCACTCACCCCTCTCCTTCTCGAGCGTCTCCACCCTGCGCCGCAGGGCGCGCACTTCCTTGAGCAGGTCGGCCATCTGCCCTGCCGCGGCACTGGCCCGCAGCCACTCCTTGTGAGGCACGGCCGGGCTTCCACTCACCACCTGCCCGTCCTCCACGTCATGCGCCACGCCGGACTGGGCGCCCACCTTGGCCAGGTCCCCCACGCGGATGTGGCCCACCACGCCCACCTGTCCGGCCAGCACCACGCCGGTGCCAATCTCCGCCGAGCCGGACACGCCGGCCTGGGCGCAGATGAGCGACAGCGGGCCCACCTTCACGTTGTGGGCAATCTGCACCAGGTTGTCGAGCTTCGTGCCGCGGCCCACCACCGTCTCGCCCACCGTCGCGCGGTCGATGCAGGTGCAGGCCCCCACCTCGACGTCGTCCTCGATGCGGACGATGCCCACCTGGGGAATCTTGTAGTGCTCCGGCCCCGCCTCGCCCTCCGGGTTGAAGGCGAAGCCGAAGCCGTCCGCCCCCACCACGCTCGAGGCATGGAGGATGACGCGCGCGCCGAGGATGCAGCGCTCCCGCACCGTGACGTTGGGGTACAGGATGCAGTCGTCGCCCACCTGGGCGTCTTCGCCCACGTAGGCGCCGGGGTACAGCACCGTGCGTGCGCCCACCCGGGCGCCCCGGTCCACCGAGGCGCCGGGCAGCAGCGTGGCCTCCGGGTGGACGGTGGCCTCCGGGTGCACCCAGGCCCCGGGCCTCACGCCCGCGGCGGGACGGGAGGCCGGGTGGAACAGGCTCAGCAGCTTCGCGTAGGCCAGGTGCGGGTTGGGCACGCGCACCAGCGCCACCCCGTCGCGAGGCGGCGCATCCGTGCCCGCGCCCACGAGGACGGCGGAGGCGCGGGTCGCCTCGAACTGCCGGCGGTAGCGCGGGTTTCCGTAGAACGACACGTCCCCGGGGCCCGCTTCCTCGAGCCCGTTGAGTCCGTGGATGAGCTGGCCGGGGTCGCCGAGGAGCTCGCCACCCACGTGGGCTGCGAGCTCCCCGAGCCGGCGGGGGGAAGAGGGGGTCTGCACGGGGAGTAGGCTACTTCTTGGTCGGCGCGTCCTTCGGCGCCGCCGGCTTCTTCGCGGCGTTGTACGCGCGAATGACCTCGTTGGAGATGTCGTACTGCGAGCGGGCGAAGACGATGCCCGAGTCACGCTTCTCCAGCACGAAGGCGAGGTCGTCCCGCTCCGCGATGCTGGCGATGACCTGGTCGATCTTCCCGATGATGGGCTCCATCTCCTGCCGCTCCTTGTTGGCGGCCTCGGCCCGGCTCTTCTCCCACTTCTGCGCGAGCTGCATCACCTTGCGCTGGAGCTCGCCTTCCTTCTGGGCCTTGGTGTCCGGGCTCATCGCGCTGGCCTGCTTGTCCAGCGTCTCCTTCTCCTTGCGCAGCGCGTCCTGCTCCTTGTCGATTTCCTTCTGGCGGTCGTCGAGCCACTTCTGGAGGCGGGCCTTGGCGGCCTTGCCGTCATCCACCTCCAGCAGGACTCGCTGAAGGTCCACGTAGGCGACCTTCATATCCGCGGCGGAAGCGGCCACCGGCAGGGCGAGCGAAAGGACTGCGGCCACGGCCGCGATGGTGGTGCGAAGCGACATGTTCAACAGCTCCTCGGGAAGGTTACAGGCTCCGACGTCAGGCTCCCCGGCTTGTTCAAAATCCCCCCGCCGGGGGCGGAACCGGGACGGCGGTGCAAGGGCTTATCAGAAGAAGTTGCCGATGGTGAACTCGAACAGGATGCGGTCGTCTTCCGGACGCCTGGTGAGCGGGATGCCCCACTCGAAGCGCAGGGGGCCGATGGGAGAGAACCAGCGGAAGCCGAAGCCCGCGGCGTGGAAGAGGCCGAGCGGCAGGTCGTCCTGCTTGTCCTGGAAGAAGCGCTCGGTGGTCGCGTAGGCGTTGCCCGCGTCGTAGAAGAGCACGCCGCGCAGGCCGGCCTTCTCGAAGATGGGGAACTCCAGCTCGAAGTTGAAGACGAGCTGCTTGTTGCCGCCCACCAGGAAGTCCGTGACGGTGGCGTCCGGGTTGCCGGAGCGGGGCACCTTCACCGACGGGCTGATGCTGCGCAGGTAGTACCCGCGGACGCTGTTGATGCCGCCCACGTAGTAGAGCTCGGAGATGGGCAGCGGCTTGTCCTGGTCCAGCTGCTGGATGTAGCCGATGGTGGCGTTCGTCTTGAAGACGAAGCCCAGCGGCATGGGGAAGTACAGGCGCGAGTAGGCCGTATACCGGTTGAAGAGGAAGGTGCCGCCCAGGAAGCCGGGGGCCGTCTCCAGCGAGCCGTAGTGGATGAAGCCGCGCGACGGGAAGAGGCGGTTGTCGCGGCGGTCGAACTGCAGCGACAGGCGGGCGGCGCTGGTGACGCCCGACAGGAACTGGTTGGCCAGGAGCACCGCGCCCAGGTTCTGCCCCGCCTCCACGTCCACCCACTCGCGCGAGTAGCCGACGGTGCCCAGCAGGTCGTCGATGAACTGGTAGCCGATGGAGACGCTGCCACCGGTGGAGTTGCGGATGAAGCCCTCGTAGTCCGCCTGCACCCGGAAGAACTCCGCGGACAGCAGGTACTTCGTGTCCAGGAAGTACGGGTCATAGAACGAGAGCTGCACCAGCGAGCGCAGGCCCGAAATCTGGGCGGACGCGGAGACGCTCTGCCCCCAGCCCAGGAAGTTGTTCTGGGAGATCTGCGCCGTGAAGATGAAGTTCTCCACGTTGGAGAAGCCCAGGCCCACCTGGAAGGTACCGGTGGCCTTCTCCTTCACCTCCACCTGGAGGACGATGGTGTCGTCCTGGCTGCCGGGGCGCTGGGTGATTTCCACCGTCTCGAAGAAGCCCAGGGCGGTGACGCGCTCGCGGCTGCGGCGCACGCCGGTGCCGCTGTACAGCTCGCCCTCGTACACGCGCAGCTCGCGGCGGATGACCTTGTCACGCGTCTTGCTGTTGCCGGTGACGTCGATGCGCTCGATGGTGACCTGGGGGCCCTTCTGCACGTCGAAGGTCAGGTCCACCGTCTTGTTGTCCGCGTTGACCGTGGTGATGGGGTTGATGTTGGCGTAGGCGTAGCCGCGGTCGTAGTAGACGTCCGAGACGGAGAGGATGTCCTGCGACAGCTGGGTGCGGTTGAAGCGCGCGCCCGAGCGCGACTTCATCAGCGACTGCATCGTCTCCTTGGACACGTCCGACAGGATGTCACCGGAGAAGTCGATCTTCCCGATGTCGTAGGCCTCGCCCTCGACGACGCGGAGGGTGATGTAGATGAAGCGCTTGTCCGCGGAGAGCTGGACGGTGGGCTTGTCCACGCGGACGTTGATGAAGCCCCGGTCGTAGTAGGCGAACTGGATGACCTGCAGGTCGCGCTCGAAGGCCTCCGAGCGGTAGGTGCCCTCGCCGGTGAAGAAGGAGAAGAAGCCACCCTCGCGGGTGATCATCGTCGCCTTCAGCTCGTCGGGGGAGACCTTCTCCGCGCCGATGAAGGTGATCTGCTTCACCATCACCTTCGCGCGCTCGTTGATGACGAAGATGACGTCCACGCTGCCGCCCTCCTGCGAGGGCTTCAGCTCGTGGGTGACCTCGGCCAGGAAGTAGCCCTTCTCCACGTACTTCGCCTGGATCTTCCGCACGCTGGAGCGCACGAGCTCCATGTCCAGGATGGTGGCGGGCTTGACGTCGATTTCCTCCTTCAGGTCGTCCTGGCTCAGCTCCTCGTTGCCGCGGAGCTGGACGACGCGGACGACGGGCCGCTCCTCCACGCGAACGACGTAGGCCACGCCGCGGGGCAGCCGCTGCACCAGCAGCTCCACGTTCTGGAAGTACCCCAGGGCCCACACCGCCCGGAGGTCCTGCGAGGTGCGGCCCGGGACGAGCGACTCGCCCACCTTGGTGCGCAGGGCGCGGCGGATGGCCTCGGCCTCCACGCGGCGGTTGCCCTCCACGCGGATTTCCACCACCCGGTCCTCGTCGTCACCCTCGGAGACGGGAGCGTCGCCGGGACGCTCGGCCTCGGGGGCCGGGGCGGTGCCCGCGTCGGCGTCGCCGGCCGGGGTGGAGGGAGAGGTCACCGCCGGAACGGGCGCGGGAGCGGACACACCTCCGTCCACCTGGGCCCGGACGGGACCGGGCACGAGGGAGAACAGGGCGACCGCCAGCAGCGGGAGCAGTGACTTGCGCGACAGAACGGGGAGCCTCAAGGGGAGACCGGCCAGGAAAAGGCGGGGCAATGTACGGGAAGGGGCGCGAGTCCCTCAATCCAAAAGAATCGGGTCATCACGCCTCCGACACCCCACCCCCGGCCAACCTCAGCCGGCGGGGCATCGAGCGGGCAAGCGTCTCGTTGTGGGTGACCACCACGGCGGTGATGCCCAGCTCGCGGTTGACCTCCCTCAGGAGCTGGTGGATGCCCTCGCCGGTGGCCGGGTCCAGGTTGCCGGTCGGCTCGTCGGCGAGCAGGACGGCGGGCTTGAGCACCAGGGCGCGGGCCAGGGCCACGCGCTGGGCCTCGCCTCCGGACAGCTCGCCGGGGCGGTGGTCCACGCGCTGGCCCAGCCCCACCCGCTCCAGCAGCTCGCGCGCGTAGGCATAGGCCCCGGCGCGCTCCCGCCGCTGGATGAGGGCGGGCATGGCCACGTTCTCCAGCGCGGTGAACTCCGGCAGCAGGTAGTGGCTCTGGAAGACGAAGCCGATGGTGCGGTTGCGGAACTCGGCGATCTCCGCGTCATTCATGGAGAAGACGGAGCGGCCCTCGAAGAGGACCTCGCCGGCGGCCGGGGCATCGAGCGTGCCCAGCACGTGGAGGAAGGTGCTCTTCCCGGCGCCGGAGGCACCGACCAGGGAGACGAGCTCTCCCCGCTCGATGTCCAGCGACACGCCACGCAGCACGTCGATGCGCTTGCCGTGCAGGAAGTAGCTCTTGAAGACGTTGCGGATGGACAACAGCGCCATGGCTACTCCGCCTTGAGGCCTTCCACCGGCTCCACGCTGCTGGCCTTGAGGGCCGGGTAGATGGAGGCGAGGTAGGTGACGAGCACCGCGATGACGACGGCGAGCGCGGTCTGCACGAACTCGACGCGCACCGGCAGCGCGGGGATGTAATAGACCTCCGGGTCCAGCTTGATGCCCACCTTCTCGATGAAATAGCACCAGGACAGGCCCGAGAAGAGGCCGAGGAGGCCGCCCGCGACGCCAATCTGCAGGCCCTCCGCGAGGAATATCTTCACGATGCCGCCGTCCGGGACGCCGAGCGCCTTGAGGACGGAGATCTCCTTGCGCTTCTCCAGCACCAGCATGATGACGGTGGCGACGATGAGGCCGGCGGCCACGACGATGATGATGGACAGGATGATGCCCATCACCAGCTTCTCCAGGCGCAGCGCGGAGAAGAGGTTCTTGTTCATCTCCCCCCAGTCGCGCGCCCGGTAGGGGTAGCCGCCCAGCACCTTCACCACCTGCCCGGCGATGCGGCGCGCGTCGTCGATGTCCGCGACCTTCAGCTCGATGCCGGTGGCGCCCTCCACCTCGAAGAAGTTCTGCGCCTCCTTGAGGAGGATGTAGACGAACTTGGAGTCGTACTCGTACATCCCCGAGTAGAAGACGGCGGCCACCCGGAAGGCGCGGCTCTTCGGAATCGGTCCGGTCGGGCCCAGCTCCGTGCCCAGCGGGGACACCACGTTCACCCGGTCCCCCACCACCACGCGCAGCGACGCCGCCAGCTCCCGGCCAATGACGATGCCCGGCAGCACCGGCGGCTTCGCCGGCTTCCCGGAGCGGCGGATGATGTCGTCCTCCTCCACGCCCTCCTGCCCGCTGCCTCCCGCGGGGGCCTCGGGCTCGTCGCCGGGCAGGCCCCGGTCGAGGATCTTCTCCGGCGTGTGGAGGATCTCCAGCGTGTTGCCGCCGAGGATGTACGAGGGCAGGTCCGTCACGGTGCCCACCGTGGCCGGGTCGATGCCCTTGATGATGACGCCGTCGACGTTGCCCTCGGAGGCAATCATCACCTGGTTGATGATGAAGGGCGTCTGGCCCACCACGCCGGGCACCCGGCGGATGGACTCCATGACCTTGGGGTACTCGGGCAGCTCGCCCGCGTACTTGGACACCACCGCGTGCGCGTTGGTGCCGAGAATCTTCTTCTGGAGGTCCGCCTCGAAGCCGCTCATCACCGACAGGACGATGATGAGCGCCATGACGCCCACGCCCACGCCGCCCACGGACAGGGCGGTCATCATCATGGTGGGCGACTGCTCGCGCAGCTTCAGCCGGTTGAGGTCCGAGGCCGCGGCCAGCGGGTCCTTCAGGCCCAGCGCGCGGATGCGGGTGCGCTCCACGGCCGCCTCGGCGGAGCGGATGACGAAGTAGATGAGCAGCGGCGGGATGATGCCGAACATCAGCACCGCCAGCGTGCCCAGCAGCAGCGACGGGCGGAACACCATCACGTGCCGCCGCGCGACGAACAGCTCGAAGCCCAGCTTCAGGTCCACCCGGCCGCTGCCGGCGGCGATGAAGCCGGTGTTGATGCCCAGCACCAGCGCCAGCACCAGCGCGGTGAAGACGAGCCAGTACGCCAGCTCGGGGCGGCCCAGCAGGCCCGCCACGTACGTCACCTCGCGCAGCCGGTAGCCCAGCGCGAGCTGCAGCGACGGCACCCGCTCCATCAGCGTGAGGACGATGGGGACGGGCAGGCCCAGGTAGAGGACACCGATGGTGGCCTCGGGCAGCGACAGCCGCTGCGCGCGCGACGCTCCGATGAAGCCGGAGACGAAGGCCACCGTCCCCGCCGCGAGGAGGGAGAGGGCGAAGGCCAGGGTGGGCGGCAGCGACAGGCCGCCTCCCGCGTTCCCCGAGGCGGGCGCGCCCAGCTCCGTGGAGGGCACGCCGCTGGACAGCACCGTCTGCAGGAGGACGAGGGCCAGCTCCGCCAGGAGGATGCCGCCGCCGTACGCCGCCAGCGTGCTCCAGTAGAAGTCCCGGTAGCGCGCCAGGCGCGGGTACAGCGAGGCGCCGGCGGCCGGGCTGGGCCCCTCCGCCGGCGCGGGCGCGCGGCGGAGGCCGGAGGCGATGAGCCCCCAGCCCGCCAGCCAGACGAGCATCCCGCCGAGCAGGTAGCCCGTGTGGAGCTGCTCGGCGCCCCCGACCGGGACGGCGGGCGTCAGGAGCGCGCCGTTGAGGACCTGGAGCACCCCGCCCCACCCGACGAGGGTCAGCCCCAGGGCGGAGCCCACCTCCGCCCAGGCGTCCGAGTGGGTGATGGCCATCCCGAGCAGGATGAAGCCCACCAGGGACACCAGGGCCCCGGTCCAGATGAAGGTCCAGCGATGGACGGTCTGCCGTTCGGCGGAGTGCACGAGGCCTCCTGGCTACTTCGCCAGTGGCTTGAGGAGGGGGAACAGGATGACGTCGCGGATGCTCTGTGAATCCGTGAACAGCATGGCGAGCCGATCAATCCCGATGCCCTCGCCCGCCGTCGGCGGCATGCCGTGCTCCAGTGCGCGGATGTAGTCCTCGTCGTAGTCCATCGTCTCCTGCTGGCCGCGCTGCTTCGCCTCGAGCTGGGCGAGGAAGCGGCCCTTCTGGTCCAGCGGGTCGTTGAGCTCCGAGAAGGCGTTGGCGATTTCCCGCCCCGCCACGTACAGCTCGAACCGGTCGGTGACTTCCGGGTTCGCGTCATTGCGGCGCGCGAGCGGGGAGACGGCCGTGGGGAAATGGGTGATGAAGGTGGGATGGATGAGGGTGTGCTCGACGTGGTGCTCGAAGAGCGCGCCCACCAGCTCGCCGTGGTTCATGGTGTCCACGGCCCGCCGCTCGGCCTCCGAGTGGGTGGTCTTCAGGAGCGTGTGGCGGAGCTTGTCCGCGTCCGCCATGTCCTTGTCGGACAGCTCGCCGCCCACCGCCTCGCGGATGGCCTCCGTCATGGAGATGCGCTTCCAGCCCTTGCCGAAGTCCAGCACGTGCTCGCCGTACTTCACCTTCGTGTCGCCGGTGACGGCCCGGGCCGCGCCGGAGATCATCTCCTCGGTGAGGTCCATCAGGTCCTCGTACGTGGCGTACGCCTGATAGAACTCCAGCATGGTGAACTCGGGGTTGTGGCGGGTGCTGATGCCCTCGTTGCGGAAGTTGCGGTTGACCTCGTAGACGCGCTCCAGGCCGCCCACCACCAGGCGCTTGAGATACAGCTCCGGGGCGATGCGCATGTACAGGTCGATGTCGAGCGCGTTGTGGTGCGTGGTGAAGGGCCGCGCCGCCGCGCCCGAGACGAGCGGGTGCATCATCGGCGTCTCCACCTCGACGAAGTCCCTCGTGTCGAGGAAGTCGCGGATGAAGCGGATGAGCTTGTTGCGCTTGAGGAACGTGGCCTTCACGTCCGGGTTGGAGACCAGGTCCAGGTAGCGCTGGCGGTAGCGGATCTCCACGTCCGTCAGGCCGTGCCACTTCTCCGGCAGGGGCCGCAGGGACTTGGTCAGCGGGGTGAACTTGGTGGCGGACAGGGTCAGCTCGCCCGTCTTGGAGCGGAACACCGGGCCGGTGGCGGCGAGGAAGTCACCCAAATCACACAGCTTGAAGACCTCGTAGCTGTCGCCCAGGGCGTCCTTCTTCATGTGGACCTGGACTTCGCCCGACCGGTCCCTCAGCTTGATGAAGGCGGCCTTGCCGAACGAGCGCATGGCGACGATTCGGCCGGCCACGTCGTAGACCGTGGGCGAGGCGTCCAGCTCCTCGGTGGACTGGCTGCCGTGCTTCGCGTGGATCTCCGCCGCCTGGTGCCGCGGCCGGTAGCCATTGCCGTACGGGTTGAAGCCGGCCTCACGCCATTTCGCGGCCTTCTCCAGCCGCTGGTCGTAGATTTCCTGCTCCTTCGAACCCGTGTCGTTGTTCTGTTCTTCAGCCATGGCGCGCCCTTCCAAAGGCGCGGCACCGTAGCCAAGCCTCCCCCGGGACGCAACGCAACACAGCGGGGGACGTTCAGGGGGCGGCCATGAAGAGGAAGGCGGCCACCGCCACCCCCAGGAGCAGGGGGATGAGGATTTCCACCGGCACGCGGTAGTGCATGTGGGTGGTGTGCAGGCCGCGCAGGCCGAAGCGGCGCTGGCGGCGCACGCGGTTCATCACCTGCGACGCCAGCGCGGGCGGGGCCTTCTCCCGCTCCACGCCCTTGAGGCGCTGCACGGTGCGCGCGTAGCCCTCCCACCCCTTGCGGCAGTCGGCGCAGCCGTCCAGGTGGGTGCGCACCGCCTGCGCCTTGGGGGCGGGCAGCTCGTCGTCGGCGAGCGCGAGGAACAGGGCCCTCGCCTCGCGGTGGTTCATCCGCGGTTCCACGTCCAGGAGTCTGCGATGAATGCTGCTCATGACTCAAGCCGCCCCAGGAGGTCCGCCAGCTTTTCGCGTGCCCGGTGGAGCCGGCTCTTCACCGTCCCCTCGGGCAGCTCGGTGATGTCGATGATTTCCTCATAACTGAGGCCCTCGATGTCGCGCAGGGCCACCAGCATGCGCGCGTCCGGGTCCAACTGTGAGATGGCCCACTGTACGCGGGCGCGCTCACGGGCGGACTCCAGCGCCGCGTCCGGGCCGGGCACCGTGCCCCCGCCTTCCGTGAAGAGGGCGGTGGCCTCGTCGTACTCCTCGGAGCGCCCCCGGCCCCGGCGCTTGAGGTACTTCAGCCGGTTGATGCAGTGATTCTTGGTGATTCGGAACAGCCAGGTGGACAGCTTCGCGTCCTCGCGGAAGCGGCGCACGTTCTGGTGGACGCTGACGAAGATTTCCTGCACCAGGTCGTGGGCTTCCTCCCGGTCCCCCACCATGCGCACGCAGAAGTCGTAGAGCCGGTCCTGGTGCGTGCGCACCAGCAGCTCGAAGGCGTCCGGGTCACCCCGGCGCAGCCGGCCCAGCAGCGCCGCGTCGCCCCGTGACTCGGGCGTCTCCGCGACGGCAGGCCCTTCCTGTCCGATTTCGAGCACGCCGCCCGACGACACCGGTGTCCTCCCGCGACAGCCCCTCCATGAGGGAGGTGCCACCGCCCCTTCAGCCTACCCCGTCCCCTGCCCCGCCGCCCCTCGGACAGCGGGGCCGGGAAAAAGGTTCCCGGTGGCGGGGGCACCCGTGGGCCGGGCCTCCCGCTACCCGCTGCTGGCAAGGGGTTGCCAGCGGGGGACCACCTCGCGTGTCACCTCGCCTGTGGCTGGGAGCTGGAACACCTCTCGGTGGAACGTGATGTCGTCGCCGTCTGCCCGCCGGTAGCGCACGAGGAAGAGCGTGTACGTGCCCGCCGGCAGGTGCGGAAACGTCCTGAAACCGTCCTGGGAGTCCGACGCATGATGGAGCCTCGTGGCGCGCTCGAAGTCCTCGGGGTCCACCGGTGGGGCCCCAGCGCCCCCGGCACGAGCACCCACGCGCCCCCCCCCATTCGTGGGGAATCCGCACCTTCAGTGTCACCCCTTCGCGCCGCTCCTCGAAGTCCACGGAGACCGTCCCCTGGGCGGGGACCTGCCCCCACGGTGGCCTCCGCCTTCTCGCGTCTCATGTCGCCGTGGCCGGAAGAAGCCATGTCCACGACCGAGCCCCGCCTGTCCTGCTCCACCCGCCTGCAACGCCCTCTGCTGGCGGCCAGCGCCGCCGCCAGTCTCACCGCCTGCTCAGGCGCGGAGGTGCGCCCCGGCCCCGCCCGCTGCCCTCCCGATGCACTGCGGCCCATGCCCTTCGTGACGGTGGTGGGCCGGTTCCCTTGAGCGTGCCTCGTTGGCAAAGCTGACACCCGCGGCGAAGCGGGAACCATCACGGAGCCTGCGCCGACGCGCTCCAAGCCGAGGACGGCGGCGAATGAAGCGACGCGAAGTCACGGGAGTGGTCGCAGCCCTGCTCCTGGCCGTGCCGCTCGTCATGCTGGTGCTCGGCGTCATGCACCCGGAGCGCTGGGCACCCGGGCCATCGGACACACGCGTCAGCCCGGTACTGGAGTTCGAAGCAAGGATGCGCCTGCAGTCCTACCGCCGCTGTTGTCACACGAGGGGCCTGGAAGACATGCGCGCCAGGACGGCCTACTGCACGGACAGCGAGCGCATGACAGACCGCGAATGCCCGGAGGGACAGCAGTGCCGCAACCTGGCCTCGCGAGGTGGGGTGCCGATGGTACGCGTCTGCATCCCCCTGGGAGAGCGACTGGCCGGAGAGCGGAGCTATCACGTTCCGACCGCCAAGGACGACGCCTGCGGGCCGAACCTGCTCTGCGTGGGTGAGGGGTGGTGCGCACGGACATGCCGGCTGGATGCCCCCAGAGCTGCCCGAGGGATTCACATGCGAGGATGTGACACCTGAACCCGCATGCCTGCCCACCTGTGAGGCGCGAGGCTGCCCTCAAGGTCAGCGCTGTGTGCGCGACGAGGATGGCGTTTCAATCTGCGCCGTGACGTACGGCCCCGACTGCCAGTCCGGCCCTTCCTGCCCCGAGTGCGGGGTCGACATCCTTCCCTCCCACCCTGGCGGTGCCTGGAGTCTGTGGCGAGGGCTTCTTCTGCATGCGAGGACTGCGAGGCAAGCCCCCGACCTGCGAGCCCCTCTGGATGAAGCCGGGGTGGAAGCGCTCGCCCTGACGAAGCCCCGGTCCCCCTGCCTCCCCTCACCCGAGGGGGGGAACCCGAGCCGGGAGCGCCTCGTCCGCCCGTGCCCCCACCAGCCCGGGGCCCCCGGGCTCCCTCCAAGTTCCCCGGTGGGCCTCGGCGCGCTCCCACCGGAGCCGTCCGGGTTCCATCGTGCGGCGTTGAACCCCCTCGCCTTCGTGCGGATGGTTGGCGAGAAGGGCTTCGCTCCGGAGTCTCCGCCTCCGCGCATGCGCCTTCGAGGAGTGACGATGAACCCGCGAGAGCCTCACCAGGCGCCGCATCCATCCGTGAATCCCACCGCGGGCGCGGGACTGCGCGGCGTGCTCGTGGTGGAGCCCGGCAAACCCAGGCGCCGCGTGCTGGAGCGCGCCGCCCTCCTCCCCCTGGCGCCGGAGGCCCGGGTCGCCGTGCTGAGGCGTGGGCACCGCGCCCGGGACGCGCGCGGCGGCGCGAGCTCCACCGAGGCGCTGGACTCCCTGCTGGAAACGCGCGCCCGCGCCGTGGGAGGCCAGCTCTCCTTCCTCGAAGGCGAACCGGACGAAGACGCCCTGGCCACGATGGAGCGGTACGGGCCGGAGCTGGTGGTGATTGCGCGCGAGCCCCGCACCCTGCGCTCCCGGCTGTTCGGCTCGTTCCCGGAGAAGCTCGCCCGCCACGGTGGGGTGCCCATCCTGGTGGCGGAGCTCGCGGCGAGGCAGCGCTACCAGCGCGTCCTCGTGGGCACCGACTTCTCGGAGGCGTCACGGGCCGCGCTGGAGCTGGCGCTCCGGCTGACGGTGCCGGGCGGCGGGAGGCTGGACGTGCTCCATGCCTATGACACGGGCTACGCGCTGACGCTGCACATGACGAACGCGTCCGCGGAGCAGCTCCTGCGCTACTACCAGCAGCAACATGCCGAGGCGGAGCGGGCGATGCTCGCCTTCCTGGCGCCCTACCGGGGCGCCGCGGTGCCCCTGGGGTACGTGCTGACGCGCGAGGCCCCACGGCTGGCCCTCCACCGGACGGCGTGCAGGCAGGACGTGGAGCTGCTGGTGGTGGGAAAGCACCGCGACACGGGAATGGGGCATGCGCTGCTGGGCTCCGTCGCCGAGTCCTGCATGCGCCGCTCCCGCTATGACGTCCTCGTCGTTCCCGGTGCCACGGTGCAGTGACGCCCTTGCCGCCTCAGCGCTCCTCCGCCGGAGGCTCGCCCTTCGCGCTGGGCGTGCCGCCTGGAACCGTGGTCCCCCGTCCAAAGCGGTCCTTCAGCTCGTCCGGGTGCGTCTGGGGCGCGAGGGGAATGCCCACCAGGTAGCCGGCGCGCGCCAGCATGTGGGCCGCGACGGGGGCGGTGAGGAAGAGGAAGGCAATCACCAGCGCGGCCTTGGCCGCCACCTGCGCCTCCGCGAAGAACAGCGCGGTGCCCAGGAGGATGCAGCCCGCGCCGGCCGTCCCCGTCTTCGTGGCGGCCTGCATCCGCGTGAAGAGGTCCGGCATGCGCACGATTCCCAGCGCGGCGATGGCCATGAAGGCCGCGCCCGCGACCATCCAGCAGACGGCGAACCCGCGCAGCATCACCGGGGCTCCTTCTTCACCAGGTATCTGGCCACGCCCACCGTCCCCAGGAAGGAGATGAGCGCCAGCCCCATGGCCACGCGCAAGAGGTGCCGCTCTCCGGTGAGCGCGGTGTAGACGGCAATCATCCCCACCGTGACGCCGGCGATGAGGTCCAGGGCCACCACCCGGTCCGGCGCGCTGGGGCCGCGGACCAGCCGCCAGAAGCCGAGGAGCATGGCGAGCGACAGCAGCGTCAGCGTTGCCAGCAGGACGCCCCGCAGGGCGGGCGACAGGTCGTTCATCGCAGCAACTCCAGGATGCGCCGCTCGAAGCCGCGCTTGATGTCACGGCGGACGGTCTCCGGGTCGGACACGTACATCGTGTGGACATAGAGCGTCTTCCGGTCGCTCGACACGTCCAGGGCCAGTGAGCCCGGCGTGAGGGTGACGACGATGGCGAGCATGGCAATCTCCGCGTCCGTCTCCACGTCGAGCGGGATGCCGATGACCGCGGGCTTCATGTACGGCGTGGGGGTGAGCACGTCGTAGGTGATGCGCGCGGTGGCGACGGCCAGCTCCTTCAGGAAGAACCCCGCGAAGCGGAAGCCCTGGCCCACCCGGTGGAAGTACCGGGTCCGGTGGGCCGCGCCGGGCGAAATCCAGAGCACGAAGTAGCCGACCACGAAGCCGATGAGCAGGTTGGTCCCGGACAGCTCCGTCATCGCCATCCACGTGCCCGCCAGGACGAGGTTCCACACCAGCATCGTCATGGGCGGGCTCCCATCACGGCGGCGACGTAGGCCTGGTGCGAGAGCAGCTCCTCCGCCAGCCGCGTGCCCACCGCCAGGGCCTCGTCGGCGAACAGGCCCAGCAGGCACGTGAGCAGGGCCAGCGTGGCGGAAGGGACGACCAGCGACAGCGGCAGCCGCCCGGAGGGCGCGGGCTGCTCCGGGGGCTCCTTCCAGAAGGCCTCGGACCAGACCTTGGTCATGGAGAACAGCGTGAGCAGGCTCACCGTCACGGCGGTGCCCACGAGGACGTACCGCTCCTGCTCCAGCCCCGCGCGCACGAGGGTCAGCTTCGCGAAGAACCCGGACAGCGGCGGCATCCCCGCCAGCGCGAAGGCGGGCACCAGGAAGAGGACGGACAGCAGCGGCCGCGAGCGGTACAGCCCGCCCAGCGCCTTCAGGTCGTACGTACCCGAGACTCGCGCCGCCATGCCTGAGACCAGGAACAGGTTGGTCTTCGCCAGGATGTTGTGCACCACGTAGAGGACCGCGCCCGCCAGCCCCCCCGCCGACAGCAGCGCGAGGCCCATCAGCATGTAGCCAATCTGGCTGATGATGTGGAAGGCGAGCAGGCGCCGGAACTCCATCTGCGCCGCGGCGCCCAGCACGCCCGTGAGCATGGTCAGCCCGGCCACCCACGCCAGCAGCCCATGCGTGAAGCCCACGTCCTGCACGAAGAGCAGCGTGAAGGCGCGCAGCAGCGCGTAGACGCCCACCTTCGTGAGCAGCCCCGAGAAGAGCGCGGACACCGCGATGGGCGGCGTGTGGTAGGCCGGGGGCAGCCAGGAGAACACCGGGAAGGCCGCGGCCTTGATGCCGAAGGCGCCGAGCAGCAGCATGCCCGGAGCGAGCAGCAGCCCCGGGCGCGGAGCCTCGCGCAGCTTCACGGCGAGGTCGGCCATGTTCAGCGTGCCGGCCAGGCCGTACAGCAGCCCCACCGCGGACAGGAACATCAGCGAGGCCAGCAGGTTGAGGGTGACGTACTTCACGGAGCCCTCGAGCTGCGCCCGCTCCCCCCCGAGCGACAGCAGCACGAAGGAGGCGATGAGCATCACCTCGAACCAGACGTAGAGGTTGAACAGGTCTCCCGCCAGGAACGCCCCGCACACGCCCATCAGCAGCACGTGCAGCAGCGGGTAGTAGCCGTGGGCCCTCCGCTCGGCGTCAATCGTCTCCACCGAGTAGACGAGGATGACCAGGCCGATGAGCGAGGAGACGGCGAGCATGACGGCCGCCAGCAGGTCCGCCACGAGGGTGATTCCGAAGGGGGCGGGCCAGGTGCCGAGCTGGGTGGCCCGGGTGCCGCCGCGCAGCACCTGCCCCAGCAGCGCCAGGGTGGAGGCGAGGAGCGCGGCGCCCCCCACCAGCGAGAGGCCCAGGTGGGCCCGAGGCCCGCGCACCACCAGGCCGAGCGCCGCGGTGGCCAGCGGAATCACGATGGGCGCGACGAGGAGCAGGCTCATTCCTCGGTGCTCCTCATCGCGTCGAGGTCCGGGGAGCCCACCGCCTGGTGCGCGCGGTAGAGCAGCACCACCGTGAACACCAGCAGGCCGAAGCTGATGACGATGGCCGTGAGCACCAGCGCCTGCGCGAGCGGGTCCGCCACGCCGGGAGCGGGGACGGTGGCCTCCTCCGGGACGAGCGGAGCCCGGCCCCGCGTCAGCCCGACGCCGGTGAAGACGAGCAGGTTCGAGGCATGGGCGAGCAGCGCCAGCCCGATGACGAGCTTGACGACGCTGCGCCGGAGCATCATGTAGAGCCCGGCCGCATACAGCGCACCAATGACCAGGGCGAGCAGGGTCTCCAGAGTCACTCCTCCGCCAGCGAAGCCACGAAGGTGAGGGTCACCCCCATCACCACCAGGTAGACACCCAGGTCGAACAGCAGCGGCGTGCCCAGCTCCACCTCCCCGAGCACGCCGGCCCCGAACTTCAGCCACACGCTGGTGAGGAAGGGCTCGCCGCTCACCACGGACACCAGCCCGCTCGCGAGTGCCAGGAGCAGCCCGACGCCCATCAGCACGGGCAGCGGCACCCGCAGCGCGCGCCGCGCGGCCGCCGTGTCGGTGGCCATGCCGTACAGCACGAAGGCGGAGGCCGCCACCATGCCCCCCGTGAAGCCGCCCCCGGGGGCGTGGTGCCCGCTCAGCAGGAGGAAGACGGAGAAGAACAGCAGCAGCGGCTGGAGCGCCCTGACGACCGAGTTGAAGATGAGCGAGGTCATCTCGCCGTTCCCTTCTGGCGCCCGGCCTTGAGCAGCGCGGACACGCCGAGCGCGGCGATGGCCAGGACGGTGATTTCCCCCAGCGTGTCGAGCGCCCGGAAGTCCACCAGGATGACGTTCACCACGTTGCGCCCGTGGCCCCCGGGCACGCTGTTCTGGAGGAAGTAGCCCGAGATGGGCGGAAACTCGGGGTTCTGCACCGTCACCAGGAGCAGGGTCGCCATCACCGCCCCGAAGGCCAGGGAGACGCCGACGTCCCTCAGCCGCGCGGGTCTGCTGGACAGCTCCTCGTACGCGGGGAGGTGGAAGAGCGCCAGGAGGAACACCACCACGGTGAGCGCCTCCACGATGGACTGGGTGAGCGCCAGGTCCGGCGCGCCGAAGAAGAGGAAGACGAGGGCGACCCCGAAGCCCACCACCCCCATGGCGGACACCGAGGCCAGCCGCGAGCGGGTGCGCGCGGCCGTCACCGCGGCGAGCACCATCAAGACGCCGACGGCCGCCTCGTACGGCTCCAGGTCGCCCCCCCGGAGCTCCGGCCAGACGCGCGCCCGGGTGAGCAGGGCATACGCCGTGAGCCCCCCCACCGCGACGACCGACATGCGCAGGTAGCGGCGCAGGTAGCCGCTCTGGAGCAGGCGCGTCTGGAAGCGGGCGAACCGGAGCATTCCCGCCAGCGCCAGCTCGTAGCCCCGCCCTGGCCCCCACCGCTCCAGCCGGAGGCGGGAGATGCGCCCGCGCAGCCCGTCTCGCGCGAAGTACACCGCCGCGCCGCCCGCCAGGCTGGCCACGCTCAGCCCCAGCGCGGCGTTGAGGCCATGCCACGGCTTCAGCGGTGGAGGCGGCGGGGCGGCGGGGGCCATCACCGCGGAGGCCCGGGCCAGCAGGCCGTCCACCGCCGAGGGAAACAGGCCGAGCACGAGGCCGAGCACGGAGAGCACGAGGGGGCCCAGCCACATGCCCGGGGGGCCCTCGTGCGGCGCGTGGGGCAGCTCGCGGGTGGCGCCGAAGAAGGGCCGCACCGCGAGCATCGCCGCGACGGCCACCAGGGGAATGAACGCGAGCAGGGTGGCCCCCGTGGCGAGCCCCGGCGCGCGTGGCGCCGCGAGGGCCCCTTCATAGACGAGCTCCTTCCCGATGAAGCCAAGGGCCGGCACCAGGCCCGCCATGGAGGCGGCGGCGAGGAGGACCGCCGCCGTGGTGAGCGGCATGGCGCGGCGCAGCCCTCCGAGCAGCACGAGGTCGCGCGTGCCCGTGGCGTGGTCGATGGCACCGGCGGCGAGGAAGAGCGCGCCCTTGTAGAGCGCGTGCGCCAGCAGGAAGACGACCATCGCGTGCAGCGCCAGCGCCGTCCCCAGGCCGATGAGGAAGGTCAGCGTGCCGAGGACACAGACGGTGGCATGGGCGAGGATGAGCTTGAGGTCGCGCTGGCCCAGCGCCAGGAAGGCCCCCACCACCATGGTGGCGCCCCCCACCCACGTCACCGCGGACTCCCACAGGGGCGTTGCGCCCAGCGCCGGGGTGAGGCGCGCCAGCAGGAAGACGCCCGCCTTCACCATCGTGGCCGAGTGCAGGTACGCGCTCACCGGCGTGGGCGCGGCCATGGCGCCGGGGAGCCAGAAGTGGAACGGGAACTGCGCGGACTTGGTGAACGCCCCCACCAGGACGAGCAGCAGCATCCACGGGTAGAGGGGGTGCGTCTGGAGGGCGTGGCCCGGGAGCTGGGAGAGCTCGAGGGTGCCCACCGCCGAGCCCATCATCACCACCCCGACGAGCAGGGCCTGCCCCCCGCCCACCGTGACCAGCAGGCCCTGGAGCGCCGCGGCCCGCGAGGTGTCGCGGGTGTGGTCGAAGCCAATCAGCAGGTAGGAGGTGAGGCTGGTCAGCTCCCAGAAGATGAAGAGCGCGAGCAGGTTGTCCGACAGGACCAGCCCGAGCATGGAGGACATGAAGCCGAAGAAGAAGAGGTAGAACCGGCCCAGGTGCGGGTGGCCCTCGAGGTAGCGGTTGGCGTACAGCGCCACCAGCGCGCCGATGCCGGTGATGAGGAGGGCCATCAGCAGCGCCAGGCCGTCCGCCCGCAGCGACAGGTGGAGCATCAACCGTGGGGCCCAGGCGTACCGCTCGGTGGCCACGTGGCCGTCGACGAGGGGGGCGACCCGGATCACGAAGGAGGCGAAGAGCGCGGCCGGGACGAGCGTCAGCAGGGCGCCCGTCCACCTGCCGGCGAACCGGTGGAGCGCGGGCGCCACGGCCGCGGCGCCGAAGCCCACCAGGAGCGCCGTCAACATCGACATGGATCGGCTCCCATAGAGCCCTCAGCTCTATGGAAGCCCGGGGCCGCTCGCGACCTCAATCGCGAGCCGCCCCACCCCGGGCGCCCTGGATGTTCAACCCGGAACGGAGGTGCCCTTCGAGCGGTCCGGCATGGAACACTGCCCCCGGGCCGACTCCGTCACCCGCTCAGTCCGCGCCCGCGCCGCGGTTGGGGTTCTTCACCCCGAGGAGCTGCGCGGTGATGAACTCGTCCAAATCCCCATCCAGCACCGCGTCCACGTTGCCCGTCTCCACGCCGGTGCGCAGGTCCTTCACCATGCGGTACGGGGCGAGCACGTAGGAGCGGATCTGCGAGCCGAAGGAGATGTCCTTCTTCTGCGCCTCGGCGGCGTCGCGCGCGGCCTCGCGCTTCTTCATCTCCAGCTCGTACAGGCGGCCGCGCAGAATCTTGAAGGCCATGTCCTTGTTGGCCGACTGCGAGCGCTCCGTCTGGCAGGTGATGATGATGCCGGTGGGCAGGTGGCGCAGCTGCGCGGTGGACGACGTCTTGTTCACCTTCTGGCCGCCCGCGCCGCCGCCGCGGATGAACTTCAGCTCGATGTCCTTCTCCGGGATGTCGATCTGGATGGTGTCGTCCACCTCCGGATACACGTCCACGGACGCGAAGGCCGTCTGCCGGCGCGCGTTGGCGTCGAAGGGGGAGATGCGCACCAGCCGGTGCACGCCCACCTCCGCCTTGAGGTAGCCGTAGGCGAAGTCACCCTCGATGCGGAGCGAGACGTTCTTGAAGCCCGCCTCCTCGCCCGGCACCTCGTCGTTGATCTCCACCTTCCAGCCCTTGGCCTCGCAGTAGCGCGTGTACATGCGCAGCAGCATGGCCGCCCAGTCCATGGAGTCCGTGCCGCCGGCGCCGGCGTTGATGTCCATGAAGCAGCTGCTGCGGTCCTGCTCGCCGGACAACATGCGCGCCAGCTCCAGCTTCGCGACGTCGCCCTCCAGCGCCTCCAGCGAGCCCTCCGCCTCCTTCGCGGTGGCCTCGTCGTTGGCCTCGGCCGCCAGTTCCAGGAGGGTCTGCGCATCGTCCAGGCCGCGCATCACCTTGTCGTAGGAGCCCACGCTGGACTCCAGCGTGGACTTCTCCTTCAGCAGGGCCTGGGCCTTGGTGTTGTCGTCCCAGAAGTTGGGGAGCGTGGAGTCTCTTTCAATCAGCGCGATGCGGGACCGCTTGCGGTCCAGGTCAAAGATGCCCCCGGAGCGCGAGCACGCGCTCTCTGAGGCTGTCAATCTTCTCCATCGAATCGTTCGCCATGGTGTCGTCCTCGTCGGGCGGCGCAGTCCGTGCGCCGCGCTCGGTAAAGGGGTTGAAGAAAGAAGGGTCAGGGCGTCTTCAGCGAAGGGACGGCATCCCCCCGCCCGGCTGACGCGCGGGCCGAGCCGCCCAGGCGCGCGAGCACCCGGTCCAGGCCGAAGGCGCCCGCCATGCCCAGGGAGATGGGCAGGATGAGCGCGATGAGGCGCCAGTTGTCCTGGTCGAACGGCGGCAGCACCTTGAGCACGACGCCCAGCACGCCCAGCACGGCCAGCGTGCTCCACACCTTGAACAGCCGCGCGCGGGCCTTCCTGCCACCGAACATCAGCGCCACGCCGAAGGGCACCGCCAGCAGCGTCAGCGGGTTTGCCAGGAAGAGATTCTCATTGCGGTACGTCACCGTGTGGTCCGTCACCAGCCACATGACGAACAGCGCCGTGCCCGGAACGCCGAGCACCAGGCCCAGCACGAAGTTCTCCAGCCCGAGCAGCACCCGCGGCAGCCGGCTGCCGCGCCGGCGCTCCCACGCGGCCAGCCCCACCGCCAGGCCGCCCAGCGCCACCCCGAGCGCCAGAACCCAGGGCCCCCATGCCGGAGGCGCCGCCGGCGGGCGCCGCCGCGTGGGCGACTCGTAGTAGCTCCAGCCCTTCGCCACCAGCGACCGGGGCTGCCCGTCCGCGCCCTTCACCTGGAGCGAGGCCACCTGGGCCTCCAGCTCGTCCGGGAGGAAGGCCTCCTCCCACTTCGTGATGGGACGATCGATTTCATCGTTCATCATGAAGTCGAGCAGCACGCTCATGGGCGCGTTGACGGCCGTGTAGCGCCGGGTGTGCTCGCGCAGCGTCATCCGCCCCGGAGCCCGGTCCGCCTCCCGGAGCTGCCCACCCGAGGCCACGTCGATCATGTCGCGCAGCCGGGTGACGCAGTTGTCGTTGTAATGGTGGTACAGGTACTCGCGGTTCTCCGGCAGCACGTTGTCCGCCAGCCGCTTCGCCACGTCCACCCGCTGCTCGGGGGTGAGGTTCAGCTCCTGGATGCGGACGTCGCGGTCCTCGGACTCGTAGAAGCGGAAGGTGGCGCCAACGGGCGAGTGGCCCACCCAGAACTCCAGGCGGCCCATGGCGAAGCGGGCCAGCATCGCCTCGTCGAAGGAGAACATCCCGTAGTTGTAGAGGCGCGACTGCTGCAGCCGCTTGTCCTCCACCACCAGTGAGCCATGCCCCCACCAGGAGGGTACGTCGTCCCCCGGGCTGAACGTCACCAGCCAGATGGACAGGTCCTCGCCCCGGCTCTCGCCTCGCCCCCAGGGCGGCACGGAGACCGTACGCGCGGAGGCCGGAGCCGCCAGCAGCAGCAGGCCGAGCAGGCAGGAGGTGATGAGTGACAGGCGGGGCATGGAGTCCGTCCAACACGCGGGAGGCGGCCTACCTATCATGCGCGCCGCCCGCTTCAACGCGGAGGATGCCGGATTGACCGGCGAGGAAGCGGGGGAGGGCCTACATCAGGCTGCGGGCCCGGCGGGCCCGGGCGTCCACCTGGAGCGAGTCCGCCACCATGCCGCGCTCGCCCAGCAGCTGCTCCTCCAGGGCCGCCATCCGCTTCGCGTCGCGGGGGCGCTCGTGGTCGTGCCCCAGCAGGTGCAGCAGGCCGTGCGCCAGGTAGCGCGCCATCTCCGACTCCAGCGAGCGGCCGTACTCCTTCGCCTGCCGCTTCGCCGTGTCCAGGGAGATGACCACGTCCCCCAGCGGGCGCGGCCCCGGCGTGCCCCGGGGCAGCTCCCCCGCGGGGAAGCTGAGCACGTCCGTGGCCTTGTCCTTCTTGCGCCAGGTGCGGTTGAGGCGGCGGATGGCCCGGTCGTCCACCAGCGACAGCGACAGCTCACAGCCGGACAACCCGAGCTGCTTCAGGTAGTCCCTCGCCCACCCCGACAGGAGCCGCGAGTACTCCCTGCCCTGGCCGTGCGCCACCTGCACGGTGACGTGGTACTCCGCCTCGCGCGGCTGTGGCGCCTCCATGTGCGCCAGCTCCGGGCGGAACGCCGGCGCGCACACGGACCAGTAGTCACACGCGCCCTGGCCGTCGTTGCGGTACACCACCCGCTTGCCGCGCGGCACCAGCCCCACCTCGCCCGCGGCGATGCGCTCGCGGCGCCCCTCCACCACCACCGTCAGCTCGCCCTTGAGGACGATGACCGCCTCGTCGAACTCGGGGCGCTGCGCGGGCTCGGACCAGCCCGGCGGCGCCAGCATGTGCGCCACGGACGTGGACTCCGTGCCCGTGGTGGCCGCGCCCACGAACTCCTCGATGCGCTTTCCGTCGTCGCGGGGGATGAGCTTTCCCTTGCGAAGTCTCACGCCGTCACTCCTCGCGCCGCGCTCATGACGCTCCCGCCGAGCGCGGCTTGTCCTTGCCTTCCGCCACCCGGGTGCCACCGGCCACCACCAGGGGCGGCGCCTTGCCCCCGCCCACCGCGCCCGCCGGGTACACCGGACGCGTGTGGTAGATGCCCTCCAGCGTGTGCAGGAAGGACTGCGCGATGAGGTTCAGGTCCTTCAACGTCAAATCACACTCGTCGAGCTGACCCTCGGAGAAGATGAGGTTGATGATCTTCTGCACCTGCGCCTGCAGCTTGGGCGTGGTGGGGTCCGACATGGAGCGCGTGGAGGCCTCCACCGCGTCGGCGATCATCACCAGCGCCGCCTCCCGGAACTGCGGCTTGGGGCCCGGGTAGCGGTAGATGCTCTCATCGATGGGAGGCGCGCCCTCCTTGCCTTCCTGCTCCTTCAGGGCCTTGTGGTAGAAGTAGCCCACCGTGCGCGTGCCGTGGTGCTGCGGAATGGCGTCCGCCACCAGCTTGGGCAGCCGGTACTGGCGCGCCATCTCCAGGCCCTCCGTCACGTGACGCTTGATGATGACGGCGCTCATCGCCGGGGCGAGCGCGTCGTGCCGGTTCTCCCCCTTCTGGTTCTCCCCGAAGTAGAGCGGGTTCCGGCCCTTTCCGATGTCGTGGTAGTACGCGCACGAGCGCGCCAGGAGCGGGTTGGCGCCAATGGCCTCCGCCGCGTTCTCCACCAGCGAGCCGATGATGATGGAGTGGTGGTAGGTGCCGGGCGCCTGGACGATGAGCTCCTTGAGCGCCGGGTGGTTGAGGTTGGCCAGCTCCAGCAGCTTGATGTCCGACGCGTAGCCGAAGGTGGACTCGATGAGCGGCGTCAGCGCCATCACCATCACCGGCACCGCCAGCGTGGAGCCCGCGAAGGCGCACAGCGCGGTGATGAGGGTGTCGCCCGCCAGCCCCTTGCCCTCCACCAGGAAGAGGAACACGACGGCGACGAGGTTGACCCCGCCCGTCAGGAGGCCCGCCCGGAAGATGCCCACGCGGTCCTTGGCCTTGACGATGAGGTCCGCCGCCACCAGCGAGCCCACCAGCGTGTAGATGCCGAAAGCCAGCGAGTTGCCCAGCATCACCCCCGCGAGGCAGGCGAACACCATCGCGAAGAAGAGCGCCAGCTCCTGGGTGAGGATGAAGCGCACCAGCATGGCGCCGGCCGCCACGGGGAAGGCGTAATAGAAGGCTTCAATGGGCAGCGCGGTGTACCGGTCCTGCACCGCGTCCGCGATGGACACCCAGACCTGCAACAGGCCCAGCAGGCCCACCAGCAGCAGGCCCAGCAGCACGCCGTCCTTGCGCGTGGGGCGGAAGCGCCGGAAGGCCGCGCGGCAGAAGAGGTACGAGGCCACCACCAGCAGCGCCACCAGCCCGGTGCCGCCCACCTGGAGCTGCACGAGGTCCAGCCGGTCCGTCTCCGCGCGCATGCCGCGCAGCATCACCAGGTGCGTCTCGTTGACCAGCTCTCCGTCGCCGATGACGCGCTGGCCCTTCTTGATGGAGATGACGGCGTCCTTCACCGCCTGGGCCGCCTGGGTGCGCCGGGCGTCCGTCTCCGCGATGTTGATGGTGAGGTTGGCCCGGACCAGCCGCTTGGCCAGCCGCAGCACGGCGCGGCGCTGCATGCCCGGCGCGTCCGGCAGCAGGTTGCCGGGGATGGAGGCGAAGCGGTCCAGTTCCTGGTGCGCCTCGCGCAGGTCCACCACCTGCGGCGCGGAGCCCGGCAGCGTCTCCTCGCCCTTGTTCACCACGTCCCGGACGGTGATGCCCTGCGGAGCCTCGCGCGCCAGCTCCTCCCGCGAGCCCGCCACGTACACCGCCCCGCGCTCCGTGCGGTAGGCCCGCTCCACCAGGAGCAGCGTCGCGGCCTCCGCCTCCTCCGAGAAGCGGTTGGCGTACAACGCCTGGAAGTCCTCCAGCTCCAGCCCCGACTCGCGCTGGCCGAAGAGCAGCTCCTGGAGCTCCGCCTGCATCGCCTCGCGGGCGCGGCGCTCGCGCTCCAGCTCTTCCGGGGACTGCGCCGCCGGGCGTTTGCGGCGGGTGCCCTCCTCCGGCTCGGCGCCGGACTGAGCCTCGGCCAGCTCCTCCAGGCGCACGCGCATGGTGGCGAAGGCCCTGCTCACCGTGCGGCGCAGGGTGCCCACCACGGCGGGGTTCAAGTCATACACGGGGCGCACGGCGGCGCGGGCGTCCTGGCGCCGCTGCTGCGTCATGGCCCGGTGGACGATTTCGTAGTCGCGCGCCGCCTTGAAGCCCGCCGGCGAGCTGGCCCGGAAGGGCTTGCCGACGTTCTCCTCCGTGAGGGCGGGAATCTGCTGGCTGTAGAGGCCCGGCGAGATGACGAAGCCGGCCCCCACCGCCACCGCGAGCAGCAGGAAGACCTGGATGGCGCGCCGCCCCCAGACGCCATTGCCCAGGCCGAGGCGTTCGGCGAGCGCGTCCAGTGGACTGGGCCCGGTGGGGGGCGATTCCGGTTCGGCCATGGGGGTCCTCACCCTAGATAAGGCGTCGCGGATCCATCAAGGACGCAACGCCCGGGAAAATTCACGAGGGTGGGAAAGCATACGCCCGCCCGCCAGGGTGTGCGCGGGTGGGCGTACGTGGGCAGTGAGCCTGTCACTCGCCGCGCACGGGGTCGGACGCGGTGGGCGCGGCGGTGGCCGGAGCCGGCGTGGGCGGCGCCTCCCGTGCCGCCATCTGGGCCTCGAGCCGGGCGAGCTCGGCCCTGTCGTACGCGCGGATGACCTCCTGCACGAGCGGGTGGCGGACGACGTCGACCTCGGCGAACTCCGCGAAGTGGATGCCCTCGACGTTCCGGAGCACCGAGCGCGCGTGATTCAGGCCGGACATCTTGCCCGTGGGCAGGTCCACCTGCGTCACGTCACCGGTGATGACGGCCTTGCTGTTGTAGCCCAGGCGCGTCAGGAACATCTTCATCTGCTCCACGGTGGTGTTCTGCGCCTCGTCGAGGATGACGAAGGCGTCATTGAGGGTGCGGCCGCGCATGAAGGCCAGCGGGGCCACCTCCACCACGCCCTGCTCCAGCAGGTGCGCGGCGCGCTCGGCCGCCATCATGTCGTGGAGCGCGTCGTACAGCGGGCGCAGGTAGGGGTTCACCTTCTCCTGCAGGTCTCCAGGGAGGAAGCCCAGCTTCTCGCCGGCCTCCACCGCGGGACGCGCGAGGATGATGCGCTTGACCTTCCGCTCCTGGAGGAAGGCCACCGCCATGGCCATGGCCAGGTACGTCTTGCCCGTACCCGCGGGGCCGATGCCGAAGACGATGTCGTGGGAGCGGATGGAGTCGACGTAGCGCTTCTGGTTGATGCTCTTGGGGGAGATCTGCCGGTTGCCCGAGCTCTTCAGCACGGGGCCGAGCATGACCTCCTGGAGGGACTCCGCTCCGCGGCCGAGCACCTTGATGCCCTGCTCCACGTCCTCGCGGTAGACGGGGCGGCCGGCGCGGATCATCTCCTCCAGGTTCTCCAGGAGGCGCACCGAGAAGGCCACGGCGTCCGAGGGGCCCGACAGGTGGAACTCGGTCCCCCGCTGACCGACGCGGACGCCGAGGCGCCGCTCCATCAGCTTGAGGTTCTCGTTCTGGTTGCCGCAAAGGGCCAGGGCGGTCGCGTTGTCACGAACGTCCACCTTGGCAGAGGCGGAGGTGGTGAGGACTTCGGGCGCTTCCAACGTGGCGGGATTTCGCAATGCGGTTCGTTCCTCGGGTCAGGCCTGCTGACCTCAACGTAACGCCGGCCCGTTTAGCGCGAAAGACGACTTTGGTTCCGGGCTAGCGCAAGGGTGGCAAGAGGATGAACCGCCGAGCGGCCAGCCGCCGGTAGTAGTACTCCTCCCGCCACGGGTATCTCAATTCCTCCGGACTCAACAATCCAGCCTGCACCAAAGAATCCAGGCGCTCCGGAAGCTCACCCCGTTCCAACCGGAATACTTCCAGGGCGGCTTCGATACGGACGCGCTGGGCCCGCGAAACATGACGTTGGGCGGCCGGGTCCGCGAAAGAGGTGCCCGGCGTACCTCCCGGGTGGGCCCAGGCGCCCCGGGACACCACCAGGGCCAGCGCCGCCAGCACCACCATGGTGGCCACCACGCGTCCCACCGTGCCCGCCACCCGGGCGAGCAGGCGCTGGTCCCCCGGCGCGGGGGCCCGCGTGCCTTCCGGGTGGATGGCGCGGACATACTCCCCCTTCACCAGGTTGAAGAGGGCCTTGCAGGTCTCGAACTCGCCCAGGCAGCAGACGTCCACCAGCTTGCGCAAATCCCTGCCGGGGGCGATCTCCTCGTAGACGCGCCGCTCGGAGGGGCCGATGACACCCAGCTCCCCACCCTCCTCGTCGCCCCGGGGCTGTGGCAGCGCCTTGAGCCGCTCGAAGCCCAGGTCGTCGCGGTGGATCTTCTTCCGGATGACGGGCCACTCGTCCACCATCCGGAAGCCCTCCATGAGCACCGTCTCGGCGCGCAGGGGGCGGATGGCCTCCGCGTCCGGCTCCACGGGCTCCTGGATGAACTCGTAGGTGCCGGCCTTCCAGGTGAAGAGGCGGTAGAGCGTCTCCGTCGCCTGGAGCTGCATCATCGACTGGAAGCGCTCGGCGGTGAGGGCATGGCTGGAGACGAGCACGTCGCCCAGCCGCTTGAGGGTGCGCCGCTGCGTCTCCAGCGCCCCCTCGAGCTGCGCCTCGGTGATGAGCTCCGAGCGCACCAGCATGGCGCCGATGAGGTCCTTGCGCTTCCGCGTGAGGCTCTCGACCTTGATGATGTGGCCGTCCTTGAAGCCGACGCGGACCTCCTGCTCCTTGTCGTGCAGGTGCAGCGTGCCCGTCTTCTGCTGCTGCCCGATGAGCTGCAGGATGTCGCCGATGCCGAAGTCCTTCAGCGTTCCCTGGAGGGACATGGTTTCTCACTCCCCCCGCCGCAGCCGGCGCAGGCCGCGCAGCGACAGCAGGTGGACACAGACGAGGAGCAGCACCGCCGGCACCAGCTTGAGGTACAGCGGCACGTCGCCATACGGCGCGCGCACCAGCCCCCGGTGGAGCAGCACCGCGCCCAGCGCGAAGAGGAAGAAGAAGGCGTAGAGGGCGCCTCGCACCGGCACCCCGGAGGCGACGTGCCCCGCGCCGGACAGCAGCGCGCCCACCGCGTACGACAGCCGGCCCGCCCAGGACTGGTAGCGGTCCACCTGCCCCTGCTTGCGCGCGCGGAGCTGCTGCGGCACCAGCCCCCTGCGGGAGAAGACATTCACGCACTGGCCGCACTGCTTGCTGCCCACGCCCAGCTCCGGGTCGCACCGCACGCACACCGCGCGGCCGCAGCGCTCGCAGGGCTTCGCGGCCTTGAGGCGCCCCGCGGCCAGGCCCCACAGGCCCAGCAGCACCGCCAGCCCCGAGGGAAACGCCCAGGCCACCGGCCCCGGCGGCACTCCGGGCAGCAGCCACCGCCCCAGCTCCGCCTCCACCTGGAGCCCCGCCTCCGTGCCATCCGCCAGCGGCAGCCAGTCGGACTCCGGCAGTGACGGGGCCAGCAGCAGGAGGTTCAGCAGCAGCCGGTCCTCCGGGGGCGCCTCGCGGGCCAGCAGCGTGCCGTCCAGCGCCTGCGCGGAGGCAATGGCGGTGGCGGCGCGGTCCAGCTCCCTGCCCACCTCCGAGTCCGGCAGCGTCTTGGCCCGGCGGCGGTACACCTGGGCCAGGTTGTAGTGCGGGGCCGCAAGGGCCGGGTTCGCCTGGGAGGCCTGCGCGTAGAGCTGCGCCGCCCCGTCCACGTCCCCCAGGCCCACCAGTGTGTTGCCGAAGCGCGTCAACAGCCCCGCGTCCCCGCTGCGCAG
Source organism: Myxococcus sp. RHSTA-1-4 (assembly GCF_020037125.1). Lineage (GTDB taxonomy): Bacteria > Myxococcota > Myxococcia > Myxococcales > Myxococcaceae > Myxococcus. The sequence goes on from NZ_JAIQDG010000021.1 coordinate 48,732, forward strand.
CGCCGAGGCCGCCTTGAAGTGCGTGCGCGCCTCCTCCAGCAGCCCCCGGCGCGACTCATAGTGCGCCAGCGCGGTCAGCTCCGCGAAGGTGGCCGCGCGGGACTCCAGCCGCTCGAGGACCCGCGCCATGGAGGCTTCCGCGGACAGGCCGCCGCGCTCCAGGAGGTAGACGTCCTCGGCGGGCGTGCCCGCGAAGGCCGTCACCCGCGCGAGCTGGCCGGCCGCCAGCGGCGCCAGGCCCACACCGGCCACCAGCACCGCCGCCACCGTCCGCTCCGCGCGGGTGAGGTAGAGGGCCACCGCGCCCAGCATCACCAGCAGCACCGGCACCACCCCCAGCCCCAGCGCCACCGGCAGGCCCAGCAGCAGGAGGCCCAGCAGCGCGGACTGCCACCGCGCCACCACGCGCGGCAGCAGGTGGTGGAAGTCATGCAGCGCGTAGCGCACCCGGCGCACGAACAGCAGCCCCACCAGCACCGCGGCGGTGGCCGCCCACGCCAGCAGCGCCAGCGCGCCCAGGTCCGCCAGCATCGGCCGGCGGTAGCGCGGGTCCTTCACCAGCGTCACGAAGGCCGCGCGCACCTGGCCCAGGTACCGGGACACGTTGCCCGGCTCCGCCAGCGCGTACGCCTCCGCGAGCGAGAAGCGCGCGTAGGGCAGCCCCGGTGACAGCTCCACCGCCAGCTCCGCCAGCCGCACCGCGCCTGGCGCGTCTCCCGCCCGGCGCCGCACGGCGGCCTCGCGCAGGAAGCCCACGCTGAGCGGCTCCAGGTCGGTGGCCAGCAGCTCGGCACGCAGCTTCACCAGTTCCGCCTGCGCGGCCTGCGCGGCCGTGGCGTCATTCGTCGCCCGGGCCTGCCGCCACCGCCCCCACACCTCCAGCACCTCCGCGTCCGTCCGGCGCGGCGCCAGCACCGGGCTCAGGACGGGGCGCGGCTGGAAGGCGGGCACCTCGGGCGCCGGGGCGGGAGCGGTGGGCGTCTTCGCGCCCGCGGGTACGGCCTCCGCCCCCTTCGCGCCGCGCGCGGACTTCCGGGAGGTGGGCTCCTCATCCTCCTCCGCGGGAGGGGGCTCCTCCGCCTCGTCGGGAATGTCCTCGATGGGCTGGTCCTGTGGGTCGAAGGACTCGTCCTTGAGGTCGGGCTCGATGTAGCGGGGATCCACGTACCCGCCGGAGCGGGAGGGCGCTCCCGTCTGCGCGGACGCCGCCCCCGAGGACAGGAGCGCGAGGCCGCAGAGGACGAAGGCGAGGAACGGGGGACGGATCATCCAGGCCGCGGATGATAGGCGACCCGAGGCGAACCACGAAAGCGAACGCCACCTCCCCCGCCCTCCCGCCGTCTTTCATCCGTTCCCGGGAGGACGTGCGTGCGTGTTACAGGGACGCGAATGGTGGACACGACACGGACCCCGGGGGCGGAGCTGGAGCGGCTGGTGGACATCATGCGGCGGCTGCGCTCGGAGAGCGGCTGCCCATGGGACCGGGAGCAGGACCTGCGCTCGCTGCGCCCCTTCCTCCTCGAAGAGGCCTTCGAGGTCCTGGAGGAGATGGACCGGGTGGGCTACGGCGGCTCCTGGCGGACCTTCTGCGAGGAGCTGGGTGACCTGCTCTTCCAGATTGTCTTCCACGCCCAGCTCGCCACGGAGCTGGGCGAGTTCACGATGGCCGACGTCGCGAAGGCCATTGGCGACAAGCTCGTCAGCCGCCACCCGCACGTCTTCGGCGAGCTGCGCGGCGTGGATGGCGCCGAGCAGGTGCTGGCCAACTGGGCGAAGCTGAAGGCCGAGGAGAAGAAGCGGAAGACGGGCCGCGAGGGCTCCGTGCTGGACGGGGTGCCCGTCGCCGCGCCCGCGCTGATGCGCGCCGAGCGCCTCACGGAGAAGGCCAGCCGCATCGGCTTCGACTGGCCGGACCTGGCCGGCGTGCGCGGCAAGCTGGCCGAGGAGCTGGACGAGCTGGACGAGGCCATCGCCTCCGGGGACAGGGACGCCATCGAGCACGAGCTGGGGGACGTCCTCTTCTCCCTGGCCAACCTGGCGCGCTTCATCAAGGCGCCCGCCGAGGACGCGCTGCGGATGGCCATCCGCCGCTTCACCACCCGCTTCCAGCACATCGAGTCCCAGCTCCGCGCCGAGGGCGTGCCCTTCGGCGAGGCCACCCTGGAGCACATGGAGCGCCACTGGCAGGCCGCGAAGGTGAAGGAGAAGTCCCTGCCCCCGCCCGCCCGGCAGCCCCGTGCCCCCGTGGCGGGCCTGCGCTTCCGGGTGGCGGACCTGGCCGCCCAGCGCGCCTTCTGGGAGGGGGTGGCGCCCCGGCTGGGGTGGACCTCCGAGCGCTCCGGCCCGGACGAGGCCGCCTACGGGGACGGCGCCCTGCGCGTCGTCTTCCAGGGCGGGGGGGCACCCTCCCCCGGTCCGGGCTCCGCCGGTCTGATCCTGGAAGCCCCCTCCCTCCGGGCCGTGGAGCGGCTCCGGGCCGTGCTGGAGGAGGCCCACCCCGGCAGCGTCCGCGAGGCCCGCGAGGGGCGGCTCACCTTCCAGGACCCCGCCGGGCTGGTGTGGGAATACACGACCTCCGCTGGATGATTCTCCCCACGCCTGCCTTGACGCCCGCGAGGCGTCGCAGTAAGGACGGCGCCTCTTTTAGCCTGCCTTTAGCTGGAGATTTCTCTTGGCCAACACCAAGTCCGCAGAGAAGCGTCACCGTCAGTCCCTCAAGCGTCGCGCGCGCAACGTCACCGTTCGCGGCGAGGTGAAGACCGCCGTGAAGTCCGCCCGCGAGGCGCTCGCCACCAAGGGTGGGAACCCGACGGACGCGCTCAAGGCGGCCTCCAAGGCGCTGAACAAGGCCGCCTCCAAGGGCGTCCTGCACAAGCGCACCGCCTCCCGCCGCATCTCCCGCCTCGCCAAGGCCGCCTCGAAGGCCGCCCGGGCCTGAGCGCCGTATTCGGGGCCGCTTCCGGTGGCCCCGTTTCAAACCGAGCTGAGCAGGCTGCCGGGAGGAGGCTTCGGTCTCCTCACCAGGCGCTCGTCAGCCGATGCACCCCGTCGCGCATGAGCGCCTCCGCCAGGCGATCCAGCGCGGCCTGCCGGTGGGTCTCCGCCTCCAGGACGTCCCCGCTTCCCAGCAGGTAGTCCTCCGCCCCGCTTACCTGCGTGTCCTTGAGGACCTGTCCGTCCTTGACCAGCCGCAGCCGGGCCGAGGCGTAGACGCGGAAGTAGTTGCCCACGATGGTGGGCTGGTTCCACACCGACAGCACCGAGCCTTCCACGCGCGCGTCGCACGCGGTGCCGTCGGAGAGGCTGCCCACCCGCGTCAGCTCCTGGCGCGCGAAGCGCGTGAAGAGCGCCTCCAGCGTGGGCTCCGGCGTCTCATTGGTGAAGAGCGGTGCGCAGAGGGTGCTCACCCCCTCTGGAAGGCCCGAACCCCGGGGCGTGAAGCGGTAGCCACACCCCGCGCCCGAGACGACGCAGGCCGCCGACACTCCCACCACCACACCCGACCGGAAGCGCCGGAACACGGGCGCGAAGGGACGCGACATGCGCGGCACCCTACCCGGCCACGCCTGCCCGTCAAGCGCGGGGGGCGTCACGACGGACGGGAGGCCGCGCGCCCACGACACGCACGGGCACGCCCCGCGCGCGCACCACGCCGGCCAGCGTGTCCCAGGCGGCGAGCAGGCGCGCGTCCCGCTCCGAGCCCCGGCGCGCCAGGCCCAGCGGCCAGCGCACCCGGCCCGCCGCGGACGTCTCCAGCACCAGCGCATGGGAGCGGCACAGTACCGCCAGGAGCACGCCCAACGCGGCCACTCCGAAGGCCACGGCCTTCAGCGCGGGAGCGCGGGCCACGAAGCCCAGCAGGGCGAAGGCCCCCAGGGCCAGCGCCTCGCGGAAGAAGCGCGTCCGCAGTTCCACGCCGCGCAGGCTGCCCAGGTCCACCACCTGCGGCGTCTCGGCGGTGCCGCCCCGGTAGGAGAGGCGCTCCCCCTCGCAGGAGAGGGCGCGCCCACCGCCCAGGTCCGCGCTGAGGAAGGGCGCATTGGCACCCGGCGGCGCGGGGAGCGGCGCGTCCGGTAGCGGGGCCCCACACGCGATGCAGCGCGGGCCGCCCGCCGGCTGGGGCCGCCCGCACGCACCACACATGACAAGGACCTCGACCGGCACCCGGGCCCCCGCTCAGCCGACGACGAAGTTCACCAGCCGCTTGGGGACGAAGACGAACTTGCGCACCGTCTTGCCGGTGATGGCGGCCTGCACCTTCTCGTCCGCCTCCGCCGCCGCGCGCACGTCCGCCTCCCCCGCGTCCGCCGCCACGCGAATCTCCGCGCGCAGCTTGCCGTTCACCTGCACGGCGTAGGGGATGACGTCGTCCACCACCAGCGCCGGGTCGAAGTCCGGCCACGGCTGGGCCACGGTGAGCGCCTTGGAGCCGTACGCCTCCGCCACCTCGTCCGCGATGTGCGGCGCGAACGGGGTGAGCACCACCGCGAGCATGCGGACGGCCTCGGCCATGGCCGCCTTCTCCGCGGGCGTCTCCGGCGTGCCCACCGCGTAGAGGGCATTCACGCACTCCATGATGCCGGCGATGGCGGTGTTGAAGGACAGGCGCTCAATCGCCTCCCCCACCCGCTTGAGGCACTTGTGCGCGGCGCGGCGCGTCTCCAGCGCCTTGCCCTCGTAGGCGCCGTCGTGGGTGACGCCGGCCACCGCCGCGTGGTGCGTGGCCGCCAGCGTCCACACGCGCTTGAGGAAGCGGAAGACGCCCTCCACCTGGTCGTCGGACCAGTCGAAGTCACGCTCCGGCGGACCGGCGAAGAGCACGTAGGTGCGCGCGGTGTCCGCGCCGTACTTCTGGACGATGGAGGCGGGCGCCACCACGTTGCCCCAGCGCTTGGACATCTTCCGGCCGTCCGGGCCGTTGACGATGCCCTGGGTAATCAGGCGCGTGACGGGCTCGTCCACCGGGCTGAGGCCCAGCAGCTTCATCACGCGGGTCCAGAAGCGGAAGTACAGCAGGTGCATCACCGCGTGCTCGGGTCCGCCCACGTAGATGTCCACGGGCAGGAAGCGCTGGGCCTCCTTCGGGTCGAACGGCGCGGCGTCGTAGCGCGGCGACAGGTAGCGCGCGAAGTACCAGCAGGAGTCGACGAAGGTGTCCATCGTCTCCGCCTCGCGCCGGGCGGGGCCGCCGCACTTCGGGCAGGTGGTGTTCACCCACTCGGGCACCTTGGCCAGCGGCGGCTCGCCCTTGCCGGTGAGCACCGCCTGGGTGTCGATTTCCGGCAGGCGCACGGGGAGCTGGTCCACCGGCACGGGGATGCCGTGGCGCTCGGGGTCGCACTTCTCGCAGTAGACGATGGGGATGGGCGTGCCCCAGTAGCGCTGGCGGCTGAAGCCCCAGTCCTTCTGGCGGTACGTCACCGTGGCGCGGCCCTGGCCGTCCTTCTCCAGCTTCGCGGCCATGGCCATGCGCGCCGCCTCGGACGTCTGGCCCGTGTACTCACCCGAGTCCACCAGCACGCCGTACTCGGTATAGGCCGCCTCCAGCTTGCCGCCCTCGGGGAGCTTGTCGCCGGTGGCCGGCTGGATGACGACCTTGACGGGCAGGCCGTACTTGCGGGCGAAGGCGAAGTCCCGCTCGTCATGGGCGGGCACGCTCATCACCGCGCCGGTGCCGTAGTCGCTCACCACGAAGTTGGCGATCCAGATGGGCACGGGCTGGCCGGTGAAGGGGTTCACCGCGTACGCGCCGGTGAAGACCCCCTCCTTCTCCGCGTCCTCGCCCAGGCGCTCCGTCTTGGACTGGGCGGCCATGCGCTTCGCGAAGGCCTCCACGTCCGCGCGGCGCTCCGGGGTCGTCACCTTCGCCACCAGCTTGTGGTCCGGCGCGAGCACCACGTAGGTGCAGCCGAAGATGGTGTCGATGCGGGTGGTGAAGACGCGCAGCGAGGCGTCATGCCCCTGCACCCGGAAGTCGGCCTCGGCGCCGTCCGAGCGGCCAATCCAGTTCCGCTGCATGGAGGTGATGCGGTCCGGCCACTCCTTGAGCGTGTCCAGCGCGTCCAGCAGGTCCTGCGAGTAGCGGGTGATGCGGAACGCCCACTCGGGCATCTCCCTGTCCACCACGGGCGAGTCGCAGCGCTCGCAGACACCGTCCTTCACCTGCTCGTTGGCGATGACGGTGTGGCAGCCGGTGCACCAGTTCACCTTGCTGAAGCGGCGGTAGACGAGCCCGCGCTCCAGCATCTGGATGAAGAACCACTGGTTCCAGCGGTAGTACTCGGGCTTGCTGGTGTTGACCTCGCGGTCCCAGTCGTACGCGTACCCGAGGCTTTTGATCTCCTTCTTGAAGGAGGCGATGTTCTCCTCGGTGCGCACCGCCGGGTGCACGCCGTCCTTGATGGCCGCGTTCTCCGCCGGCAGGCCGAAGGCGTCCCAGCCCATGGGGTGCAGCACGTCGAAGCCGCGCATCAGGAAGTAGCGCGAGTAGACGTCCCCGATGAGGTAGTTGCGCACGTGCCCCATGTGCATCTTCCCGCTGGGGTACGGCAGCATCTCGAGGACGTACTTCTTGGGTGCGCCCGGGCGCTTGCCCGCCCGGAAGATGCCCGCCTCGTCCCAGCGGGTCTGCCACTTGCCTTCAATCGCCTGCGGCTCGTAACGCTCGTTCATCGCCATGTTCGTCGGTCTCTTATGGGAGGGCCGGGCCCCGGGGCAACACGTCTTTCCGCGTCATGGGGGCCTCCCGACGCGTCCGCCGGACGGAGGGGGCCCCCTGACGTGGCGGGCGGGCCTGGAAAGCCCCGGCTGACCTGGGAAAACCCCTGGTGACGGGGACTTGTGTCACCCACCCCTCCCCGGCGAGGCCGCCCCGTCACCCGGCGGGCGGCGGACCTCGCGGGAGGGGGCCCTCCTGGTGCCGCGGGAGGCCGTCAGTTGACGGTGAACTCGCGCGAATAGCCCGTGTACGGGCGGATGAGCCCGTCCCAGCCGGACTTCCAGTCGCCGTCATGGCGGATGCGGTACGTGCCCGGCGTGGCGTCCGCCGGAATCTTCCACTCCACCGTGACGTGCGAGCACGCGAACGTGGGCACGCAGTTGTTGCGCTCCCACCGGTACTTCGTCTCCCAGTCCCAGTCGTTGGCCACCGTCACCCACGACGTCCCCGACTTGCGCTGCACCTGGAGGAAGCTGCCCTGGCGCCGCAGGTTGTTCTTCGGGTGGCCTCCCCAGAACTTCACGCTCACCGTCGCGCCCCGCGCGTAGGAGGCGTTCGCGTTGGTGACGACCGAGCCGAAGTCCACCCACAGCAGCTTGTCGTCGAACACCACGCCCGTCTGCACCGTCGTCTGCTCGTTGCGCAAGTCCCGGGGCGTGGGGCCCGCCGGCACGGAGGCGCCGTCGCGCAGCGCCGAGGCCAGCTTCGCCGCCTCCTGTTGCACCGCCGCGAGCTGCCACGGTCCGAAGTGGGTGGAGGCCGCCTCGTAGTCCTGCTTCGCGTACTCCTCCCGGGTGACCATATAGCCGGCATACGCGTTGGAGAGGCCCGCGATGACGACGTGGTCCACCCCCAGCGGCGCGAGCTGCGCCTGCACCGTGTTGCGCAGCCGGCGGCCCGCCATGGTGGTCATCTCGAAGGGCACCGCCACCAGCGCCAGGTTGCCAATCGTCACCACCTGGAGCGGCAGCACCTCGGGCGTCCACGGGTAGGGCTGCATGGTGCCCATCTCCAGGACGACGGGCTTCTCCCCCTGGCACGGCGTGCTCATGGCCGCGCAGGTGATGGCGTCCCACACGTCGTTGATGGCCTCGCAGGAGGCGCCCTCGTAGCCGAAGCCCGGGCCGTCCTCGGCGCCGGCCAGCATGGACTGGCCGATGCCCGCCTCGCAGGTGGTGCGGGCGACACCATCCGCATACGCCGGGGCCACCTGCGCCTCGTCCAGCTTCACGTAGGTGTGCCGGTAGTCCACGGCGCCTGTCAGGGGTTGCGCCGCGCCGTCATACAGCACGCGGGCCAGGTCGTACTGCTTGCGGCCGGACAGCTCGGTGCTCTCGAAGTCGTTGGCCCCGCCTCCGTTCGTTCCGCCGTGGATGTTGGGCGTCACGTCACCCTCGTTGCTCTGCGCGAAGGCGGCGACGAAGGTCTTCGCGGCGGTGTAGTTCGTGCCCTTGAGCTTCTCGAAGAGGTAGGACGCGTAGCCCTTGTTGTCGCCGCTGATGAGCAGGTTGTCATTGCCCATGGACGTGGCGTGGACGGCGAACCAGTTGATGAGGCCCACCTCCCGTCCGGTGCCGTCCTGCAGGCGCAGCAGCGTCATCCGCTTGTCCGTGTCGTAGGCGGACTGCGCCCGCTCCGTGGCGGGGTTGCGCAGATACGCCTCCGGCGAGCGGTTGATGCTGGCGTTGAGCAGATCTCCCGTGGCCAGCCGGATGGAGCCCGCCGTGAGGTTGCCGTGGGCGCGGACGATGGACTGGTAGATGCCGTCGACGATGGCGTCGAAGTTCTGCTTGTCGAAGCCGAGGATGGTCAGGTTGTAGAGCGCGTAGTGCGAGAAGCCCCCCGGCCCGCTGTGCGTGTGCGTGGCGCTCAGCACCACGTTCTCGTCCGAGTACAGCGTGCCGTACGTGGCCTTCAGCCGCTCCACCACCTGCTGCTTGACGCCCTGGGAGACGAGGCCCAGGTCCGCGCTCACGAAGGCCACGCGCCGGCCGTTACAGGGCGAGGCGATGACGAACGCGCGCGAGCGCAGCCGCTGGTGGATGCCCGCGGTCTTCTGGCCCACCATCGCGTAGCCCATCATCCCCAGCTCCGCCGCGGGGCCGGTGATGTCATGGAGGCCCGCGCCCACCTGGAAGGACGTGTTGCCCGCGCACGGCCCCGCGAGCGCGGGCTGCTCCACGGAAGCAGGCGGCGTCTCCACGGCCGGCCCCGCGACTTCGGCACCACACGCGCTCAACACCAGCGCGAGACTCCAGAGACACAACGGACGGGCGAGACGGACTTGCATGCGCGATGCTCCTCGGCTTCGGACGGGAATGGCCTGGATTGTCGCCCGCAACGGGCGGCAGGTTGCCACTTCCGCGCGCGCGGGATGCAACGCGGCGCGGCACTCACGACGGCGTGTGTCAATCCGGGTCACGCGAGACACGCCCGTTGATACATGCCCGCCTGTCTTGCGCCGGGGCGGACAATTCCCGTCTCTCTGTATTCGCGAGCAAGTTTTGGAAACCAGATATGCCGTTGACTCGGAAGCGTTGAGCCAGGGACGATTCCAACCCACGGCATCCTGCATGGGGGGGCCGTTCAATCGCAGCGGAGTGAGGACCGAATGACGCTGAGAAGGGCGTTGATTCCGGGGTGCGTAATTGCACTCTTCTCGTTGGAAACCCTGGCGCAGGACGCGAGTAGCGCCGCGCCGGCTCCCGAAACCCAGGCTCCCGCGGCGCAGGCTCCCGCGGCGCCGGCGGCCCAGCCCGAGGCTGCTGCTCCGGCGGCCCAGCCGGCCGCGGCTGCTCCGGCGGCCCAGCCGGCCGCGGCTCCGGTGATGGGGCGCACCATCAAGGGACGCGTAGCCGACCGCCTGACGGACGAGGGGCTGCCCCTGGTGCGTGTCATCATCAAGGGCACCACCCAGGGCGTGGAGACGGAGCTGGACGGCACCTTCTCGCTGCCCAACGTGCCGCCGGGTTCGGTGACGCTGCTCTTCTCCAGCCAGGACTACGGCGAGCGGGAGATTCGCGTCGGTGCCGCGCAGAACAACCTGAACGTCCAGCTCGACAACATCTTCTCCGAGGAGATGGTGGTGGTGGGCCGCGCCAGCGAGGTGGCCCGTAAGAACCTGGCCAACTCGGTGGCCTCGGTGAACGCCGAGGAGCTCAACCGCGCCTCCGCGCAGACCATGGACCAGGCGCTGCAGGGCAAGGTGGCGGGCGCCAACATCCAGGCCAACTCCGGCGCCCCGGGCGGCGGCATCCAGATGCGCCTGCGCGGCGTGTCCACCATCAACGGCTCCACGGCGCCGCTGTACGTCATCGACGGCGTGCTCGTCAGCGACGTGGCGATTGCGTCCGGCGTGTACACGGTGACGGACTCGGTGAGCGGCTCCAACCCGTCGCCCACCCAGGACAACCAGGTCAACCGCATCGCGGACATCAACCCCAACGACATCGAGAGCATCGAGGTCCTCAAGGGCGCATCCGCCGCCGCCATCTACGGCTCCAAGGCCGCCAACGGCGTGGTCATCATCAACACCAAGCGCGGACGGGCGGGCGAGCCGAAGGTCGACATCACCCAGCGGCTCGGCTTCTACTCGCTGGCCAACAAGATTGGCCAGCGCCGCTTCGAGACGGTGGAAGAGGTCATCGAGACGTACGGTGAGGACGCGGCCCAGTACTACGTGCCCGGCCGCACCTACGACCACGAGGAGGCGCTCTCGGGCCGCCGCGACCTGTCCTCGGAGACGCTGGCGAGCGTGAGCGGCGCGACCGGCAACACGAAGTACTTCGCCTCGGCCATGGTGAAGAACGACGAAGGCATCATGGCCAACACCGGCTATGAGAAGCAGTCGTTCCGGCTCAACCTGGGCCAGACGGTGGGCGACACCGTCGAGGTCAACGTCGCGACCAACCTCATCCACACCCTGGGTCAGCGCGGCCTGACGAACAACGACAACCAGAGCATCACCGCCTACATGGCGCTGCCGTCCGCGCCGGAGTTCCTCAACCTCCAGCCGGACGCGCAGGGCGTGTACCCGCGCAATCCGTTCATCGACGTGAACCAGACGAACCCGCTGCAGACCGCCGCGCTCGTGAAGAACGACGAGGATGTGTGGCGCTTCATCGGTTCGGGTGATGCGACGGTCCACCTGTGGAAGACGGACGCGCACCACCTGCGCATCCTCGCCAACGCCGGCGTGGACCGCTTCCAGCAGGAGAACAAGCTGTTCTTCCCGCCCGAGGTCAACTTCGAGCTGCAGGAGGACCTGCCGGGCCGCTCGCTGTTCGGCACCAGCCAGGTGCGCAACCTGAACGGCGGCCTCAACCTGGTGCACTCGTACAAGCCCGCGTCGCGCAGCGTGGTGGCCACCACCTCCGGCGGTGTCCAGCTCGAGGAGCGAAACATCGACTCGGTGTACGTCACCAGCCGCTACCTCAACGCCGGCATGCAGAACCTGGACTCCGGCACGGTGATTGGCGTGCGGCAGGACCGCCAGCTCGTGCGCGACCGCGGCTACTACCTCCAGGAGGAGCTCCTCCTGCTGGACGAGCGGCTGACGGTGGTCGGCGCCATCCGCGGCGAGCAGAGCAGCGCCAACGGCGACCACAACAAGCTGTTCTTCTACCCGAAGCTGGCGTCCGCCTACCGGCTCCCCTCGTTCCACCCCATCGTGAACGAGTTCAAGGTGCGCGTGGCCTACGGCGAGACGGGCAACCAGCCGCTGTACGGCATGAAGTTCAACGGCATGAACGCCACCGGCAACATCCAGGGCGCCCCGGGTCTGGTGGGCACCGGTATCTCGGGTGACCCGAACATCCGGCCCGAGCGGCAGCGGGAATTCGAGGCCGGTGTCGACGCGCTGCTCCTCGGCGGCGACCTCGTGGCGGAGCTGACGCTGTACCAGCGCACCATCAACGACCTGCTCCTGCGGCGCAACCTGCCGCCTTCCACCGGCTTCACCACGCAGATCTTCAACGGCGGCTCGCTGCGCAACCGCGGCATCGAGGCCATGGTGCAGGTGACGCCGTTCCGGGGCGCGTTCGAGTGGACGAGCTCGGCCACCTTCGCGCTCAACCGCAGCAAGGTGACGGACCTGCCGGTGCCCGGGTTCTTCTCGGGTGGCTTCGGCACGGGCCTGGGCGCCTTCCGCATCGAGGAGGGGTCCTCGGCGACGCAGATTGTCGGCAACGTGGGGCGGGACGAGAACGGCAACTTCATCGTGAAGAAGATCGGCGACACCGAGCCGGACTTCGTCATGGGCTTCGCCAACACCCTCAAGTACCAGGACCTCAGCCTGTCCTTCCTGTGGCACTGGCAGCAGGGCAGTGACGTCATCAACCTCACCCGGTTCCTCTACGACGCCGCGGGCACGTCGCCGGACTACGAGACGGCCGGCCGCCAGCGCCAAATCGACCGCCGCCTGAACGCGGGCGTGTACGTGGAGGATGCCTCGTTCCTGAAGCTGCGCGAGGTGACGCTCTCCTACAACCTGCCCAAGAACTGGGTGTCCGCGATTCCGAAGGTGCAGTCGGCGCGGCTGAGCCTGAGCGGGCGCAACCTGCTGACCTTCACGGGCTACTCGGGGTTGGACCCGGAGGTGAGCAACTTCGGCAACCAGGCCATTGCCCGCAACATCGACGTGGCCCCCTTCCCCCCCAGCCGCAGCTTCTGGACGTCGCTCGACGTCGGGTTCTAATCCATGAACATCCATCGTACGAAGAAGGCAATGGTGGCGCTCTGCGCCGTGGTGGGACTGGGCGGGTGCGGGGACCTGGATGTTCCCGACCTGGACAACCCGAGCCTGGACGACTTCCGGAACAGCCCCACGCCGTCGGGCGTGTACAGCGCCTCGACGGGCCTGTTGCTGGGGCACCGCGTCGGCGTGGCGGCCCGGAACGGCTACGTGGCCGAGCTGGGCGTCATCGGCCGCGAGGCGTACGTCTTTGACGGCGCGGAGCCCCGCACCGTGCAGGAGCTGCTCGGTCCCCAGCTCGACCCGGGGGCCCTCGCGTTCGGCGGCAACTTCTGGTCGTCTCCCTACGCCAACATCCGCAACGCCAACACGCTGCTGGCCGCGCTGGACATCGTTCCGGGCGTGGACGACGCGGACAAGGAGGCCATCCGCGGCTTCGCGAAGACGATGCAGGCGCTGGACTTCCTGGTCGTCATCAACACGCGTGACACGAACGGCGTGCCCATCGACGTGGACCGTCCGCTGGGCAGCGAGCTCGCTCCCATCGAGAGCAAGGAGGCGGTGTTCGCCCACATCAGCCGGTTGCTCGACGAGGGCGCGAACCACCTGCGGGCCGGAGGGAGCACCTTCCCGTTCAGCCTGAGCACCGGATTCATGGGCCCCGATGAACGCAGCCGGGACGATGACTTCGACAACCCGCGCACCACGTTCCTGCGGTTCAACCGCGCCATCCGGGCGCGGGTGGCCGTGTACCAGGCGGACTACCAGGGGGCACTGACCGCCCTGAGCGAGTCGTTCATCGACGCCACCGCGCCGCTGGGCGATGGCGAGGGCCCCGACGACGATGCCGCGCATACCACGGCCCTGACGTCGCTGAGCCGGGGCGTGTACCACACCTTCTCCACGGGCTCGGGAGAGCTGGAGAACCTCCTCTCCAGCGGCGGCGTCTTCGCGCACCCGTCCATCGAGACGGACGCGGACCGGCGGGCGAACGGCTCGCTGGACGCGCGGGTGACGCGGAAGACCCAGAAGATGGAGGAGGCCGTCAGCGCGGCGGATGGGAAGCTGACCACGGACCTCGAGTTCACCCTGTACCCGAAGGGCGACTCGCAGGTGCCCATCATCCGCAACGAGGAGCTCATCCTCCTGAGGGCGGAGGCCAACATCGGCCTGGGCAACATCGGCGCGGCGGCGGATGACATCAACTACATCCGCACCCGCTCCGGCCGGCTCGCGGCCCGCACCGACATCACCGCGGAGAACGCCCTGGACGAGCTGCTCAAGCAGAAGCGGTACTCGCTGCTGTTCGAGGGCGGCCACCGGTGGATCGACCTGCGCCGCTACAACCGGCTGGACACGCTCCCCCGCGAGCTGGACCCCAGCTTCGCGCCGCACGAGCGCTTCCCCATCCCCGCCGTGGAGACGGACGGCCGGAAGTAGACCGTTTCACTCGTTGGTGAGCTCCAGGCGCACGTTTCCCAGGTGCGCCTGGAGCGCGCGGAAGGCCACGCCGCGGTCGTCGCCCAAGAGCAGCGCGGCGGCGCCTTCCCGCAGCCACCGCTCCGCCTCCCCCGGCAGGCGGGGCGTGGCGCAGTACCAGACCCCGTTGCGCTGGCAGGCCGAGGCCACCTCGCGAATGGCCGCCTGCACCTCCGGATGGTCCACCTTCCCCGGGACTCGGTAGGACTGGGACAGGCCGAGGGCGTCCTCCATCACCAGGTCGAGCCCCTCGACGGTGACGATGGCGTCGGCGGCGTCCACCGCTTCCCGGTCCTCGAGGCAGATGCCCACCAGGAGCTGGCGGTTGGCGCGCGCCGCGAACTCCGGCAGCGGCATGCGGCCGAAGCCGGTGAGGCGGCCGTGGGCGAGGCTCCGGGTGCCATGCGGGTGGAAGCGCGCGGCGCGCACCACGGCCTGGGCCTCCTCGCGGCTGCGCACGCGCGGCACCAGGAGGCCCTGGGCTCCGGCGTCCAGGGCGCGGAGGATGGCGTCGGGCGCGGACGAGGGCACGCGGACCAGCGGGGTGATGCCGGCGCACTCGGCGGCGCGGATGAGGTTCTCCAGCGCCTCCGGGCCCACGCCCACGCGGAACTGGTCGAGGATGACGAAGTCATAGCCCGCGTACCCCACCATCTCCACCATGACGGGCAGGGGCAGCGAGCTCACAATCCCCAGCGCCAGCTTCCCGTCGTTGATGGCCTTCTTGAGTCGGTTCTCCGTCAGCATCGCTCCCCTCCCCCGAGGCTCGCGCGTCGAGCCCCCGGTTCAGGAGAACACGACGGGGTCTCCGGCGCGCAAGACATCGATTCATGTCTCGCGCGCTTGGACGTCCCCGGGCTTACATCGAGCGGGGGCCCGGGCCTCAGGAGGAGCCGCGCTTCAGTCCCGCGCGCTCCGCCACGAGCGCTCCGAGCGCGGACCAGTCCAGGTCTCCGTGGCCCTGCGCGACGCCGCTGAGGAAGCTGTCCCGCAGGAGGCTGGCCAGGGGCATGGGCACCTCGGCCGCGCGCCCGGCGTCCAGCGCCAGCCCCACGTCCTTGAGGCCCAGCCGCATCGTGAAGCCCGCGGGCGAGTACTTCTCGGCGGCGATGAGCTGCGCATACCGCTCGAAGATGGGCGAGCGCGCGAAGACGGACTGGAAGACCTCCAGGAACACCTTCGGCTCGACGCCGGACTTGCGCGTCAGGGCGAAGGCCTCGCCGAGCGCCTCCATCATCGACGCGATGAGGAAGTTGCCCGACAGCTTCACCACGTTGGCGGCGGAGGCCCGCTCACCCAGCACGGTGAGCCCGCGCCCCAGGGCCTCCAGCAGTGGCCGGCAGCGCTCCACCTCCGCCTTCGCCCCCGCCGCCACCACCCAGAGTTGCTTCGCCTCGGCCGCATCCGGACGGCCGAACACCGGCGCGGAGACATAGCCCTGCCCCGCGCTCGCGTGCGCCTCCGTCAGGCGCTCGGAGAGGGCCACGGAGATGGTGCTCGACGAGACGTGGACGGCGCCCTTCCCCAGCCCCGAGTGCAGGCCCTCGCTCCCGAACACCGCCTCCTCCACGGCGTGGTCGTCGGAGAGCATGGTGAAGACGGCCTCCGCGCCCCTCGCCGCCTCCGCGGGAGTGCCCGCCACACGCGCGCCCTTGTCGCGCAGGGGCGCGGCCTTGGCCTGCGTCCGGTTCCACACCGTCAGCTCATGCCCCGCCGCGAGCAGGTTCTTCGCCATGGGCAGGCCCATGTTCCCCAGTCCGATGAATCCCAGTTTCATGAGGTCTCCTCCTCCGGCGGCTCGGATAACCGCCACGCCCGGGAGCCGCGAGCGAAAGACACGGGCGCCGTCCAGGAGCCGACGGACCGGACCCGCGCCCGCCGCTCCTCGGACAACACCCGGGCGCTCGACGGCGGGCCGGGGCCCTCAGTCCAGCTTCAGCAGGCCCTTCACCGTGTCCATCACCACCCGGGCCTGCACGGGCTTCACCAGGTAGGCGCTCGCGCCCAGCTTCAGGGCCCGCTCGCGGTCCGCCGCCGCGCTCTCCGTGGTGATGACGACTATGGGCACGGTCCGGTGGTCCGTCGCCTTGCGGATGTGGCTGATGAGCTTCAGCCCGTCCATCAGCGGCATGTTGATGTCCGTGAGCACCAGGTCGAACCGGCCCTCCGTGAGCTTCTTCAGCCCGTCCGCCCCGTCCTGGGCCTCGGTGCAGACCACGCCGCTGATGCGCTGCAGGGCGTACATGATGCTGCGCCGCATCGCCTGCGAGTCGTCCACCACCAGGGCTCGGATCTGCTGCGTCATGGCACAGAAGACTACCATCCGGCCCATTCGGCCACGGAGGGAAGCACCGCCCGTCCTGTCCGGCAGCGGCACGTCCGGTGTGGCAACACGGTTACCGGATGACACTCGGAGGGTGGGACTTCCGGACAGAGCGCCGGAGCCGGGGCCCGCCGCTACCGCTTCCGGCGGGCCAGGGCCGCCAGCGCGGGGCCGATGTCCCCCAGCTTCAGCACCCGCTTCACCGCGCCGGTGGCGATGGCCTCCCCCGGCATGCCGAACACCACCGCCGTCTCTTCGGACTCGGCCCAGACCTCGCCGCCCGCGCGTTGCACCTCCCTCGCCCCTTCCGCGCCATCCGCGCCCATGCCCGTCAGCACCACCGCCAGCGCCCGGGGCCCCAGCACCTGCGCCACGCTGGTGAAGAGCCGGTCCACGCTCGGTGCGTACTTGTCCAGCGGCGTGGGCGGCGGGGTGTGCAGCTCCAGCCGCGTGCCCCGCTCCGACACCACCATGTGCCGCCCGCCCGGGGCGATGTAGACGTGCCCCGGCTCCACCACGTCCCCGTCACACGCCTCCGTCACCGTGAAGGGGCCAATCCGGTCCAGCCGCTCCGCGAAGGCGCGGGTGAACTGCGAGGGCATGTGCTGGCTCACCAGCACGCACGGCGTCGGCTCCGCGGCCAGCCCCTCCAGCAGCCGCTGCACCGCCGGAGGGCCACCCGTGGACGCGCCCACCGCCACCACCAGCGGCAATTCGCCCGCCACCGCCATGGCCCGCGCGCCCGGCGCCGCGTGCCGCTGACCCGGGCGCACGTGCCGCGCCGCCCGCACCTTCTCCAGCAGCTCGCCGCGCAGCCCCTCCAGCGCCTCCCGCGTGCCGCGCGGCGGCTTGGCGATGAAGTCGAACGCCCCCAGCTCCAGCGCCTTGAAGACGTCCGACTTGTGCGCGTAGCTGGAGATGACGATGACGGGCGTGGGTGACGTGCGCATCAGCAGCCGGAGGAAGGTGTAGCCCCCCAGCTTCGGCATCTCCAAATCCAGCGTCACCACGTCCGGCTTCAGCTCCAGGACCTTCTTCAGCCCCTCCTCGCCGTCGGCCGCGCGGTCCAGCACCCGCACGTCCGGAGCCGACTCCAGCAGCGTGCTGAGGGTGTGGCGGTTGTGCGCCGAGTCGTCGATGACCAGCACGGAGATGGAGTCCTGCGCGCTCATCGGCTCTCCCCTCCCGCCGGGCCCGGCAGCTCCGGCCGGCGGTACACCAGATCCCCGCGCAGGTGCACCAGCTCGAAGTCCGCGCCCAGGTTCAACAGGTTCTCCGAATGGCCCAGCAGCAGGTAGCCCCCGGGCACCAGCCTGTCCCGGACGATTCGCAGCACCCGGCGGCGCGCCGCCTGGTCGAAGTAGATCATCACATTGCGGCAGAACACCACGTCCATGCGCGGCACGAGCTGGCTCCCCGTCTCGTCCAGCAGGTTGTGGTGGCCGAAGGACACCCAGGTCCGCACCTCGTCGCGCACCCGCACGCGGTTGTTGCCCGCGGGCACGAAGAAGCGCTCCAGCAGGTCCGCGGACGTGGCGCGCAGCGCGGACGGCCCGTACTCCGCGCGCCGCGCCACGGCCAGCACGCGCCGCGAGATGTCCGTGCCGTACACCTCCACGTCCCAGTCGTCGAAGCGGCGGCTGTCCTTGAGGAGCATGGCCAGCGTGTAGGCCTCCTCCCCGGACGAGCACCCCGCCGACCACAGCCGCAGCCGCCGCGTGCGCGCGTTGCGCTTCTCCAGCAGCGGCACCAGCTCCTCGCAGAAGGCCTTGAGCTGCGAGGGCTCGCGGAAGAAGTACGTCTCGTGCGTGGTGAGCGACTCGACGGCCGCTTCCAGCTCCGCGTGCCGCTGCACGTCGTAGCGCAGGTAGCGGTGGTACGCGCCGAAGTCCGGAAGGCCGAGCGCCTCCAGCCGCGGCCACAACCGGCGCTCCATGACGAACTTCATGTCCTCGTGAACCAGGATGCCGCAGTGGGAGTAGACGTGGTCCCTCAGGAGGCGGAACTCCTCCACCGTCATCTCCGGCCGGCTGTCGTCGAAGCGAGGCACGCGGTCTCTCCTTCAGCGCCTGGACAGGCGCTCCACCGCGTCGGACAGGGTCTGCCGGGCCAGGGCGTCCGATTCCGCCTCCATCGCCCGGCGGGCGGCGTCCAGGCACTCCGGCCCGCCCGAATCTCCCAGCACCCGGGCCGCCGCCGCGCGCACGTCCCAGCGCGGGTGGCCCAGCAGCGTCAGCGCCAGCGCCACCCCGTCCGCGGATACCGCGCCCGCGGACAGCGCCGCCTTCACCACCTCCGCGTCCGGGTGGCCCGCCGCCTCGCGCAGCACACGCGGCCCCGCCACGCCCAGCCGCGCCAGCGCGCGCACCGCCGCCGCCGCCAGCGCGCCGTCCGGGTGCCGCACCAACTCCTCCAGGTCCGCCGCTCGCTCCACCGCCCCGCACTCGCCCACCGCCTCCACGGCGGCGCGGCGCACGCTGGGGTCCTCGTCATGCAGCGCGGGCCGCAAGAGCGCCCCCGCCTCCGCGCCGCCCATCCGCCCCATGGCCCGCACCCCGGCCACGCGCACCGGCGCCGCCTCGTCCGCCAGCGCCGCGCGGGACAGCTCCCGGCCCGCCAGCCCGTCCACCTCACCCGCGGCCTCCACCGCCGCCGCGCGCCAGGGGGCCTCCGCGTCGCGCGCCAGCAGCCGCAGCACCGGCAGCGCGGGCGCGCCGCCCACCCGGGCCAGCGCCGCCACCGCCGCGGGGGTCGCCCGGCGCGTCACCGCGTCCTCCAGCGCCTCCAGCACCGCCGCCCGGCAGCTCACCGCGAGCACGCCCAGCGCGCGCGTCGCGGCGCCCGTCAGCGTCCGGTCCACCAGCAGGTCCACCAGCGGGAGCACCGCCTCCGGCGACCGCGTGCGCCCCAGCGCCCGCACCACCAGCGCCCGCAGGTCCTCCTCGGCCCACTCCAGCAGCGCGCACAGCGCCGTCACCGAGCCGGGGTCCACCAGGTCCCCCAGCGCCTCGACGGCGGCCGAGCGCGCCGGCAGGGACAGGTCCGCCATGCTGGCGAGCAGCGCTTGCCCACCCTCCGGCCCCAGCCGGCCCAGCGTGTTCAACACCTCGCGCAGCAGCCGGTCCTCCCGTGCCGCCTCCGCCACCGGCACCGCGAGCGACGCCTCGCCCAGCGCCGCCACCGCCACCAGCGCGCCCGCGCGCACCGTCACGTCCTCGGACTCCAGCGCCTGGGCCAGCCGCTCCGCCGCGTCCGGCAGCCGCCGCAGCGCCGCCCGCACCACCGCCTCGATTTCCACGCGCCGCACCGGCTCCACCAGCGACGTCTGCGTGCCCAGCGCGCCCAGCGCGGCCTCGCGCACCGAGCGCACCGAAGACGCCAGCCCCTGGCAGATGCGCTCCGTGGCCACCACCTGCGGGACGAGCCCCAGCACCCGGAAGGCGCTGCGCTGCAGCCGCGAGTCCTCCAGCAGGGTCATCACCACCGGAAGCGGTGGCGGGCGGCGCAGCAGCGCCAGGCCCTCCAGGGCGGACAGCCTCAACAGCGGCTCCGGGTCCGCCAGCAGCTCCTCCAGGGCCCGGGCCGACCTGTCACCGCCCACCCGGCCCAGCGCCTCCGACACGGCCACCCGCACGTTGAGGTCCGTGTCCTCCAGCGCGAGGACGAGCGCCGGCTCCGCGGCGCGCTGCCCGAGCTGCCCGAGGATGTCCGCCGCGAACTTCCGCTGGTCCGGGTCCGGGTGCGACAGCAGCCGCACCAGCGGCCCCAGCGCGGCGCCGCCCAGGCCCGCCAGCGCCTCCGCCGCCGCGTTGCGCGCGCCCGTCTCGCCCCGCTCGCCCAGGACACAGATGAGACGCTCGGCGACATCTCGGGAGGACGGCAGCCGCTTCAGGGCCTCCGCCGCCACGTGCCGCACGCGCCAGCTCTCATCGTGCAGGCCGGCGACGAGCACCTCCAGGGCCCCCGCCGTCCGCGGGTCCAGCTCCTGGAGCGCCCGATAGCGCGCCTCCTCCTCCGGGAACTCGGGCAGGGGGTTCATTCGAAGACCTGGTTGGCACCCGGCTGCGTGTAGAACCAGATGGCGTAGATGCCGAGCACCGTCCCCAGCGGGAAGCTGGGGAGGGAGAGGATGCCCACGACCAGCGCCCACGTCTTCGCCCAGCGCTGGCGCTTGAGCAGGCCGATGCCGGTGATGAGGCACGGCAGCGACAGCAGGAACAGGAAGCCGGTGATGCCCATCGTCACGAGGAAGAACTGCCGCGCGGCCTCTTCATCATGGCGATTCGGCATGTTCTGGGCCACCACGCCCATGCCCACGAACACCACCATGGCGCCAATCAGCGTCAGCGCGCTCGCCACGATGAAGAGGATGCCGAGGATGCGGCGGTGCTTCTCCGTCTGCGACTCTTCCACCCGTGCACCCCTTTCGTGCTCACTCCGGCTTGCGTGACGACTCGCGCTCCAGCTCGGCGCGCAGGAGCGCCTTGAGGTCCAGGAGCAGCCGCAGCCGGTCCGGCGGCCCGCACACGCCCACCACGTAGGGCGAGCGCCCCGCCACCACCAGCGCGGGCGCGGGCTTGATGTCTCCTCGGCGTACCCGCAGCACCTCCGCCACCCGGTCCACCCGTACCGCCACGCGCCGTGTCCCCAGCCGGCACACCAGCAGCCGCGTCTTCGGCGTCTCCGGAGTCGCCTCCCCCTGCAACCGGCGCCGCAGGTCCACCACCGGCAGGATGACGCCACGCAGGTGCAGCACGCCCTCCACGAAGGACGGCGCATGGGGAATGGGCGTGACGCGCTGGGGCGGGAGGATTTCCTCCACGCGCATGATGTCCAGCACGTACTCCTCCCTGCCCACGAAGAAGGCGCAGAGCTGCACCAGCGTGTCCGCCTCCTGGGTGGGGGCGTCCAGCACCGCGCGCGGCCGGCGCGCCAGGAGGTTGACGGAGTCCTTCATGACGCGAGCGCCTGTTCCGAGTCGAGGAGGATGTACAGCGTGGGCCCGCGCCGGCCGATGCCCACCACACAGTCCCGGTCGCTCGTGCGCAAGCCCGGTGGCGCCACCTCCAGCATGGAGGGCTTCAGCTTCACCACGCCCATGACGTTGTCCACCCACACCCCGGCCGGGCCGGACTCCGTGCGCAGGACGAGGATGCGCGCGTCGCGCGGAGGCGGAGGTGCCTCGGGGCCGGCCACCACGGGGGGCCGCTCCGCCAGCCGCAGCCGGACCTTGATGTCGTAGACGGGCAGCAGCTCGCCGCGCAGGTTCATCACCCCCAGCAGCTGGCCTTCCGCCCGGGGAATCTCCGTCAGCGGGGGCACCTTGGAAATCTCGCGCACGACGCGGATGGGCACCGCGTAGCACTCCCCCTCCAGACGGAAGGCGAGGTACTCCTCGGGCACCTCCTCCGGCGCGGACGCCTGCGTGCCGTCGCTGCCGGCGGCGAAGTCCTGCAGGCCGGCGACGTCCTCGTCCGGGCGGTAGAAGAAGTCGTCGAGCAGCTCAGCGAACCTGGACACGGTGGCCAAGGATAGCACCGGACGCGGCGCGGCTCAGGCCCTCCGCCGCTCCAGGGCCATGCCCTCCTCCAGGAGGGCCGCCACGTCCAGCACCAGCACGGTGCGCCGGTTGCCCAGGTCCGTGGCGCCGGAGATGCCCCGCACGGACTGCAACCGGCCTCCCAGGGGCTTGGTGACGATGTCCTGCTGGCCGTGCAGCTCGTCCACGGCGATGCCCAGCCGCTCCTGCGCCAGCCCCACCACCACCACGAAGTAGCGGCTCACCGGCCGCTCCGGCAGGGCGAACATCCGCGCCAGCCGCATGAAGGGCAGCGTCTGCCCGCGCAAATCCAGCACCTCGCGCCGCTCCACGGTGCGGATGTCCTTGGGCTGCACGGAGAGGATTTCCAGCACGCTGTTGAGCGGCACCGCGTAGGTGCGGCCGCTCACGCCCACCACCAGCGCGCGGATGATGGCCAGGGTGACGGGCAGCGTGAGGTTGAAGGCGGTGCCCTTCCCGCGCTCGCTCCACACGTCGATGATGCCGGACAGGTTGCCCAGGTTGTTCTTCACCACGTCCAGCCCGACTCCACGGCCCGACAGCTCGGACACGCTGCGCGCGGTGGAGAAGCCGGGCAGGAAGATGAGGTTGAGCATCTCGCGCCGGCTCATCTCCTGCGCCTGGGCGAAGGTGATGAGGCCGCGGGTGAGGGCCACCTCGCGCACGCGTTGCTCATCGATGCCGGCTCCGTCGTCGCTCACCTCGATGAGGACGTGGTTGCCCTTCTGCTCCGCGCGCAGCGCCACCACCGCGCGCCGGGGCTTGCCCGCCGCCAGCCGCGCGTCCGGCGACTCCACGCCATGGTCGATGGCGTTGCGGATGAGGTGCATCAGCGGGTCGCTCAGCTCCTCGACGATGAGCTTGTCCAGCTCCACCTCGCCGCCGCCGATGACGAACTCGATTTCCTTGCCCGCCTCGCGGGTGATGCGGCGCACCAGCCGGGCCAGCTTGTCGAACACCTGGCCCACCGGCACCATGCGCGCTTCCAGCAGCCCCTCCTGGAGCGCCTCCAGCTTGCGCTCCAGGCCCCGCGTCTCGCGCGCCAGCTCCTGTCCGAACAGCTTGGACAGCGCCACCGTCCCGTCCTGCCGCGCGGACTCCGCCAGCCGCTGGAGGTTGGCCTTGATGAGCAGCAACTCGCCCACCATGTTGATGAGGCCGTCCAGCCGGCCGATGTCCACGCGCACCGTCTGCGTCAGCGAGCGCAGCGAGGTGTCCCCTTCCGGACGCCCCGGTGCCACGCCCGTGGGAGGAGCGCCAGGGCCCGCTGGAGGATCAGAGATGACGGCCCGGACCCGCTGCGCCGCGCCCCCCACCGGCAGGTACGCCACCGGGAGGATTCCGGGAGCGACATGCTCCCCGTCCGCGACCGGGTGGATTTCGGGGAGGGCCACCGGCACCAGCGCGTCATGTGGGGCCGGGGCGGCGCTGGTGGAATCCGCCCCGTGGGAAGCCCCAGTCTCCCCCGGCGCGGGCAGCAGCGGCTGCTGGGCCTGGGCCGCGTCCCCCCGGGAGGCGGCGCGCGCGCCCTTCTTCTTCCCGCCCCGCTTCGCCGGAGCCGAGGGCGCAGCCTCGGGGGCCTCCACCCGGCCCATCGACGCGCGGACCGTCGCGGGCTCCGCGGCGCGGACCAGCGCCTGGGCCGCGGCGTGGGTGGCCGGGTGCACCACCAGCGGGGACAGCTCCGCGGGCGTGCCCTTCAGCCCGGCCTCGAGCTGCTCGCCGGACGCCTGCGCGCCGAAGATGAGGTCGAAGGCGATGCCGTGCGCCCCACCGGGCCGCGCGGAGGGCAGCGTGCTGATGACCTCGCCCAGGGGCTTGAGGCGCGCGTTGAGGTCCGCCAGGCCCTTGTCGAAGTCCGACAGGTCGAACGCGGCGCGCACGCGCCACAGCGACACGCCGCGCCGCACGTTCTCCCGGAGCCGGTGCTCCTCGTACTCGGTGAAGACGGAGCGCACCTGCGGATCCAGCTCCAGCCGGTCCAGCGGGTCCTCTTCGGCCGACACCGAGGGCGAGCCCAGCCGCGCCAGCCGCGCCGTCATGTCCTCCACGCGCCGGGTGAGCGACTCGGACTCCGCGCCCCGGGCCGCCTCGGCCAGCAGCGCCTGGAAGGCGTCCAGCACTTCAATCAGCGAGTCCAGCGCCGTGTCGTCCAGCCGCAGCCTGCCCAGCCGCAGCCGGTCCAGCAGGTCCTCCGTCCCATGCGCCAGCCGGGAGAGGCGCTCCTGGCCGAACAGCCCGGACAACCCCTTGAGCGAGTGCGCCGCGCGGAAGATGCCGTTGACCAGCTCCGGGTCCGCCTCCTGGCCGCGCCGCTCGTCCAGGACGAGCAGGTCCTTGCCCAGGGCGTCGAGGATTTCGGTCGCCTCGGCCACGAACTCGGCCAGGGCCTTGCTCCCGGGACTCACGGCAGCTTCAGGTACCGGCGCAGCAGCCCTTCCAGGCTGCCGGGCACGAAGGGTTTGACCAGGTACTCCGCCGCGCCCAGCGCGAGGCCGCGGTCGCGGTCCTGCTCACGGCCCTCGGTGGTGATGATGAACAGCGGCACGTCCCGGTAGTTGGGGTTCTTCTTGACGAAGTTGATGAGCTCCAGCCCGTTGATGTCGGGCATGTTGATGTCGGTGATGATGAGCTCGAACCGGTGGCGGGGCAGCAGCTTCAGCGCCTCGAAGCCGCTCGAGGTCACCACCGCTTCGATACCCTCCACGGCCTCCACCGTCGCGGCGATGTACTCGCGCGACGCCTTGGAGTCCTCGACAATCAACACCTTGACACGCATGTGCGCTCGCCCCGGACGGACCATGCTAACAGAACGCCCGCCCGGCCGCTGAGCGTCACCCCTTGCGCCCTGGCAGGAGCCGGACGAGCCCCTTGTCCGCGAGGACGGCCACCCGTCCGCCCTTGAACGCCGGGAGGAAGCCCTTCTGGAAGGCGTCCGCCCGCGCCGGGTCCTCCGTCCCGGCGCCTCCAGGTATTTCTAGCGCCACCGCGTCCACCTTCGCCCGGGACAGCACCCGGCCCGCGTTGGCCAGTGCCTCGCTCAGCGCGCCCGCGTTCAGGGCCTTCCGCGAGCCCAGCCCCACCACGAAGATGCGGGGCACCGACAGCTTCCCGTCCGAGGGCAGGAGCAGCCAGTCGTCCTTGGCGCCGGTGAAGAAGCCGTTCTTCAGCACCCGCGACAGCGCGCCGCACAGGCGCCAGTCCACGTAGCCCGCGGAGGACGGCAGGGGGCGGTCGTCCTCGGCCACGAAGAGGCAGAGGGCATCCACCCCGCCGAGCGAGTCCAGCCCCTCCATCCCGATGTCGTGCGTCGTCGTCTGGCTCACGGCACGTCCCTCGCTGGTGCGTCGGGGAGTCGTCTCAGGGCTTGTTGAGCGCCACGGCCACCCGGTCCAGCAGGCCGTTGACGAAGGCGCTGGACTCCTCCGTCCCGAAGTTCTTCCCCAGCTCCACCGCCTCGTTGATGGTGACCTTCCGGGGGATGTCCGGGCGGTACTTCAGCTCGAAGATGCCCAGGCGCAGCACGTTCCGGTCGATGCGGGACATGCGGTCCAGCCGCCAGTTGTGGCTGTGCCGCTCGATGAGCTGGTCGATTTCCTCCCGGTGCGCCTGCACGCCCTCCACCAGCTCGCGGGCGAACTTCACCGCGTCCGGGTCCCTCCGGGGCTCCTCGGCGGCACTCCAGGCGGACTCCAGTGCCTCGGCCACCGACACGGTCGCCATCTCCAGTTGATAGAGCGCCTGCAGCGCCCGCTCGCGTCCCGTTCTCCGAGCGCCCATGGACTACCCCTTCCTTCCTTCCATCGCCGCCATCTTCGCGTACAGATTGACCATCTCGATGCAGGCCAGGGTGGCCTCGGCCCCCTTGTTGCCCGCCTTCACGCCCGCCCGGTCGATGGCCTGCTCCACCGTATCGCACGTCAGCACGCCGAAGGTGACGGCCGTGGCCGGGGTACCCGCCGCCGCGTTGAAGGCCACCGAGCCGATGCCCTTGGCGCACTCGCCGGCGACGTAGTCGAAGTGGGGCGTGCCGCCGCGGATGACGGCGCCCAGGGTGATGACACCCACGTACTGGCGGGACTCCGTCACGCGCCGGGTGAGGCCGGGCAGCTCATAGGTGCCGGGGCAGCGGTACACGTCGATGTCCGCGTCCGCGACACCATGGCGCACCAGCGTGTCCACGGCCCCCTTGGCCAGCTCCTCGGTGATGAAGCCGTTGAAGCGGGCCACGCAGATGGCGAAGCGCCCCTTGGGGGGAAGGAAGTCACCGTCGATGTAGCGAGGCATGCCGCGCTTCCTACACCACCCGCGCCCCGGCGTCGCGGACTACGGTGTCCCGAAGCCCGCCGCCCGGACGGCCGCCGCCGTCAGCCCGCCACCCCCGGGTGCCCCCTGCCCCCGCTGGAGCGCGAACAGCCGGGCTACGTACTTTCCAATCTGGTCCGCCTCCAGGTTGACCCGGGCCCCCACCGCCTTGCCCCGCAGGGTGGTGCGCTCCTGCGTCTCGGGGATGAGCTGGACGCGGAACCGGTCCGCCTCCACGGCGTTGACGGTGAGGCTGATGCCGTCGATGGCCACCGAGCCCTTCTCGATGAAGAAGGGGGCCAGCTCCTCCGGCAGCCGGAAGACCATCACCCACGAGCCGCCCTCGGGGAACGTCTCCAGCACTTCGCTGACGGCGTCCACATGGCCGGAGACCAGGTGCCCGCCCAGCCGGTCGCCCAGGGCGAGGGCGCGCTCCAGGTTGACGCGGTCGCCCGGCCGCACGGCGCCCAGGGTGGTGCGCCGGAGCGTCTCCGGGGCGGCTTGCACCTTGAAGGTGTCCCCGGCGCGCTCCACCACGGTGAGGCACGCGCCGTCCACGGCGATGGACTCGCCCAGGTCGAACTTCTCCGCCCCGAGCGACGTGCGAATCCAGAGGTCGGTCATCCCGCCGGGGATGACGCGCTCCACCCTGCCCAGGTCCTGAATGAGGCCAGTGAACATGGTCCGCCTTATAACGGACCTACAGCAGCGCCTGCAGCAGCACGTCCTCTCCGTGCCGCTCGAAGGTGAGGTCCTTCACGGCCAGGGCCTGGGCCATCTCCTTCACGCCCAAATCACCGGCCCAGGACAGGCCGGGGCTGCCAATCAGCTTGGGCGCGAGGAACAGCGCCAGCGCGTCCGCCAGGTGCTCGCGCAGGAAGGAGCCGTACATCTCCGCCCCACCCTCCACCAGCACGTGGTTGAGGCCGCCCTTGGCGATGCGGCGCAGCAGGGCCTTCAGGTCCACCCGGCCATTCTTCTGCCGCACCTGCCACACCTCCACGCCCTGGGCGAGGAAGCGCCGTGCCTTGCGGCCCTCCGGGTCCTCCAGCGTGGCCACCACCGTCCGCGCGGGGCTGCGCTGCGTGAAGACGGTGTAGCCCGGGGACAGGCGCAGGTGGCTGTCCACCACGACGCGCAGCGGGTCCTTGCCCCCGCCGCCCGGCAGCCGGGTGGTGAGCTTCGGGTCGTCCATGCGCACCGTGTTGGCGCCCACGAGGATGACGTCCACCGCGTCGCGCAGCCGGTGCACCCACGCGCGCGCCGGCTCGCCCGTCACCCAGCGCGAGTCCCCGGTGGCCGTGGCCAGCTTCCCGTCCAGCGTCGCCGCCGCCTTCAGCGTCACCCACGGCAGGCCGGTGCTCATCACCTTGAAGAAGGGCCGGTTGAGCGTGTCCGCCTCCTCCTGGAGGACGCCGGTGAGCACCTGCACCCCGGCGCGCCGCAGCCGCGCCACGCCCTTGCCACTCACCTGCGGGTTGGGGTCCGACGACGCGCAGATGACCCGGCGAACCCCGGCCTCCAGCACCGCGAGGCTGCACGGCGGCGTGCGCCCGTAGTGGTCGCACGGCTCCAGCGTCGTGTAGAGGTCCGCGCCCTTCGCCTTCGAGCCCGCCGCCTCCAGCGCCACCACCTCGGCGTGCGCCGTGCCCGCCTTCTTGTGGTAGCCCCGGGCGATGATGCGCCCGCCCTTCACCAGCACCGCGCCCACCACCGGGTTCGGGCTGGTGCGGCCCAGGCCCTTGGCGGCCTCCTCCAGGGCAATCCGCATGAAGAACTCGGCCACGGCGCGGTCGAAGTCCGCCGCCCGCTTCGCCCGGGGCGCCCTCGTTGCCTCCAACCGTGCCCGCGTCAGCAGCCGCATGTTCCCTCTCAGCCGTCCTTGCCCGGCGAAGCCGGAGGCTTCGCCCTGCGCTCCCGCTCCTCGGCTTCCAGCAAATCCTTCAGCTCGTGCATGAACTCCGAGATGTCGCGGAAGCTCCTGTACACCGAGGCGAAGCGAACATACGCCACCTCGTCGAGCTGCTGCAGGCGGCGCATGACCTCCTCGCCGATGACGGACGAGGGCACTTCCTTCTCGCCCATCCCCTGCAGCCGCCGCTCAATCGCCACCACCGTCTCTTCAATCTGGTCCGCGGAGACGGGCCGCTTCTCGCACGCCTTCTTCAGGCCGCTGACAATCTTCTCGCGGTCGAACGCCTCGCGCCGCCCGTCCTTCTTCACGATGAGCGGGTAGAGCTCCTCCACCCGCTCATACGTGGTGAAGCGCCGCTTGCAGGCCAGGCACTCGCGGCGCCGCCGGATGACGGAGCCCTCGTGTGACTCGCGCGAGTCGATGACCTTGTTCTCGGCGTCCTGGCAGAAGGGGCAGCGCATGAAGAGGCGGAGAAAGGCGCTCCGTGACGGCTACTTCAGCCGCGAGGCGTACAGCGGGAAGCCCTGCGACAGCTCCTTCACCTTGCCCTTGATGCGGGCCAGGGCCGCGTCGTCCTGCGCCGCGTCCAGCGCCTCGCCGATGAGCCGCCCCACCACCGCCATCTCCGCCTCGCGCATGCCGCGCGTCGTCATCGCCGGCGTGCCCACCCGGACGCCGGACGTCACCATCGGCTTCTCCGGGTCGAACGGAATCATGTTCTTGTTCACGGTGATGCCGGCCTTGCCGAGCACCTCCTCGGCCACCTTGCCGGTGAGCTTCTTGGGCCGCAGGTCCACCAGCATCAGGTGGTTGTCCGTGCCGCCCGAGCACAGCCGCAGGCCCGCGCCCTTCAGCGCCTCCGCCAGCGCCTGCGCGTTGGCGACAATCTGCCGCTGGTACGCCTTGAACTCCGGCGACAGCGCCTCCTTGAAGGCCACCGCCTTGCCGGCGATGACGTGCATCAGCGGGCCGCCCTGGATGCCGGGGAAGATCTGGCTGTTGATGCTCTTCGCGAACGCCTCGCGGCACAGCACCATGCCGCCACGCGGGCCGCGCAGCGTCTTGTGCGTGGTGGTGGTGACGACTTCCGCGTAGGGCACCGGGGACGGGTGCACGCCCGCGGCCACCAGGCCGGCGATGTGCGCCATGTCCACCAGCATCGCCGCGCCCACCGCGTCGGCAATCTCACGGAACTTCGCGAAGTCGAGCGTGCGCGGGTACGCGCTGGCGCCCACGACGATGACCTTGGGCTTGTGCTCCTTGGCCAGCGCCTCCACCTGGGCGAAGTCGATGGTCTCCGTGTCGCGCGTCAGGCCGTAGTGGACGACCTTGTAGAGCTTGCCGGAGAAGTTGAAGGCCGCGCCGTGCGTGAGGTGGCCGCCGGAGTTCAAGTCCAGCGACAGCATGGTGTCGCCCGGCTTCATCAGCGCCATGAAGGCGCCCATGTTGGCCTGGCTGCCGGAGTGCGGCTGCACGTTGGCCGCGTCCGCGCCGAAGAGCTCCTTCGCGCGCTGGATGGCGAGGTTCTCCGCGACGTCCACCACCTCGCAGCCACCGTAGTAGCGCTTGCCGGGGTAGCCCTCCGCGTACTTGTTGGTGAGCACCGAGCCCACCGCCTCCATCACCGCCGGAGAGACGAAGTTCTCGGAGGCGATGAGCTCCAGCCCCTCCTCCTGGCGCTGCGTCTCCTC
Source organism: Myxococcus sp. RHSTA-1-4 (assembly GCF_020037125.1). Taxonomy (GTDB): domain Bacteria; phylum Myxococcota; class Myxococcia; order Myxococcales; family Myxococcaceae; genus Myxococcus. The sequence continues at coordinate 78,415 of NZ_JAIQDG010000021.1, forward strand.
GTGGATGGCCCGGGCAATCTCGGGGTCCACGTCGGACAGCGTGCGGGTGTTCTCCATGGCTGACTCCCTCGCGACAAAACGGGTACGGCGGGGCCGCTAGCCCTGGGACTCGGCCTCGCGGATCTTCTGGACGCGCCGCTCATGGCGGCCGCCCTCGAAGGGGGTGCTGAGGAACGCCTCGAGGATGGCGCGGCCCACGCCGGCCCCCACCACGCGCTGGCCCAGGCACAGCACGTTGGCGTCGTTGTGAGCGCGGGCCATACGGGCCTCGAACTCGGTGGTGCACAGGGCCGCGCGCACGCCCCGGTGCTTGTTGGCGACGATGCTCATGCCAATGCCGGTGCCACACACCAGCACGCCCAGTGTGTACTCCCCGGACGCCACCGCGCGGGACACCCGCGAGGCGAAGTCCGGATAGTCCACCGAGTCGCGCGTGACGGGGCCCACGTCTTCATGGGCCACGCCACGCTCCTTCAGCGCGGCCACCAGTTCCTGGCGAAGCTCCAGGCCCGCGTGGTCGGACGCAAGGATGATCTTCACGCGGGTCTCCTCAGATGGAGCGGCCAGGCCCCTGGGCCTAGAACCGCTTGAACAGCAGCACCGCGTTGGTGCCGCCGAAGCCGAACGAGTTGCTCATCACCGCGTTCACCCGGGCCTCGCGCGCCACGTTCGGCACGTAGTCCAGGTCACAGTCCGGGTCCGGCGTCTGCTGGTTGATGGTGGGCGGCAGCATGTTGCGCGACAGCACCAGCGCGCTCACCACGGCCTCCGCGCCACCGGCCGCGCCGAGCATGTGGCCCGTCATGGACTTGGTGGACGACACCGCCAGCTTGCGCGCGTGGTCGCCGAACACCGCCTTGATGGCCTTGGTCTCGTTCGCGTCGTTGAACGGGGTGGAGGTGCCGTGGGCGTTGATGTAGCCCACCTCCTCCGGCTTCATCCCCGCGGACTGGAGCGCCAGCCGCATGCAGCGCGCCGCGCCCTCGCCCTCCGGGGCCGGCTGGGTGACGTGGTACGCGTCCGAGTTGGCGCCGTAGCCCACCAGCTCCGCGAGAATCGGAGCGCCGCGCTTCTTCGCGGCCTCCATCTCCTCCAGCACCAGCATGCCCGCGCCCTCGCCCATGACGAAGCCGTCACGGTCCTTGTCGAAGGGACGGCTGGCGCCGGCCGGGTCGTCGTTGCGCGTGGACAGCGCCTTCATCACCGAGAAGCCACCCAGCCCCAGCGGGGTGATGGCCGCCTCGGCGCCGCCGGCGATGGCCGCGTCCGTTTCGCCCAGCTTGATGGACTTATAAGCCTCGCCAATGGCGTGGGCGCTGGTGGCACAGGCGGACACAGGGGCCCAGTTGGGGCCCTTGCAGTTGTACCGCATGGAGATGAGGCCGGGCGCCATGTTGACGATCATCTGGATGATGAAGAAGGGCGACAGCCGGTCGAACCCCTTCTCCAGGCCCTTGCGGTGCTGCTCCTCGAGCGAGGAGATACCGCCGATACCCGAGCCGACGATGACACCCACCTTCTCCGGCGCGTAGCCGTGAGGCACCTCCGGGCCGATGGGCAGCCCCGACTCCTTGACCGCCATCTCCGCGGCGGCCAGGGCGTACTGGGCGTAAAGGTCCATCCGGCGCACTTCGCGCTTGTCGATGAACTGCTCCGGCACGAAGTCCTTCACCTCGCCAGCGATGCGCGCGTCGATCTTCCCCGGGTCGAAGCGCGAGACCAGGGCAATACCCGACTTGCCGGCGAGCATCGCCTGCCAGTTCTTCTCGGTTCCAGTGCCCAGTGCCGAGATGAGCCCGGTACCGGTGACGACGACTCGACGGTTCGACACGATCCTCTCCGCTGGCGCCTTGAGGCACACCGGGGACGCCACGTTTCACGCGGCGTCTCCCCGCACCCCGGCACGCCCTGGTGCTGCCTACTTCTTGTGGGTGTTGATGTAGTTGATGGCGTCGCCGACGGTCTTGATGTTCTCGGCCTCCTCGTCGGGAATCTCGACCTCGAACTCCTCCTCCATCGCCATCACGAGCTCCACGATGTCGAGGCTGTCCGCGCCAAGGTCCTCGATGAAGGAGGACTCGGGCTTGATCTCGTCCTCTCCCACCCCGAGCTGGTCGGCGATGATGGACTTGACCTTGTTCTCAATGGCTGACGTCGACATAAGTGCGGAACCCTCCAGAAACCAGATTGGGACCCGGAGGCTTCCCGGGTCCTATTCGAAAGCGGGCGCGGTATATCCCACGCCCGGCGGCAATCCAACCTTGGGTTACATGTACATGCCGCCGTTGACCTTCAGGGACTCCCCGGTGATGTAGGACGCCGCGTCACTGGCCAGGAAGACGACGGCCCCCGCCACCTCCTCCGGGTTGCCGAGCCGGCCCAGGGGGATGCCCTCCAGCATCTTCTGGCGCAGCTCGTCATTGAGGTGGGAGGTCATGTCCGTCCCGATGAAGCCGGGCGACACGACGTTGACCCGGATGTTCCGGCTGGCCAGCTCCCGGGCCACGGACTTGGTCAGGCCGATGAGCCCCGCCTTGGAGGCCGAATAGGCCGCCTGTCCGCCGTTGCCCATCTCCCCCACCACGGAGCTGATGTTGATGATGGCCCCGCCCCGCTGCTTCATCATCGGCCGGCTGGCCGCGCGGATGAGGGCGAAGGCGCCCTTCAGGTTGGTGTCGAGCTGCTTGTCCCAGTCCTCGTCCTTCACCCGCATGACCAGGCCGTCCACGGCCACGCCGGCGTTGTTGACCAGCACGTCCAGCCGGCCATGCGTCTTGACGATGCCGTCGATGGCACTGGCGCACGCGGCGGTGTCCGCCACGTCGAACTTCACCGCCTCCGCCTTCGCGCCGGCCGCCTGGAGCAGGCCCACCGTCTCCTGGGCCGCAGCCTCGTTGCCCGCGTAGCTGATGACCACGGTGGACGCGCCCGCCTTCGCGAACGCCAGCGCGCACGCCCGGCCAATGCCGCGCGAGCCACCGGTCACCAGCACCACCTTGTCCTTGAAGCCGCTCATGCCGCTCACCCCAGCGCCGCGAGGACCTTCTCCAGGCTCGCGGCGTCCTCCACGTTGAACGTCTCGATGTCCTTGGTGATGCGCTTCATCATGCCGCACAGCACCTTGCCCGGCCCCAGCTCCACCACGCGGGTGACGCCCCCGGCCTTCAGCGCTTCCACGCATTCAATCCAGCGCACCGGCGAGCTGACCTGCTCCAGGAGCAGCGGTACCACGCGCGAGGCGTCCGCGTTGGGGCGAGCCTCCACGTTCGTCACCACCGGCACCTGGGGCGCGTGGATCTGCACACGACTCAACACTTCCGCCAGCCGCGGCTTCACCGGGTCCATCAGCCCGCAGTGGAAGGGGGCGGACACCGCCAGGGGCATGACCTTCTTGGCCCCGGCCTCCTTGCACTTCACCCCGGCGCGCTCCACCGCCTCGGCGTGGCCGGCGATGACCGTCTGCTCCGGCGAGTTGTAGTTGGCGGGGGCCACCACCTGCCCCTCGGCCGCCGCGTCACAGGCGGCCTTCACCTTCTCGGGGGCCAGGCCCAGCACCGCGGCCATGGCGCCCACACCCGCGGGCACCGCCTCCTGCATGAAGGTGCCGCGCGCCCGCACCGCCCGGGCCGCGTCGCGGACGTCCATGGCGCCCGCGGCCACCAGCGCGGAGTACTCACCCAGCGAGTGCCCGGCCACGAAGACCGGCGCCGGCCCGCGCTTCGAGAAGACGGCATGCGCCGCCGCCGACACGGTGAGGATGGCCGGCTGGGTGTTGGCCGTCAGCTTCAGCGCATCCTCCGGCCCCTCGAAGCAGAGGGTGGAGAGCTTCTCCCCCAGCGCCTCGTCCACGGCCTCGAAGACGGCCCGGGCCTCGGGGAACTTCTCGTAGAGGTCCTTGCCCATCCCCACGGCCTGACTGCCCTGCCCGGGGAACACGAACGCGACCTTCGCCATGTGCGGTCTCCGCCTCCTGAATCCTTGAGTCCTGTTGCCCTACCAGCGCACCACCGCGCTGCCCCACGTCATGCCCGCGCCGATGGCCATCATCGCGATGACGTCTCCGCGCTTCAGCCTTCCGGCGCGGTGCGCCTCGTCCAGCGTCATGGGCAGCGACGCCGACGACGTGTTGCCGTACTTGTGCAGGTTCAGCCAGCACTTGTCTCGGGGAATCTCCAGCCGCTCCAGCGCGGCCTCCAGGATGCGGGCGTTGGCCTGGTGGGCGATGACGTGGTCCACCTGCCCCGGCGTCAGCCCGTGGGCGGCCAGCGCCTCCTGGGTGGCCTCCACCAGCGAGCGCACCGCGACCCGGAAGACCTCGCGCCCGTTCATGTGCAGCGTGTTCAGCTTCGAGCGCACCGCCTCCTCCGTCATGGGCGTGCGCGAGCCGCCGCCGGGGATGGTGAGCAGCTCCGCCAGCGTCCCGTCCGTGTGCAGGTGCGTGGAGAGGATGCCCCGCCCGTCGTCCGGCGTGGGCGACGGCGACAGCACCATGGCCCCCGCCCCGTCACCGAAGAGGACGCAGGTGTTGCGGTCCTCCCAGTCCACCACCCGGCTGAGCATCTCCGCGCCGATGACGAGCGCCCGCCGCACCCGCCCGGAGCGCACGAACTGGTCCGCCACGCTCATGGCGTAGAGCGAGCCGGCGCACGCCGCGCCCACGTCGAAGGCGAAGGCCCGCCGCGCGCCCAGCTTCGCCTGCACGAAGGCCGCGCACGAAGGCATGGGCATGTCCGGCGTAATCGTCCCCACGACGATGAGCTCCAGTTCTTCAGGGGCCACGCCCGCCATGTCCAGCGCGCGCCGCGCGGCCTGGACGGCCATGTCGCTGGTGACTTCTTCCGGCGCCGCCTGCCGCCGCTCCTGGATGCCGGTGCGCTCGCGAATCCAGGCATCCGATGTCTCGACGCGATGCTCCAGCTCCTGGTTGGTGATGACCCGGGAGGGGGCGTAGGCGCCGGTTCCGATGATCTGCGTACATGCCACGAGGGTTCTCCAGAGGGAGATTCGTCCGTCGGAACCCAACGCCTGGGGCCGCCTCTCTAATCGGAAACGACCTCGTCTGTCGCCTTTTTTCCCTTCTGGTGGGTAGGGAGCCAGACACTTGCTCGCTCAATGCAACGCGTCAGCTCTTCCTGGAAGCCGCCCTGCGCCGTGGCCAGGGCGGCGCCCAGCGCGTTGTAGAGGGCCCGAGGGGTGGAGCGGCCATGCGCCACGATGCCGACACCCTGGATGCCCAGCAGGGGGGCGCCGCCGTACTCCGCGTAGTCCACCACCCGGCGCAGTCCCGCCAGCGCGGGCTGGAGCAGCATCGCTCCCAGCTTCTCCGGCAGTCCGCCGCGCTTTTCAATCGCCTGCCGCAGCAGGCCGATGACGCCCATGCCCACGCCCTCGGACGTCTTGAGGACGATGTTGCCCGTGAAGCCGTCGGTGACGACCACCTGCACGTCGCCGGAGAAGAGGTCCTTGCCCTCCACGTAGCCCACGAAGTCCAGGTCCGAGCGGCGCAGCAGCTCGCTCGCCTCGCGGGTGAGGGGCGTGCCCTTCGAGGCCTCCTCTCCATTGGAGAGCACCCCCACCCGGGGCCGGGCCACGCCCAGGCGGGCACGCACGTACGCCTCACCCATGACGGCGAACTGGGCCAGGTGCGAGGGGCGGCAGTCCACGTTGGCCCCAGCGTCCAGTAGCAGACAGCGGCCCCCTCCCTTGAGGGCGGGGAAGAGCGCGGCGATGGCCGGCCGCTCCACCCCCGGCAGCCGCCCCAGCGTCAGCAGCCCACCCGCCATGACGGCCCCGGAGTTGCCCGCGGAGACCAGCGCGTCCGCCTTCCCATCCCGCACCAGCTCGAAGCCCACCCGCAGGGAGGAGTCCCGCTTGCGGCGGAAGGCCGAGGAGGCGTGGTCGTCCATCTCCACCACCTCCGAGGCGTGGTGGACGTGGAGGTTGGACGGCGGCCGGCCGCGCCCCAACAGAGGGGCCACCCGCTCCCGGTCACCCACCAGCAGCACCTGATGGTCGGGGTTCGCCCGGGCGAAGAGCAGCGCGCCCTCCACCGGGGCCGCGGGGGCGTGATCGCCTCCCATCGCATCCAGCACCAGCCTCATCGTGTGTGATGGCGCTCCATAAAGGGGGGCCGGCCGCCCCGAAAGGGGGTGGCACGGCGGCCGCGCAGCACACCAGGAAGCCCCCGGGCGGGCAACGGCTGGCTGCCCTGGCCGGCGTCAGGTCCGTCCAGGAGAGCGCACATCTGCCAGAAGCAGGAGAAATGAGGCCCCCCTCCCGGGCGTTGTCACCCGGCGCCGGGCGGAGGTAGGAGGGCCGTGGGTGGGAGGTTGGAGGTCGGGGCACGGGGAGATCTCCCAGGTGCCGCGCAGGTGCATTGACTCGGGGGCGCCGAGCCGCTAGGGTCCGCCGCCTTCCGAAGCCGGACATGGAGTACGGGAGCCTTCGTGCGACCGCTCCGGCCCGGTGTGGTTCAGAGAGTGTTGCGCAGGACGCCGGGGACCCCGGCACAGCGCTTGAGACATTGGACTCAACCGGTCCGGGCCGGCTTCAAAGCCGCGGGTCGGCGTCGATATAGAGGTGAGCCGTGGGTGTCCCCAAGAAGCGTACTTCCAAGATGCGTCGCGACCGCCGCCGCGCGGGCAACAACAACCTGCGCAGCGCCGTGCAGGTGACCAAGTGCCCCAACTGCAAGGAGCCGGTGATGCCTCACCGCGCCTGCACCGCTTGCGGTCACTACAAGGGCCGCGAGGTGCTGCCCCAGGCCGAGGCCTGACGCCTCGTCAGCACCGGTAGCACCACAAGGGCCGCGCCTCCCTTTCCGGAGGTCGCGGCCCTCGTCGTTTCCGGCCGCCCGCCTTCCGCGCGGCCGGTCTGAAGCCCCGGGCTAGTTGCTGAGCTTGATGTTCTTCAGCGGCGCCAGCCGCGGATCCACGGGCTTCAGCTCGCAGTTGCACTTCGCCTCGTTGCGGTTGATGCCGCACTGCGGGCACAGGCCCTGGCAGTCCTCGCGGCAGACCGCGCTCATCGGCAGCGCCAGCAGGAGCTGCTCGCGCACGATGGGGTCCAGGTCGATGGTCTTCCCGTCGAAGACCTCCTCGTCCGCGTCCTCCATGCTGAACGAGCCGCCGGACTCTCCCTGGACGCGCTCCTTCTTCTCCATGGAGCCCTCGTCGTCGTCCTGGAAGTCCTCCCCCTTGGCGAGCGACTCCGGCACCAGGTTGAGGGTGAAGGACACCGGCAGGTTCAGCTCCACGTTGCCCAGGCAGCGCTTGCACTCGCTGGCCAGGTGCGCGGTGAACTGGCCCTCCAGCAGCACCCCGCCGCTCACCTTGCGCAGCGACGCCTTCAGGGTGGACGGCTTCGTGGCCCGGAACCCGGTGTCCTCACCGGACGCCGCTCCGCCCAGCACGTCACCGAGCAGGCCGAGACCGATGGGCTCGTTGAGCTGCAGCCCGGTCTCCTTGATTTGTTCAATCTTTACGAGCATTTACGCAACTTCCAGTCAAAGGGGCGGGCAACATAGAGGGCGAGCCCTCCAGCGTCAACACGCCGCGGGTCCAACGTCGCCACGAAGATGTCACGCCGCCGTCACCCGCGGCGATGAGCCCTTCGTGGATCCTCCGAATAACGCTTTGATGGGGTCGATTTGATGCACGGGCAGCACTGGGGGGCGCGCGGGCCCCGCGAATACCTCCAAGAAGATTGGCTGGAAACCGAGAGGACCCCATGTCGCGCATCCTGATCATCGAGGACGAGCAGGACCTCGCCGGGCTCGTCGAGTACAACCTCCGGGCCGCGGGCTTCGAAACGGAGACGGCGAACACCGGCGCCGGAGGCCTGGCCAAGGCCCGGGCGCAGCCGCCGGACCTGGTGCTGCTGGACCTGATGCTGCCGGACATCGCGGGTGGCGAGGTGCTGCGCATGCTCAAGCAGGACCCGGAGCTGCGCAAGACGGCCGTCATCATCGTCAGCGCCAAGGGCCAGGAGTCGGACCGCGTCCAGGGCCTGGAGCTGGGCGCGGACGACTACGTGGTGAAGCCCTTCTCCGTCCGCGAGCTCCTGCTGCGCGTCAAGGCGGTGCTGCGCCGCTCCGACGCGGAAGAGGGGCCGGCGGCGGTGCTGTCCGCCGGGGACATCTCCCTGGACACGTCGCGCCACCAGGTGCGCGTGAAGGGCGAGGAGGTGGTGCTCACCGCCCTGGAGTTCCGCCTGCTGCGCACGCTGCTGGAGCGCAGCGACCGCGTGCAGACGCGTGAGGTCCTCCTGTCCGACGTCTGGGGCATCCAGGCGGAGATCCACACCCGCACCGTGGACACGCACATCAAGCGGCTGCGCGAGAAGCTGGGCCCCGCCGGGGACATCATCGAGACGGTGCGCGGCGTGGGCTACAAGCTCAGTCCGCAGCAGTAGGGCCGCCCCATGACGCTGCGCTCGACCCTGCTCCCCCTGCTGATGCCGGCCGCCGTGGTGGCGGTGCTCGTCGCCGTGCTGGACACGCCCGGCGGCGCGCTGGCCGCGGCGCTCGTCACCCTCGCCGGCTCCCTCATGGCCCTGGGCGTCAGCCGTGGTGCCTTGCAGCGTCAGCTCGACACGCTGGCCCGCCATACGCGCGGCCGCGCCGAGGGGGGGCTGGGCACTCCCGCGCCGGACCCGGAGCGGCTGGAGGAGGTGGCCAGCCTCGAGGGGGCCATCGACACGCTCCACTCCCGCCTCTCCGAGCGCAACGCCGTCCTCTCCCAGGAGGCGAGCACCCTCTCCGCCGTGCTGGACGGCATGGCCGAGGGCATCTGGGTGACGGACGCGGAGGGCACCGTGGTGCGCCACAACACCGCGCTCCGGGAGATGCTCCAGCCGGCCGCCGCCGGCATCATCGGCCAGCGCCCCCTGGCCCTCATCCGCGACGACGTCCTCAATGACGCCGTCATGCGCGCCTGCCGCGAGGGCGCCTCCACGCGGCTGGAGCTGACGCTGGAGGGCCTGTTTCCCCGCACGCTCGCCATCCGGGTGACGCCGCTGGGCAGGGATTTGCCCGGCAGCGCCGCCGTCTTCCACGACGTCACCGAGCTGAGGCGGCTGGAGAAGGTGCGCAAGGACTTCGTGGCCAACGTCTCCCACGAGCTGCGGACCCCCATCACCGCCATCCGCGGCTACGCGGAGACGCTCCAGGGCGGCGCCCTGAACGACCCCGTCATGGCGCCGAAGATGGTGGACATCATCCACCGCCAGTCCGAGCGCCTGTCCGAGCTGGTGGAGGACCTGCTGGAGCTGTCCCGCCTGGAGTCTCGCGAGGTGCGCCTGGCGTTCACCGAGGTCCCCCTGGCGGTGGCCGCGGCCCGGGCCGCCGACACGGTGCGTCCCAAGGCGGAGGGCAAGGGCCAGGTCGTTTCACTGCACGTTCCACCGGACCTTCGGGCCCAGGGGGACACACGCGCCGTGGAGCAGGTGCTCCTCAACCTGCTGGACAACGCGGTGAAGTACACGCCGGCCGGTGGGCGGGTGGACGTTTACGGAGCGTACGAGGACGGACGGTGCGTGGTGCGCGTCAAGGACACCGGGCTGGGAATCGAGCCCAAGCACCTTTCCCGGATCTTCGAGCGCTTCTACCGGGTGGACAAGGGGCGCAGCCGCGACATGGGCGGCACCGGGCTGGGCCTGTCCATCGTCAAGCACCTGCTCCAGGCCATGGACGGTGAGGTCAAGGTGGAGAGCCAGCCCAACGTGGGCAGCACCTTCACCATTTTTCTGCCCCAGGCCACTGCGGCGAGGGCGGCGACGGGATAGGATGGGCCGACCATGCGGGTCGCCATCCTCGCGGACATCCACGGCAATCTTCCTGCCTGCGAGGCCGTCCTCGAGGACATCGCGCGTTCCGTGGCGCCCGACTACATCGTCGCCGCGGGAGACCTGGCGCTGCGCGGCGCCCACCCGCGCGAGACGGTGGACCTGCTCTTCGACCGCTGCGACTCGGTGCTGATGGGCAACACCGACTGCTACCTCGCGGGCAACTACCTGGGTGGGGCCTACCGGGAGCGGGACCACTGGAAGACGGAGCTGTTGCGGTGGACGAGAGACCAGCTCGGCGGCGAGCTGCTGACGAAGCTGGGCGCCCTGCCCTTCTCCGTGCGCTACACGCCGCGCAAGGGGCAGGACCTCTTCGTCTGCCACGCCAACCCGCGCAACCTCGAGGAGTCGCTGGACCCCACGCTGGATGACGTGGCGGTGCGCCGCTACTTCAACCACCTGGACGCGGCGGCGTGCGCCTTCGGGCACCTGCACTTCCCCTACCGCCGCCGCGTGGGCCGCATGCTCATCGCCGACGTGGCCAGCGCCGGCATTCCCCGCGACGGCGATTTGCGCCCCGCCTACGGCGTCTTCACCTTCACGCCCAAGGGCTGGCGGGTGCAGATCCGCCGGGTGCGCTACCCGGTGCGCAAGGCCACCCAGGCGCTCACCGCGCGCCGCGTGCCCGGTGGCCCCCTGCTCATCCACAAGCTGGTGGAGGCGCGCTACCGCCACCACACCGCGCTGCTGGAGGCCGCGCGCCGCCACTCCGGCCTGCCCCCGCCGGTGGGGCCCGTGCTGCGCCCGCCGCCCGGCGCCGCCTCCCGCAACAGCCTCGCCGCCCCGCTCGACGGCGGCCGGCCGCCTCCGGACGTGGACACCGACACCGGAAGCATTGACACCGGAAGCCTTCCCGCGGACCTGGAGGGCTCCGTGGCGGACGCCTCCCAGCTGCCGCTGGACTCGATGAACGACCTGGACGGGTAGCGTTGTCCGGGACTCGATGAACGCGTCGCGTTGTCGCCATGGCGTTGCTTGCGCGCGGCCCCGGGCGGTGATTCATCGCCGCCACCATGTCCCCCCGCGAACTGCCGCTGCTGCTCGTCCGCCATGCCGTGGCCGAGGACTCGCACGTCCTGGGTGACGAGGCCCGCGCCCTCACCTCCGAGGGCCGCGCCGCCTTCCGGCACCATGCGCGCAGGCTGGCGCGCCTCACTCCGCTGACGGGCATCGTCACCAGCCCGCTGGTGCGCGCGGTGCAGACCGCGGAGCTGATGGCCGAGGCCTTCGGCCTGTCCAGCGTGGAGGTCCACCCGGCGCTGGTGCCGGGAAGGGGCGCGCACAAGCGCATCCTCAAGCTGGCCCGTCAGCTGGGCCCGGGCCATGCGCTGGTGGGCCACAACCCCTCCCTGGAGCGCGCCGCCCTGCTCGCGCTGCAGGGCGAGGAGCTGCCCGACAAGCTGCGCAAAGGCACGGCCCTGGCGCTGAAGCCCCTGGCGGATGGCGGCTTCACGCTCACGTGGTGGGGCAGCCCGGGCCGCCCCATCCGCCGCCCCGGTGACAGGTGCTGAAAAGCGCGCCCGGCGTCAGCCCTCCGCCGCGCCCAGGAGGAAGGACAGGCAGAGCAGCCCCAGCACCGCGGTGGTGATGGCCACGTAGAGGGTGTCCCGCTGCTGCCGGAAGATGAGCAGCGACAGGGCCACCCGCAGCACCGGCACCGCCATCATCACCAGCAGCCCCACCATGACGAAGGACTGCCCGCGCGCGGCCAGCGCACCGGTGAGCACGTCCCTCAGGCCGTGTGGCACCGGGTGCGGCGCGGTGAGCCGCTGCAGCGCCTCCGACGAGACGAGGTAGTCCGGGTGGCGCAGGTACGTTATCAGCGTGCCCAGCGTCACCAGGGACAGGCTGGCCACCACGCCGTAGCGCAACAGGTCGCTGATGAGCAGCTCCGGGACGAGCGGCACCGCCTCCGCGTCCTCGTGCACCGCCGCCGCGGCGGCCTCCTTCCGTGGCCCGGCCTCCGGCTCCCGCTCCCCGCTCATGACACCCATCCCTTGTGCAGCATCTCCCAGGCCACCCACAGCAGCACGGCCACGAAGAGGCCGCGCAGCCAGGTGCTGTTCACCCGCGCCATCAGGTGGCGCGAGCCCAGCCACGCGCCCAGCGTGACGCCCACGCACACCGGGCCGGCGATGAAGGGGTCTATCTGCCCCCGCGCGAAGTACACGCCCGCGCTGGCCGCCGCCGTCACGCCAATCATGAAGTTGCTGGTGGCGGTGGACACCTTCAGCGGCAGCCGCATGGCCAGGTCCATGGCCGGCACCTTCAGCGCCCCCGAGCCGATGCCCAGCAGCCCGCTCACCGTGCCCGCCACGTACATGAGCCCGAGCCCCGCCACCGGCCGGGTGACGCGGTAGCGCACCTCGCGCCCGGAGGCCTCGTCCCAATAACTGCCGTGCAGCCCCAACCGGTCCGCCAGCGCGTCCGCCGGCACCGGCGCCTCCTCGCGCGCCCCCATCCGCCGCAGCATGGCCAGCGCCGAGTACGCCATGACGGCGCCGAAGACGAAGTACACCCCGCGCCCGCCCACCAGGCCGGACAGGAATGCTCCGCTGAGCGCCCCCGCGGTGGTGGCCAGCTCCAGGAACATGGCCACCCGCATGTTGGCCATCCTGTCCCGCACGTACGCCGCCGCCGCTCCGCTGGAGGTGGCGATGACGGAGATGATGGACGCCCCCACCGCGTAGCGGATGTCCACCTTCAACCACAGCGTGAGCACGGGAATGAGGATGAGGCCGCCGCCGATGCCCAGCAACGAGCCCAGCAGCCCCGCCCCCAGGGAGATGCACAGGACGGCCAGCGTGAAGAGGAAGGGAGTCATCGAAGCGCCGATGCCATCCTTCCTCTCCCTGGCCCTTTTTCCAACAAGAGGACGGCGCCCTTCCGGCGCCGCCCCCTTGCCTGCCCGCTTCCTCCGGTCAGCGCCCGCTGGCCGCGGACAGCCGCAGCGTCCTCGCGGCGCCGCCCTGGAGAGGCTCCTCGTTGTGGGCGTGCGCGCCCCCGCCCAGCTCCCTCAGCAGCGCCTCCCCCACCAGCTCATCCATGGGCACGAAGCGGCCCAGCGCCGGACGCCACGCGTGGACCTGGGCGTGACCGATGTCGAACCACCACGCGTGCAGGCGAACCGTGCCCGCCTCCAGCCGCTCCTTCACCATCGGGTACGTCTTGATGTGCTCGAGCTGCTGCAGGACGTTGATTTGCGAGAGCCGGTCGTACTCGGGCAGCCCCTCACCCACGGGGCTGCCGGCGCGCAGGGTGCGCAGGGCGGCCTGGCCGTGCGCGAGCCAGTGGGAGAGGTTGGGCGTCTCCGGCCCCACGCCTCCGGCCAGCACGGCCTTCATCGCGCCGCAGCTCGAGTGGCCGCAGACGACGATGTCCTCCACCGACAGGTGGTGCAGAGAGAACTCCAGGGCCGCGGGCTCCGACTGGTCTCCCGTGGAGTGGCCGTCCGCGTCCGAGGGCGGCACCATGTTGCCCACGTTGCGGACCACGAACAGGTCGCCCGGGTCCGTCGACACCAGCAGGTTGGGCACCACGCGGCTGTCGGCGCAGCCGACGAAGAGGCAGTCGGGAGACTGCCCATTGGCCAGCTTCGCGAACACGTCGCGGTAGCCCGGACGGGCGTTGAGCTGAAAGTCCAGCAGACCACGGATGAGCTTCCTCACTGCGCACCTCCGGAAACGAGATTGTTGGAAGAGACCTGCGCCGCCAGCGCGGAGCCGGAAGGCTTCCGCGTGCCACTGCGGGTCCAGATGTCCTCGAGCGACTCCATCCACACCGTTCCACCCGTCTTGCGGTGGGTGTCGGCCCAGCTCTCCAGCGCCTCGTGGCCGGAGTGGTCCAGCGTCTCCAGCGCGAGGTCCACGTCCACCTTCGCGCCGGCGGGCACCTGCGCCAGCGCCGCGGACAGCTTGGGGACGCCCACGAAGGTGAGCGCGCCCGACACGTGGACCTGGTACGCCTCGCCCTTCTGGCGCACGTCCACGTGGACGCTGCCCAGGTGCCACAGCAGCCTCAGCATCGCCACCAGCAGGCCCAGGCCGATGCCCGCCAGCAGGTTGATGCCGACGACACCTCCCACCGTGACGAGGTAGACGGCCAGCTCGCCGCGGCGGTGCAGCTCGCGGATGTGGTGCACGTTCACCAGCTTCACGCCGACGACGACCAGCAGGCCCGCCAGCACCGTCAGGGGCACCAGGCCCGCGACGGAGCCCAGCAGCGTGACGAAGAGCAGCAGCCAGACGCCGTGGAGGATGGCCGACACCCGCGTCTTCGCGCCGGCCGCGGTGTTCGCCGCGCTGCGCACGATGACGCCGGTGATGGGCAGCCCGCCGGCGAGACCGGAGACCGTGTTCGCCATGCCCTGCGCGAACAGCTCGCGGTCCAGGTTGGCCCGCGGCCCCGTGTGCATCTTGTCCGTGGCCACCGCGCACAGGAGCGACTCGGCGCTGGCCACCAGCGCCAGTGAGATGACCGCCGCCGCGAACGGCCCCCAGTTGCCCTCCGGCAGGGACGGGAACTGGAAGCTGCTGAAGACGTTCTCCGGCAGGTTCACCCGCGCCACGTCCGCGCCCCACAGCGTCGCCACCACCGTGGCGCCCAGCACGGCCACCAGCGGCCCCGGCACCGCCTTCAGGCGCTTCACCGGAATCACCTGCCACACCACCAGCAGGCCGATGGTCAGCAGGCCCAGCAGGGTCGCCGGACCATGGAGGTCCGCGACCTGCCCCGGCAGCTCACGCAGGTTCTGCCACGCGCTGGACTGGGGAGCGCCCCCCAGCACGATGTGGAGCTGGCCCAGGACGATGAGGATGCCGATGCCCGCCAGCATGCCGTGGATGACGGCGGGAGAGATGGCCAGCGCCGCGCGCGCCACCTTGAGCCCACCGAAGAGCATCTGCAGGAGCCCGGCCGCCGCCACCGCCGCGCATGTCGTGGCCAGCCCGAACTGCTGGATGAAGCCGAACACCATCACCGCCAGCCCGGCCGCCGGCCCGCTCACCTGCAGCGGCGCGCCACCGAACAGGCCCACCACCACGCCACCCACCACGCCGGCAATCAGCCCGGAGATGATGGGCGCGCCCGACGCCAGCGCGATGCCCATGCACAGGGGCAGTGCCACCAGAAAGACCACCAGGGATGAAGGCAGGTCCGTGGCGAGCACCTGCCACGGAGTCATCGCCTTCCCAGGATTCTTCACCTTCTCCATCACACCTCCACGAGAGGGCGCCATGACCTGGCGCACGCTGAGCCCCGGGGGTGAGCAACATGCGTGCCGCGGCGCGTCTCCCTCTGGGGAGGGGGGATGGAGGCTGTGACGGACGGGGTGGAATGAAAGCCTTTTGAAGTCCGCCCCTGCCCGCGCTGAAAGAATCTTGAATGCCCGCCTACTCCTCGCCCAGGCGGCGGAGGAACGTGGGGTACGAGAGGCCGAGCGCCTTCGCGGCCTCCATCCTCCGGCCCTCCAGCCGGGCGAGGACGTGACGGGCGTAGAGGCGCTCCACCTCCTCCAGGGGGCGGGGCGGGCCCGGCACCATGAACGCGTCCGGGTCCGGTGAGGCCGGCCCGGTGCCTCCGCGCGGCTCGAGCGCCTGCAACTCCAGGGCGGGCCCGGGCTCGAGCACCAGCGCGCGCTCCAGCACGTTGCGCAGCTCGCGCACGTTGCCCGGGAAGGGGTAGTGCTCCAGCCGCTTGCGGGCGGCGGGGGTGAAGCCCACGGGCCGGCGCCCCAGCTCCGCGCACAGCTCGGCCACCAGGGACTCCGCCAGCGGCAGCACGTCCTCGCGGCGCTCGCGCAGGGGGGGAATGTCCACGCGGAAGACGCTCAGGCGGAAGT
Organism: Myxococcus sp. RHSTA-1-4; assembly: GCF_020037125.1. Classification (GTDB taxonomy): domain Bacteria; phylum Myxococcota; class Myxococcia; order Myxococcales; family Myxococcaceae; genus Myxococcus. The sequence continues at coordinate 94,097 of NZ_JAIQDG010000021.1, forward strand.
AGAGGTCCTCGCGGAAGCGCCCTTCCGCCACCTCGCGGGTGAGGTCGCGGTTGGTGGCCGCCACCACGCGCGCGGTGCTGTGCAGCTCGGCGGTGCCTCCCAGCCGGCGGAAGGCGCCCTGGTCCAGGAAGGTGAGCAGCTTCGCCTGGAGGCCCAGCGGCAGCTCGCCCACCTCGTCCAGGAAGAGCACGCCCCCGTTCGCCACCTCCACCAGGCCGCGCCGGGCCACGCGCGCGTCGGTGAAGGCCCCGCGCTCGTGCCCGAACAGCTCGCTCTCCACCATGGTCGCCGGCAGCGCGGCGCAGTTGACGTGGACGAAGGGCCCCTGCCCCGCCTGCTTGGCATGCAGGTGACGCGCGAGCACCTCCTTGCCCACGCCCGTCTCTCCCAGCAGCAGCACCGTGCTGCGCGGCGCGGTCGCGATGCGCTCCAGCATCTGGAGCGCGGCGGCCATCGCCGGGGCACGGGGACGCAAGAGCCGGTGCCGCCCGCCCAGCTCGCTCTCCGCCTGCCGCAGCCGCTCGTGGAGCTGCAGGTCCGCGGCGGCCCGTCGCGCGCGCAGCACCAGGTCATCCAGCTCCACCGGCTTGGAGAGGTAGTCGCGCGCGCCCGCCTTGATGGCCTCCACCGCGCTGGCGATGTCCCCGTGCGCCGTCACCAGCAGCACCGCGGTGTCCGGGAACTGGGTGCGCAGCTCGGGGAGGAAGTCGATGCCGTCTCCGTCCGGCAGGCGGCGGTCCAGCACCACTACGTCCGGCGCCTCGCGGGCGAGCGCCGCGCGCGCGTCGTGGAGCGAGTGGGCCATCGTCACCCGGAAGCCCTCCTGGCGCAGCACCGACGCGGCCAGCGCGGCGAAGGTGCGGTCGTCGTCCACCAGCAGCAGATGCGTACTCATGGGATTCGCTCCAGCGGCAGCCGCAACGTGAAGCGGCTCCCCTGCGGACGACGGAGATAGGTCAGGCTGCCCCCGTGAGCTTCCACGGAGGCACGGGCCATGGGCAACCCCAGTCCGATGCCCTTGGCCCTTCCCGTGGCGAAGGGCTCCCACAACCGCGGCTCCAGCGTGGGGTCCACGCCACCCGCGTTGTCCTCGACCACCAGCACGGCCTCGTCGGCCTCCCGCGTCAATGTGACGGACACCCAGGGCGTGGGCCGCAGCCCCGTGTCGCGCGCCACCGCGCCGGCCTCCACCGCGTTGCGCACCAGGTTGTCGATGGCGGACACCAGCAGCGCCGCGTCACCCTGCACCATGAGCCCCTCCTCCAGGGACGTGCGAAGCTCCACGGCCTCGGACTCGGGCAGCAGGCTCACCGCCTGCAACGCGTCCTGCACGAGCAGCCGCACCTCGCAGGGACGGCGAAGGGCGGCCCGGGGGGAGCCGAAGGAGAGCAGCGAGCGCGCCAGGTGCCCCAGGCGCTCCACCTGCGAGCGCAGCGCCTTGACGGGCAGCTCGCTTCCCGCGGCCGTGTGGCGCAGCACGGAGAGGGCCGCCTGGATGCCGTTGAGGGCGTTCTTCACCTCGTGGGCGATGAGCGCCGCGGCCGTGCCCAGGGCCGCCATCGTCTCCTGCCGGCGCAGCCGCTCCTCCGCCGCGAGCAGCGAGCGGTACGAGTGGCGCAGCAGGAGGACGAGCACCACCAGGGTGCTGCTGAGCAGGAGGATTTGAAAGGCGAGCTGCCGGAGGAACCGCGAGCGCAGGTCCGCCGTGGCGGTCTCCGCCTCCAGCACCAGCAGCCGCAGCCCGCTGTCCCCCACCCAGGCGACCGCGCCCAGCACCTGCGTGCCGGAGAGCGACAGCGGCCCCGGCCTCTGCGCGAGCTCCCGCAGCCGCTCCAGGGTCTCCGGCGTGCCCCCCTGGGACGCCGGCAGCAGGAACCGGCCGCGCGCGTCCATCAGGAGCTGCGTCGTGCCGGCGGTGGTCCGCGTGGGCAGGGCCCCCGCCCTCACCTCCCCCACCAGCACCCCGCGCAGCCGGCCTCCCGTCATCATGGGGACCGCGACGACCAGCGGCCCGCCTTCGCGCTCCAGCAAGTCAATCTCCGGCGCATGCTTCTCCATCATGCGGCGGAACCAGGGCCGGCTCGTCAGGGGCGAGTCCCCCAGGGACATGTCGCGCGGATTGCTCCACAGCCGCTCGCCATCGGGGCCGAGCAGCGCCACCCCCTCGGAGAAGAGCGACGAGTGGTAGAAGGCGCTGTCGAGCAGCGCCTGCTCCGCCACGGAGGTGCCGTCCTCCGGGAAGAGCGCGGGGTGTCCCGACACGCGGGCCAGCTCCGCCTCCAGCACCCCGAGGTGGACGCTCAGGGCGTCCGCCTGCACCCGGGCCGTGCTCGACAGGTGGGCCAGCAATTCCTCCCGCGCGTTGCGCACGTCCTCGATGTAGCCGAGCACCGGGCTCACCAGCGCGACCAGCCCCACGAGGCCGAGGCCGAGCAGCGCGGAGCGGCCTCCACGCCGCTGCGCGTGCGCCAGCTCTCCCGGCGTGGGGGCCAGCGAGGGAACGGGAGGGGGCGATGGGGGTGGCTGTGGGGGCTCCATGGGTGCGTGTCGGGAGATCTACACGGACCTGCGAGCACCTTCACGCCTCATCCCACGGCCCTCCCGCCCGCCGCGTTGCCCCCTGGACCTCACCAAGTTGTTTCACACGCGTCACCCGGGTGAAAACCCGGGCGCGCAGAGTGCGGGCCCGCCATGTCCCATGTCCTCATCGTCGACGACGAGCGCGACCTCGCCGAGCTCATTGACTTCAACCTGCGGGGCGCTGGCTTCACCACCCACCTGGCCTTCACGGGAGAGGCGGCCCTGGCCGCGGCGCGCGAGCGCCCCCCGGAGCTCGTCCTCCTGGACCTGATGCTGCCGGACATGTCGGGCATCGACGTGTGCCGCCACCTGCGGGCGAGCGCGCAGTCGCGCGGCGTGCTCATCGTCATGCTCACCGCCAAGGGCGAGGAGTCGGACCGCATCCGCGGCTTCGAGGTGGGCGCGGACGACTATGTCGTGAAGCCCTTCAGCGTGAGGGAGCTGGTGCTGCGCCTCAAGGCCATCCTCCGCCGCAGCGGCCCGCCCCAGGGCCGCGCCGCGCCGCTGGCGCTGGGCCCGCTCAAGCTGGATGTGTCCGCCCACCGCTTCTACGTCGAGGACAAGGAGGTGGCGCTGACGGCCCTCGAGTTCCGCCTGCTCGAGCACCTGATGTCCAGGCTGGGGCGCGTGCAGACGCGCGAGCAGCTCCTCGAGGAGGTCTGGGGGCTGTCCTCCTCGCTGGAGACGCGCACCATCGACACCCACGTCATGCGCCTGCGCGACAAGCTGGGCCCCGCCCGCGCGCTGCTCGAGACGGTGCGCGGTGTGGGCTACCGCATCATGAGTCCGGCCACGGAGTGACTTCGTTACGCGGATGTCACGGGGAAGCCGCGACATGGTCACAGACGCTCAATAGAAGCGCGACCTACTTTCAGCCACACACCCTCCACCTCGGAGAAGCCCCACTCATGAAGACCTTCCTCAAGTCGCTCGTCGCGGTGCTGCTGGTGGCCCTTCCGGTGGCCGCCCAGGCCGGCACCGTCACCGTCAAGGGCTCGGACACCATGGTCATCCTCGGGCAGCGCTGGGCCGAGGAGTTCATGAAGAAGAACGCCGGCGCCAAGGTGCAGGTCACCGGTGGCGGCTCCGGCACCGGTCTGGCCGCGCTGCAGAACGGCACCACGGACATCGCCATGTCCAGCCGGGACATCAAGAAGGCGGAGAGCGACAAGCTCCGTGCGAAATACAACACCGCCGCCGAGGAGATTCCGGTGGCGAAGGACGGCGTCACCTTCTACGTCAACGAGGGCAACCCGGTGAACGCCCTCTCCGTGGAGCAGCTCCGCGGCATCTACCTGGGTGACATCACCAACTGGAAGGAAGTCGGCGGCCCGGACGCGCCCATCGTCGTCTACTCCCGCGAGAACTCCTCCGGCACCTACGTCTTCGTGAAGGACAACGTGCTCAACGGTGAGGACTACGTCGCCTCCGCCCAGACACTGCCCGGCACCGCCGCGGTGGTGAACGCCGTCGCCAAGGAGAAGCACGGCATCGGCTACGGCGGCTCCGCCTATGCCAAGGGCATCAAGGAGCTGAAGGTCAAGCAGGGCAACGAGGAGATCGCCCCCACCGCCGACAACATCAAGTCCGGCAAGTACCCCCTGTCGCGCAACCTCTACTTCTACCTGCGCAACAAGCCGGCGGGCGAGGTCAAGGCCTTCATCGACTACGCCCTGTCCCCCGAGGGCCAGGCCGTCGTCACCAAGGTCGGCTACTTCCCCGTGAAGTAGTCCTTCCGTCACACGATTGTCACGCGAGGCACCGGCCCACCATGGATAGACAGGCGGTCATGCAGCAGGGTCTCGCGGAAACCATTCCAGTGCCGCGCCTTTCTCCGGAAGCGCGGCGGCGGCAGCTCCGGGAGAAGGCCATCGCGGGCTTCATCACGCTGATGGCCTTCACCGGCATCGCCGCTCTGGTGCTCATCCTCGTCTTCGTGGCCAAGGAGGCGCTGGCGCTCTTCACGGAGGCCGAGGCCCGCCACGAGGCCAGCCTCTCCAAGATGTTCCTGCCGCAGGTGGTCCGCCAGGGCCGCCCGCCCGCCTTCGTCTGGCAGCCGGTCTCCAACGTCCCCAAGGTCAGCATGATTCCGCTGTTCATCGGGACGCTGAAGACCACCGCCGTCTCCATGCTGGTGGCCGTGCCGGTGGGCGTCTTCGGCGCGCTGTACGCCGCGGAGTTCGCGCCGCGCCGGCTGCGCGAGCTGCTCAAGCCCGTCATCGAGCTGCTGGCCGGCATCCCCTCCGTGGTGCTGGGCTTCTTCGCGCTGATGGTGATGGCCACCGTGCTCCAGGACGCCTTCGGCCTGCACACCCGCCTCAACGCGGTGGTGGCCGGCCTGGGGCTGGCGCTGGCCATCGTCCCCGTCATCTTCACGGTGGCCGAGGACTCGCTCACCGCGGTGCCGCGCAGCTACCGCGAGGCGTCCCTCGCGCTGGGCGCCACCCCGTGGGAGACGGCCTGGAAGGTGGTGCTCCCCGCCGCCGCCCCCGGCATCCTCGCCGCGTGCGTGCTGGGCTTCGGCCGCGCCATCGGCGAGACGATGATCATCCTCATGGCCTCCGGGAACGCGGCCATCGTCTCCGCCAACCTCGGCGACTCGGTGCGCTCGCTGTCGGCCACCATCGCCGCGGAGATGGGGGAGGTCGTGGTGGGCAGCACGCACTACTCCATCCTCTTCTTCATCGGCGTGCAGCTCTTCCTCTTCACCTTCGTCCTCAACATGCTGGCCTCGGCCTGGACGAAGCGGGTCATCAAGCGGCTGACCGGGAGCGCCTCGTGACGTACACCTCGCGCCGCGCGGTGGGGCTGGCCCTCACCACGCTCACCGGGCTGGCCGCCTTCATCATGGTGGCCATGCTGGCCCTCATCCTCCTGGACGTCGTCGCCAACGGCGCCGGCCACGTCACCTGGGAGTTCCTCACCCAGCCGCCCTCCGACGGGATGATGGGCGGCGGCATCTTCCCCGCCATCGTCGGCACCGCGGCGCTCACCCTGCTGATGACGCTGGCGGTGATGCCGGTGGGGGTGCTGACGGCCGTCTACCTGCACGAGTACGCCCCGCCGGGCTCCCGGCTCGCGCGCTGGGTACGCGTGGCGGTGGTGAACCTGGCGGGCGTGCCCTCCATCGTCTTCGGCCTCTTCGGCCTGGGCTTCTTCATCCTCTTCGTCGGCCGGGGCATGGACCGGATGCTCGGCCACGAGGAGATGTACTGGGCCCAGCCGGGCATCCTCTGGGCCTCGCTCACGCTGGCGGTGCTGACGCTGCCCGTGGTCATCGTCTCCACGGAGGAGGCCCTGCGCGCGGTGCCGCTGGACCACCGCACCGCCAGCCTCGCGCTGGGCGCCACCCAGTCCCAGACGCTGGCGCGGGTGGTGCTGCCGGGCGCGCTGCCGGGCATCCTCACCGGGACCGTGCTGGCCATCTCCCGCGGCGCGGGCGAGGTGGCCCCCATCCTCTTCACCGGGGCCGCCTACTTCCTCCCGGACCTGCCGAGCCGGCTCAACTCCCAGTTCATGCACCTGGGCTACCACACGTACGTGCTGGCCACCCAGTCCCCGGACGTGGAGGCCACCCGCCCGCTGTTGTATGCGACGGTGCTGGTGCTGCTGCTGCTCACCTTCGCCCTCAACCTCGTCGCGGTCATCATCCGGACGCGCACGCGCCGCAAGGCCGCCGGCGCCCACTGACGGTACGCCTTCCATGACCCTCCAGCACTCCCCACCGCGCGCGAAGATGGAGGCGCGGGAGCTGACCCTCCGCTACGGCACCAAGACGGCCATCAGCAGGATTTCCCTGGCCATCCTCGACCGTCAGGTGACGGCCCTCATCGGCCCCTCCGGCTGCGGGAAGTCCACCTTCCTGCGCTCGCTCAACCGGATGAACGACCTCATTCCGGGCACCCACCACACCGGCCACATCCTGCTGGACTCCATGGACATCCACGACCGCAGCGTGGACGTGGTGGACCTGCGCCGCCGCGTGGGCATGGTGTTCCAGAAGTCCAACCCCTTCCCCAAGAGCATCTTCGAGAACGTGGCCTACGGCCTGCGCGTGGGGGGGATGAAGGACAAGGCGGAGCTGGCCAACCGGGTGGAGAAGTCCCTGCGCGGCGCCGCCCTCTGGGACGAGGTGAAGGACCGCCTCAACGAGAGCGCGCTGGGCCTGTCCGGCGGCCAGCAGCAGCGCCTGTGCATCGCCCGCGCCATGGCCGTGGAGCCCGAGGTGCTGCTGATGGACGAGCCGGCGAGCGCGCTGGACCCCATCGCCACCGCGAAAATCGAGGAGCTCATCCACGAGCTGAAGGCGCAGTACACCATCGCCATCGTCACCCACAACATGCAGCAGGCTGCCCGCGTGTCGGACCGGACGGCTTTCTTCTACATGGGCGAGCTGGTGGAATGCGGGCCCACGGAGCAGATCTTCACCAACCCGCGTGAGAAGCGCACCGAGGACTACGTCACCGGGAAGTTCGGGTGAGCGGACGAGCGGACGAAGGGACACGGAAGATGCCGGCGACGCATACGGACAAGGCCTTCGAGCAGGACCTGCGGGACTTGCGCGAGAAGCTCCTGGCGATGGGGGCGAAGGTGGAGAACCTCATCGCGCAGAGCGTGAAGGCCCTCACCGAGCGCGACAGCCCGCTCGCGGAGAAGGTCGTCGCGGCGGACAAGGACGTCAACCGCCTGGAGGTGGAGATTGACGAGCTGTGCCGGCGCATCCTCGCGCTGCGCCAGCCGGCCGCCAGTGACTTGCGCCTCATCACCACCGCGCTGAAGATCGTCACCGACCTGGAGCGCATCGGCGACCTGGCCGTCAACATCGCCGAGCGCTCCATGGACCTCAACCAGGTCCCCCCGCTGGCCCCGTACATCGACACGCCCCGGCTGGCGGAGCTGGCGCAGCAGCAGGTGAAGAAGGCGCTGGACTCCTTCGTCTCCGGCGACGTGGCCAAGGCGGAGGAGGTGCTCCAGGGGGATGACCTGCTGGATGCCCTCTTCCTGAAGATCTTCAACGAGCTCCTCGCGTACATGATGGAGGACTCGAAGAACATCCGCCGGGCCACCGCGCTGATGTTCATCGCCAAGCACCTGGAGCGCATCGGCGACCACGCGATGAACGTGGCGGAGATGGTGGTCTACATGGTGCGCGGCAAGGACATCCGCCACCCGCGCAGCCGCAACCTCCCCGAGTAGCCGGGCGCTGCTTCACCGGGCCGTCACCGAGAATTGGCCCGGGCGCCGCGAGCGCTTCGCGGGCCTGTCTCAAGGCACCTCTAGCGTGGCACCCGGGTCGCGCGATGACCGCGCGCCCACCTGGGGACTGCCCGCGAATGCTGCTCGCCTCCGGCCTCTTGCTGCTCGCCGCCCTCTTCGGTCTCACCGCCCTCGTCATCCAGTACGTCCTCGTGCTCCGCCACCGGAGCGAGCCGCCCCGGCCCTTCCCCGCCGGCGCCCGCCGGCCCGGCATCTCCATCCTCAAGCCGCTGTGCGGCGTGGATGACGACCTGGAGGCCAACCTGGAGCAATTCGCCCGGCTGGACTACGCGGGTGAGTACGAGGTGGTGCTGGGCGTGAAGGACACGCGGGACGCCGCCTTCGCGGTGGCGCGGGCGGCGGTGGCCCGCTGGCCGCACGTCATGCGCCTGGAGTTCCAGGTGGGCGAGCCGGGGCTGAATCCAAAGGTGAACCAGCTCATCACCCTGGCGGACCGGGCGCGCTTCGACATCCTCGTCATCAGCGACAGCAACACGCGCGTGGCGCCGGGCTACCTGGAGGAAATCGCCGCGGGCTTCGCGGACCCCTCCGTCGGGTGCGTGACGCACCCGGTGGCGGGCATCGGAGAGCGGACGTTCGGCTCGCTGCTGGACAACCTCTACCTGGCCGCGAGCGCCGCGGCGGGGATGATTGCCGCCAAGCGCTTCGCCGGCCAGGACATCGTGGTGGGCAAGTCCATGGCACTGCGGCGCGAGGACGTGGACGCGCTGGGGGGCTTCTACTCCGTGCGCAACGTGCTGGCGGAGGACTACGTCATCGGACAATGGGTGACGCGCAAGCTGGGCCGGCGGGTGGTGGTGGCGCGCACGCCGGTATTCAACGTGTCGCTGCGCAAGAGCGTCAGCGCCTTCTTCCAGCGCTACCTGCGCTGGAGTGTCATCCACCGCACGGCGGTGTCGCCGTCCACGTACCTGGCGCAGGCCCTGCTCAACCCGGTGCCGCTGGCCCTCCTCGGCGCGCTGCTTCTCCCCTCCCCGGCGACGGGCACCGTGGCCAGCTTGATTGTGCTGGGCAAGGTGGCGGTGGACCTGGCCGCCTTCCGCGCGCTGCGCCCGGAGTCCGTGCCCTGGGACGCGGTGCCGGGCGTGCTGGTCAAGGACGCGCTGCTCTTCGCCGCGTGGTGGCACGGCCTCTTCTTCCGCACCGTGAACTGGCGCGGCACGAAGCTGCGCGTGGCGCCGGGCACCCGGCTGGTGCCGCTGCGCGTCACGGCCTCCGCGCCGGACGCGGGCGACGAACTGTTCGCGGGTGACCTCGCGAGCTGACGCAGCCCTGTTTCACACGTCTTGCGCCACATTCACCGGACGGCCCTGATGCGGACGCGAGGAATGCCTATCTCCATGGGCATGCCCATCCGGACGCTGGCACACCTGTCGGACCTGCACCTGGACCTGAGCCCCCAGAGCGACGCCTCGGCCCGCGCGCTGGTGGAGGCGCTCCAGGCCGAGGCCGTGGACCATGTGGTGGTGACGGGGGACCTGACGCACCAGGGCGGACATGGGGAGTACCACCGCTTCCGCGACATCTTCGCGCCCCTGCTGGACACCGGGCGGCTCACCTTCATCCCCGGCAACCATGACCGGCCCGGCGACGATGCCGGCTGTGCGTGGATGGAGGGAAACAAGGTGCGCACGGTGGAGACTCCAGGACTCTTCCTGGTGTGCGTGGACTCCACGGGCGCCCACAACCGCAACTACTTCGCCAGCCACGGGGCGCTGTCCCACGCGGAGCTGGACGCGGTGGACGCGGCGCTGGAGGCCGCGCCTCGCGGTGCCCTGGCCGCGGTGCTGGTGCACCACCACGTGCTGCCGCTGCCCGAGGAGAGCTTCCCGGAGCGGCTGGCCACGCTGCTGGGCTGGCCCCACGCGGCGGAGCTGCCGCTGGGGGCGGAGTGGCTGACACGCCTCCAGGGACGGTGCGACCTGGTGCTGCACGGCCACCGCCACGTGCCCCGTGAGCGCGTGCTGGAAGGGGCCGGAGGGCGGCCGCTGCGCATCTACAACGCGGGCAGTTCCACGGAGCTGGGCCGCTTCCGGATGTTCCGCCACTCGGCCGGCCGGCTGCAGGGCGAGCCGTCCTGGTGCCGCTCGTCGGTACCCGAGCAGCCCCGCACGGCGGGCCACAACGTGCGCCCGGCATTGCAGTACCTGGTCGCGCAGATCGGCATCGCGCTGTTCTAGCGCCCGCCCGTCCGCTGTCCCGGCGGGCGCCGTTCTACCGCCTGCCGCGAATGAGGAAGGACTCCGGCGGCGTTCATCTCCTGTCGGGGGAGACTGATTGGCGAGACAGGCAACGGACGGCGGCGAACGAAGGGTCCTGGTCGTGGACGACGACGCGGACTGGAGGGAGTTTCTCCGGCTCAGTCTGGAGGACCTTGGCTACGAGACGACCGAGGCCGCGGATGGACAGGAGGCGCTGGACACGCTGAAGCGGGGCGACCGCTACGGCATCATGCTCCTGGACCTCAACATGCCGGGCATGAGCGGGCTGGAGGTGGTGGAGAAGCTGCCACGCGGCCGCCATCCCCGCATCGTGTTCCTCACCTCGGCGGCGGCGCAGGACGTGGGCAACGCGCTCTTGTCCGGGCCGCATTACTACCTGCCCAAGGGTGCCAGCCGGGCCCAACTGTCGCTCCTCTTGCAGTCACTTGGGGAGTGAGCGGCCGGACGGCAGCGGTTAGGGTAGAGGGCCCCTGAGAGGAGGGCCATCATCGTCACCGAACTCGTCATCATCCTGCTGCTGGTCCTGGCCAACGGCGTCTTCGCCGGGGCGGAACTGGCGGTGCTCTCCCTGCGCCGGACGCGGCTGCGGGAGCTGATCGACGAGGGCAGCCACTCGGCGAAGGCGGTGGAGAAGCTGAGGGGAGACCCGGAGCGCTTCCTCGCCACGGTGCAGATTGGCATCACCGTCATCGGCGCCACGGCGGCGGCCTTCGGCGGCGCGAGCATCTCCACCCGGCTGGGCGGCGTGCTGGCCGGCCTGGGCGTTCCCGAGCAGCAGGCGGAGAGCATCGCCTTCGCGGCGGTGGTGGCGTTCGTCTCGTACCTGTCGCTGGTGCTGGGGGAGCTGGTGCCCAAGTCGCTCGCCCTGCGCGCTGGCGAGCGCTACGCGCTGTTCATCGGCCGGCCCCTGCACGGGCTGTCCTGGCTGATGCGGCCGGTGGTGTGGTTCCTCACGGCCAGCTCCAACGTGGTGCTGCGGCTGTTCGGAGACAGGACGAACTTCAGCGAGGGGCGGCTGTCGGCGGAGGAGCTGCAGCAGCTGGTGGAGGAGGCGGCGAAGCAGGGCACGCTGGACCCGCGCGCGGGGGAGATTGCCTCGCGGGCCTTCGACATGAGCGAGCTGACGCTGGGCGAGCTGATGGTGCCGCGCGAGCACATCGTCGCCCTGCGGCGGCACTCGGGCGCGGAGGAGATCCGCCAGGTGCTGCTGGAGCACGGCCACTCGCGCATGCCGGTGTACGAGGAGACGCTGGACAACATCGTCGGCTACGTCATCGCCAAGGACCTGCTCGGCGTGGCGTGGGAGGGCAACCTCATCGTCCTCGAGGACGTGATGCGCCCGCCCTTCTTCCTGGTGGAGTCCATGCGGGCCATCGACGCGATGAAGGAGCTGCAGCGGCGGCGGATGCAACTCGCGGTGGTGGTGGACGAGCGCGGCGGCGTGGTGGGGCTGGTGACGGTGGAGGACCTGGTGGAGGAGCTCGTCGGAGACATCCTCAGCGAGTCCGAGACGCCGGAGGAGTTCGTGAAGCGCGAGGGCCCCACCACCGCGGTGGTGCAGGCCTCCGCGGCCCTGCGCGACGTCAACCGCGAGCTGGGGCTGGACCTGGACGAGTACCAGGACTACTCGACGGTGGCGGGCCTGTGCATCGCCCTGGCCGGTGGTGCCATTCCGGAGCCGGGGCGGAAGCTCCAGGCCGAGGACGGCCTGGTGCTGGAGGTGCTGGAGTCGTCACCCCGGCGCGTGCGGACGGTGCGCTTCCACCTGCCGCCGCGGCCTCCCGAGCACGCGGAGGCGTGAGCGGCACGCTCCTCTGGAAATGAAAAGGGCCGGAGCCTGGTGGCATCCGGCCCTTTGTCACTTCAGGAGGACGCGCTCACGGAGCGGCGAGTGCGTACGCGCTTCCCTGCGTAGACTCTCCGTAGTCGCAGCCCTCGCACCTGGAAGTCAGGCTGAAGACATACTGCCGGCCATTGGTCAGCCCCGTCACCGTGAAGCTCGTTTCCGGAGTCTCGATGATGCGATACGGCTCCAATTCGGGTACGGAGGAACCGATGTACAGCCGGTAGTTCGCAACGGGAATGGTGTCGGAGTTCGCTGGCGGCTTCCACCTGACGACAATCTGACCGTCACCCGGGATGAGTTCCAGGTCCAGGGGCACGCTGGGCAGGACCTGGGGGACTCCCGAGACGCGCGTGACCGGACCGTGCCCGACGACGTTCCTGGCCGCGACGGTGAAGAAGTAGGTCTGGCCGTTCGTCAGCCCTTGCGCGGTGAATCCATTCAGGACCCCGACGTTGACGTCGAACGGCCCCTTCTCGACATCCCCGGAGTACAGCATGATGCGCACCTTGTCGACCGGGCTGCCTCCGTCGTCTTCAATCTTCCACAGCACACGAATCTGGCCATCGCCGTTGAAAACGGTGACGGGAGGCGCGCCCGGTATCGTGCGAGGAGTGACGGCCACCGGCGCCGAGAACGGCCCCGAGATGACCGTGTTGTTCGCGGTCACCCGGACCATGTAGCGGGTCCCATTCGTCAGCCCCGTGAACGTGGCGGTGGTTTCGGTCACGGTCTGTGCCGCCACCACCTCCTCGCCCAGCAGGGCCTGGGCGACATAGCCGGTGATGGGCATGCCCGTGTCCTCCGGCGCCGCCCAGGTCACCGTCACCTGCCGGTCGCCGGGCGTCACGCTGACCTCGCGCGGCGCCCCGGGGATGACGCGCGGCCTCGTGGCCGAGGGCTCGGACTGCACGCCCTCTCCCACTTCATTGATGGCGGCCACGGTGAATGCGTACTCCTCGCCATTCGTCAGGCCCTGGAAGGTGACGGCCGTCTCGCGGAGCGTCTCCGTCCTGACCACCGCTCCACCCTGCAGCATGCGTACGGCGTAGTTGAGGATGCGCCGGCCGCCGTTGAACTCGGGAGCCGTCCAGGTCACCGTCACCTGCGAATCCCCCGCGCTCAACACCACGTCCCGGGGCACCCGGGGCGCGGCGAAGGTCACGGGAACCTTGTTGCCCGCGGGCTCCTCGTATTCACCAGCGCAGCCGAGCGCGCCAGACAACGCCAGCAGGCTCAACACATAGACACCAAGATGACGCTTCATGCCGCTCCAATCCCCGCCCGCGAGTGGGCCACGGAAAGAAGCGTCACCGCATAGCGAACCCCCGCTCGGCAGACAAGCGCACCTGGAGACGACCTGGCAGGTACCGGGCGGCAGGGCAGACGGGATACCCGACCCGGGGCTCGGTGGGCTGGAGGCGGGGCGGGCAGGCCGGGCGAAAAACAAAGGCCCGGAGTCAGGAGGAACAAGCTCCTGACTCCGGGCCCTTATCTACGCGCGATAGAGGATTCGAACCTCTGGCCTTTGGCTCCGGAGGCCAACGCTCTATCCAGCTGAGCTAATCGCGCATGTCGGGTGCGGCGGAGGGGACAAGTAGCCGAAGTCCCCTCCCGACGCAAGCACGCATTCCCTGAACGGCTGGCGGAGCGACATCACTCCGCTCCGGCAGGGCCCTCATGGCTCAGCAGCGACGACGGCGCCGGCTCGCCAGCAGGGCAAGCCCGCCCAGCCCCACCAGGGCCAGAATGGGGCTTGCCTCCCCTCCCCCGCTGGAGCAACTCAGGCCGCCACCCTTCGTCCGGACGTCGGAGCCCAGGTAGACGCGCCACGAGATGAGCTCGGGCGAGGAGTCCCGGTTCAGGGCGGCGTCCACCGCCCGGACCTTGAGCGTGTACGTGCCCTCGAGCAGCTCCTCATAGACGAGGGTGGCGGAGCACGGCAGGTAGTCCTCGCCGTTGAGGCTGCACTCGAACTGGGCGTCGGGCTCGTTCGACGAGAAGCGGAACGAGGCGCGTGGCACGCGGATGCGCACGTCCGGCTTCTCGTCCACGCGCGTCTGCGGCTCCAGCGTGTCCACCGAGAACCGCCGCGCCTCGCTGGCGGTGCTGGTGTTCATCGCGGCATCCACGCCCAGCAGGTGCGCCTCGTGCTCGTCGTTCCCCAGGTCCAGCGCGGGCGTGAGGCTCCAATTCCCCGCCGCGTCCACGTCCACCGTCTGCACCTCCGTCCCGTCCACGAAGAGCACCACCCGGGTGCCCGGCTCGGCCGTCCCGCTGAAGGTCGGCCGCGCCACGTTCATCCTCCGCCCTTCAGAGGGCTCCACCAGCACCGGCACGGCGGGAGCGAGGGTGTCGATGGTCCACTGGGCCACCGCGGGCGAGGGGTCATCGTTGAGGGCCGCGTCCGTGGCGCGCACATAGAGCGTGTAGGCGCCGTCCTGGAGCGTGTACTGGAACGGGTCGGGACACGCCGTGTAGTCCACGTTGTCGAAGCTGCAGAAGAGCGAGGCTCCCGGCTCGGTCTGCGCCTGGAATGACACCTGGGGCGTGGACACGAGCGGGTCCGGCTTGCTGCTCAGGGTGGTCTCGGGGGGCCGCAGGTCCACCGTCCAGCGGAACAGCTCCGTCGGGCTGCCGGCGTTGCCCAGGTTGTCCACCGACTGCACCTGGAAGGTGTGCTCGCCATGGGTGAGGCCCGAGAACTGGGCCTCGCTGATGCGGTTCACCGCGTCCACCACGGTTCCGCACCGCGAGAAGCCCCGGCCGTCCAGGTCGCACTCGAAGGTGACGTTGTCCTTGTTGGTGCTGAAGCGGAACGTCGCGCTGGGGGAGTTGGTGAGACTTCCGGGCGTGCTGACGAGCGTCGTCCCCGGCAGGTTCGAATCGACCGTCCAGGTGAAGGAGATGTTCGCGGAGACGTTGCCCGTCGTATCGGTGCCGCGGGCCACCAGGGTGTGCTCGCCATCCACGACAGGGAACGTGGCCGGGTTGGAGCACGAGGCGAACACGGCATTGTCCAGGCTGCACTCGAAGGTGACCGCCGACTCGTTCGAGCCGAAGCCGAAGGTCGCCGTCTGGCTGTTGGTGCGCCCCCCCGGGAACCTGACGGGCGTGCTGGTGAACTGGATGACCGGCGCGATGCTGTCCACGAACCAGGGGTAGGTCTCGGGAGTGGGGTCCACGTTGCCCGACTCATCCGCGGCGCGAACCGTGAGCGAGTGCTGCCCCTGCCCCACGGTGAACGTATAGGGGCTGGTCACCCTCCGGAAGCTCATCTCACCATCGAGCCGGACGTCGAACACCGCGGCGGGGTCATTGGAGGAGAACTCGAACGTCGCGCTGGTTTCCCGGGTCAGCGCCGCCGGGCCGCTCACGATGGTCGTCTCCGGAGAGTCCGTATCCACGATGAAGGACCGCGCGCTGCTCGCCGGGCCCACGTTTCCGGCGGCGTCCCGCGCCGTGGCCGTCACCGAGTAGGCGCCGTCCGCGAGCGGGGCGAAGGTGAATGACCAGTTCCCACTGCCGTCCGCGGACGTCGCGGGCTGCGCCACCACCCCCAGCATGACGGTGATGGTGGCGTTCGCCTCGGCGGTGCCCTGAATCGTCGGGGTGCTGGTGATCGACCTCGTCCCATTCGTCGCGGGCACGGTGATGACCGGAGCCACGGGAATGACCGTATCCACCACCCAGATGGAAACGGCGGGGGTGGCATCCCGGTTGCCCGCCCCATCCACCGCCACCACCTCCAGTCGGTGGGAGCCGTCGGCGACAGTCACCGAGTGGCTCGCCGGGCACACGGCCTCGCTGCCGCTGTCGAGCCGGCAGCGGAACGTCACCCCGGACTTGTTGGAGGCGAACTGGAACGCGGCGGTGGAGGTGTTGGTGATGGAGGGCGGCCCGGACTCGATGAACGTGCTGACGGGGGACTGGTCCACGCTCCAGCGGTGCTCCGCTGGGGTGGCGTCCGTGTTCCCCGCGCGGTCCTTCGCCCGGGCGCGCAGCACGTGGGCCCCCTCGCTCACGGTGATGACGTGGGGGTCGTTACAGGCCTCGAAGGCTGCCCCGTCCAGGCTGCACTCGAAGTCGACGGGGCTCTCCGAGGCATTCAGGTCGAAGGTGGCCTGGAGCTGGTTGGTCTGGGCCGTGGGCCCGGAGACGATGGTTGCGTTGGGTATCGACGTATCGACGGTGAAGGAGTTGGCGGGATCGGAGTCCACGCTCTCATTTCCCGCTGCGTCCCGGGCTCTCGCCCGGACGTTGTGGGAGCCGTCGGCCAGCGTGGCCGTCAACTGCAACTGCCAGCGGCCGGCGGAGTCCACCAGCGGCATCGTCGCGTGGGGAGTGCCGTCGACCCGCACGATGATGGTCGCTCCGACCTCTCCCGTTCCGGTGATGAGCGGCGTCGCCGTGCTCACGAAGGACGCATTCCCGGGAGTGCTGATGACCGGCACCGGAGGGATGCCGGTATCCACCCGCCACGAGTGGACGGCGGGCGTGGGGTCCGCGTTGTCCGCGGCGTCCAGGGCGCGTACGAGCAGGGTATGCGGCCCCGCTCCGACCGTGGGCGTATGCGAGGCGGGGCACGAAGAGTAGTCCGCCCCATCCAGGCTGCACTCGAACCGGTTTCCCCCCACCGAGGTGAACGTGAAGGTGGGCGTCGTGTCGCTGCTCGGGTTGGTGGGCGACCCGGTGATGGTGGTCTCGGGCGGCGTGAGGTCCACGGAGAAGTTGACCGTGGTGTTCGCGCTGGAGTTGCCGGCGGCGTCGCGTACCTGCGCCACGAGCGCATGGGTGTTCTCGGAGACGGACTGCGGAATCACGAAGCTCCAGCTCCCCGCGGCGTTGACGACCGCCTCTCCCTGGTGCTGGGTATCCAGGCTGATGGAGACGATGGTGCCCGCCTCCGCGGTGCCACGCACCGTCACCACGTCGGTATTGAGGGCATCGTTGTTGGCGGGAGCCAGCACCACGGGCGCCGACGGCGCGACGCTGTCCACGGTGAAGGTCCGCGTCACCGAGAAGCCGCTGGAGTTGCCTGCGGCGTCCTTCACCAGCGCCCGGAACCAATGGAGGCCCTGCCCCAGGTCGGCCGGCTGCGTCAGGGTCCAGGAGCCGCCGGCGGCTGCCGTGGCCGTCCCCTGCAACAACTGGTCATCCACGTACACCTCGACCGTTCCCCCCACTTCCGCCGTCCCCGTGTAGGTGGGGCGCACAGTGGTCAGCAGCGCCCCGTTGGCGGGCGTCGCCAGCGTCGGCGCCGAGGGCGCGACGGAGTCCACGGAGAAGGAGCGCGCCGCCGACGCGGCGCTCACGTTCCCGGCTCGGTCCCTGGAGCGGACCGTCACGGTGCGCGTGCCCTGGTTCAGAGGGGAGTCGGGCGTGTAGGTCCAGTCAGCCGTGCCGCTTCCCGTGTCGCTCACCTGGGCCTGTGCCTCGGGCATGCCGTCGATGGTCACCAACACCTGGAGTCCCACGTCGGCATCCGTGAGGGTAACGGTCCCTCGCAGAGTCGGCCGGGCCGTGGCCAGGACCTGGCCCGTGGTCGGGCTGCCCACGGCGGGAACCGCCGGCACAAAGGTGTCCACCGTGAAGAAGCGCAAGAGGCTCGACGCGCTGCCCTCCCCATTGGAGGCCGTGACACGGATGGAATGGGTCCCCTCGGACAGGGTCGAGGCCGTGTACGTCCACGAGGTGCCAGACGGGTTCACGCTATCCACCTCGCTGCCATCGATGAGGATGCTCAACGCGGTGGTATTGCCGCTGACCGTGCCGGTGAAAGTCGGCGTGTTGTCCGACAGGTATGCGTTCGCGGCCGGAGAGGTGATGGTGGGCACGCCAGGCATCGCGGTCGGGTCGAAGTCCATGACCGCGGGAGTCAGGTCGACGTTCCCCGCGCTATCGCTGGCGCGGACCCGCAGCGAGTGCCTGCCGTCGGCCAGCCCCGACATCCGGTAGGGAGACCGGCAGGGATTGAAGGGCCCCCGGTCCAGGCTGCACTGGTACGCGACGCCCGGCTCGGTGGCGCCGAACTCGAGCGTGGCCTCTCCAGAGGCCGCCAGTCCCGGGGCCCTGACAATCGACGTCTCGGGGGGCGTCACGTCCACGGAGAACATGCGCTCCGCGGTGCGCGGGCCCTGGGCCCCGGCGGCCACCGCCGCAACGGAGACCCGGTGCGGCGTCTCCGCGAGCCGGGCCTCGGGTACGAAGGCCCACGCGCCGGTGGCGTCCGCGCGCGTCCGGCCCAGCGCGTCGCCATCCACGAAGACGATGACCTCGTCCCCGGACCGCGCCGTGCCGGAGAACAGCGGCTGCGCGGCGGGCAGCACCGCGCCCTCGACGGGCACGAGCAACACCGGCGCGGGAGGAGCGCGGAAGCCGCCCTCGAGCAGCTCCACCACGCCCTGGAAGCGCGCGTCGTCCACCGCCGTGGGCGAGGCCCCATTCGAACCGCCATCCACCGCCACTCCCGCACGTCCCGGCTCCACCCGCGCGGCACAGCTCGAGCCCGCCTCGGCCTGGAAGAGGACACGCCCGCCACCGCCACCACCGCCGGGCGCCCGGAGCGCCCGCCCGGTGCTGTCTCCACCCCGGCCACCCTGCGCCAGCAGCTCCGCGCACGAGGCCGCCTCCGCGACGCGCAGGGAGATACTGCCACCGGCGCCACCGCCACCCGCGCCATCATTCACGGAGCTGCCGCCCGCCTCACCCGAGGCCTCCAGGCGGCCGCTCCCGACGAGCCGGGACGCGCGCACGAAGATGATGCCGCCACCGCGGCCCCCATCCGGCCCCGGCGGGTCCGCCAGCCCATGTCCGGCGCCGCCACCACCGCCGAAGGTGAGCCGCTCCAGCAGGGACTGCCCCGCCACGGCGCCTCCCAGGCCGCCCACGTCGCGCGCGCCATCATCCGTCGCCGTCCTGCCGCCCTGCCCTCCCTGGCCACCATGCCCGCCACCGCCGCCACCCGACTGCCGGCACACCCCACCACCGCCACCATTGGCGTCATTGCCACGGCCCGTCAGCAGCGGAAGGGCGGTCGTCGGAGGCGCCACGCTCTCACCGCGCTGCGCCCCACCCGCGCCCTCCAGGCTCAGCGCGCCGCACCCCGCGGCGTTGGTCCAGTCCCGGACATACGCACCGCCACGGAAGCCCGCGCCGCGCGCGTCGATGAGCCCCTGGTTCTTCACGATGCCCGTGGCCAGGAAGGCCACCACGCCCCCCGTCTCTCCATTCCACGGCTCCGCGGCCAGGCTTCCGCCGCGAGCAATGGTGACGTCGGTGTACTCGGGGACGCGAAGCACCTGGGTGCCCGGGGCGTCGAAGAACTCCACCAGGGGCCGCGTGAGATTCAGCGTCCGGCTGCTCACGGTGGCCACCCGGGCCAGCTCCCAGCGCCCGGCGCCCGCCGTGTCGGCGGTGCCCGTCCCGGTGGCCTGGAGCACCAGGACCAGGTCACCGTTGCCGAAACCGGCGGTGGACGACACGGGGATGGCCGTGGCTCCCGCCCCCAGGGCGGACGTCACGCGCGCCGCGGCGTTGACCTTCACGCCCGGAGCCGTGACGGTCAGCGCGCCATCCCTCCCGCTTCCGAGACCGAAGGCATCCGGCTCGGCCGCGGCGGTGGCGGCCAGCAACAACGTACCCAGCACCCACGCATGGGGCAGCGACGTTCTCATAGGTCGTCTCTTTCCTGGCCTCACCGGGGGGACTCCGCCTTGTCGCTCTGCGAGTCCACGATGATGAACTCCACGCGGCGGTTGTTCTCACGGCCGATGGAGGTCGCATTGGTGTCGATGGGGCGGTCCTGCCCGTAGCCCTGCGCCTGCAGGCGCTCGGCGGGAACGCCCTTGCTGATGAGGTACTGGCGCACCGCCTCGGCGCGCGCCTGCGTCATGCGGCGGTTCGCATCCGGGAAGCCGCGGTCGTCCGTGTGCGCGCCCACCACGATGAGCGGCATCTCCGGGTGCTCCTTGATGACGCGCGCCACCCAGTCCAGCAGCTCGTGGGAGCGCGACAGGAGCCGCGCCTGCGAGGGCTCGAAGAAGACCTTGCCCAGCAGCACCAGCCGGCCGGGCCGGATCTCCACCAGCGGCTGCACGTGACCGGGGCAGCCCTGGTTCTTCGGGTCACCCGGCTCGTTCGCGCAGCTGTCGATGCGGTTGGGCACGCCGTCCTTGTCCGCGTCGGACTCCGGGCAGCCGTTGCGCTCGACCGGGCCGGCCTCGTTCGGGCACGCGTCCTTGTCGTTGTCGATGCCGTCCTTGTCCGCGTCGCGCACCGGGCAGCCGCGGTTGTCCGCGGGCCCCGCGTCATTCGGGCAGCTGTCGGTCTCGTCCGGCGTCTCGTCCTTGTCCGCGTCCCGCAGCGGGCAGCCCTGGTTGGCCGCCAGGCCCGGCTCGAACGGACAGGCATCCAGCATGTCCTCCAGGCCGTCGCTGTCCGTGTCCTTGGCCGTGCAGCCGCTGCGCGCGATGTCGCCCGGCTCGGAGGGACAGCGGTCCACGGAGTTGCGCACGCCGTCGTGGTCCTCGTCCATGTCGGGGCACTCTTCAATCGTGTGCGGGAGTCCGGGCTCGCAGTTGACCGAGGACTCCCCCGGCCCGCGCCGCGGCGTCGCGTCACCGAAGGCCCCACCCGCCATCACCCGGAACAGCGGCGTCCCCGGCGCCGAGCCCACGCCCACGCCCGCCATCGCGAACATCTCGAAGGTGGGGTTCACCAGGTAGCGCACCCCGGGCAGCAGCTCCGCCGCGCCCGGCTGGCTCGTCAGCGGCACCATGCCCCGGACGTTCAGCTCCCAGCGCAGCCGCCGGCCCGTCGTCGCGAGCGCCGCGCCCAGGCGCAGCTCGTTGCCAATCTGGTCATCCGGATCCACCCGGGGCGTCAGGGCCTGGGTGGGCCGCTGCAGGAAGCCCAGCTCCACGCCAGCGCGCAGGAACCCGAAGTGCCGTCCTACCATCACCTTCGGCGCCAGGCGCCACTGGTCGGGGTCGCTCGCCAGCGCGGACGCGTTCCCCAGGGGCATGCCCACTCCCAGCTCCACCGCCAGGTCCACCCCCCCCTGGTCATCCTGCGTGAGCAGCCCCGCCCGCACCGACACCACGGGCGTCCCCAGCCCGAAGGACGACGGCCGCAGGTAGCCCTCCGCCTCCACCTCCGTGCCCGTTGCCTGGTACAGCGCCGGGACCTGCAGGCCCACCTGCAGCCAGTCCAGCGGCGCGTAGGCCGCGGCGACATGCGCGGTGGCGCGGCTCCCCACGATGCTCAGGGACTGTCCGTCCATCTCCAGCATCAGCGGGTTGTGTGCGTAGTGCGCCACCACGGAGAAGCGCATGTCGCCCACCGGCAGCAGCTCGCCCATGCCCACCAGCAGCGAGCCCTCCGCGCCGGGATTCAATTCCAGCCGCTCCAGCTCGAAGCTGGGGAAGGCGCTCTGCGCGACGGCGGCCGAGGACGTCAGCGCCAGTGCCAGCGCGAACCCGCGGTGCAGGAGCTCTCTTCTCTTCATGGTTCTCCCGGGTGGAAGCCGTCTGGGTACCCCGGAGTCGCCAGCGGTTTCAAGCTGGCCCCCCTTTTCCACTCTACACCGAAGCATGACTCTTTCCGTCAGGCCCCCCACGAAATGGCCCGGATGCTTCTCAGTCCCGATGAAAATTTCGTGTCAGGGCTCCCTGGTAGGCCAATTCATGGCATGCTGTTGCACCACTCACGGACCCCGCCTTCCAAGCGGGGCCTTGCGCCGGGGGACTCAAGATGATCGCGAACGCAGCCCTGCTCGCCAATCAGGCCGAGTTCGAGTTCCAGGCAGGTCCCTTCACCTCCGGTGAGCTGGCGGTGCTCGGCTTCGAGGCCGAGGAGACGTTGTCCCAGCCCTACACGGTGGAGGTGGCCCTGGCCGCCCGGCCCGACGTGGAGGTGGACGAGAAGTCCTTGCTGGGCAAGGACGCCCGTCTCACCATCATGCTCGGCGACGGCACCGCGCGGTTCTTCACCGGAATCGTGTCGCGCATGTCGCGCTGGGATGAAGGAAGCGGCCCGGAGCGCCGCCGCTACCGCGCCACCGTGGTGCCCCTGCTGTGGACGCTGCGCCACCGCCGCAAGAGCCGCATCTTCCAGGAGATGACCGTCCCGCAAATCGTCCACAAGGTGCTGGACGAGGCGAAGGTGGAGCACCGGCTCGCCCTCAACGGCTCCTACCCCACGCGCGACTACTGCGTGCAGTACCGCGAGTCCGACCTGGACTTCATCTCCCGTCTCCTCGAGGAGGAAGGCATCTTCTACTTCTTCGAGCACGGCGAGGACGCCCACACGATGGTGCTGGGTGACGGCGCCTCCGCCAACCCCGCCATGCAGGGCGAGGCGAAGCTCGTCTTCCGCGAGCGCAGCGGCATGATTGCCGCGCAGGAGTACGTGCACGAGCTGGTGGCGCGCACGGAGGTGCAGCCCGGCGCCGTCGCGCTGCGCGACTACAACTTCCTGCGCCCCTCGCAGGACCTGGGCACCAGCTCGGAGGCGGAGGGCGGCGAGACGGCGCTGGAGATCTACGACTACCCCGGCCGCTACGAGGAGTCGGGCACCGGCCGCAATCTCTCGAAGGTGCGCCTGGAGGAGCTGCGCGCCCGCACGGAGACGGTGACGGGCGCCAGCTACAGCCGCCGCGTCTGCGTGGGCCAGACCTTCGAGCTGGCCGAGCACCCCGACGACGCCCTCAACCGCAAGTACCTGCCCATCTCGGTGCGGCACGTGGGCCACCAGTCGGAAGCGCTGAGCATCGAGCAGGGCTCGCTGCGAAGCCGCGAGGGCTACCGCAACGAGTTCCTCTGCCAGCCGGCCGAGGTGCCCTTCCGCCCTCCCCGGGTGACGCCCCGCCCGGTGATTCCCGGCGCCCAGACGGCCATGGTGGTGGGCCCCGCGGGCGAGGAAATCCATACCGACGAGCACGGCCGCATCAAGGTCCAGTTCCACTGGGACCGCGAGGGCAAGCAGAACGACAAGAGCTCCTGCTGGATTCGCGTCAGCCAGGCCTGGGCGGGCCCGGGCTGGGGCGCGCTGTACCTGCCGCGCATCGGCCATGAAGTCGTGGTGGAGTTCCTCGAGGGAGACCCGGACCGGCCCCTCGTCACCGGCAGCGTCTACAACGGGCAGAACCCGCCGCCCATCGACCTGCCCGGCAACAAGACGCAGAGCACCCTGCGCTCCAGCTCCAGCCCCGGCGGTGACGGCTCCAACGAGCTGCGCTTCGAGGACGCCGCCGGCTCCGAGCTCGTCTATCTGCACGCGCAGAGGGACTTCAACATCGTCGTCGAGAACGACAAGACGCAGGAGGTCCGCGGCAACGAGACGCTCCTCGTGAAGAAGGACCGCTCGCGCATCATCGAGGGCAACCAGGCCCTCGAGGTGAAGAAGAACGACGACAGCACCGTCCAGGGCAACCAGACGCTGGCCGTCACCGGCAACCGCTCCACCACCGTGGCCGGCAACCACACCGAGGCCGTGGCGGGAGACCAGTCCATCAGCGTCAGCGGCAACCAGAGCCTCACCGTGGCCATGGCCTCCGCGGAGACCGTGGCCCTGGGGAAGATGGTCAACGTCGGCGGCGCGCTCGCCCTCACCGTGGGCGCCGCCTTCAACGAGCTCGTCGGCGGGCTCAAGTCGGAGCAGGTCGGCGGGGCGAAGGTGGAGGTGGTGGGCGCCAAGAAGTCGGAGACGGTCAAGGGCGCGCGCACCCTCCAGGTCGGCGGTGACCTCTCGGAGGAGATTGGCAAGTCCCGCACCCTCAAGGTGGACAAGGACATGCTCGTCAGCGTCGGTGGCAAGGTCAACCATGCCGCCAAGGACGCCTACACCCTGTCCGCGAAGGAAATCTCCCTCGTCGCGCAGGAGCAGTTCACCCTGAAGGTCGGCTCCGCCACCCTTCAGGTGAAGAAGAACGGAGACGTCGTCATCAAGGGCGCGAAGATCGAGGTCAACGCCAGTGGTGACGTCGTCATCAAGGGCTCGAAGATTTCCGAAAACTAGGACCCGCCAGGCCGGCCCATGGGGGGGGGGTGGCTTGAAACCGGTCCGTCCTGTCTGGCAGTTTACGCCTCGCACGTAACCGCTCGGCGTTACGGGCGCTCTTTCCAAGGAATGTGGATGTTGGCGCAAAGACACACTGGCGCCGTGACGGGGGGGCAGGCCGTCCGGGGTCTTCGGTGGGGTGTGGTCGCCGCGCTCGCGCTGGTCCTGGGCGGGAGTGCCGGCTGCGCGAAGCGCGTGCCTCACGCCTGTGAGACGCCCCCGCCCTTCCAGGTGGTGGTGGACGCGTCGGAGCAGCTCAACCCCGACTCTCGCGGGCGCTCCCTGCCCACGGTGGTGCAGATCGTCCAGCTCAAGGACAGCGTCCGGCTGGAGCGCGCGAGCTTCAAGGATTTGTGGGGCAAGCCCGAGGAGCTCCTCAAGGAGGACCTGCTGCAGGTGGCGGAGGTGGTGGTGCCGCCGGGCCGGCAGGTGAAGCGCTGGGTGCAGCGTGATCCGAAGGCGCGCTTCGTGCTGGCCATGGGGCACTTCCGGCAGCCACTGGGCTACTCGTGGCGCACGGTGGCGGTGCTGCCGCCGGTGGAGGAGTCACGCTGCGTGGAGCGCCCCGCCGGAGACCAGGGGGAGCCCAGGCCGGGTGACGAGGTGTTCCGCTACCGGCTGCAGGGCTACCAGATCGACTTGATGCTCCGGCCCGTCACGCAGGCGCCGGAGTCCCAACCCCAAGTGGGCGACAGCGAGTCGCCGCGGAGAGGCGCATGAAGTCCGTGCAGCGAGTCGTGTGGTCGGAGGGCATGTTCATGAGCCCCCACCACCTCCAGCAGCAGGACCTCTACCACGAGCAGCTCCTGGACGTGCGCCTGGCGGCGCTGGAGCCGTACCCCTGGGGCGTGGTGTCCCTGGAGGTGGACATGGAGGCGCTGCGCGCCGGCCAGGTGCAGCTCACGCGCTTCATGGGCGTGCTGCCGGACGGGCTGCCCGTGTCCTTCGAGTCCGGGGACGCCGAGGCCCCGCCCGCGCGCCCCGCCGAGGGCTACTTCCCGCCCGCCCAGCGCACGCTGGACGTGTACCTGGGGGTGCCGCGCGAGCGCAGCGGCGTGGAGAGCTACGGCAGCGGGGAGCGGCTGGGCGGCAGCCCCCGCTACACGCCCGCCGCGCGCCCCATCAGTGATTTGACGGCGTCCACCTCCATCTCCCAGGTGGCCTTCGGCCAGCGCAACGTGCGGCTGCTGTTCGGCACCGAGTCGCGCGACGACTTCGAGGCCATCAAGCTGTGCGAGCTGACCCGCGACAAGTCGGGGAGCCTGACGCTCGTCGAGTCGTACATCCCCCCGTGCCTGCGCATCGACGCGTCGCCGTTCATCATGAGCGAGCTGCGCACGCTGTTGCGGCTGATGGTGTCCAAGCAGCGCCAGCTCTCCTCGCGCCGCCGGCACCGGGACGCGTCCGCGCTGGAGTTCACCGCGGGCGACGTGACGCTCTTCCTGGAGCTCAACGCGCTCAACGGCACCATCCCCTACCTCCAGCACGCGCTGGACGCGGGCAACCTGCGCCCCCGGGACGTGTACCTCACGCTGTCACAGACGGCGGGGCAGCTGTGCACCTTCTCCGCGAACGCGGACCCGTCCACGCTGCCGCCCTTCCAGTTCACCAACCTGCGCGCCACCTTCGAGGAGCTGTTCCGCCGCATCGCCGAGCTGATGCGCTCGGTGGCGCTGGAGCAGTGCCTGAGGGTGGACCTGTCGGTGGGAAGGGACGGCATGTTCCGCGGGCAGCTGGAGGACGAGCGGCTGGAGCGCTGCGGCCAGTTCCTGCTGGCCGTGCGCAGCGAGCTGCCGGAGAAGACGGTGGCGGAGCAGCTCCCCAAGCTGTCCAAGCTGGCCGCGGGGGACGATATCCGCGCGCTCCTGCAGGCCGCCGCGCCCGGCGTGCCGCTGGCCGTCACGTACCGCCCGCCGCCCGAGGTGCCGGTGCAGCCGGGCACCGTCTATTTCAGCCTCAGCCTGAACGACAGCTACTGGAAGAACGTGATGAGGGACAGGAACCTCGCGCTCTACCTGCCGCTGCCGTTCGATGCCAGCCGTACGACCGTGGAGCTGCTCGCGGTCCCCACCGCCAACCGCTGACGCCCTGACCTGCCCATGGATCGAGTCACGGAAGCCACGAAGGACTGCTTCGACGCCGCCATTCAATTGCGCGGCTCGGAAGCAGCGGCCATTCCCCCGCCCGAGACGCTGCACCACCGCCTGCGCGGCGTGGTGGACGAGATGCTGCGGCGCGCCGCGGTGCTGGGCTTCAGCCACCAGGACGCCCAGGACATGGCGTACGCGCTGGTGGCGCTCATCGACGAGGTGGTCCTCGGACGGCCGGAGGAGTACCGGCAGTTCTGGAGCTCCAACCCGTTGCAGCTCTTCTACTTCAACGAGAACGTCGCGGGTGACGGCTTCTTCAACCGGCTCAACTCCGTGCGCAAGGACCCGCACCGCGCCGAGGTGCTCCAGGTCTACTACCTGTGCATGCTCTTCGGCTTCCAGGGCCGCTACCGCATCCGCGGCGGCGAGCTGGAGCTGATGACGCTCATCGACACGGTGCAGAAGGACCTGGAGCGCGCGCGCCCCTTCGACTTCGACGTGCTGTCGCCGCATGGCGAGCGCCCCACCGAGTCGCTGCTGTCCAAGCGCAAGAAGGCCTCCGTGCTGGGCATCTCCGCGGCGGCGCTCGGGGTGGCGGTGCTCTTCTACGGGGTGCTGCAGTTCTTCCTCAATGACACGGTGGGCGAGCTTCAGAGCCGCATCGAAGTCCACGCCGCCAAGAACACGGCCAGCTCGGCCAACAGCCCGGCCGGAAGCACGGCCTCCACGGGAGGCACGCCATGATGGCGTACCTGCTGCCGCTCTTGGGCATTGGCGCGCCCACCTTCGCCCTGATGAGCTTCATGGGCTTCACGCCCCAACAGGCGGCCCTCTTCGGCGTGCTGGCGGGCCTGCTGGCCATGGGCGTGGTGTGGCTGGTCAAGCGCATCCGCGCCCGCGCCGCCTCGAAGAAGCTGGAGGGCGCGCTGGCGACGCAGGCGGAGGAGCAGGCCGCCACCGTGCGGCCGGACCTGCAGCCCGAGATCAAGGCCATGCAGGCCGAGTTCACCAAGGCGGTGGAGGCGCTGAAGACCTCCAAGCTGGCGCGCGGCGGCAAGGACGCGCTGGCGGTGCTGCCCTGGTACCTCATCGTCGGTCCCCCGGGCGCGGGCAAGAGCACGGCGCTGCGCAACTCCGGGCTGAAGTTCCCCTACCTGTCCGCGCGCGGCGGCGTGCGCGGCGTGGGCGGCACCCGCAACTGCGACTGGTGGCTCACCAACGAGGCCGTCATCCTCGACACGGCGGGCCGCTACACCAGCGCCGAGGAGGACCGCCCCGAGTGGCTGGCCTTCCTCGACACGGTGGCGAAGCACCGCCCCTCCCGTCCCATCAACGGCCTCATCGTGGCCATCAGCGTCAGCGAGCTGATGAACGCGGACCCGCAGGCCGTGGGTGAGATGGGGCAGACCATCCGCGAGCGCCTGGATGAAATCACCACCCGGCTGAAGATGCTGGTGCCGGTCTACGTGATGATCACCAAGTGCGACCTGCTGCCAGGCTTCGTGGAGATGTTCTCGGATTTGTCGCGCGTGGAGCGCGGGCAGATATGGGGCTTCACGGTGCCGGTGGAGCAGCAGCGCGAGGCCAGCACGGACCTGTTCCGCGAGCGCTTCGACGAGATGCTCTCCGTGCTGGAGCAGCGCTCGCTGCGCCGGCTGGGCCAGGAGCGCCGGCTGGAGACGCGCGAGAACATCTACGGCTTCCCGCAGCGCTTCGACGCGCTCCGGAAGAACCTCTCCGAGTTCCTGCAGCCGCTCTTCCTGGAGAACGTGTTCCAGGACACGCCCGTCTTCCGCGGCCTGTACTTCAACAGCGGCACCCAGGACGTTCGCGCGGTGGACAAGGTGTCCCCGTCCGCGGCGGAGCTGTTCGGCAGCACCAACGGCCGGGCGCAGACGGAAGGGGCCACGGAAGGGCGCAGCTACTTCCTCTGGGACGTCTTCACCAAGGTGATGTTCCAGGACCAGCAGATGGCGGTGCGCAGCTCGCTCGAGGAAGCGAGGGTGCGCCGGCAGCGGATGATACTGGCGGGCGCCGCCATGGTGGCCACCGCGCTGCTGCTGTCCCTGCCCACCCTCTCCTTCTTCCAGAACCGCGCCATGGCGGAGGCCGTCACCAAGGCCATCACCGACGTGAATCTGGACCCGCGTGACGACATCCGCCGCGTGGAGGACCTGATTCCGCTGCGCAACCGGCTCCAGGAGCTGACCGAGTACGAGGAGGACGGCGCGCCGCTGTACATGCGCTTCGGCCTGTACCAGGGCGACAAGCTGCTGCCGCAGGCGCGCCAGTTCTACAACGCCGCCCTGCGCCGGGTGCTGCTGGGCAAGCAGTTCGAGCTCATCCAGCAGCGGCTGGACGCCTTCGGGAAGAACCCGGACCTGCTCGAGGTGCGCAACGAGTCCGACTACAGCAAGCACTTCGACGCGTACCGCCAGTACTTCGACGACCTGAAGCTGTACCTGCTGGTGACGACGCCGAGAGACCCCCGCGAGCCGGAGCTGGACGAGACGCAGCAGAAGTGGCTCGTGCAGCAGATCGTCAACCACTGGAAGCGGGTGCGCGGCGACGCGGTGGACGAGCGGGCGGTGGAGAACCACGCGTCCACGTACCTGCGCATGCTCGCCAACGAGCAGATGCTGCCGGAGGAGCAGAAGCCCGCGCGGGCGCAGCGCATCGCCTTCCCGCGCGAGAAGGGCGTCATCCTCGCGGCGCGGCGCTCGCTCAACAACGTGCCGCTGGTGCGCCTGGAGCTGGCGCAACTGGTGGCCAACGTGAGCAACGAGTTCCCGGACGTGACGCTGGAGCAGCTGGTGGGCGCGGTGCCGGAGATGAGCGCCCCCCTGCGCGTGCGGGGCGCCTTCACGCGCAACGCCTACGAGCAGATCATCCGCCAGCGCATGGAGCTGGCCTTCCAGGACCAGCAGTCCTGGGTGCTGGACCGTGACGAGAAGGTGGACGCGGTGGAGTCCCGCCGCGAGCTGCGCACGCGCTACTTCGAGGCCTACATCCAGGAGTGGCGGGACTTCCTCCTGTCCATCCGCGTGCAGGCGCCGGAGAACCTCACGCAGATGGAGAGCCTGCTGACCAACCTGACGCGCGGCAAGCCCAAGCCCTACGGCCGCCTCTTCCAGGCGCTCGCCCACAACCTGCAACTGGAGCGGCGCGAGGCGCAGGCGGCGGAGACCGTGGCCAGCAAGCTGCCCAAGCCCATCCAGAAGTTCTTCGGCTCCGACCCGGAGAAGGCCGTGGAGCCCAAGCGCGAGATGCTGGACCCGAGCTCGCCTTCCGGCGCGGAGGAGGTGACGGCGCGGGACGTGGCGCGGGAGTTCGCCTCGCTCATCCGCTTCACCACGGAGAAGTTCAAGACGGAGGACGGGCAGGAGGAGCTGTCGGCGCTGACGTCCTACGAGGACCAGCTCTCCATGGTGCAGACCACCCTGCTGGCGGTGAAGGACAAGCCCGCCGAGTCGGGCCTGCTGCTGGACAAGATCGAGTCCACCCGCACCAACGTGGACCTGATGGTGCGCAAGCAGGCGGACAACGTCGCCATCTTCGAGCGGCTGCTCTTGCCGCCCTTCCAGGAGATGCGCTCGGTGGTGTTCGAGGGCGTGGCCGACGGCAAGAGCAAGCTGTGGTGCGAGCAGGTGGTGGAGCCGTACCAGCAGGCGTTCAAGGGCCTCTACCCGTTCGACCGGACGTCGCAGAAGGACGCGCCGCTGCCCGAGGTGGCCGAGTTCCTGCGCCCCGAGGG
Organism: Myxococcus sp. RHSTA-1-4; assembly: GCF_020037125.1. Lineage (GTDB taxonomy): Bacteria > Myxococcota > Myxococcia > Myxococcales > Myxococcaceae > Myxococcus. The sequence continues at coordinate 123,923 of NZ_JAIQDG010000021.1, forward strand.
CGGCATGGTGCGCAAGTTCGTGAAGGAGCAGCTCTTGGAGGACGTGGTGGCCACGGGCCGCAAGTGGGAGTTCACCTCGTCGGGTGGCGCCATGTACCGGCCGGAGCTGCTCACCTTCCTGGAGAAGCAGGGCGCGCTGGCCACCACCCTCTTCCCGGGTGGCGACACGGTGGACCCGCTGGTGCGCTTCCAGGTGCGCCTGCGCCCGGGCGTCTCCGCGGACGGCGCGGCGTCGCAGATCTCCTCCATCACCTTCACGCTGGACGGCACGGACGAGACGTACCGCAACGGCCCGGACACGGTGTGGAAGCCGATGATCTGGCCCGGCCAGGCCGGCAAGCTCGGCGCGCGCATCCTCGTGCAGAGCGCGGATGGCTCCACCGAGACGGCGCTGGAGGCCGAGGGCGAGTGGGGCCTGTTCCGCCTGCTGGAGCGCGTCAAGCGCATCGAGCCCAGCGCGGACGGCCGCTACTTCACTGCGACGTGGGAAATCGAGGAGATGAACGGGGCCCTGGTCTCCATCGACTTCCGGCCCGAGCGCACCGCCAACCCGTTCTTCGGGCTGTCGGGCAACACCTCGAAGCTGCTGGCCATCTTCCGGGACCCGGGGCTGCAGCCGCCCCTGGGCATCTCCCGCAAGGGGCGCGGCTGTGCCCCGCAGGCCGTGGCGGCGGACGGAGTCCGGTGACATGACGGTGCAGTCGCAGCGCATCGGCCTGCTGGGCAAGACGCCCCGTCAGGCCGAGTTCATCCGGCTCAACGCCGCCACGCCCCTCGCCCGCCAGCTCTATGGCTGGATGGAGGAAGGGGTGGAGCGCGCGAGGCGGGCCCGGGTGGACCTGCCCGCGGAGCCGGTGAGCTTCGTCTTCACCGCCCCGGGACAGAAGCAGGCGCTGGTGGGGCTGATGACGCCCAGCCATGACAGCGTGGGGCGGGCCTTCCCGCTGGCCGTCTTCACCGAGGTGGCCTCGGCGGCCACCGCGCCGCGCTACGCGCTGACGCCGGAGGCCTTCCAGCCCTTCCTGCGCGCGGCGGGCGTGCTGGCGCGCTCCGCGGCGGAGCTGGAGGTGCCACAGCTGCTGGAGCGCGCCGCGGTGCTTCCCCTGCCCGGCCCGGGTGACTTCAGCGTGGCGCAGCGGCTGCGCGACGCCGCGCTGGCGGACTACCGCACCCAGGACCTGCTGGGCCCGGTGGTGGAGGGCACGCCGGACGGCGGCCGCTACTACGCGCTGCACACCTTCCTCACCGCGTGCGTGGGGGAGCGCGGCCGCGAGCAGTCGCTGGCGGGCGTGGCGCTGGACTGCCCGCTGGACTCGCGCGTGGGCCCGGTGGCGTGGCTGGAGCTGTCCGCGCGCCTGCTGCGCTGGCCCCACCAGCCGCCCGCGTTCTTCTGGTCCGAGGGGGACAAGCCCCGGCTGCTGCTCAGCCTGGGCGCGCCCACCCCGGCCGCCTTCCTCGCCCTGGCCCAGCCCGGCCGTCCGGGCGCCCAGGTGTGGCCGCTGCGCACGGACCGGCCCGCCGCCATCGACAACGCGCGCAAGGGCCTCAAGGCCGCCGCGCGACAGGTCATCGACGCTCCCTCCACCACCCTCGAGCAGCTCCTGCGCGCGCTGGCTCCCTGACCCTTCCTGCCGCCTTATGCCGTCCACCCTCGAAGAGCTCCGAGAACGTGCCCGTCCCTGGTCCGAGCCCGTGCCCGGCGCCGCCCCGGCCGGCATGCAGGCGAAGCACGAGCCCGCCTACGAGGCCATCACCACCGAGGTGGCCAAGCTGGAGTCCCCCGCGAGCGCGGGCGTGCGCTGGGACGACGTCGTCCAGGGCGCGGGCGAGCTGCTCAAGAGCACCACCAAGGACCTCTGGCTGGCGTCGTACATGGCCTATGGCCTCTACGCCACGCGGGGCGTGGACGGCGCGGCCACCGGGGCCGCCCTCATCGCCGAGGTGACGGAGCGGTACTGGCCGGACCTCTTCCCGGAGCTGAAGCGGCTGCGGGGCCGGGCCAACGCCGTGGGCTGGTTCGTGGAGCGGCTGGGGAAGATGCTCCCCTCGGTGGAGCAGGCCTCCGTCAGCGCCGAGTCCCTGGAGGCACTGGCCCTCGCGGTGAAGCGGCTGTCGCAGCTGTCCCGCGAGCGCTTCGCGGACGCGGCCCCCGCCTTCGGCCCGCTCCAGGACGCCATCGCCCGCCTGCGCGCGGGGCTCCCCGAGCCCGCTCCCGCCCCCGAGCCGGACGCAGTGGCACCGGAAGGCGCTGCCGCCGGGAGCGGGCCCCACGAGCCCACCTCGGCCACGAGCACAGCGGACTCGCCCGCGTCCGGCGCACGGGGCCAGGCCACGGGCACCGCTGACGCGCCCGCGTCCGGCGCACATGGCCAGGCCACGGGCACCGCTGACGCACCCGCGTCCGGCGCACGGGGCCAGGCCGCGCGGGCCGCTTCCGCGCAGAGCCCGAGCGCTCCCGGAGCACAGGCCGCGCAGGCCCGGGGCGCCGGGGCGCCCCCCGCGTCCGCGCAGGCCACGCCCGTGAGGGCCGCGCAGGCCATGCGCGTCGCCCAGGTCGTCCCGGCCGCGCCCGCCCAGGCCGCGGCGCCCGTCGTGGTGCCACCCCTGCCCGCGCTTCCCTCGGCGCCGGACCTGTCCAGCGCGGAGGCCGTCACGGACTTCCTGCGCACCGTGGGCACCGCGCTGCTGGGCGCCGCCGGAGCGCTGCGCCAGGCGAGCGACGTGGACCCGCTCCCCTACCGGTTGCTGCGCCTGGGGCTGTGGCTGCACCTGTCCCGGCCTCCGGCCGCCGGTGCCAACGGCCGCACCCCGCTGCAGCCGCTGCCGGACGCGCTGCGCACCAAGCTGGAGACGCTGGAGACGAACCAGCGCTGGGCGGACCTGCTGGACGAGTCCGAGTCCGCGCTGGGCCAGCACCGTTTCGCGCTCGGCCTGCACCGCTTCAGCGCCGCCGCGATGAAGGGCCTGGGGGACTCGCACGCCTCCGCCCGCGCCGCGCTGGTGCAGGAACTGGGCAATCAGTTGCGCCGCATGCCCGGCGTGGAGGAGCTGCTCGCCGCCAACGGCACGCCCCTCACCGACGAGGCCACCCGGGCCTGGCTGCGCGCGGAGGTGCTCACCGCGAGCGCCCCGGGCACCGCCGCGCCCTCCGCTCCAGGCGCGGCGCCCATGGCGCTGTCCCTGCCGCCGCTCGAGCTCACGCCCGAGGTGTCCACCACCGGAAGCGGCGCTGCCCTGGAGGACGAGGCGCGCGCGCTGCTCGCGGAAGGCCGCGTCCACGAAGCCGTCACCCGGTTGCAGGGCGCCGTCGCCGCCGCCACCACCGGCCGCGCCCGATTCCTCTCACGACTGGCTTTGGCGCGGCTGTGTGCCAATGCGGGACAACTCCCGCTCGCGCGTGCCGTCTATGACGTGCTCGACGAAGAGGTGTCTGCCCATTCGCTCGACACGTGGGAGCCCGCGCTCGCGGCCGCGTGCCTCGAAGGGTGGTTGTCCACCCGCACCCCCGAGGAAAAGGAGGGGGGGCGGTTGGCAGTCAAAGTGCGAAACCGGTATCGTCGTCTCGCGCGGCTGGATTCTTCCGCCGCGCTGCGCGTCGGTACGTAACCCCCGTTGTACCGCGGCGAAGCTCCCCCCTATGCGACGCCCGCGCTTCAAAACGTAGCAACCAAGGAGAAAGCCGCAGATGAGCAAAGAGAGTTCTGTCGCCCCTACCGAGCGCGTCAACATCGTCTACAAGCCGGCCACCGGCAATGCCCAGGAGCAGGTGGAGCTGCCGCTGAAGGTCCTGATGATGGGGGACTTCACGGGCCAGGCCGATGACCGCCCGCTGGAGCAGCGCGCGCCCATCAACGTGGACAAGGGCAACTTCAACGAGGTGATGGCCCAGCAGAACCTGAAGGTCACCCTCACCGCCGCGGACAAGCTGTCCGCCGACCCGGGCGCGACCATGAACGTCACGCTCCAGTTCAAGAACCTGAACGACTTCTCCCCGGAGAGCGTCGTCAACCAGGTGCCCGAGCTGAAGAAGCTGCTCGAGCTGCGCAGCGCGCTCAACGCCCTCAAGGGCCCCCTGGGCAACCTGCCCGCGTTCCGCAAGAAGCTTCAGGCGCTGCTGGCCGACGAGGAGGGCCGCAAGGCGCTCATCAAGGAGCTGGGCCTCAAGGACGAGACCAAGTAGCCCTTTCCTTCCGGGGGATTTGACACACCATGGCCAACGAGACCCAGACCCAGAAGTCCACGGGCGTCGCCGCCGACGCCTCGCTGTCCCTGCTCGACGAGATTCTCTCCGAGGCGAAGCTCAAGCCCAAGGACGAGGGCTATGACGTCGCCAAGCGCGGCGTGCAGGCCTTCATCACGGAGATGCTGTCGCCCAACCGCTCCGAGGAGCGCGTGGACAAGGCGCTCGTCGACGCGATGATCGCCGAAATCGACAAGCGCCTGTCCGCCCAGGTCAACGAAATCCTCCACGCCTCCGAGTTCCAGAAGCTGGAGTCCTCGTGGCGCTCGCTGAAGTTCCTCGTGGACCGCGTGGACTTCCGCGAGAACACCCGCGTGGAGATGCTCAACGTCTCCAAGGAGGACCTGCAGAAGGACTTCGAGGACGCGCCCGAGGTCGTCAAGAGCGGCCTGTACAAGCTGGTGTACTCCAACGAGTACGGCGTCTTCGGCGGCAAGCCCTACGGCGTCATCTGCGGCAACTACGACTTCAACGTCGGCCCGCAGGACATGGACCTGCTGCGCAAGTGCGCGTCCGTCGCCGCCATGGCCCACGCGCCCTTCATCGCCAACGCCTCTCCCGAGGTGTTCGGTGAGCAGAGCTTCCTCAAGCTGCCGGACCTCAAGGACCTCAAGTCCCTCTTCGAGGGCCCGCAGTACGCCCGGTGGCACTCGTTCCGCGAGAGCGAGGACGCGCGCTACGTGGGCCTGGCCATGCCGCGCTTCCTGCTGCGCCTGCCCTACGGTGAGAAGACCGTCCCCGTGAAGGCCTTCAACTTCACCGAGGACGTCGTCGGCCACCATGACCGCTACCTCTGGGGCTACGCCTCCGTCGCCATGACGAGCCGCGTGGCGGACTCCTTCGCCAAGTTCCGCTGGAGCCCGAACATCATCGGTCCCCAGTCCGGCGGCGCCGTGGAGAACCTGCCCCTGCACCAGTACGAGGCCATGGGGGAGATCCAGACCAAGATTCCCACCGAGGTCATGCTCACCGAGCGCCGTGAGTACGAGCTGGCCGAGGAGGGCTTCATCGGCCTCGTCTTCCGCAAGGACTCGGACAACGCCGCGTTCTTCAGCGCCAACTCCGCCCAGAAGCCCAAGTTCTTCGGCAACACGCCCGAGGGCAAGGCCGCGGAGACCAACTACCGCCTGGGTACGCAGCTGCCGTACATGTTCATCATGACCCGCCTGGCGCACTACATCAAGGTGCTGCAGCGCGAGCAGATTGGCAGCTGGAAGGAGAAGTCGGACCTCGAGCGCGAGCTGAACCACTGGCTCAGCCAGTACATCTCGGACATGGACGACCCGGCGCCCGCGGTGCGCTCGCGCCGGCCGCTCCGTGCCGCGCGCGTGGTGGTGGAGGACGTGGACGGTCAGCCCGGCTGGTACCGTTGCAGCCTGCAGGTGCGCCCGCACTTCAAGTACATGGGCGCGTCGTTCACCTTGTCCCTGGTGGGCAAGTTGGACAAGGAGTGAGCCCGGTTCACTCTCTGTCGGTCAGATCAGGTAGTTTGTAAGGGCTCCATCACCCGGGCTCACCGTGAGCCCGGACCCACCCCGCGCGAAGGCGCATTGCGAAGAGGTTGAAGCATGGCTGAGTCAGTACACCTGTACCTGAAGGCGAACGGCACGGACATCAAGGGCGACAGCACCCAGACGAGCCTGGGCCGCGCCGACTCCATCGAGTGCGTCTACTACGACCAGAAGGTCTTCACCGCGCGTGAGGCCGGCTCCGGCCTGGCGACGGGCCGCCGCCAGTACGAGGGCATCACCATCCGCAAGCGCATCGACAAGTCGTCGCCGCTGCTGATGAAGGCCCTCTGCGAGAACCAGGTCATCGAGGCGACCTTCAAGTTCTTCCGTCCGAACCCGACGGGCGACGGCACCACCGAGCAGTTCTACACGACGTCCATCAAGAAGGCCCGGGTCAACAGCATCAAGCAGTACGTCCCGGACTCCTTCGTGCCGGCGAGCACCAACCTCCCGCCGATGGAGGAGATCACCTTCGTGTTCCACACCATCAACTGGACCATCACCAACGGTGGCGTGACGCACGAGGACACCTGGGACACCCAGCGCTGAGTCATGCGCTCCACCCACCGGCCGCCCGCGCAGTCGTGGACGCGGGCGGCTGGAGGTGGGCCTTCCCGCTGAAGACAGAAGACACCCATGGGCTCCCGAGGCTTGTTGTCCCGCATCGCCGAAGGCAACGGCACGCTCGCGCCTCCGGGCGACGTGGTGGAGTCCATCGCCGAGCACCTGCGCAACCTGCTCAACACGCGCAGGGGTGAATCCGTGGCGGCTCCGACGTACGGCATCCTGGACCTGAACGACATCGTCCACTCGTACCCGTCGGCCATTCCGCGGATGACGCAGTCCATCCGCACGGCCATCCAGGACTTCGAGCCGCGGCTGAAGAACGTGGTGGTGCAGTACGCCGAGGACCCGGCCGACCCCACGGCGCTGCGCTTCGACATCACCGCCCAGCTGGCCACCCGGGACAGGCGGGGCATGGTGCGCTTCCACACGCAGGTGCATCCGGGCGGGCGAGTGGACCTCTGGTGAGCCACGCGGTGAGAGGCAAAGGGCGAGGATGTTCAGCAAGTACTACCTGAGCGAGCTGTCGTACCTGCGGGAGATGGGCCGCGCCTTCGGGCTGGCCAACCCCTCCGTCGCGGGCCTGCTGGTGGAGCGCGGCGCGGACCCGGACGTGGAGCGGCTCCTGGAGGGCTTCGCCTTCCTCACGGCGCGCATCCGCGAGCGCGTGGACGACGACGTGCCGGAGCTGGTGCACGGCCTGACGGAGCTGCTGCTGCCGCACTACCTGCGGCCCCTGCCCGCCTCCACCATCATCGAGTTCTCCCCGCACCTGCGCGCGCTGCGCGGCCGCTCGCGCGTGCCGGCCGGGGCGGAGGTCGCCTCGCATCCCATCGACGGCACCTCCTGCGTCTTCCGCACCACGACGGACGTGGACCTGCTGCCGCTGCAGCTCACGGACGCGCTGCTGGACCGCGCGTCGATTACGGCCCCGGTGCTGCGGCTGTTCTTCCAGACGACGGAGCAGGGCCGCGCGGAGGTGTTCCGCCCGCAGGGCCTGCGCCTGTTCATCCACGGCGAGCTGTCCGCCGCGTCCGTGGTGCTGCTGTGGCTCATGCGCTACTGCCGCCAGGTGCGCGTGCGCGGCGCGTCCTCGGAAGGCGACGGCATCCGGCTGCCGGCGAACTCCCTCCACCCGGTGGGCTTCGACCGGGACTTCAAGCTGCTGCCCTGGCCGCGCGCCAGCGAGGGCTACCGCCAGCTCCAGGAGTACCTGACGCTGCCGGAGAAGTTCCTGTTCTTCGAGGTGCGCGGGCTGGACGCCGCGGCGTCCCTGAAGGAAGACCGGTTCGAAATCGCCTTCCACCTGGAGCGGCCGCCGCCCCTGGACGCGCGCATCCACCGGGAGATGTTCCGGCTGCACTGCGCGCCGGTGGTCAACCTCTTCAGCGTGCCGGCGGACCCCGTCCTCCACCACGCGCTGGACAGGGAGCACCTCTTGCGCGCGTCGGACCTGCCGCCCAACCACGCCGAGGTGTACTCGGTGGACACGGTGACGGGCCTGCAGGCCGGCCGCAACGAGCGGCGCCTGTACCGGCCCTTCTTCGAGTTCAGCCACACCGCCGGAGGCACCGCGGAGCAGTCCTTCTACCGGCTGCGCCGGGTGCACTCACCGCTGGATGACTGCATCGACACGTACATCACCCTGGAGACGCCGCGGGACGTGGCGCCGGTGCTGGGCTCGGAGGAGGCGCTGTCCATCGACCTGACGTGCACCAACCGCTCGCTGCCCTCGCGCCTTCAAGTGGGTGACTTGACGGCCTCCACCGCGGCCAGCCCCACGCAGGCGAAGTTCAAGAACATCTCCCCGGTGAGCCGGCCGGCGCGCCCGCCGCTGGGCTCGGAGCTGCACTGGCGCCTCCTGTCGCACCTGGCCATCAACCAGCACTCGCTGGCGGACGCGGCGGCGCTGCGGCGGCTGATGGACCTCTACAACTTCCACTCCCTCACGGACAACCTGGCGGCGCGCGCCAGCCGCCTGCGCATCAACGCCATCCGCCAGGTGGAGACGAAGCCGGTGACGCGCTTCCTGGAGGGCGCGCCGCTGCGGGGCCACAAGACACGCGTGGACCTGGACGAGGAGAACTTCATGGGCGTGGGTGACTCGTTCCTCTTCGGCTGCATCCTGGAGGAGCTGCTCGCGTCCCACGTCACCATCAACTCCTTCAACGAGCTGAGCATCCGCCTCCACCCCTCGCAGACGGAGTACACGTGGCTTCCGAGGAACGGAACGCAGACGCTCTTGTAGAAGCGGCCCGGGAGCTGGCCGAGGCGGCGCCACGGGCGGGCTTCTTCCCGCTGGTGGCCTTCCTGGAGCGGCTGACGGCCCAGGCGGTGCGCGTGGGCGGGGCCGGCCCCGTCAACGAGGAGATGATCCGCTTCCGGCACGACCCGTCGCTGGGCTTCCCTTCCGGGGATGTGAATTCGGTGGCGCTGCACCGGGTGCCGGTGCGGGCGGAGGACCCGTACTCGCGGCGGCCGCTCTTCGAGGTGGTGACGAGCTTCCTCGGGCTGACGGGCGCGGTGAGCCCCCTCCCCCACTACCTCGCGGAGGAAGTCGCGCAGGAGGACCCGGACCACCCGGTGCGGCGCGAGTTCCTGGACCTCTTCCACCACCGGCTGCTGTCGCTGCTGTACCGCATCGAGTCGAAGTACCGCGTCACCAGCGAGACGGACACGTCCTTCAAGGACCAGTGGTCCAGGCGGCTGCTGGCGCTGGGCGGCTTCGACACCTACGAGAAGCCACTGGAGAGCAGGCTGCCGACCTGGCGGCTGCTGCGCATCGCCCCGCTGCTGGCCGGACGCTTCCGCACGGCGGAGCAGCTCGAGGTGGCCCTCCAGGACGTGCTGGGAGACGACCTGGAGGGGGCGCGGGTGTCGGTGCGCCAGTTCGTGGGCCGGTGGGTGGACATCGACGCGCGGGTGCAGCTCGGGCGGGCCAACCACCAGCTCGGGCGCAACATGCTGCTGGGCGGCAAGGCCTTCGACAGGACGGGGAAGATTCAAATCCATGTCGCCCCCCTGCCGCCGCGCGCCTACAGGCGGCTGATGCCGGAGGGGGATTTGCTCCCCCTCGTCCGCGAGGTGGTGGCCCTCTTCGTGAAGGACCCGCTGGAGTACGATTTGGAGCTCGGCCTCACCGAGGGGGTGCAACAGCAGTTCCGCCTCTCGAAGAAGGAACCGAGCAAGTTGGGCCGGGACACGTGGCTGGGCAACAGCCAGCAGACGCAGCTCAGCGTTCCCGTGGCGAGATGAAATCCCGAGCGGGCATGCCTGAGGGCCGGGGATTTACGGCGCTCGGGCTGCCCGGTATACCGTCCACCATCGCTGTTCTTTTCTGGGGGCTCCCATTCGCGTCGATCCGAAAGCGTTGGTCCGTCGTCTGACGCCCACCTCTACCCGTCTGCTCGAGGCCGCGGTGGCCCGGGCGAGCGCGGGACGGTTCTACGAAATCGTCCCGGAGCACCTGCTCGCGCAGATGCTGGAGGCCGAGGACTCCGACGTCGCGCGCATCCTCCAGCAGTTCGGGGTGGACCGCCGTCACCTGCTGTCCAGCATGGAGCGGGCCCTGCAGGGGCTGCGCGCCGGCAACGCGGGGCGGCCCGTCTTCTCCGAGACGCTCTTCCAGTGGTTCGAGGAGGCGTGGCTCCTGGCCTCCGTGGAGCAGGGCGCCACGCGGCTGCGCTCGGGCCTGCTGTTCGCCCAGTTCGTCAGCCGGCGCTCGCGCTACACCGCGGAGCTGTTCCCGGAGCTGGACGCCATCAGCCGGGACGAGCTCATGTCCTCGCTGGAGGTGGTGCTGCGGCCCTCTCCGGAGAACGTGGAGGTGGCCTCCGCCGACGCCGCGGCGAGCGGCGGTTCCGCGGGGGGCGCGGCCGGGGCTCCGGGGGGGCGCGGAGACGAGGCGCTCAAGCGCTTCGCCACGTCCTTCACGGGCCGCGTGCGCGAGGGGAAGATCGACCCCATCTTCGGCCGGCACCGTGAAATCCGGCAGATGGTGGACATCCTCTCCCGCCGCCGGAAGAACAACCCCATCCTGGTGGGCGAGCCGGGCGTGGGCAAGACGGCGCTCGTGGAGGGCCTGGCCTGGGCGATTGTCCGGGGCGAGGTGCCGGACGCGCTGAAGAACGTGGAGCTGCTGGGCCTGGATTTGGGCCTGCTCCAGGCGGGCGCGGGCGTGCGCGGCGAGTTCGAGAACCGGCTCAAGGCCGTCATCGCCGAGGTGAAGGCGTCACCCACGCCCATCATCCTGTTCATCGACGAGGCGCACACCATCATCGGCGCGGGCGGCTCGCAGGGCGGCACGGACGCGTCCAACCTGCTCAAGCCGGCGCTGGCGCGCGGCGAGCTGCGCACCCTCGCGGCCACGACGTGGGCCGAGTACAAGAAGTACTTCGAGAAGGACGCGGCGCTGGAGCGGCGCTTCCAGCCGGTGAAGGTGGAGGAGCCGAGCGTGGAGGACGCGGAGCTGATGCTGCGCGGCCTGCGGCCCACCTACGAGGCGGCGCACGGCGTCACCATCCGCGACGAGGCCGTGTCCGCGGCGGTGCGCCTGTCCAGCCGCTACATCTCCGGCCGGCAGCTCCCGGACAAGGCGGTGGACCTGCTCGACACGTCCGCGGCCCGCGTGAAGATTGAATTGTCCACGCGTCCCGAGGAGCTGGTGGCGCTGGACCAGGAGATTGCCGCGCTGGAGCGCGAGCGCGACGCGCGCAAGCGCGACCTGGCGGAGGGCACGGGCGGCAAGGAGGAAGAGGAGGCCCTGGCCGCGGCCGAGGAGAAGCTGCGCGCCACGCAGGACGAGCGGGCCACGCTGCACGCGCGCTGGGAGACGGAGCGCACGGCGGTGGCGGCGCTGATGGAGGCGCGCAAGGCGCTGCGCGAGGCGAAGCCGGACGCGGACACCGCGGCGCTGAAGGCGGCGGTGGACGAGGCGACGAAGAAGCTGGCCGAGGTGCGCGGCGAGGTGCCGCTGGTGCACGCGGACGTGGACGCGGACATCGTCGCGCGGGTGGTGGCGGGCTGGACGGGCGTGCCCGTCGGGAAGATGCGCAGCGACATGCTGGCCTCCGTGCTGAGCCTGGAGGACAAGCTGCGGACCCGCGTGCGCGGCCAGGAGTCCGGCCTCAAGAAGGTGGCCGAAATCATCCGCATCTCCCAGGCGGGCATCCGCAACCCGGAGACCCCCATTGGCGTGATGCTCTTCGTGGGGCCCAGCGGCGTGGGCAAGACGGAGACGGCGCTGGCGCTCGCGGACACGCTCTACGGCGGCGAGCGCTTCATGACCACGCTCAACATGAGCGAGTTCCAGGAGAAGCACACGGTGAGCCGGCTCATCGGCTCGCCGCCCGGCTACGTGGGCTACGGCGAGGGCGGCCTCTTGACGGAGGCGGTGCGGCAGCGGCCCTACTCGGTGGTGCTGCTGGACGAGTGCGAGAAGGCCGACCTGGAGGTGATGAACCTCTTCTACCAGGTCTTCGACAAGGGCTCGCTGACGGACGGCGAGGGCCGGCAGGTGGACTTCAAGAACACCGTCATCATCCTCACCAGCAACCTGGGCTCGGACCTGGTGATGCGGATGTACGAGGACGGCGCGCAGCCTGGCGCGGAGCAGGTGGTGGCGGCCATCCGCCCCGTGCTCAGCCAGCACTTCAAGCCGGCGCTGCTGGCGCGCATGACGATTGTGCCCTTCGGCCCGGTGCAGCGCGACGTGATGCGGCAGATTGCCGAGATGAAGCTGGAGAAGCTCGTGGGGCGGCTCAAGGCCGCGCACAACGTGGAGACGACGCTGGCGCCGGACCTGCTGGACGAGCTGGCGCGCCGGTGCACCGAGTCGGAGATGGGAGCGCGCAACATGGAGCAGATCCTCCAGGGCTCGCTGATGCCGGTGCTCTCCCGCGAGCTGTTGCAGCACCTGGTGGGCGGCGCGGTGCCCCCGAAGCTGCACGTGGCCCTGACCGCGGATGGCGACTGGGACCTCCAGTTCACCAACGCCTGAGAGAACCCATGAAACGAACGCTCCAGGTCTCCGCCGTGGCGCTGTCCCTGCTGGCCGGTTGCGCCAGCGTGCCCAAGCCGGCGATGTGCTTCGCCGAGGCGGGCGACAACGCGCGCTCCTTCCCCACGCCCGACACGTGGTTCGCCCTGCTCCTGCACGGCTACGACAAGGACACCGGCGCCGCCCCGCGGCCGGCGGTGGACTGCACGGGCGCGCCGGTCTGGTCCCAGGACCCCGCCGCCGACGAGTGCGTGGAGCCCGGCCCCGATGCGCTGCCCCTGCCGCCCCCGGAGAAGCTGGCCGAGGAGGACCTGGTGCTGGAGACGCTCACGGCCGGGAAGCGGCTGGTGTGGGTGATGACGCGGCGCTTCACCAACGGCGAGGCCCTGGGCCCGGTGGCGCTGGTGGAGACGACGGAGCAGGGCTTCCGCGTGGACGCGCTGGGCTCGCTGCGCGCCATGGCGAAGAACGCGAAGCTGCGGCTGGAGACGGTGCAGGACACCCAGGTGCTGGTGGCCGAGGGTGACGCCTGCATCACGGAAGGCGAGGAGGTGTGCCGCCGGCACGCGCGCATCATGCCGCTGCGCCGCAACCGCTTCTTCACCGAGTCCGTGTCCGACAAGGCCCGCGCGTGCCTGGGCGCCGCGTGGTTCCCGCTGTCGCGCGAGCTGACCTTCGAGCTGCCCAACGGGCTGCGCCGCAAGTTCGAGCTGACGTCCACCCTCACCTTCGAAGAGAAGGGCATCAGCGTGCAGGAGCAGGTGCAGGTGAGCGACTCGGACCCGCAGCAGCCGGACGTGGCGCCGCGCCTGTACCGCCGCGCGCAGGACGTGCGGACGCTGGTGCTGGCGGACAACGCCCTGGTGGGCCCCAAGGCGTCGCTCTGGTCCCGCATGGTGGAGCAGCAGGTGCGCATCGGCGCCCGCCCGGTGCCGGAGAAGCCCGTCCTCGCGCTGCCGGAGAAGAAGAAGCCGGCCCCCGAGGCCGACACGGCGACCGCCGCGGCCCCCGCGGCCCCCGCCGCCCCGGAAGCGCCGAAGGACGCCCCCAAGCCGGCCACGCCGGGCAAGACGTCCCAGAAGCCCGCCGCCACGGCCACCACCACCCCTCCGTAGTCGCGGCTCCGAAGTGGGGCACCCTCCCCCTTCGTCCCACCCGGCCCCCGTGAGCCTTCGGTTTTTCCGAAGCGCCCCGGGGGCTTTTCCTATTTGCGACAGACGCTCCGCATGGACAGAAAGGAGATAGGCCCAATGGGGGGCCAGAAGGAGCGTCCTGGATGCGTATCGAAATCCGAGCCCGTCACATCCCCCTCACCGAGACCCTTCGCACCCACTGCGAGCGCCGCGTGCGCTTCGCGCTGGACCGACTGTCGGACCGCGTGAAGGAAGTGGTGCTGCGCTTGGAGGACACCAACGGCCCGCGCGGCGGCGTGGACAAGGCCTGCAAGGTGACGCTGCGCCTGGAGCACGGGAAGGAGCTGACGCTGGAGTCGAAGGACACCAGCCTGGTCGCGGCGGTGGACAAGGCACTGGACCGGGCGGGGAACGCCGTCACCAAGGCGGTGGGGCGCGCCCAGCGGCTGGCCGGAGAGAGCGTCCGGAACGCCGCGGCCTGGGACTTCGAGGCCGAGCCGGCCCTGTCGTGACGTGACGTGGTGAGCCAGGGACGGCCGCCCTCTGGGGCGGTCGTCCCCGGTGTCGAGGTGAGGCCGGGTTCGCTGGCCTCCGGAGAGGACTGGAATGCAGGGCGGTGCCGGAGCGCTGGGACGGATGAGGGCCGCGTGGGAGCACGCTCGCCGCCGCTGGTGGGTGCGCTGGGGCGTGGACCTGGTGGTGCTGGCGGTGGTGGTCGCGGCCGTGGCGGCGTGGCAGGCGCGGCGCCTGCCGGGGGCCGGCACGCCCGCGCCGGACTTCACGCTGCGCACGCTGTCCGGTGAGACGGTGAGCCTGGAGTCCCTGCGCGGCAAGCCCGTGGTGCTGGCCTTCTGGGCGCCGTGGTGCGGCGTGTGCGGGATGGAGTCGTCCAACATCTCCCAGCTCCGGAGCCTCGCGGGCGGCTCCGCGCACGTGGTGTCCGTGGCGGTGGCCTACGACGACGAGGAGGCCGTGCGGCGCTTCGTCACGAAGCACGAGGTGGACTACCCGGTGCTGCTCGGGGACGACGGCGTCCAGAGTGCCTTCCGCGTGGACACCTTCCCCACCGTGTTCTTCCTGTCGCCGGAAGGACGCATCCAGCGAGCGGTGGTGGGCTACACCACGCTCGCCGGACTGTCATGGCGGCTGGTGCTGTAGCCCGCCTGGAGACGAATCAGCTCCACGTCATCCATGTAGACGACCGTGGCACCTCAGATGGCGTAGTCCCCGACGAAGACGGTGGCGGACCGCACGTCCGCGCGCACCGAGTCCCCCTCGGCCACGCCGAGCGTGTCGAACTCCGAGCGTGGCACCTCCACCGTGACCTCATCCCCGGTGGGCAGGCGCAGCAGCACCTTCACGTAGCCGCCCACGGGCTTGAGCCGCTCCACCCTCCCAGTGGGGGGATGCCCGTTCACCAGCCCGCCGGGAGACTTCGCCAGCTTGATGTCATGGGGGCGCACGAAGGCCTGCACCGTCTCCCCTTCCCGGGCCGCCGCCGCGACATCCACCGTGAGCGAGCCCATGGCCACCCTCCCCGCCTGGACTCGGCCGCGCACCACGCTGGCACCACCGATGAAGGAGGCGACGAACGGCGACGCGGGCCGGTTGTAGATGTCCTCCGGCGAGCCTGCCTGCGCCACCCGGCCCTCGCTCATGACGACGACGTGCTGGGAGATTTCCAGCGCCTCCTGCTGGTCATGCGTCACCAGCAGCGTGGTGAGCCCCGTCTGCTCGTGGAGCGAGTGGAGCCACTCCCGCAGCTCCTCGCGCACCCGCGTGTCGAGCGCGCCGAAGGGCTCGTCCAGCAGCAGCACCCGGGGCCGGATGGCCAGCGCGCGGGCAAAGGCCACGCGCTGCCGCTGCCCACCGGAGAGCTGCCCGGGGTAGCGGCCGCCCAGGGCTTCCAACTGCACCAGGCGCAGCATCTCGTCCACCCGGGCATCCGTCTCCGCGCGGGGGCGGCCCCGCACGTCCAGCCCGAAGGCGATGTTCTCCCGCACCGTCATATGCCGGAACAGGGCATAGCTCTGGAAGACGACGCCCACGCCTCGCTGCTGCACGGGCATGGACGTGCAGTCCACGCCGTCGATGAGGATGCGCCCCGCGTCCGGCACCTCCAGCCCCGCGATGAGACGCAGCAGGGTGGACTTGCCCGCCCCGGACGGGCCCAGCAGCGAGGTGATGGCCCCCCGGGGCGCCTGGAACGACACCTCCGACACGGCCGGAGTCCCGCCCGCGGTGAAGCGCCGGGTGACCTGCTCGACGATGATGCTCATGGCGCCACGCTCCTCCACTCCACGTATTTCTTGACCACCAGCGTGACGAGCGCGAGCAACGTCAGCAGCGAGGCCACGGCGAACGCGCCGACGAAGTCGTACTCGTTGTAGAGAATCTCCGCGTGCAGCGGCAGCGTCGTGGTGATGCCGCGCACGTGGCCCGAGACGACGGACACGGCGCCGAACTCGCCCATCGCCCGTGCGTTGCAGAGGATGACGCCGTAGAGCACGCCCCACTTCACCTTGGGCAGGGTGACGCGCCAGAACGTCCGCCACCCGCTCGCGCCCAGCGTCAGGGCCGCCTCCTCCTCGTCGCTGCCCTGGGCCTGCATCACCGGCAGCACCTCGCGCGCGACGAAGGGGAACGTCACGAAGACGGTGGCCAGCACGATGCCAGGCACGGCGAAGATGACCTGCAGGTCGTGCTCCGCCAGCCACGGCCCCAGCCACCCCTGCCGTCCGAAGAGCAGCACGAAGATGAGCCCCGCGATGACGGGGGACACGCTGAAGGGCAGGTCGATGAGGGTGATGAGCAGCGAGCGCCCCGGGAACCGGAACCGGGCGATGAGCCACGCCGCGGCCAGCCCGAACACGAGGTTGAGGGGCACGGCGATGACCGCCGCCGTCAGCGTCAGGCGCATGGCCGACAGCGCCTCTGGGGCGCTGATGGCCGCGACGTAGGCGGCCCAGCCCTTCTGGAAGGCAAACGTGAAGACCGCCACCAACGGGACGAGGAGGAACACGGCCAGGAAGAGCAGGGCCGCGCCAATGAGCGCCCAGCGGATGACCGCCGGCCCGCTGAGCGTCCGCGTGCGGCGGCGCAGGACGAGGGTGGACGGGTGCATGGCGCCTCAGTGTCCGGGCCGGGCTTCCAGCCGGCGGTGGCTCCAGCGGTGGAGCAGGTTGACGGCCAGCAGCAGCGAGAAGGACGCCGCCAGCATGACGACGGCGATGGCGGTGGCGCCCGCGTAGTCGTACTGCTCCAGCCGGGTGATGATGAGCAGCGGGACGATTTCGGTGCGCAGCGGCATGTTGCCGGAGATGAAGACGACGGAGCCGTACTCCCCCAGGGCCCGCGCGAAGGCCAGGGTGAAGCCGCTGAGCAGCGCCGGAAGGATGCTGGGGAAGAGGACGCGCGTGAACGTCTGCCACGGCGTGGCGCCGAGCGTCGCCGCGGCCTCCTCCACGTCCGCGTCGATGTCCTCCAGCACGGGCTGCACGGTGCGCACGACGAAGGGCAGCCCGATGAAGGTCAGCGCCACGGCCACGCCCACGGACGTGTAGGCCACCTCGAGGCCCAGCGCCTCCAGGTACCGGCCGTACCAGCCATTGGCGGAGAACAGCGTCGTCAGTGTCAGCCCCGCCACCGCCGTGGGCAGCGCGAAGGGCAGGTCCACCAGCGCCTCCACCAGGTCACGTCCGGGGAAGCGGTAGCGCACCAGCACCCAGGCCACCAGCAGCCCGAAGACGACGTTGACCAGCGCCGCGGCGAACGAGGCGCCGAAGGTGAGCTGGTACGCCGCGAGCGCGCGCGGCGCCGTCACCGTCTCCCAGAACTGCGCCCACGTCAGGGTGAAGGTGCGGAGAAAGAGCCCGGAGAGCGGGAGGAGGACGATGAGCCCCAGGTAGAACCAGGCGAAGCCCAGGGACAGCCGGAAGCCCGGCAGCACGCGGCGTCGGGAGGACACGGCCATGACGGCGCTCCCTCAGCGGGCACGGGGGACGTAGATGCGGTCGAAGACGCCCCCTTCATCGAAGTGCGCGGCCTGGGCCTTCTTCCAGCCGCCGAAGACGTCGGTGATGGTGAAGAGGCTCACGCTGGGGAAGCGCGAGGCGTGCTTCGCGGCCACGGCCTGGGAGCGGGGCCGGTAGTGGTGCTTCGCCGCCAGCTCCTGTCCCTCGTCGGAATAGAGGAACTGGAGATAGGCCTCCGCAGCGGCGCGGGTGCCCCGCTTGTCCACGTTCTTGTCGACGACGGTGACGGGGGGCTCGGCGAGGATGCTCACCGACGGGACGACGATTTCGAACCTGTCCTTGCCCACCTCCTGCGTGAGCAGGAAGGCCTCGTTCTCCCAGGCGATGAGCACGTCACCGAGGCCGCGCTCGGCGAAGGTGGTGGTGGAGCCGCGCGCGCCGGAGTCCAGCACGGGGACGTTGCGGAAGAGCTGCTCCACGAAGGCCTGGGCAGTGGCCTCGCTGCCGCCCGGCTTGCGGAGCGCGTACCCCCATGCGGCCAGGTAGTTCCACCGCGCGCCGCCGGACGTCTTCGGGTTGGGGGTGATGACGGTGACGCCCTCCTTCACCAGGTCCTCCCAGTCCTTGATGCCCTTGGGGTTGCCCTTGCGCACCACGAAGACGATGGTGGACGTGTACGGCGCGCTGTTGTCCGGCAGCCGTGTGTGCCAGTCGGCCGGGATGAGCTGGGCCTTGTCGTGGAGCATGTCCACGTCGTACGCGAGCGCCAGCGTGACGACGTCCGCATCCAGCCCGTCGATGACGGCCCGCGCCTGCTTGCCGGAGCCGCCGTGCGACTGCTTGATGGTGACCTTCTGGCCGCGCTTCGCCTCCCAGTGCTTCGAGAAGGCGGCGTTGACGTCCGAGAACAGCTCGCGCGTGGGGTCGTAGGAGACGTTGAGCAGGGTGACGGCGGAGCTGTTCGCGGACGCGTCGCCACCACCCGGCTTGGAGCAGGCGGCGAGTGACAGCAGGAGCACGGGAACCCAGGAGCGAACTTCCATACGTGACCTCATGCGGTGAAACGGGGGTCGCGATGGGATGGGCCGGGTTCGGGTCCTGAAACTCGAAAGCCCACTCCCTCGCGGGCAGTGGGCTTTTTCGGACCGGCTCGACCAGGGCTCTCAGGCCACTGGCGGACAGGCGCCCACCGCGGATGCGTCACAGCAGCAACAAGCGGTGGTGGGCGAGACGGTCATGAGTGAAGGCACGATGCCCGCCACGGGAAGCGTTGTCAACGGAGGCCCCGGGCTGGGCCTGGGAATACGTGCATAATCGGATTTTCACGAAGGGAGCCATTGTGACCCGAAGCCTCCGACCCCCGCTGTTCCTGCTCGCCGTTCCGCTGCTCGTCCTCGCCCTCCCCTCTCCGGCAGCCGCCGCGGCGGGGCGCCCGTCCCTGGTGAACAGCCGCATCCGCACGCCCTTCGGAGCGAATGGCCACTCGTCGACGATTGATGGGCGCATCTTCGTGGGCAACATCCGGGAGGACCACGCGACCACGACCACGACGTGGATTGCGCGCGTCTTCCGGCCCGAGGCGATGACGTATGACGCCCAGGGCCGGCCCGACTTCGCGAATGCCTTCTCGCCCGGGCGCACCGTGGACGTGAGGAACGGGGAGAATGCGCTGGCCTTCTGCTTCACCAATCCGGCGCAGCCCTACTCGCTCGCCAACGGGCTCGCCATCTACCAGCCGTACCTCTTCGACTCGCGGATGTTCAACGGCGACAACGTGTTCCGCCGCCGCCCCGTGGACATCCGCGTGTCGCTGCCCTTCACGGCCCAGGCGGACGTCTCGTCCTTCACCACCGGCAACCTGGAGACGCTGACCACCACCAGCGGCGCGGTCATCCGGGGCATCGAGCCGACGATGACCTCCGACGGCCGGCTCCTCATCTTCCAGGGCGGCCCGGCGAACAACGGCACCATCGACCACCTGATGTACTCGTACAACCCCACGCCGTGCGCGGCGTCGGGCTGGAGCAACCCTCGGCCCCTGTCGATGATGTCCAACGACACGAACGCGGGCGTGAAGCGCTACCCGCTCTCGTGGCAGCCGCTGAAGGCCGCCACGGGTGAGGCCTTCGGCACCACCACCTCGGGCGCGCTCGTGCGTGGCGCCTATGCCTGGGTGGACCACGAGGGGCGCAACGTCGTCTACACCGCCGTCGTCTTCACCGACGGCGCGCGCCGCGAGGCGGTGAGCCTGATCGGCGCGGACACGAACTGGACCGCGTACCACATCGACGGGGCCATCAACACGGACCGCAGCGACATCGCGCACCTCTTCTACTCGGGGCCCATGTGGAACCTGGAGCAGGAGCGCGCGCCCTCGCAGAACTTCCCGCCGGGCTCCAGCAATGAGACGCGCTACCTGCCCGTCACCAAGACGCACGACGTGCTCGCGCTCTTCGGCAGCAACACGGCGGACTACAGCGAGGTGGACGTCGGGGACCTGATGAATCCCTTTCACCTGCTCTTCCTGCCCATGAACGAAATGGTGACGCGAGCGGGGGCGTACGACCTGACCCGCACGCCGGACCTGTCCGGCTGCTTCTACACGGGCACGCTCACGGGCACGGCGCAGATCTCCCCGGGCAACGCGGTGACGGTGCCGGCCTCGGGCTCGGTCTGGGAGCCGCAGGGCAAGGGCAAGGCCCTGCTCGTTCCCGGTGGAGGCGCCGTCACGGTGAACCTCACGGACGCCAACAGCACGGTGCCCGGCGTCGGGGCCTCTGTGCGCGGCTTCACCGTGCAGCTCGCCATCCGCCCTGACGCGAACATCAACCAGGGCTGCACGGGGAATCCCTACCGGTACCTCCTGCAGAAGGTGAACGGCCTGGACCTCATCTACGAGGCGGACAACACGGTGCAGATGTCCTTCCAGCTCAACGGCCAGCGGGTGCGCCTGGGGCGGAGCCCCGCCCTGCCCGTGGGTCAGTGGAGCCACATCGCCTATACGTGGGACGGCGTCACCGGGCAGTTCAACGAGTACATCAACGGCGTGTCCACGGGGCGTGCCCTGCCCGTCGTCACCGGCTCCTTCCGGCTGGGCACGGGAACGCTGTCCATCGGCGCGGGCGTGACGATGAACACGCAGACGTGCCCCGCCACGGGGGAAGGCTCGTTCCGCGGCGCCATCGACGAGGTCCGCCTCTTCTCGCACGCGCGCTCCAATCGCAGCGTGTGCATGTCGACGTACGGCGCGGACTGTAAGGACGAGGCCATCCAGGTGACTCCGTCGGGTGGCCAGTTCGGGATGAGCCAGCAGCACCCGGGCTGCAATGGCTACGCGGCCCTGGGCACGCAGGCCTGCGCATCCTCCATGCACCGGGTCTGCGCGCAGCGTGGGGCGCATGACGCGCTGGCCAACAGCACCAACGTGTACGAGACGATTCAGCAGCTCATTGGCAACCGGCCGCCCATCTCGCTCCTGGGAGTTCCGGCCGCCGCAACGACCACGGACGTGAGCGTGGCGTGCGCGCCCATCCAGCACCAGAGCCTCGCTGTCACCTTCGAGGAGCTGGCGCGCAAGCACGAAGGGTGCAGGGACGACCGCGTCGCGCAGAGCCTGGACTGCGGCGCGGCCGTGCACCGCTGGTGCAACAGCCTGGGCTGGACGACGGGCCAGCTCTTCGAGGTGACGACCCGGCCGTGGGTGGGCTGCTTCAACTCGGGGCTCATCCAGGATGTCCCCAAGGACCAGCTCGGGCCCGCGTCCAACGCGGGGAACTTCACCTCCGCGGACTCCAAGCTGGAGGTGAGCCGGTGGTGCCAGGCCCGTGGCTACGGGGCCGGTGTCATCCAGGAGCTGGCGTACGGCGTCACCGCGCACATCCACTGCTTCCAGCCGGCGGTGACGGTGCCCTGGAAGTTCACTCCGTGAGGGGCGCGGGCGGCGGAGGTGACAGCACCTCCAGCCGCCTGCGGCACTCCTCCGCCGGGGCTTCGGGCTCGAACGTGGTGCGAGAGGTAGTAGTCCCTCTCGAGTCGCATTCGATTGTTGCGGCGCTATGCCAGCACGACGTTCTGAAGCGCGAAGGTGAACGGACGCGCCGACGGACCCGCCCCACCCCCTGACATGACGATGTCCGCGCTCTGGATGCCCAGGAGCGAGATCTCCGTGTTGACGTCGGTCATGATGGCCGAGTCGACGACCTGTCCCGCCTCGACCTGGGAGACCACGCCGATGAAGATGGAGGGCCGGAAGCTGAAGACCGCCTTCTGACCCGGGGCGATGTCCGTCTTGCGAGCCGCGGGAAGCCCATCCCGCAGGACCGTGACATGGATGGCCCCCTGCTGCAGGTAGTTGCCGATCTGGATCTCCTCCGTGTTGGCGGCGGACCGGGAGGACAGCCGAAGCTCCGTGCCGCACGAACCCATGACCACCTCCGCCATCTGCCCATTCGCGAGGTCGAGCGGCTGACTCGTGTTGCCCCAGGAGTCCGTCACCTGGACCTGGACCTGGGACGAGTAGGTGAAGGAGTTCGACCAGCCGGGTGACAGGTTCTGGATGACGCGCCAGGCGACGGCCAGCTCATCGAAGCCCGTCGCGACGTTCTTCTGGAAGAGGACGATCTGCTGATTCCCTCCGTTGGACTCGTTCACCAGCCTGAGGTGGATGGCCTTCGCGGTGCTCTCAGCCGTGGTGGTGTCAGCGGTGGGCTTCGGGGACGTATCCGCCTCGGCACTCAGCTCGGAAGCCGGGTTCTCGACCTTCAGCGCGGTGACTTCCATGGGGATTCCTCCGGAAAAATCCGGGCCCTCCCCTTGCAGTCACCGGGCCAGGGGAGGCCCACCGGTCCGCACGGAGGAAGGACCCACGCGAAGGACGCATGAACGCGTCCCACGGAAACGCGAGTGCTTCTCGCGAGGACGCGCCCCTCGTCAGCTCCCGTGCCCCCGCCGCGTCACTGCGCGGCACCGTGCTAGCGTGAGCCCTCTCCATGAACTTCCGTTTCCAATGCTGGGTGCAGCGACATGCCAGCGGCCGGGTGACGCTCACGCCCCTGGCCCTGCCCCGCCTCGCGGTTCACGCGGACACCCTGGAGAAGGCCACCGAGGAGCTGACGCTCGCGCTGGATGACCAGCTCAACCGCGTCCATCCCCGCCGCGTGCCCGAGTTCATCGCCGCCCAGGGCGGCACACTCCAACCGGTGGAAGTCCCCGGCATTCCCGTCTGGGGCGCGGAGGAGAACACCGTCTCAGCGCTGCACCTCACCACCGTCGTCGCCCCCACGCACCAGTCCTTCATCGGGCTCCACGCGCCGCGGCTCGGCACGCACCTGTGGTTCCAGGGCAAGTCACTTCCCGAGAACGCATCGGAGCGTCTCAGCGAGCAACTGGAAGACCTCTCCGACGCGCGAAGGCTCGCGCTGCGCCCCGACGGCCCCGAGTCGCTGCTGGAGCTGGAAGTCCAGGTCACGCCCCCGCCCCTCTCGGCCCTGACGCCGCGGCAGATCCGCCTGGACATCCGCCCGCCCCCGCGGCCACCGGATGCGCCCGCGGAGAAGGGCGACGCCGGCCCGGACGACGATGACGAGGACGCGCTGGACCTGGACTCGTGGGAGCCGCGCCGCCGCCGCTCCCGCCGCGACGCCAGCGCGAAGCCCGAGAAGCCGCCACCCACGCCCACGCTGGACCGCATCGCGGTGCCCTGGCACAAGCTCGCGCAGGAAGAGCAGCTCGACCCCGCCTACGAGCAGGACGCACTGGTGACGCTGCTGCGCGCCCGCCTGGCCGCGAAGGACGCGGAGGCCGTGGTGCTGGTGGGCCCATCCGGCGTGGGCAAGACGGCGGTGCTCCACGCGCTCGCCCAGGCCCTGCGCTCCAAGGGCGCCGCCGCGTCCGAGCGCGCCCGCCCCTTCTTCTTCCTGGATGGCAGCCGCCTCATCGCGGGCGAGGGCGGCTGGGGCGACTGGCAGCAGCAGGTGCTACGCTGCTTCCGTGAGGCCGCCGAGTCCCAGGCCCTCCTCTCGCTGGGCCATGCGCTGGAATTGCTGGACGCGGGCAAGAGCGCCCACAGCGACCAGAACGTGGCGCAGCTCCTGCTCCCGCTGCTCGCCACCCGCGAGGTGTCCGTGGTGGCCGAGGCCACGCCCGAGGACTGGGCCGTGGTGGAGCGCCGCAACGCCAGCTTCGCCCGCCTCTTCTCCGTGGTGCGCGTGGAGGAGCCCACGCAGGATGCGCTCGCCCGAATCCTCGCGCGAGTGGCCTCCGACGACGCGGGGCCCCGGCCCATGGAGGTCCTCCCGGAAGCACTCGAGGAGGTGCGCTTCCTCTGCCGGCGCTTCCTGCCCTACGGCGCGCAGGTGGGCAACGCGGTGACCTTCCTCCGCCGCCTGCTGGCCGCGTGCACGCATGCCGCGCAGCCACGCGTGGCCCGCCTGGACGCCATCCGCCAGTTCGCGTCCGAGTCCGGCATCCCCGAGTCGCTCCTGCGCGACGACGTCCCGATGGAAGTGGGCCAGGTGCGCACCTTCCTCTCCGCGCGGGTGCTGGGACAGGAAGCGGCGGTGGAGCGCGCCGCCGCAGTGGTGTCCGTGCTCAAGGCGGGACTGGCCGACACGCGCCGCCCGCTGGGCGTCCTCCTCTTCGTGGGCCCCACCGGCGTGGGCAAGACGGAGCTGTCCAAGGCCCTGGCGGAGCTGCTCTTCGGCGCGAAGGAGCGCATGGTGCGCCTGGACATGGGCGAGTACGCCGGCCCGGACGCGCTGCTGCGCCTCATCGGCGACGGCGAGACACCCGGGCACCTCTCCGCGGCGGTGCGCCGCCAGCCCTTCTGCGTGGTGCTGCTGGACGAGGTGGAGAAGGCCCACCCCGCCGTGCACGACGCACTGCTGGGCGTGCTGGGCGAGGGACGCCTCACCGACGCGGCCGGCCGCTTCACCGACTTCCGCAACGCCGTCCTCGTCCTCACCAGCAACCTGGGCGCGGACACCTGGCGCGCCCGCGTGGGCTTCGACTCGTCCGGGGGCATACCGGACGCCGCCGTGCTGCGCGCCCACTACCTCACCGAGGTGCAGCGCTTCTTCCGCCCGGAGATGTTCAACCGGCTGGATGACGTCGTCGTCTTCTCCCCGCTCTCCGCGGACCTGCTGCGCCGACTCGTGGTGCGCGAGGTGGAGGCCGTGTGCCGCCGTCCCGGCCTGTCGCTCCACGATGCCCGGCTGGAGGTCTCCCCGGCCGCGCTGGACTGGCTCGCGGCCCGCGGCTTCGACCCGCGGTATGGCGCCCGCCCCCTCAAGCGAACGCTGGAGCGGGAGCTGGTGGTGCCGGTGGCGGCATGGCTCGCCGCGCACCCGCAGGGCGGGCCGGTACACCTGCACGTGGACGCTGGCGGCGAGGGACTCTCGCTGCGCGCGGAGGCGGTGGGCGGCGCCGCCGAGGGCGTGGGGCGTCAGGCCATCGAGAAGGTGCTGGAGGACGCGGCCAGCCTGCGCGCCGAGGTGCAGCGCTGGAGCCGCGCCAACCCCATGGTGGAGCTGCGGCGCGAGCTGGCCGTCTTCGACAAGGCCTCCCGGCAGCCTGCGTACTGGGAGGAACGGGCGCTGGCCGAGGAGTCCTCGCGCAAGTCGTCCGAGGCGCGCGAGCTGGAGAAGGCGTTCCGCGACGTCGCCCAGCAGGCGGAGGCCATCGAGGACCTCCTCTTCGAGGCGCACCTGTCCCGCTCGGTGGGCCAGGCCGAGTCGCTGGCCCGTGAGGTGTCCGGGCTGCGGCGGACCTTCCTCCCCCTGCGCGAGCGGCTCTACGCCAGCCTCTTCCCCACCTCCCGTGGCGCCACCCTCATCCTCGTCCCCGGGCGCGGCGCGTGGCCGCACCTGTGCACCCTGGCGAAGGCCTATGAGTCCTGGGCCGAGGCGAACTCGCTGGCCTTCCAGCGTGCACTGTTGAGGCCCGAGGAACCCAAGCAGGGCGAGAAGCCCAGGCCGCAGCGCAAGGACACGCCGCTCTTCTGGGCCTGGGAGAAGAAGACGCCCCTGGACGAGGTGCGCTCCGCGCCCGCCGGGTACGCCCTGCAGCTCACCGGAGCCACCCTCCCCCTGCTGCTGGCGGGCGAGCACGGCGTGCACCGCTTCGTCGAGGGCAGCCAGGCCGCGCTGGTGCGCGCCCGCTTCGAGCCGTCCCCCCATCCCCTGCACTCGCTGCCGCCAATGGCCGACCTGGAGAGGACGCTGCCGAAGAACGAGGTGCGCCGCATCCGCCCCGTCGCGAACGGCACGGGGGGCGGGTCGCTGGAAGACCTGCGCACCGGCGCGAAGCAGCGCTACGGACCGGAGGGCCCGCACCTCGAATCGCTGCTGGAGGCCTGGGTGCAGTGGCGCGTCTTCGGCTCGCGGGAGGAGGACTGACGCCATGGACCTCAAGCTTCCCATCGTCGTTTCCCCGCTCGGCGGACGTCTCGTGGAGGCGTGGGTGCCCGCCTTCTGGCCCGCGCTCCACAAGGTGGGCCCCAGCTTCTCCGCGCTGCGCGACGAGCTGGCGCTCGCCGTCATGGAGCGCTTCGAGAAGGAGTCCGCCTCGTCCGTGGCGGCGTACCAGTGGCCCCCCCATGTGGCCCTGCGCCACGTCAAGGTGAGCACGGAGGCCAGGGACAGGGAGAAGGGCAGGCGCGTGGTCCTCGAGGGCCGCATGGCCGTGCTCCTGGAGAAGTGGCCCCGCGACGACTTCTGGGTGGTGACGCCCACCCGGCTGCCCGAGGCCCGCTTCGCGCTGGGCCACCCGGACGCGCTGCCCCAGGCGCTCGGGCGCCGGCTGGCCGCGTGGTGCATGGAGCGCGACATCGAATCGCTGGACAAGGAGTGGACCGGCTGGGCTCAGGGGCGCGAGCGGCTGGAGGTGCTGGAGGTGGATGCCTATGCGCCCACCATCCTCCCGCGGACTCCGCCCAAGCCCCCCACCCCGCCGCGCCGCCGCAAGACGGCCGAGAAGAAGGAGGAGGCGCAGCCCCCGGAGACGCCCGAGCAGCGCGAGGCCCGCCGCAACCGCCGCCGCCTGTCCCTGGTGGAGCTGCGCGCGGTGGCGCGCAACCTGAGCCACGGCGCACGGGACGACGCGCTGGAGCGCTGCTTCGGCCGTGAGGCCCTGGTGCGCGAGGTGGTGGATGCGCTGGAGGGGCGCGAGGGCGCGGCGCTGGTGCTGGTGGGCCCGCCGGGTTCCGGCAAGACGGCCCTGGTCCACGAGGTGGTCCGCCGCCTCACCGCCCGGCAGGACGCCGCCGGCACCCGCCGCGACGTGTGGCGCGTGGACGGCAACCAGTTCATCGCGGGCATGATGTACGTGGGCCAGTGGGAGGCCCGCGCGCGGGGCGTGGTGCAGGAGCTGACGGAGGTGGGAGACCTCCTCTACGTGGACGACCTGGCCTCGCTCGTCTACGCGGGCCGCACGCGCAGCGAGCGCACCAACGTGGCGCAGTACATCGAGCCGCACCTGGCGCGAGGCGAGCTGACGGTGCTGGCCGAGTCCACGCCGGAGCGCTTCGAGCGCGTGCGTGAGGAGGCCCCCACCTTCGCCTCGCTCTTCCGCGTGGTGCACGTACCCGCGCTGGACGCGCGCGCCACGCTGCCCGCGCTGCTGGGCACGCTGCGCGAGCTGGAGGCCGCGAGCGACCGCGGCGCGGTGCGGCTGTCCCCGCTGGCGCTGGAGACGCTGCTCGATTTGCAGCAGCGCTTCGTGGCGCACGAGGCCTTCCCCGGCAAGGCCGTCCGGCTGCTGCGCCGGGTGGTGGCGCGGCCCGGCACGGAGGACGGCAACGTGCGCCGCTTCACGGAGGAGGACGTCACCTCCGCCATGCGTGAGCAGACGGGCCTGCCTGACTTCGTACTGGGCAGCGCGCCCCCGAAGACGCGCGACACGCTGGAGCGCGAAATGGCCGCGCAGGTGGCGGGCCAGCCGGAGGCGGTGTCCGCGGTGGTGGACGCCATCCTCACGCTCCAGCGCTCGCTGCAGCCGCCCGACAAGCCGCTGGCCACGTACCTCTTCGTGGGCCCCACCGGCGTGGGCAAGACGGAGACGGCCAAGGCGCTCGCGCGCACCCTCTTCGGCAGCGAGGGGCGGCTGGTGCGCTTCGACATGTCCGAGTTCGTCTCCGCCGCCAGCATCACCCGGCTGCTCGGCCAGCCGGGCGCGCCGGACGGAGAGCTGACCACCGCGCTGCGCACCCAGCCCTTCTGCGTGGTGCTCTTCGACGAGGTGGAGAAGGCCCACCCGCGCATCTTCGACGCCCTCCTCCAGTTCCTCGGCGAGGGGCGGCTGACGGACGGCGCCTGCCGCACGGTGGACGCGCGGCAGGCCGTGGTGGTGCTGACCTCCAACCTGGGCGTGCGCGAGGCCGCCGCCCGCACCGGCTTCCACCGCACCGCCGACAGCGCGGAGGCGCACTACCTCTCCGCGGTGCGTGCCTTCTTCCGCCCGGAGTTCTTCAACCGGCTGGACCGCGTGGTGCCCTTCCGCCCCCTGACGCCCGCCGCGCTGCGGGTGGTGGTGGAGCACGCGCTGGAGTCGCTGCTGTCACGCCGGGGCATCCGCCGGGGCAACGTGCTGGTGGAGGTGGAGTCGCCGCTGCTGGACCTGCTGGTGGAGCAGGCCTACGACCCGCGCTACGGCGCGCGCCCCCTCAAGCGCGCCCTGGAGCGGCGCCTCACGGTGCCGCTGGCCCACCACCTGGTGCGGCGCGGCGCCGAGGACCTGGCCCGCGTGGAGCTGTTCCGCCGGGGCGACGACATGGGCCTGTCCGTGGAGCTGATGATGCGGGAGACGGCCTGGGCGCCGGAGCCGGACCCCACGGGCTGGACGCTGGCGGACGTGTCCCGTGTGCTGGAGGAGACGGTGGCACGGCTGGACGCGCTGTCGGCCCGGGAGGCGGCGAGGCCCCACTCCGGAGACGTGCATCCGGAGGCCGTGGAATTGGTGGAGCGGCTGGAGCGCCTGTCCGCGGAGGCGGTGGACATCCGCGAGAATGAGCTGGCGGAGCGGGACTTCCTGGAGACGGAAGCGTCGGTGCCCAAGGAGGTTGCTCGCGGATACGACTGGAGCCGGAACGTCGGCCGCGGTGGCCTGAGGGCCAAACCCAGCTACTCTTCCGTGCCCCTGCCGGTGTCGCGAGAAGAGCGGCTGCGACGCTGCCGGCCGCGGGTAATGGCCCTGCGCGATGAGGTGGAGTGGCTGGCGCACCAGCTCGCGTGCCGGGAGCGCGGCCCCGACGTCCGGGCGGTGCTGATTGAAGGGCTCGGCGACGCGCCGGCCTCCGCGCTGGACGCGGTGGCGCGCGCGCTGCCCCATGACCTGGGCCGCACTGCGGTATTCGAGGAGCGGGTGGAGCCGGATGGCCGCGTCGCATGGGTGGGGCCCGGTTTCGAGGAGCGTCCGGCAGGCGTGCGGGTGCGGCGCATTGTGGTCAGCCTGACGGCCTTCGGACTGGCGGAGGTGCTCGCCCCGCTGGAGGGCTACGCGTTGGTGGAGACCCTGCGCGGAGACATCGTGCGTCCGGCTCCGGTGCGCGTGGAGCTGCTGACGGGAGACTCGGGCCTGCTGGACGACGTCTCGCGGGCGGTGGCTGCCCGGGACGCGGTGCGGGCGGAGGAGCGCGAGGCGCGTCGGGCGGGGACTGCGCCGGCACAGGGGCCCGGCCGCGTGGTGACGGAGGGCCGCGAGAGCGGGCTGGTGCACCTGGCGAGCCGGCGCCCGCCGTCGGAGGCGCTCGCGTGGGCGGGACGCGTGCTGCGGCACGCGGCCCGGGAGGAGGGCTGACATGGACAAGAACTTCCATCTCTTCGTGCGCCGCTATCCGGGCGTGGGCGTGGCGGCCCATGTGCTCACGCACCCGCACCTGGCCTCGTTCGCCGCGGACGTGAATGCCGCGCGGCTGGACCTCGTGCAGGTGCTGGGCCGCCTCCTCGCGCGCGGTGAGCTCTGGGAAGAGGAGACGCACTGGGAGGACCTGCGCCAGCGGCGTATGCTCCTCACCGTGCGCGCCGTCCAGCACGGGCGGCTGCTGCCCGTGCCGCTGCGCCTCACGGTGCTGACGCATGGCGAGCGTGGCGGAAGGAAGCGGGCCGCTCGCAAGGGTGAGGCAGCGAAGGGGCCGGTGCGAGTCTGGGTGCCTCGGGTGGGCGTGCAGGACACGCTGCACGACCCGGCGGACCTGGAGCCCTTCGTGGAGGAGCTGGTCCGCCACGAGCTGTACATGACGCCCCTGGAGCAGCTGCGGTCGCTGGCCTACGTGGGCGAGGAGTCGGTGGAGACGCTCTCCGTGCCGGCACGGGCCCGGCAGTCGCCGCGCGCCCGCGCCGCCATGGATGAACCTCGAAAGGAGCGGCGCCCGCCCCCGCCTCCCGGTCTCGCGGAGGCGAGCCGCTGCCTCAACGAGGAGGCGCGCGCCGGGCTGCTGGAGCGGGCCTGGGAGCGCGACGCGGAGGTGTCCCGGCTGGCCGAGGCCGTCACCTCCAGCACCCGCGCCAGCGTGCTGCTGGTGGGCCCACCCTCGGTGGGCAAGACGGCGCTGGTGCACGAGCTGGTGCAGCGCGCGGAGGTGGCCGCGCCCGGAAGCCCGCTGAAGGGCCTGGAGGTGTACAGCACGTCCGGTGGCCGCATCATGGCCGGCATGCGCTACCTGGGGCAGTGGCAGGAGCGCGTGCAGCGGATGGTGGCGGACCTGCGCGTACGCCGCGCGGTGCTGCACCTGGACAGCCTGTCGGAGTTGCTCTCGCTGGGCGGAGGCGACACGGGCCTGGACGTGGCCCGCCACCTGCTGCCCTCGCTGGAGAGTGGCGAGGTGGCGCTGGTGCTGGAGGCCACCCCGGAGGACGTGGCCCGCGCGGAGCGCACGCATGGGGCCTTCCTGCAGGCCCTGCGGCATATGGCGGTGCCGCCGCTCGCGCCGGTGGCCGCTCGCGCCGCCGTGCAGCAGGCCTCGCAGCGGGTGGCCCGCGCGCGCAAGGTGCGCTTCACGCCGGACTCCCTGGACCGCGCCGCCGAGCTGACGGAGCGCTTCGGCGAGGGCCCTCCCCCGGGCGGCGCGGTGGCCCTGCTGCGCGCGGCCAGCGCCCAGCCCTCCGCCAGCGGCGAGGTGGACGCGGGTGGCGTGACGCGGGCCTTCTGCACGCGCACCGGCTACCCGCGCGAGCTGGTGGACCCCTCCGTGCGCCTGGACCCGGAGGCGCTGCTGCGGCGCTTCCGCGAGCGCATCGTCGGCCAGGACGAGGCCACGCTGCTCCTGCGCAACCTCATCGTCACCCTGAAGACGGGGCTGGCGGACCCGGCCCGCCCGCTGGGCGCCTTCCTGCTGCTGGGCCCCACCGGCGTGGGCAAGACGGAGTCCGCGCTCGCGCTGGCGGAGTACCTCTTCGGCGACACGGCCCGGCTGGCCCGCTTCGACATGGCGGAGTACGCGGCCCCGGGCAGCGCCGCGCGGCTGGTGGGCGAGGTGGGCGGCCAGCAGGGCGGCCTCGCCCGGCGCGTGCGCGAGCAGCCCTTCGGCGTGGTGCTGCTGGACGAGGTGGAGAAGGCGGACGCGGGCGTGCATGACCTGCTCCTCCAGGTCCTGGGCGAGGGACGCCTCACGGACGGCACCGGCCGTACCGTCAGCTTCCGCAACACCGTGGTGCTGCTCACCAGCAACCTGGGCGCGGACAGCGCGGGCCGCTCGCTGGGCTTCGGCGGCGGAAGCGTGCGGGATTTGGAGGCGCACTACCTGGGCGCCGCCACCGCCTTCTTCCGGCCGGAGCTGCTGAACCGGCTGGACCAGGTGGTGCCCTACCGCGCCCTCACGCCGGAGGTCATCCGGGCGCTCGCCCGCCGCACGCTGGAGGCGGCCCTGTCCCGCGAGGGCCTCACCCGCCGCGCCGTGAAGGTGTCCTTCGGCGACGACGTGGTGGAGCACCTGGCGCGCACAGGCTTCGACGCGCGCTACGGGGCCCGCCCCCTCAAGCGCGCGGTGGAGCAGCACGTGGTGGCCCCCCTTGCCCAATGGCTGGCGGCCCATGCCAGCACCCCACCCGCCCAGGTGATGCTGCGGGTGGGAGCGGAGGGAAAGGTGCTGCTCGACGCGGCGGCGTGAGTGGGGGCTACACCTCCGGGTTGTCCGGCTGGAGGCCGCCGTCCGCGTCCTCGCGCGGGATGATGGAGGCGGGGTCGATGCCGGCGGCCTTCAGCAGGATGTTCCTGCCGGTGGCGGGGAGCGGCCCGCCCTTCGAAGAAGCGGGGTGCCCGTTGGTGAGCAGCACCACCGCGGCGGCGCGCTCGGGGATGAAGCCAATCCACGCGGCGAAGCCCCCGTTGCCGCCGGCCTTGCTCACCACTCGCGCGCCCTGCCCCACCTCGGTGGTGTACCAGGCCATGCCGATGAAGTGCCCGGGGGAAATCTGGAAGCGCGGCTCATGGGCCAGCTGCATGGCCCGGTACGTCAGCAGCGGCATGCTCGGCACGCGGAAGAGGTTGCCCTCCAGGAAGCGCAGCATGTCGGCGGCGGTGGAGTTGAAGCCCACGCCCCGGAAGGGAATGCGCTTGCCCGCGGCGGTATAGCCCTGGGCGATGCGCTCCGGTGGGAGGCCGCTCACGTCCACCACCGTGTCCTCCATTCCGAGCGGCCCCTGGATGTCCTGGGCGAACATCTCCGGGTAGGGGCGGCCCGCGGCGCCGACGGTGGTGAAGCCCTGCGTCACCTCGCTCACGTTCGCATAGAGATAGCTCGTGCCGATGTGGCGCTCGGGGTTGAAGCGCTTCCAGAAGTCCAGGAGCTGCGGCGTGGGGGGCTGGCCCATGTACAGCGCGTGGGCGGGCTGGCCCGGCACGTTGGGCGCGGGCATGGCGGCCGTCATCGTGCCCAGGTTGGCGGGGGTGACCTGCCGGATGACGCTCCCCTCCTCGCGGACCTCCTCGGGCAGGAAGCGGGTGATCTGGTCGTCCAGCGACATCTTCCCCTCGACGATGCGCGCGGCGGCCAGCGTGTTGGTGAAGGTCTTCTGGACGGAGGCGATGATGAACAGCGTGTCGTCCTTCACCGGACGCTTCGCCTCCCGGTCCGCGAGCCCCGACGTATACGAGGCGCGGGCGTCGCCGACGGCGAGGGCCGCCGAGACGCCAATCTCGTCGCTGCCGGCCAGATAGGCGCGGATGCCGTCTTCCAGGAGCTGCTTCAGCCGCGTGGGGTCCTTCGCCTCGGTCGCCATGGTGCCTCCGGTGGGTTGGGAATGCCTGCCCTCGGAGCAAGCGACATGCCCATGAGGCTCCCCTCTGGGGCCAGCCCCGGCGCCACATGGACCGACGTGTCGCGGGGGGCCCGACGTGTCGCGCCGACACGCCGGTGCTATCGTCTGCCCGCTTCCTCCCCCCGGTACCGTACGGCCCTCGCATGACGCCCCAGGGAGGGTGCGCACCTCATGCGCTGCATCGACGAGCCCCTCTTCATGAAGCTGCTGCTGGGCGAGCTGTCGCCCGAGCAGACCGCGGAGGTGGACGCCCACCTCGACACCTGCGCCGGGTGCCGCCAGTTGGTGGCCCGGGGCCTGCGCGCCCAGAACCCGGAGGAGCCCGGCTCGGAGCGGGAGCGGGAGTCCTCGCCCGAGCGCGGAGACCGCGCGACGGATGCGCCGCTGGAGAAGGGCACCGCGGTGGGGCGCTACCTCATCCTGGAGCTGCTGGGCGTGGGCGGCATGGGCGTCGTCTACAGCGCGTATGACCCGGAGCTGGACCGGCGCGTGGCCCTCAAGCTGCTGCGCGTGGAGGCACTGGGCGGACTGGAGCGGGGCCGCGCCCACCTCCTGCGCGAGGCCCAGGCCATGGCCCGTGTCTCGCACCCGCACGTGGTGTCCGTCTATGACGTGGGCACCTTCGGCCAGCAGGTCTTCCTGGCCATGGAGCGGGTGGAGGCGCAGACCCTGGGCGAGTGGCTGAAGGCCTCGCCGCGCCCGATGCGGCAGGTGCTGGCCCTCTTCCTGGACGCGGGCCGGGGGCTCGCGGCGGCGCACGCCGCGGGCGTGGTGCACGGCGACTTCAAGCCGGAGAACCTGCTGGTGGGCCGCGACGGCCGCGTGCGCGTCACCGACTTCGGCCTCGCGCACCTGGGAGCCCCCGCCGGAGAAAGCCCCCTGCCTCCGCTCGCGGTCCGAGCCGCCTCCGCGGAGACGATGACCCGGTCGGTCATGGGCGGCACGCCGGCCTACATGGCCCCGGAGCAGCTCTGTGACGGCGTGCGCGCGGGCCCGGGGGGAGACCAGTTCGCCTTCTGCGTCACGCTCCACGAGGCGCTCTACGGCGAGCGCCCCTTCGAGGGCACCTCGCTGTCCACGCTCACCGCCGAGGTGCGCGCGGGGCGGGTGCGCCCTCCTCCCGCCGGCACGCGCGTGCCGCCCTGGCTGCGGCGTGTGCTGCTGCGCGGGCTGGCCGTGCGCCCCGAGGAGCGCTACCCGTCGATGGACGCCCTGCTGGCCGAGCTCCAGCGAGACCCGGCCGCGCGCTGGCGCCGGGGGCTCTCGGTGGCGGGGGGCCTGACGTTGCTGGCCGCCGCGGTGGGCCTCACCCACACGGTGCACACGCGCCGCGCCCAGGCCTGTGACGCGACGGCGGAGCTCGCCCCCATCTGGGGCCCGGAGCGGCAGCAGGCCGTGGAGTCCGCCTTCCGCGCCACCGGCCGTCCCTACGCGGGCGCGGCATGGCAGCGCGTGAGGCGCGAGCTGGACGCGTACACCGCCGCGTGGGCGACGACGCGCACCACCGCGTGCGAGGCCACGCGCGTGCGGGGCGGCCAGTCCGAGGAGGTGCTGGCGTGGCGCATGCGCTGCCTCGACGGCCGGCTCGCGGACGTGTCAGCGCTGTCCCGGCTGCTCTCCGAGGCGGACGCGCGCATGGTGGACGAGGCGCACCGCGCCGTGAAGGCGCTGCCGCCGCTGTCGGGCTGCTCGGAAGCCCTGGCGCCCGGAGGGGCTCCCGCGCCGGAGGACCCGGCGGCCCTCGAGCGGCGGAACGTGCTCCGCGAGACGCTGGCGCAGGGCCGCGCGCTGAAGAACACCGGGCGCTACAAGGAAGGCGTGGCACGGGTGGAGCCGGTGGCGAAGGCGGCGCGCGAGGCGGGAGACCGCCGCGAGGGCGCGGAGGCCTTCCTGCTCCTCGGCGAGCTGCGCGAGGGGGCCGGGGACTGGAAGGGCGCGGAGGCGGCGCTCTTCGAGGCGCTGGACGCGGCGGAGGCCACGCGCCAGGACGCGGTGGCCGCGCGGGCCTGGACGCTGCTGGTGCGTGTGTGCACCGTGGGCCTGGACGAGTACGAGCAGGCCGCGCGCTGGAGGAACCGCGCCGCCGCCGCCATCGACCGGCTCGGCGGTGGAAATGAGCTGCTGCGCGTCAACCTCCTGACGTATGCGGGCACGCTGCTCCGCAAGCAGGCCCACTACGCCGAGGCCCTGGCCCAGCAGCAACAGGCGCTGGCCCTGGTGGAGCACGCCTTCGGGCCGGACAGCCTGGAGGCGGCGGACGTGTACCAGGAGCTGGGCGCCACCCGGTTGGACCAGGGCGAATGGGTGGAGGCGCGCTCACACGTGGAGCGCGCGGTGGAGCTGACGCGGCAGGCCCTGGGGCCGGAGCACCCGGAGGTGGCGCGGGTGCGGCTCGCGCTGGCGCCCGTGCTCCGAGACCAGGGCGAATTCACCCAGGCGGAGGCCGTGTCGCGCGACGCGCTGGCGGTCTTCGAGCGGACGCTGGGGCCCGACCATCCCCGCGTGTACGACGCGCTCAATGACGTGGCTTCGTCGCTCCTCGTCCAGCAGCGGTTGGACGAGGCCCTGCCCGTCTACGAGCGCGCGCTGGAGGTCGCCCGGAAGTCGGACGGGCCGGAGAGCATGGGCGCCGCCATCATCCACAGCAACCTGGGGCTCATGTTCTTCCGGCAGAAGAAGTGGGACGAGGCCCAGGCGCACTTCAACATGTCCGTGGCCATCCGGGAGAAGCGGCTCGGCGCGCATGAGGAGGGACTGGTGATGCCGCTGCGGTTCATCAGCCGTGCGCTGAACCAGCAGCAGCGCTTCGAGGAGTCGGTGCGGTACGTCCAGCGCGCCGCCGACATCGTGCTCATGCAGCAGGACGACACCCGGCGGCTGTGGACCGCCACGCTCAACGACCTGGGCGCCACCTACCTCAAGGCGGGCCGTCCCGCGGAGGCGCTCGCGCCCCTGGAGCGGGCGCTGGCCGGCTGGGAGCGCGCCCGCTCGATGCCGGGCCAGCGCACCGACACGCTCTTCCTGCTGGCGCGCGCGCTGTGGGACTCGGGCCAGGACCGCGAGCGGGCCGTGCGGCTGGCCCGGGAAGCGAAGGCGGCGGCCATGAAGGACGGCCCCTCCTCGGCCGGCATGCTGGAGCGCATCGGCACGTGGCTCGCCGAGCGGGGCGTGCGCTGATC
Source organism: Myxococcus sp. RHSTA-1-4 (assembly GCF_020037125.1). Taxonomy (GTDB): domain Bacteria; phylum Myxococcota; class Myxococcia; order Myxococcales; family Myxococcaceae; genus Myxococcus. The sequence continues at coordinate 159,770 of NZ_JAIQDG010000021.1, forward strand.
CGGGCCTCCGGATGCCAGCCTGCCCGCGCCCATGCCCCCGAGCTTCAGAGCGGGCTGAGCGGCGAGTCTCCGCTGGCCCGGGTGACGGGGCTGGCGCCGCCGCCGCCCGCGACACCTCGGGAAGCTGGGAAGTGAGTCCTGGGGGATGAAGGAGCGGGCGCCGGCTCCCGCGCATCCTGGCTCCCGGCGGGCGGCCGGGATGTGCACCGTCAGAGGCGGTGCCCCACGGACGGCCGTGCCGGACGCGCACCGCCGCCCTGCGTGCCCTTCCAGGGTGAGCACATCCTTGGAGGGGCGTGCGTGTTGGGACACAGCGCAGGCGTGACGGACAGGGAGGCCATCGAGGGAGTCACCGCCGAGCAGTCGCGGTGGTTCCTGGAGACCATGGTGGCCTGCGCTCCGGTGGGCCTGGCCTTCGTGGACCTGGACCTCCGGTACATCCACATCAATGAAGCCCTCGCCGCCATCAATGGCCTGCCCCGGGAGGCCCACCTGGGGCGCAAGGTGCGGGACGTCGTCCCCGAGCTGTGGCCCCTGCTCGAACCCCACTACCGACAGGTCCTGGAGACCGGGCAGCCCGTGCTCGACCTGGACGTCACCGGCACCACGCCAGGGGCTCCCAGCACCGAGCGCCAGTTCCAGGTGAGCTACTACCCCGTCCGGGACGGTGGCGGTGTCATGCGGGGCATTGGCGTCATGGTGGAGGAGGCGACGGCGCGGCGGCGGGCGCAGCGGGCGCTCCAGATGAGCGAGCAGCGCTACCGCTCACTGGTGGAATCCATGGCGCAGACCGTGTGGACCACCAACAACCGGGGAGAGCTGGTGGACCCGGCTCCGCGCTGGCTGGCCTTCACGGGGCAGTCGCACGGAGCCCATCTGGGGCTGGGCTGGCTCGATGCCATCCATCCGAGCGACCGGGCTCGCTTCGTGACGGAGTGGACGGCGTCCCTGGAGACGCGAGACCCCTACAACTGCGAGCTGCGCCTCAGGTCCCACGACGGCTCCTACCGGGACGTCGTCGTCCGGAGCGTCCCGGTGTTCGACGACGGAGGCGCCGTCCGCGAGTGGATCTCCACCGCCGAGGACATCACCGAGCGCAAGCGCGCCGAGGACGGGCTGCGGCACACGACGCGGGCACTCCAGGCCAGCGAGGAGCGCTACCGCACCTTCGTGGCCCAGAGCACGGAGGGCATCTGCCGGCTGGAGATGGAGCCACCCGTCGACACGCACCTGCCGGAGGACGAGCAGGTCCGGGCCATCCTGGGCCGCGGCCGCATCGCCGAGGCCAATGACGTCATGGCGCGCATGACGGGCTTCGCGGCCGCGCCGGAGCTGCTGGGCACTCCGCTGCGGAGGATGGTGGCGCTGCTCACGCATGGGGAGGCCTCCACCGACGAGGCGGCCCGGTCCTTCATCCGCGACGGCTACCGCCTGGAGGGCATGGAGAGCCGCCAGCCAGGTCCCGACGGGACGGAGCGCGTACGCCTGGCAAACCTCATGGGCGTGGTGGAGCGGGACCGGCTGGTCCGCGTGTGGGGGACACAGCGGGACGTGACGGAACAGGTGCATGCGAAGGAAGCGCTGGAGCTGAGCCGCGAGGTCATCCGGATGCGGGAGCACCAGCTCCGCGCCATCACCGACGCGCTCCCGGCCCTGGTCGCCTATATCGACCAGCACGAGCGCTACGTCTTCTGCAACCGGGCCTTCGAGACGTGGTTCGGCCTGGACCCGGAGAAGATGGTGGGCCAGCGGGTGCGCGGGCTGGCGGGGGAGCTGGGGTACGCCCACCTGAGGGACTGGATGCGCAAGGCGCTCTCGGGAGAAACCGTCAACTACGAGAGCGCGATGCGGCTCCGGGACGGGCGGCGGTTGCATGTCCAGTCCACGTACGTCCCCACGCGGGACGCTCGGGGCAACGTGAAGGGCTTCGTCGCCCTCGTCCATGACATCACCGACCGCAAGCGGGCCGAGGCCGAGGTGGAAGCCCAGCGTGCGCGCCTCTACGACGTGTTGATGAACATCCCGGCCTCCATCGCGCTCCTGAGCGGCCCGGAGCAGGTCTACACACTGGCCAATCCGCTCTACCAGCAGCTCGCGGCCGGCGTGGACCTCACCGGCCACTCCCTGGTGGAAGGCGCGAAGGGAGATCGGGACGTTGAGCGCTACTCCCAGTTGATGCGCCAGGTCTACGCATCCGGCAGACCCCTCTTCAAGACGGAGCAGTCCGCCCCGCTGGGCCCCCACGGCAAGAGGCTGCCGGAGAAGCGCGTCTTCAACATGGCCTTCCTGCCGCTGCGCGACGCCGCCGGGAGGGTGGACTCCGTCCTCTCCTTCGTCATGGACGTGACCGCTCAGGTCCAGGCCCGTCAGAAGGTGGAGGAACTGGCCGCGCACCTCGCCAACCAGCAGCAGTGGCTGGAGTCGGTGCTCAACCTCCTCCCCGTCCCGTTCGTGTTCATGGAGCCCGGCACCGGACGCGTCCTCTTCGCGAACCAGGCCACCTACCGGCTGGCCGGGGGCCACATCCCCCTGAACATTCCCTCGGAGGGCTACACCGACGCGTACCGCCTCTTCGATGAAACAGGGGCCCCCCTTCCCAAGGACCAGATTCCCGGGGTGCGCGCCGCGCGGGGAGAGCGCCTGCACCAGGCCCCCATCGTGTGGCAGACCGACACCGGCGGAAGGTACGCGCTCCTCACCAACTCGGAGCTGCTCCCGGCCATGCACGGCCACCCGGCCACCGTCGTGCTCGCCCTCCAGGACGTGACACGGCTCAAGGAGACCGAGGCCCGGCTCCAGGAGGCCGTGCGGCTGCGCGACGAGTTCCTCACCGTCGCCTCCCATGAGCTGAAGACGCCGCTCACCCCCTTGCAGATAAAGCTCCAGGCGCTCGCCCGCGAGGCCCGGGCCGACGTCCGCGTGGAGCAGTTGCGGCAGAGCGTGCTGCGCACGGCGGAGAGCGCGTCGGTGCAGCTTCGCAAGCTCACCGCCCTCATCAACGACCTGCTGGACGGGACGCAGCTCACCGGGGAGACGCTGCCCCTCCACCGCGAGCGGGTGGACCTGTCCGCCGTCGCCCGCGAGGCGGCGGAGCAGTTCAGGGCCCAGGCCGCCCAGGCCGCATGTGACATCGTCCTCCAGCTCCCCGGGCCCGTGTCGGGCTGGTGGGACCGGCACCGGCTGGAGCAGGTGGTCCGCGCCCTGCTGTCCAACGCCATCAAGTACGGCCCGGGCCGCCCCGTGGTGCTCCAGGTGGAGCGCCTGAGCGACACGGCCCGCCTCACCGTGCGCGACGAGGGCATCGGCATCGCCCCGCAGGACCTCACCCGCATCTTCGAGAAGTTCGGCCGCGCCGTCTCCACCCGCAACTACGGAGGGCTGGGCCTGGGCCTGTTCATCACCCGGCGCATCGTGGAGGCGCACCAGGGCACCATCCGCGCGGAGAGCCAGCGGGGCCACGGCGCGACCTTCACGGTGGAGCTGCCGCTGGCGTGGCGGCCCTCCGAGGCCACGGTTCACTGAGGGCCCCGGGGAAGGCCCCGGGGGTCAGACCTGGAGCGACGGGAAGGTCCGGGCGATGGGCAACTCCCGGACGCGGGTGCCGGTGAGCGCGAAGACGGCGTTGGCGATGGCCGGCGCGACGGGCGGAACCCCGGGCTCGCCGATGCCGCCCGGGCGGCCGTCGCTCTCGATGATGTCGACGTGGAGCTTCCGCGGCGCCTCGCCGATGCGCACCAGCTTGAAGTCGCGGAAGTTGGACTGCTCCACGGCGCCGCCCTTCATCGAGATTTCACCGTACAGCGCGAGGCTCATCCCGAAGATGATGGAGCCCTCCATCTGGGACCGGACGCGGTCCGTGTTGATGACCGTGCCGGCGTCCACGACGATCCACGCCTCGTCCACGCGCAGCTTCCCCTCCAGGTCCTTCACCACCGACGCGACGACGGCCACGTAGCTGAGGAAGCTCCGGTGCGCGGCGAGCCCCAGCGCCCGCCCGTCCTTCTTCCGGTCGTCCCAGCGCGACAGCGCGGTGACGCGCTCGATGACACGCCGCATGCGCCCGGTGTCGATGGGGTGCTCGTCCAGGGAGCGGCCGTAGTTCTCCAGCTTCGGGACGCCCAGCTCCTCGAGCGACACCACGCGCGGCGGCCCCAGCACCTCCAGGAGCATGTCGCGCGGGTCCACGGCCCGGGCCTGGGCCAGCTCGTCCACGAACGAGTTGACCGCGAAGGCGTGGAAGATGTTGTAGACGGACCGCAGCCAGCCAATGCGGACGTGGGCGTTGGCCTCGCAGGCCTCGGCGCGGACGTTGGGGATGGCGAGCGCCAGGTCCGTCACGCCCTGCTGGAGGTCCCTCGGGGCCGGCCGGTTGGCGGGGGCGAAGGTGGAGCCGATGGGCGGAAACGCCGTGCGGTGCCGCCACGCGACGACCTTGCCCGCCTCGTCCAGCCCGGCGCTGAGCCGCTGGGTGCTGACGGAGTGGTAGTAGTCGTTCCGGACGTCGTCCTCGCGCGTCCACTGCACGCGGACCGGGACGCCCGCCTCGCGCGCGAGCCACACCACCTCCGCGATGAAGTCCGCCTTCGACTTCCGCCCGAAGCCGCCGCCGAGGAAGGTGACGTGCACCTGGACCTTGTCCTCGGGGAGCTGGAGCACGCCCGCGGCCACCGAGCGCGCCGCCTGGGGGTGCTGCGTCGGCGCCCAGATTTCGCACGCGCCGCCCTCCACCCGGGCCAGCGCGGCGAGCGGCTCCATGGGTACGTGCGGCAGGTGGGGGACGTAGTACTCGGCCTCGATGACGCGCGCGGCCTTCGCGAGCGCGGCGTCCACGTCACCCACGTTCCTCACGGCCGTGCCCGGCGCGCGCACCGACGCGCCCAGCGTCTCGCGGTACTGGCGCGAGTCGTACGCGGCGTTCGGCCCGTCCTCCCAGGTGATGTCCAGCGCCGCGCGGCCCTTCATCGCCGCCCAGGTGTTCTCCGCCAGCACGGCGATGCCGCCCCAGCTCTGGAAGGTGTACGGGGCCCTGGGCGCCGGCAGCTCGATGACGCGCTTGACGCCCGGCACGGCGAGGGCGCGCGTGGCGTCGTACCGCGCCACCCGGCCGCCGACGACGGCGGGGCGGGCAATCATCGCGACGAGCATGCCCGGAAGCCGGATGTCGGCGCCGAAGAGCGCGGAGCCATTGACGTAGGCCGGGCCGTCCAGCAGCGGCAGGTCCTTCCCGACGCGGCGCAGCTCCTCCTTCGGCCGGAGCCGGACGTCCGCGGGCTTGGGGACGGCCAGCTTCGCCGCCTCGCCCGCCAGCTCGCCGAAGCCCAGCGTGCGCTGGCTGCCGCGGTGGAACACGGCGTGGTCCCTGGCCTCGCAGTCCTCGGGCTTCACCTTCCAGCGCCGCGCGGCGGCGGCCACCAGCATGGTGCGCGCGGTGGCACCGGCGCGGCGCATGTCCTCGTAGATGCCGCGGACGCTGTTGGAGCCGTCGGTGTTCTGGTCGCCGTACTTCCTGTCGCCGTCGGCCTGGACGATTCTCACGCGGGCCATGTCCGCGCCCAGCTCGTCGGCGATGAGCACCGGAAGCGAGCTGCGGATGCCCTGCCCCATCTCCGAGCGGTGGCAGACGATGGTGACGGTGCCGTCGGGGGCCACGTGCACGAAGGCGTTCGGGTTCAGCCCGGGCGCGCTCCGCTCCTGGGCCTCGGAGCCCGTCTTCGGCTTCTTCCCCGTGCGTCCGGAGGGCTCGGCCGCGAGCGCCTCGGCGGAGAAGAGGCCCAGGGTGAGCCCGCCCACCGCGAGGTTCAGCCCCTCGAGGAAGGAGCGCCGGGTGATTTTCTGGAGCCGCTCGGTCATGGCGTTCTCGCTATTCCTCGGACAGTCCCGCTGCCTTCTTCACGGCCGCGCGGATGCGCGTGTACGTCCCGCACCGGCACAGGTTGCCGGCCAGCGACTGGTCGATGTCCGCGTCCGTCGGCTGGGGCTTCTTCGCCAGCAGCGCCGCCGCGGTCATGAGCTGCCCCGCCTGGCAGAAGCCGCACTGCGGGACGCCCAGGTCCACCCAGGCCTTCTGCAAGGGGTGGCTGCCATCCGGAGACAACCCCTCGATGGTGGTGACCGAGCGCCCCTCCGCGCGGCGCACCGGCGTCACGCACGCGCGGACCGCCTGCCCATCCAGGTGGACGGTGCACGCGCCGCACAGCGCCTGGCCGCAGCCGTACTTCGTGCCGGTGAGGCCGAGCACGTCACGCAGCGCCCAGAGCAGCGGCATCTCCGGGTCGACCTCCAGCTCCTTCTCCACGCCGTTGACGCGCACGCGGATGTTCATGGCCGGGCCTCCTCGCCCGGGCACGCGGCGCCCGTCTCCACCCAGGCGGCGACGATGGCGCCGAACTGCTCCTGGGTCCCCGGAGCCGGCTCGCGCCCGCTGCCCGGAGCCCATCCCCAACCCACCAGCGCGTCATGGGCGTTGTGCTCGACAATCTGCGCCAACGTCTTGCCTCCGTTCCGCTTCGGGTCCTTGAGCTGCTCGCAGATGTGGCGCGGGCTCTTGCCCACCCAGGCCATCTCGATGGGCGCGAGGTGCCAGTCCGGCGCCCCGGGCACGCGCGCGTGCTCCAGGTTCCGCTCCTGGTGGCAGCTCGTGCACTCCATTCCGGCGGCGCCCCGGTCCCCGGGTCCCCGCGCCACGGGAGGGTCGTGCGCCAGCCCGTCCATTCCCTGGAGGGGCACGTCCCCGCTGGGGTGGCAGTTCGCGCAGCGCGGGTGGAGGAACACGCGGCTGGCCTCGAGGAAGAGCGCCTTCGAGCGCTCCGCCGGATTCTCGATGGCCGCGAAGGCCTCGGGGGCGCGAAGCGCGTTGGGAGCAACCTCGGGCAGCGCGGCCTTCCGCGCCGCGCCCGCATCGGGCTCACGCTTGCATCCTCCGGCCACCAGGAGGACGACGAGCGAGGCCATGACCTGGAGAGATGGCTGCATCGCGCCAAGGCTCCAGCAAGTCCCGCCCCATCACAAGCCGAATGTTCTCGCGGGAATAATGGATGAACGCCCCACGCCGCGCGCGAGCGGGCCCGCGGGTGACAGGGGCCCGGGCCGCCCGGCACCCGCCCGCTGTCCGCTGGAGGGAGGCCCGCTTTGCAGCGGGGGCCGCCGGTACGAAGGTTTTCCTGGTGCCCTCGTCTCCAGGAGGTAGGTGTCGTGACTCCCCCGTGGCTTCCTCCTCCCGATGCCATCGCGGACGCGCTGCTCGTCGGCAACAGCGGGATGGTCCTCGACGCGGTGCACCGCTACATGGAGCACGGCGGGGCCCCGTTCCTCGTGGACGCGCTGGCCCGCCCCGTCATGGAGGCGGTGGGTGAGCGCTGGTGCAGGGGCCGCGCGTCCGTGGCGGAGGAGCACGCCGCCACGGAGCTGCTGCGCGAGCTGATGTCCCAAACCCTGCCGGGCCTGGCGTGGCACCAGGGGGGCCCACGGGCCATCGTCGCCTGCGCGCCCGGCGAGCGCCACGTGCTCGGCGCCCGGCTCGTCTCCCAGGTCCTGGCGCTCGACGGCTGGCGCGTGCGCTTCCTGGGCGCGGACACCCCCGCCAGGGACCTGGCCATGTTCGTCGCCCGCGAGCAGCCCGTCTTCGCCGGGCTGTCGGTCACCCTGCCCGACAACGTCCCGGCCGCGAAGGACGCGCTGGAGCTGGTGCACCACACGGCGCCCCACATCCCGCTCATCGTGGGCGGGCGCGCGTCCGCATCGCTGGAGCCCGCCAAGGAGGGAGCGTGGACCGTGCTCCACTCCACCGGGGAGCTGCTGTCACTGACGCGTGGTGGCTCCAGCGCGCTCCTCCAGCGCTGACGAGACGGAGGTGTCCAGCTGGTGTGTGGGGAGGACCACGGTGAAGGTCGAGCCCTTCCCCGGCTGGCTCCGCACGACGATGGTCCCTCCATGGGCCTCGACAATCTGCTTCGCGACGTACAGCCCGAGCCCCATTCCCCTGTAGTGAGTGGGAGAGACCGCCCGCTCGAATCGCTCGAAGATGCGGCTCGCGTCCTCGCGCGCGAGGCCGATGCCCTCGTCCCGCACGCACAGGCGTGCCAGCTCCCCGTGTCCCTCCACGCTCACGTCGATGGGGTGGCCCGCACCGTACTTGATGGCGTTCGACAGGAGGCTGGACAGCACCTGCTCGATGCGAAGCTGGTCCCACGCCCCTCGCACCGGGCCCGGGGTGTGTACCACCAGGGGGCACCCCGCCTCCTCGGCCTCCTCGCGGAAGCGGTCCGTCACCTCGGCCGCCAGGCGGGACAGGTCCACGTCCTCCAGCACCAGCCCCAGCCGCCCCGTCGCGACGCGCGACACGTCCAGCAGGCGCTCCACCAGCTGGCTCAGCCGCTCCACCTGGGCCCCTGCCCGCTCCAGGTGGCGCATCACCCGGGCGTCCCCGAGGCAGGCGGCCACCACGCTGCGGCGGAGCGTCTCCAGTTGCAGCTTGAGCGGCGTCAGGGGGGTGCGCAGCTCGTGCGCGGCGATGGAGATGAACTCGTCCCGCGCGCGGACGCCCTCCCGCACATTCAGGAGCTCCGCCTGGGCGGCCCGCTCGAGCGCGCGCGAGGTCCTCAGCGCCACCTCCGTCATCACCGAGGCCGCGAGGTCCTGGAGGATGCCCACCTCCTCGCTCGTCCACTGGCGTGGGACGGTGTCGACGACGCACAAGGCCCCGAGGACCTGGCCGTCGCTGACGAGCGGAATACCCATGTAGGCCACCGCGCCCAGCTCCGTCACGCCGAGGCAGTCACGCAGCAGGGGGGCCTGGCGGGTGTCCGGGACGACGAGGGGCCCGTTGCCCCTCATGACGTACTTGCAGATCGAATGCGTGAGCGGAATCTCGCGCCGGCTCAGCCAGGGCTCCGGCAGGCCGATGCAGCTCTTGCAGAAGTGACGCCGCTCATCCAGCAGGCCCACCAGGCACATGGGGGTATGAAGGAAGCGGCACGCCAGCCGGGTGAGGCGGTCGAACTCCTCCTCGACCTCTGTATCCATGAGGGCCGTGAGGCGTAGGGCCGCCAGGCGCTCGGGAGAGCGCAAGATGCTCTGAACGTCGCCAGCTACGTCCATGGTTCCCCCGTGACGCCCCTCTTCCCTCGGCGCCCACCCCGACGCGCGGCCCCCGCCTTCCCGTAGAGATGAGCAGGCCCCCGGGGTCCGCACCAGCGGCAGGCAGACACGGGTTCCTTCCGCTCGCCGGGCTCCCGCGTGCGCCAGCCCGGCGCCGGGCTGGGCTAGACTCCTCACATGCGCTTCCAGCCTCCCTGGAGTGGGGCCTTCCGCCTCCAGACCTTCGTGCACCGGACGCCCGAGGCCCTGCCGCCCACCGCGGTCGAGAGCATCCGGAAGTCCATCCTCGACTCCCCCCTGCTCAGCGACACCAACCTGTCGGGGCAATTCTCGGGCACCTACGGCTTCTCCATCACCTTCCGGCGGGAGGCCACCTCCGACGTGGAGGCGCTCTTCCCCGCCTTCGCGCCCTTCCTCCAGGCCGCGCTGCTGCCGGAGTGCAATGCCTTCCTGCTCAACCCGCTCCTGGTCCAGCGGGGACGCGGGGTGGGGGCCCACATCGACCGCAGCCTGGAGTACTACGGGGCGGGCATTGGCTGCCCGGTCGCGGTGAGCGTCCTGTACGTGCAGGTGCCGGAGCGGCTCTCGGGCGGCGAGCTGCGGCTGTATCACCGTGGCAACCCGGTCGCCGCGCTGGCGCCCATGCCCCGCTCGCTGGTGACGTTCCGGGGCGACCTCGTGCACGAGGTGGCGGCGGTGGAGACGGGCGCCTCCGGGCTCTCGGAGGCGCGCATCAGCCTGGTGGTCGAGCAGTACCGTGTGCCGGGGCACCTGACGGCGGGCGTCCCGCGCTTCGAGGCCCGGACCCGGGCGGGAGCGGCGGCATGAGCGAGCTGGTGATGGACGTGTGGCTGGCGCGGGAGCCGGAGGAGGTGTTCACGGCCTTCGGAGACCCCTTCCGGCTGCGGCGCTGGTACGGGGCACCGCGGGGAGGCCACCGTATCGGGGCCGCAGGCGACGTGGCGTCCGGCGAGCCCTTCCGGGTGGACATGCTCGACGCGGAGGGCACCCCTTTCGCGCAGCTCGGCCGCATCGTCCAGGTGACTCCGGGCGAAGGGCTGGAGCTGGAGATGGCGTGGGAGGGTGGGAGCCTCGGGCGCGAGGAGACCCGCGCCTCCATTGCCCTGCGGCCCGCCGAGGGCGGCACACGGGTGGAGGTGCGCCAGGGCCCGTTCTCCAGCCAGGAGTCGCTGGAGGCCCACCGGGCGTGGTGGGACACCTGCCTGAAGCGGCTGGTCCGCGTCGCCTCCGGGGAGGCGCCGCCCTGCTTCGAGGAGTTCTGGGAGGAGTCGCGAGGCTTCGTCGGGCCGCTCGGCGTGGCGGCCTACACCGTGCTCGCGGGCCTGCGCGAGGCCGGGGCTCCGCCCGAGGCCCTCGCGCAGGTCGAGGAGACGCTCTACACCCACCTTCCGCGCCTGCCTCCGGAGACCGCGGAGGTGCTGGCGGCGGTGCTTCGCTCGCGCGTGAAGGACTCGGCGTCCTGAGGCCGCATCACCGCAGCACGCTCACGTGGATGGGCGGCGGGCGCGTCTCCGTGGCCCGCTCCACCACGCGGCCCAGGCGCAACAGCAGGTGCTCCTCGTAGGGACGCCCCGTGAGCTGGACGCCCACGGGCAGGCCCGCGCGGTCGAAGCCGGCCGGCACCGACAGCGCGGGGAAGCCCGTCAGGTTGGCCAGGCGCACGAAGCGCATCAGCGCGTCCACCACGGGCAGGTTCGACTCTCCGTGGGGCAGCGTCTCCTCGGGAATCACCGGGGCCGTGGAGGCTGTCGTCGGCGTGACGAGGACGTCCACGTCCGCCATGAGCGCCAGCAGCTCGCGCGTCAGCCGGTGCCGGTGCCGCAGCGCGTGCACCAGGTCGGTGGCCCGGAAGTGCCGGCCGATGGCGAGGTTGGTGCGTGAGTCGAAGCCGAAGTCCGAGGGGCGCGACTTCACGTGCGCCAGCATCGCCTCCGCCATCTCGCTCAGGATGATGCAGCTATGCGTCCATAGAATGGTGTTGAGGTCGGGCGCGGGGACCTCCACCACCGTGGCCCCCGCGCCGGTGAGCGCCTTCACGGCGTCCTTGCAGCGCGCCACCACGTCGGCGTCGGCATCCTCGAAGTAGGGCCAGCAGATGCCGAGCCGCACGCCGGACAGGTCCGCGTTCTCGTAGCCGGACAGGTGGTGCGCCGGCTGCGTCTGGGCGACGACGTCGTGGCCATCCGGCCCGGCCAGCAGCGCATACATCGCGGCGACGTCGTCGACGGTGAGGCCCATGGGCCCGACGTGGGCCACGTTCCAGCACAGCGGCGGCACGCCCGTCTCGGGGATGCGGCCCCATGTGGCCTTGAGGCCGACGATGCCGCACAGCGCGGCGGGGATGCGGATGGAGCCTCCGCCATCCGCGCCGATGCTCAAGGGGCACAGCCCCACGGCCACGGCGGCGCCGGACGCGCTGGAGCTGCCGCCGGTGATGTGGGCCCGGTTCCACGGGTTGCGCGCGGCGCCGTGGTGCGGGTTCAACCCGATGGGGTTGATGCCAATCTCGTTCATGTTGGCCTTGCCGAGGATGATGGCGCCGGCGGCCTTGAGGCGCGCGGCCACCGTCGAGTCCGCGACGGCCACCTCCTTGCGGAACTTCGTCCCCAGCGTCGTGGGGAAGCCGGCCAGGTCGACCTCGTCCTTCAGCACGACGGGGACGCCGTCGAGCACGCTCAGGGGCCGGCCCGCGCGCAGGCGCTCTCCCGCCGCCTCCGCGGCCCGGAGCACCTCGTCCGGATTGCGGGCGACGAAGAGGCCCAGGCGGTCCTTCCCACTGTCAATCCGCTCGATGGCCTCGTGGATGCGCCGCACCACCGAGAGTGGCTCCACCCCGCCCTCACGGTAGGCGCGCACATAGGCGGCGACCGTCGCACGCTCCCCGGGCTGGGGCGCCGCGGCGATGGCACGCGCGGCCTGCTCGACGGGAGACTGGGGCTCCGCGGCGGGGGCGCCATGCGGAAACGGGAGCTGGACGGGAGGCGCATCCCCCGCGGGCAGCTCGCGCCAGTGCTCGATGCCGCTGTCGCGCACCAGCTTCTCCAGCATCACGGAGCCGACTCCGCTCTCCAGTGCGTTGACGAAGGCCTTGAGCGCCATGCCGGAGACCCGGGGCGCCTTCACGGGATTGCGTTGGTAGGTCATTGTCTCCACAGCCTAACGCTTCCGCTGGCGCGCGGCGCTCCGCCTTCAAACAGGCGCAAGAACCGGGCTGCGCGCGTGGGAGCCCTCCCCTATCCGTAGCAACGCGACGGGCGCTCGGTGCCCGCCGGTACGGCTGGAGAGGGCCCACACATGACGACGCAGCGCATCGACTCCCTGACGAAGTACCACCTGCTCGGCCAGACGGGCCTGCGGGTGAGCCCGCTGGCGCTGGGCACCATGACCTTCGGCCCCGACTGGGGCTGGGGGAATACCGAGGAGGACTCCCACCGCATCCTGGCGCGCTACCTGGAGGCGGGCGGCAACTTCATCGACACGGCGGACGGCTACACCTCCGGCTCCAGTGAGCGCATCATCGGCGACTTCTTCGCGAAGCACGGCGGGAGGGAGCGGGCGGTCCTCGCCACCAAGTTCTCCGTGAACACCTCGCCCGGAGACCCCAACGCGGGTGGAAACGGGCGCAAGAACATCCTCCGCGCGCTCGAGGGCTCGCTGCGCCGCCTGAAGACGGACTACGTGGACGTGTACTGGCTCCACGTCTGGGACGGCCTGACGCCCGTGGAGGAGGTGATGCAGACGCTGACCGGCCTCGTGCGCGAGGGCAAGGTCCGGTACATCGGCCTGTCCGACGTGCCGGCGTGGTACTTCGCCCGCGCCCAGACGCTGGCGGAGCGGAACGGCTGGGAGAGGGTGGCGGCGCTGCAGCTGGAGTACTCGCTCGCCGAGCGCAACATCGAGCGCGAGCACATCCCCGCCGCGCTCGCGCTGGGCGCCGCCATCACCCCGTGGAGCCCGCTGGCCGGTGGGCTCCTCACGGGCAGGTACACCCGCGAGGGCACGAAGCCGAAGGGAGAAGGGCGCGCCCATGCGCTCCTGGCCAGCGGCAACCCCGTGGCGGACAAGTTCCTGCAAGAGCGTCCCTGGGCCATCGTCCAGGAGCTGGTCGCGGTGGCGAAGGAGGTGGAGCGCTCGCCCGCGCAGGTGGCGCTCAACTGGGTGGCGACGCGTCCGGGCGTGGTCTCCACCGTCATCGGCGCGAGCCGGCTGGAGCAGCTCGAGGACAACCTGCGCGCGCTCGACTTCACGCTGCCGCCCGCGCTCTCCGCGAGGCTGGAGGCCGCCAGCCGCCCCGAGCTGGTCCACCCGTACGTGTTCTTCGAGAACCCCTTCTTCACGCGGGGGATGCTCGCGGGCAACACCACGGTGCGCGCGGAGCCGAGCGGGTTCCGGGGCCCTCTCCAGGGCGCGTGAAGCGGCGGGACTCCTGCGGGCTTCCGCCCGTCGGAGTCCCCCACGGAGAAGCAGTTGCCCGGCCCTTCAGGGAGCCGGACTCACCGGGCGTCTTCGAGGCCACTCCTCTCCGCCGGGTTCCACGTCCCCGCGGGGATGAACGGGACGGCCCCGGTGTCGGGCTCGACGGCGAGGTCCGGGGCACCGGGGCGCACACCCGTGGAGGCGCAGACGACACCGAAGCAGTCGCCCGCCCCGTTGCCTCGCGCGACGTTGCCGCCCCCGTCGATGACGCCCGGCGCGTGGATGCCCCAGCCCGTGTTGCCGATGGCCACGTTGCCGGACACCGTGAGGGTGCCGGGGAACGTCACGCGGAGCCCGTCACCCCGGTTGCGGAGGAAGCGATTGCCGCTGACCGTGCCGGTGACCGAGGGCTGCAGGAGCTCCGGCGGCTCGGCCACCGTCAATCCGCTCCCGTTCTCCCACCAGGTGTTGCCCCTGACGTCGAGCGTCCTGGCCCGGGCCTCCAGGCCCGTGTCGTTGCCGGCGACATAGGAGTCACGCAGCACGAGGTCGAATGGCTCCCAGGCCGGCTCCACGGCGGGGGCGAGGGCGCCGTTGCCCGCGATGACCGTGTTGAAGAACCTCGCCTCGTAACAGGTGCCGTAGCCGAACTCCCCGAGTGGAACCCAGCCCACGACCTGGTTCCGGAAGAGCAGGCTCGACCTGAAGGTGACGCTGCCGTCGGGGCACCAGAACACGAGCTCGTTGGAGCTGAAGGTCGAGCGGTCCACATCGACGGAGTGGAAGTTCGCGGAGAAAGCGAGCCCGTTGCCGGAGAAGAGCGACGACTTCACCTTGAAGGTTCCGTTGCCCGCATCCTGCTCACTGCCCAGCCCCACGCGGTTGCGGAGCAGCCGGCAGTCCGTCACGTGGATGTTCGTGAAGCTGCCGTAGCGGTTGTAGACGGCGGCCCAGTTGTCGATGAAGGTGAGCCGGGACAGCCGCACGTCCTGGCCGGAGTCGACGATGTACCCCCAGGAGAACCCCCGGATGGTGCCGTTCCTCACCGTGCTGTCGGCCTCGACCACGATGCCCTCGGACCCGCCCGTATCCGGGCCGGACCGGCGCACGGTGTGACCGCCCAGGTCGAGGACGACGCCCGCGCGGGTGATGCGGAGCGCGGGGCCGTTCGTGCCCGGACATGCGAGGTCGTGGGTGAGCCGGGTGTTCCGGGTGATGGTGTCGCCGCACCGGACCCGGCGGCTCTGGGGCGCTCCTCCACCGCCAGCTTGCGCGGCGGGTGACACCGCCAGAAGCACCGCCATGCCCACGGCCATGGCGACGACCTCGCGTACACGACGCATGTGCCTTCCCCTCCCAGGGACTCCCCGCCCCCGTGCCGTGGAGGCTAGTCACGGCCCCGCCCGCGGCTTACCTCCCCGTGGGGACCGGCCCGCTGCCCGCACGCCGACAGTCCGGAGCCGCGTGGCGGTGGGATGACCTCAAGCCGTGCCCGTCAGCCGGTAGTACGCGTGGGGACGGCGCCAGCGGATGAACGCCTGCGCGAGCACGTTCATGTCCCACCGGATGGGAATGGGGTCCACGACGAACCCCAGGTCGTCCTTGAACTGGCTCAGCTGGGGCACCTCGCGGGAGTGAAGGCCGCCCACGAGCATCTGGACCTTCCCACTCCTGCGGCAGAGTTGCGCGAACTCGAAGACCAGCCCCGTGGAGATGTTGGTCGGTAGCGCCCAGGTGGCGTAGTACGCACTGCTCCCGTACGCGATGCCATCCACCGCGTAGCCCGTGAGGAATCCCCCGAGCCTGCCGTCCACCAGGCCCGCGAGCACGCACCAGTGGTTGCCCTGGAAGTACCGCTTCACCTCCGCCACGTAGTCCTCACGCGAGGGCGGCTTCCGGTGACGGGTCCGAGAGAGCGCCTCGACGGCAATCTCATGCCCCTGCTCCAGCAGAAGCTCGGGGCCGGTGAGCTGCACGACCCTCACGAGCCGCTGGCACTTCCGGAGCTTGTTCCTCCGGTTCGCGGAGAGGCTGCTGACGTCATAGCTCGCGAGGTCCTTCAGCCGTTCGATGGGGACGCTGCCATTCGCCGCCCCCGCGCTCTCCGGCGTCAGCGCCGCCCGGTAGCCCCAGCTCAGCGGCGTGGGGCGGGTTGCCTCGTCCGGCCTCAGCCGCGCCAGAAGGTGCACGGGCTGGAAGAACCCGGGCGCCCCCGCCTCCTCCCAGAAGTGCCCACCGTGCTGGATGACGCGCACCCCCTCCTCGCTCCGGCGCTTCGCGAGCTCAGCTTCCGTGAGTACCGAGAAAACCGCCTCCGAGGCATCACGCACGTGAGGATTGGACATGACCATCCCGACCTTTCCACGAGCCACGGCCGGTGCTGGCGAGCCCGGCTCCCCCCTGCAATAGGGTTGCTAGAGCACCCCGGTGCGACTGGCCAGCAAGGCAGGAATCTGTCAGCCGGGAGGAGGGCCCACGGCCTGGACGGAGGAGGCGCGCAGGCAACGGGCAGGCCGCATTCCCAGTCTGGACCGGGACCGGGGGAGGTTCCCACGTCTGCTTCCGTGCAATGACTCGCATTGGAAGCTCAGGCGCTCCGGGGCAACTTGGAGCAGGCGCCCTCGCACGCCACCCTCATCGATTGAGAAGCAGAGGAGGGGAAGGGGAGAATGGCGCAAGGGACGCGGGAAGGCACTCTTGCCGTAGCCGGACATTCTCCGGCGCGACTGGCCGGCGGTCCACGCCGCTCGCCACGTCTGCGCCCGCTTCTCGTGCTCCTGCTCGACGCGGTCATCACGGGCGGTGCACTCTTCTTCGCGGTGCTGCTGCGCTTCGACGGGCGGATGCCCGCGCGGTGGCAGATGGCGTTCCTGCATGGGCTGCCCCTGCTGCTCGCGCTGCGCCTGGGGACCCTGGTCTGGTTCAAGCTGCACCGCTGGTCCTTCCGCAGCCCGGGCCTCAGCGAGGCGGGACGGCTCATCCTCGCCAATGCGCTCGCCACCATTGCCTTCGAGGTGCTCCGGTCCTCCCTCACCCTCGAGCGCCTGCCGCTCTCGGTGGTGGGCATCGAGTTCTTCGTCTCCACGGCGCTGATGGGGGGGCACCGGTTCGCACCGCGGATGGCGCGGCAGTGGTACCTCGACCGGCAGCGCGCGCGCCGGAGGGGCACCCGGCGCGCCATCATCGTCGGCGCGGGCGGCGCCGGAGACCTGCTGCTGCGAGACCTCCGGCGCACCCCCGGCAGCCCCTGGCACGTCATCGGGCTGGTGGACGACGACCCCGCCAAGCACGGCACCCGCCTCAATGGCAGGCGGGTGTTCGGCCCCATCGACTCGCTACCGGAGCTGGTGAAGAAGCACCGCGTGAGCCAGGTGCTCATCGCCATTCCCACCCTGGCCCCCGAGCGCATCCAGCACATCCTGAACCTGTGCAGGGACCTGGACGTCGGGTTCAAGATCCTCCCCGCCTCATTCGTCTATCTCGACAAGAAGATTACCTCCGCGATGCTGCATGACCTCAGCCCGGAGCACCTGCTGCCCCGGGACGCCGTCGCGTTCGACCGCGAGGAGGTCCACCGGCTCGTCACCGGCCGCCGCATCCTCGTCACCGGAGGCGCGGGCTCCATCGGCAGCGAAATCGCGCGTCAGGTCGCCGAGCACGCGCCCGCCTCGCTCGTGCTGCTCGACATCAACGAGAACGAGCTCTACCTGCTCGTGCGCGAGCTCCAGGAGCGCTACCCACGGCTTCCGGTGACGGCCCTGGTGGCGGACATCCGGGACCAGCCCCGGATGATGCGCATCGGCGCGGAGCATGCGCCGCAGTACGTCTTCCACGCGGCCGCGCACAAGCACGTGCCCCTGATGGAGGACTCGCCCGAGGAGGCCATCAAGAACAACGTCTTCGGAACCCGCAACGTCGCGCGCATGGCGGACGCCTGTGGCGTGGAGCGCTTCGTGCTCATCTCCACCGACAAGGCGGTCCACCCCACGTCCATCATGGGGGCCTCCAAGCGGCTCGCGGAGATGGTCGTCCGCGACCTCGCGGCCCGCTCGCGCACCGCGTTCACCGCCGTCCGCTTCGGCAACGTGCTCGGCTCCGCGGGCAGCGTGGTGCCCCTCTTCAAGCGGCAGATTCAGCGCGGCGGGCCCGTCACCGTGACGCATCCGGACTGCACCCGTTACTTCATGACCATTCCCGAGGCCGTCGGGCTCGTGGTGCTCGCGGGGCTGGGAGGCTATGGAGACCTGTGCATCCTCGACATGGGGAACCCCGTGCGCATCTCCGAGCTCGCCGCCAACACCATCACCCTGGCGGGCCTGGTGCCGGGCAAGGACATCCCCATCGTCTACACGGGGCTGCGCCCGGGCGAGAAGCTCGAGGAGACGCTGCTGAGCGAGGAGGAGGAGCGCACCCAGCAGGTCCGCAACCGCATCAAGGTGGCGCGCAGCCCCGCGCCTCCCGCGGACTTCCACGCCCGGCTCCGGCGGCTGTGGCGGGCGGCGCGGACCGGCGACACGCCCGGCGTGACGAACACCCTTCTCACCCTCATCCCGACCTACGCCCCGTCGAAGGCCCCGGGCCCCGGGAAGCGGTAGGCCGGGAAGTACCCCCCCTCCGCGCGGCCTCCCACCAGGTGGGCGTACAGCTCCGGCTCGCAGACGATTTCGTGGGTGCGGAGCCGGGAGCTCGAGTTCGCCAGGCCCCGCTTGAACTCCTCGAGGCCGTCGCCCGGCTGGATGCCTCCCCCCAGGTGGAGCGGCAAGCCGAGTTCCGAACAGAGCTCGGCCATGGCGACGAAGAGGTTCTTGGACGGCGAGCGGGCCCGGTACGCGTCCGCCGTCCCCCCGAGGTAGTAGTGCAGCACCCCGTCGCTGCTGACACAGACCGCCGCGGCGGCGACCTGCCCGTCCGGAGCCCGCGTCGTCAGGAGCCATGCGACGGGTGAAGCGAACAGCTCCTCGAAGTATGCATCCGAGAAGAAGTACCGCGCGCTCGCCCGGTCGCGGACCATGGTCTGCCGGTACGCCTGCTTGAACCCCTCTCGCACCTCGCTCGCCGCCTCGCGGGCAGGCTCACGGTGGGTGACGAAGCCGTCCCGGACGTTGCGCTTCACGTGCCGCCGGTGCATCTCCCGGAACTCGACGGGCAGGCGAGGGTCGATGAAGAACACTTCGTTGCGCTCGGTTGCCCCCCCGAAGCAGCGCGGCCCGGAGACGCGGTCTCTCACGAAGATGCAGACAAGCCCGGTGGCCCGCCAGTCCACCGACTCCTTGGGCACCTCGCTCAGTCCGTTCACCAACCCGCCTGGATACCCATACGGAGAGACCGCGTCGCGGTGGGGCGTCCCCTCGATGGGCCGTACGATGAGTGGGAGCAGCAACGACCTGCCCTCGCCTCCGTCGATGACGAGGGAGTGCGTGACGCCCTCGGCGCGCAGGTGGTGCGGAGAGCGGAAGTAGTCCGCGGACCGTGCCGACGCACCCGCGTCGGGGACCAGCATGGCCCGCAACTGCGTCTTCGTCATCGGCTCGCACCACCTCCGAGCGGGCGGCCCATGCCTCGCGGTACGAGCCTTCGTCGGAATTTGGTTTGTCTGCACACGTTCCAGTCGCCAACGAACGCATTCCGGCGTTCCCATTGCAGAGTAGTCATCCGCGCGAGCGGAGGCCTACTCCCCCAAGGACACAATTGATGTTGGACTTCCGTCGTCGAAGCACCCGTGGCCTTGCCATGTCCTCAATCCTGGCCCTCGCCGTTCTGTTTGGAATGGCCTGCGACCCCAACGCCGAAATGGTGGACCCTGACTCCGGTCAGGTCGTGACCCCCGACGGCGAGCAGGTCGCCGCGGCCCCCGACATGGGCGCTGATGTGCCCGCCGCGAACGACTCCGAGCCGGTTGCCGCCGCCCCCGACGAGGGGGCTGAAGCGCCCGCCGTGGACGACTCCGAGCCGGTTGCCGCTGCCCCCGACGAGGGGGGCGATGCGCCCACCGCCCCCGAGCTGATTGCCGCGGTTCCCGATGCGGACGCCGACGCGCCCGCCGCGGACGGCTCCGAGCCGGTTGCCGCGCAGCCGGCCCCGGCGCCCTCCTCCGACTCGCCGACCGCGACGGCCGCGGCGACCACTCCGCTCCGCACCGTGGCGGCCTGGGAGTCGCTGTTCCTCGGGCGCTGGAACACCGAGCACAACGCGGACTACCTGCCCCGGAGCAACTCGCTGGACAGCTGGCAGTTCTACAACCTGGCCTATGGCATCGACGCGAACACCGCGATGTACCGGGCCACGGGCAAGACGCAGTACCTGGACCGTGCGCTCCTCTACGTCAACAACATGGTCCGCAACGCGAAGCTGTCGTCGTCGCTGCCCCAGAGCCAGTTCAAGGACTCGTACCTGGGCTGGGCCTCGCAGCGCTCCGACACCCTGGGGAAGGAAGTTCCCCTGTTCGAGAGCTATTGCTGGCGCTACGTGACGCGCATGCTGCGCGTCATCCGCGAGACGCCCACGCTGTATGGTAATGCCACCTACCGCGCGCAGTACGACCGGCTGCTGGCCTTCTCGGAGAAGAACATCTTCGAGAAGTGGCACCGGCGCGGGGCGAACTCCTTCATCTACCGCAACCGCACGCACATGGCCTCGCACTGGGCCTACATCGCGATGGACCTGTCGCGCATGACCACGGACGCCACGCGCAAGGCCACCTACCTGACTGTTTTCAACAACATCAACCGTGACCTGCCGAACTCCACGTCGTCCCTGCGCCAGCAGCTGCGCCCGGGCTTCGTCTCCACGCCGACCTACTACTGGAGCGACGTGTGGGGCTCCACCGCCCGCCCCGGCCAGGACGTGGCTCACGCGAATGGCATGCTTGCCTACATCGTCGAGGCGCATGACGCCGGCATGGAGTGGACGGACGACGACATCCGCAAGTTCACCGCGACGCTCAACTCCGTCATCTGGCCCTCGGCCACGCGGTACGCCACCTACGTCGACGGCTCGGGCACCGGCAATGGCTGGTTCAACGACGGCCTGATGAAGCTCGGCCGCTACGACGCCAACCTGCAGCGCCGGCTGGAGGCGCATCGCGTCGGCAACAACATCATGTTCTACGCGAACGGCGCGCTCAACGCGCGAATCCTGTCCGGGCTCGCCACGCCGTAGGCAGCATTCACAATCGGTTGTTCCCGGGTCGCCGGGCGGCGCTTCACCGCGTCGCCCGGCGATTCGCGTTTTCGTTTCCCCCGCCTTTCGTCACGGACTGGCCTGCACAGGACCCGGTCCTGCCCCGTGGGGCGCTTGCTGGCACCAGGAAGTCCCTATGAAGTCCGGACGCCATGCGGAGATGCGTGGCGCGAGGGCCTCCCACATGCCGCCGAATCGCATGCTCATCTTCAGCCCGGCCGCCTTCCAGCTCTCGGGGCACCAGCAGTCCTATCTCACCGGGCTGGGCGAGGCGCTCGGACGGCTCGGCGTGGACGTCCACGTCCTCGGGCTGAGGGGGCGCGGGAGCTATCCCGCCCCCATCGTCTCGCACGCGGTCGGAAAGGACACGGCCGTCGAATCACGCTCGGCATACCGTGAGCGCCTGGGGCCCCTGGGAGATGTCGTCTGGGGAACGGGCCGCCTCACGCACCAGGTCCACCTGCTCAACGAATTGCGGCGCGTGCACCACCACCTGGGCGGGCCACCGCTCCTGTTCGAGGGCTTCGAGTACCTCTCGCTGGCGGCGTACGTCGCGCAAGCGCGCCGCACCCATCGGCAGGCGTGCATCTTCCACGACACGAACTTCAACTTGAGGCACGCGTCGCCCGTCGCCGCCGCCTACAAGCTCCTCGCGCGCCCCTTCGCGAGGCACATCCTGCGCAGCATGGACCGGGCCTTCGTCCACGCGCCCGGGATGCGGGAGAACCTGTTCGAGAACGTCGACCCCGAGCGGCGCTACACCCACAAGGTCGAGGTGATTCCCTATGGGGCACCCCATCCCGAGAAGGTGCCGCGCCTGGACCGGGCGGAGGCCCGCGCCGCGCTGGGTATCGGCACGCGGCGCAAGGCGCTGCTCGCCTTTGGCACCCTGCGGGCCGACAAGTGCTTCCGCCTGGTCCTCGGGGCCCTGGCGCGAAGCCCGGAGTGGGAGTTGCTCGTCGCCGGCCCGGAGGGTGACGTCTCGTTCCGGCAGCTCCAGACGCTCTGCGAGCAGGCCGGCGTCCAGCAGCGCGTCCGGATGTTCCCGGGCTTCGTCCCCCTGGGCGAGCACCCCCGGTACTTCGGGGCCGCGGACGCGGTGCTCAACCTCTACGAGGAACACATCCGCCACGAGAGCGGCACGGCGCAGCTCGCCCGGTCCTTCCTCCGTCCCGTCATCGCGGGAGGGCCGCCCGACCTCCACGCCTACGTGCGCGAGACGGGCGCGGGCTGGCCCGTGAGCCCCTTGAGCGTGGACCGCCTCACCGCGGTGCTGGACGAGGCCGCCCGCCTCGACGAGGCCGGGCGCGCCGCCATGGAGCGGCGCATCCACGCGGCGGCGGTCGCGCGCTCGTGGGATGCGGTGGCCTCCAGGGTGCTCACCGCGCTCTCCGGATGAGCGGCGCCACGGAAGCAGACAGATTCCCCGCCTCTCCGGCCCAGGGCACGGAAGGGCCGCGGTGCGCAGGCTCCGGGCAGACCGAGACGCGGCCGCCCGGCCCCTTTCCAGGAGTGAAGCCCATGCCCCAGCGCATCCACCTGTCCTCGCCGCACCTGGGAGGACTCGAGCGTGGCTACGTGGACGAGGCGTTCGCGAGCAACTGGATTGCCCCGCTGGGCCCCCACGTCGACGCCTTCCAGGAGGAATTCGCCCGCTGCGTCGGAGCGCCGCACGCGCTCGCGCTGAGCTCCGGCACGGCCGCGCTCCACCTCGCGCTCCAGCTGGCCGGCGTGGGCCCGGGAGACGACGTGCTGGTGAGCACCCTCACCTTCTCCGCCTCGGTGAATCCCATCCGCTACCTGGGGGCGTCCCCCGTCTTCATCGACAGCGAGCGCGCCTCCTGGAACATGGACCCCGCCCTGCTGGAAGAGGAGCTGGAGGCCCGCGCCCGCTCCGGAAAGCTGCCTCGCGCGGTGGTCGTGGTCCACCTCTACGGACAGAGCGCCGACCTGGACCCCATCCTCGCGGCCTGCGACCGCCACGGCGTGCCGGTCATCGAGGACGCGGCGGAGGCCCTGGGCAGCACGTACAAGGGGCGTGTCCCGGGCACGCTGGGCCGCGCCGGCATCTACTCCTTCAACGGGAACAAGATCATCACCACGTCGGGTGGAGGGATGCTGGTGTCACCCGACGAGGCGCTCATCCGCCACGCGCTCAAGCTCGCCACCCAGGCGCGCGACGCCGCGCCGCACTACCAGCACTCCGAGGTGGGCTACAACTACCGGCTCAGCAACGTGCTGGCGGCCATCGGCCGCGCGCAGCTCCGGGTGCTGGAGGAGCGTGTCGCCGCGCGGCGCTGGAATCATGCCTGTTACGTCCGCGAGCTCGCCGACGTGCCGGGCATCACCTTCATGCCCGAGGCCCCCTGGGGGCGGCACACGCGCTGGCTGACGACGCTGACCATCGACCCGGTGCGCTTCGGCGCGGACCGCGAGGCGGTGCGGCTCGCGCTGGAGCGGGAGGACATCGAGGCGCGGCCGGTGTGGAAGCCCATGCACCAGCAGCCGGTGTTCTCCACCTTCGAGCGGCGGGGCGGCCACGTGGCGGAGGAGCTGTTCCAGCACGGCCTGTGCCTGCCGTCCGGCTCCAACCTCACTCCGGACGACCTGGCCCGGGTGGTGGAGGTGGTGAAGGCCGTGCATCAGGCCCGCTGAGCCCGAGGCCCTTCACTGTTGCCCAGGAAGGGGTACATCGTCATGCGCCCCTCCGGGGCGATGCCCTGGCGCTGCACGACGCGCAGGAAGGTCAACGCGAGAATCCTCGCGTCGAGCCACAGGCTCCAGTGGTCCACGTACCAGACGTCGAGCCGGAAGCGCTCTTCCCAGTCCAGCGCGTTGCGTCCGTTCACCTGCGCCCAGCCGGTGATGCCCGGAAGCACTTCGTGGCGCCGCGCCTGCTCGGCGGAGTAGCGCGGCAGGTACTCGACCAGGAGCGGGCGCGGGCCCACCAGGCTCATGTCGCCGCGCAGCACGTTCCAGAGCTGTGGAAGCTCGTCCAGGCTGGCCGAGCGCAGGAACCGTCCGAGCCGCGTGAGGCGCTGCGCGTCCGGAAGTGGACGGCCGTCCGCGCCCCGGGCGTCGAGCATGGTGCGGAACTTCACGAGCTGGAACGTCCTGCCCCCACGTCCCGGGCGCTGCTGGCGGAAGAGCACCGGGCGGCCCATGGAGACGCGGACGGCCAGTGCCGTCGCGGCCATCACCGGGGCGAAGCAGAGGAGTCCCGCGGCCGCGGCCAGCCGGTCGATGCATTTCTTGAAGAAGAGCGCCGTCCCAGCCTGTCGTCGCATCCGCCCGCCCCCGCTTCCGATTCTCTTTCACACGCGAACGTGGGTACCACCGTGCGTCCCCACCACCTGCCCATGAGCAGTGCTCGCTGTCGCGACCCGGGCACCGGGGCTCCCCCGCCGGGGGGCTCAGGCGACCGTATCCGCGCCAGGTGTCACCTGCGTCCCCGGACCGCCGGGCGCCGGGCTCGCCTCCTTGCGCCCCAGGCGCCGCCACGCACGCAGGGCGAGCCAGCCGCTGCAGCTCAGCTCGGCGAGCCAGCCCAGTGCCAGCGCCCACGCCGCCCCCACGGGGCCCGCGGAGGGCACCCACCAGAGGCTCCCCAGCGCCACCACCGCGACGGACAGGACGAGCATCGCGACCTGCGCCTTCAGCTCCCGCGCCGCCGTGAGCGCGAACTGGAGGCTCACGCCGACGTACTCCAGCGAGGCGGCCACCATGAGCCAGACGAACAGGCCGAGGTTGCGCGCGTACGGAGCCCCATAGAAGAGCGTCAGCACCTGGCGTCCAAGCAGCACCGCGCAGGTGATGGCGCAGAGGCCCACCAGCGCCGCTCCACCCGCGAAGCCCAGGAGCGCGCGGCCATAGCGGCGCTGGTCTCCCGCCGCGTGATAGCGCCCCAGCCGGGGGCTCAGCACCTGCCCGAGCGCATGGACCACCCGGCCGCCCAGCGCCGAGAAGTACGCGAGCGCGGCGTACACGCCCAGCTCCGCCTGGCCGGCATGCGCCTCCAGCAGGTAGCGGGGGACGTTGGGGCGCAACGAGCCCAGCAGCGCGGTGATGCCAAGCGCGTAGGCGAGCCCCAAGAGGCTCCACATGCGGGTGCCCTGCTCACGCCAGGGCGCCCGCCACAGCTGGAGCCAGGGATTCGCGCCTCCGAACTCACGGCGGTAGGTGGGCACGTCGAGCACGAAGAGCACCAGCGCCCAGGAGAGCCCCAGCGCGGCCGCCGCCACCACCGAGCTGCCCGTGGTCCAGAGCGCGAGCGCCACGAGCACCACGGAGAGCACGCTCTTGGCGATGATGGAACGGGCGATGAAGACCATCCGCTCCGCCCGCTGAAGCGCGCCGTAGAACACGTCGCTGAGGCACTCGAAGCCCTTGGCCACCGCCAGCAGCGCGATGACGACGCCTGCGCTCGCGGAGTATCCCCCCACCAGGGCGATGCCGCCGCACAGCAGCACGCCTCCGAGCACGTTGAGCCCCATCAGCCCGAGGTAGTGCTCGAAGCCATACGCGCCCCGCGCATCGGTGGCCTGGAGCGAGCGCAACTGCATCCGCGCCATGAGCATCACCGGAGCGGTGATGGCGAGCCCGAGCGCGAACTCGCCGACCCGCTCCACCGTGCCGAGCCGCGCGAGCAGGACCAGCACGCCCCACTGGGCGAGCGCGTAGACGAGCCCCGCCGAGAGCGTCCACGCGAAGTTCCTCCCCGCCGACCGGCGCCGCGTCATGCCCTGCCCACCGTGCGCTGGAGCACCTCGGCGAGCCGGAGCGCCGCGGCGTCCGCGGAGAAGCGCTCCCTGCCGAGCCGTCCCGCCCGGCTGCCGGCCTCCGCGAGCCACCGGGAGTCACGCACCCGGCTCGCCAGCAGGGCCCCCGCGGCGGAAATGTCCTTGGGAGGCAGGTACAGGCCGAACCGCTCCTGCTCGAGCAACTCCGCCTGCCAGCCCCCGTAGTTGAGCGCGAGCGGCCGGCTGGCGGCGAGCGCGTCGAAGACCTTGTTGGCGGAGTTGTCCTCCATGCCCGGCACGTCGGTGAAGAGGGACGTGGCGATGGTGGCCGCGGAGAGCACGGCGGGCACCTCCGCCTTCACCACCGGGGGCAGGAAGAAGAGGTTGCGGTCCTTCACCCCGAGCCGCTCCGCCAGCGCGTGCAGGGCGGGCTCCTCGTTTCCCCGCCCCACGATGACGAAGCGCACCTCCGCGTCTCTCGCCAGCATGTCCGCCGCGAGCCGGACGAGGTAGTCCACGCCATTCACCCGGCCCAGGGTGCCCGCGTACAGCACCATGGGCCGGTCCTGGAGCCACGGGTACTTCCGCCGGAACGCCTCGCCCTCCGACGCGGGGACCAGGAAGCGCTCCGGGTCGCAGAGGTTGGGGATGACGGTGATTTTGTCCGGGGCCACGCCCGCCGCCTCCACCCCGGCCTTCATCCCCGGCGAGAGCGCGACGATGTGCGCCGCGCCCGCGTACGCGGCCCGCTCCAGCGCCTGGGCGGCGAGGATGGCCGGGCGGCTCTTGAGGGCACCCACGGCGATGGGGATGGCGGGCCAGAGGTCCCTCACCTCGAAGACCATGGGCCGGTTCCTCCAGCGCGAGGCGACGATGCCGGGCACCGCGATGGTCAGCGGTGTGCTCGTGGCGAAGACGACGTCGCCTCCGAGCTGCGCGGCCCGATGCGAGGCGTTGACGGCGAAGCTGCCGAAGGCACGCATCCGGTCCGGGTAGCTCATCTTCTGGGAGTAGGGCACCGGCAGCCAGTGCACGTGGATGCCGCTCTCGTCCGTTTCGCGCCAGCCCCGCGCGGCTCCATCGGGATGGCGGTCCGAGGTCACCATGTGCACCTCGTGGCCCATGCGGACCAGGCGGCGGGCGAGCTCGTAGGACCGCGTCCCGCCCTGCATCGCGGGCGTGGTGAAGTACTGGTGGAGGTAGATGATCTTCATTTCAGGTCGCTCCTTCGGAAGTGGCACGGGCCTCTGGATGGAAACGCGCCGGCGCCGTCTCCGCGGCCGTGGTGCAGAACGCGGACAGCACCATCAACAGGAAGAGGGAGCGGGCGTCGTAGAGGTCGCCGCTGGCCTGGCTTCCCACCAGCACCAGCACCACCGCGCCGACCGTCGCCGCGTCCAGGCCGCGGCGATGCCGGAGTGCCGCGCGGAGCCAGGCGAGCAGGACCGCGCCGAGGAACATGAGCCCCAGCAGGCCGCTCTCGCAGAACACCTCGAGGAAGAGGTTGTGGGGATAGAGGCCCAGCCCGAGCGCGGGGAAGGCCGCGAGCCCGGCCCCCATCACCGGGGCGGTGCTCCCGAGCGAGATGGCCCGGGCGTACAGAATCTCACGCCCCGACAGGTACACCCCGCTCTCCGCCGAGCCGCTCCCGTTGTACTTCAGGGTCAGCTTGAGGAACCGCTCCTCCATGGAGTGGCTCAGGGCCTTCCCCAGGGGCGTGAACGAGACGACGGCCACGCTGGCGACCGTGGCGAGCAGCGACAGGAGGACGAGCCGGCGCAGCGGGATGCGTCCCACGGCGAGGAAGACGAGGAAGGCCGCGATGATGGAGAGGGCTCCACCGCGCGAGCCGGTGAGGACCGCGAGGAGGATGCCGGTGGCCGCCATCGGAACCCAGAGCCACGTGCGTCCCCCCCGCCGCCAGAAATACAGGGCGCCGAGCGCGAACATCCCCATGAGCCGGGCGAAGACGTTCGGCCCGCCCCCCATCACCGCCAGCCGCGCGCCGCCGCCTCCTCCCAGGAACTGGCGCACGCCGACCAGCGCCAGCAGCCCCGTGGCGGCGACGACGATGGACCAGAACGCGCTCAGCACGCGGTCCGCCGGCAGGCGGAGCGCGGCGAGCCCGACGCCCAGGGTCATCACGGCGGCCAGGATGACCTCGTAGAGCTTCCAGACGGCGCGCTGCGCGTCGGGTGCCCAGATGGCGGCGGTGCCCAGGTACCCGAAGAACATCAGCAGCGCCGCCATGAGCCGGACGTCGGGCCGCGCCTCTCCCTGCCTCGCCGTGCGGTGGGCGGCATGGGCCGCCCCCACGGTGGCGAGCAGGAGCCCTCCCATGACGACCCACAGACGCAGCTCCAGGAGCGGGTCCTGGTAGGCATACCGGGAGCCCAGCCGGTAGAACCCCCAGCGGCCCGCGAGCACGTAAAGCGCGACGATGAAGCCCAGCGCTGCGCATCGGAACCCGCTCACGGCATCCTCCCGCCCCTGCTCAGCCCGCCGCCGGGTACTCGTACTGGTAGATGCCGCTCACGGCGCGTCCCCTCGGCGAGCGCGGCACGCCGTTGAAGATGACGCCCCGGGCCTGGACGCCGTTCAGCTCCAGCCGCTTGACGGCCGCGACCACCTCCCGCATCGGGTGGGCGCCCGCGCGCACCACCATCAGGCTGACTCCCGCGTGCCTGCCCACGAGCGCCGCGTCGGTCACCGCCAGGATGGGCGGCGTGTCGATGAGGACCAGGTCGTACTCGGCCGACATCCACGCCACGAGCGCCGCGAACCTGTCGCTCAGCAGCAGCTCGGCGGGATTGGGGGGCAGCTCGCCCGTGGACAGGAAGGACAGGCGCCGCTCGTGGACCGGCTGAATCACCTCGTCCACCCCGGCCGTGCCGCTGATGAGCTCGGAGAGGCCCTGGGAGCGCGCGACACCGAAGCAGCGGTGGAGCCAGCCCCCGCGCAGGTTGGCGTCCACGAGCAGGATGCGCTTGCCGGAATCCGCCAGCACCCAGGCGAGGTTGACGGCGATGAAGGACTTGCCGACACCCGGGCTCGGCCCGGTGATGGCGACCACGTTGTTGGGCGCGTCCTTCATCGCGAACTGGAGGCTGGTCCGCAGTCCGCGGAGGCTCTCGACGACCACGTCGCGAGGGTGCGTCCTGGCCACGACGGTGTGCATGCCGCGGGCCCGGAGCGAGGGACTCTTCATGAGGGGAATGGAGGCATAGACGGGGAGCCCGAGCCGCGCCTCGAGCGCGGCGGGGTCCGACACTCCCCGCTGGAGCGCCTGCCGGGTGAAGGCGAGCGCGACACCCAGCGTCAGCCCCATCACGATGCTGACCGTGAGGACCCC
This sequence comes from Myxococcus sp. RHSTA-1-4, assembly GCF_020037125.1. Lineage (GTDB taxonomy): Bacteria > Myxococcota > Myxococcia > Myxococcales > Myxococcaceae > Myxococcus. Next base: position 188,573 of record NZ_JAIQDG010000021.1, read on the forward strand.
CGCCTGGGAGGGGCGCACGGGCTCACGCGTCACCACGGCCTCATCGAGGATGCGCGCGGTGCCGACGGTGCTCGACTTCAGCACCCGGTACTCCTGGGCCTTGTTGTTGAGCTGGCGGTACAGCGCGTTGGCGACCTCCACGTCCCGCTGGAGCCTGGCCGCCTCGACGTCCACGGCCGGCAGGGCCTTGAGACGGGCGTTGAGGGCGTCGCGCTCGGCCCTCAGCCGCGCCAGCTTCCGGTTCGCGGTCCGCATCATCGGATGCCTGCCGGTGAAGCGCTGCTGAAGCTCGGTGCGCTGGAGCTCGAGCTGCGAGAGGGACGCATCGATTTCGATGCCGCGGTCCAGGAGGGCCTTGGTCTCCAGGTCGAGGTCGACCGTCCCCTTCCCCGCGCGGTGGGCGCTGAGGGCCGCCTCCGCGCGCTCCAGCTCCTGGCGCAGGCCGGGAAGCTGGCTGTCGAGGAACGCCAGGGCCCGCTCGGCCTCCTCGTTCCTGCGCTGGACGTTCTGGTGGACATAGTGCTTCACGATGGCCTGGAGCGTGGCGGAGATGCCCTCCGGGTCCGGCCCCTCGAGCACCGCGATGAGCACGCCGGTGCTGACGCCCTTCTCGCTCAGGCGCAGTGAGCGCTGGAGCGACTCCACCACCTGGAGACGGGAGCGCCGCCTCACCTGGAACCGTGTTCCCGGGCGGGCCTGGAGCTCGGAGACCTGGAGCTCCACCCGCTGGGGCGAGCCCGGCGGCGTCGTGGCGGGTGTGCCCACGCGCCCGCTGAGCAGCGGGGTGGAGTCCGGGCCGAGCAGCGTGTACGCGCCCGCCTCCCCCGCCACCAGCGTGAGCGGAACGTCCTCCAGTTCCCCGGGCACGACGAGCTTGTCCACGCGGATGCGCTCTCCGCCCCAGGCGTACTCACCCAGGTAGGCCCACGGGGGCTCGGCGAGGCCCGGCCCCTGGTGGGCGAGGGCGAGCATCGCGCCCATGAATGGGAAGCGCAGCGGCTTGGCGGACACATCCAGCCGCAGCTCGTCGACCACCCGGCCCAGCAGCTCCCGCGAGCTGAGGACCTCCATCTCCGTGGAGACCTGCCCGGAGAGGTCCCCGAACAGCTCCTCGAGCCCGTCCACTCCGCCGCCCTCCTGCTCTATCTGGAGGACGGCGTTGGCGCGGTAGATGGGCGTGGCGACGGCCATGTAGGTGGCCCCCACCAGCAGCGAGATGACGAGGGTCGCGGCAATCGGCCAGCGGTGCTCGAGCAGGATGCCCAGGTGGGCTCCGAGGTCGAGCTCGTCGTCCGGTGTCGCACCCTTGCTGGAGCGGGCGGTGGCCCTGTCTCGGTTGGAGTGGCTCCTCATTGAGACCGGAAGATGATGGTGTCGTCGCCGATCCGCACCGCCTCCCAGAGCAGCCGGACTGTTGGCTCGATTTGACTGATGATGCGGTTCCAGCGCGTCAAGTCGTGCGCCGAGACGAACACCACGTCACGTGGTTGAAGTTGGAACTGCGTGGCGAGCAGGAGAGCGTCCGGCGAGCCGGCATCGAGCTTGTAGATGGAAGGCCGGTCGAAGCTGCCGCGGATGACGTAGACCTTGGAGGGGTTCGACGTCACGGGGTCGAAGCCCTCGCTGTCGCCAATCGCCTCCGCGAGCGACATGCGGCCCTTCACCATGACGCGCGAGGAGGGCCTGCGAACCTCGCCGAGGACGAAGACCTTGTTCCGGCTCCGGTCGGGGACATGGAGGACGTCCCCATCCTGGAGGAGCCAGTTCTGGCGGGTGTCGCCCTCCTCGTAGAGTGCCTGCAGGTCGAGGGTGTAGGTCTTGCCATCCCGGGTGAGCACGAGGGCGCGCAGGTCCGCCTCCTGGGTGAAGCCCTTCGCCTGGCTGATGGCGTCCTGCACCCGCAGGGGCACGTCGGTGATGGGGACGGTGGTGGGAGAAGCAACCTCCCCGGTGACCTGGACCCGCTGCCCCCGGAAGCCCGCCACGCGCACGTCGAGCTGCGGCTGCTCGATGACGGCGGTCAGCCGCCGCGTCAGCAGCTCGCGAATCTCCGGCAACGTCTTGCCGGCGACGTGGATGATTCCGGCATGGGGGAAGAACATCGTCCCGTCGGCCGCCACCGGGTGGCCGCTGGCCTCGGGGGAGCGGAACTCGCCCGCTGGAATCGTGAGCTCGGGGTGGTCATACACGATGACGTTCAGCACGTCGTAGGGAGCCACCCGGTACTCGTAGTCCTCCGCGGCCTTCGCCAGCGGGTCCTCCACCCGCGCGGGCGGGGCCTTGCGGCGCGCCTCGAGCTGCCTGCCCAGCAGCTCGGCGGTGATGGGGACAATCTCATACGCGTCATCGGCGCCTGCGTCCGCCCTCCCCGCGTACCGTTCCCGGAACGCGTCCTCGTCCATGTGCATGCCGGGTCCCCACGCGCATGCGCTCATGCACAGCATCCCGACCCATAGCAGGACGCGCCTCATTGAAGTTCTCCGAGATGTCGTGAGCCTCCCCCGAGGCTCCCCCGGTCACGCATCATCCGGGCGGGGCGCGCATGAGCAATCGCGGGAGTGTCCCGATGTCTGGCAGGCAATACGACGCCCCGTCCAGGCAACAGCCCCCTGCCCTCCGGGGCAGCACGAGCGGCGGGTGGCCTCCCTGGGAGTCATTCGACGTCTTGCGGAGGCTTCGCGGCGCCGCGTTGGAGCGGCCGCGCCGGCACACCCACGACCGTGATTCCCGCGGGGACGTCCTTGAGGACCACCGCTCCGGCGCCAATCAACGAGTCCGCGCCCACCGAGCGGACCTTGGTCACCACCGTGCTGCCAATGCCCAGGAAGGCGCGCTCCCCCACGTGGATGCCGGCGCCGACATTCACTCCCGTGGACAGGAAGACACCCCGCTCCAGGGTGGTGTGGTGGGCAATCTTGACGCCCATGCTGATCATGACGAACTCGCCAATCTGGACGAGGGGCATGATGACCGTCCCCGCCAGGATGTAGACCCCCGAGTCCGGTTGCGGCGTCGAGGCCGTGATGACGGACGCGTGCACGAAGTTGGGGGTCCGCATTCCCGCGGCGCGTACTCGCGCGAGGAGCTGCACCCGCACGGAGTTGTTTCCGATGGGGGCGAAAGCCCCCTCGATGCCGCGCTCGCGGAGGTGGGGGAGCTCCGCGGTCGTCCCCAGCACGGGCAGACCGGCGACCGTCGTGCCCTGCATCGCGGGGTCATCGTCGAGGAAGGCCCGCACGTCCCAGCGGCCGTCCGCCTCGAGGTACTCCTTGTAGACGACTCCATAGGAGCCAGCGCCAATGATGACGACGGCCGTCACGGCGTGCCTCCAACCTGGGCATTACCGGTGGACCTGGGCATCGTCTCTTGGCCCTCCTGAGCGACTCCGTTCCGATTCAGCACGGGGAACATAGTCATCGCGAGGGGGCGCACCGTCCGGAGCGGCGCTCTCGTTATCGACGCAACAGAGTCCCTTCTGGAACTTTCTCTCCCCAGCCAATGGACTGACCTGTCCGGGTGGGGCACTCACGCTTCGGTGGACACCCCTGGTGCCATTCCCCGGGTCAGGGATGCCGTACACCCGCCAACAACCGGTTGGAGGTGCTCGACGCGCGCAAGCTCGGCTGCCCTGGGAGGAGCAGGCACGGCCCCGGCCGATGCCCGTTGGGCCGGGCTGATGCGGGGGCGCTCGAAAGGCAGCGGGGTGCCACGCGCGCGGCGCGCCTCAACTCCATGGAGAGGGGGTGTAGCCATGGCCGCGCAGGGCCCTCCCGGTGCATGGCAGGCCGTTGAGCACGGGGTGCTCGACGTCTTGGGAGGTCTCTTGTCCGAGCTCGGCCAGCCGCGCGCGGTGGAGGACCTGAGCGCGGAGGCCCCCCTGGACACGGAGCTCGGACTCGGCAGCCTGGAGCGGGTGGAGCTGCTGCTGAGGCTGCAGCAGGCGTTCGGCGTCACGCTGCCGGACGAAGCAGTGGCCCGGGCCACGTGCGCACGAGAGCTGGCCCGGCTCATCTCCGAGGCACACCCGGCCGTCGCGGAGGCGCTCCCCGTCCCGCGAGCCACACTGCCTCCCGCGAGGGCGGCCCCCGGCACCGCGAGGCTCCTGACGGACGTGCTGCGCTGGCACGCGGAGGCCCACCCCGAGCGCACCCACCTCTTCCTGCGCCAGGAGGACGGCACGGAGCACCCGCTGACATACGGCACGCTGTGGGCGAGGGCCTCGGGAGTGGCGGCGGCGCTGGTGGACGCGGGCGTGGAGCGCGGCGAGCCGGTGGCCCTCATGCTGCGCACGGAGGCGGACTTCTTCTCGTGCTTCTTCGGCGCGCTGCTGGCGGGAGGCCTTCCGACGCCCCTCTACCCACCCTTCCGGCTGGACAGGCTGGAGGAGTACGTGGGACGGCAGGTGGGGATTCTGCGCAACGCGAGCCCGCGGGTGCTCGTCACCTTCGACGAGGCGCGCAGGGTGGGCGCGATGCTGAAGGCCCGCGCGCCCTCGCTGCGGCGCACGCTGACGTCCGGGGAGCTCCAGTGGACGGACGCGAGCGCGCCGGCGGTGCACGTGGAGGCGGCGGACGGGGCGCTCCTCCAGTACACCTCGGGCAGCACGGGGGCGCCGAAGGGGGTGCTGCTCACGCACGGCAACCTGCTGGCCAACATCCGGGCCATCGGCCGGGCAATGCGGGTGGGCCCCGAGGACGTGGCGGTGAGCTGGCTGCCGCTGTACCACGACATGGGGCTCATCGGCTCGTGGCTGATGCCGTTGACGTATGGAGTGCCAGTCACGTTCCTCTCGCCGCTGGCCTTCCTCACGCGCCCGGTGCGCTGGCTGCACGCGCTGCACGCGCACCGGGGGACGCTCTCGGCGGCACCGAACTTCGCCTTCGACCTGTGTGTGAAGAAGGTGCGTGACGAGGAGCTTTCGGGGCTGGACCTGAGCGCCTGGCGGGTGGCGCTGAACGGCTCGGAGGCGGTGAGCCCGGAGACGCTGGAGCGCTTCACGCGGCGCTTCTCTTCATACGGGCTGAAGGCGGGGGCGCTCTTCCCCGCGTACGGGCTGGCCGAGGTGGCGGTGGCGCTCACCTTCCCTCCACCGGGCCGGCCGCCGCGCGTCGACGCGATTGAACGTGGGCCCTTCGAGCGGGAGGGAGAGGCGCGCCCCACCCCGGCGGAAGTCACGAGGGCGCTGCGCTTCGTCTCATGCGGGAGCCCCCTGCCCGGCTACACGGTGCGAATCGTCGACGAGAGCGGCCACCCGGTGGGTGAGCGGATTCGAGGCCACATCGAGTTCCGCGGGCCGTCGGTGACACCAGGGTACTACCGCAATGCGATGGCGACGCGGCGGGTGCTGCACGACGGGTGGATGGACTCGGGGGACCTGGGCTACCTGGCGGATGGGGAGCTGTACGTGACGGGACGGAGCAAGGAGCTCATCATCAAGGCGGGCCGCAACCTGTACCCGTCTGAAATCGAGGAGCTGGTGGGAGAGGTGGACGGCGTGCGCAAGGGGTGCGTGGTGGCCTTCGGGCAGCCGGACCCGAGGGGGGGGACGGAGCGGCTGGTGGTGGTGGCGGAGACGCGGGAGCGCTCGCGCGAGGCACGTGAGCGGCTGCGAGCCGCCATCGTGCGGCGGGTGGCGGAGGTGCTGGAGCTGCCGCCGGACGAGGTGGAGCTGGCGCCGCCGGGGGCGGTGCGCAAGACGTCGAGCGGCAAGCTCCGCCGGGGCGCCACGCGAGAAGCCTGGGAGGAAGGCGCGCTGTCCCGGGGCCGGCGCGGGGTGTGGACGCAGTACGCGCGCCTCGCGGTGAGCACCTTGAAGGCACGGGCGGGACGGCTGCTGGGCACGTTGGGCGCGGCGGCGTACACGGGGTACTTCACGGCGCTGGTGTCGCTGGCGGCGCCGCTCCTGGAGGTGGCGCTGTGGGCGACGCCGGCGGGGCCGAGAACGGACCGGCGGGTGCGGAGGGGCTCGCGCTGGCTGCTGAGGGCGGCGGGCTGTCCGGTTCGAGTGGAGGGCGAGGAGCACCTGCGGGGCGAGGGGCCGTGGGTGCTGGTGGCGAGGCACGTGAGCTACCTGGACTCGGTCGTTCTGCTCGCGGTGCTGCCGGTGGACTTCCGGGCGGTGGCACAGCGGGAGGCGGGAAGCTGGCCGGTGGTGGGAAGGGCGATGAGACAGTCGGGGCACCTGCTCGTGGACCGCTTCCACGCGGGGCCAGCGGCCGAGGCCGCGAAGCGGGCGTCACGGCTGCTCCAGGAGGGGACCTCGCTGCTCGTCTTCCCCGAAGGCGCACGGGCCCGGGGGCCGGGGATGCTGCCGTTGAAGCTGGGGGCCTTCAAGGCGGCGGTGGAGGCACGAAGGCCCCTGGTACCGGTGCACATCGAGGGGACTCGACGCATCTGGCCGACGGGGATGCACCTGCTGCGGCCCGGGCGCATCACGGTCGTCATCGGCGAGCCGATGGTGCCCGAGGGCGCGGGCTGGCCGGAGATGGTGAGACTGCGTGAGCGGACACGGGAGGCGCTGAGCGCGGGGGCGCACCTGGGTTGAGGTCCCCTCCTCCGCGCGCCATGGCCCTCAATGCGGCCCGGCGGTCACCGGCGCGGGGGCAAGCGTCCGCACCACCACCGAGCGGCATCCCGCACACACCACCCCGGTGCGCTCCCAGTGCACCTGCTCCTCCAGCTCGCGCGGGTCTTCGGGGCCCTCCTCCAGCCGCCGGACGAGCGAGGCGAGGTCGTCTCCCTCTCCGCCTCCAGGTATGTCGAGCACGTCCTGCTCGCCTTCGAGGACGAGCTTGAAGCGGTAGTACACCTCGTGGGCGGCAATGGCGCGCCCGCAGGCCGCACAGGTCTTGGGTCGCGGACCGGTCATGGGCATGACAGTGCCCCAGCCCTGGCCGCACGTGCCAGCAGCAGGCCGTGTATTGCTCTGGGATTCGGAAGCCAACGGACTACTCCTCCTCATCCTGGAGGGCACCGGCCGCGGTGGTCGGCCTCCGCAGCACCCTCACCCTCCGCCCCACCGAGGGGACTCCCGCGTCGTTCACGAGGAAGAGGTGGTAGTAGCCCGGCGGCGCCCGGCTGTTGAAGGACGGCGCGGTGACGGTGAGCGAGTCGGTGCCGGGGGTGAACTTCAAGGTGAGGAGCCGCTGGTTCTCATCGAACGTGTGCGTCACCGAGCCGAGCGCGATGAGCGTCACCTTCGTGATTCGTGCGGCATCCGGCGTCGTGACGGTGAAGGTCGTCCCGGGCATCACCGTGTCCGGAGCCGAGCTGACGGCCGGTCGCGCCCCCTTGAAGAGGTAGGGCGGCGAGAAGACCTCCGCGGAGCGCCTGTTGCGGCCTCCCGCGCTCAGGACACGTCCGTCCGGGAGCAGCAGCGCGGTGGCGTGGTATCCCCGGTACACGGTGTTGCTCGCGAGCCGGGTCCACCGGTTGGCGGCGGGGTCGTACACCTCGGCATGGAAGACCGGGGAGCCCGAGTTGTCGAAGCCGCTGCCCGAGCTGCCCCCCGTGACGAGCACCGTGCCGTCGGGGAGCAGGGTCGCGTTGTGCTGGCGCCGGCGGATGGTCATCGAGGACACGTATCGCCAGCTCGGTGCATCCACGTTGAGGTCGATGACCTCGGTGGTGGCTGTCGGCGGGTCCCCTCCACCGATGACGTACACCCGGGCATCCAGGTAGACGGCGGGCCCGTAGCTCCGGGTGCCGAAGTTGCTGGAAGGCCCCGAGCTCCAGGTGCCGGTGCTCGCCGTGCGCAGCCAGCGGCTTCCCCGCGACGGCCCGGCGTAGAAGAGCCGGCCACTGGGGGCGAGGAACATCTTCGGATAGAGCGGCAGCGCCAGACGGGCCGTGGTCATGTTCCGCCAGGTCCGGCTGCCGGCCAGGAAGCGCTGCGGGAGCGTGTTGACGTCGCCGCTGCCGTTCATGTCGCCGGAGAGCACCATCACGTCCCCGTTGGAGAGCGTGGTGTTGGTGGGGTACCAGCGCCCGGCATTCATGTCCGGCAGGCGGCTCCACGAGGACGTGAACGGGTCGAAGAGGCTCGCGTCGTTGAGTCCGACGTTGCTCCTCACGTGCCCACCGGTGACGAGCAGCTTGCCGTCCGCGAGGTACGAGTGGCCGGCGCAGAAGATGTTGTAACCCGGGTGCGGCAACGCGGTGACGGCGTTGGTGACGGGGTCCCAGCGCCGTGGAGGCAGGTTCCCCTCGTCGAACTCCCCGAAGAACATCACCTTGCCATCAGGTTGCAGATGCGTGTGGGTGGCGGTGATGGGCCAGGACATGACGCTCGACCACTGCCCTACCTGCGCGGGGCCCTGGGCCCGGGCTGGCAAGGCCAGCACCGCGAATCCGACGAGCCAGGCCGCGAGCCCCCTCGGCGGGGCAAAGACGGGTCTCCACGACATGGCGGCCTCCGAGTCAGCTCCTGGCGGGTGGAGGGCGGAACCTACGTGGGAGCGCTCGCGCGCCAATCGACCCCGGGTCTGGGGAAGCGTCATGTTCCAGAGGCGCGACTGCTCCCGGGGGAGACAGACATCGCACCTCCGCGCGGATAGACGAGGGTCCCCGCGCAGGAGGCTCTCATGAGGTGCTGGCGTCAGCTCTCCCTGGTGCTCGCGCTGCTTTCCGGCTGCTCGACATCCCAGGGCGGCAAGCCCCCGCCAGGAGGAGGCCCGCCGCCTCCCGATGACACCCTGCCCTGGGCCCCCTGCGGGCGCACCGCCCTCCCGATGGGGCCTGCTCCAAAAGAAGGGGACAGGGGCGTGCCGGAGATGGTGGGCGGCGAGCGCGCCCTCTTCTTCGTCGCGGAGGCTGGCGCGGCGGGGCCCGGCGTGTGGACGAGCAGCGGCACCCGAGGGCCGGGGGCCTGCCTCGTGCGGGACTTCGCTCCCGGGCCGACCGGGCGGATGCCCTCGGAGCCCACCCGGGTGGGGGACAAGGTCTTCTTCGCCGCCGAGGATTCGGAGCACGGGCGCGAGCTGTGGGTGAGCGACGGCAGCGCGGGTGGCACCCGGCGGGTGAAGGACCTCTGGCCCGGAGCCACGGGTTCGGAGCCCCAGTCGTTGTTCGAGTACAACGGCCTGCTCTACTTCGCCGCGAGCGACCCGGAGCACGGCCGCGAGCTGTGGCGCAGTGATGGGACGCCCGAGGGCACCGTCCTGGTACAGGACCTCGACCCGGGCCCCGAGGGAACGTCCCCCGACCGCATGACGCGAGGGGGTGATGGCGCGCTTTATTTCCTCGCGCACTTCCAGGGGCTCTCCACGGTGCTGATGCGCAGCGAGGGAGGCGGCCCGGGCGCCGTCGAGCTGGCCCGTGTCCCGAGCGAGGGCGGCATCCTGGAGTCGCTGACCGCGGCGGGCCCGCGCCTGTTCTTCGTCATGGGGCACGTGCACGACGCGAAGGTCCACCTGATGGTGACGGACGGAGGCGCCCCGAAGCCGGTGAGCGAGTTCTCGGAGGTCCGCGGACTGGTGGCCATGGGTGGACGGCTGTACTTCAGCGCCACCACGGGGGACGCGGGCACGGATGCGGAGCTGTGGCGCAGCGACGGCACGCCGGAGGGGACGCAGCGGGTGAAGGACCTCCGGGCCGGCGAGGCGGGTTCGTTCCCGAGTGGCCTCACCGTCATGGGGGCCCGCCTCTTCTTCGCCGCGGACGATGGCACGCACGGGCGCGAGCTGTGGGTGAGTGATGGCACGGACGTGGGGACCCGCCTCGTCGTGGACCTCGAGCCGGGGGCGGCCAGCGCGGCTCCCGAGGGGCTGATGGTCACCCAGGGCAACCTGTTCTTCAGCGCCGAGGCCTCGCAGCGTGGCCGTGAGCCGTGGGTGAGCAACGGCACCGCCGAGGGCACGGTGCCGCTCGACGAGCTGGTGCCGGGAGCCGGCTCCTCGAGCCCGAGAAGGTTCGTTCGCGCCGGCTCGGATGTCTTCTTCATCGCCGAGGACGGCACCGGCGCTCGGAAGCTGTGGGCCCTGCCGCTACGGCCCCAGGGGCAGTGCGGAGTTTCTTCGAGCTCGAGCGTGCGCTCGGAGTCCGCCGGACTCGCCCAGGTCGCTGGCCGGGAGGAAGTGCACGAGCCGGGGATCGAACCCGGACGGCCCTTGCGGGCCAGCGGATTTTAAGTCCGCTGCGTCTGCCAGTTCCGCCACTCGTGCCGCTGGGCCCGACACCCTATAGGGCCTGTCCCGCTCCCGGCAAAGGTCCCGAGCACGGGCCTGCCCCTCTCCGCGCCCGGAGGGCTTGCGGCCAGGCCCGGCTCCCGCCCGGGGCCTCCCAGTACCCGGGGTGGCCACGGCTCATTCCAGGGTTGAGTCGCCCTCCCCCGAGGGATGCGCCAACCCCCCAGGAGTGTTGATGTTTTCAGGCCCTCCGGCCCAGGCCTCCCCTCGCGGCGGGGCTGTCGGGGCCCTTCTCTCCACTCTTCGACGGCCTGGATGCGCTCCACCGTCGCATCCCGCTCTCCCCTGTTATAAAGCGCCCCCCATGCTCGAGACCGTCACCAAGGGCTTCCGTTCCGCCAAGAACCGCCTCGCCGGCAAGAGCGAGCTCACCCCGGAGCTGGTCGACGAGTCGCTCCGCGACATCCGTGTGTCCCTCCTCGAGGCCGACGTGGCCTTCGACGTGGTGAAGAAGTTCGTTGCCCGCGTCCGCGAGAAGGCCGTCGGCGAGGTCGTGCAGACGACCCTCACCGACAAGGCTGGCCAGAAGCGCAAGGTCAGCCCCATGGACCACTTCATCAAGATCTGCCACGACGAGCTGGAGTCCCTCATGGGACCGGTGGACACCAGCCTCGCGCTCAAGCCCAAGGGCCAGCTGTCCGGCATCATGATGGTGGGCCTCCAGGGTTCCGGTAAGACGACGACCACCGGCAAGCTCGCCAACCGGCTCCTCAAGGAGGGGCGCAAGCCGCTGCTCGTCGCCGCGGACATCTACCGCCCCGCCGCCGTGGACCAGCTCAAGGTGCTCGGCGAGCGCCTCAAGGTCCCCGTCTACCACGAGCCCGGCCTCCAGCCTCCCGAGCTGGCGAAGCGCGGCTACGCCGCCGCCCGTGAGCAGAAGTGCGACGTGGTGCTCATCGACACCGCCGGCCGCCTCGCCATCGACGAGGCGCTGATGACGGAGCTGGAGTCCATCAAGTCCAACGTCCACCCGGACACCATCCTCCTGGTGTGCGACGCGATGATTGGTCAGGACGCGGTGCGCACCGCCGCCGAGTTCGACCGGCGCCTGGGCCTGGACGGCTTCATCCTCACCAAGCTGGACGGTGACGCCCGCGGCGGCGCGGCGCTGTCCATCAAGGAAGTCACCGGCAAGCCCATCAAGTTCCTCGGCATGGGCGAGTCGATGGACAAGCTGGAGGAGTTCCGCCCGGACGGCCTCGCGGGCCGCATCCTCGGGTTCGGCGACATCGTCGGCCTGATGAAGGACTTCGAGAAGGTCGTCGACGAGAAGAAGGCCGAGGAGGATGCGAAGAAGCTCCTGTCCGGCCAGTTCTCGATGAAGGACTTCGTCGAGCAGATCCGCATGGTCCGGAAGATGGGCCCGCTCAAGGACCTGCTGGAGAAGTTCCCCCTCTTCGGCGACCTCACCGAGCACCTCAACCCGGACGAGAAGGAGCTCACGAAGATCGAGGCGATGTACGACTCGATGACGGCGAAGGAGCGCCTGCGGCCGGACCTCATCAACAACAGCCGCATCCAGCGCATCGCCAAGGGCAGCGGCCGCAAGGTGGAGGACGTCCGCGAGCTCCTGCAGAAGTTCGGGATGATGCAGCAGGTGATGGGCACCATCGGCCAGAATCCGGGCCTGCTGGGCCGCATCCCCGGCTTCAAGCAGCTCGGTCAGCTGTCGCAGATGAAGAACATGGACCTCTCCAGCATGTTCGGCGGCGACGCGAAGATGATGGAGAAGATGATGGGCGGCGGGATGCCCGGCATGGGCATGCCCATGCAGATGCCCCAGGTGGCTCCCGGCTACACCCCGCCCATGGGCCAGGCCGCCATGGCCAAGGCCCGACTCATGGGCTACGCGCCTCCTTCCGCCGGCGCGAAGGCCGAGGACCGCGACGCCATCAAGGAGCGCCGCAAGCGGGAGAAGGAAAACAAGAAGAAGAACCGCAAGAAGAAGTAGGCGCGGGCTTCACGCTGTTGACGCGCACGTCTGCTGATGGGCGAGCAAGCCGGCTGGTTGATGGGCATCCGTCAGGAGCAGGCGGGCCGTCA